>NZ_CP010836.1:2400000-3600000 GCF_000935025.1 Sphingomonas hengshuiensis
CACCCGCGACCAAGATCGCGACGATCACCCAGGCGCCGGCCGCCCAGATCGCACGCGTTCTGGCTGCGTACAGCGAGAAGGAAGCCGCGTAAGACCGCGGCGTCCTGAGACCTTTATTTCCCTGAACAACCTGATTTGACTGGAGTTTTAATATGGCTGACCTGAACGCAATCGTCGAAACGCTCTCCGAGCTGACCGTCCTTGAAGCCGCCGAGCTGTCGAAGCTGCTCGAAGAGAAGTGGGGCGTCTCCGCCGCCGCAGCCGTCGCAGCAGCCCCCGCCGCCGGCGGCGGTGCAGCCGCTGCAGCGGTCGAAGAGCAGACCGAATTCGACGTGATCCTGACCGGCGACGGCGGCAAGAAGATCAACGTCATCAAGGAAGTACGAGCAATCACCGCCCTCGGCCTGACCGAAGCCAAGACGCTCGTCGAGAGCGCGCCGAAGGCCGTCAAGGAAGGCGTGTCGAAGGACGAAGCCGCCAAGATCAAGGCGCAGCTCGAAGCCGCTGGCGCGACTGTCGAGATCAAGTAAGCTTCGCCTGCCATCCGGCAGCGAAACAGGAAGGGGGCGGTCCGGCGACGGGCCGCCCCTTTTCCGTGAGGCGAAGGTCAGGCGGCGGGCTTATGGTATCGCGTCGCGGCCAGCGCACCTGCGGGGGCCGGGCGATCCAGCCTGAGCGGGCCCAGCTTGCCGCCCTGCCCCGGCATGCCGAGCATGAAATCGGCCCCGAAGCGCCGGATGCCCAGCCCCGCCCGCCAGCGCAGATCGACCAGCAGCAGCGGCACGAAGATCGGGCGCCCGCCCAGATCGACGACATGAACCTCCTCGCGCGGCAACGCGATCCGCAGCGCCAGCCGCCCGCCCTGTCCCGGCGCCAGCGCAAAGGGTGGCGCGGCGGGGTCGGCGATCGGCGCCGCATGGAACCCGGCGATCCGGCGATCCTGCTCCGCGCTGGCGCTGATCGCCGCCACCGATACGCGGATCGCGTCCGCGGCCTCGGGCTGGAGATTGGCGAGGCGCAGTTCGAATTCGAACAGCATCGCGTGCGGCGCAAACGCCACCCGCGCATCGGCGAGGGCCAGTTCGAAGGGCAGAGAGGGGGTCGGCGGTGCGGCATCCGCATGCGGCTTGGCGGGCAGGAGCGGCGCCGGGCGCGGAGGGACGGGTGGCACGGCGACGACGGGTACATCCGCCACGGCCTCCGCACCGCGACGCCTGCGCCATCGGCCGGCGCCGAGGCCCGCGAGCGTCGCCCCGGCGGCGCCCAGCAGCAACCACAGCCAGCCCAGGCCGGGCGGTGCCGCGGTCGGTGGCGAAGCGGCGGAGGGTGACGGCTCCGCCACCGGCGATGCGGGCCTGGCCGGCGGAACGAGCGGAGCGCCTGGCCCGGGCGAGGCACGTGCCCCGGGATCGCTGCCGGGCTGAACCGCGGGACGCACGGTGCGCCGCATCGCGCTGGGCTGCCCCCTGGGCGCAGGCGCTCGTACGCGAGGCGTCGGGGTCGCCGTAGGGACCACGATCGGGGGCGGTGCGAGGGTTGGCGTCGGCGTGGGCGCGCCGATGCTGAACCGGCTGGGCGCGATGCCGGGGATTGCGGTGATAGCGGGGGTCGCGCTCGGCGCGGGGGTGGGCGCGTCCTGCGCGCGCGCCGCGCCGGCCAGCGCGAGCGCCGCCAGCGATGCTGCCCCGCCTATCTTGCAACCGTTAAAACCCACCCCACCGCACTATGCCGCCAAAGGTGAATTGAAGCTGCACGCCGCGCGATCGCCGCGCAATTCGCCGGGTTGGCGGATCGGTTCACCTCGCTTACAGGCCGCGCGGGGGGGCCGGGCGTGCAACAAATGACACATTCCAGTCAGCTCGGCTACATCGCCGGCGTCGACGGTTTACGCGCGCTGGCGGTGGGCGCGGTGATCCTGTTCCATCTGCGTCCGCACCTCCTGCCCGGAGGCTTTACCGGGGTCGACATCTTCTTCGTGATCTCCGGCTTCGTTGTCACCGGATCGATGCTCGGGCGGGAGTTCGACAGCTTCGGCGCGCTTGTGCGCTGCTTCTACGCGCGGCGGCTGGTGCGGATCATGCCTGCGCTGGTCGCGATGCTGCTCGCGACGCTGCTGGCATCGCAGTTGTTCATCCCGCGCGCGTGGCTCAGCGAAAGCGCGGCACAGGTCGCGCGCTTTGCGTTCGTCGGCCTGAGCAACATCGTGCTCGCCACCGATACCGACAGCTATTTCGGCCCGCAGGCGGCATATAATCCCTTCACCCATAGCTGGTCGCTGGGGGTGGAGGAGCAATTCTACCTCGTCTTCCCCTTCCTGCTGTGGTGGCATCAGCGCCTGCAGGGCGGACAGCACGCGATCCGCGTCGTCGCGGGATTGACGATCGGATCGCTGGTGATCGCAGCGGTGCTGACCTGGCTCGCGCCCAAATTCGCCTTCTACCTGATCGTGTCGCGCTTTTGGGAGCTTGGCGCGGGCATGCTCCTGCTGCTCACCGCCGATAGCTGGGGGCCGTGGCTCGCGGGGGCGCGGCGCGGGGTGCAGCACGCCATTGGCCTGGCCAGCGCTGCGCTGGTCCTCGCGGGGCTGGCGATAGCCGAGGGGGCGGCCTTCCCCTTCCCGCTCGCGCTGCTCCCGGTGCTGGGCACGATGGGGCTGATCGCGGCGCTGTGTGCGACGCGGACGCCGCTCACGCGCCTGTTCGCGAGCCCGCCGATGGTCGCGGTCGGGCTGCTCTCCTACTCGCTCTATCTGTGGCACTGGCCGGTGTTCGTCCTGTTCCGCTGGACGCTCGGCCTCGACACGGGCGCGCTGGCGCTGGCCGCGCTGGCAATCGCCGTCGCGCTGGCATTGCTCTCCTATTTCCTGGTCGAGCGGCCCCTTCGCTGCACCCAATGGATCGCGGTCCGGCGGCGCGGGCCGCTGCTATGGAGCGGCGGCGCGCTGGTCGTGGCGGCTGCGCTCGGCGGGCATCTGATGATCGTGTCGCACGACGCGCTCAGCTTGAGCGTGACACGCGACCGGACGGCATGGTATTCCGAAGCCGGACGCCCCCTCCCCCCGGCGTTCGCGCATTGCACGCTGCGCAGCGAGGAGACCCGGCTCGCCGGCGGCACGCTGCGGGTGGTGACTCCCGAAGGCTGCACCCGCCCCGCTGCCGGCTTCACGCTCTTCGCGCCGGGGGATTCGCACGGGCTGGCCTATGTCGCCGCCTATGAGCAGCTCGCCGCCGAGCTTGGCGTGCCGGTCCGCACCTATTTCCGCGCGGGCTGCCCATATCTCAAGCTGATCGAGACGATGGCGTCGCGGCCCCGCTGCGCGTCCTTCTACGCGGCGGTGCTGGCGGACATAGGCAAGGCGGCCAGGCCCGGCGACATCGTCTTCCTGCCCGGGCTGCGGTTAACCCGGCTGGTCAACCAGTTCGAGGGCGATCGCGACCTGGAGGCGCCGCATGACGACCGCGTCTCCCCCGAAGCGCTGGCCGAGGCGCAGCGCGTGCTCGCCAGCCTCGCCGGCAATGGACGCTCGCTGGTGCTGGAGGCGCCCAAGCCGCTGTTCCGCAGCCCCATTTTTCGCTGTTCGGACTGGTTCAACCGCGACAACCCCATCTGTCGCGGGGGCAGCACCGTGCCGCGGGACGAACTGCTCCTGCTGCGCAGCCCGGTCGTCGCGGCGATGAATACGCTGGCGCTGCGCCAGCCGGGGCTGACACTGTGGGACCCCTTCCCCCTGCTGTGCCCCGGCGACCCGTGTCAGGCGCTGCCCGGCGGGCGCCCGCTATTCTTCGACGGCGATCACCTGAGCGGTCTGGGCAACGATCGCCTCTTTCCCGCGCTGCGCGACACGCTGCTGGCGATCAGGGCAGCTTCACGGTCTGGAACGGAAGCCCTGACAGCTCCGGCAGCGCCTTGAGCTGCGGCTCGACGGTCTTGAGGTCACCGACGACGACCAGCGTCATCCGCGCGAGCGGATAGCCCGAGCGCGCCGCCGCCGCCATCTGCTCGGGCGTCACCGCCAGCACCGCGGGCACATAGGTGTCGGTCCAGTCGGCGGGCAGCCCCAGCACGTCGCGCGTGGCCAGCGTCCCCACCACCGCGCCCGAGGTCGAGTTCATGATCGCGAACAGCCCCGCCATATAGGTGCGGATGCCCTTGGCCTCTTCGGCGGGAACCGGCTCGGTCTGCATCCGGCGGACTTCCTTGAGCACCTCCGCCAGCGCCGGGCCGGTGACGTCGGTGGTCACGTCGGCCTGAAAGCCCCACAGCGCCTCGCCGGGGCTGAACTCGGTGTCCGAATAGGGCGAATAGGTATAGCCCTTGTCCTCGCGGATATTGCGCGTGATCCGCGAGCTGAACGCCCCGCCGAGCAGCGCATTGGTGACCCGCGCGGGAATATCCTCCGCCGATCCCGCCAGCGGTGCGTCGAAGGCGAGCCGCAGCGTCGTCTGCGGCGCGCCGGGGCGGTCGACCAGGATCACCTGCGGCCCCGGCTTGTGCGGCGCGGGCAATACGATCGGGTCGGGCCCCGCTGCCCATCCGCCCAGCGCCTTGGCCACTGCCGCCTTGACCGTCGCCGCGTCGAATTTTCCGGCGATGTAGAGATGCGCGCGCTTCGCCCCGAACTGGCTGGCGTGGAAACCGCGCACATCGGCGATCGTATAGCCGGCGAGCTGCGCCTGGCTCGGCACGGCGCGGCCATAGGGATGGTCGGGGCCATAGACGGTGCGGCCGAGCGCGATGTCCGCCACCGATCCCGCCTGCGACAGCGCCACCGACAGGCGGCGGCCCAGATTGGCCTTGACCCGCGCCAGTTCCGCCTCCGGAAGATCGGGCCGGATCGCGACATCGCCGACCAGCGCCACGGCGTCCGCGGCAAATTCGGAGAGCACGTTCATCGAGATCGCAGTCGTCTGCGTGCCCGCCCCGACGCTCAGGTCGCCGCCCATCGCCGCAGCCGCCGTCGCGATCTGCGCGGACGAGCGGCCCGCGGCCCCCTCTTCCATCATCTCGGCGGTGACGTCGGACAGCCAGGTGCGCGCGCCCTCGGTCGCGTTGCCTGCGCGCACGCGGAGCTGCACGACCACCTTGGGCGCGATGCCATAGGGAATCAGCGTGACCTGCACCCCGTTGGGCAGCGTATAGCTCTCGGTCGCGGGCAGCCGGAACGGCTTGGGCTCGCCCACCGGCGGCGGCGGCGGAAAGCTGTCCTGTGCGAGGGCGGGGGTGGCGAGGCTAGCGGCGGCGATTGCCAACAGGCTTGCGAACAGGTTCGGGAACATGGTGCGCGCCATCACTTCGCTCCCTGCGACGGGGTTGCGCCCGCGGCGCCCGGCTCGATCGCGTAGACCGATCGATTGGTGCTGCGCAGATATTCGCGCGCGGTCTTCTGGATCAGCGCCGGCGTCACGCTGGCGAACCCCTGCTCGATACGGTTGACGGCATCGGCGTCATTGTCGAACAGCGCATAGCTGGCGAGCAGGTCGACCAGCCCGATCCGCCCCCCGCCGTCAATCGTGCCGTACAGCTCCGATCGCATCTTGGTCCGCGCCCGCGCCAGCTCCGCCGCCCCGACGGGCGTCGCCTGCAACTCGGAGATCACGCCGTCGATCGTCTTCGTGATCTGCGCGGGGCTGTGCGCGGGATCATGGGTGAAGTTGAACGCCCACAGCATCGGGCCGTTATAATTGAACATGTTGCCCAGATCGGCATTGATCCCGCCGTCGATCTCCCCGGCGATCCCGGTTTCCTGCACCAGCTTGCGCGACAGTCGGCTGTCGGCGCCCTGGAGCAGGATCTGGTCGATCAGCCCCATCGCATACCATTCGGGGGTCCCGCGCGGGGGCACGTGATAGCCCGCGGCATAGCCCGGCTTGGGCGCGAGCGCGTCGACGCGGCTCTTGAACTTCTCGGCGGTCTGGCGCGGTTCGGAGATATCGGGTCGCGGCACCGGCGCCGATTTCGGGATGCCGCCGAAATATTTCTCGATCATCGCGCGCGTCGCGGCGTAATCGAGGTCGCCGGCGATCACTAGCACGGCGTTGCCGGGCCGGTAATAGGTGTCCGAAAAGGTCTTGGCATCCGCGACCGTCGCCGCTTCGATCTCGGTCAGGTCGCCATAGAAATTATGGCTGTTATACCAGTTGGTGTTCGCCAGCATCGGCAGGTCGATCCACGGCCAGGTGCTGTATGGCTGGTTGAGGACGTTGACCTTCACCTCGTTGCCGACGACGCCCTGCTGGTTCTTGAGCACCACATCGTCGATCACCGGATTGGCCATCCGGTCCGCCTCGAGCCACAGCATCCGCTCGAGCGCGCTCGACGGCACCACTTCGTAATAATTGGTGAAATCGAACCGCGTCGATCCGTTATTGACCCCGCCCGCATTGGTGATCGTCGTGTCGAACACCCCCTTGGGCGCGTGCTTCGATCCCTGGAACATCAGATGTTCGAACAGATGCGCGAAGCCGGTGCGGTCGCGCGGCTCGACGCGAAAGCCGATGCCGTAATAGACCGCGACGGTGACGGTCGGCGCGATGCTGTCCCTGGCCAGCACGACCTTGAGCCCGTTGGGCAGCGTGAAGCTGCGCGACTCGACATGGAGCGTCTGCGCGGCCGGCGGCGCCTGCTGCGCGCGCGCGGCGCCGGGCAGGACAGCACCGGCGATCGCAAGCGCCAGACTCCATTGCTTCATCGATCGAACCCCCGTGGCGGATAGCAGCCGCAAGGGCTAGCACTCGCCTGGGTCAGTGGAAAGACGCTCGCGCAGGGCGCAGCGTCAGTTCCGCCCGCCGAACTTCTCGATGATGCGCCTGGCCTCTTCCTGCTCCTTGTCCTCGCTCTGCATGCGCTCGGCGATCCGCGCCTTGATTGCGTCGAGCGACATCGCCGGGTCGTCGGCATTCGCCGCCGCCTCGGCTTCCGCCTCGGCCTGCGCGAGCGCGGCCCGTGCGCGTGCGGCGCGCTCCGGCTGCTCGGCGGCGATGCGCTCGGACCAACTCAGGCGCGGCGTCGACGGGGCAGTCGCATCGGGCGAGGCCTCGGGCGCTTCCGCGCGCGCGTTGCGACGCCGGAAAGATATCCGGAAAAGATAGTACATCCGCGCCGCATAGAGCACCGAGACCACCGCCGCGCCGGCGCTCGCCAATATATACCATTTGGCTTCGGAATGGGGCCGAAACTGCACCAGCCAGTACATCGCCCCGCCCAGCGTCGCGGTCAGCACGAAATAGCCCAGAAACTCGAGGGCTTCCAGCAAGTACGCGCGGACGACAACGGGGCTCATCGGGCAGTTCCTAACCAGCGCTCGGCCCCGATGGCGGTCAGCGGAACCCTTGCTCTGTCTGGCGGCGACAGGAAGTGCTCACTCGCATATGTTCCTGCGCCGCGGCGTTGAATTACCTGCGCATTATAGGAGAACTTGGCAAAGCGGTGGGGACTGGCGCCGCAAAAATGCGGCCCTGCGCGACGCGCCGCGGCTCTCCCCCGCCAGTGCGGGAGAGAGCCGCGGATCGGCTATTTCGCCTGTGCCGCCGTCTGGTCGACCGGCACCACCGGCAACAGCACCGCGCTCGACTGCGCGCCGCCATAGACGATCGAAACCGTCGCCTTCTGATAGTCCTCGGGCTTGGCGAAGAAGATATTCTCGACGTACTTCTGTGGGTTGCGATCATAGACCGGGAACTGGCTCGACTGGATCTGCACCATGATCCGGTGCCCCGGCAGGAAAGTGTGGTTCACCGTTGGCAGCCGGAACTTATATTCCTGCACCTTGTTCGCCGGGATCGGCGACGGCTTCTCGAACGAATTGCGATAGCGCCCGCGGAAAATGTCCATGGCGATCGGAAGCTGGAAGCCGCCCATTTCCTTCTTGCTGGCCATCTCGTCCGGATAGACGTCGATCACCTTCACGACGAAATCGCCGTCGGTTCCCGTTGTCTTCGCAAAGATATCCGCCAACGGCGCCCCCGAAACGCGCACCGGCTCGGTCAGCACCTCGGTCGAATAGGTCAGCACGTCGGTGCGGCCATCGACGAAGCGCTGATCGGTGACCAGATAGGTGCTCCAGCGCCCGTCGCTGAAATTAATCGGGCGCGGCAGATGCGGGACCGGCTTGGCGGGGTCGGAGACATAGCTGTCCTGTCCTGCCCCCGGCTTGGCGAACCCCGCGGCCTCGCCCACGCCCAGATACAGCGGGGTCAGCTTATCCTCGGGCGCCAGCGGCCAGTGGTTGAGGTAGTCCCAATGGTTCTCGCCGCTGTTGTAGATGCTCGCCTTTGCCGGGGTGAAGGCGGGCGCGCCGTCCTTCAGATAGGCGTTGAAGAACGGCAACAGGATGTCGCGCCGCGCCTGGAGCGCGGTATCGCCTTCGAAGGCAAGGTCGCCCAGCTTCGACCCGTCATAGTTGAACCCCGAATGGCGCCACGGCCCCATCAGCAGGAAGTTCTTGTCGGCCTGCGGCGTCTTCTGCAGCTCCTCGAAACTGTGGATCGCGCCGTACATGTCCTCATGATCCCACAGCCCCTGTTCCCACAGCGTGGGAACGTTGGAGGGGTTCTTCGCCAGCAGCTTGTCGAGCGCCTGCCCCTGCCAGAATGCGTCATAGGCGACGTGCTGGCTCAGCCGCTGCCAGAAGGGCAGCTGGTCATAGCCATATTTCTTCGCCCAATCGCCCGCCGATCCGATCTTGCGGAACGTGTCATAATCGTCCCAGCCACCGTCCGGCGGCGTCGGGCCGCCCGCCTTGTAGCCGGTGATGCCCGAGATCCAGCCGATATTGGGCAGGCGGAACGCGCCGTGGTGGAACCAGTCATCGCCCATCCACCCGTCGATCATCGGGCTTTCGGGCGCCGCAACCTTCAGCGCGGGGTGCGGGTTGAGCAGCGCCATGACGACGGTGAAGCCCTCATAGGACGACCCGAGCATCCCGACCTTGCCGTTGCTCTCGGGCGTGTTCTTCACCAGCCAGTCGATCGTGTCCCACGCATCGGTGGTGTGATCGACCTTGGTCGGGTTGAGCGGCCCGACCGGCGGGCGGGTTACGACATATTCGCCCTCGGACCCGTTCTTGCCGCGCACGTCCTGGAACACGCGGATATAGCCGGCCTTGACGAAGACCTCGTCGCCTTCGGGCAGCATCGACAGCATCTGGGGGCTGTTCATCCGGCGCGTGCGCCCCGCGGCGTTGTACGGCGTGCGGGTGAGCAGGATCGGCGCGCCCTTCGCGCCCTTGGGGATCATCAGCACGGTGAACAACTTGGTCCCGTCGCGCATCGGGATCATCACTTCGCGGCGGATATAGTCGTTGCGCTCGGCGGGGATGACGAATTTTTCGGGGATGTCGTTGAAGCCCGGGGTGCGGGCGGCAGGGGCATCCTGTGCGCTGGCGAAGGTGGCGGTGGCAAGCGCGGCGCAGGCGAGCCCGGCGCGCAGGATATTATTGGTTTTCATATGTCTCCCCGATGGTCGGATACCCATGGGATAGTATCGCTTCGATCGCTTGGGAAGCGGGCACCGCAGCGTTTGCGCGACCGGCACGAAAGGGGCAAACCACCCTGTTAATCCGGCACTCACCCCGGAACTCAGGCACTTCACAACGCTACAACGGTTCCGCCACGGGGTTTGACACTCCGAGCCCCCTTCCCTATATGGCTTCCACACCACAGCACCGGGAAATGATGCGTCGTCGCGCAATGCATCGGTCGAATTGGCGCTATGGTTCTGACAAGACGCTGGAAGCTGCGCGGGGCCGGAGACATAGCTGTCCTGCCCTTCCCCCGGCTTGGCGAACCCGGCGGCCTCGCCGGTGCCCAGATATAGCGGGGTCAGCTTGTCCTCGGGCGCCAGCGGCCAGTGGTTGAGGAAATCCCAGTGGTTCTCGCCGCTATTGTAGATGCTCGCCTTTGCCGGGGTGAAGGCAGGCGCGCCGTCCTTCAGATAGGCGTTGAAGAACGGCAACAGGATGTCGCACCGCGCCTGGAGCGCGGTGTCGCCCTCGAAATTCAGCGCGCCCAGCTTCGATCCGTCATAGTTGAAGCCCGAATGGCGCCACGGCCCCATCAGCAGGAAGTTCTTGTCGGCCTGCGGCGTCTTTTGCAGTTCCTCGAAACTGTGGATCGCGCCGTACATGCCCTCGTGATCCCACAGCCCCTGTTCCCACAGGGTCGGCACGTTCGAGGGGTTTTTCGCGAGCAGCTTGTCGAGCGCCTGGCCCTGCCAGAACGCACATAGGCAACATGCTGGCTCAGCCGCTGCCAGAAGGGCAACTGGTCATAGCCATATTTCTTCGCCCAATCGCCCGCCGAGCCGATCTTGCGGAACGTGTCATAATCGCCCCAGCCAACGTCGGGGGGCGTCGGGCCGCCCGCCTTGTAGCCGGTAATGCCCGAGATCCAGCCGATATTGGGCAGGCGGAATGCGCCGTGATGGAACCAGTCATCGCCCATCCAGCCATCGATCATCGGGCTTTCTGCTCCTGGATGTTGAGGCCCGGAATATAGTTGGAGAGCTCGTCGAGATCGTCGACGCCCAGACGCTTCATCTGCTCCTGGGTGACGGCGGTGATGGTGATCGGCACGTCGCGCAGCTTCTGTTCGAACTTCTGCGCGGTGACGATGATGTCCCCGCCCGCCGCGCCTTCCTGCGCCGTGTCCTGTGCGTACGCGGCAGTAGCCTACACGGTGGCGAGCAGTGCGACGACGAGACCCGATTTCTTCTTCATGGTTTCCCTCCCTGGTTCGGGGAGGCCGTTGGCGGGCGAATGTTAAACTTGGGCTGCAATGCCGCGACAATCGTGTTGCAGTCCACGAAAATCCGGGGCGGCGGACCACCAAGCAGGTCGGGAACGTCAAACCCGCACGATCGCCGCGCGAGGGAAACTCAACCGGGTAGTCGCCGCCGAAATTGCGGAAGCCGGATCTGCCGGCGCAGTTCCTGCGCAGGCTTCTCCACCAGATACCACGAAAGCGCCGCGAACGGAACGACCGCAACGAGCGACATCAGTGCCAGCAAATGGGGCTCGACATGCGGTATGCAAATTCGAAACACCTGCATGACGGGCATGTGGTAGATGTATACGCCGAAGGAATAATCAGGAATTCTCGGTCCGAACGGCAGAGACCGTACGCTCAAAAAGGCGATGCAGAGGATCCAGTAGCAGACGGCGAACGCGCGAACCACATCGGCAAAAAAGTAGGAGCGCGTCAAATATACGAGCACCAGGCCCACCAGCGCTCCCGCCCAGGAAAGCTTGATCCGATCGCGATTGGCATAGGCGGCTGCACCGATTGCGAAGGCAGTCCAAAGGCGAACGATCTGCTCGGGGAAATAGATGTGCGTCCAGGACCGTGCCTCCAGCCAGTGATGCACCGGCGGATAGTTGAACACGAGCGCCGAAACGATCAGCGTCGGCAAAATGACGAGGTTGAAGCGTCGCCGCCTCAGAAACCCTACCGCCGACAAGGTCGCAATGGCCGCATAGCAGCTAATTTCCCAGCGGATGGTCCAGAGCGCGCCGTTGATCGAACACAGCGCCATCCCCGTATCCCCGTTCTCGGGGCAATACACACCCGTCAGGAAGTATTTGGGCACCAGCAACTGGTTAATGAAAATGAACGAAAGCGTCTCACGGCCAAAGAAATACTGGCGCAGCGGCGCGACGGTGAAGAAGGAATAAATGACCGCCGCAACCAGGCACATGACGAACATGCCCGGCCAGATGCGCATGAATCTGGAGAGCGCGAACGCGCTGATCGAGGGATTGCGCTCCAGGCTGCGATACATCAGGAAGCCGGACAGCGAGAAAAACCCATTCACCGCCAGCCAGGCGATCTGACGACCGAAGATCAACGACGTCTCGTCGATGTGCCCCATCGATTCAACCGCATGGGTGTAGATCACCGCGCTCGCTAACATGAGACGAAGCAAGGTAAAATTGTTACGATCCGCCTTCAGCAGATCGTCCGTTACTGACAATGCCACACTCGCCCCCCGGTATGTCGGTCAGCCGCCCCCGCCGACGTGACCGCGGCTATCATTTCGCCTTCGACATTGCAACCGAACGAGGTCAAGCGCAACTAGGCCAGCGAATTCATACTCTTGCGTGCCACTTCGCAGATGGTGAACATCTCGTGCCGATCGGCGACCCTCGCCATTTGACACACCCTCCCCGCGCCCCTATATGCCCGCTCCAGCCCTTCGATCGGGAAATGGTGCGCCGTCGCGCAGCGCACCGCACGCATGGATCGGAACGGCTTGTCAGACGCCCCGAAGCTGCCGAAACCCGATAGGGTGTCGTGCGGCCTTTTCGCGTCCTTTTGCACGTCCCGGCCCCGGACAGGGGCACCGAATTTACGGCTGACGAGGCACGAAAAACCCATGGCTACCAAAGCAATCGACGGAACGGGCACGCTCAAGCGCCGCATCCGCAAGGTGTTCGGCGACATCCACGAAGTGGTGCAGATGCCGAACCTGATCGAGGTTCAGCGCGAATCCTACGAACAGTTCCTGCGCAGCGATCCTTCGATCGGCTATGTCTCCGGGCTGGAAAAGACGCTGCGTTCGGTCTTCCCGATCCGCGACTTCGCCGGCACCGCCGAGCTCGACTTCGTCAATTACGAGCTGGAGCCCCCCAAGTTCGACGTCGAGGAATGCCGTCAGCGCGGCATCACCTATGCGGCGCCGATGCGCGTTACCCTCCGCCTGATCGTGTTCGAGGTCGATCCCGATACGGAAGCCCGGTCGGTGCTCGATATCAAGGAGCAGGACGTCTATATGGGCGACATGCCGCTGATGACGGGGAACGGCACGTTCTTCATCAACGGCACCGAGCGCGTGATCGTCAGCCAGATGCACCGTTCGCCGGGCGTGCTGTTCGACCATGATCGCGGCAAGACCCACGCATCGGGCAAGTATCTGTTCGCGGCGCGCGTGATCCCGTATCGTGGCTCGTGGCTCGATTTCGAGTTCGACGCGAAGGACATCGTCAACGTCCGCATCGATCGCAAGCGCAAGCTGCCGGTCACGACGCTGCTCTATGCCCTCGGCCTGAACAGCGAGGACATCCTCAACTATTTCTACAACCGCGTGACCTATGTCCGCGGCCCGAACGGCTGGCAGATCCCCTTCCAGGCCGAAAACTGGCGCGGCCAGAAGCCGATGTACGACATCGTCGATGCGCTGTCGGGCGAGATCGTGTTCGCGTCGGGGCAGAAGATTTCGCCCCGCGCCGCGAACAAGGCTGCCAAGGACGGGCTGACCACGCTGCTGATCCCGACCGAGGAAATCTTCGGTCGCTACAGCGCGTTCGACCTGATCAACGAGGCGACCGGCGAAATCTATATCGAAGCCGGCGACGAAGTCTCGGCTGAGAACCTCGAAATGCTCGACAAGGCCGGAATCGACCAGCTCGAGCTGCTCGACATCGATCACATCGCCACGGGTCCGTGGATCCGCAACACGCTCAAGGTCGACAAGGCAGAAGAGCGCGAGCAGGCGCTGTCCGACATTTATCGCGTGATGCGCCCCGGCGAGCCGCCGACGCTGGAAACCGCGGAGTCGCTGTTCTCGGGCCTGTTCTTCGATCCCGAGCGCTACGACCTGTCGGCTGTTGGCCGCGTCAAGCTCAACATGCGCCTCGACCTCGACGTCGAGGACACGGTGACGACGCTGCGCACCGAGGATATTCTCGAAGTCGTCAAGACGCTCGTGAACCTCAAGGACGGCAAGGGCGAAGTCGACGACATCGACAACCTCGGCAACCGTCGTGTGCGTTCGGTGGGCGAGCTGCTGGAGAACCAGTATCGCGTCGGCCTGCTCCGCATGGAGCGCGCCGTGAAGGAGCGCATGTCGTCGGTCGATGTGTCGACCGTGATGCCAAACGACCTGATCAACGCGAAGCCCGCGGTCGCTGCGGTGCGCGAATTCTTCGGTTCGTCGCAGCTCTCGCAGTTCATGGATCAGACCAACCCGCTGTCGGAAGTTACCCACAAGCGCCGCGTGTCGGCACTTGGACCGGGTGGTCTGACGCGTGAGCGCGCGGGCTTCGAAGTCCGCGACGTTCATCCGACGCATTATGGCCGCATCTGCCCGATCGAAACGCCGGAAGGCCCGAACATCGGTCTGATCAACTCGCTGGCGTCGTTCAGCCGGGTGAACAAATACGGCTTCATCGAAACGCCGTACCGCAAGATCATCGACGGCAAGGTGACCAACGACGTCGTCTATCTGTCGGCGATGGAAGAGGCCAAGCACACGATCGCGCAGGCCTCTGCCGAGCTCGACGAGGAAGGCCGCTTCACCGAGGAACTGGTGTCCTCGCGTCAGGCGGGCGAATTCCTGATGGCGCTGCCCGACCAGGTCACGCTGATGGACGTCAGCCCCAAGCAGCTCGTCTCGGTCGCCGCATCGCTCATTCCGTTCCTGGAAAACGATGACGCCAACCGCGCGCTGATGGGCTCGAACATGCAGCGTCAGGCCGTGCCGCTGGTGAAGGCGGAAGCGCCCTTCGTCGGGACCGGCATGGAAGAAACCGTCGCGCGTGACTCCGGCGCCGCCATCGCGGCCCGCCGTTCGGGCGTGGTCGATCAGGTCGACGCGACCCGTATCGTCATCCGCGCCTCGGGCGATGTCGAAGCCACGCAGAGCGGCGTCGACATCTACACGCTGATGAAGTTCCAGCGCTCGAACCAGTCGACCTGCATCAACCAGCGTCCGCTGGTGAAGGTGGGCGAGACCGTCAATGCCGGCGACATCATCGCCGACGGCCCGTCGACCGAGTTCGGCGAGCTGGCGCTGGGCCGCAATGCGCTCGTCGCGTTCATGCCCTGGAACGGCTATAACTATGAGGATTCGATCCTCATCAGCGAGCGGATCGTGAAGGACGACGTGTTCACGTCGATCCATATCGACGAGTTCGAAGTGATGGCCCGCGACACCAAGCTGGGGCCGGAGGACATCACCCGCGACATCCCGAACGTCGGCGAGGAGGCACTGCGCAACCTCGACGAGGCCGGCATCGTCTATATCGGCGCCGAAGTGGAGCCGGGCGACATCCTGGTCGGCAAGATCACCCCCAAGGGTGAATCGCCGATGACGCCGGAGGAAAAGCTCCTCCGCGCCATCTTCGGCGAAAAGGCCAGCGACGTGCGCGACACCTCGCTCCGCCTGCCGCCGGGCGTTACCGGGACGATCGTCGACGTGCGCGTCTTCAATCGCCACGGCATCGACAAGGACGAGCGCGCGATGGCGATCGAGCGCGAAGAGATCGAGCGCCTGAAGAAGGACAGCGACGACGAGCGCAACATCCTCAACCGCGCCACCTGGTCGCGCCTGAAGGAAATGCTGCTCGGCCAGGTCGCGACCGGCGCGCCGAAGGGCGTCAAGAAGGGCTCGACGATCGACGCCGACCTGCTCGACTCGGTCGACCGCCACGAATGGTGGAAGTTCGCGGTGCAGGACGACGCAATGCAGTCGAACCTCGAAGCCGTGAAGGTCCAGTATGACGAGGCGGTGAAGCGCATCACCGACAAGTTCCACGATCGTCGCGACAAGCTGGAGCGTGGCGACGAGCTGCCGCCGGGCGTGCTCAAGATGGTCAAGGTCTTCGTCGCGGTGAAGCGCAAGCTGCAGCCGGGCGACAAGATGGCCGGCCGTCACGGCAACAAGGGCGTGATCTCGCGCATCCTGCCGGCGGAGGACATGCCGTTCCTCGCCGACGGTACGCCGGTCGACCTCGTGCTCAACCCGCTGGGCGTGCCTTCGCGCATGAACGTCGGGCAGATCTTCGAGACGCATCTTGGCTGGGCCGCCCGCAATTTGGGCATGCAGGTCTCGGCGATGCTGGAGGATTGGCGCGAAGCCAACCCCGAGGCACAGCCGGGCACGATGCCCGAGCCGGTCAAGGAGCGCCTGAAGGAGATCTACGGCGGTCACTATATCGACGAGATCGAAGCACGCGACGCGGGCCAGATCATCGAGCTGGCGAACAACACCCGCACGGGCATTCCGATGGGCACCCCGGTGTTCGACGGCGCGCGCGAAGCCGATGTGTCGGCGATGCTGGAACTGGCAGGCCTCGAATCCTCGGGCCAGTCGACGCTCTATGACGGTCGCACCGGCGAGGCGTTCGATCGCAAGGTGACGGTGGGCATCATCTACATGCTCAAGCTCCACCACCTTGTGGACGACAAGATCCACGCCCGCTCGATCGGGCCGTACAGCCTCGTCACCCAGCAGCCGCTGGGCGGTAAGGCGCAGTTCGGCGGACAGCGCTTCGGCGAAATGGAAGTGTGGGCGCTCCAGGCGTATGGCGCGGCGTACACGCTCCAGGAAATGCTGACGGTGAAGTCGGACGACGTGGTCGGGCGCACCAAGGTCTATGAAGCGATCGTCAAGGGCGACGACACGTTCGAGGCCGGCATTCCAGAGAGCTTCAACGTGCTCGTCAAGGAAATGCGCTCGCTGGGCCTCAACGTCGAGTTGAAGACCGACGAGCCGGGCTACGACACCGACGGCGTCCAGATCGCGGCGGAGTAAGCGACCCAGTCTCCCTCTCCCCCTCGGGGGAGAGGGTCGGGGAGAGGGGCCTGTAACACGGCAACCACTCTCCCCCTCTCCCCTGCCCTCTCCCCTGAAGGGGAGAGGGAGTTTGAGGAAAAAGAAATGAACGAACTGACCAATTTCGCGAACCCGGTGGCCAAGCCGGAGACCTTCGACCAGATCCAGATCGGCATCGCGTCCCCGGACCGCATCCGTTCGTGGTCGTTCGGCGAGATCAAGAAGCCCGAGACCATCAACTATCGCACGTTCAAGCCCGAGCGTGACGGCCTGTTCTGCGCGCGCATCTTCGGTCCGATCAAGGATTACGAGTGCCTGTGCGGCAAGTACAAGCGCATGAAGTACAAGGGCATCGTCTGCGAAAAGTGCGGCGTGGAAGTGACCGTCTCGAAGGTCCGCCGCGAGCGCATGGGCCATATCGAGCTGGCCGCCCCGGTCGCGCACATCTGGTTCCTCAAGTCGCTGCCGTCGCGCATCGGCCTGCTGCTCGACATGCAGCTCAAGCAGCTTGAGCGCGTCCTGTATTTCGAGAGCTACATCGTCACCGAGCCGGGCCTGACCCCGCTCGAGAAGTTCCAGCTCCTCACCGAGGACGAACTGCTCGACGCGCAGGATGAATATGGCGAAGACGCTTTCTCGGCCGGCATTGGCGCCGAAGCGGTCAAGATCATGCTCATGGACCTCGACCTTGAGGGCGAGCGCAAGGAGCTGCTCGAAGAGCTGGCAGTCACCAAGTCCGAGCTGAAGCCCAAAAAGATCATCAAGCGGCTCAAGGTCGTCGAAAGCTTCATCGATTCGGGCAACCGCCCGGAGTGGATGATCCTGGACGTCGTTCCGGTCATCCCGCCCGAGCTGCGCCCGCTGGTGCCGCTGGACGGTGGCCGCTTCGCGACGTCGGATCTCAACGATCTGTACCGCCGCGTGATCAACCGTAACAACCGCCTCAAGCGGCTGATGGAGCTGCGCGCGCCGGACATCATCGTCCGCAACGAAAAGCGCATGCTCCAGGAAGCCGTCGACGCGCTGTTCGACAATGGCCGCCGCGGCCGCACGATCACCGGCGCGAACAAGCGTCCGCTCAAGTCGCTGTCCGACATGCTGAAGGGCAAGCAGGGCCGCTTCCGTCAGAACCTCCTGGGTAAGCGCGTCGACTATTCGGGCCGTTCGGTCATCGTGACCGGTCCGGAACTGAAGCTGCACCAGTGCGGCCTGCCGAAGAAGATGGCGCTCGAGCTGTTCAAGCCGTTCATCTATGCCCGTCTCGACGCCAAGGGTCTCTCGATGACCCTGAAGCAGGCGAAGAAGTGGGTCGAGAAGGAGCGCAAGGAAGTCTGGGACATCCTCGACGAAGTGATCCGCGAGCATCCCGTGCTGCTGAACCGCGCGCCGACGCTCCACCGTCTCGGCATCCAGGCGTTCGAGCCGGTGCTGATCGAGGGCAAGGCGATCCAGCTGCACCCGCTGGTCTGCTCGGCCTTCAACGCCGACTTCGACGGCGACCAGATGGCGGTCCATGTGCCGCTGTCGCTGGAAGCCCAGCTCGAAGCACGCGTACTGATGATGTCGACCAACAACATCCTCAGCCCCGCGAACGGCAAGCCGATCATCGTGCCGTCGCAGGACATGGTGCTTGGTCTGTACTATCTGTCGATGCTCAAGGAGGGTGAGCCCGGCGAGAACATGATCATCGGTGACATGTCGGAAGTCCACCAGGCGCTCAACGCCGGGGCGGTCACGCTGCACACCAAGATCATCAGCCGCGTTCCGCAGACCGACGAAGCCGGCAAGACCTACCTCAAGCGCTTCGAGACGACCCCGGGTCGCATGCTGCTGGGCGAATGCCTGCCGCACAGCCACAAGGTGCCGTTCGACGTCGTCAATCGCCTTCTGACCAAGAAGGACGTGGGCGACGTGATCGACGAGGTCTATCGCCACACCGGCCAGAAGGAGACCGTGCTGTTCGCCGACGCGATCATGGCACTGGGCTTCCGTCATGCGTTCAAGGCGGGCATTTCGTTCGGCAAGGACGACATGATCATTCCGGACGCCAAGGTCGGCCTGGTCGACGGTACGCGCGCGCTCGTGAAGGATTACGAGCAGCAGTATCAGGACGGCCTGATCACGCAGCAGGAGAAGTACAACAAGGTGATCGACGCCTGGAGCCGTTGCGGCGATCAGGTGGCGGGCGCCATGATGGACGAGATCAAGGCGGTGAAGCGCTACGAGGACGGCCCGATGAAGGGCCGCGAGAAGCCGATCAACTCGATCTACATGATGGCCCACTCGGGTGCCCGCGGTTCGCAGGCGCAGATCAAGCAGCTCGCCGGCATGCGCGGCCTGATGGCCAAGCCTTCGGGCGAGATCATCGAGACGCCGATCATCTCGAACTTCAAGGAAGGCCTGACCGTCCTTGAATATTTCAACTCCACCCACGGCGCCCGCAAGGGTCTGGCGGATACGGCGCTCAAGACGGCGAACTCGGGGTATCTCACCCGCCGTCTGGTCGACGTGTCGCAGGATTGCGTGATCATGGAGCTGGATTGCGGCACCGAACGTGCGCTGGAAATGCGCGCGATCGTGCAGGGCGGCTCGACCATCGCGTCGCTCGGCGAACGTATCCTGGGCCGCACCACGGCAGAGGACGTCGTCGATCCGAAGACCAACGAAGTCGTCATCCCGACGGGCACGCTGCTCGACGAGGCGATGATCACGCGGATCGAGGGCCTGGGTATCCAGGGCATGAAGATCCGTTCGCCGCTGGTCTGCGAAGCCAAGATCGGCGTGTGCGGCAAATGCTATGGCCGCGATCTGGCGCGTGGTACGCCGGTCAACATCGGCGAAGCGGTGGGTGTCATCGCGGCGCAGTCGATCGGTGAGCCGGGCACGCAGCTGACGATGCGTACCTTCCACATCGGCGGCGCGGCACAGCTCAACGAGCAGTCGAACCTCGAAGCGACCTCGGACGGCAAGATCGAGCATCGCGATCTGCGCCTGATCACCGATCAGCGTGGCCGTCGCGTGGTGCTCAGCCGCTCGGGCGAACTGGCGATCGTGGATATGGATGGCCGCGAACTGGCGGTGCATCGCATCCCGTACGGCGCTTATGTGCTGTTCGACGACGGCCATATCGTCAGCCAGGGCGATCGCATGGCGGAATGGGACCCGTTCACCATGCCGCTGATCACCGAAAACCCCGGTACGGTGAAATATGTCGAGGTCATCGACGGCAAGACGATGAGCGAGCAGGTCGACGAAGCGACCGGCATCGCCCAGCGCGTCATCGTGGAAAACCGCGGTGCGGCGGCGAAGAAGGAAGATCTTCGTCCCCGCCTGACCCTGCTCGACGAATCGTCGGGTGAGGCCGGTCGCTACATGCTGGCGCCGGGTGCGGTGCTCTCGGTCGAGGACGGCGCACAGGTCCAGGCCGGTGACGTTCTGGCCCGTGTCAGCCGCGAGTCCGCCAAGACCCGCGACATCACCGGCGGTCTGCCGCGCGTCGCCGAGCTGTTCGAAGCGCGCAAGCCCAAGGAAAACGCGATCATCGCGAAGGTCTCGGGCCGCGTCGTGTTCGGCAAGGACTACAAGGCCAAGCGCAAGATCGGGATCATGCCCGACGATGGCGGCGAGGTCGTGGAGTATCTGGTGCCGAAGTCGAAGGTCATCGACGTCCAGGAAGGCGATTACGTCAAGCGTGGCGACAATCTGATCGGCGGCTCGCCCGATCCGCACGACATTCTGGAAGTGCTCGGCATCGAGCCGCTGGCAGAATATCTCGTGTCGGAAATCCAGGAAGTCTATCGACTCCAGGGCGTGAAGATCAACGACAAGCACATCGAGGTGATCGTTCGCCAGATGCTGCAAAAGGTCGAGATCATCGAGAGCGGCGACACCACGCTTCTGGTCGGCGAACAGCTCGACCGTGAGGAGATGGACGACGTCAACTCGAAGCTGACCCCCGGCCAGTCGCCTGCAGCGGGCAAGCCGATCCTGCTCGGCATCACCAAGGCGTCGCTGCAGACCCGCAGCTTCATCTCGGCGGCGTCGTTCCAGGAGACCACCCGCGTCCTCACCGAGGCGGCGGTCCAGGGCAAGCAGGACACGCTGATCGGCCTGAAGGAAAACGTGATCGTCGGCCGCCTGATCCCAGCGGGCACCGGCGCGGGCATGAACCGTCTGCGCGTGGCAGCCTCGTCGCGCGACGCCGCGCTGCGGGTCGCCCAGCGCAAGATGGACGCCGCGCTGATCGCCCCGAACAGCGCCGCCGAAGAGCGCAAGGCCGAGCACGCACGCAGTGCGCGTGACGCCGCGGGCACCGGCGACGACGCGCTGGCATCGGTCGTGCCCTCGGGCCACGGCACCGATGCCGATGCGGGCGAGTATCTGAACAAGGAATAATCCCCTCGTTCAGCCGCTCTCGCGCTGACAGACAAAATGCCGCCGTCCGGAATGTCCGGGCGGCGGTTTTTTGTGGGGTGATCGACGGCCCGAAACCCGTCGTCATCCGCGCGCGCCCGGTATATGCAGCGCCCATGGCCACCGAACTCCACGCCCTCACCGTCCCGCCGCTGCGCCGGGGCCTCACCCAACTCGCCGCGATCCTCGAAAAGGGCCGCGCCTTTGCCGAGGAACAGGGGTTCCCCCCGGAGACGCTGCTCGAGGCCAGGCTGGCCGAGGACATGGCGACCCTGATCCGCCAGGTGCAGCTCGCCAGCGATTCCGCCAAGTTCGCGGGCGCGCGGCTGGCGGGGATCACGCCGCCGCCGATGGCCGATACCGAGACGAGCTTCGCCGAACTGGCCGATCGTGTCGCCGCGACGATCGCGTTCCTCGACACCATCCCGCCGGAGGCGATGCAGGGCCGCGAGGAGACCGACGTGACGCTCAAGACGTCATCGCGCAGCTTCGAGTTCAAGGCGCTGGCCTATCTCCAGCGTTTCGCGCTGCCCAACTTCTATTTCCACGTCACCACGGCCTATGCGATCCTCCGCCACAAGGGCGTGCCGCTGGCCAAGCCCGACTATCTCGGGGCTTTCTGAGCCATGGCGCGGGTCGCGGTGATCGGCGCCGGGGCGATCGGCGGGACGATCGCCGCATGGCTCGCCCAGTCGCATGACGTGACGCTCTGCGCGCGCTCGCCGCTCGACGACCTTGCGGTGGAGACGCCCGAGGGCCTGATCCGCGCCACCCCGCTTGTCCTCACCGATCCGGCGGCGGCGCAGCCGGTCGACTGGGTGCTGGCGGCGACCAAGACCTATGACGCGGCGGGCGCAGCAGCATGGCTGCCCGGCCTCATGGCGCCGACGACGCGGTTGGCGGTGCTCCAGAACGGCGTCGAGCATCGCGCGCGGTTTCGCGGGCTCGTCCCCGACGCGCATGTCCTCCCCGCCATCGTCGACATCCCCGCCGAACGACACGCGCCGGGCCGCATCCTCCAGCGCCGCAACGGCACCATCCTCGTCCCCGAAGGCGTGGCGGGCGAAGGCTTCGCCGCGCTGTTCGTCGACACTCCGATCGCCGTATCGACCACGGCGGACTTCACCACCGCCGCATGGCGCAAGCTGGCGATCAACTGCGCCGGCATCGTCAACGCGCTGACGCTGCGCACCGCCGAAGTGGCGCGCGACGAAGCCGTGGCCGACGTGATCCGCGCGCTGGTGCTCGAGTGCTGCGCCGTGGGCCGCGCGGAGGGCGCCGACATGCCCGATAGCGTGGCCGATGCGGTGGTGGCGCAGAACCGGGCAGCGGACGGCGCCTCGATGAACTCGCTCCACGCCGACCGCGTCGCAGGGCGCCCGATGGAGCTGGACGCGCGCAACGGCGTGATCGTGCGGCTGGGCGAACACCATGGTATCGCGACCCCGATGAACCGGGCGCTGGCGGCGTTGCTGGCGGCTGCGGCGGGTTGAGACCCACCGTCACCCCGGGCTTGACCCGGGGCCCAGCTTCTTTCTTTCGCACGACGCCCGCCCACCGGCTCGCAGATGCAGCGGGGCCCCGGGTCAAGCCCGGGGTGACGAAGGCAGGATAACCCTCAAATCGCCACCACCCGCGTCCCCAGCCGCTCCGCCTCCTCCCGGTCATGCGTCACCATCAGGATCGGCAACCCCGCGCCGTCGCGCAGCCGCTCGATCAGCGCCATGATCTCCTCCCGCCGCGCGCGGTCCAGCGACGATAGCGGCTCGTCGAGCAACAGGAAGCGCGGCGCCGACAACAGCGCCCGCCCGATCGCCACCCGCCGCGCCTCGCCGCCCGACAAAGTGCGCGGCCAGCGGTCGAGCAGCGCGCCCAGCCCGAGCAGCGCGATCGTCTCGTCCACGTCCGCAGCCCCCTCGCGCGATCCGTACAACAGGTTCGCCCGCACGCGCAGGTGCGGGAACAGCCGCGTCTCCTGAAACACATAGCCCGCACGCCGCGCCTCGGGGGGCAGGTCCACCCCCTGCGCCGCCTCGAACAGCGTCTCGCCGCCCACCCGCACATGCCCCGTATCGGGCACCAGCAGCCCCGCCACCATGTTGAGCACGCTCGTCTTGCCCGCCCCCGATGGCCCGAACAACACCGTCAGCCCGTCGCCTTCGATCCGACACGCGACGTCCGCCTCGCCCACGCGCCGCGCGACATCGATGTCAAAGGACATGCAGCCCCCTCCCCGCCCGCCGCGCGATCAGCTCGGACCCGACCAGCGCCGCCAGCGACAACAGCACCGAAATCCCCGCCAGCCGCAGCACCATCGCCTCGCCCCCCGGCGTCTGGAGCGCGGCATAGATGGCGAGCGGCAGTGTCTGGGTCTCGCCCGGCACGTTGGAGACGAAGGTGATCGTCGCGCCAAACTCGCCCAGCGCGCGCGCGAACCCCAGCACCGCCCCCGCAACGATTCCCGGCAGGCTCAGCGGCAGCGTGATCGTGCGAAAACTGCGCCAGCGCCCCGCCCCCAGCGTCCGCGCCGCCTGCTCCAGCCGCCGGTCGACGGCCTCGATCGACAGCCGCATCGCGCGCACCATCAGCGGCAGCGCCATCACCGCGGCGGCAATCGCCGCGCCGGTCCAGCGGAACAGCACGCTCACGCCGAACCACGCCTCCAGCCACCCCCCGATCGGCCCCGCAGGCGCAAAGGCGAGCAGCAACAGCCAACCCGTCACCACCGGCGGCACCACCAAAGGCAGATGGACCAGCCCATCGAGCAGCACCTTCCCCGGAAACCGCCCCCGCGCGAGCAGCCACGCCAGCCCGAACGCGACCGGCAGGCACGCCAGCACCGCCACCCCGCCGACCTGAAGCGACAGCGCGACGATGCCCCATTCGGCGGGGCTCAGCACGGCGCGGCGGGGGGGTCGCTTGGCATCGCCCCATCCATGCCCGCCCCCGCCCCGCCCCGCAAGCGGCCACCCGCCCAGTCCGAATGACGGAACGCCGCCGAAACGCGCTGGCGAACCCGGACCCGTCCCGTTAGGTCTGCGCGGGATAAAGGGAGTTCCTCTGTGATCATCGGCATCGACCTGGGCACCACCAACAGCGCCGCAGCCCTCTGGCGCGACGGTCAGCCGGTGCTGATCCCCAATGCGCTGGGCGACATGCTGACCCCCTCCGCCGTGTCGCTCACCGCCGACGGCGCGCTGCTCGTCGGCATGGCCGCGCGCGAGCGCCAGGCGACGCATCCGCGCGATACCGTCACTGCGTTCAAGCGCCACATGGGCACGCAACAAATCGCCACGCTGGGGAAGCGCGGCTTCAATGCCGAGGAACTCTCCGCGCTCGTCCTGCGCCAGCTAAAGGCTGATGCCGAGGCGTTCACCGGCGAGCCCGTCACCGGCGCCGTCATCACCGTCCCCGCCTATTTCAACGATCGCCAGCGCAAGGCGACGCGCCGCGCGGGCCAGCTTGCCGATCTCAAGGTAGAGCGGCTCGTCAACGAACCCACTGCCGCCGCGCTGGCGTTCGGCGTGCAGACACGCGAGCAGGAGCCGTTCCTGGTGTTCGATCTCGGCGGCGGCACCTTCGACGTGTCGATCGTCGAAGTGTTCGACGGCGTGATCGAAGTCCGCGCCTCGTCGGGCGACAACCGGCTGGGGGGCGAGGATTTCAACGAACGGCTGATCGACCTGGCCCGCCCCCGGCTCCAGCCGCAATCGGCGCTGGACGCCGCCGACCCGGTGGTCCTTCACGAATTGCTCCGCGCCGCCGCCGAACGCGCCCGCCGCACGCTGAGCGACGCGAACGAGGCCGAATTCGCCATCGTCCTCGACGGAAAGGCGCTGTCGACCACCGTCACCGCCGATGCGTTCGAGGAAGCCGCCGCGCAGCTGCTCCAGCGGCTGCGCGACCCCGTGCTGCGAAGTCTGCGCGATTCCAGCATCCGCGTGGAGGACCTGAGCGAGATCGTGCTGGTCGGCGGATCGACGCGAATGCCCGTGGTGCGCCGTGCGATCACCCGCATGTTCGGGCGCTTCCCCAATGCGACGGTGCATCCCGACCACGCGGTCGCGCTGGGCGCGGCGGTGCAGGCGGGGCTGCTCGCGCGCTCGGCGGCGCTCGAGGAAGTGCGGATGACCGATGTCTGCCCCTTCACGCTGGGGGTGGATACGGCGGAGCCCGACGGGCGCGGCGGGTATCGCACCGGCATCTTCTCGCCGATCATCGATCGCAACACCACGATCCCGGCCAGCCGCGCCAGCTATTACCAGACCGTCTCGGACAATCAGAAGCAGATCCATTTCGGCATCTATCAGGGCGAAGCGCGCGACGTCGCCGCCAATGTGAAGCTGGGCGAGATCAGCGTGCCCGTGCCCCGCAAGCCCGCCGGCCAGATCGGCGTCGAATGCCGCTTCACTTATGACAGCAGCGGCCTGCTCGAAGTCGATATCAGCGTCCCCGGCACCGACGTCACGCGCAACCTCGTGATCGTCGACGACGCCGACGCGATGACCGACGCCGAAATCGCCAAGCGCCGCGACGCACTCGCCGCGCTCAAGGTGCATCCGCGCGAGCAGAGCGAGAACGCCGCCGTGCTGGCCCGCGCCACGCGCTGCTACGAAGCGTTCCTGGGCGACCAGCGCGAGTTTATCGGCCGCTGGATCGGGATGTTCGAAAGCGCGCTGGAAGCACAGGAGCCGCGCGCGATCCACGAGGCGCGGCAAAGGCTGGTCGATGCGCTGGACTCGGTCGAGGGGGAACGCTTCCTGTGAGCCACGGGCCCGCGTGGCGCACATTGGGGATCGCCCCGACCAACGACACCCGCGCGATCCGCCGCGCCTATGCCGCACGGCTCAAGACGATCGACGTGGAGGCCGATCCCGCCGCGTTCATCGCGCTGCGCGAGGCGTTCGAGGACGCGACGCAACAGGCGGCGTGGCTCGACGAGAAGGGCGAAGAGCGGGAGTGGAACTGGGAAGAGGAAGCGGAGTCCGCTCCCGAAGCTGCCACGCCGGAGCCCGAGCCGGAGCCGCCTGCCCCGTCGCTTGCCCCGCAGCCATGGGCACCGCGCACGCCCGACTATTACGAAGGCCATGCCACCGCGCTGGCCGAGTTGCTCCACCGCAACGACCTGGCGCCGCGTCCGCTCCCCAGCACGATCGACCGGCGCGAGATGCTCGATCATTGGCGGGTTATCGTCAGCGATCCACGGATGGACCGCATCGACTTCGCCGCAGATGTTGAAGCCTGGATCGCGCAGCTTGTCGGCTACACCATCCCGTTCTCCGACACGCTGATCCTGCCCGTCACCGAGTATTTCGGTTGGTATCGCGACGACGGCACGATCCGCCAGAGCCCCGGCATGGCCGAGATCACGGCCCGCTATCGCCTGCTGCGCCTGGTCGAAGACTTCGCGACGCCCGGCCATCAACATCATGCGGCGTGGATGGAACTGACGACGCCCGCATATGAGGGATCACGCCGGGGCCGGGTAAAACGCTCCGAGGTGCGCGCGCTGATCGCGCTGGCCCGCAACCACTATCCCGACCTGGAACTGAGCTTCGATCCCGATCGGGTGGCATTATGGGACCCGAAGCACCGGATCGGGACGCAAGCGGCTGAAGGATCGGGGTTCTTTTCCGGCTGGAGCTGGCAATTCGGCTGGGTTCTGCTGGTGATCGTCGTCCTCAACATCGGTCGCTGCGCGTTCCAGGATCGCGACAGCACCCGACCGTCCCCTTTTCAGATCGAGCGGACGCTGGAAAGCGAGGATCGCGACATCCAGGCGCTGCTCGATCGGGTTGGCGACGCGTCGCTCCGCTGGGAGGCGGTGCAGGCCCAGAACAAGCCGCTGGCGATGCTGCTCCATTCGAACTGGCTAATCGGGCGGGACGCGAAGGCGCAGCCGCGCGAATGGTCCGACAAAATGGCCAAGCTGCTTCTCGAACGCTTCGACGACCAGCTTCCCGATGCGCCCTATCGGCTGCGCGTCGCGTTCAATCGGGTGCTGATCCAAAAGGCACAGGCGCTGCTCGCTGCCAATCCCGCGCATTGCGACGCGATGATGAAGGGGCAAAGCTATCCCGTCGAGGAGGTCCCCGAAGCGTTGCGCGACCAGCGCGCGCTGGTCGCGCAGGTCCTTCTGGAAACCCAGGTCGAACCGCGCGCGCAGTTGGATCGACGCGGCTTCTCGGTATCCCCGCCCGTCATGGCCGCGATCACCGAAAAGGCAGGCATCACGCGCGATCAATTGCGGGAGGCACTGCTCTTCAAGGCCGACGCGCGAACCAACTGCGTCGCCCGCATCGCGCTGATGGAAACCGCAGTCGCCCTGCCGCAGGCGGAGGGCGCCGCGCTGCTGCAATAGCGTTCAGCGCTCCCCTTCCGCTCGCGGGAGGGGTCGGGGGGGGCAGACCGGGAAAAGCCGCGACTGCGAAGCTACGGCCCCTCCCCTAACCCCTCCCGCAAGCGGAAGGGGAATTTTGGAGAAAAGGGAATCGCCGCGACACCAGCGCTCCCCTCCCGCTCGCGGGAGGGGTCGGGGGAGGGACGGACCGGGAAGCCGCGACTGCGAAGCTACAGCCCCTCCCCTAGCACCTCCCGCAAGCGGAAGGGGAATTTTGGAGAAAAGGGAATCGCCGCGACACCAGCGCTCCCCTCCCGCTCGCGGGAGGGGTCGGGGGAGGGGCAGACCGGGAAGCCGCGACTGCGAAGCTACAGCCCCTCCCCTAACCCCTCCCGCAAGCGGAAGGGGGATTTTGGAGAAAAGGGAATCGCGACGACACCAGCGCTCCCCTCCCGCTCACGGGAGGGGTCGGGGGAGGGACCGACCGGGAAGCGCGACCCAGAGGCCCCGCACCCCCTCACCCCGGCTGAAACCCAAACCCCGCAAACACCCCCTGCCCCTCGCGCCCCAGCAGGAAGCGACGGAACCCCTCGGCATCGGGGCTGGTCGATGCGCGCAGCCGCGCAAGCGGGTAGCGGATCGGGGGGTGGACGCTGGTGGGGAACATGCGGAATGCGCGCACCCGCGACGATGCCCGTGCGTCGGTGGCATAGACCACGCCCCATTCCGCCGCGCCGCGCTCGACCAGCGCCATCGCCGCGCGGACATTCTCGGCGCGCACCACGCGCGGCGCGATGCCGGGCCATAGCCGCATCGCCTCGAATGCCGCCTTGGCATAGCGCCCCGCCGGCACCGAATCCGGGTCCGCCAGCGCGATCCGCCCCGTGGCGAGCAGTCGCGCCAGCGGCACGTCGCGCGAGGGCATCGGCTTCGTGGCGGACTGGATCACCACCAGCCGGTTGCCCAGGAACGGCGCGCGCGTGCCGGGGACGATCAGCCCGCGCCGCTCCAGATCGTCCATCCACGCCTCGTCCGCGCTCGCGAACAGATCGGCGGGCGCCCCCGCCGCGACTTGCCGCGCCAGCGCCGAGGATGCGGCGAACGACAGCACCGGGCGGGCGTGGCCCTTGCCCGCCCAGCGATCGGCGGCGGCGCTCATCGATTCCTGAAGACTGGCGGCGGCCAGCACCAAAGGTGCCGCGGGCGCGGCAACCGCCGCCTTCCCGAACAGCGCCGCCGCAGCAACGCCGCCCAGCATCTGCCGACGGTTCACGCGGCCGATTCCGTCGATCGGCGAGCGGGAACGACCGTCGCTTCCGGGCCACAGCGATCTGCAAACTCGTGAATAAATCCGTCCTCCCAACGCTGCCCGCGAATCGCATCCCATAATTTTGGGGAATGAATCCTAAACCGAGGATGGTTGGCTGATGTTCTCCCGCAAATTCTACGCAGCATTGATTGCGACTACGGCCCTTTCCGCGCCCGCGCTCGCGCAACAGGCGACCGAGACTCCCAGTGGAGCACAGTCGCAGCCTAGCAAGGCGGAACCCGAGAAGGAAGTCTTCTCCACCGGCGTCGCCAAGGGCCGCGATCGCCTCGACAGCGCGACCTCGACCAGTTCGCTAAAGGGCACCGAGGCACAGAAGCTCGGCCCGGTCGGGCTCGCCGACATCCTGCGCACGATGCCCGGGCTCCGCGTCGAGAACGGGATCAGCGAGGGCAACAACAACTATACCGTGCGCGGGCTGCCGATCGGATCGGGCGGCTCCAAATATGTGCTGCTCGAAGAGGACGGCTTGCCCGTTATCGAGTTCAACGACGTGTTCAACATGGCGGGCGATTCGTTCTTCCGCGCCGATTTCAACATCGCCCAGATCGAGACGATCCGCGGCGGCTCGGCCTCGACCTTCGCGTCGAATTCGCCCGGCGGGCTGATCAACCTGATCTCGAAGACCGGCGAGGTCGAGGGCGGCTCGATCCAGTTCACCACCGGGCTCGACTATGACCTGAAGCGCGCCGATTTCGATTACGGCGCCCGGCTCAGCGACACGCTGCGCTTCCATGTCGGCGGATTCTATCGCGTCGGCGAAGGCCCGCGCAACGCCGGCTTCACCGCGTTCAAGGGCGGCCAGCTCAAGCTGAACGTCACCAAGGAGTTCGCCAACGGCTATATCCGGCTCTACGCCAAGCTGCTCGACGATCGCGCCCCCAGCTATGCTGTCTATCCGGTCGCGATCACGGGGTCGAACGACAAGCCGGTGTTCAAGAATATCGGCGGGTTCGACATCCTGAAGGACACGATGTTCTCGCCCAACATCAGCACGCTGCTCACGCTCGACGGCAACAACCAGGTCAGGCAATTCCCGGTCAAGAACGGCCAGCACCCAAAGAGCAAGTCGATCGGGCTCGAGACGCAGTTCGAAGTCGGCGGTTGGACGATGACCAACCGGATGCGCTACACCAGCACCTCGGGCGAGTTCCTCCGCGCCTTCCCCAGCACGGTCGGCCCGATCGCGACGATCGCCGCCTCGCTCGCCGGAGCCGGCGCGACCGCGACCTATGCCAACGGCCCCAATGCGGGCAAGGCCGTGCCCACCGATGCGAACGGCAACGGCCTGCTGTCGAACTTCTTCGTCAACACCTACAATCTGCGCAACGGCGACCATTTCGCCGACGATTTCCGCGCCACCCGCGTCTGGCGGGTCGGCGGCGGCAACCTGACCGTCACCGGCGGTCTCTATATCGCCGCGCAGACGCTGACGGTCGACGCGCTCCAGATCTCGATGGTCACCGATGTCGTCGGCGACGGGCGTGCCTCGCTCGTCAACCTCACCACCGCCGGCGGAGTCGCGCAGACGCAGGACGGCGTCTATGCCTATAGCCGCAACGGGCCGAAGCTGCGCCGCGCATACGACGTCGATTACAGCACCGCCGCCCCCTATGGCTCGGTCAATTTCCACATCGGCAAGATCGCGATCGGCGGCAGCCTGCGCTACGACACCGGCCATGCTCGCGGGCGTGCGGTAGGCGCCGATCTCGGCGGCGGTCGCGTCGGCACGATCAGCTACGACATGAACGGCGACGGCAAGATCAGCCTCCCCGAGACCCGCGTCTCCACACTCCCGCTCGGCCAGGCGGCGCCGGTCGACTATGACTTCGGCTATCTCAGCTATTCGGCGGGCGTGAACTACCGCATCGCCGAGCCCCTCGCCCTGTTCGCGCGCTACAGCCGCGGCGGGCGCGTCAACGCCGACAAGATCCTGTTCACCAGCGCGATCGACACCACCACCGGCGACCTCACCGACGCGCGCCAGGGCTATGACATCGTCCGCCAGCTCGAAGGCGGGCTGAAGTTCCGTAAATCGGGCATCACCTTCAACGCCACTGCCTTCCTCGCCTATGCCGACGACCACAACCAGCTCAACGGCACCGCGACTCAGACCTCGCGCAAATACCGCACCTATGGCCTCGAGCTCGAAGCGGGCGCGCGCCGCGGCCCCTTCAGCCTCACCGCGGGCGCGACCTATACCAAGGCCAAGATCACCCAAGACTTTTTCGATCCCATTCTGACCGGCAAGGAACCGCGCCACCAGCCCGCCTGGACGCTCCAGGCGACGCCGCAGGTCGACACCAAATATGCCACGGTCGGCGCCAGCATCGTGACGATCACCAGCAGCTATGCGCAGGATCTCAACAAGCTGAAGATGCCGGGCTTCACGACCGTCGGCGCGTTCGTCGTGCTGCATCCGCTCGATCGGGTCGACCTCGCGCTCACCGCCACCAATGTGCTGAATGCAAAGGGTTTCCTCGACATCAGCCAGGGCGAGCTGCCCAGCACCGGGCTCGGCTGGGCGCGTTCGGTCCAGGGCCGCACGCTGGCGGCATCGGTACGCTTCAACTTCTGATCCCCTGTGCCTCCCCTTTCGCCCGGTCGCGCCCCCGCGCGGCCGGGCTTTTTCATGCTCGCGGCGCTCAAACCGGAACCGAAACTTTTCGCTGTCCTACACGAACCGATTTGGTTATGTAACCGACTCATGACGAACCGCAGCCCCAATCCGATCGTGCCGGATTTCACGCCGGTGCCCCGCAAATACCGCTTCGACGGCTGGACCGTCGAGCGACAGCGCGCCTTCATCGCCGCGCTCGCCGCCACCGGATCGGTCACCGCCGCCGCGCGCCGCGTGGGCATGGCGAAGGAGGGCGCGTACCAGATGCGCCTGCAACCGGAGGCCGCGAGCTTCCGCGCTGCATGGGAGGCCGCGCTCGACGCCGGCGTCCGCGCGCTGTCCGACATCGCCGTCGAGCGCGCGATGGAGGGCGTGCCCGTCCCCGTCTTCTACAAGGGCGAGCAATGCGGCGAGCGGCGCTGGTATAATGACCGGCTGCTGATGTTCGTGCTGCGCCATCACGACCCCGAACGCTATGGCCCGCCCGCCGCGCTGCCCCGCGGCACCCGCCATGCCGAGACGATCGCACGCGAGGCGGCGAAGAACTGCCCCGTCTGCCGCCAGCGCCGCGAGGACGAGGCCAAGGCGGAGGCGCTGCGCAACGATCCCGCCGCAGAGCCCTCCGCCGCCGACAAGGCGATCCTCAAGTCGATGATGGACAATTACGCCGCCAAGGTTCGCAACGAACGCCATCTGCGCCTTAGCGGCCAGATCGTCGCCGCCGACTTCACCGTGCGCCAGCTCACCCATATCGAGCTGATCCTCGTCGAAGGCGGGATGAGCGCCGCGCTCATGGACCTGTGGACGACGCGCCCCGGACCCCACGGCCCCGAGCAGCGCTTCGCCTGTTCGATCGGCAAGATACTGGACGACGCGCGCCGCAAGGCCTGGGCCGACGCCGGCGAACCGCCCCGCCCCCCGCTCCCCCAATATGAACGCGCCCCCGGCACGGGCCTATGGGGCGGCGCCGACCACAATGAACGCGACAAGGCCCAACGCGCCGCCGAAACGCGCATGGCCGAGGCGCAGGCGGAATGGGAAGCGGCGGCGCGGCCGGACAGCTGGGCGGAGTGGAAAGCGCGGAAGGGGTGAGGGAGAGGTCTGACAAATCCAACGGAAGTAGCTGGGCCGATAGCGGCACGGACCAGCAGCTTCCGGATGGGTCCGGCGGGCGCGGCCACTAAGGCGGCGGCACGCACCAGAAGACAGGGCCGCAGCCGAGCGCTATGCGCGCAGCATGGCCCGGCTGCTCCTGTTCAACAAACCCTTCGGCGTCCTGTCGCAATTCACCGACCGCGGATCGCCAACGCTTCGGTCGACCCTGTCGGACTTCATTGCGGTGAAGGGCGTCTATCCCGCCGGCAGGCTCGATCGGGACAGCGAGGGCCTGTTGCTGCTCTGCGACGACGGGCGGCTGCAGGCGCGGATTGCCGATCCGCGCTTCAAGATGCCCAAGACCTATCTCGTGCAGGTCGAAGGCGATCCGCAGGAGGCCGACCTGGAGCCCCTGCGGCAGGGCGTCCGGCTCAACGACGGCATGACCCTGCCGGCCGAGGTCGCCCGGATCGACCCGCCTGACCTGTGGCTGCGCGATCCGCCGATCCGTGCACGCAAGTCCATCCCCGACAGCTGGCTGAAGATCACCATCCGCGAAGGGCGCAACCGGCAGGTGCGCCGGATGACGGCAGCGGTCGGGTTGCCCACGCTGCGGCTGGTCCGCTGGTCGATCGGCGACTGGTCCGTCGCCGGGATCGCACCGGGGGCGTTCGCGGAGGTGTCTGGTCTGGGCTAGGTGGTGAGCGCCGCAACGCCCGCTGTTGGCAACGCGCCTGGATGTCCGAGTTGGTGGAAAGCTGCCGTTGCGTGTTAAACACCGCCGTGGGGGTGACCAATGCATATTTCTGAGAACAATGGCACGTTCACTGCGCAGCATGTGACCGGTCCGACAAACAACATGCTTCGTTTGAAAATTGGTCGCGGCGAATCGCAAAGTTTCGACGTTTCAGTTCTCCCGCCAATCGGCGCATGCCGTCATGACGACGGTTTGACGGTGCAAGAGATTGCTTTGGCAATCGAGGCGGGTCTTGCAGATGCGAATGCCGCTCTAAATGCCGACTACATCGTGAAGGCCGCCGCTATTGTCGAGAATGACACTCGGCAACACGGCATCTACGAATATCTGACCCGAAAAATCATCGAAACGGCAGCAGCACGAGCGGAGTAATGTCCGCTTCTGGGCGCGAGCTGTCCTTGCGCGATCCTCACCCGCCAGGGGGGGGTGGCAGGCGCAGCCTGACGGTGGGGGAGGAAGCACAGCGCTGCGTTCGTGCGTCCTCCCCCTTGTATCTGGACGAGCACGGCTCGTTTCTGCTGGAAGCGACTGAGCGCCGGTGTGGGTGGCCACCCACACCGGCGTGGCGGCGATGTCGCCCGTTCCCCCTCAGGTGCTCACCCGCGTCGGAGCCAGGGATCATCGCCGTTGTCACGCACGACCGAACAGTCGGTTGATTCTCAATCGCACAGACAAGGCAGGTTACCGTGATGCGCAACCTTTGTGGAGTGGATGTTTCCAAAGCCTGGCTCGATAGCTGGGCCGCCGGACGATATCAGCGTTTCGCCAACACGGCAGAAGGCGTCGCGCAACTGCTCGCCTTCTGCCGCGAACACAGTGTCGAACTGGTCGTGATGGAGGCGTCGGGAGGTGTTGAGCAAGCGGCCTTCCTGGCGCTGTGGAAGCAGGGTCAGCCCTGCGCCATCGCCAACCCCAGGGCCGTTCGCAGCTTCGCCGACGCCATGGGTAATCTGGAGAAGACAGATCGCATCGATGCCGAGATGATCGCCGGTTATGCCGATGCCAGACAGCTGGTCGCCACGCCTCCGCCGTCTGAGGATCAGCGCCGGCTGACGGCACTTACGGCCAGATTGCGCCAGGTTACCGCCGATCTCTCGGTCCAGAAGCAGCGGCTGCACAGCACCAGTGAGCCCACCGCATTGGCGAGCCTGAAGGAGGCGATTGCCTTTTTCAACCGCCAGACCAAGGCGCTTGCGGCCGAGATCGCGGCGCTGATCACCGCCGATCCGCTCTGGGCCGAACTCGACAAGACCATTCGTTCGATCAAGGGCCTTGCCGACAGAACCGTTGCCGTCCTGCTCGCCGACCTGCCGGAACTCGGCACCCTCTCGAACAAGGCAATCGCCAAGCTCGCGGGCCTTGCTCCCCTCGCCAACGACAGCGGACAGCGCAATGGCCGGCGCCGCGTTCGGGGCGGAAGGCCTTCCGTCCGATCGATCCTCTACCTCGTCGCCGACGTCGCCAGAAAATACGACGACGATCTCGCCAGCTTCCGCGACCGGCTGCTCGCACAGGGCAAGGCGAAGATGGTCGTCCGCATCGCTCTCGCACGAAAATTACTCGTCAGGCTCAACGCAAAAGCCCGCGATGCACGCGAGCAAATGGCCCATGCCCTTTGACAAACCAGATAGTCGCTCCGGCGCCTTCGGCGCCACAGCGACAGGTCGATCATGCCCCGGCATGATCTTGGATTGCCGGGGACAATCCAATCTGTCGCTCCGTGGCGGGGAGGGCTATCGCATATGGAGCGGGGGGCGCTTTTCCCACTTCCCGTCATGCTTGTAACTTGCCAAATGCAGCATTGCATGAAGAATGCGGTGCGGCTTCGGCGGGAAGTTCGAATCATGCAAGGGTCGCAGAGCCCGTAGTTCAGCGTGAACAGCCCGCTGTAAGGTCATTGAACCCGAACAGTCGCTTGGGCCTCTGCAAGGCAAGCCCGATTGCGCAAGCCCGGGAGACGATGACCATGACGTATGTGGGTATCGATGTTTCGAAGGATCGCCTGGACGTCCATGTCTCGCCCGCGGGCGAGGCCTGGACAGTCGGGCGCGATGCCGAGGGTCTGGAGGCGCTGGTCGCGCGACTGGGCGTATCGGCACCTTTGTGCATCGGGTTGGAGGCGACCGGCGGCTATGAAACGGTGGTGGCTGCTGCGCTGGGGGCCGCAGGCTTGCCGGTGGCGGTGATCAATCCCGCGCAGATCCGTCACTTTGCGCGCGCATTGGGCAAGCGCGCCAAGACCGACCCGATCGATGCGGCAGTGATTGCGCGCTTTGTCGAGGCAACGCGCCCGCCGCCGCGCGCGCTGGCGGATACCGAGACGCGCGCGCTGGCCGACCTGGTGGCGCGGCGCCGGCAGATCATCGCGATGATGGTGAGCGAGCGGCAGCGGTTGCGGCGCGCAACGCTTTTGCCGCTGCGCAAAAGCATCGAGCGGCTGCTGGCTGCGCTGCAAAAGGAACTGTCCGACCTTGAACGGACGATCGACGAGGCCGTGCGGGGCTCGCCCTTGTGGCGCGATCAGGAAGCGCTGCTGACCTCGATCCCAGGCGTCGGCCCGACCACCGCCCGCACGCTGCTCGCCGAACTGCCCGAACTCGGCCAGCTCGGACGCCGCCAGATCAGCGCGCTCGCCGGCGTCGCGCCCTGGACCCGCCAGTCCGGCCAATGGCGCGGAAAGGCCATGATCGGCGGCGGACGCCCCACCGTCCGCTCGGCCCTCTTCATGGCCGCACTCGTCGCCAGTCGCTACAATCCCGTGCTCCAGGCGCTCTATCAGCGCCTCATCGCCAGCGGAAAACCCAAAAAGGTCGCCCTGATCGCCCTCGCCCGCCGCCTGCTCACCTTCGCAAACGCCATCCTGAGGAGCAAATCCCCATGGCTCGCCGCTTGACGCCAAAGACAGTCGCTGAACTTGGTTCAGCATCCAACCCTCAGCCCGCTACGCCGTTGCTTGTGGATACATGGATGCTGAACCAAGTTCAGCATGACGGCGGTAATAGGGGTGCATACGCATCCAAATGCGATTGCCCTGCCCTTGCGGGGGAGGATTAGAACGACCGCGTTTGGGCGGACGTTGTCCTTGCGCGATCCTCCCCCGCCAGGGCAGGGCTATTGCACATGAGTGATGAGGCGCAGGAGTTCTTGATCGTTCCATCGGGCCATGAGTCGTTTGTGGTTGAGGGTGATTTTTTGTGGTTCGGCGCGCAGCACATTGAGGGCGAGGCGGCGAAGAATGGCAAGAATGGCAGGGCCGTTTTGCTTTCGGTTTCGGGCCATATCCTCTGCGAGGAGGACGTCGAGTTGCCAATGGAGCTGGTTTTCGATGGACCAATGGCGGCGGACTGTTTTGAGCAGTTCCTCGGCGGGCATTTTGCGCGACAGCGCATAGCAACGGACCTGATGGGTGGTCTTGTCGCCGATGGTGCGCCATCGCTCGACCCGAGCGACCGCGACCAGATCGACGAGCGCGTTCTTGCTCGGCGTCTGGAAGAAGGGGATGACAAAGGCACGACGCACCTCGTGTCTGCCATGGGCTTGGTCTTCGGTTTGATGGAAGCGGGTCGACCTGTGCGCCGCTGCAGCATCAAGGGCGGCGTTGGCCTCGGCCACGAGCTTGGATTGATTGCCCTTGATGGAGATCACATAATCGCCGCCGCCGTCACGGACGGCCTTGGTCATGCGGCGATGACAGTGCAGCGCATCGGCGGTCACGGTACATCCCTTGAGCGAGAGCAGCTCGAGCGCCGCGATCGCGGCATCGGCTTCGTTGCCCTTGTCCGCCATCGTCTGGGCCAGGCTCATAAAGGTATCGCACGCAAAGACGCTGACCATCATCGGCGGAATATGGGCGCAGCCCTTTTCGTAAGCGCGCTTCAAGCTCTTGCCGTCGACCGCCACCTGGCCGCAGGGCTGATCGAGCCGTGCCTGCTCGCCGAACGCCGCCATGAAGCGCATGAAGGCGGCATTGAATGCATGCGGGTCGAGTGTCCGCAGGACCCGGCTGAAGGTGTCGTGGCTGGGGACGCCGCGCTCCAGCGGAATGAACTGCCGCAGCAGATCGACCCGCGCCTTGGCAAACAACACCATTTCCGTACAGTTGCCCGCGCCGCACAGCACCGCAGCGAGCGCGATGAACAAAATCTCGGTCAACGGATACTGCGACGTGAAGTCCCGCGGATCCGGAATCTCCGCAAATACCTCCACAAAATCCATCCTGGCCTCCCGCAAAAGGGGAGACCTTCAGAATCATTTTTGCGCAACCACGCAAGAGCCCCGCTTCACTCATGTGCGATTCCCCTGCCCGCCAGGGGGAGGTGGGCACCTCCATTTACCTCTCGCCAAATTGGCGCAGTGATGATTCACTGTCGGCGGTCAGCGGGAGCGGACGATGCGGCAGGCTGGGCTTTTCGGATTATCGGACCACATGAAGCGCCTTTCAGCGGACGGCGATCCGCTGGAGGTGCTGGCGCGGATCGTGGACTTTGAAGCGTTTCGGCCGACGCTGGTAGCTGCACTGGGCTATTCCGACGGTACCAAGGGTGGTCGTCCGCCCTACGATCCGGTGGTGATGCTGAAGGTGCTGGTGCTGGCGGCGCAGAACAACGTGGCCGACGGGCGAATGGAATGGCTGATCCGGGATCGGCTGAGCTGGCTGCGCTTCCTGGGCTTCGATCTTGGCGCAGCGACGCCGGATGCGAACACGATCCGCATGTTCCGCGAGCGGCTGACTGCGGTCGGCGCGCTCGATACGCTGTTTGCCGATTTCGACCGCCAGTTGAAGGCGCGGGGCTATCTGCCGATGGGGGGTCAGATTGTCGATGCAACGCTGGTCGCCGCGCCCAAACAACGCAACACCGAGGCCGAGAAGGCCGCGGTGAAGGCGGGCCGGAGCGCTGCCGAGATCTGGCCGGACGAACCCGCCAGGGCGCGCCAGAAGGATGTCGATGCCCGCTGGACGCTTAAATTCGCCAAGGCGCGGCCGACCGCCGATGGCAAGCCGCAGCCGGATATCGCAATCCCAAGCTTCGGGTATAAAAGCAGCATCTCGATATGCCGGACCTTCGGCTTCATTCGTAAGGGCCAGGTCACCGATGGCGCGCGCTACGACGGGCGCATGCTGCGCGACGTGGTGACCAGCGACAACACCGCATCGGATGTCTGGGCCGATACCGCCTATCGCAGCCAGAGCAATGAGCGTTGGCTGAAGGCCCAGGGCCGCGTCAGCCGCATCCACCGCAGAAAGCCCAAGGGCAGGCCGATGCCCGCCCATGTCCGCCGCGGCAACGCCACCAAGTCGAAGATCCGGGCCCGCGTCGAGCATGTGTTCGCGCATCAGAAGGCTGTCATGGGCCTGTTCATCCGCACCATCGGCATCGAACGGGCCAAGGCCAAGATCACGCTCGCCAACCTGGCCTTCAACATCCACCGCCTGATCTTCCACGAGCGACGCGCCGCCATGGGATAATTGCGTCCGCGCTCTACGGAAGCCGCTGAAAATCCCGGCAAACCCAGCGCCAAACCCCAGGGCTACCCAAAGCGCCACCTCGAATCCTCAATACGATCGCATCAACGGGTAAATGGAGGCGCCCAGGTGGCAGGCGCAGCCTGACGGTGGGGGAGGAAGCACATCGCGCAGTTCGTGCTTCCGCCCCCTTCCGACGCCTCCGGCGCCACCTCCCCCTGGTGGGTGAGGATTGGAAAGACCGCTTGTGGGGCGTTCCCTCCCGTTCCACATTTATGCGGCCACCGCCTGGGGGACCACCGGCACCCAGCACCGATAACTCCGTTTGGCGGGCGCCCGTGAAACGGCTGGCGGGATTGCGGATCACCGACGACCGTGCTGCCGGTTGCCGCCGACCGCGAAAGCTGGTTTGAGGCTTCGTGCAGAGGGGCTTGGACGCCTTCCGCCCGGCGCATATGAGCGCCGGATGGTTGCCTCCCTCGTCGCGCGATCGGCTTTTTCGCCCGGCAATGCCATAGTGCATTGACCAAAACCCATCACTGCCCCCACGTCGTCGCCCCGGCGAAAGCCGGGGTCCATTGGGGTCTCGCTATGGGCTCTTGCGGAAACCGAGAGGCGAATGGATCCCGGCTTTCGCCGGGATGACGGGAGTGCGGCAGGATGAGTCCCTGTCAGCGCATGTTGGTATAACGCGTACAAAGGCCAATCGGCAGGGTTTTGAGTTTCAATGAATTATCGCCATTCCTTCCATGCCGGCAACAGCGCCGATGTCGTCAAGCACAGCCTGCTGATCGCGCTTGTCCGGGCCTTGCAGCAGAAACCGGGCGCACTGACCCTGATCGATACCCATGCCGGCTGCGGGCTCTACGACCTTGGCGGCGATCAGGCGCAGCGCACCGGCGAAGCTGCGCACGGCGTGGTGCGGGCCTTTGCCGATGCGAACCCCTTGCTGGACGACTATCGCGCCGCCGTACGGGCAGTGAATGTCGGGGCAGAGCCGCATCTCTATCCCGGCTCGCCACAGTTCCTGGCGCAGCTGTTGCGCCCGCAGGACCTGCTGATCCTCAATGAAAAACACCCCGAGGACGCCAGCGAACTGCGCGGCGCGATGCGCGGGTCGCCCGCTGCCCTGCACGAGCGCGATGCGTACGAACTTTGGCTGGCGATGCTGCCGACCCGAACCCCGCGCGGCGTGGTGCTGGTCGATCCGCCCTACGAACAGACCGACGAACGCGCCCGCATCACCGCCACCCTGGCCGCCGCGCACCGCAAATGGGCGCATGGCGTGACGGTCATCTGGTATCCGCTGAAGGACCGCGCGACGCATCAGCAGTGGAAGAACAAGTTGCGCAACCTCGGCATCCCGAAATTCCTGGTCGTGGAGCATTGGTTGTACGATGCCGATATGCCCGGCATCTATAACGGTGCGGGGCTGTTCATCGTCAATCCGCCCTATGCCTTCACCCAGGCGCTGCCGCCGCTGCTGGAGGCCCTGCGCGCCGCGCTGGCGCCAGAGGGGCATCGGGGCGAGATCAGCGCCTATTGGCTGGACGATTGAAACGGAGCCTGGTCCCGAATCTGGTCCAGGCCCATTAGTACCGCTGGTCTGCGTTCAGGGAATTGGCGGGCCCACTGCAAGAGCTGATTTGGCGCCCCCCCCAGCCGCTACAGCGCCCGCTCCTATTCCTCGCCCATCCTTAGCGCCGCGATGAACGCCTCCTGCGGGATCTGCACGCTGCCGTACTCGCGCATCCGCTTCTTGCCTTCCTTCTGCTTGTCCAGCAGCTTGCGCTTGCGGCTGGCGTCGCCGCCATAGCATTTGGCGGTCACGTCCTTGCGCAGCGCGGCGATGGTTTCGCGGGCGATCACCTTGCCGCCGATCGCGGCCTGGATCGGGATCTTGAACAAATGGCGCGGGATCAGGTCCTTGAGCCGTTCGCACATGCCGCGCCCGCGCGTCTCGGCGGTGGAGGCGTGGACGATCATGCTCAGTGCGTCGACCGGCTCGTTGTTGACCAGGATGCTCATCTTGACCAGGTCGCCCTCGCGGTGGCCGATCTGTTCATAGTCGAAGCTGGCATAGCCGCGGCTGATGCTCTTCAGCCGGTCATAGAAATCGAACACGACTTCGTTGAGCGGCAGTTCGTACGTGATCTGCGCGCGCCCGCCGACATAGGTCAGGTCCTTCTGGATGCCGCGCCGGTCCTGGCACAGCTTCAGGATGCTGCCCAGATATTCGTCGGGGACATAGACCACGGCCTTGATCCACGGCTCCTCGATGCTCTCGATCCGGTTGGGATCGGGCATGTCGGCGGGGTTGTGCAGCTCGATCTCGCGCCCCGCGGCCTCGCCCGCCGCCTTGGTCAGCTTGATCTTGTACACCACCGACGGCGCCGTGGTGATCAGGTCGAGGTCATATTCGCGCGTCAGCCGCTCCTGGATGATCTCCAGGTGGAGCAGCCCCAGGAACCCGCAGCGGAAGCCGAAACCGAGCGCGGCGCTGGTCTCCATCTCGAACGAGAAGCTGGCATCGTTGAGCCGCAGGCGGGAGATGCTTTCGCGCAGTTTCTCGAAATCGGCGGCGTCGACCGGGAACAGGCCGCAGAACACCACGGGCTGGACTTCCTTGAAGCCCTCCAGCGCCTGGAGCGCGGGGCGCTTGGCATCGGTCAGCGTGTCGCCGACGCGGGCCTGGGCGACTTCCTTGATCTGCGCGGTGATGAAGCCGATCTCGCCGGGGCCGAGGTCGGGGAGCTGCTCGATCTTGGGCCGGAACGCGCCGACGCGGTCGATCAGGTGCGTGGTGCCGGCGGCCATGAACTTGATCTGCTGGCCCTTTTTGATCATGCCGTCGATCACGCGGACCAGGATGACGACGCCCAGATAGGGGTCGTACCAGCTATCGACCAGCATCGCCTTCAGCGGCGCGTCGGGATCGCCCTTGGGCGCCGGGATGCGCTCGACGATCGCGTCGAGGATCTCGTCGATGCCGATGCCCGATTTGGCGCTGGCGAGGACGGCGTTGGAGGCATCGATGCCGATGATCTCCTCGATCTCGTGGCGGACTTTCTCGGGTTCGGCGCTGGGCAGGTCGATCTTGTTGATGACCGGGATGATCTCATGGTCATGCTCGATCGACTGATAGACATTGGCGAGCGTCTGCGCCTCGACCCCCTGCGCCGCGTCGACGACGAGGAGCGCGCCCTCGCACGCGGCCAGGCTCCGGCTGACTTCATAGGCGAAGTCGACATGCCCCGGCGTGTCCATCAGGTTGAGGACATGCCCCTTCCACTCCAGGCGCACGGTCTGCGCCTTGATGGTGATCCCGCGCTCCTTCTCAATGTCCATGTTATCAAGGACTTGGGCGGACATCTCACGCTCGGTGAGCCCACCGGTGCGCTGGATCAGCCGGTCGGCAAGCGTGGACTTGCCATGGTCGATGTGCGCGATGATCGAGAAGTTGCGGATGCGGGAGAGTTCGGTGGCCATGATCGCGCGGGCCTAGCAGGCGTCGCGCCGCTTGCGAAGAGGCCGCGGCGTCACGCGACCGCCACGAGCCCGGCCGCCTCGATCGCCCGCACCGCCGCCGCGAACCGCGCCTCGCCCTCGCCCCCGATCAGTACCCACGGCACCCCGCGCCGCACCAGCTCGGCGCGCGACAGCTCGAAGAAGCGGCGGCGCTGCGGGCCGGTGCCGAACATCCGCGTGCCATCCTCGACCCAGGGCAAGTCGATGTCGAACAACAGATACAGGTCGGCGGTGCCCTGCCACGCATCGAACCACGGATCGCGCCGCCCGAACAGCATGTCGGCCCACACCGCAGTCATCAGCGGATCGGTGTCGAGGATCAGCGGCTGATCATGCGCGGCCAGCAGCATGCGCGCGCCCGCGTCATGGACCTTCGCGATCTCGACCAGGTCGGCCATCGTGAAATCGGTGCCGCGCGTCTCGGCATATTCGCGGCCATATTCGTCGACGAGTTGCGCGCCGAACCGCGCCGCCAGCCGGGGGGCGAGCGTCGACTTGCCGGTGCTCTCCGGCCCGTGGAGGCAGATGGTGCGCGGGATCATGCCCGCCGCTCCGCACGGCGCCATTCGATGAGCCCCACCACCGACAGCGCCAGAAAGACCAGATAGAGCGCCGCCGTCAGCCACAGCCCCTTGATCGCGAACAGCGGCACCGCAAGCAGGTCGATCGCGATCCACAACGCCCAGCTCTCGATCGCGCGGCGCGATTGCAGCACCTGCGCGACGACGCTCAGCACCGCGATCGTCCCGTCCCACCACGGCCAGGCGGCGTCGGTGGTCGCGTGCATCAGCGCCCCCCACCCCGCCGTGCAGACCGCGCACCCCGCCAGCCACGCCGTCCGCGCGCGCGCCGACAGCCGCACGACGCGCACTTCCCCGCTCTCGGCCCGCGACCGTGCCCAGTTGGACCAGCCATAGAGGTTCACGACGAAGAAGAAGATTTGGAGCAGCGCATCGCTGTACAGTCGCTCGCCAAAGAATATCCAGCCGTACAGCGCGACCATCGCCAGCGCGAAGGGATAGTTCCAGATGCTCCGGCGGACCACCAGCACCACGTTGATCAGTCCGAGGGCGGACGCGGCAATCTCGATCGGGCTCACGGTTAACGCGGTAGCAGGTTTAGGGCCGCCGTCGAGAGGCGGGTTGCCCTCCCCGCCCACCGCGCTAGTCTGACCCGGAAAAGAGAAGGACGCCCCATGCGCCATATCGCCGTCATCGGCTCCGGCCCCGCAGGCTATTATACCGCGGAGGCATGCCAGAAACGGTTCGGCGAAGATGTCCGCGTCGACATCCTCGATCGGCTTCCCGTCCCCTTCGGGCTGATCCGCACCGGAGTCGCGCCCGACCATCAATCGATCAAGGGCGTCTCGCGCCGGTATGCCGCAGTGGCGCTGACCGAAAATGTGCGCTTCGTCGGCAATGTCACAATCGGCCAAGACGTGTCAGTCGAGGAACTCGTGTCGCTGTACGACGCCGTTGTGCTGGCCACAGGCGCGCCGCGGGATCGCGCGCTCGACGTGCCGGGGGCCGATCTGCCCGGGGTGATCGGGTCGGCGGCGTTTGTCGGCTGGTATAATGGCCATCCCGACTATGCCGCGCTCGCCCCGGCGCTCGGCGGGCCGGGGGCAGTGGTGATCGGTAACGGCAATGTCGCGCTCGACGTCGCACGCATTCTCGCCAAGACCGATGCCGAGTTCGCCGGGTCGGACATTGTCGGCTATGCGCTCGATGCGCTCAGGGGCACGCGGATCGACACGATCACGCTGCTGGGCCGCCGCGGCCCGCACCAGATCGCCATGACGCCCAAGGAACTGGGCGAACTGACCGAATTGTCTCGTGCCGCGCCGGTCGTCGCACCCGAGGACCTGCCTCCACCCGAAGCCGACGCAGTGCTCGACCCCGGCCAGCGCAAGGCGGTTTCCCACCTGCGCCGCTTCGCACTGGCCAGCGCCGACAAGCCGATCCGCGTCGTGTTCGATTTCTTCGCGATGCCGGTCGCGATCGAAGGCGATGGCCGGGCCGAGCGAGTCATCGTCGAGCGGACGACGGTGGACCCCGAAGGCCGGGCGACCGGCACCGGCGAAACCTATGCGATCCCCGCCAGCCTGGTCGTGAGTTGCATCGGCTATCGCACCCCGCCGATCGATGGCGTCCCCTATGACGATCGCGCCGGGCGCTTCGCCAATGTCGAGGGGCGGGTGCTGCCCGGGCTCTATGCGGTAGGCTGGGCACGCCGCGGCCCGACCGGCACGATCGGCACCAACCGCCCCGATGGCTTTGCAATCACCGAAAAGATCGCCGCCGACATCGGCGAAGGCGCGGGCAAGCCGGGCCGCCCCGCGCTCGATGCACTGCTCGCGGCGCGCGGCGTCGACGTCGTCACCTTCCGCGACTGGCAGAAGATCGAAGCCGCCGAGATCGCCGCCGCGCGGGACGGCGCCCCGCGCGAGAAATTCACCAGCGTCGACGCCATGCTCGCCGCACGAATTAGCTGACCCGGCGCGCGCCGAGACGCTTGCACGACTCGAATCCCGTGGTTATAGGCGCCGCTCCAGCATCGGTCCGGCCCGTTTCGGCGCCCTGATCGATACTCCGTCGGGGAGTAGCTCAGCCTGGTAGAGCACTGTCTTCGGGAGGCAGGGGCCGGAGGTTCGAATCCTCTCTTCCCGACCATTTATCGCCACATCGTCGAGTGCGCGCCCCACGCGGGGTGGGCATTAGCCACAGCGGCCCGAGCGGCTCGCGCGAAAACCTGAGCGGTGGGGTGCCGATCCGGCGCACCGGCATAGATGCCGCGCATCGCAGCCCCGTCTTAACAATTGAAAACCCGGATACCGCGCATGGTGTTCCAATATCGCACCACGCTGCGGGCGGCCGCGCGCGCAATACGCAAATATTCCTATAATAATACATAGTCTATCGCACCGCATCCGTAGAAGCGCCGGTCGGGAAGCTCCTCATATGGGTTTGTACTTAAGATAAAATCGCACCTCAACGTTCATAGTAAATGATTTCCTACCCCGGCCACCCCAATAGAACCACTCCTATAATTAACGGAGATACTTCTATCTGGGGAAACGAACGTGAAACGCGGATTGGTCGGCTCGACTAGCCTGATAGCTCTTGTGGCGCTCAGCGGATGCGGCGGCGGGGGCGGTGCGAACAGCGCAGGCAGCGTGGCAGCACCGTCGGCACCGAGCCCGGTTGTTGCCTCCGCCACGACCGCCCCGATCGTGACCGCGACACCAGCGCCCGCTACCGTGTCGGCGCCGGAACCCGCTATCGCCGCCCCCGCTCCGACGCCGACGCCTGCGCCCGTCGCGGTGGCAGCGGCCCCGACGCCTGCGCCGACCCCGGCGCCCACGCCGACTCCGGCGCCTACGCCGACCCCGACGCCCGCGCCAACCCGACGCCCGCGCCAACCCCGACGCCCGCGCCAACCCCATCGCCCACGCCAACCCCGACGCCCGCGCCGACCCCGGCGCCTACGCCGACTCCGTCACCCGCGCCGACGCCGACCCCCGCGCCGGCCCCCACACCGACGCCTGCACCGACTCCGACCCCCTCCCCAACGGCGACATCGACGCAGGACGGACTCACGGGTCAGACGACCACCACGCCCATCCTCGGGGTCGCGCCGCCGACCGGCTATGTCATCACGCCGTTCTGGATGCAGCCGACGCGCTCGGCGAACGACAGCAAGGAGTTTCGCAACAACTACACTGCCGCCGAGATGGTCAACGCGCTCTACGCGCTCGAAAGCGGGCACATCGGCAGGGGCGTCACGGTCGGCCTGATCGACGACGGCGTGCTCAACGTCAGCGGTGAACTGGACGGTCGCATCAGCGCGCTGTCGAAGGATTTCGGCTATGTGACCACGGGCTCCAGCACGACCAAGCGCGAGAAAATCGGCGATGCGCAGTCCGATCACGGCACGGTGGTCGCCAACATCCTGTCCGGCGCAGCGAACGGCGCCGGCGGGGTCGGCTATGCCCCCGGCGCCGAAGTCGCGGTGCTGCGCATTTCCGACTGGAACGCCGACACCCAGACCGAGACGCTGACCCATTTCAACGAAGCGCTCGATTATGCCGGCGCGAACGGCATCAAAGTGATCAACAGCTCGCTGACCAATCGCGCCAGCAGCGCCTGGGGAAGCGCCGTCGCGCGATACGCCGCCACCGGCGGGCTGGTCGTCACTGCGGCGGGTAATACCTCGGCTGATGCGCCGACCGATGCCCCAGCGATCACCGATGCGAACCGTCGCGCCGTGCTGTTCGTCGGCGCGATCGATCCGAGCACGACCGACTATAAGCTCGCATCCTATTCGGCACGCGCGGGCACGATGATGGACCGCTATGTCGTCGCGGTCGGCACGCACTATACGCTCGATACCTCGGGCGCGATGACCGTGTTCAAGGGCACGAGTTCGGCCACCCCCGTCGTCACGGCGCTGGTCGCGGACATCCTGTCGAAATGGCCGCAGCTCAGCGGGCAACAGGCCGGCGACATCGTCCTTGCGACTGCGAAGGACATTGGCGATCCCGGCGTCGACCCGGTGTTCGGCCATGGCCTCGTCGATTTCCAGGCGGCACTCGCGCCGGTATCGCCCACGCTGTCCAACGGCACTGCCCAGACTCCGCTCGCCGCGTCGGTGATGGCGGTTGCCGACGCAGTGGGCACCGTGTCGCTGCAGACGGCCTTGTCCAAGGTCACGGTGCTCGACGCTTATGGCCGCGACTATCGCGGATCGATCGCCAATCTGGTGGTCCAGCCGCAGGTGTCCGATCCCCGCCGGATCGAGCGCCGCGTCCGTCAGATCAACGATCGTACCGCCATCGCATTCGGCCCATTGTCGGGCGAGTTCGCCTTTGCGCATTACCGCAATTCGGTCGATCCACGCGCGATCGACGCCACCGTCACTTCGGGCAGCGTCGCCTATGCCGGGCGCGACCTGGCGGTGAAGCTCGCCTGGAACGGAGTCGACTCGCTCCAGGGCGACACGATGGGCCTCGCCGCCTTTGCCGACGGCGTGCTCGCCTACGCTCCCCAGGCCGATGGCAGCATCGAAGTGGGTCGCCGCTTTGCCGGCGGCACGCTGGGCGCAACCTTTGCCTTTGGGCGGATCGGCGACAGCAGCGCACAGGCCGTGACGCTCGGCTGGACCAGCGGCACCACGCAGATCCGCGGTTCGTATATTTCCGAACGCGGCACCTTGATGGGCATGCCCACCGGCGCCGGCGCATTGCGGCTGGGCAGCGGCGCGCGCACCGTGATGGCGGAGGCGCACCATAGCCTGGCGCTGGCGGGCGCGTGGCGGCTCGAAGGCTATGGCTCGCTCGGCGTAACCCAGCTCAAGCTTGCGCACGGGTCGCTCGTCACCGACGCGACCCCGCTCGTCGCCAGCCGCTTCGGCATCCAGGCGAGCCGCCCGGCCTTTGGCGGCAGCATCAGCCTCGGCGTCGGCCAGCCGCTCAAGATCGAAAGCGGTGCCGCCCGTCTGACCTATGCCAGCGGCTATGACCTCGCGTCGGAATCGCTGATCTACGACACTGCGCAGGCCAGCCTCGCCGGCACGCGCCGGCTGCAACTGACCGGCGGTTATACCCGCGTCGGCGACGTCTCGTCGCTGCGTCTGGGCGTGATGCACGACACCCGCGACGGATCGACGAGCGCGCTCGCGGGCTGGTCGGTCCGCTGGTAATTTGGTCGCGCGACGCGTTCAGGGCGCCGCCTCGGCGGGGGTGAGCGCGAAGCTGCCCGTCGCGGGCGCGGGCGCAGCCACGGCGCCTGCCTCGCGCAGCACCGCGGCGATCGCCAGCGCACGGCGCTGAGTCAGCGTCGGGCGCGCGGGCGTTTCTCCGGCGGGGAGCCCTGGGACTGCAATGGCCATGCTGTTCCATCGCTGCGCCGCCCAGGCGGCCGTGCGCACGCTCTCGCGCGCTGCGCCATCGAGCGCGTCGGCGCCGGTCGCGAACGCAATCTGCGGCAGCGGCAGCAACGGGGGTATCAGCGCGATCGTCCAACCCTCGACTGCCGCGCTCGCCCGCTGCTCGAGCGCGCGATAGCTGTCGAGCGCCGCGCCGGGCAGCAGCGCGGCGGTCGCCGTCGCGCGGCGATGCTCGGTATCGATCGTCACGGCTTCGGCGGACACTCCCGCCGCAACGCCGACGACATGCGCGATCTGTGCTCCCGTCGCGAGCGGCGTGCTCGATCCTTGCGTCTCGCGGAGCCCCGCCCGCTGCGCCCCGATCGTCGCATCGGGATCGAGCAACACCTGATCGATGTGCAGGTCGAGCGGGCGCCCCAGCCGCTTTTCCATCGCCTCGCGCAACGCCCTTTCGGGGACACCGCGCGAAAGCGGCGCGATCACGACCGATCGCACGGTCCAGGGCGCACGATCGAAATCGACGTCGAGCTGCGTCACCCGCGCATCTGCCCCGAACCGCTCGGCCAGCGCGGCGCGAATCTGGCCGACGGCGACCGCCTCCGACGCGATCCGCCCCAGCGAGAACGCCAGCGGCACCGCCATCGCGACGAAGACGAACAGGAGCAGCAGCGTCTGCGTCCAGGATTGCTGGCTCGATAGCCCGTGGCCAAAGCCATAGAAGCGCGCGAGCACCGCCGCTGCCAAGGCGATCGTCACGAAATTGGTGACGAACAGCGCGAACGAGCCGCCCAGCACCGGCATGTTCCAGGTCGCGAGGCCATAGCCGACGACCGCGAGCGGCGGCATCAGCGCTGTGGCGATTGCCACCCCGACGATCGTCTCCCCGCGCCCGCGAATGATCGCAAAGGTTCCCGCCAGCGCCGCGAAAAGCGCGACCAGCAGGTCGAACAAATTGGGCCGGGTACGCGCCAATATCTCCGCGGTGGGCGCCTTCAGGGGCGACGCCACTACGATCAGCGCAGTAAACGCCACGGCCGCAATCGACCCAAAGGCAAGCGCGGCGACCGACCGCCGCATCTCGGCGAAATCGAACATCGCGATCGAAAAGCCAAACCCCAGGATCGGCCCCATCAGCGGCGATATCAGCATCGCGCCGATCACCACCGCCGGCGACGACAGGAGCAGTCCCAGCACGGCAATCCCCGCCGACATCAGCGTCATGAAGATATAGCGCGGGGTCCAGCCGCTATCCTCTACGATGCGATCAACGGTAGCGATGTGATCGACGCTGCCCACGATCGAGCGGCGCCACCAAAGCGCCAGGGGTATCGTCCGCACGCGTGCAGAGAGATGGCTCGGTTCATTTGAACAGCTCGGCGCGATTGCTAAGTGGAGCGTTTGCCGGTTTCATGCCGCTGCGAGAAGCGGCCGGTCGAAATAAACCTGATCGGGTGTCCTGCGGTCAAGCGACGAGTGCGGGCGTCGTCCATTGTAGAATGCCAGATAACGGCCGATCGAGCCGCGGGCCTCGCTGACCGAGCCATATGCCCGCAGGTAGACCTCCTCGTATTTCACAGAACGCCATAGCCGCTCTACGAACACGTTGTCGCGCCAGGCGCCGCGACCGTCCATGCTGATCGCGATTCTCTCGCGCTGCAGGACGGCGATGAACGCCATGCTGGTAAATTGGCTGCCCTGATCGGTGTTGAAGATTTCCGGCGCCCCGAAGCGCGTAAGCGCTTCCTCCAAAGCCTCGATGCAAAAATCGGTCTCTAGCGTGATCGACAGCCTCCAGCTGAGCACCCGCCGGCTGAACCAGTCGACGATGGCGATAAGGTAGACGAAGCCGCGCGCCATCGGGATGTACGTGATGTCGGTCGCCCAGACTTGATTGGGCCGCGTTACCGCCACCTTGCGAAGCAGATACGGATAGATCTTGTGCCCCGGTGCCGGCTTCGAGGTGTTTGGCCGCCGATAGATTGCCTCGATCGCCATCTTCTTCATCAGCGTCGATACGTGCAGCCGGCCGACCTTTATGCCTTCGGCGGCAAGCAGGTCGCGCAGCATCCGGCTACCCGCGAATGGGAAATCCATGTGCAATGCGTCGATCCGCCGCATGAGGGCAAGGTCGGCAGCCGAGGTCGGCCTTGGCAGATAATAGACGCTGCCGCGGCTGATCCCCAACTCGCGCACTTGCCGCGTCACTGGCAACGCGTGCGAACGGTCGATCATCGTTTTGCGCTCGGCAACAGTCCTGCTTTGCCGAGCGCCCCGGACAAAAAATCGTTCACCAGCGTCAACTCGCCGATCTTGGCGTGAAGCGTCTTCACGTCGATCGCAGGCTCGGCCGGCTCGCTATGGCCCTCCGATCCGAAAACTCCCGCCGCCCCTTCCAGCAACTGGCCGCGCCACGTCGTGATCTGGTTCGGGTGAACGTCAAACTGCTGCGCCAACTCGGCCAGCGTCTTCTCGCCCTTCACAGCAGCCAAGGCCACCTTCGCCTTGAAGGCCGGGCTGTGGTTCCGGCGTGTTCGTTTCGTCATCTGATCTCCTGTTCGACGCCATGCTGGCCGCCTTCAGGCAGAAACTCCACTTAACAGCCTGTGCAAATTTGCCGAGCCACCTCTCAGACCCGTTTGCAATCCGATTATCCGTCAATCGCCGTCCGTCCCTGAGATCGCGCGGTTCTGCGCGTGACAGCAACGCCGCAACCGGCGGCGGGTTCATCGCGCAGCCGCTGGCCGCGCTGCCCAACCGAGCGGATCGCAGGTTCAATCGAGCGGAACGGACGGACTAGCCCTTTGTTATATCGGGGAAATCGGAGGCATATCATGGCAGACACACTCGACACGCCGCCGCTCGACGACGGCCCCCTCGCTACGTCAAAACATCGAAGCGCCGCAGTCGACGCCACGACAGAGACGCTGGTGGAGGCACCTGCGGATGGCAATGCCGATACGCTGATCGGGCGCAGTGTCACGATCAACCGCCCGCGACAGGAGCTGTTCGCCTATTGGCGCGATTTCGCCAACCTGTCGACCTTCATGGAGAATGTCGAGCAGGTCGAGAGTCTCGATGCGCGGCGCTCGCGCTGGGTGGTCAAGGCGCCGGCGGGCAAGACCGTCGAATGGATTGCGACAATCACCGAGGAAAGCGACGGCGCCTTCATCGCCTGGGCATCCGAAGCCGGCGCGGATGTGCCCAATAGCGGGCGTGTCGACTTTCGCGATGCGCAGGGTGAGCGCGGGACGATCGTCACCGCGACCATCCTCTACGATCCGCCGGGCGGCACGATCGGCAAGATCGTCGCCAAGCTGTTCCAGCGCGAACCCGCGATTCAGGCGCGTCGCGACCTGCGCCGCTTCAAACAGCTTATGGAAACCGGCGAGATCGCCACGGGCGCGCGCAGCCGCCGCCTCCAGGAAGAAGGAAAGAACTGATGCGCGCTCTGGCATGGCACGGGAAGCACGATGTCCGCGTCGACACCGTCGACGACCCCGAAATTCTCAATCCGCGCGATGCGATCATCAAGATCACGTCGACGGCGATCTGCGGCTCGGACCTGCATCTGTACGACGGTTATATCCCGTCGATGATGGCGGGCGACATCCTCGGCCATGAATTCATGGGCGAAGTGGTCGAAACCGGCCCCAAATCGACGCTTAAAAAGGGGCAGCGCGTCGTGGTGCCGTTCACCATCTCGTGCGGGTCCTGCTACCATTGCGGCAAGCACCAATATTCCGCATGCGACAACGGCCTGCCGGCCGATAATCAGGATATCGCGATGGCCGCTTATGGCCAGCCGATGTCGGGGCTGTTCGGCTATAGCCACATGACCGGCGGCTATTCGGGCGGCCAGGCGGAATATGTCCGCGTGCCCTTCAGCGACGTCGGCCCGCTCGTCGTTCCCGATGGGATTGACGACGACAAGGTGCTGTTCCTCTCGGACATCCTCCCCACCGGATGGATGGCGGCGGAGAATGCCGAGATCGAGCCCGGCGACACGGTCGCGGTATGGGGTTGCGGCCCGGTGGGGCTGTTCGCGGTGCAATCGGCCTTCCTGATGGGCGCCGAGCGCGTGATCGCGATCGATCATTTCCCGCGCCGGCTCGAACTGGCGCGCCAGTTCGGCGCGGAGACGATCAATTTCGAAGAGACCAAGACCTATGAGGCGCTGATCGAAATGACCGGCGGGATCGGTCCCGACGCCGTGATCGACGCCGTCGGACTGGAAGCGCACGGCGCGTTTGTCGACAACATCATCGATCAGATCAAGGCCTCGACCTTCCTCGGCACCGATCGCATCCACTCGATCCGCCAGGCGATCCACGCCTGTCGCAAGGGCGGGCGCGTCTCGATGCCTGCCGTCTATGGCGGCTTCGTCGACAAATTCCCGCTCGGTGCGTTCATGGAAAAGGGGCTGACGCTCAAGACCGGCCAGACGCATGTCCAGCACTACATGCCCGCGCTGCTCAACGCGATCATGGAAGGCAAGATCGATACGACCTTCCTGATCAGCCACATCCTCCCGCTCGAGCAGGCGCCCAAGGGCTATAAGATGTTCCACGACAACCAGAATGAAGTGACCAAGGTCGTGCTGAAGCCCGGCCTCTCGCTGGCAGCGGAGTAGGATCGTGGCAGACAAGCTCGCAATCGTCACCGGCGCCTCGACCGGGATCGGCTTTGAACTCGCTACCCTGGCGGCGCAGCAGGGGTACGACCTGATCGTGGTCGCCGACGAAGCGCTGATCGACGCCGCCGCGCGCGATTTCGGCCAGTTCGGGACGCAGGTCCAGTCGGTCCAGGTCGATCTGGCGACGATCGACGGCGTCGACGCGCTGCTGGCGGCGGCGGGTGGGCGGCAGATCGACTTGCTCTGCGCCAACGCCGGCACCGCGACGGGCGGGGCGTTCCTCGATATCGAAGTGGCCAAATGGCGCCATTCGGTCGACACCAACGTCACCGGCACGGTCTATCTGCTCCAGAAGGTGCTGGCGGCGATGGTCGCACGCAACGACGGCAAGATCCTCGTCACCGGATCGATCGCCGGCTATGTCCCCGGCAGCTTCAACGCGATCTACAATGCGACCAAGGCCTTCATCGACAATTTCACCGAGGCCCTGCGCAACGAAATCAAGGACGTGGACGGGGTCACGCTCACCACGCTGATGCCCGGGCCTACCGACACTGAATTCTTCGCGCGTGCCGACATGCTGGACACGTCGGTGGGCCAGGACGAGCACAAGGCCGATCCGGCCAAAGTGGCGAAGGACGGCTTCGACGCGCTGTTCGCCGGCAAGGGGCATGTCGTCTCCGGGCTGTCGAACAAGATACAGGTGCTGGGATCGGGCGTGGTGCCGCAATCAGTGCTTGCCGAGGCGCACCGCAAGATGGCCGAGCCCGGCAGCGGCGAGGAATAGCCGAACCGACGCGGGGCGGACGGGGCGACACAACCCCGCCCGCCCCGGCCATCCCCTGTGCTGACGCGCCTACTCGTAGCGCAGGGCATGGACCGGATTGGTGCGGGCGACACGGAAGGCATGCCCCCCGATCGTCACCACTGCGATCGCCAGGGCCAGCAGCCCGGCGGCGACGAAGGGCAGCGGGCCGAGTGCCATTCGCGCATCGAACTGGTTGAGCCAGTCGCGCATCACCCACCACGCGATCGGCCAGGCGATTACGTTCGCGACCACCACCGGCCGCGCGAACTGCCAGATCAACAGCCGGACGATGTTCCCCGTCCGCGCGCCCAGCACCTTGCGGATGCCGATTTCCTTGGTGCGACGCTCGGCGGTGAACGCGGCGAGGCCGAAAAGCCCCAGGCAGCCGACGATGATCGCCAGCAGCGCGAAGAGCGCGAACATCTGCCCCCGCGCCTCCATGCGACGATAGCCACGCTCGAGGATTTGGTCGGCAAAGCGCGCACCGAACGCCACGTCGGGCGCCATGCTCCGCCATATCCGCTCGATGTCTGCGCTGACCTTGGCCGGATCGCCCTTGAACCGCGCTACCAGCCAATGCGCGCTGTTGTCGTTCCAGTAGAACAGGATCGGCTCGATCGGCGTGTTGATCGGGCGGAAGCGCGAATCCGCCACCACGCCGATGATCGTGAGCAGCATCGAGCCGCCATATTCGTCCTTGGTGCCATAGCGCAGCGTCTTGCCCAGCGCCGCCTGCGGGCTCGCAAAGCCCAGGCGCTTCACCCCGGCTTCGTTGATCACGACATTGGCGCCGCGCGCCGCCAATGCCTTTTCGGCGGCGGGCACTTCGGGAAAGGGCGTCGTCATGTCGTCCGCGGGACGATTGCGATCGAAGGTCCGCCCGACGAGGGTGCGGATGCCCATGGTGGGGAAATAGCCCGGGTCGGCGGAATAGATGCCGATATCGACCGGATCGCTCCGGCCGGTGACCCGCACCGTCGTGCTGGACGTATTGTCGGTATTGACCGCGATGCCGGTGCGCCCGGCATTTTCGACACCCGGCAGCGCCTTAACTGAGCGGATCAGCGCCTCTTGCCGCCCCTCGAACGCTTCGGAACTGATGCCGCTGACCTGGACCAGCCCTTCGCGATCATAGCCCGGATCGAGATTACGGGCGTAGAGCGTCTGGCCATAGACCACCGCGGTACAGATCATCAGCCCGATCGACACCGCGAATTGCAGGATCACCAGCCCGCTGCGCAGCCGCCCGGAGCCTTCCGCCTCCGATGCCGACTTGTTTGCCTTCAGCACCCGCGCCGGCTCGAACCGCGACAGGTACAGCGCGGGATAAATCCCGCCCGCCGCGCCGACCAGCACGATGAGCGCGAGGACCGGCACCAGCATGCCGTCGCGGCCCAGATAGTGGAGTTCCAGATCGGCATCGAGGAACTGCGCGAACCAGGGTAGCGCGACCTCCGTAAAGGCGAGCGCAGCGAGCATCGACAACGCGGCAAGCAGCATCGATTCGCCCAGAAACTGCGTAACCAATTGCCGCCGCGTCGCGCCCAGCACCTTGCGCAACGCGACTTCGCGGGCGCGCTGGCTGGCGCGGGCGGTGGCGAGGTTGGTGAAATTCATGCACGCCATTGCCAGGATCAGCAGCGCCACGATCGCGAACGTGGCGATCGTCGCCGAGTCATTGCCCGTCGTCATCGCCGCGCGCTGTGCCTTGCCCAGATGGACGTCGCGGACATTGACCAGCGCATAATCGCGCTCGTCGCCGATATTCTGAGGCTTTCCTTCATCATAAGTATCTGGAATATTGCGCTTTTCCCATGCGGTCATCTGGGTATTGAGCGCCGCCACATCCACGCCGGGGCGCAGTTTCACATACACCCATCCGCCGGTCCAACCCCATTGGGTGAGGAACTCGGCATTGTGCCCCTGCGCATAGAGGCTCGGGAAATCGGCGCGGATCAGCGTATCGATCGCAAGGTGCGAGTTCTTGGGCAGATCCTTGAACACAGCGGTGATCCGGTAATCCGCCTTCACCCCCATCGCCATCGCGGTGAGCGTGCGCCCGATAATGTCGGTGGTGCCGAACAGCTTGGTCGCCTGGCTCTCGCTCAGTGCCACGGTGCCGGGCTGGACCAGTGCCTGATGATCGCCCCGCGCCATCGGGAGCGGCAGCACGTCGAAGAACGGGCTGTCGGTCAGCCCGGCATCGTCGGTGGTATAGGCGCGCCCGTCCTTCAGCAGCGTCACGCGCACCCCGCCACCGAAATAGGTGGCATGTTCGATTTGCGGGAAGTCCTTCAGCAGCGCCGCCTTGGTCACGTACGGTGCGCCCTGATTCTCGAAATGGTCCGACGTCGTCTTGCTCTGATAGGTCGACTGGAACTGATAGATCCGATCGTTGCCGGGCAGCCATTCGTCATAGCTGCGCTCGTAGCGGACATAGAGCAGGATCAGCAGGCACGCCGCCAGCCCGATCGCGAGCCCCAGAATGTTGACGACGGCATAGACCTTGTTCTTCGACAGGGCCCGCAGACCGACGGTCAGGTAATTGCGCCACATGGCTCTGCTCCTATTCGTAGCGAAGGGCGTGGATGGGGTTGGCCCGGGCGACGCGCAGCGCGTGGCCCGACACGGTGGCCAGCGCGATGCCCAGCGCCAGCAGGCCCGCCAGCGCGAACGGTGTGGGCGTCAGCGCGATGCGCACGTCGAAGGTGTTGAGCCAGTCGCGCATCGCCCACCATGCCGCGGGCCAGGCGACGAGGTTGGCGAGCACCACCGGCTTGGAGAATTGCCAGGCGAGCAACCGGACGATGTCGTGCACCTTGGCGCCCAGCACCTTGCGAATGCCGATCTCCCTGGTCCGCCGCTCGGTGCTGAACGACGCGAGGCTGTAGAGCCCGAGGCACGCGATCAGCACCGCCAGCAGCGAGAAGGATGCGAACAATGCGGTGCGCGCGCGATCGGCGGCGTAGAGCTCGCTGACGATATCGTCGGCGAAGCGCGCCTCGAACGGGATTTCGGGCTCGAACCGTCGCCAGACCTTGCCCAGCGCCGCCATCACTTCGCCCGGCCGGGCGTTCGCGTAGCGGACGAGGACCTGATTGGTGCGCGTCGCATCATAGCAATAGACGATCGGCTCGAGCGCATCGCGCGCAGTGCGAAACCGCGTATCCTCGACAACACCGACGATCGTGGCGGGCGCCAACCCAAAGCCGCCAAATCCGATCCGCACCGTGTGGCCGACCGCCGCGCGCGGATCGCGATAGCCGAACTTGGCGGCGGCGGCGCGATTGACCACGACATTGGCGCCGCGTGCCACCAGATCGGCTTCGGGCATTTCGGCTACGCGATCGGCCGCAAAGCGGTCCCCCAGCGCGCGCCCGGCAAGGAGCTTGATCTCCATCATCTGGAGGAAGTCGGCATCTACGCCGTAAAGCCCCATCGACAGGTAGTCGCTGGCCCCCGCCGCCTGCATGAGCGCGATCGACTTGTCGGTCGCGGCCAGCCCGAGCCCGGTGCGGCCGACGGCCGTGACGCCGGGGATCGCCAGGATGGCGGTGCGTCCGGCTTCGTATTCGGCGCCCTGGGTAAAGCGCCAGGCATTGGCGATCTGGACCAGGCCGTTGCGGCGATAGCCGGGATCGACCGTCTCGACATACAGCGTCTGCGACCAGATCACCCAGGTAGAGGCGATCAGCCCGATCGCGATCGCGAACTGGAAGACGACCAGCGCCATGCGGAACCGGCCGTTGCCCGGCGTCTCGACTGTCGATTTGTTGGCGCGGAGCACTTCGGCGGGACGAAAGCGGCTGAGATAGAATGCGGGGTACAGCCCGCCGAGCAATCCGGTCGCGGCGAACAGCCCCAGCGCCGGCCACAGCATGCCGCCCTCGCCCAGATAAGCGAGGTGGAGATCGGCCCCGATCCACGCCCCAAGACGGGGCGTCGCCAACTCGACGATCGCGAGCGCCAGCAGCATCGCCGCCGCCGCCATCACCAGGCTTTCGCCCAGGAACTGGACGATCAGTTGCCCGCGCGACGCGCCGAGCACTTTGCGCAGCGCCACCTCGCGCGCGCGCTGGGTGGCGCGCGCGGTCGACAGGTTGACGAAGTTCATCACCGCCATGCCGAGCGTCAACACCGCGACCACTGCGAAGGTGGCGAGCGCGCGCGAGTCTCCCGCCGGCGTCAGCGCCCCCTCCCGTGCGGTGCCCAGGTGGACGCCGGTCAACGGCATCAGCGCGAAATCGAACAGGTCGGACATCGTCGCCGGCTTGCCGTCGATCACTTCGCTCGGGATGACGCGCTTCTCCCAGGCCGGCAGCGCGGCGTCGATCGCCGCGGCGCTCACGCCGGGGCGCAGCTTGACGTAATGCTGCTGATTGAGATTGCCCCAGCCCTTATAGGGGCTCTGCACGGGGTCGCGGACGCGGATGAGGCCCAGCTTCAGGCTGGTGTTGCGCGGCAAATCGCGCAGCACGCCCGTGACGCGGAAGTCGCGCTTGCCATCCCCTGCGCCGAGAGTGAGGACCTTGCCGAGTGCGTTGGCCGTGCCGAACTGGCGGATCGCCTCGCTTTCGGTGAGCACGAGCGCATCCGCATCGCGCAGCGCGTCCGCCGCCGAACCCTGCGCGAAGGGCAGATCGAAGACCTTGAAGAAATCGCGGTCGACGCCGGCCCAGTCGATGAACATCGGCTGGCCGTCATGCTCCGTAACGGTCTTGCCCGAAGCGAGCGCGGTCACTGCCTCGAGCTGGGGAAAGTCCGCAGCGAGCCGCTCGCCGAGCGGATAGGAACTGGCCTGCGTGAACACGACCGGCTGGCTCGGCGGATGGATTGTCGCCTGAACCTGATAGACGCGACCGCTGTCCGGCAACCAGCCATCGTAGCTGCGCTCATAGCGGATATAGCCGAGGATCAGCAGGCAGCCGGCAAGGCCCAGCGCGAGCCCGCCGATGCTGATCGCCGCATAGACGCGGCTCTGCGCCAGCAGCCGCAGCGCGATCACCAGATAGTTTCGCCACATCGCCGATCCCCCCTTTTCCGCTCCCCCTCCGCTGAAGGAGGAGCGAGATTCTCAAGCCGCGCGGCGCTGTTCCTGCAGGATGCGGCCGTCGAGCATGTTGACGATGCGCCCGGCATAATCGGCATGCGCGGGCGAGTGCGTCACCATCACGATCGTCGATCCCTCGCGGTTCAGCGTCTGGAGCATCCGCATCACTTCCTCGCCATGGTGCGTGTCGAGGTTGCCGGTGGGTTCGTCGGCAAGGATCAGATGGGGACGCGCCACCAGCGCGCGGGCGACGGCGACGCGCTGTTGCTGGCCGCCCGACAGCTGGCTGGGCCGGTGCTTCGCGCGGTGGGCGATGCCGACCTTGTCCATCACTTCGTCCACTCGCGCGCGGCGCTCGCCCGCGGAAACCGAATGATAGAGCAGCGCCAGTTCGATATTGTCGCGCACGCTCAGTTCGTCGACCAGGTTGAAGCTCTGGAAAATAAAGCCGATGCTGCGCTTGCGGACGTCGGCCAGCTTGGCTTCGGACAGCCCGGCGACTTCCTGCCCGTTGAACACATAGCTGCCGCTCGACGGGCTATCGAGCATCCCGATCATGTTGAGCAGCGTCGATTTGCCGCATCCCGACGGCCCCATGATCGCCACGAACTCGCCATCGGCAATGTCGAGGTCGATTGCATCCAGCGCCGTGGTCTGCACCGTGTCGGTGCGGTACACCTTTGAAAGCGCGTGCATCGTCAGCATGGGATTCCCTTTCTTCGCAATCATTTGGAGAGGTCCAGGCGCGTCTTGTCGGTAAAGCCGGTATAGGGGGAGGTGACGACCTTCTCGCCGATATCGAGCCCTTCGAGAACCTCGACGAACTCGGCGTTGCGGCGGCCCATCCGCACGCTGCGCTTGACCGCGCTGCGCCCGTCCGGGGTCACCACGAAAATCCAGCTGCCGCCGGTATCGTTGTAAAAGGCGCCGTTGGGCACGAGCAGCGCCGGCGCCGGATCGCCCAGCGTCAGCCGCGCCGCAAGCGTCTGGCCGCGCTGGATATTGGCGGGCTCGGCACCGATGAACTGGAAGTCGATCTGGAACTGGCCGTTCTGGACCTGCGGATAGATTTTGGTGACGCGCGCCGCATAGCGCCGCCCCCCCGATTCGATCGCCGCGCGCTGCTGGAGCTGGACGCGACCGAGGTAGAATTCATCGACTCCGGCGATCAGCTTGTTGCGGCCCGGGCTGTCGATCTGCCCCACGCGCTCGCCGCGCTGGAGCGACTGGCCGACCTGTACCGAAAAGCCCGAAAGCTGCCCGGCCACCGGTGCGCGAAGCTGGAGCGCGTCCAGATTGGCGCGCGCGATCGACAGCCCCGACTGCATCGATTGCGCCGCCGCCTGTTGCTGTGCGAGCTGGCTGCCCTGGAGCCGCGCGTCGGTCGCCTGGCTGCGCTTGAGCGCTTCGTAGTTGCGCTGGCGGTACGCATAGTCGTCGCTAGTGTCCGAAAACTGCTTGGCAGTGACGAAGCCGCGCCCCGCGAGCGGCTTTTCGCGCTCGAACTGCCGCCGCGCCTTTTGCAGCGCAAGGCCGGCCTCGAGCAGCGCGCGCTCGTTCGCAAGCCGGGTCTGCGCCAGCGCCAGTTCCTGGCTGCGCATATTGTTGATCTGCTGCTCGACTTCGGTCTGCCGCGCGAGGGTGGAAAGCTGGAGTTCGGCGTTGGAGAGCAGCGCGATCGGCTGGCCCGCCGCGACGGTGGCGCCGTCCTCGACCAGCATCTTCTCGACCCGCCCGCCCTCGACCGCGTCGATATAGACCGTCAGCAGCGGCGTGACGCGCGCGCGCACCGGGATGAAATCGTCGAACGTGCCGCGCGCCACGGTGGAGATGGTGACGTGATCGGCGGTCACCGTCTGGCTCGTCCCGCTCGGCGCGAACCACCAGAAGGCCAGCGCCGCCGCCACGGCCAGCGCGCCGCCGATGGCGATTTTCCACCCCGTCGCCAGGCGGCGGACCGCGACCTGCTGGTCCATCCCGCTGCCGGTGACGGGGCCGGTTCCCTGATCTTTCTGCATCCGAACGACACCCATGCCCCTATCCTAGCAACCCGCGTGCCAAGCCCTGCGCGACGACGGCGGCGGCCCGCATCACCGCGCAGCGCCCGCGCAACCGTCCGATTCCGGGCAGTAGTGTCCGGAATCGAACGCTATCGCGATCGAGGCGAAGCCAATCCGCAGCCGGGCATCGACCGCATGCGCCTGCACGCCGATCTCGAGCGCAGCGGGCGCCACGGGCCGCGCCAGCGCCACCACGAGCAGCGCCGCCAGCACGATTCCCAACCCTGTCCGCCTGTCCCGCCACCGCACGCCCGCTTCCTCCTGATCGCTCGGGAACAGCAGGACGCGTGCCAACCGGGCCACCGCAACCCGTGTGAAATGGCACGCAAATTGATTACCGATGGCATAGTGGCGGCTGTAGGGGAGTGACGCATGGGGACTGCGCCGGAGTTCGAGTTCTGCGTCGTGATCGACGACGACGACGATATCCTGATGGCGTCGCGGCTGTTGCTGCGCCGGCTGTTCCGCGACGTCGCAATCGCTAACACCCCCGACGAGGCGCTGCCGCTGATTGCGGCCCGCACGCCCGATGTCGTGCTGCTCGACGCCAATTTCGCGCGCGGTGCGACCGACGCGACCGAGGGGCTGGCGTGGCTCGACCGGCTGCTGGCGATCGACCCCGAAATGGTGGTGGTGATGATCACCGCGCATGCCGGGGTGCAGGTTGCCGTCACTGCGATGAAGCGCGGGGCGACCGATTTCGTGTCGAAGCCCTGGTCGAACGACCGGCTGCTCGCCACCGTGCGCACCGCCGCGTCGCTCCGCCGCTCGCGCAGCGCGACCAATGCCCCCGCCCCGATCGCCGGCGGATCGCCGCTGCTCGGCGCCTCCCCCGCCATGGCCCGCGTCCATTCGCTGATCGCCCGCGCCGCGCCGACCGACGCCAATGTGCTGGTGCTGGGCGAGAACGGCACCGGCAAGGAACTGGTCGCGCGCGAACTCCACCGCCAGTCGCTGCGCGCGGACAAGGTGATGCTGACGGTCGATCTGGGCGCCGTGAGCGAGGATTTGATCGACAGCGAGCTGTTCGGCCATGTGAAGGGCGCTTTCACCGACGCGCGCACCGATCGCGTCGGGCGCATCCAGGCCGCCGATGGCGGCACGCTGTTCCTCGACGAGATCGGGAACCTGCCGCTGCGGCTCCAGCCGAAGCTGCTGACCGTGCTCGAGCAGCGCCGCGTGACTCCGGTCGGCGCGAACAAGCCCGTGCCGGTCAACATCCGCGTCGTCGCGGCGACCAATTTGCCGCCCGAGAAGCTCCGCGACGAAGCGCATTTTCGCCAGGACCTGCTGTTCCGGCTCAACACCGTCGAGATCGACTTGCCGCCGCTGCGCGAGCGGCCCGAGGACGTGCCCGAGTTGATCGACCATTATCTGGAGCATTATGCCCGGCGCTATGCCCGCCCGGTGCCCGCGCTGAGCCCGGCGGCCCGCCGCGCGCTGCTGACGCATCACTGGCCGGGCAATGTCCGCGCGCTCCGCCATGCGCTGGAGCGCGCGGTGATACTCGCGCGCGACGTGCCGCTGGAGCCCGACGATTTCGCGCTGGTCCCGGCGGCGGCGCGGGTCGTGGCGGCGGCACCGGCCCCGCCCCCCGCGCCCGACGATTTCAACCTCGAGCGCGTCGAGCGGCGGCTGGTCGAGGAGGCGTTGAAGAAGCATGGCTACAACATCTCGCTCGCCGCCGCCGAACTGGGGCTGTCGCGCGCCGCGCTGTATCGCCGGATGGAAAAGCATGGGCTTTGACACCCGCTTCACGCTCGGGCTGATCGGCTGGGTCGCGGCACTGGCGGTCGCGCTGCTCGGTTGCGTCGCGGCCATCGCCACGCCGGGGCTCGCCGCGGCGCGGATCATCGCCTTGTGCCTCGTCGTAGCGGCGCTGGCGGGGCTGTGGCAGCATGTCACGCGGACCAACCGCACCCTCGCGCGCTTTGTCGAGGGGGTGCGGTTCGGCGACACCGCGCTCCGCTTCGAAAGCGGCGGGGGCGCCAGCTTCGGGCGGCTGGGCGCCGCGATCAACGACGCGCTCGACCGGCTCCGCCAGGCGCAGGACCGCAGCGCGGGCGAGTTGCGCTATCTCGACGCGCTGGTCGACGATCTCCCGGTCGCGCTGCTGACCGTTGACGAGGCGGGACAGGTCGCGCTTGCCAATCGCGCTGCGCGGCGGCTGTTCACGGCAGCCCATGGCCGCCGTACCGAGGACTTCGCGGTCTATGGCGCCACCTTCGCGCGGCGGCTGGCGGCGGCGAGCGCGGGCGAGGAGCTGCTGATCCTCAATCTCGACGGGCGCAGCCAGCGGGTGCTGGTGCGATCGGCGCTGCTCGAACGGCTCGGGCGGCGGACCCGCGCCGTGAGCGTCCAGCCGATCCAGGGGACGCTGGACGCCGTCGAGATGGCGGCGCAGACCGATCTGGTGCGCGTCCTGACGCATGAAATCCTGAACTCGCTCACCCCGGTCACGTCGCTCGCCGACACTGCGTCGGACCTGCTCGCGGAGCCCGATCTGCCGCCCGACCCGCGGATTGCCGACGCCCGATCGGCGGTCGCGACGCTGGCGCGGCGCGCGCGCGGGCTGGGGCATTTCATCGAGGCATATCGCGCCGTCGCGCAGACGCCCGAAATCCGGCGCCAGCGCTTTGCGGCGGCGCCCTGGGCCGATGAGCTTGCCCGGCTGTTCGCCGCCGAATTCCCCGAAATCCCGCTGGCGCGCGACGTGGTGCCGGCGGGGCTGGCGCTGGACGCCGATCCGGACCTTCTGGCGCAGGTGCTGATCAACCTGCTGCGCAATGCGGCCCAGGCCGTCGCCGGGCATCCCGCGCCGCGCCTCGCGCTGCGGATCGCCGCCGAGCGCAGCGGAGCATCGATCGAAGTCGAGGACAACGGCCCCGGCATCCCGCCCGCGCTGCGGCAGGAGGTGTTCCTGCCCTTCTTCACGACACGCGCGTCCGGCACCGGCGTCGGGCTCAACCTCGCCCGCCAGATCGTCGTCGCGCATGGCGGCGCAATCGAAGTGGGCGACGCGCCCGGCGGCGGCGCGCGGTTTCGGATCCTGCTGTAGCTACGACCGCGCAGGCAGCGGTGGTACGCCCGGCGGGACCGCGGCGCCGCGCCAGCGCTCGACCGGCACCACTTCCAACACCCCCTCGGGCGAGCGCCGCCGCTGGATCAGCGTTGCGGCCTGCTGGCTGGTCTCGCCGATCGTCGCGCGGGTGCGGACCCAGAAGGTGTTCGAGCGGAACGACGCGCCCCAGGGCATCGTGACATTCTGGTCGGTCAAGTCCTTGAGCGTCAGATAGCCCTGCCGGGCGCGTACCGCCGCCAGCCGCGACGCCACCACCGGATCGCGGAACAGGATGCGCAGCATTTCCTCGTCCGCGGCATTGAGGTTGAGCGCCGTCCTGCCGGGCAGCGCCGTCACCAGCCGTTCGAGGCGGTCGGCCTTGGCCGGCTCGATGCCGGCCAGCCGCAGCGGGCGCAGGTCGGTGACGGGGCCTTGCAGCCGGACATATTCGACTGCCATGACGATCTGCTCGGGGGTCAGCCCGGCTTCGTTGCCGATCGTCTGGAACAGCACCAGCGACCCCGCCTCGCCGCTGCGCACTGCGTTGATGTTGAACCGCCCCTCGGCATCGGCGATCGCCAGGTCGAACGTCCCGCCATCGATCGGCGCGCCACTCTCCGACACCCGTGCCCAGGGCTCGCCCGCATGGTCGACATCGCCCGCGAGTTCGGCATCGCGGCGCAGCGCGGTGAGCGCCGACAATTCGCCGCCGCGCACCACCGCCAGCGCGCGCGACGACTCGCGCGTGCGCAGCCCCCGGTCGAGCGCCAGTTCCTCGCGGTTGATCATCAGCAGCACCAGCCCGCTCGCAATCGCGACGAACATCAGCACGTTGATCAGGATCATGCCCTGTTCGTCGTCGCGCACCGGCTTCATTGCGGCGGCTCCTGCGGGCGCGCGGGCAGCGCGATCACCCGGCGCAGCGATCCCGGCGCCCCGCCCGGCCCCTGGACCTGCATCTCCAGCGCGACCGCGCGCGGCCAGCGATCCTTGTCCTTGTCGCTGTCGCCAACGGGCCAGCGATCGACCCAGGCGCCGTCCCAGAAGCGCCAGCGCGCGGCGGCGACTCCCGCCAGCACCGGCTGCGGCGCCGGACCCGCGCTTCGCACCAGCGCGCCGCCCGCGACAACGTAGCGCAGCGGCACCGCCGCCCCGCCCATCCCCGGCGCGGCGCGGGTGAAAGACAGCGCGCCGCCACTCCCCTCGATCCGTCCCCCGGCAATCTGGTCGAGGTCGCTCGACACCACGAACATCGTGCGTTGGAGATCGGCCAGCCGGTCCAGCCGCTGCCCGGTGCGCCCCTGCACCTTGATGATCCCTTCGACCAGCGCGAGCCCCGCGACGGCGATCAGCGCGAACAGCCCCATCGAGATCATCAGCTCGATAAGCGTGAAGCCCTCTTCGCCCTGCGGTTTCACGACCCCGAGCTTATCGCGACGGTTTCATAGCCGCTTCCCGTTGCCGCGAGCACCGCGAAGTCGCGCGCCACCGAGCCATCGGTGCGAAACCGAACCGGACCGGTGACGCAGTGGAATCCCTTGCTGTCGAGCAGCCCCTCCGGCCCCAGCATCCCGGCGCCGCGCAGCGTGTTGGCGATTCCCGCAGCGTCATAGGCGAGCGCGGCGATCGCGCCGGGATCGCCGCCGTTGCGCGCGGCATATTCGCTGGCAAAAATACCGAACGCCGCCGGATCGGGGCTGGCGATCCACGCCCCCGCCAGCGTTTCCAGCGCCTCGGGCCGATAGTCGAGCCCCTGCATCGTGCCGAGCAACTGGATGCCGCTCGCCTTCAGGTTGCGCGCCGCCGCGAGCACGGGCTCGCCGCTGCCGGCGATCAGCACTGCGTCGGGCGCATCGCCGGCATCGGGAGTCGGCTGGCCGGGGCGCACTTCGAGCACGCGGATGCGCAGCCCCAGCTCACGCTCGGCCTGCCCCGCCGCCACAGACGCCGCCGCGCTCCAGGCCGAACCGTCGTCGATCACTGCCACCGACCGGACGCCGCGCGACCGGGCATAGCGCAGGATCGCACTCGTCACCTGCCCCGCGGTGATCCCGAAAATATAGGTGCCGGGGCTGCGCAGCACGCTGTCGTTGCTGAACGCGATGATCGGCACGCGCCCGGCGATCGTGCTGGACACCGCAGGCACCTCCGGCGCGCCCAGCGGTCCCAGGATCAGTGCGGGCCTGATCTTCAATGCCTCGGCAGCCGCGGCGGCGGCGCCCGGCGCGGTCCCCGCAGTGTCGAAAACGCGCACGAACGCACTGTTTTCCGCGAGCAACGCCGCCTGCCGCATGCTAAGGCCAAGCTGCGCTCGCGGCCCCGTGAGCGGCACCAGCAGCGCGACCGGACGCTTGTCCTTCTTGTCGGCTGCGAGCGCGAACGAGGGAAGCACGACCGATGCCGCTGACGCGACCAGTCCCGATTGCAGCAATGTCAGCAGCGACCGCCGGTCCATTGCCGACTCCGGATTTTGGGGGTGTGGCACGCCGGCCTATTATCGTGTTCGCAGCGCTCGGCATAGGGGCGTATCTGCTCGCGATGGTCGTGACGATGCCGGCCAGCGTGCTCTTCCGCAACGCCGCCTGGCGGTCGGGCGTGGCGGGCACAATATGGCGCGGCGAAGTCGGGCTGGCGGGGGGAAGCCGCTTCGAATGGCGGATGGCGCCGCTGCGCTCGCTGCTGTCGCTGGGCTTCGCTGCAGACTGGAAGGCGGTGGGTCCGAACACCGATCTGGGCGGCCGGATGCTCGCACGGCCCGGCGGTCGGATGGTGCTCGATCATGTCAGCGGACGCGCCGACGGCGCGCTGCTCGCGGCGCGCCAGCCGAACCTGCCCTTCACCTGCGACCTGACCATGCAGGTCGAGATGGAGCGCATCGTGGTGGGCGGCGGATCGGGCCGCGTGGTCGAAGGGAAAGCGATGAGCGATCCGGGAAGCTGCCGCGCCAAGACCGGCGGCGGCGCGGCGAGCGCGGTTCCGGCGCTGATCCTCACGGCCGACCATATCGGCGACAAGACGACGCTCCGCATCGCGCCTGCGACGCAGCGGCGGCGGGTGCTGGTGGACGCGGTGCTGGAGGAGGACGGGACACTCGACCTGGGCGTGACGCCGGAGGGCGCGGCTGCGCTGCCATTCCTGGGGATTCCGGGGGGGAGCCGGATCAAGGGGGCGATGTAGGGGAAAGCGGTGGGCGATCCATAGGCCCCGCGTATCAGTTTTTACCGTTCTCTTGCGGCTGCTTACCAGATGATTTCGATGAGATTTCCCCGTTTGCCGGCAGCGCCGCTGTCGTGGGAATGCCCAGTTCGTACGTGCCATCCCATTGCCGCTCGGCAGATGTGGAATAGGTGATGCCCGGCACCGCGCTGCGAAGATCGCCATTTTCCTGTGCGTGACATCCGTCGCCTTGGCAGTTCCACGCCATGCCACCGTTCCCCACCACGTTGATCGTCACGGTACGATCGGCGGGCAGTATCGCACCCGCAGGGACAATCGTGCGGGTGCCGAAGGTCAGCGGCTTACGCATGGCGTGAATGTTCCCGACCAGCGACAGGATGATGGCATTGTCCGGCGCATCTATCGCCGCCCAGCGCTGCGCCATCGCCGCATTGCGGTCTTGTCCCCTTAGGGTCGAGCGCCCGACATCAGATGCAACCACGCCGGTAATCTGTCCTGCTTGCTTCATGGCCCGCAACCGTTCGAACAGCCGCAGAAAGGCGGTGCTGCCACGGCCATCCTGCACCCCGGAGGTGAACAGAGACACCTTCAGCAGCGCGCTTCGAGCGGCAGCGCCTCCATCGGAGGCAAGGAAACTGTCGATCGCGCTCTGGTCATCGGATGGATATTCCAGAGCGACTTTCACCGGACGTCCGGTCAGGCTGGCGAGGCAGACCAGATTGGCAAAGGCGTCAGGGGTCTCGTTCGTCCCATGCATCTCGCCAACAATCACCCATCGGATGCTGGGCTGCCACAGCGCTGCGGCCCCCGGTACCGGCGAACAGACGGGTGCCATGGCCCCAAACAGCGCGGCGATTGCGGCCATCATACTGGACTCTCCCCTCGATATTGGGTCGAGTTTCGCACTGCTCGCGAACGGTCGCAATCAGGATCGCTAGGCAGGCTTCTGCGTCTCAATCCTCCCCCTGGCGGGTGAGGATAGAATGCCCCCCCTAAATCGTCACCAGATTGTTCAAATTGATGATCGGCAGCAGGATCGCCAGCACCATCATCAGCACCAGCCCGCCCATCACCAGCAGCACCAGCGGCTCGACCAGCGCCACCAGCGTCGCGACCAGCGCGTCCAGTTCGCGCTCCAGTTCGGTCGCCGCCCGACCCAACGCGGGGGCCAGCCGTCCGCTGCTTTCGCCCGAGGCGACGATCGCGACCAGCATCGTGGGGAACACCCCTGCCTCCTGCATCGCCGCGCGCAGCGAGATGCCCTCGCGCACCCGCTGCGCCACGCCGACCGCCTTTTCGCGCACCCAGCGGTTCGGCGTCACCGCCGCCGCCGCGTGGAGCGCATCGACCAGCGGCACTGCGCTCCCCACCAGCGTCGCGAGGCTCCCGGCGAAGCGCGCCGCGCTCAACTGGCGGCTGAAGCGGCGGAACGGGCGGCGTTCGCTGAACATGCGGTCCATCCGCAGCCGGTTCGCGGGCACCCGCACCCAGCGGCCCCACAGCATGAACCCCACCGCCACGCCCAGGATCAGATACAGCCCGAAATTCTGGAGGAACCAGCTCACCCCGATCAGCAGCCGGGTCAGCAGCGGCAAATCGGCCCCGCGCGACACGAACACGCGGACGATGTCGGGCACGACATAGACCATCAGCAGCGCCATCATCCCGAACGAGACGACCGCAAGCAGCGCCGGATAGAGCAACGCCAGTTGCAGCTTCTGCCCGTTCGCCTGCCGGTTCTCGACGAACTCGGCGAGGTGGTTGAGCACGTCGGGCAGCTTGCCCGAAGCCTCTCCCGCAGACACCGATGCCCGGTAAAACTCCGGGAAGGCCTTGGGATGCGCCGCCAGCGCGGTGGCAAAGCTGCGCCCGTCGAGGATCGCGCCGCGCACGTCGAGCAGCAGCGAACTGACCTTGGGTTGTTCGGATTGCGTCGCGACCAGCCGCAGCGATTCCTCGATCGCGATGTCCGATCCGACCAAAGTCGCGATCTGGCGGGTGATCGTCGCCAGCGCCTTGGGCGAGATCGTGTCGCGGTTGAGACGCGGCAGGCGGATGCCGCCCAGCACCGCCCCCGCGCCCGCCGGCTCGACCGACAGCGGCAGCAGCGCCCGTTCGCGGAGCAATGCGCGGGCGGCGGCGGGGCTCGACGCCTCGATCACGCCGCGCTTTGCCGCACCGCTGCGGTCGGCCGCGCGATAGGCATAGGCAGTCATGGGCGGCCTCCCGCCGGGTCAGAGCGCGACATGGAGCACCTTGCGTTTGCGCGCATCGACATCGGGGGCAAAGGTCACCTGCGCCCCCTCCACCGCTAGCAGCCGCATATAGCGCCGCGACCGGCTGACCACGCGCGCCGCCCGCGTCTCGGGATCGACATAGGCCAGCGCATAGCGTTGCCCCAGCCACCCGCCGCGCTTGATCGGGATCAGATAGCCGTCGCCATATTCCAGCGGCGAGGGGTCGAACCGCCCCCGGATCGCCCGCCCGCCAAGCTGGACACTGCACACCAGCGTCCCGCCCGGCCCGACCCGGTTGCAGTCATAGAAGGTCAGCGCCACCGCCTCAGGCCTCGTCGCGGACGACACGGGCGACTTCCTCGACGGTGGTCACACCGCTGCGCACCTTCTCCACGCCATCGTCGAGCAGGCTGGGATTGTCGATCCGCGCGTGCGCCTCCAACTCGGCTTCGGAGGCGCCGTCATGGATCAGCTTCTGGAACTTGTCGTCCACCGCCACGACTTCGTACAGCCCGGCACGCCCGCGATACCCCTCGCCATGGCATTCGTCGCAACCGACCGCGCGCCACAGCTTCTTGCCCGGCTTGATCGCCCCGCCCAGCAACAGCGAATCCGCCTCGGTCGCACGGTCCTCACGGCGACAAGTGGGGCACAGCCGCCGCACCAACCGCTGCGCCGCCAGCCCGACGACCATCGGCGCGAGCAGATAGCGCTCGACACCCATGTCGATCAGCCGCGTCACCGATCCCACCGCGCTGTTGGTGTGGAGCGTCGAGAGCACGAAATGCCCGGTCATCGACGATCGCACCGCGACCTGCGCGGTTTCCTGGTCGCGGATTTCGCCGACCATGATCACGTCAGGGTCCTGCCGCAGGATCGCGCGCAGCCCGCGCGCAAAGGTCAGGTCGGTGCGCGGGTTGACCTGGGTCTGGCCGATGCCGGCCAGTTCATATTCGATGGGGTCTTCCACCGTCATGATGTTGCGCTTGCGATCGTTCAGCCGGTTGAGCCCGGCATAGAGCGTCGTCGTCTTGCCCGAACCCGTCGGGCCAGTGACGAGCAGCATCCCGTGCGGGCGTTCGAGCAGCCGGTTGAACACCGCGCGATCGCGGTCGCTCATACCCAGCACTTCCATGTCGAGCCGCAGCGATCCCTTTTCGAGCAGGCGGAGCACCACGCGCTCGCCATGCTGGGTCGGGATGGTGGAGACGCGCGCGTCGACGTCGTGCCCGCCGATGCGCAGGGTGACGCGCCCGTCCTGCGGAATGCGCCGCTCGGCGATGTCGAGCTTTGCCATCACCTTGATCCGGCTGACCAGCAAAGGCGCGAGCGCGCGCGGCGGCTCGATCACGTCGCGCAGCACGCCGTCGACGCGGAAGCGCACGACGAGCCGCTTTTCCTGCGTCTCGATATGCACGTCCGACGCGCCTTCCTTGATCGCCTCCAGCAGCAGCGCGTTGATCAGGCGGATGACGGGGGCGTCGTCGCGCGTATCCAGCAGGTCGTCGATCGCGGCGGCGCTGTCGGCCAGCGCGGCGAGGTCCATGCCGCCCAGATCGATGTCCGCCGCCGCCCCCGCGCCGCTATAGGCCGTGCCCAGCGCGGCGTCGAAGGCATCGTCCGCAACGCGCACGAACCGCGCGCCGGGCACCAGCCGTTGCACCTCCAGCAGCCCGTCCAGACCCGCGCTTGCCCGGTGGACGCATTCGGTCGTGCCATCGGCACCGGGGCGCAGCAGCACGCCGTGGCGACGCGCGAAGCTGTAGGGCAGCGTCGCGACAGGGTCGGCAAGGATCATGCGCCCAACTCCACGCTGGCGGAGACGCGGCCCGTAGCGGGGCGGCGCTGGATCGTCAGGCTGCGAACGCGCAGGTCGCTGGTCGCCGCAAGGTCGGCGATCCAGGCGAGCAGCGTCTCATAGGTCGCGTCGGCGATCGCGACGCGCACCCCGCCCGGCACCGCTTCCGGCGTTACCACCAGCCCCAGCCCGGCGGCGGCATCGCCCGCGACCTTTGCGGGAGCCCCCTCGCGACGCGGCGCCTTCGTGGCGGTCAGCGTGCCCGCGGCGCGGATGCGCGCGCTCAGCGTCTCATAGGTGCGGATGTCGGCCAGCGCCTGCGCGCGCGCCGCCTGGAGCGGCTTGACCACCCCGAACACCAGCGTCGCGCCCACGAGCAAGGCGCCGAGCACCGCCACCAGCACGCGCTCGCGCTGGCTGAGCCCGCGCCACCAGTCACCGAAGCGCGCGAGGACGGGCATGTGCGTCACGATCCTTGTCCTGCGTTGCGCGCCGTGATGCGCAGCCCGCCATCGGGCGTCTGCGTCACCCGGCCCGAAATCCGCGCCGATCGCAGTGCGGCGTCGATCCGCGCCGATAGCGAGGGGTCGGTGCCATCGACGTCCATCGTCAGCGTGTTCGCCTGAAACCCGATGCTGCGCACCGCGAACCCGCCCAGCGGCGCCAGCGCGCCCGACAGCCGCGTCAGCAGCGGCAGGAACGCATCGGGTGGGGCGCTGCTGCCGCGCGGCAGCAGGTCGGCGACGCTCGCGGCCAGATCCTCGCCCAGATTGGCGCCGGGCGCGGCGATGGCGGCCAGCGCGCGGGTATCCGCGGCGCGGCTATCGGCGATGCGCCGGAGCATCAGCGTGTCCGCCCCCGCGATCACGATATGCGCCGCAGCGCCGATCGCGACGATCCATCCGAGACGCCGCCACAGCGCAGGCGTCGCCGCGCGGCGCCGGGCATAGCGCCCCTGCCGCAGGTCGAGCGCGGGGACGTGCAGCCGCGCCGCCATCGCGCCCGGACTCACAATCGCGGTATCGGCGGCCATCTCGGCGGGAAGCGGCTCGCCACAGCTATGGACCCGCGGTCGCCCGGCCGATTCCCATGCCGGCACCAACAGCGCGGCGGGAACGGCAAAGCCGATGCCGGCGCCCGATCGCACCAGCGCCCGCTCGCCCGCGCGCTCGACCGACCATTCGCCTTCGGGCGGCAGCGGCAGGGCCAGCGCGTCGGGCACGATCGCGGCATCGCCGAGCCCCGCCGACTCGGCAATCTCGACCCAGCGTGCCATCACCTCGTGCGCGACGATACCGACCAGATATCTTTTGGGGCTGGTTTCGGCGCCCAATGCCAGGTGAACCGACTCGACCGGCTCCGCCACCATGTCCTCGATCGCGAAGGGCAGCGCCTCGAGCCGTTTCGCGCGGCTGGGCAGCGGCAGGTCGACATCGATCAGCCGCACCTGCTCGGTCGGCACCAGCATGGTTGCGGGTCCGCCCGGCTCGGCTATGATCAGCCGTCCGCCCGCCAGCGTCCATATACCCGGCGTGTGCGGTTCGCCCGCGTCTGGCGCGCCGATGGCGCTGGGAGTGGTTGTCACATTAGCTTCATGGGCAGGACGCATGGGGCGGGGATGCGCATAGAATTGAAACAGTTTAGTGACATCGCACCGCGGGACGCGACAAGCAAGCATCGCGCGGCGCCGCAATCGGGCCCCGCGCCACTTTCGGTGCCCGATTCCGAAGCCGGGCTGACGCTGGTCGAAATGATCGTGGTGCTCGCGATCATCGCGCTCGTCGCGGCGCTGATCGTGCCCAATGTGATCGGGCGCCCGGATCAGGCGCGGGTGACGACGGCGACGACCGACCTGTCGACGATCGCCAGCCAGCTCACCACCTATCGCCTCGACAATGGCGCCTATCCCACCACCGAACAGGGGCTGAAGGCGCTGGTCGAAAAGACCACGACTCCGCCGCTGCCCGCGACTTTCCCCGATGGCGGCTATCTCTCGACGATGCCGCAGGACCCGTGGGGCAAGCCCTATGTCTATGAATCGACCGGCGGCAGCTATCTGATCAAATCGCTGGGCCGCGACGGCAAGCCCGGCGGCGAAGGCGTCGACGCGGATATCGAGCGAAAGCACTGATGCCCGTGGGGGGGGCCGGCATCATCAGGCGCCCGCGCGATGGCGAAACCGGCATGACGCTGGTCGAAATGCTCGTCGTTCTCGCGATCATCGGGGTGATGGCCGGGGCGGTGTCGATCGGTATCGGCAGCGTCACCCGCGCCCCCAGCGTCGAGACCGAGGCGCGCCGACTCGCCACCCGGCTCCAGGCGGCGGCCGATGACGCGATGCTGGGCGACCGGCTGATCGCCTTCACTGTCGAGAAGCATGGCTATGGCTTCGCGACGATGACCCCCGATGGCCAGATGATCGCGCGCACCGACGATGCACTCGGCTTTCACAAGCTCCCCACCGGCATGACCGTGACGCTGACCGTCAAGCCGCCGGTGATCCTGGGCGTCGACGGATCGGGCCGCCCGATGGCCGCGACGGTCGAGAGCGGCAGCCAGCGCTGGCTCGTCACCTATGACGGCATGACCGCAACCGCCGTGAAGGCGCCAGCGGCATGAAAAATGAAGACGGCTTCTCGCTGATCGAGGCGCTGGTGGCGCTGGCGGTGCTCGCCATCGCCACGGTCGGGCTGATGCGCACCGTCGAATCGCATATCGATTCGATCCGCGGCGTGGAGCGCCGCACCACCGCGATGTGGGTCGCCGAAAATCGCCTCGCCGAACTGGAGGCACGCGCGCCCGCAACCGCGGAGCAGGTCGAGATGCTGGGCCAGCAATGGCAGGTCAAAGTCCTCCGGCGCACCACCGACGATCCCGATATCGAGCGCGTCCGGATCGAAGTTACGCCTGCAAACGAAACCGCGCCCCTTGCATCGCTCGACGGGTTCGTGGACGGGCGCAAGGGATGATCGCGCTCCCCGCCCGCCCCGCCCTGTCGCCGCGCCAGACGCGCACCCTGCTGGACCTGCTGACGGGCGCCGTCATTGTGTCGGTCGCGATCGCGCTGGCGGGGCTGACTTGGCGGATCGCCGGCCATGCCGGGACCGGCGCGATTACCGTGCCACCGATGCGCAGCGGCCCCGCCGCGGCGCCCGATATCGCACCGGCGCTGGCGCTGGCGCCGTTCGGCAGGCAGGCGGCGGGCGACGCGACCCAGCGGACGGCATTGCCGCTGGAGCTGAAGGGTGTGGTCGCCGCGGTTCCGGCTTCACTGTCGACGGCGTTCATCGCGGAGGGCGGGCAGCCCGCCAAGCCCTTCCATGTCGGCGAAATCGTCGGCGGCGCGACGATCCAGTCGATCCTGCGCGACCGGGTGATCCTGGCGGTGGGCGGGCAGAACCAGTTCCTCGCCTTCCCCGATCCGACGCTGTCGCCCGAACAGCGGCAGGCGGCGGCACAGGCGCAGAGCCAGAGCCAGCCCCCGGTGCAGCCGCAGGGCGCAGTGCCCGGCCCCGGCCAGCCGCCCTCGCCCGCCGCACCTCCCGTGGCGAACAGCGCGGCGGTGCTCCAGCGGCTCGACGCCGCGCCGGTGAGCGGCGGCTATCGCATCGGCGAGAACGGCCCGCCGGGGATGGTCGCGGGCGACGTCGTCCAATCGGTCAACGGCACCCCGCTCAGCGATCCGCAAGCCGCCAATGCCGCCTTCGCCGCCGCCCAGGCGAGCGGCTCCGCCCAACTCCAGGTCATGCGCGACGGCAAACGCCTCACGCTGACCGTCCCGCTTCGCTAATGAGAGCTATTGTGCCCCAGATTCGCTCCACGCTCGCCGCCCTGGCTCTCGCCGGCATCTCGCTGGATGCGGTGGCCGCACCTGCGCAGACCATCCCCGCCGCCGAACAGGGCGCCGATGTCGTCATCAACATGCGCGGGGTCGAGATCGCCGATGTCGCCGACCAGATTTCGCGCATCACCGGGCGCACGCTGATCCTCGATCCGGCAGTGAAGGGCATCGTCACCGTCACGTCGGCCACACCGCTGACTCCGGCGGGGGTGTGGGAGCTGTTCCAGTCGGTCCTGCGCGCCAATGGCTTTTCCGCGGTGCGGTCGGGGCGGGCGTGGCGCGTGGTCCCCGCCGCCAATGCGGTGCGCGACGGCGGCGCGCCCAGCCGCGGGGTGGCCGGGCAGGAACTGGTGACGCGGATGATCCGGCTGTCGAACGTGCCCTCGGCGGATGTCGCGCGCGTGGTCCGCCCGCTGGTCGCGACGTTCGGCAGCGTCGAGCCGCTGACCGCGCCCAATGCGATCGTCGTCACCGATTACGCCGACAATGTCCGCCGCGTCGAGGCCATCGCCCGCCAGCTCGACGGCGGCAGCGGCGCGACCTTCACGACCATCGTCCTGCGCAACGGCAACGCCGCCGACGTCGCCCAGTCGATCCAGACCGTGCTCGGCGATGGCGGCGCGCGCGTCGCCGCCGATTCCCGCAGCAACACCGTGATCGTCCGCGGCACCCCCGCCGCGGTCCAGGAAGCACGCAAGATCGCAGTGTCGCTCGACAATCCCGGCGGCGCCACGCCGATCACGCGGATGTTCCGGCTCAACTATGCCGATGCGGAGACCGTCACCGACGTTCTGCGCGGTATCCTCGGCCAGGGCGAGAGTGCCGACAATGCCGTGGCCCGCAGCCTTTCGAGCACCAGCTCGAGCAACCCCTTCGCCCGCCTCGCCAGCAATTCGTCGGCATCGACCGGCGCTACGGGGTCCAGCACCGCGATCACGAGCGCCACCGGCGGCGGCACTGCGCCGAGTGCTGCGCAGATGACATCGGCCAGCGGCACCAAGGCGCAGGGTTTCAGCACCCCCGAACTGACCGTGCAGCCTGCCCCCGAACTCAACGCGGTCGTCGTTCGCGGCACGCCGCAGGCGATCGCGTCGATCGAGCCGCTGATCACCGATCTCGACGTGCGCCGGCCCCAGGTCATCATCGAAGCCGCCATCGCCGAAATCGTCGGCGACGATGCCGAGGCGCTGGCGGTCCAGCTCGGCACCAGCGCCGCCGCGCTCAGCTCGGTCGAGGGGGCCGGCACCTCGTTCAGCTCTGCTGGGACGTCGCTCGGGACGATCCTTTCTGCGCTGGGCGTATCCGCGGGGTCGCTGCTGACCGGTGGCCTGACCGGCAATGTCGCGATCGGGGACAATTTCTCGATCCTGGTCCAGGCGCTCGGCACCTCGACACGCTCGAACCTGCTCTCCACGCCGCAGATCACCGTGCTGGACAACGACGTCGGCGAACTGGTCGTGGGGCAGAATGTGCCGTTCGTCACCGGATCGATCCTGACCGATTCCAGCTCGGCCAATCCCTATACGACGATCGAGCGCAAGGATGTCGGCATCACGCTCCGTATCCTGCCGCGCGTCAATGCCGGCGACACGATCCGGCTCCAGGTAAACCAGGAAGCATCCTCGATCGCTACGACGACGGTGTCCGGCGCGTCGGATATCGTGACCAATCGCCGCGCGATCAACACCACGGTGCTCGCCGACAATGGCGCGACGATCGTCCTGGGCGGACTGATCAGCGACGATTACCAGGATGTGCGGCAACAGGTGCCGATTCTCGGCGACATTCCGATCGTCGGGGAATTGTTCAAGGGCCGCAAGGAAACGCGCCAGAAGCGCACGCTGTTCGTGTTCCTGAAGCCGACGATCCTGCGCACGCCGGAGGATGCCGCCGCCGCCGCCAAGGACAAATATGCCCGCATCCGCGCCGACGAAATCCAGAACACCAAGCGCAGCAGCCTGTTGCTGGCGCCGCCGACGCCGCGGCTGAAGGTGGAGATCGACGGGATCTACTGACCCGGATCGCCCGCGGGCAGCGGCACGCGAACGCGTTCGGCGCCGCGCGTGAAGAATGCGGCGTCGATCGCGAGGCTCGCCAATTGCCAGCCGTCGACGGCCTCGCCGATCCGCAACGTCCGCGTCCCGCCTTCGGGCGTGCGAACCAGCGCCACGGCATCGGCGCCCAGCCGACCGACCACCCCGACCAGCTGCGGCGCGTCTGCGGGAATCTCCGCCTCCTGCGCGTCCTGGGGGGCACCGAACAAACTTCGCTCATAGGCGGCGGCCAGCGGCGGCACCGCGGACGCGCCAAGCGGCGGGGGAGCCTGCGCAGCCTTCCCCGCAGTCCCGCCATCACCACCGGACAGCAGCGCCGCGGGCATCGCCAGCGCAACCGTTGCGGCGAGCCCCAGCGCTATCGCATCGCGGCGCGCAATCACTGCCATGCCGACACCGCCTCGCCGGTCAGCCGCACGCCGCCCGCAATCGGCTCGACGCGCCAGCGGCGCAGCCGGACGAGCGGGCGACCGCGCTCGAGCGCGTCGGCGAAGGCCAGCACCGCCTTTTCCGCGCCGGAGACGCGCAGCCGCAGCGCGGCGATGCGCGCGGGCGCAGCGACCGGCGCACTCTCTTCGATCAGCACGCCCCCCGCCTTGGCCAGCGTCTGGACGCGCGCCGCCATCGTCGCGCGCCCCGCCGAGGCGTCGCGCGCGCCCAGCCCGAGCCCCGTGGCCAGCAACGGCGCAATCGCTTCCGGGTTCGCGGCCTCGGCGGCCAGCCGATCGCGCTCGGCCCGCGCACGCGCCAGCGTGCCCAGCGCACCGCCGGTTGCCGGCGCGAGCACGAGCATCGCTGCAAGCCCCGCCAGCGTCCCGATCGCCAATGCCTTCATTCGCCGACGCTCCGGAACGATGCGATCATCGCGCCATCGCCCCGGCGCTGGCTGACGTCGCGCAGCCCCGCCAGTGCCGGTTCGCGGCGGAGCGCAGCGCGCAGCCGATCGGGGTCGGGCGCCGACGCGTCGATTTCGAGGGCGCCCTGTGCGGTCCGCTCGACCCGAACCAGTTGCGCGTCTGCGGGCATCCCGCGTGCAAGCACCTCGATCGTGGTGCCCAGCGTCGGACGGTCGAGCACGGGGGCAAGCGCTGCGCGGGCCTCGGCGCGCGCCTGCACTTCCGCCGCATGCGGCGCCGCGGATGCGCGCAAGCGTGTCGCCTCCGCCAGCGCATCTGCGCGCAACCACGCCGCGCCACCGATCGTGAGCGCAGGCCCCAACGCCAGCAACGCCGCCACCGCCACGCCAAGCCGCCAGTCGCCCATGGGCGCCGCGGCGATCCGCGCACGCCCGGCATGCGTCGCGCGCTGCACCAGGCTGGGCTGCGGCTGCGGCGGGATCGGGTCGTCGGGCTGGCCGGTCGTCATGCGATCCGCGCCTTACCCCGGCGGCGGAGCAACGCAAAGCGTCACATTAGCGACCCCCAACCGTCATCGCCACGCCTCCGACCTGGCATCACCGCGTAAGACGCCCTCGCCAAGGCGAAGTGCAACCGGGTCGCAAGTGACTCGGACTCTTGGGGGAATCCATGACCGACCAACTGCAGATCGGCTTCGGCTATACCGACGGCGACGTCGACACCAACCACAGCGAGACGGTGACGCTCAACGAGCTCGCCGAGCGCCGCCTGTCGCGTCGCCAGACGCTGCGCGGCGGATCGGCGATCGTCGCCGCGACGCTGGGCGGCTCCGCGCTCGCCGCCTGCGACAGCAAGGTCGAGAATGATCCGTCGCCGACCGTCAGCGCCGGCACCGCCGCGACGACTTCGTCGGGCCGCGTCGTCACGCTCACCGGCACCGCGACCGACAACGGCACCGTCGGTGCAGTGTCGTGGACGCAGACCGGCGGCACCGCCGTCACGCTCAACGGCGCGACCGGCAACACCGTCACCTTCATGGCGCCCAGCGTCTCGGCTGCGACCACGCTGACCTTCCAGTTCTCTGCCTCGGACGGCAAGAGCGTCTCCAGCGCGACGACCACCGTCACCGTCAACCCCGCCACGCTGGGCTTCACGGCAGTCGCGAAGAACAAGCTCGACGTCGTCACCGTCCCCGCCGGCTACACCGTGCAGGTCATCAATCGCCTGGGCGATCCGATTGCATCGGGCGTCGCTGCGTACAAGAACGACGGCACCGACACCAATTTCGCCCAGCGCATCGGCGACCATGGCGACGCGCTCTACTGGTACGGCCTCAGCAGCGCCGGCGCGCGCGACGACAATAGCAGCACGCGCGGCCTGCTCGTCCAGAACCATGAGAACATCAACCAGCAATATCTCCACACCGCCGGTGCCACCAGCTCGGCCGGCGTTCGTCCCGAGAGCGAGGCGCTCAAGGAAATCGAATGCCACGGCGTCAGCGTTACCGATGCGTCGGTAAACGCGACGGGCGTGTGGAGCGTCAACCAGGCGAGCAGCTTAAACCGCCGCATCACGCCGAGCACGCCGATGGTGTTCAACGGCCCGGCAAAGGGTTCGGACCTGCTCAAGACCGTGTTCTCGCCCACCGGCGTCGCGGGTCGCGGCACGATCAACAACTGTGCAAACGGCACGACCCCCTGGGGCACCGCGCTGACCTGCGAAGAGAATTGGGCGGGCTATTTCCGCCGCAGCGGCGACACCGCGGCGCGCACCGCCAAGGAAGTCACCGCGTTGGCCCGCTATGGCGTGACGAGCAGCACCGGCAGCTATGGCTGGTCGACCGTGGTTGCTTCGGACAGCGCGAACACGCTGTTCCGCCGTTGGGATGCGCGCGCGACCGCCGGTGCCGCCGCGACCACCGATTTCCGCAACGAACCCAACCAGTTCGGTTGGGTCGTCGAGATCGATCCGTACAGCCCCACCTCCACCCCGCGCAAGCGCACCGCGCTGGGCCGCATGGGACATGAAGGCTGCTGGCCCGGCCTGTTCGTCGTCGGCAAGAAGCCGGCCTGGTACATGGGCGACGATTCGCGCCGTGAGTATCTGTACAAGTTCGTGTCGAACACCGCCTGGGTCGCCGCCGATGCGACGGCCACCGATCGTCTCGCCATCGGCGACAAGTACATGGACGCCGGCACGCTCTACGTCGCCAAGTTCGCGGCGGACGGCACCGGCACCTGGCTGCCGCTGGTGTTCGGCCAGAACGGCATCACCGCTTCGGCGGCCAACTATGCCTTTGCCGATCAGGCCGACGTCCTCGTCAACGCCCGCCTCGCCGCGGACACGGTCGGGGCGACGCCGATGGATCGTCCGGAATGGACCGCGGTCAACCCGGCGAACGGCCAGGTCTATCTGACGCTGACCAACAACAACGCGGCGGGCCGTCCGCTCGCAGGCACCGACGCGGCCAACCCGCGCCACTATAACGACCCCAACGGCACCGCCCAGACCGCGAACTATGGCAATCCCAACGGCCATATCATCCGCCTGCGCGAAACCGGCGACACCACCGAAGCGACGACGTTCACCTGGGACATCTATCTGTTCGGCGCCGGCGCCGATCTGGATGCGGCGAACATCAACATCTCGGGCCTCACCGGCGACCAGGACTTCTCGTCGCCCGACGGCCTGTGGTTCAGCCGGACGACCAACGCAGCGGGTCTCGTCAAGCCGGTGCTGTGGGTCCAGACCGACGACGGCGCCTATACCGACGTCACCAACTGCATGATGCTGGCGGCACAGCCGGGCAGCGTCGCCGATGGCGGCGCGCGCACGATCACCAACACCGGCACCGGTGGCGCGACTGCCACCCAGGCGACCCGCGTGGGCGCGGCTCCGACCGCGGCGACGCTCAAGCGCTTCCTGGTCGGCCCGGTCGAGTGCGAGATCACCGGCGTGGACACGACGCCCGATGGCCGCACGCTGTTCGTCGGCATCCAGCACCCCGGCGAAGGCGGCACCCCCGCGGCGCCCAGCAGCCACTGGCCCGACAGCCAGGCCACCGGCACCGCCGGCGCCACGGTCCGCCCGCGCTCGGCGGTGGCGGTCATCACCAAGACCGATGGCGGCGTGATCGCGCTGTAAGCCAAATTTCGGCACGACTGACGGGGAGGTCCCTTGCGGGGCCTCCCCCTTTTTATGCGCGCGCGCTATAACCGTCGCGGGTCGCGACACAGGGGGCGCCGGTGCAGGTTGCAGTACTGACGTTCGAGGGGTTCAACGAACTCGATTCGTTCATTGCGGCCGCGATTCTCAACCGGATGAAGCCCCGCGGCTGGGCGGCCTATATCACTGCCCCCACCGAATGGGTGACGTCGGGCAACGGCGTCACGGTACAACGCCAGCGCCCGCTGGAATTCGCCGCGGAGGCCGACGCGGTGCTGATCGGCAGCGGCTGGCGCACCCGCGAGGTCGCCGCCGACCCGGTCATGCTGGCGCGGATCGCGCTCGACCCTGCGCGCCAGTTGATCGGCGCGCAATGCTCGGGGACGCTGCTGCTCGCCCGGCTGGGGCTGATCGGCGGCCTGCCCGCCTGCACCGATGTGACCACGAAGCCCTGGGTGATCGAGGCGGGGGTCGAGGTTATCGACGCACCCTTTGTCGCGCACGGCAATGTCGCGACGGCAGGAGGCTGCCTTGCCTCGCAATATCTGGCCGCATGGACGATCGCGCGGGGCGCGTCGGTGCAGGATGCCGCCGCCGCGCTCGACTATGTCGCACCAGTGGGAGAGAAACGCCGCACGGTCGACCACGCAATGGGCGTGATTGCACCGTTCCTCCCCGCCGAAGCGCGCGTCGCCTGAACTCGGGCGACGTGGCGATGGCGTGCGACCGCTAGCGGTCGTCCGAGCGGCTGATGATGTTCGCGGTGCCATCCGGCGTGATGCTGATCATATGGCTCTTGCCGCCATCGCAGTCGGCGCGCCACAGCGGCTGGCCATCCTGATCGGGGAGCCGCGTCGACGCCTTTACTTCCTGGCACGGCAGCCCCGCGTCGAGGATCGCGCGGATGAACACCACGTTGCGCTGGCGGTCGGACATTCCCAGCACGGTGGCCAGAACATTGCCCGTTTCCGCATCGTTACCGATCGCGTTCGCTTCGAGGTCGTCCGAATTGCCGGGCTCCACCGTGACGTTGGGCGTCGAACCCTTTTCGTCAGCCGCGGGCTGGCACGCCGCCACCGCAAGGCCGGCGACTGCAATCAGCAAAAGGCGTTTGCGCATTCGATTCTCTCCACTCATGCCGTTCGGACACGCCGCCTCCCCGCCCGCCTGCAATGCAAGCCGCTACAGGAAGGTTCCGGCGCGCCTGCCGCGTCCTATCGTTGATAGGCCTTGGGCAGGGCGCCTTCCTTGGGCTCCCAATAGCGGTCGCGCAAGCGCGTCTGGCGGCTGACCAGCGGCTGTTCGACGCCGTCGATATACACCGCCTGCGCGGTGCTGCCGATCTCCAGCGGGTCGCCGTCCCATACGACGACATCGCCGTGACGACCGGGCCGCAGCGATCCGAACGCATCGCCCATGCCCAGGGCTTCGGCGGGGCGCGAACTGATCGTCGCGAACGCCTCGCCCCAGCTTAGCCCGGATGCGCCGGGCACGCTGGCGATCGCGACCAGATTGCCGGCATATTGCTTTTCCCAGCGCGCCTGCCGCGCCTCGTCCTGGTTGATCGTGCCCATGCCGACCAGCACCCCCGCCGCCTTCATCCGCCCGATATTCGATTGCGTCGCGGCCAGCGCCTCGAAGCTCTCGGGCAGGTCGGCGACCGGCGATGCGATCACCGCGACCCCCGCCGCCGCAATCTCCCGTGCCACCGTCCAACCCTCGGTCGCGCCCACCAGCACGAGGTGCAGCGAAGGCACGTCCTTCTTGAGCTGGAGCACGACGAGAATGTCCGACGCGCGCTCGACATGGACGAGCAACGGCATCTTGCCCTGCACCACCGGCACCAGCGCCACGGCGTCGGCGCGGGTCAGCATCGCGTCCTTGCTGTTGCTCTCGAACGCCGCCGGGCTGCGCACATAGTCGCGCACGAGCAGCAGCGCATTACGCAGCATCGCATAGGCGGCAGGGCGGCTGCCCCCGGCGGCGCGTGCGCCCGCCTCGCCATATTCCATGAACTGGAACGCGCGGGGGCGCGAAACCGCGTCCATGTCCGCGCCCAGATCGATCACCGCGCCCTGCCCGGCAAAGATCGATCCGCGGCTATTGTCGGGCGCGACCACCGCGCGGGTGACGCCCTCGACGCGGTTGATCGCGATCGGGCTGCTCTTGGGATTTACCGCAGGCGCCACGTCGAGCGCGGCGTTGAACGGCGATCCGCTCGCGGCGGTGTCGTTGGTGCCCTCGACGGCATCTACTTCGACGATCCCCATCCGGGTGAAGCCGGCGAAGATCCCCGGCGAGACCCAGCGCCCGCCGGCGTCGACGACACGAACCCCCGCAGGGACCGCGACGCCCGCGCCCGCCGCAACGACCTTGCCGTCGCGGATGACAACCGTACCGCCGTCCACCGGACCGGCGCCGTCGCCGATGACGAGCTTTGCATTGGTAATGGCGACGGTCTGTGCCGCAGCGGGGCTGGCGAACGCTGCGGCGGCGGCGGCGCCGAGAAGCAGAGACTTCATCACTTCACGTCCCCCTCGCCGGGCTGGCCCAGCTCGAAATCGGATACCGGGCGCAGCTTCGGATTGGCGGCATCGTAGAGCAGCGCGCCGTCGACCCACACCATCTGGGGCCGGGTATAGACGCTGAACGGATTGCCGTTCCACAGCACGACATCCGCCATCTTGCCGGGCTTCAGGCTGCCGGTCCTGTCGGCGATGCCCAGCGCCTTGGCCGGGTTGATCGCCAGCCATTTCCACGCCGTCGCCTCCGAAATGTCGAAGCCCGATTTGATCCCCGACGCCCGCGCCTTGGCGACTTCCTGGTTCAGCCGCTGGATGCCGTTGGCGTCGTCCGAATGGATCAACCCGCACGCGCCTTCCTTTTCCAGGATGGCGAGATTCTCGTTCACCGCGTCATAGGCTTCCATCTTGAAGCCGTACCAATCGGCCCACACCGCGGCGCAGGTGCTGTTGGCCTTGAGCAGGTCGGCAATCTTGTACGCCTCTACGGCGTGGTGGAACGCGGTGACCTTGTACCCGAACTCCTTCGCCATATCCATGACGATGGCCATTTCGTCGGCGCGGTAGCAATGGTTCTGGACGAGGATCTCGCCGTCCAGCACGCCGCGCAGCGTGTCCATCGCGATGTCGCGCGCGGGCGGTTCGCCGCCCTTTTCCTCATATTTGTCCCAACGGCGCTTATACTCGGCGGCGCGCGCCCAGGTCTGGCGGTCATAGGCGACATTGCCCATCCGCGTGGCGGGCGCCCGGCCCTTGCCGCCATAGACGCGCTTGGGATTCTCGCCGCACGCCATCTTCAGGCCATAGGGCGCGCCTGGGAACTTCATGCCCTGCACGGTGCGGGCATAGACATTCTTGAGCACCACCGATCGCCCGCCGAACAGATTGGCCGATCCGGGCAGGATCTGGAGCGTGGTGACGCCGCCATTGGTCAGCGCACGCGCAAAGCCGGGGTCCTGCGGCCATACGCTGTGCTCGGCCCATACCTCGGGCGTGGCGGGCGAGGTCGCCTCGTTGCCGTCGGACAGCGCCTCGACGCCCGGCGACGGATAATCGCCGAGGTGGCTGTGGATGTCGATCACGCCCGGGGTGACATATTTGCCCCGCCCGTCGATCACCGTCGTCCCGGCATCGGCGGTCAGCCCCTGCCCCACCGCGACGATCTTGCCCTCGCGGAACAGCACCGAACCGCCATCGATCCGCCCGCCTTCGCCATCCAGCACGGTGACGTTGGTCACCAGTGTCGGCGCGCCTGGATAGACGCGATAGGTGGAGGGATAGGGATCATGGGAATAGCCCTTGCCCTTGCCCGGGCCGGCGCCTGTCGACGCCGCGGGTGTGCCCGCGCCTGCGCTCCGTGCGCCACCGCCATTGGTGGCACAGGCCGCAAGCATGCTTGCGGCGCCCAGAATCAGAATGGATCGGATCAACCCCCAGCCCCTTTGACGATGCGGTGCGCGCCGGCCGCGCTTGACGGGGTGATCGCCGGGTTCGGCGCGCTTTGCAAGGGCGGCGCGCGCGTGAAGTCGCCGCAAATCATCGGTAGAATAATTGCGCGCCCCCGTGGATGTACGTAGCTGTTCGTAATAGAGTAGGTAGTGGTACCGAGTGTGGGGCCCTCGCGATCCTGTGCAGGGGCAGGTGATTTGCGTTTGAGTAGATTTCTCTACGGACCGAGTAATGGCGATATGCCCAAAACCACGTTGATCGCGGCGGGTTTTGTCGCGATCGCAAGCGTGTCGAGCATGTCTGCTCTGCTCGGCTGGATATTCGACGTCCCCAGCCTGCGCGAATACGGCTTCGACGGTCGCCCGATCTGGCCCTGGACCGCGATCGGCTACTCCACGCTTGCCCTCGCCTTCCTCGCCGCGATCCTGCGGCGCCAGATCCTGGCCACCATGCTCTGGTCGATCCCGCTGTCGTTGGGAATTCTCTCGGCGATCCAGACGCTGGGCGGGATCGATCTGGGGATCGACCAATGGCTGTTCGGGGATATGGTACGCGCCTATCCAGTGCCGCATCCGGGGCGACCGGGCACGAACCCCACGACGATCCTGCTGCTCCTGTCGCTGGCGGGATTCGCCGCGATGACGCGCCAGCCCCGCGATTCGGACGTGCGCGGGCTGGTCGCCACGGCCACGTTGGGACTGGCGGGGACGGTCGCGCTGTTGCTGCTGTTCTCGCTTCGCACCTATGGCGCCGCCGAACATCATCCGCCGGCCCCCTCCTCGTTCGTCACGATCTTTGCGCTGGCGAGCGCGTTTATCGTGATCAACAGCGATTTCAGCTGGGTCGGGTTGCTCTCGCTCGGGCACAAGGACCGGCGCATGCTGCGCATCATGCTGCCCGCAGTACTGCTGATGCCGGTCGTCCCGTCGCTGATCGAGGCGCTGCTGATGCGCGCGGAGTTGATGGACGAGGTCTCCCGCGAACTGGTGGTGGCGGTGCTGAACGTCCTGATCGTGGGCATGGTACTGTATTGGGCGGTAACGCGGATCGCCAAGGGGCAGTCGGCGCTGATCGAGCTGAGCGAGGCGATGGAACATGCCACCGTCGCGATGACCACCACCGATGGCCGGATCACCCATTGGTCGCGCGGCTGCGAGGCGCTCTACGGCTGGTCGAGCGAAGAAGCGCTGGGCCGAAACAAATATGCGCTGCTCAACGCCCGGTGCGAGGACGTTCAGCACGGACTCCCGAAACGGCCCATCGCCGGGCCGCTCCAGCTCGTCGAGCGGCGCCGCGACGGGCGCGAAATCTGGGTCATCGAGCACTCCCATGTCGTGAGCACCCCCGATCGCGCGCCCGCGATCGTGCTCAGCATCAATGACGTCACGCAACGCGTCGCCGCGGTCCGCGCGCTGTCGGAGAGCGAGGAACGGCTGGCGATGGCGGTCGCCGCGCACCAGCTCGGCATTTTCGAATGGGAAGTCACCAGCGGCCGGCTGGAATGGTCGCCGGGAACCGAACAGCGTCTGGGGCTCGAGCCCGGATCGATCAACAGCTTCGAGACATGGCGCGCGCAGGTCGAGCCCGAGGATGTCCAGAGCCTGCTCGAGACCGTGGCGCGCGCCGTCCAGAACCGCGCCGACAGCTTCAGCTGGCGCTATCGCTTCACCCAGTCGCGCACCGGGGTGCGCACCGTCGAGGGCTCGTCGCGCGCCTTCTACGACATCGACGGCAATCTGATCCGCACCGTCGGCATCATCCTCGACGTGACCGAGCAGCACGAACGCGAAGCGGCGCTCCGGCGGCGCGAGGCGCAGTTGCGCTCGATCCTCCAGACGGTGCCCGACGCGATGATCGTGGTCGACGAACAGGCGACGATCCTGCAATTCAGCACTGCGGCCGAGGCGGTCTGGGGCTATCGCGCGCCCGACGTGCTCGGCCAGCGCGCGACGATGCTGATCCCGGCCGAAGAGCGCGAGACGCGCCTCGTCGAGTTCAACACGTTCCTGGCACGCGGCGATTCGACGGTCGGCGACCTGATCACCGCCACCGCCGAAGCGGCGAACGGGCACCGGTTCCCGGTCGAGATGCGCACCGGCGTGGCCCGCGTCGACGGCAAGCTGCTCATCACGATCTTTGTCCGCGACCTCTCGCAACAGCTCGCCACCGAAGAGCGGCTGAGCGAACTCAGCGCCGAAATCGCGCATGTCTCGCGCCAGAGCGCGATGAGCGAGCTTGCCGCCGATCTCGCGCACGAACTCAACCAGCCGCTCAGCGCGACGTCGAACTTCCTCGCCGCGGCCCGCATCCTGCTGGAGCGCGGCGAAGCGGTCGAGCGCGTCACCGACTTGTTGCGGATGGGGTCCGAACAGACCCAGCGCGCTGGCGAGATCATCCGCCGCATGCGCGCGTTCATGGCGCGCGGCGAAGTCGAGATCCGCGCCGAATCGCTCGAACGCACCGTCCGCGACGCCGTCGAGCTGGTCATGGTCGGGACGGGCCAGCTCCAGATCCGCGTCGCCTATACGTTCGATCCCGACATCCGCCACGTCTTTGCCGATCGCATCCAGGTCCAGCAGGTGCTGGTCAACCTGATGCGCAATTCGATGGAGGCGCTGCGCCACGCCCCCCGCGCCGAACGCCTCATCACGATCGCCACCCGAAAACTCGACGACGCGCTGGCCGAGGTCGAAGTGTCGGACAACGGACCCGGAATTCCCGCAAAAGTCCTGGACCAGCTTTTCTCAAGGTTTACGACGACTAAAGGACCTTCTGGCGGAATGGGTATTGGGCTTTCGATCAGTAAGCGTATCATCGAGGCCCATGGTGGCACATTGAGTGCCGAAAACCGGCCCGAGGGTGGCGCTAGTTTCCGCTTCACCTTGCCGCTTGTTGAGGAGGACGAATGACGAGGACGATCTATATCGTGGACGACGACGACGCGGTGCGTGCGTCGCTGCATAGTCTGTTGTCGGTTCGCCCGGACCTGGTCGTGCGCGGCTATCGTTCCGGCGACGCGTTCCTGCAGGAAGTGGGCGAGCTCGATCCCGGCGTCCTGTTGCTCGACTTCCACATGCCCGGCGCGACCGGGCTCGACGTACTGGTCGCGCTGGACAATAGCGGCCGGTTCGTGCCGATCGTGCTCACCGGCCAGGGCAATGTCACGCTCGCGGTGCAGGCGATGAAGGCGGGTGCGCTCGATTTCATCGAGAAGCCCTATGAAGCAGAGGTGCTGATGCAGGTCATCGACACCGCCTTCTCGCGGCTGGAGGAGGATAGCGAGGCGGCCTCGCGGGTCGGCGCCGCCGAAGCGAAAATCGCCAGGCTGTCACCGCGCGAGACCGATGTGCTGAAGGGGCTGATCGAGGGCCGGTCGAACAAGATCATCGCCTATGAGCTCGACATCAGCCCGCGCACGGTGGAAATCTATCGCGCCAACCTGATGGAAAAGCTGGAAGTGCGCAGCCTGTCCGAAGCGTTGCGCATCGCCTTCGCCGCGGGACTGTTCCCGAAGAACTGACACCGGGCCGGAGCCTGTCTGGAAATGTGCTGCCCCCCGCGCATTTCCGGACGGGCCTCAGGCCTCGGCCTGCCATTGGCCGACCAGCGCCGCGAGTCCGGCCGCAGCGGTGGCGCGCTCCAGATAGAACAGGCGCGGATCGTCGCTGACCGGGGTGGCGTCCGGCGTCAGCACCACCACGCGTCGCCAGCGCCGATCGGCGCTGAGCGCCGATGCGCCGCCCTCGCGACTCATCGCGGCGCCGGCATCGGTGATCAGGATGGTCGGTCGCTCGGCGTTGCGGGTCAGCTGGGGATCGTCGAAATTCTTCGCGGTGACGAGGTCGGCGCCCCCCATGGACAGTCGCGCCGCGAGCGAGCTGCGCAGCGCAACTTCGCTTACGATCATCACGAGCAGCAACATATCCTGGTTCATGCTGCCCTCCACGCCGCGATCACGGAACCGCGCCGACGCCGGGCTATCCCCAGGGGCGCCTCGCGACGATTCAGGGCTTGTACCTATTCTGCGGGGCAGCGCGGACTCGGACGATACGGTCACGGACTCATTCCATAGCAAGGGCGTCCCGCGGCGATGCGTGGACAGCATGAGGGACACGATGGGCCACCGCTTGCGCCGCCGGGGGCAACGCGGCCGCGCCCTGCGATGCCTATCCGATTTATAGCAGGAAGCCCCACCGGACCGGGCCAACAGACGCTCCGGTCTTCACCCGAAGCTAAGAAGTATAATGCGTTAATCACGCGCTCCGCCGCGCCCCCACGCCGCAGGGCTCAGCCGCCAATCTCGGCGATCAGCCGCAACCCGAACACGATCGTAGCGCGCGATCCGCCGGTGCGGTCGGCGCGCCGGATATATTGAATGTCGGGCTGGATCGACAGGAAGCGCGTCAGCCGGTCCTGATAGGTGATTTCCAAGCCCATCTCGCCATCGTCTGTCGCGACGCCCGCATCGAGCATCGCCGCGCGGTAGCAATCGGTGAGCAGGCCGTGCTGGAGCCCGATCGAGAATTGCCCGTCGGGCCGCCCCGGCAGCACGCCCTGCATCAGCAACCCGGCCTGGAACCCGCCCCGGAACGGCGTGGTGCGCCCCTCCGAGAGCCCGGCGCGCAGGAACAGGTGGGTGCTACGGTCCTCGCCCCCCGCAATCTTCTGGTCGACCAGCAGATAGCCGCCCGCCGCCACGCGCTTGACCGGCTCGCCGAGCGGCGTCGTCGCCCGGTAATCATCCTGCCGGCGGGTGTAGCGCCAAACGCCGAGCGCAAGCTTGCCGCCCATCATGGTGCCCCCCTCGGCGATCAGCAGCGCACCGTCGCGCATCGAGAAATCGACGCCATTGGGGTCCCCGAGCACGCCCGCATGTGCATTCACCGCCGCGACGCGGAAATAGCCGCGCTTGCCGAGTTGCACGTTCACGCGCGCAGTGAGCGCCGTCGACGGAAAGATCGAGGGGCCGTTGGGGCCCGTCGCCGCGAGTTCGGAGCCGATGCCGAACGCAGGCGCGATCAGCAGCCCGGCGGCATCATTCTGGTAGAATTCGGCGTTCAGGTCGCTCAGCCCGAGCCGGAGCGAGACGCGCCCCCCGGCCAGCGACTGTTCCAGCCATGCCTCGTACAATTTGGCCCGGTGCTCGGCGACTTCGATGTTGTTGATACCCTGGAGCGTGCCCGCAGCGTTGTTCGCGGCGCCGCCTGCGGTGGCGAGCAGATGCACTCCGCCGGTCAGCCCGCTGGCGCCGATCAGCCTGTCGAAATCGAACCCGGCTTCGGCCTCGACGTCGTGGAGCACATAGCTGCGCGCGCCGCCTGCGCCCTTGGCCACGGTCACGGCATCGACCGTATAGGTCGCGCTCAGCGTGACGGGGGCCGGTGCGTCGGACTGTGCATGCGCGGGGCTGGCGCAGCATAGCGCACCGGCAAACAGCGTCGGGCAAATCTTGTCCATCTGAGCTTGTCTCGCATCGTGGCGATCCCCACGGACATTATAGGATCGTCCGCCCGCTTTCGGCTGCGGACCGGCTTTTTACCGGCGCCGTACCTGCGGGGCCGCGCCCGCCTATAATTAATCATCCCATGGCCCCGATGGCCGCCGCCCCCTATTCGGATGGACAAGTATGCGCACACTCCAGAGTCCAACATCGGATCGAGAAATGTCGCTAGGCGCGGCAACCCGGCTTGGCCGCAATCTGTTGCTGGCGCTGGTCCTCGTCTCGGGCACGATCGGCATCGCCGCCGCCTGGATGCAGGGCCACAGCCTGTCCAAGCTGCGCGAAGCGTCGTCGCTGCTGCAGAACCATTCGCTGGCCGACATGATGCACGACGCGGTCCGATCCGACGTGCTCGCCGCAATCGCCGCCAACAACCCGGCCAGCGGGCTGACGCGCGACGAAGTGCAGGCGGACTTTGCCGAACATCTGGACACGCTCGAAAAGGCGATCGGTGAAGACGCGGCATTTACCGGTGATGCAGAGGTCGCCGCCGTGACATCGCAGCTTGCAGCGCCGATGAAGGCCTATACCGATTCCGCACGCTCCACCTTCGACCTCGCGGCGAAGGACCCCGACGCCGCCAGCCGGCAGCTCCCGGCATTCTTCAAGCAGTTCCGCGTGCTCGAGACATCGATGGCGTCGGCCTCCGACGTGATCGAAAAGCATCAGCACGAAACCGAGGCCGCTGGAACGCGAACCGGAACGATCGCGGAGATCGTTCTCACGGTCACTCTGCTCGCGGGGATTGCCGCGGCGATCCGGCTCGCGCGCGCCGTCCATTCGCGCATCGTCGGGCCGATCGTCTCGCTCTCGCAAACGATGCGGCGGCTGGGCGAGGGCGATCTGTCCGCGCATCCCGAGGGCACCGAACGCGGCGATGAACTGGGCGAAATGGCCAATGCGATGCTCGCCTTCCGCGACCAGGTCGCCGAGGCCCAGCGCGGCACACGGGCCCAGGCCGAACTGATCGTCGACAGCCTGGGCACCGGGCTGGTCGCGCTCGCCGCCGGTGACCTCACTGCCCGGATACACGCCGATCTGGCGCCGCCGTTCACCCAGCTCAAGACCGACTTCAACGAAGCGCTGGACAGCCTGCGCACGCTGATCGGGTCGGTGTCGGAGACGACCTCAGCGATCCAGACCGGTTCGAACGAGATCGCCCAGGCGTCCGAGGATCTGGCGCGCCGCACCGAAGCCAACGCAGCGAGCCTCGAACAAACCGCCGCCGCCATCACCCAGATGGACCAGCGGCTGCGCGCGATCGCGACATCGGCAACGCGCACCGTCGACCGCGCCGATGGCGCGATCTCGACCGTGTCGGGGGGCCGCGCCGTGGCGGACGAGGCGGTGCAGGCAATGACGCGCGTGTCGGACAGCGCCAAGGGCATCGACAGCGTGATCGAGGGTCTCGACAAGATCGCGTTCCAGACGCGCGTCCTCGCGATGAACGCCGCGGTCGAGGCCGGGCGTGCGGGCGAAGCGGGCCGTGGTTTCGCGGTGGTCGCCGATCTGGTGTCGGCGCTTGCGATGCGCGCCGAGGAAGAGGCGGCGCGCGCACGCGACCAGCTGACTGCGACGCAGACCGACATCGTCACGGCAGTGCAGATGGTCGAGAAGGTCGACGACGCGCTTGCGAACATCTCCAGCGACGTCAGCGAAGTCCATGATCTGCTCCGCACGATCGCGACCGACAACCAGGCGCAATCCGCCGCGATCACGCAGGTCAGCAACGTCATCGGCGCGATGGACCAGTCGACCCAGCAAAACGCCGCGATGGTCGAACAAACCTCCGCCGCAGCGCGCAACCTGTCGACCGAGGTACAGTCGCTCACCAACCAGGCGGCCCGCTTCCAGATCGGCAACCGCCCGGCCCCGTCACGCTACGCGCCGCGGGCGCCCGCGAGGCCCAGCCACGCCAGCATCCCCGTCGCGGCGATGCCGGCACCGGCGGGCGATGGCGACTGGGCCTCGTTCTGACGATCGCCTGATCCCGGTTCGTCGGGGGGCTATCGCATATGGCCTCGGGCAAACATAAACGCCGTCATCCCAGCGAAGGCTGGGATCCATTCAGCCACTCCGCTCGACCCAAAAGCCGCTACCGAGCACCGAATGGATCCTGACTTTCGTCAGGATGACTCGGTTTTTGTCCTATGCGATTGCCCTAGGTTCGTCGGGGGGCGCTGCGGCACGGGTCGCGGCGCCCCCTTTCTTTTGCCCGTCCGCGATCGGCGCATGGAAAAGGGCGCCGCAGCATGTTGCCGCGGCGCCCGTTGCGTCCTGGTCTGGAAAGCGGATCAGGCGGCCATGCGCTCGGCGCGCAGCCCCTCCATGATCGTGCGGTTGATCGCGATCAGTTCGCCGATCGGCTCGCGGCCCGACATCACTTCGCTGGTGAAGCGTTCGACCCACAGCCCGAGCGAGATGATCTGGGCGCGCAGCGCGATCGGCAGGCCGTTGCCGCGGGCGCCGCAATCGGTGGCGAAGGCGGACCACATTTCGCGGTTGCGATGGAGCGGCTGCATCAGCAGCGCGCCTTTCAGCCCCGCGGCTTCGGCCTCCATCATCTCGCCGGTAATCTCGCTCATCAGCCGATACTCGGTCGAGCGTGGCGTCTCGGCCCGGCTGACGGCCGAGCGATAGGCGTTGAGAGTCATCTTGGCTCCTTTGCAGTTGCTCTCATTCTAGGAAGAAATTGCCGCCTTGGGTCGCGCCCTTCCTATAAGATTCGTGCGCCCACCGATGCGGGCGCGTTTCCAGGGAAACTGCATTGGCCGATTCCATTCTTCCGCACGCCCTGCCGGAGGCGCTCGACGGGCGCCCGGGCATCACGCTGCTGTCGCTCGACTGTTTCGACACGCTGTTGTGGCGCGACACCCATGCCCCGCGCGACCTGTTCGGTGCGTTGCCCGGCGTCACCGTCGCGCAGCGCCAATGGGCGGAATCGCGCGCGCGCAGCGCCGCGATGACGCGCCGCCGCCGCAACGAAGTGTCGATCACCGAAATCTATGCCGAGCTGTTTCCCAACGCGGACGATGCCGCGCGCGAAGCCGCGATCGCGCAGGAACTCGCCGCCGAGGCCCGCCACTGTTTCGGCTTCCGCCCGACGGTCGAGCTGATGCGGGAGGCGAAGCGCCGCGGGCTCCAGATCGCGATCGTGTCCGACACCTATCTCGACGAAGCGCAACTGCGCACGCTGATCGCCACCGCGGCGGGCGCCGACGTCGCCGCGCTGATCGAGCATGTTTTCTGCTCCTCCACCTATGGCGCGTCCAAGGGCGAGGGGCTGTACAAGCATGTGCTGAAGGCGCTGGGCATTGCGCCGAACGCGATCCTGCACATCGGCGACAATTATAAGGCCGACGTCGTGGGCGTGGCGCCGTTCGGCCCCCAGACGCTCCACCTCGAACAATTCCTGCCCCCGACCGAACAACGGCTTCGGCTCGAAGCTGCGGTCAGCGCGATGCTCCACGCCGTCGAACCCGGCGTGCCGACCACCGACCAGCCGCACCGTGCGACGCTGGCGGCGGGCGAGCCGGGGATCGCCGATCCCGCCGAAGCGCTGGGCTTTTCGGTGCTCGGCCCGGTGCTCCACGGCTTCAACCGCTGGATCGCCGACGAGGCCGCCGATCTGGGCGCGCGCCGGGGCGGCACCGTCCACCCGCTGTTCCTGATGCGCGACGGCCATCTGCCGCTGCTGATGCACCGTGCCGGTGGCAGCGACGTGCCGGGGCATGCGATCGAGATCAGCCGTTTTACGGCAACCGCCGCCGCCTTCACCGACGAGGCCGCGATCCATCGCTATCTCCAGCACGAAGCGGGCACCGATCCCAAGGCGATGGCGAAGCAGCTTCTGCTCCCGCCCGCCGAAATCGCGATGGTGATGAAGCAGCTTCCGGCGAAGGACGCGCACGCGGCATTTGTTCGCGCGATCGTCACCCCCTCGCGGATGCGGCGGATCATCGCCGCCTCGCGCGCCTTTGCCGATCGCCTGATCGCGCATGTCCGCGCGACCGTCGACCCGGCGCCGGGCGACACGCTGATGCTGGTCGATCTCGGCTATAACGGCTCGGTCCAGAACGAAATCGAGCCGGTGCTGCGCCGCTTGCTCGATATCGAGGTTGCCGGCCGCTATCTGCTGCTGCGCGAGCAGTTCCAGAGCGGCTTCGACAAAAGGGGCTTTCTCGACGCGCGCCATTATGACGCCCACACGCTCGAGGCGATGTGCGGCAATGTCGCAGTCGTCGAGCAGATCTGCACCGCGGCGCAGGGCTCGGTCATCGACTATACGCCGGAGGGCAAACCGCTCCGTCGCGAAAACAGCATCAAGGGCCGCCAGAGCGCCGTGCGCGAACGCGTCCAGCAGGGTTGTGTCCGGTTCGAGCGCGAACAGCGCGACGCGATCGTGCGCCCCTCCACTCCCGACGACGGCGCGATGTGGCGGCGGGGTGCGGCGGCGGCGCTGGCCCGGCTGATGTTCCTGCCGATGCCCGGCGAACTCGCGGTCGTCTCCGAATTCGAGCACGACGTGAACCTGGGCGGCGACAATGTCGTCCCGCTGTTCGACACCGCAGTCGCGCAGCGTGGCCTGCGCCAGCGCGGGCTGTTCTACATGAAGGGGTCGGAGCGCATGTACCTGCCCGCCGAGCTTCAGGGTGAGGGGCTGGCGCTCAAGATGACGCTGCTCGCGCACAAGCGGTTCGGGCTCGCGCTCAAATATGCCGATTTCATCGACCAGACGATCGCCCTGCCGGTGATCATCGCCGATGTGCAGGACGTCACGACCTGCACGATCACCGCGACGCCCACGCATGACGGCTATTATGTCGCGCCGATCCCGATCGGCGACTGCCGCTATTCGGTCGGGCTTCAGTTCGGCCAGCTTTACGACTGGCTCCAGGTCGACAGCGCGGTGTTCATGCCGACGCGCGACTTCCTCGCCGAACAGCCGCGGCCCGATGTCGAAGTCGCGGCGCGCCCGTCGCTGGAGGGCATGGCGCAGGCCGCGCCGCACCTGTTCCGCTGCGACGATGCCTTCGCGTTCATGATGGTTCCGCCCCCGCCGAAACGCAGCGGCGAGCAGATGATGCTGGCCGTCACCTTCCGCCCACTCGTCGAGCGGGGCCCGACGGCGGCACGCGCGCCGGCTCCCGCCACCATTGCGGGAGTCCGCGCATGACCGACCTCCTCATCCATTCGATGACCGAGTTCGCCGAGATCATCGGCGGCACGCTGACGCTCGCCGAGGCGCGCAACCTGGCCGAGATCGGCGCGGAGTTCGGCGGCATGTCCCAGCTTCTCGCGCACCATGCCGAGGCTGCAGGCGGCACGCTGACCAGCATCGACCCCGCACCCAAGCCCGACTTCGTCGAATGGGCGGCGCATTCGGCGACGGTCACGCACCTCGCCGCGCCCAGCCTGGAGGCAATGCCCGGACTGGCGGACATCGATGCCTGGATCATCGATGGCGACCATAATTACTATACCGTGCTGCACGAGTTGCGGATCGCCGATGCGCTGTCGCAACGCGACGGCAAGCCGCTGCTGGCACTGCTCCACGATGTCAGCTGGCCGTGCGCCCGGCGCGATTTCTACTACGCACCCGATCGCATCCCGCCCGAATGGCGCCACCCGCACAGTTTCGACCATGGCGTGATCCTGGGCGATCCCGGCGCACACCTCCGTCGCGGGCTCCGCGGCGAAGGGCATTTCGCCGTGGCTATGCACGAGGGGGGGCCGCGCAACGGCGTGCTCACCGCCGTGGAGGATTTCCTCGCCGACGCGCGTATGCCCGAACGGCCGCTGGGCTGGGCGTTCATTCCCGCGGTGCTGGGGCTGGGCATCGTTTTCGATGCCTCCGCGCCCTGGGCCGAGCCGCTCGCCGCCGCGCTGTTTCCCTATCACGACAATGCCTTGATCGCCTCGATCGAGCGCAACCGGCTGCGCAATTATCTCGCGGTGATCGAGTGGCAGGATCGTCACGCGGCCTGACGCGATTTCTGCGAAGGGCGTCCGCCCTCGGCAAATCCTTCCTATAATTCTTGGAAGCACCCAAAGAAAGTATTCGGCACCGTCATGCTCAACGGCATCGGCTTCATCATTATCCTGGTCTGCGTGTTCGGCAGTTTCGTGATTTCGGGCGGCAAGTTCGAAATCATCATCCATGCCCTGCCGCATGAGCTGATGGCGATCGGCGGTGCCGCGATCGGTTCGTTCATCGTGTCCAATTCGATGGCGACGGTGAAGAAGGCCGGCGGCGGCATTGTCCGCTCGTTCAAGGGGGCGCGCTGGAAGGCTACCGACTATAAGGACCTGCTGACGCTGCTGTTCGGACTGCTGACCACCTTCAAGAAGGGCGGCGCCACCGGGCTCGAGCCCCATCTCGACAAGCCCGAGGAAAGCACGCTGTTCCAGCCCTATCCGCGGCTGCTGAAGGATCATCACCTCATCGAGTTCATCTGCGATTACCTGCGCATGATGACGGTCAATTTCGAAGACCCGAACCAGCTCGACGCGGCGATGGACGCCGATATCGAAAAGCATCACCACGAAGAGGCGGGTCCGCAGCACGCGCTGCAGACCATGGCCGACGCGCTTCCCGCAATCGGCATCGTCGCGGCGGTGCTGGGCGTCATCAAGACGATGGGATCGATCGACCAGCCCACCGAAATCCTGGGCGCGATGATCGGCGGCGCGCTGGTCGGCACGTTCCTGGGCATTCTGCTCAGCTACTGCCTGGTCGCGCCGCTGGCCGGAAAGCTGCTCGAAATCATCGATGCGGACTCCAAGCCGTTCATGGTCGCGAAGACCGCGATCGTCGCATACGCCCAGAACCAGCCTGTGCAGGTCGCGATCGAGATCGCGCGCCGCATGACCCCCTCGGCGTACGCGCCGAGTTTCCAGCAACTCGAAACTGCTCTCGACGAGGCGAAAAATGGACTCAACCCAGCCGCTGCCTGACGTGGACGAGGAGCGCATGCTCCGGCTTCCGCCCCATGGCACCACCGTCACTGCGAACGACCTGCGCGCGCGCATCGTCGAGGCCGCCGATATCGAGGACGCGATCGAGATCGATGCGTCCCAGGTCGAAAGCGTCGGCCAGGCGGTGCTCCAGCTGCTCGTCGCCGCACGCGCCGATGCCGAGGCCTCGGGCCAACCCTTCACCATTCTCAACCCCAGCCACGCCTTTGTCGATCGCGTGACCCGCTGCCAGTTGGCAGGCGCAATCGGACTTGAAACCGGAGATGCACAGTGACCAAGCTGATCCTGACCGTCGATGACTCGGCCAGCATGCGAATGCTCTTAAAGGCATCGCTGACTGCCCAGGGCTATAAGATCGAAAGCGCCAATGACGGCCAGCACGGGCTGGAGCGGATGCGCGAGGTCAAGCCCGACCTGCTGATCACCGACATCAACATGCCCAAGATGGACGGCTTCGAGCTGATCGAAGCGGTGCGCGCCGAGGGTGAGTTCCGCGGCACGCCTATCCTGGTGCTGTCGACCGAATTCTCCGACGAGAAAAAGGCGCGCGCCCGTTCGGCAGGCGCCACCGGCTGGATCACCAAGCCCTTCGAGGCCGAGAAGCTGGGGGCGGCGATCCGCCGCGTGTGCCCGTGAACGACGATATGGACGAGATCCAGGCAATCTTCTTTGAAGAATGCACGGAGGGTCTGACCGCTGCCGAGGAAGGCCTGTCGGCCATGCAGGCTGGCGATGTCTCCGCCGAGACGATCGCGTCCGTGTTCCGCGCGGTCCATTCGATCAAGGGCGGCGCCGGCGCGTTCGGCCATGGCGACCTGACCGCGTTCGCGCACAAGTTCGAGAATGTGCTCGACGAAGTGCGCGCGGGCAAGATCGCCCCCACCCCCGGCGTCATCAAGGTGATGCTCAGTTCGTTCGACATCCTCGCCGACCATGTCGCGACGGCAAAGGGCCTCGCCCCGCGCCCGAACGACACCGCCGCGCTGGCCGTGCTCGAACAGGTGCTCGCGGACAAGGGCGTTCCCGAGGGCGATGGCGCGAGCGCAGCTCCGGCTCCGGCTCCGGCTGCGGCCGCTCCGGCCCCCGCACCTGCACCTGCACCTGCACCTGCACCTGCCCCTGCAGCCGCCGGCGATGAAGACGAATTCGGCTTCAGCCCGGTGCTCGTGTCGCTCGACGAGTTCGAGGCCCCGGCGCCTGAGCCCGTCGCCGCCCCCGGCTGGACCGTGCGGTTCAAGCCGTCGCGCGCCGCGCTCGCCAATGCCGGCGAACCGCTGCTGACGATCCGCGAACTCGAAGGGTTGGGTGCGACGGTCGAGGCCGTCGAATCTGCCGACCTGCCGCCGCTGCGCGAACTCGATCCCGAGGACAGCTATTTCACCTGGGTGCTCAGCCTTCCGGGCGACGTCGCCGAGCGTGACATCACCGATTGTTTCGATTTCGTCGCGCCGGATTCCGTCGTCGAGGTGCGCCGCACCGACGCCGCGCCTGCAGCGAATGCGAACGCACCGGCGGACGATGGCGATGCAATCCCGTTCGAACCCGTGACCGCGTCGGTCGAGGAACTCGCCACGCAGTTTGAGCAGGTGGTGGCAGCGATTGCCGCCCCCCCTGCGCCCGTCGCGACGCTCGCGGCGGCGGCCACGCCGCCCGGCGGCGGCGCCGGCGGCGGCAATAGCGGCAGCGGCGGCGGCAACACCGGCGGCGGCGCCCCCAAGCCCGCCGAAGCGGCGCAGACGATCCGCGTCGATCTGGTCAAGCTGGACCTGCTGCTCAACCTTGTCGGCGAGCTGGTGATCCGCAACTCGATCCTGGCCGACCGGCTGTCGCCCGCCGATCGCGTGCGCGTCGAACTGCCCGAACTGGCGCGGCTGACGCGCCAGATCCAGGACAATGTGATGTCGCTGCGCGCGCAGCCCATCCGCCAGGCGTTCAGCCGCGTCCCCCGGATGCTGCGCGACCTGTCGGTCGAGACCGGCAAGACGATCAACCTCGAAACCTATGGCGAGACGACCGAAGTCGACAAGGGCGTGATCGAGAAGATCGGCGATCCGCTGACGCACATGATCCGCAACGCCGCCGATCACGGGCTGGAAGGCCCCGAGGAGCGCATCGCCGCGGGCAAGGACCCGGCGGGGACGATCAAGCTGTCCGCCGAGCAGCGCGGCGCGCGCATCTTCGTGCGCGTCCAGGACGACGGTCGCGGCATCAACCGCGAGCGCGTGCGCGCCAAGGCGATCGAAAAGGGAATCATCGCCGGCGATGCGGTGCTGACCAACGAAGAGATCGACCAGCTGATCTGCGCCCCGGGCTTCTCGACGGCGGAGACCATCTCGAACATCTCGGGCCGCGGCGTGGGGATGGACGTCGTCCGCTCCAACGTCGAGGCGCTGGGCGGGCGCGTGGAAATCCACTCGGTCCCCGGCGAAGGCACGACCTTCACGATGATCCTGCCGCTGACGCTCGCCATCCTTGACGGGATGATCGTCCGCCTCGCCGGCCAGCGCTTCGTGCTGCCGCTCAGCCATGTGCTCGAGACGGTCCAGCCCGAACCCGGCCAGGTCAAGCGGACCTCGCCCGACAGCGAAGTGATCGACATGCGCGGCCAATATGTGCCGGTGAAGCGTGCGACCGAAATCTTCGGCCTCAACGACGATCGCAACGTCGAGGACTCGCTCGTGGTGATCGTGGAAAGCGAAGTATCCGGCAAGGTCGGCCTGGTCGTCGACACGATCGACGATCGCCGCGAAGTGGTGATCAAGAGCCTCGACCAGAACCTGCACCCGATCCGCGGGCTGGGTGGCGCCACCATCCTGGGTGACGGCTCGATCGCACTGATCCTCGACATCGAGGCGCTCGTCACGGCGCCCCCCTCCTCCACTCGTTACGTTCCGAAAGGACTGGCAGCATGACCAACGATACTTCCGACCGCAAGATCGTCACCTTCTCGCTTGGCAAGCAGACCTTCGGGATCGACATGCGGGCGCTGATCGAAATCCGCGAATGGGATGAGCCAACCCCGCTCCCCAACGTGCCGAGCTTCGTCAAGGGCGTGACCAATTTGCGCGGCAACGTGATCCCGGTGGTCGGCCTTGCCGAGCGGCTGGGCTGGGAAGCCAGCGCGATCCATTCGCGCTCGTGCATCCTGGTGGTGAACATCGCGGGCAAGCAGGCCGGTTTCCTGGTCGACGAAGTCAACGACATCGTCGCGATCGGCGAGACCGAGATCCAGCCCGCCCCCGAAGTGGAGACGATCGAGGCCAGCGTCATTGCCGGGCTGGTCCGCATCGCCACCCGCGCCAAGGACGGCACGCGGGACGAGAACGGCACGATGGTGCTCCTGCTCGATCTCGACGCGCTGAGCCTGACCAAGCATCTGGATCTGGCAGCGTGACCGCCGCGGGGGGCGCCTCGGCGCTCGCCGGGGGAAACGCGTCGATGTCGACGAGCCACAATGCGGAACTGTCTCCGCGTGATTTCGCTGCGATCGCCGCGATCATGCACGAAGAGGCACGGATCGCGCTGACCGAGGCGAAGACCACGTTGGTCCAGTCGCGGCTGGCACGGCGGTTGCGCGAACATGGGCTGAACAAGTTCAGCGACTATGTGGCGCTGGTCGAACGCGATGCGGATGAGCGGCAGACGATGGTGGTCGCGCTGACTACCAATCACACGCACTTCTTCCGCGAGCCGCATCATTTCGATCATTTCCGCAGCACCGTGTTGCCGGAACTGAAGCGGCGCGACGGGCCGATCCGCATCTGGTCCGCCGGATGTTCCTCGGGCGAGGAAGTGTTCACGATCGCGATGTGCCTGCTGGGCGAGGACCGCACCTCGGCTTCGTGGCTGCGCCATGCCGATGTCCGGCTGCTCGCGACCGACATCGCGCCGCATGTGGTGGAATCGGTGCAACGCGGCTTCTACGCCGAGAATACCGTCGCCGGTATTCCCGAGCCGTATCGCAGCACCTGGCTTCGCCCCGCTCCGGGCGGGTTCGTGATGGCGGAGGAAGCGCGCCAGCTGGTGACCGCGCGCGTGCTCAACCTGTTCGCCGCCTGGCCGCTCAAGGCTGCATATGATGTGATCTTCTGCCGCAACGTGATGATCTACTTCGCCGATCCCGCGAAGCGCGAACTCGAACAGCGCTTCGTCAACCAGCTGGCACCGGGCGGCCATCTGTACATCGGCCATTCCGAACGCCTGATCGGTGCCGCGGCAGAGAATATGATCTCGTGCGGGCACACCATGTATAAAAAGCCGGAGGCTAGAGGATGAAGCCCGTTCGAACCCTCATCGTCGACGACAGCGCATCGATGCGCGCGACGTTGAAACGCATGCTGTCGGCCGATCCCGAGATCGAAGTCGTCGGCATGGCGCCCGAACCCTATGCGGCGCGCGACATGATCAAGGCGCTCAATCCCGACGTGCTGACGCTCGACGTGGAAATGCCGGGGATGGACGGCCTGTCCTTCCTCGAACGGATCATGCGGCTGCGCCCGATGCCGGTGGTCATGTGCTCGACGCTGACCGCGCGCGGCGCCCAGGTGACGATCGAGGCGCTGCGTCTCGGCGCGGTCGATTATGTGACCAAGCCCAGCGGTACGCCCGAGGATATCGAGCGCGACGCCGAGCTGCTGTGCGAAAAGGTGAAGGCGGCGGCCCGTTCAGTGGCACGCGCCGGCCCGCAGCGGCTGCCGATGCAGCCCAAGGGGTCCGCAGGCGCGCGCGGCGACACGCTGATCGCGATCGGTTCGTCGACCGGCGGCGTCGAGGCGCTGTTCTCGATCCTGCCTTCGATGCCCGAGGACAGCCCGCCGATCCTGGTCGTCCAGCACATGCCGGCGACCTTCACGCGGAGCTTCGCCGAACGGCTCAACAGCGAATGTCGCGTCCAGGTCGTAGAAGCGACGAACGGCGCCGCCGTGCAGCCGGGAACCGTCTATATTGCTCCTGGAGGGTTGATGCACATGGAACTGTCCGGCGGCGCGAGGGGGCATATCAAATTGCGCCCGGGCGATCCGGTCGGGGGGCATCGCCCCGCAGTCGACGTATTGTTCCGTTCGGTCGCGCCGCTGGGCCCGTCGGTCGTCGGCGTCATCCTGACCGGGATGGGAGCGGACGGCGCAACCGGGCTCCTGGCGATGCGCCAGGCCGGTGCCCGCACGCTGGCGCAATCGCGCGAGACCTGCGTGGTCTGGGGAATGCCGCGTGCCGCGAAGGAAGCGGGCGCGGTGGAGAAAGAAGTTGGCCTGTCGGCCATGCCCGAGGCGATCCTCAAGGCATGCCGGGCCGAAACGAGCAAAGTTGGGAGCGTTTGATGCCCGCTGCAGCACAGATCAAGGTGATGGTCGTCGACGACCAGACCAGTATGCGCGCGATGATCCGTCGCGCGCTGCAGGATCTGGGGTTCAAGGACGTGCGCGACAAGCCGAGTGCGACCGAGGCGCTGTCGTCGATCAAGAGCGATCGCGTCCACCTGGTGATTTCCGATTATAACATGCCCGACATGGACGGCCTCCAGTTCCTGGAAGCGGTCCGCGGCGATCCCGTGATCGGCAAGACCGTGTTCATCATGCTGACCGGCTCCGCCGACCGCGAAGTGGTCCAGAAGGCGGCCGCGCTGGGAGTGAACAATTACGTCGTGAAGCCCTTCGCGCCGGCGGCGCTGAAGGAGAAGATCGAGCGCGTTTTCGGCGAGCTCACCTGATGCGCCGGGTCTCGATTGTCCAGGGCGAGAACGCCATATTGGGCGAGCCGAACGTCGTGATCTCCACGCTGCTCGGCAGTTGCGTCGCGGCATGCCTGTACGATCCGGTCGCAAAGGTCGGGGGCATGAACCATTTCCTGCTGGGCGAGCCCGGCGCAGACCAGACCGTCGCGAAGAGCGACATGTCGCGATACGGCATCCACGCGATGGAATTGCTGATCAACGGCATGATGGCAAAGGGCGCGGTCCGCAACCGGCTCCAGGCGCACCTCTATGGCGGTGCCACCATCGTCCAGGGGCTCGGCGCGATCGGGGCATCCAATGCCGCGTTCGCCAAGCGCTTCATGGAGGCAGAAGGCATTTCGGTGGGGCATTGCGACCTGGGCGGGCGCAGCGCCCGCAAGATCGAGTTCATGCCCTATGACGGGCGCAGCCGCTGCACCCATGTCGCCGAACGCGTGCCCGAGCCCGTCCCCGTTTCGATACCCCGTCCGGTCGACGGCGGAGATTTGGAGTTGTTCTGATGTCGTGCCTTCCCCTCCAGCCGCATGCCAAAGGCGCCGAGGCGCTTCCGGGTTTCGATCCCTTTTCCGCGGTGCTCCATACCGTCATCGCGCGTGAAATCCGCGAAATCCGCGAAAAGCTGGAGGGGCTGGCCGAAGTGCTGGTCTGCGACGAGCATTTCGTGAACTCCTATCTGGAGCAGCTCCAGGCCTTCGACTATCTGATCCAGCATTCCGACGAATGCGTGAACCTGCTGGAACGGATCGCCGGTGGCGAGGATTCGCTGACTGCGATCAACCATGTCCGCCTGGGCGCGGTGCAGCAGCGGCTTCGCCAGGCGCTGGAGGGCTAGTCCGTGGCATCGCCGAATGCCGACCGGCCGATCATCATCAAGAAGGTCAAGAAGGTCGCCGGCGGACATCACGGCGGCGCCTGGAAGGTTGCCTATGCCGATTTCGTCACGGCGATGATGGCGTTCTTCATGCTGCTCTGGCTGATCTCGAACCCCGACAAGGCACGGCTGAAGGGTCTTGCCCAATATTTCACGCCGAGCGTGGGCGACAGCGCACCGGCGACGCCCGTGATGGGCGCCTCGACCGGCGCCGGCGGCCAGGCGCGCAAATCGGCGACCGAGCCGACCAAGGCGAAGGGCACCCCGACCAGCGACGCGGCGACCGCGGGCGCCGCGCGCGGCGGCACCGCCAATGTGCCCGACGCATCGATGCGCGTCATCGCGACCGAGCTGCGGATCGCGCTGGATTCGGTGCCGCAGGACCGCGGCGAGAAACAGTCGGTCGACATCCAGCCGGACCGCGACGGGCTGCGCATCTCGCTGATGGATACCGATCGCCAGTCGATGTTCCGCGGCGGCACCGCCGATCTCAATCCCTATGCCCGCGCGATGCTGGCAAAGATCGCGGCGCGGCTTGCCAATTCGGGTTCGCAGATCGCGATCGAAGGGCATACCGACGGCAGCGGCGGCCAGAGCGACGCCAACTGGCGGCTCTCGGGCGAGCGCGCGCTCGCGGCACGCTCGGCGCTGATCGCAGCGGGCGTCACCCCGGATCGCTTTGCCGAAATCGTCGCGATGGGCGCGACCAAGCCGGTCTATCCCGACCAGCCCGATCGCCCCGAAAACCGCCGCATCACGATCGTGCTGAAGGGCGAGGCGTCGGCACTGCCGAGCGACTCCAGCTTCCGATTCTAAGAAGGACAGCCCGATGAAGAAGCTGGTATTCCTGCTGGTCATCCTCCTCGCCGGCCTCGGCGTCGGCGGTGGGGCCGCCTATGGCACCGCGCTGCTGCTGGGGCACAAGGCCGGGGGCGCCCAGGCGGCACCCCCACCCGAACCCGATCCGAGCTTTGTCGACGCCGGCCAGGTCCTGGCGCCGCTCGTCTTTCCCGACGGGCGCCTCGCGGGTTATGTCCAGGTGCAGATGCAGCTGATGGTGCCGCCCGACAAGGTCGGCTTCGTGACCGCGCGGCTGCCGCTGCTGCTCCACGGCATCAACCTGCGCACCTATCGCACCCCGATGGCTGCCGGCCCGGACGGGATGATCGTCAATATCGAGGCGTTCCGCAAGGTCGTGCTGACCGCCGCGCCCGAGGCGTTCGGCGCCGGCGTGGTGCGCAAGGTCGCAGTGACTGCGGCGACCCCGGCGTAACCCGGACCCGGATCATCACGGGGGCGCGGCGCGCGTCGATCGGCGCTTTACGTGCCCGCCAAGAACAAGCTGAAAAACAGATGCGATGGAGGTGACGGTGGAAGTCCTGCAAGCCAGCCCGATGCCCTTCCCGCCCTTGCCCGGTTCGGCGATCGCGCCGGTCGAGCGCGCACCGCGGACCATGACGACGTTGCTCGTCGGCAAGCTGCTGTGCGGCGCGGCGGGCGATCATCCCTGCCGCATTCGAAACCTCTCCGCGACGGGCATGCTCGTCGAGACCAGCCAGCCGCTTTTGCCCGGACAGCCGGTCACGGTCGAGCTGCGCGGCGGCGACCGGCTGGACGCCGCCGTCGCCTGGGCTGCGTCCGGCCGCGCCGGCTTGCGGTTCCTCGTCCCCGCCAGCGTCGACGCGATATTGGCCAACGCCCGGCCGCACGACGCCGTGCAGTCTTTCGCAAGGCTGTGGGCGCCAGCGCGCGGACCCTCCGCCGCTAGCTGATCACGCAAAAAGGGCCGGCGCGCTATCGCAGCCGGCCCTCCCTGGTCCGCCCCCTTTCCCTGGTCAGGTGGCGAAGCTCTTGATCAGCGATCCCGCGACCAGCGCCCATCCGTCGACGAGCACGAAGAAGATGATCTTCATCGGCAACGCGATCGTCGGCGGCGGCAGCATCATCATGCCCATCGCCATCAGCACCGCCGACACTGCCAGATCGATGACAAGGAACGGCAGCAGCAGCAGGAAGCCGATTTCGAACGCGCGGCGCAGCTCGGAAATCATGAACGCCGGGGCCAGCGTGCTCAACGGCGTCGCGGTGCGATCGGCGATCGGCTTGCCCGCCAGATCGGCGAACATCTTGAGGTCGCTGTCGCGCACCTGCCCCAGCATGAATTTGCGGAACGGCTCTGCGGTGCGCTCAAACGCCTGGGTCTCGGTGATCTTGCCCTTGGTATAGGGATCGACACCCTGGTTCCACGCCGTCTCGAACGTCGGCGCCATCACGAAGAACGACAGGAACAGCGCCAGGCTGATGATCACCGGGTTGGGCGGCACGCCGGGCGCGCCGATGCCGGTGCGCAGCAGCGAGAGTGCTACGACCATGCGCGTAAAGCTGGTGACGGTCATCAACAGCCCCGGCGCGAGGCTGAGCACGGTCAGCATCAGCACGAGCTGGATCGCCCGCGCGGACATCGCGCCTTCGCCGCCGATGTTGATCGTGGCGCCTTGCGCCTGGGCGTGCGCCGTCAGCGGCAGCAGCACCAGCAGCAGGGCGGCCCCGGCGAGCTTACGCATTCAGTGCCTCGCGGACCGCCGCGCGGTTCCACCGCGCCGTCACGCGCGGCGCGCGCGCACGCGGGCGGCGCGGAGCATGGGGCCGCTGGACAGGGGGAAGGTCGATATAGGTCTCAAATGCAGGCACGACGGGCGCAGGCTGGGGTGCAACGGGCGCAGGCTCAAGGGCCGCGACGGGCTCCGGCTGCGGCGCAGGCTGAGGCGGGGATGCGACGGCCTGCGCGGGTGTCGTCGGCGCCGTCGTGATGCCGGTCTCGATCATCGCATGCCCCTCCGGCCCCATCAGGATCAAATGCTCGCACCCGTCGCGCCGGATCAGCGCGACCGATCGCTTGGCATCGACCGTCAGCCGCTCGACAAGCTCGACTCGCTTGCCGCGCCCGCCGGCGATGCGCCCGGGCAACTTCAGGTCGTACCGGCGCACCGCCCATAGCGAACCCGCGAGCATGCCGAGCACCAGCCCGAGCGCCCCGAGCGTGCGGACCATCGAAAAGATATCCATCAGTGCTGCTGCTTCCGGACGATCTCGGAAACCTCGATCGACATCTGGTCCTCGTCGACCAGGATGCGTCCCATCGCGACGAGTTCGCCGTTGACATAGATGAGGCTGGGGTCGTCCTGCCCGCAATCGAGCGGGATCATCGCGCCGCGGCTCATCTGTAATATCTGCTTGATCGGCACCTCCGCCGATCCGAGCACGATCGACAGGTCGATCATAATTCCATCGAGTACCGACATGGGTTCCCCTTTCAGGATAACTTATAGGAACCTTTTTTCCGCCCCAGCGGCCCCTCCCGGCAAAAATTGCCTATTATGCTCGCAGTGACAGCAACGGCCCGGAAGGACGTGACGGAATGGACTTGAAGGCATCGCTCGGCGTCTCCGCATCGGGGCTTCGCGCCCAGTCGTTGCGGATGCGCGTGATCGCGGAGAATCTGGCCAACCAGGATTCGGTCGCGACCACGCCGGGCGGCGACCCGTATCGCCGCCGCGTCGCCAGCTTCCAGGCCGAAGTCGACCGCAACACCGGCGCCACCGGCGTCAAGCTGACCGGCATCCAGACCGACAAATCCAACTTCACCCGCGTCTATCAGCCCGGCCATCCGGCGGCAGACGGCGAGGGCTATGTGCTGAAGCCCAACGTCAACGGCCTCGTCGAGGCCGCCGACATGAAATCGGCGCAGCGCAGCTACGAAGCCAATCTCAATGCCATCGAGGCCGCGAAGAGCCTGACGATGCGCACCATCGACCTGCTCAAGTAACTCCAGGGGAGCATCATCATGTCTATCGGAGCATTGGACGCGACGTCCGCCTATGGCCGCGTCGCGGGGCTGGGCAACAGCATCGGAAAGTCGGTCGGCAAGACCGAGGAAAGCGGCGGCTTCGGCGCGATGGTCGAGGGGCTGGTCACCGGCACCGCCGACCAGATGCGCGTCGCCGAAAAGGCCTCGACCGCACAGGTCGCGGGCAAGGGCGACCTGATCGACGTCGTCACCGCGATCGGCGCGGCGGAAACCGCGCTCGACACGATGGTCGCGGTGCGCGATCGCGTCGTCAGCGCCTATTCCGACATCATGCGCATGCAGATCTGACGTGACGCCGGACCAGGTCGTCGAGTTGGCCGAAGCCGCGCTGCTGCTCGTCCTGACCGTGGTCGGGCCGCTGCTGCTGACCTCGCTCATCGTCGGCAGCATCATCGGCCTGCTCCAGGCGCTGACCCAGATCCAGGAAACCACCCTGACCTTCGTGCCCAAGCTGTTCGCGATGGGCATCGTGTTCCTGCTCACCCTGCCCGCAATGGGCCAGGCTTTGTCGGGATTCATGGCGAAGATCAGCGACCTGATCATCACCGGATGATCGTCCCCGCCGACCTGGAGCTTCAGGTCACTGCCTTTTTCATCGTGTTCGCGCGCGTCGGCGCGGTGCTGATGCTGTTGCCCGTGTTCGGCGAAGACGCCGTGCCGGGCCGCATCCGGCTGATGATCGCCTTTGCGATGTCGGCGGCGCTGTACGGCATCCTCGGCGCCCCTGCCCGCGCGGCGGTTGCGGGCGGCGCGGTGCTGCCCGCGGTGATCGTGGCCGAGCTGATGACGGGCCTCGCAATGGGGATGATCGTCAAGATCCTGTTCTTCTCGATCTCGATGGCGGGATCGATCGTCAGCATGCAAATCGGGCTTTCCGCCGCCATGATCTTTGATCCGGCCCAGTCGAGCCAGGCGCCTTTGCTGTCGAAATTCGCTGGGATCGCCGCGGCTTTGGTGTGCATGGGGATGCAGGTCCACCATCTCTGGCTGGGCGCGATCATCAACAGCTATCAGAGCTTCCCCATCGGCGGCCTGCCCCCGATGCAGGATTTCGCGCAGCTCGCGATCGAGGCGATCGGGCGGTCGATGACGCTGGGGATCAGCCTCGCGGCGCCGCTGATCGTGTACGGCATCGCGTTCAACGTCGCGCTGGGGCTCGCCGCGCGCATATCGCCTGCGATCCAGGTGTTCTTCATCGCCCAGCCGCTGAACCTGCTGCTCGGCCTCAGCCTCGCCGCCGCGACGATCGGGACGATGCTCACCTTTTTCGGCCAGGCGATGGGCGACGCGATGCAGGGCGGCTGGTAAATGGCCGAGGGCAGCGAAGAAGACAAAACACTCGACCCGACCGACAAGAAGCTCGACGATGCGCGCCAGAAGGGCGACGTGCCGATGGCGCCGGAAATGCGCCATGCGACGATGTTCGTCGCGATGCTGGTCGTGATGGGCGGATTGGGCGTGATCACCGTGCAGGGGCTGGGGATGATCCTGGTCCGGCTATGGGGCGGCGCCGACGAGTTTCGGATGAGCCCCGACGGCGCACAGGCCTTTGCCACCGGCATTTTGGGCGCCTTTGCCACCGCGATGGTCCCGGTGCTTTCCGCAATGTTCGGCTTCGCGCTGCTCGGCGGCATCCTCCAGGGGCGACCGATGATCGCGTGGACGCGGATCAAGCCCAAATTCTCCAAGCTCAATCCCGTCAGCGGCGCGGCGCGGCTGTTCGGCAAGCAATCGCTGGTCGAGTTCCTAAAGACCCTCGCCAAGCTCTGCATCGTCGTCGGCATCACCTATTCGGTCGCATGGCCGCACGCGGCGGGGATCGAGCGGCTGGTCGGCGCCGACCTCCAGGCGACCGGCGCCGCCGCCAACGGCATCGTCTGGGCAATGCTCCAGCCGATCGCGACGCTGGTCGGCGCGCTGGCGCTGTTCGATTTCGTCTGGCAGCGCCGCGCCTATCTCAAAAAGATGCGGATGAGCCTTCAGGAAGTGAAGGACGAGCATAAGGAAAGCGAAGGCGATCCCAAGATCAAGGGCAAGATCCGCCAGATGCAGATGCAGCGCGCGCGCAGCCGGATGATGGCGAACGTGCCCAAGGCCAGCGTCGTGATCACCAACCCGACGCACTATGCGATCGCGCTCCAATATGATCACGGCGCAATGGCGGCGCCGGTGGTGGTGGCGAAGGGCGTCGACGCCGTCGCGCTCAAGATCCGCGAAATCGCTGCTGCGAACAATATCCCGCTGGTCGAGAACCGCCCGCTCGCGCGCGCACTATACGCCAGCGCCGAGCTGGACCGCCCGATCCCGGTCGAACATTATGCGGCGGTGGCCGAAGTCATCAGCTTCGTGATGCGGATCGCGCGCAACCGGCGGTAGGCTTGCGCGGACATGCGCGGCATCGCGCATGCGCCGCCCGCCCCGCTCCTCACGCCTCGACGTCGAACTTCGCCAGCTCCACGCGCACGCGCAGGTCGATCTCCGACAAAATGTCCTTGAGCACCGGATCGTCGGGATTGGTGAACCCCTGCGACCATTCGGCGATCTCCTGCAACCGCGCGACGCTGGGCGTGCCGGCCAGCACTTCGCGGTGCAGCCGGTCGAGCGCGTCGAGGCCGCGTTCGGCATCCACGGCCTGTTTGCGCCGCCGCTCGATCCCCGGATCGCCGGCGGCGAGCGCCACCAGCATCTGGACGCTGGGCATCGGCGGGGCGCCCGGCCCGGACACCGGCGGTTGCGGCATCGCGCGCGGCCCGTCCTCGTTCATCGGAAAGCTCGGCACGACCTTGGGCAGCGCCGCAAAGGCGCCGCGGAGCAGGATCGTGGAAAGGCCTTCGATGCGCACGAAATACGGTCCCCCGGGCCATCACGGCCCACCTTTATCCTATAAGAATATTACTGCGGCTTTTCCACTTTCCCGAGGGTTTATGAAGCGCATTGCCGCTCTGATACTGGTCCTGATCGCCACGCTGGCATTTGCCCCCTACGCGGCGGCACAGACGCGCATCAAGGACGTCGTCGATGTCGAGAATGTCCGCGAGAACCAGCTCGTCGGCTATGGCCTCGTCGTGGGTCTCGCGGGCACCGGCGATCGCATGCGCAACGCGCCGTTCACCGAGGAATCGATGCAGGCGATGCTCGAGCGGATGGGGGTCAACATCCGCGGCACGCAGATGCGGACCCAGAATGTCGCCGCCGTCTCGATCACCGCAACGATGCCGCCCTTTGCCCGCTCGGGCTCGCGGATCGATGTGCAGGTCGCAGCGCTGGGCGATGCCTCCAGCCTTCAGGGCGGAACGCTGATCGCCTCGTCGCTGCGCGCGCTCGACGGCGAGATCTACGCCGTCGCGCAGGGCAATGTCGCGGTGTCGGGCTTCAAGGGCCAGGGCGCCGCCGCCAGCGTCAGCCGGGGCGTCACCACTTCCGCGCGCATCGCCAATGGCGCGATCGTCGAGCGCGAAGTGCCCTATGCCCTCACCTCCGCCGTCAGCCTGAAGCTGGCGCTCAAAAACCCTGATTTCGCCACCGCCGCGCGGATTGCTGCGGCGATCAACGGCAAATATCCGGGCACCGCCGAGGTGCTCGATCCCGGCACGGTCGAACTGTCGCCGGGCACCCGCTTCGCCGGCGGCGTGATCGACCTGGTCACGCGCATCGGCGACCTCGAGGTCCGCGTCGACCAGCCCGCGCGGATCGTCATCAACGAAGCCTCGGGCACCGTCGTGATGAACAACGACGTGCGCGTGACCCCGGTCGCGATCGCGCAGGGCGGGCTCACCATCACCGTGAGCGAAGCGCCGCAGGTCTCGCAGCCCGCGCCGATGTCCAACGGAGAGACCACCGTCGTCCCCCGCACCCAGGTTCAGGTCAATGACGGCAACGACGCCTCGCTGGCGACGATCACGGGGGAATCGCTGCAATCTTTGGTCAGCGGGCTGAATACGCTCGGCGTGTCCCCCCGCGACCTGATCACCATTCTCCAGGCCGTGAAGAGCGCAGGCGCGCTCCAGGCCGAAATCGAGGTCCAATAATGCCCGACATCGCCCCCGTAACCCCCGCCGCGCCGCCCCCTGCCATGCCCAGGGTCGATGCCAGGAACGCCGCCACCGCGCGCAATTTCGAGGCCGTCTTTCTCGGCCAGATGACCCAGCTAATGCTCGAGAGCGTCGATCGCGAGGGCGGTTTCGGCGGCGGGCATGGCGAAGACATGTTCCGCGGCGTGCTCGCGGAGAAGCTGGGCACCGAAATGGCCAAGCGCGGCGGCATCGGCCTCGCGCCGGCGGTGCTCGATCAGATCCTCAAGCTGCAACAGGGCCGATAATGACCGCGCATCTGATCGACGCCATGCTCTCGCTGACTTCGCTGATGGAGGAAGAAAGCGAGAAGCTGTCGCGCACCCCCTATTTGCCCGAACTGCCCGAGATCGCCAACGCAAAGCTCCGCCTGACCGGGCGGATCGAGGCCGAAGTCGCGCGGCTCAAGCGCGGGTCGGAGGATTGGCTGACCCAGCTCGACGCCGACACGCGGCTCCAGCTGGCGGACGCCAGCCGCAACCTGCGCGACGCCTGCACCGTCAACGCCCAGATCCTGTCGCGCCAGATCGAGCTGTCCGTCGAAATGATGGCCGCAATCGCCGCCGAGGCCCAGCGACTGACCGGCAGCCGCAGCAGCACCTATGGCGCCGGCGGCGGCCTGGGCGGGCTGGAGGCCCCCGCCCCGATCTCGATCAACGCGCGGCTCTAGAGCGGGGTGACGTCGACGCCCGTCAGCTTGATCGAGCGATCCCAAAGCCGTTGCGCAATCGTCGCATCCACAGCGTTCGGACTGCGGCCCGACGGCCCAGAGGGCCCTTTCAATTCATTCCATCCGATCGGGCCATAATAGCCCCCCGGGTTGACGACGCTTGTCGCAGCCTGAAGCGATGGCCATGCCCCCATCGCTGCCGTGTTGAACCGCAATAGCTTTGCCAGCGGGACAACGATCGATCTCAACAGCCGCTGCTCTCGGCCGAGACTCGTTATCGCCAAGCCTGGATGAGAGCCGATCGCGATTATCGGCGAACCCGCGGCCCTGAGACGCTGGTCGAGTTCGAAGAGGAACAACATGTTCGCGAGCTTGCTGTTGGCGTAGCGAGACGAGTGACCGTATCCCTTTCCCGCGTTGTCGAGGTCGTCGAAGTCGATCACTCCGGTCCTGTGCGATGCGCTGCCGGTGATCACCACGCGCGGTACTGAGGCTTCTGCCAATTTTGGAAGCAGCAGGCAGGTGAAGGCGAAGCTTCCCAGGTGATTTGTTCCGAAGTGCTGCTCGAACCCTTGTTTGGTTTGGGAGAGAGTAAACTCCATCACGCCTGCATTGTTGATCAGCACGTCGATCACAGGGCCTGCGGAAAGCGTTTCAGCGGCAGTGCGGATGCTGTCGAGATCGCTCTGATCGTATGCGAGAAATTCCAGCTCGGCGCCCGGGTTCAGCGCGCGGATACGCATGATCGCGGCGTCCGCTTTGGGCTTGCTGCGGCAGGCCATGACGACGCGCGCGCGCCGAGCCGCTAGTACGCGCGTTATCTCAAATCCCAATCCGGAATTCGCGCCAGTGACCACGAATGTCTTGCCGCTCTGATCTGTCACGTCGCTTTCGGAAAATCCGCTCATCCTGCGCTCTCTTTCACTTCAAGTCATCGTCGAATGACGCACGGAACGCCGAGATCGCGCCTTAACATCTCGATTTGAACGATGTACAGATCGACCATAGAGGGTATCTGAACAATGTCTAGATTGGAAAACGATTGAGCGATTCTGGTCCTGTGCGCGGCTACCATCATGGCGAATTGCGGACGGCCATGATTGACGCCGCCGCCGCCATCATTTCCGACGAAGGGGTAGAGGGCTTTACATTGCGCGCAGCGGCACGCCGGGCTGGCGTTTCTCCCGGGGCACCCGCCCATCACTTCGGCAACATAAAAGGTTTACTGACCGAGGTGGCCACGCTCGCCTATAAGGAGCTTTATCACTGTTTCAGTACGGTCGAGCGCGGCGCCACGCCTGGGGCGACGCTGCGGTCCATGGCGCGGGCCTATATTGACTTCGCCCTGAACAACCCGGGCCGTTTTCAATTGATGTACCGCAAAGATCTCGTGAACCGGTTGGATGCGCGATACGCACAAGCCAGCAAAGCCACGCTGGAGATGTTCGCCCTTGCAGCAGCAGACGTCTACGGGGTCTCCGACCTTGCGGTCGAAGGCCAGAGCACGGGATATGCAGGCATCATCGCTGCGTGGTCCACTGCCCACGGCATCGCTCACCTGGCTCTGGAAGAGAAGCTGGATTTCGTGACGCAGGGCGAGCACAGAATGCGCGACTTCATGGATCGCGCTTTGCCATCGATTCTTGAGTCCCAATGGCCTGGGTGAGTTGCCCTCTTGCTAACAGAGAAACGTTGATACGGCCTCCCGAGTCGGCAACTGTAGGAACATCCGCTTTCGAAGGTACCTGTCCAAAAGCAGTCAGAGCACTCCCCACCCAATTCCGGGCACTCGCGGCGAGCTTCGCCCGTACCGTCCGACGCACCAGTCGCCCCCTTGCAATCGCGGCGATGTTCCCCATATGTACCGAACTTGTCCCCTTCCGGCGACCGCTCTTTGATTCCGTTAGTAACCCCTCCTGTGCGCAAGGCGGCGCGCTTCGCAGGCTCGACCCATGTTCCGGCTGGCGGTTCCCGCCAACGCTCCACGAGCCTAAACTTCCTAAACTTCGCATCCCCGCGCCGGCCCGTGGCGAGGCCTGCCGAAAAACGCGCATACGCCTAAACTTCCTAAACTTCGCTCGGTGGCCACCACCCCGGCGCGGTGGTTCTCCACCAAAATCGGTCCACAAATTGTGAGTGTGTCGCCGCAAAAAAGGCGCCACCCCAAACCGGGCAGCGCCTTCCGCAGCATCCGTCCCACCACGCCGGCCTCAGCCCCCGCCACCACGCCCCAGCGCAGTCTTCAGCATCAGTTGCTGCTTCCGATACAAACTCGTCATCGCCGTAAAATCCGCCTGGACCTGCCCCAGCTTGAGCAACTGGTCTTCCAGCGTCACGTTGTTGCCGTCCGGCTTGGTCTCGGTAATGTCCTTGTCGAGCACGATCCCCGCCCCCACCGGCTGCACCGCGCCCAGCCGCTTCATCGCCGCCGTCAGTTCGACCTTCGGGCGCGCGACCATGCCGCTGCCGCCGACCATCGCCGCGAAGTTCGGCTCGGCGACGTCGCGCGTCTTGTAGCCTGGGGTTTCGCTGTTCGCGATGTTCTGCGCGATCACGCGCTGGCGTTCGGACAGGTTCATCATCCGCTCGCGGATGCCGGCAAGCAGGGGCAGCGTGCTCATGTCAAAGTCCCGTGATGCTGGACGAGGTGCTGTTCAACCGCTTCAGCGCGGCGGTGTAGTTGGCGAGCTGGGCGGTCTCGCGCACCGTCGATCCCTTGCCGGTCTTGGTGTTCTTGACGCCGTCGACCAGCCTGGCCTTGCCATCGTCCCAATAGAGCGATCGATAGGCGGTCTGGCTCATCGACACCGCCTCGCCCATTTTCTTGAGCGCGACCTTGGCGTCGTCGAGCGTCGTCAGGTTGAGCGCCTCGCTCAGTCCCAGCCCGAACGTGCCGCCGGGCCGCACGCGCGGCGCGCCGCTGGCGACGGTCGGATCGGCCTGGATGCGCTGCGGGTCCAGCCCAAGCTTGGCGAGCGCGTCGGTGCCGTCCGGCCCGGCGAGCAGCTCGATCGCGTTCCCCGCCTTCATGTCGATGCGGAGCGATCGCCCCTCGCCGATCTTCGGCGTCGTCACCGTCGCCTTGCTCGCCCCCGCAATCCCGCGGATGCGATCGGCAAGCGTCGTCAGCGTGTCGTCGGCGGAGATCGTGATCTTGCGCACCGTGCCCTCGTTGACGCGGATCGAGAAGCTGTCGCCGGGGCGCAGCGCGGTCTGGGTCGTCAGCTTCTCCGAAACCTCGGGGTTCACCGTCCCGCGCGCAAAGCCCAGCGCGGAGAGCGCGTTCGCGCCCCCGACATTCGCCGCGATCCGCACGGGCTCGGTGCGCAACAGCGACGCGCCGAACTGGTTGGTGTCGGCGATGCCGCCCGTCGCCGGATCGATCCGCGCGACGAAGCCGTCGGTCGCGCCCAGCTTCGCAGCACCTAGCGTGCCGGTGGTGCGCCCGCCCGCGTAGAGCGTGCCCCCCATGAAGGCGAGCGAGTCGACCTGGTCGTCCGCCGACGATCCCAGATAGGTGACGCTGGCGCTCGACAGCGCGGAATCGATCCGCGCGACAAAGCCGTCGCGGCCGCCGCCGGTGGCGTTGACCTGCGTCCCCGTCAGCGCGGCGTCGGTCGCCCCGCCCACTGCGATGCTGCCATCCGCGCCCACTGCGATCACCCGCGCATCGGCACTGCCCAGGCTGATCCGCCCCAATTCGGTCGACAGGGCGGCGGCATCGAGCTTGCGCACCTCCGCGACGCCGTCCGACGCCATCAGCGCCAGCACATTGCCGTCGCCATCGATCGCCAGCCCGTTGAGCGTCTCGCTGCCGGTGCCGGAAAGCGTGCTGCGCTCGGCAATCGCGCCCGTGCTGTCGATCCGCGCGACAAAGGCGTCGCCGCCGCCGGTCGACACCCGTCCGCCGACAAAGATCGACCCGTCCGCGCCGACCGCCAGCGCACGCGCGGTATCGGCGCCGACTGCGCGGACCACGGTGGAGAATTGCTCGTCGCCCTCGGCGTCGAACTTCGCGACCGCCATGTCGCCATCGGCAGTCGCGCCGTTGAAGCTGCCGTTGACGGTTGCCGCGACGACGATCCCACCGTCCGGCGCGATCGACACCGCCGCGCCGGTGGACGAACCGCCCGCACCCAGGCTGCGCTGCCAGACGATCTTGCCCTCGCCGTCCATCTTGGTCAGGAACAGATTGTCGTCGCCATCGGAGCGGTTCGCGCCCAGATCGCCCTGCGTCGTGCCGACGACATAGCTGTTGCCCTGTGCATCGGTGGCGACCGCCGCCGCGTCGGTCGGGGCATAGACGTTGTTGGTCTTGGTCGTCTGGGTCTTGATCTTGCCGTCGAGGTCGGTCTTCGTCGTCGTCAGCGTCGTGGTCTTGCCGAGCAGCGTCGCGCGCGCGGTCTCCTGCCGATCGAGCGCGGAGAGTGTCGCCATCGTCTTGCGCGTCGCGGCGCCGCTGGGGTCGTCGATCCGGAACACGCTGGTCGCGGTGGGTGCGTCGAGCGCGGTCTGGCCGGTGGCGACGACCAGCGCGTCCTTCGCGCCGACCTGGTCGAGCGTCACGCGCTCCAGCCCGCTGGGCGCCTTCAGCGTCAGCCCCCATTTGTCGGTGCCTTTCTGCACCTCGAACTGCGCCAGCCAGCGCGGCGCGGACTCGCCATTTTCGTCGAGATAGACGCTGCCATCGGCGTTGCGCCGCGGGATCGCGGTGATCGCCGCATTGATCGCGGCGGCGACCGAGTCCAGCGTCGGCGGCTGCGTCCCCTGCGCCAGATCGACGGTCACGGTATCGGTGGCGCCGGGCTTGTCGAGCTTGATCGTGAAGACTTCGCTGCCGGTCAGCCCGGGGATCGCGTCGGTGCGGTTCTTGACCAGCCCGGGCCCTTTGACGGCATATTGGTCGGGCGCGGACAGATCGATCGTCTTGGCGCTGCGGCTGGGCTGGGCAAAGGCGAGGTTGACCTTGTCCGACGGCGCCTTGGCGAGGAAGGCCTGGACATCGGCCAGCCCCTTGGCAAAGCTGGTCTGGAGCGTGGCGCGCTGCGCCGACGACGCGGTCTTGACCGACGCCGCCTCGGCCAGCAGCCGCAGGCGATCGAGCGCCTTGTACGCGATGAAGCTTGTCTGGACGTCCTCGGGCAGCAGCTCCGATCCGGTGCCGGCCTTGTCGATGACGGTCTTCATCGCCTTGATCGTCGATACCTGGCTCGACAGCGGCGCGCTGGTCTTGGTTTCCTTCCAGGGCGGCGTCGTGGCGGCGAGCGTGAACTGCGCCTTGGCGGTGCGTACCGCCTTGCTTTCATAGGCAATCGTCTCAAGCGAGCTGCTCGAGACGCCCGTCCCGGTCAGCAGGCTCAGCCCCGCCAGACTGTTCGATAAATTCACCGCCATGCGACTGCCTCTGCCCCCTTGATCCTATAATAGACGAGCCGGCGCCTCCGCAGAGTCGCGCGGGCGCAAATTTATAAGAGGGACGAGAATGAGCCTGATGGCGCCGATCGCAGAGCCGGCCGAACTCAAAAAGTACAGCGGGGCCCAGCGCGCGGCCGCGCTGATGCTGGCGCTGGGCCGCGAACATGGCGCGCCGATCTGGGAACAGCTTTCCACCGACGAGATCAAGGAATTGTCGTCGACCATCGCCGGGCTGGGGCGCATTTCCTCCGCGGTGGTCGAGCATCTGCTGATCCAGTTCACCGGCGAAGTCGCCAGCATGGCGTCGCTCCACGGCAGCTACGAAACGACCGAGCGGCTGCTCGGCGGCATCCTGCCCGGCGACAAGGTCAAGGAGATCATGGAGGACATCCGCGGCCCCTCGGGCCGGACGATGTGGGACAAGCTCTCCAATGTCAGCGAGTCGGTGCTGGCGGGTGCACTTCGCCACGAATATCCGCAGACGGTGGCAGTGATCCTGTCCAAGCTGCGCGCCGATCACGCCGCGCGCGTCATCGCCGAGCTGCCGCGCGACTTCTCGGTCGACGTGGTGATGCGGATGCTGCGGATGGATACCGTGCAGAAGGACGTCATCAACCAGGTCGAGCAGACGCTGAAGAGCGAGTTCATGACCAACCTGTCGCGCTCGAACAAGCGCGACCCGCACGAGGCGATGGCGGAGCTGTTCAACTCGCTGGATCGCGCGACCGAGGAAGCGATGCTGACCGCGCTCGATGGCCGCGCGCCCGAAAGCGCCGAGCGTATCCGCGCGCTGATGTTCACCTTCGAGGATCTGTCGAACCTGCTCCCCGCCGCGATCGCAGTGATCGTCCGCAACGCCGACAAGCGCGAAATGGCGCTGGCGCTGAAGGGCGCGCCGGAGCAGCTCAAGCAGCTCTTCTTCGGCGCGATGACCGAACGCGCGTCGAAGCTGATGCGCGAGGACATGGCCGGGATGGGCCCGGTCCGCGCCCGCGACTGCGAGGAAGCGCAATCGTCGCTCGTCCGCCTGGCCAAGAGCCTGGCAGATCGCGGCGAAATCATGCTCGTCGACCCCAAGTCCGACGACGCGATGATCATCTGACGAGGACGCCAAGATGAGCCTGCACAGCGTCGAGCGTTTCGCTTTCGATCGTATCTTCACCGTCGCCAGCGGCGATTCCGCCCCGACCGGCGACAGCCTGCTCGAACTGGCGGCGCTCCGCGTCGAGATGGCGGCGCTGAAGGCCGAGCAGGGCGCGCAGGTCGCGCTCGCCCGCGCGCAAGGGTTCGACGCCGGGCTGGCCCAGGCGCGGGCGGAGCGCGAGGTCGCGTTGCTGAGTGCCGTCGATGCGCTACAGGCGGGGATCGAGACGCTCGACGAACGCTTCGCCGACGTCACTCGGCGCGTGACCAGCGACGCCGCCGAGATCGCACTGGCAGCCGCCGACATGATCGCGGGCCGCGCGCTCGAAACCGCGCCCGGCGACGCGATCGACGCCGCGATCGGCCGCGTGCTGGCCCAGGTTGCGCGCGGCACCGAACTCGAAATCCGCGTCCACCCCGACATTATCGACGCGGTCGAGGCGCGCATCGCCGAGCGCCAGTCACGCGACCGGCGCAAGCTGTCGCTCACCGTCATCGGCGACGTCACGCTCGCCCCCGGCGACGCCATGATCGGCTGGGAACAGGGCGGACTGGCGCTCGACGCCGCGGCACGCCGACGCGCAGTCGAGGCCGAACTACACTCGCTGCTACACCCCTAAAGACGGGACTTCCCCCTCCTGATTGCGGGAGGGGGAAGACGGGCGAGCGAAGACGCAGAGCCACTAGGCAAAAAATTCCCACCCGGCACAATCTGCCGTCCAACCCCTCCTATAATTAGGATAAGGGGCACCCAGCCCCCGGTCACGCAACGGGGCGGCTTTGGAAGCGATCACAAACTTTGCCGGGCAACTCGGCCCCAAAAGGCTGCTGCTGATGGGCGGCGTCGCCTTGGCGCTGCTCGCCGCGCTCGCCTTCGTCGCCTCCAGCGGCTCGAACGCGCAGATGGGCTTTCTCTACACCGATCTGGATGCGTCCTCGGCCGCGACGATCACCGACAAGCTCAAGGCACAGAATATCGATTATACGCTGTCCGCCGACGGCACGTCGATCATGGCGCCACAGGACAAGCTCGCCGAACTGCGGATGAGCCTGGCCGGCGAGAAGCTGGGCGGCAAGATCGGCTATGACGTGCTCGACGCCGAACAGCCCTTCGGCGTCTCCTCCAGCCGCGCCAAGATGAACGAGACCCGCGCGATCGAAGGCGAACTCGCCAAGTCGGTCGAGACGATCCAGGACGTCACGGCGGCGCGCGTCCACATCGTGATGCCCGAACGGACGATGTTCGCCAGCGAAACCCGCAAGGCGACCGCCGCCGTCACCGTCAAGACCAAGGGGCGGATCTCGTCCGAGACGATCGCCGCGATCCGCTATCTCGTCGCCTCCTCGGTGCCCGAGCTTTCACCCGACGCAGTGTCGGTGGTCGACCAGACCGGCGCCTTGCTGGCGCGCGCGGGCGATCCGGGCACCGCCGGCGCCGGCGATGCGGACGAGCGCCAGGCGGCGGTCGAGGCCAAGCTTCGCTCCGAGATCGAATCGCTGCTCGAGCCGATCGTCGGCCAGGGCAAGGTCCGCGCCGAAGTCTCGGCCCAGATCGACCGCGACCAGACCCGCGAGGAATCGACGATGTTCGATCCCGACAAGCAGGTCATCTCGCGCCAGGTCAGCGTCGAGAGCGGCGACCAGAACAGCGAGACCGATGCAGCCCCCGGCACCACGTCGATCGGCAACCAGCTTCCCGAGGCGCAGGGCCAGGGCGGCGGCGGTGCCGGTCCTTCGAAACAGACGACGAGCAACCAGACTTCCGAAGACACGACCTATGACAACAGCGCGACCAAGACGGTCACGCTGCGCGCGCCGGGCAAGGTCACGCGGCTGTCGGTCGCGGTGATGGTCGATGGCGGCGAAAAGGGCCTGCCCCAGCCGCAGATCCAGCGGCTCCAGCGGCTGGTGGAGAATGCCGTCGGCGCGGATGCCGAACGCGGCGACAGCGTCGTGGTGGAGAGCATGGCGTTTTCGGGCGGCGACGCGCTGGCCGACAAGGATGCCGGGCTGCTGTCGCTGCTCCCGATGGACCGCATCTGGAGCCTGTTGCAGCTCATCGTGATCGGCGTGGTCGGATTGGTCGCGCTGCGGATGCTCAAGCCCAAGACCGTGCCCGGCATGGCGGACGGTGCCCCCGCGCTCGCCGGCCCGACGCCGGAGATGCTCGCGCTCGCGGAGCGCGCCGCGGGCGGCGACGCCGAGGCGCAGCAGCAATTGGAGGCGCTCAACGTCGATCCGCCGCTGCTCGACCAGGAAATCGCCCTCGCCCAGGTCGACGGACGCATCAAACTTTCCGCGCTCAAGCGCATCGGTGACGCGATCAACGCCAGCCCGCCCGAGGCGGCTTCGGTGATCCGTCAGTGGATGAACACATAGGAACCCCGACGATGAGCATCGATCCGCACGACATCATCCCCGCCGAGCCCGGCGAACAGCAGGGCCCGGTCTTCGAAGACTTCGAACCGCTCCCGATGGGAGACACCAGCACCACCGGCTCCGAAGGGCTGGAGGCCGTCCATGACGTGCCCGTCAAGGTCCAGGCGATCCTGGGCCGCGCGCGGATGCCCGTCGGCGAATTGCTCCATTTGCGCGAAGGCCATGTCGTCGAACTGGATCGCCGCGTCGGCGAACCCGTCGACATTTTCGTCAACGATCGGCTGATCGCGCGCGGCGAAGTCGTGCTGATCGACAACGCGCTGGGCGTGACGCTGACCGAAATCGTGCGGGCCGATCGCTGATGGCGTCGATCCGAATGCTATTGGTCGGCGCGCCCGGCACCGAGTTCCGGCGCGCGGCCGAACTGGCGCGCGAAGCCGGTGCCGATGTCGCGATGGCGGACGGCCCCGGCGACGCGCTGGGAATGTTGCGCGCCTCCGGCGGCGACCTGGTAATGATCGATGTCGAGACCGACGTGCCGCTGTTCATGGCCAGCCTGCGCGCCGAACGCTTCACGATTCCGGTGCTCGCCTGCGGGATCGGCGCCTCTGCCGAGCGCGCCGTGGCGGCGATCCGGGCAGGCGCGCGCGATTATGTGCCGTTGCCTCCGCAACGCGACCTGATCGCCGCGGCGATCGCCTCGGTCGTGCAGCGCAAGCCGCCCGAACTGATCGGCGACAATCCCGCGCTGGCGCGTGCGCTCGCGCTCGCCTCGGCGGTCGCGCCCAGCGGCGCGCCGGTGCTCGTCACCGGCGAGCGCGGAAGCGGCAAGGAGACGATGGCGCGAACGATCCACGAGGCATCAGGGCGCGGCACCGCGATGCTCGTCGTCGAATGCGCCGGTGTCGCCGCCGACGTAATCGAATCCGAACTGTTCGGGCATGAGGAAGGCGCCTTTGTCGGCGCCGTCGCACGGCGCATCGGGCGGTTCGAAAAAGCGGGCACGGGAACCATCCTGCTGCGCGAAGTCAGCGCGCTGGCCCCCGCGACCCAGGCGCGGCTGCTGTCCACGCTCCAGGAACAGCGCTTCACGCGCGTCGGCGGACGCGAGCCGGTGCCGTTCCACGCCCGGCTGATCGCGACCACGACGCTCGATCTCGAGGCGGCAGTGAGCGCCGGTGCATTTCGCGCCGACCTGCTCGTCCGGCTGGGGCTGGTCCGTGTCGACGTACCGCCGCTGCGCGCGCGCGGCGACGATGCCGCGCGGCTCGCGCGCCACTTCGCCCAGCGCCTCGCCGAAGCCGACGGCACCCGCGAGCGCGCGTTCAGCGACGACGCGCTGGCGCTCGTCACCCGCTATGGCTGGCCGGGCAATATCCGCGAGTTGGAGGATTGCATCCACCGCGCCGTCCTTCTGGCGCGCGGCACCCGGATCGAGGCGAGCGACCTGGTGCGCTCCGACGGCAGCCGCCTGATCGACCTGGAGACCAGCGAGCCGCACCGTTTCCAGGTGCAGGGGCTGGTCGGCCACACCGTCGAGGAAGTCGAGCGCGAGCTGATCCTGCAGACGCTGGAGCGGTGCCACGGCAACCGCACATCGGCATCGAGCATCCTCGGCATCTCCGTGCGCACGATGCGCAACAAGCTGCGCACCTTTATCGAAGCCGGCATCCCGGTTTCGCCGGCGCCCTAAATGCCCAACGCGCTCACCAATCTGCTCCAGCGGCTCGGCGTCAATCGCGACATGGCGCTGGCGTTCGGCGTCCTGGCGATCATCGGCATGCTCATCCTGCCGATGCCCGGCTGGATGCTCGACATGGGGCTCGCGCTGTCGATCACCATTTCGGTGATGATCCTGATGACCGCGCTGTTCATCGACAAGCCGCTGGAACTCAGCGCCTTTCCGACGATCCTGCTGATCTCGACGATGCTGCGGCTGGGGCTCAACCTCGCCTCCACCCGGCTGATCCTGAGCCACGGCCATGAAGGCCCCGATGCCGCCGGCGGCGTGATCGGCGCGTTCGGCGAGTTCCTGATGGGCGGCGAGACGATCATCGGGCTGACGATCTTCATCATCCTGATCGTCATCAACTTCGTCGTGATCACCAAGGGCGCCGGGCGCATCGCCGAAGTCGCGGCGCGGTTCAGCCTCGATTCGATGCCGGGGAAACAGATGGCGATCGACGCCGACCTCTCGGCGGGGATGATCAACGAGGAACAGGCCAAGGCGCGCCGCGCCGAAGTCGAGGCCGAAAGCGGCTTTTACGGCGCGATGGACGGTGCGTCGAAATTCGTGAAGGGCGACGCGGTCGCCGCGCTGCTGATCACCGCGATCAACATCGTCGTCGGGCTGGCGATCGGCGTTTTCTCGCACGGCGTGCCGGTGGGCGAGGCGTTCCATACCTATACCGTGCTGACCGCCGGCGACGGGCTGGTGAGCCAGATCCCGGCGCTGATCGTCTCCACCGCGGCGGGTCTGCTGGTGTCGAAGGGCGGCGTGGCGGGCAAGACCGGCGCCGCGCTGGGCGACCAGCTTGGCCGCTATCCCAAGGCGTTCGGGATGGTCGCGGTGCTGATGGGGGTGCTGGCGATCGTGCCGGGGATGCCTTTCGTGCCCTTCGCCGCCTTCTCGGCGCTGTCGGGCTATGCCGCCTGGACGATGAGCAAGCGCGCGCGCGCACGCGCCGTCCACGAACAGATCGTCGCCGCACACGAGGACGCACAGGCCGCGATCGTCGAACAGCCGATTTCCGCGACGCTCGCGATCGACGCGGTGCGGATCGAGATCGGCTATGCGCTGCTCCCGATGATCAACGACAACCAGCGCGAACCGCGGCTGGACGATCAGGTACGCGCACTGCGCCGCCAGATGGCGACCGATTTCGGCTTCGTGCTGCCGTCGGTGCGGATCATCGACAATATGGGCCTGAAGCCCAATGAATATGTCATCACGATCAAGGAAACCGAGGCGGCCCGCGGCGAGATCCGGCTCGACAAGCTGTTGCTGATCAATCCCGGCGGCGGTCCGGTCGGCCTGCCCGGCGAGAATACGCGCGAGCCGGTGTTCGGCCTGCCTGCTTTGTGGATCGACCGCGAGCTTCGCGACGAGGCCGGGTTCCGCGGGCTCACCGTGGTCGATTGCGGCACGATCATCACCACCCACCTGACCGAGCTGGTCAAGGACAATATCGCCGACCTGCTGTCGTACACCGAGACGCAGAAGCTGCTGATGGAGGTCCATCGCGACGCCGAGAAGCTGGTGGCGGACATCGTGCCGTCGAAGGTTTCGATCTCGAGCGTCCAGCGCATCCTCCAGAACCTGCTCGCGGAGGGCATTTCGATCCGCGACATTCCCACGATCCTGGAGGGGATCGCCGAAGCCGCGCCGATGACCAGCAACCTCACCCAGATGACCGAGCATGTCCGATCGCGGCTGGCGCGCCAGATCAGCGCGACGCAGGTGCGCGGCGACGCAATCCCGGTGGTGACGCTGTCGGCGGAATGGGACCAGGCGTTTGCGGACTCGATCCTGGGCAGCGGCGACGATCGCCAGCTCGCCATGGCGCCCTCGTCGCTTCAGCGCTTCATCGCGTCGGTGCGCGACACCTATGACCGGCTGGCGGCGGACGGCGAAATCCCGTGCCTGCTGACCAGCCCGGCGATCCGCCCGTTCGTGCGATCGATCATCGAGCGCGTCCGCCCGGCCACCGTCGTGCTGTCGCAGAATGAAATCCACGCCCGCGCGCGCATCCGTGCGCTGGGCACGATCGGCTGAGAGCCTGTTTGGAAATTCGCGAGAGAGCGAATTTCAAGGCGGCACCGGCCCGTTCCCAACCATCCTATAATGAAGAAACGGGCCCACGCGGCCAGCAAGAGGCGCCTGGATGAACATCACTCCGTTCGGTTTTCCGATTGCGACTCCCGCGCTTGCCGTGCCGTCCTTTGCGGGCGGCGTGCAGGGATTCGGCGCGCTGCTCGACGCGACGCTGGCGCAACCCGCCGGGACAGCGCCCGTGGCGCTCCCCGTGCAGCCGACCGCGCTCGCGCCGATCGAGGCCACGGCGCTGGCCGCCGCCCCGCAGCTTGGCCGCGGGCTTCGCGCGCCGCTGCTCGGCATGGCTCCGACGGACGCCAGTGAGGCTACCACACCGCCGGCACTGGCCCCCACGATACCCGCAGCGATCGAGGGGCAGATGAGGGTCGCCGGGAACGTTCCGCCGCCCGCCGCCGCGTCCATCGCGGCTGCCCCGCTTCTCGCCGAGGCCGGCCCCGCGCCCGAAGCGGCGCCCGCCGCGAAGACAAGCACGCCCCCCAGCAGCGCCGTACCGCCCCCCGCCACGCCGATCCGCGCGCCCGAAGCGCCCGTCGCGCGTGCGCAACCCGAAGCGGCGCCCGCTGGCGATCCGCCGCCGGGGACCGCTGCGACGCCCGCTGCCGACACCCCCGCGCCGCGCGCGCCGATCCGCGAACCTGCCGCCCGGTCGCGGCCTCAGCCGAAGACGTCGCAGCCCGCCGCTGCCCCGGCTGCGGCGATGGATACGGCGATGGATACGCCGGAGGACGCTGCCACGGGCACGGCCCCCGCCGCCGCCGTGCAGCCAATCGCTATCGACACGCCGGCACCCGCACCCCTACCCGCGGACGCTGGCGCACCTCCGCCCGCGGCTCCTGATTTCAGCGCAGTCGCGGTTGCCGCCGCGACCCAGCAGCCGATCCAGCCGGCACCCGCCCCCGCAACCGCCGCCCCCGCGCCGCGCAAATCTGCGACCGCCCCCGGCACGACAGCAGCGCCAGCCGATGCGCCCGCCATGGCCCGCACCGCCACCGCGCCCGGTGCGCCCGCCGACACCGCGCTGAAGCCGACACCCGCCCTGTCCCCCGATGCGGGGACGGAGCATGGCGACACGCGCCCCGATGCCACGCTCCCGGAGAGCGGCGACCTGCCCGCACCGCTCCCCCCCGCGAACCAGTCCGCGCCGTCCTTCGCCACCCGCCTCGCCGCCGCGACGCCGCCCCCGGCGCTTCCCGCCGAGGTCGAGATCGCCGCGCGGCCCGGCCATCTGGGCCAAACGATGGGCGTCGAGATTGCCCGCCGCGTCGAGGCCGGCGACGATACGCTGCGCGTCCGGATGAACCCCGCCGAACTGGGCCGCGTCGATGTGACGCTCGCGTTCGATTCCGCGGGCAGCCTGAAGGCTACGGTGAGCGCAGACAGCGCCCGCGCGCTTGATCTGCTGCGCCAGGACCTGCCCGATCTCGCGCGCACGCTCGACCAGGCCGGCGTCCGCACCGACGCCCAGAGCTTCCGCTTCGAAAGCCGCACCGGCAGCGACGGCCAGCAGGGCCAGCCGCACCCGCAGCGCGGCGACGATGCCCGGCGGCATCAGGCCGCGAACGATGAATTCGAACCCACCCCCGCCTATCGCGCGATCCGCGGCGATGGGCAGGTGGACGTTCTCGCTTAGGATGATTGCATGACCAGCATTGCCCCGACCACCGCCACGAGCGCGGTCTCCGCCGCGACCGCCACCACTGCGGGCGCGAAGCTCAGCGCCGACTACACCATGTTCCTGAAGCTGCTCACCGCGCAGATGCAGAACCAGGACCCGCTCGATCCGATGGACACCGCGCAATATACCCAGCAGCTGGTGCAATATTCGCAGGTCGAGCAGTCGATCGAACAGAACACCACGCTCAAATCGATCCTCGCCAGCCTGGGCACGCAAAACCTGACTCAGGCATCGGCGCTGATCGGCAAGACCGTCGAGTCCGCCGATGCGGTTTCCGGGCTTAGCGAAGCCACCCCCGCGCAGTGGAGCTGGACGGCGGATCGCACCGTCGCTGCGCTCACCGCCAGGATCACGGACGCGGCGGGCAAGACCGTCGACACGCGCACGGTCGACGCCGGCGACCTGTCGGGCGGCATACGCTGGGACGGGACCACCACCAGCGGCCGCACGATGCCCCCCGGCGAATATGGCATCGCGCTCGAAGGCGTCGATGCGTCAGGCAACGCCCTTCCCGTGACGGCGCACGCGATCGGTACGGTCAGCGATGTCGAGCTTGCCAATGGCGCCATCACCGTGACGATCAACGGCGCCAAGATGCCCGCGAGCAGCCTGGTCCGCATCGGCCAGTGAGCGCGCCACGCGCTACGGCCTAGCCCGCTCAGGACAATATCGGAGCGCATCGCTCCCTGCCGCCCACCGGGCTCCGCTATAATGAAGGTAAGAGAGACGGGCGGACGTTCCGATCCCCTCTGCGGTCGCCCGTCTCTCCCCCGACCGGATGTCTCCCCCGACCCCGACCGGCACAAACTGAAACGGCAGGCGAAACGCCTGCCGTTTTTTTTGATGTGGAGCGGTTGGGCGCCCGCGAATGTCGGTCTCGATCAGCCAAAGGCGACGGGGAGCATCTCCATGCGGCGCGGATCGGCCTGGCTGGGCAGCTGGATGCGCGGCGAGGCGGAGGGCGTGTTGGCTTCGCGTACGGTGAAGCTGTCCATCCCGCATCCCGGGATCGCGCGCGGCGCGGTCAGCATGGCGATGCACTCGGCGATCGCGGGGTCCTCGCGCGGGCCGATCGTGTCCAGCACATCGGCCAGCGTCGCCCCCGGGGCGGCCATGGCGCGCTCGGCAGCGGCGGCCCAGAGCAGCCCGGCATCCTCGACGACCAGTGCGACCGTGACGGTATAGGCCGCGGTCTGGTTCGCCGAAGCGGAACCGAAAGTACGTAGATCCATGCTGGGAGCCCTCTGTTGCTCAAGTCGGTGTTCGAGGGTCGAAATGCCCGAGTGCCCCGGCGCAGCGTAGTCCGGTTTTTGCCCCGTACGTAGTTTTCCAAGGACTGGAAATCGGCGCCGGTGAAAGGAAAACAGGGCGCGTTAGTGGACCCGCGCCTCGGCGCGCCGCCCCAGTTCGCGGGCATGCGCCGCTACCAGGCAAAGCTCGGCATAAAGCCTGTCCCAGAACGGGGCAGAAATCTCCAGCCTGGCATCCCCACCCTGGCTGAGCGTGAGCGAGGCACTGGGCTCCAGCTTGAGCTGGAAGCGCGTACCGAACGTGCCGTCGACATGCTCGTCGGGAAGCGCGTGCGGCACCGACAGTCGCGCCGACATGATATAGCCCGAAAGCACGTCGACGCCGTAGCCGTCGAGCAGGACGCGCGGGCGCCCGGACAGATCGGGGCGATCGAGCACGACCAGCGCCCCCGAAGGATGCTCCTCCACGCTGACGCGGAGCCGGCCGCCAAAGGCGTCAGTGATTTCTCGGATACGAGGGAACAAGCGAATTTCTCCTGTCTTCCCATCATTATAGAGCGATCAACCATCGTCCCCGGCTTCCTCCCACGAAAAAGAGGCCGGGATGGTTTCCCATCCCGGCCTCCGCTTGGGCCATTCTTCCAGGGATAAGACTGGCCTTAACGGAACAGCGACGTGATCGTCTGCGGCGCCTGGTTGGCGATCGACAGAGCCTGAACACCCAGCTGCTGCTTGACCTGCAACGCCTGCAGCTTGGCGGATTCCTTCGCGAGATCGGCGTCGACAAGATTGCCGATGCCTGCCTCGATCACGTCCGACAGCTTGGTGGTGAAGGTCGCCTGGGCGTCGATCTTGCGCGAAGCCGCGCCGAGCGTGCTCAGGCTGGTCTTGAGGTTGTCCTGCGTGGTCGTCAGCGTGTCGATCATCGTCTGGGCCGAAGCCTGGCTCGAGATGTTGCCGCTGGCGGCAACGGTCACGACCGAACCACCAAGGTCGAGACCCTGGTTGGCGACGCTCAGCGAGTCCGGGTTCCAGGTCGATGCCGAGCTGGTGTCCGAATCCTTGAGCGACTGCAGCGCCGAAACCGAACCGCCCGAAGCCTTGAGCAGGTTGGTGCCGTTGAAGTCCGACGAGTTGACGATGGTCGTGATCTGGTCACGCAGCGCGACGAAGTCGTTGTTCAGCGCGGTGCGCGTTGCCGAATCGATGCCCGCGTCGGCAGACTGATAGGCCTTGGCCTTCATCTGGTTGACGACGTCGGAAATCTGCTCGGCACCAGCCACGGCAACATCGGTGACGCTCTTGGCACGGCTCAGCGAGTTGGAGACGGACTTGAGGCCGCCCATATCGCCGCGCAGGCCCTGCGCGATCGTGTACGATGCCGAATCGTCCTTGGTGGACGAAACGCTCAGGCCGGTGTTGATGCGAGTCTGGACCTGCGAAAGGCCCTTACCCGTTTCGGACAGGCTCTGAAGCGCAGCCATCGCGCCGACGTTGGTGTTGACAGAGAAACCCATGATGTTCTTCCTTCTTGGATATAGGACCGCTTCTGCGATCCGGGCCGGTGGCGCCGACCCTCGGCAAAGCGCGATCGGTGCGCCTGCACTTCCATCTTGGGAAGAATTATAGGAGTACCCAAATTTCCACCTGCATTTTGGTGGTTAGCCGGTATTTACTCCGTCGGAATGGCATGGCGGTCCCATATCGCACCGGGGCCTTCTCCCTCACTCTCCGTCATGCTGAGAAAAAGGCAGGTCTATTAATACGGAATTGCTCGTCAGAACGGGAACAGCGCGTCGTAAATCTGCTGGCCCCAGCGCGCCTGCTGCGCTTCGGTAAGCTGGCCCTTGCCGCCATAGATCACGCGCGCCTCGGCGATCTGGCCGTGCTGGATCGAATTGTCGCGGGCGATGTCCTCGGGCCGGATGAGGCCGGTGACGATCAGCTCGCGCATCTCGAAATTGACGCGAACCTCCTGCTTGCCGCGGATCATCAGGTTACCGTTGGGCAGCACCTGGGTCACGATCGCCGCCATGGTCATGTTGATCGTCTCCGCCCGCACCGTCGATCCGCCGCCGGCATAGTTGGAGCCCGAATCGGTCTCGACCACCTTGTTCGCGTCGGCACCGAGCAGCTTGGCGACCGGGCTGATGCCGAGCAGTCCGCCCAGCCCGCCATTTTCCGATCCGCCGCGCGTGCGCGAGGTGTTGTTGCCGAGATCGGCCTTGTCCTGGATGTTGATCTTGATCGTCAGGATATCGCCGAGCTTGGTCGCGCGCTGGTCGCGAAAGAACGCGCCCGCGCCGGTGCGGAACAGCGAGGCGTTGGCCGCCGGCTGTTGCGGCGGCGAGGTGCGGCCGCCGCGATCGGCGGGGGTCGAGAGCGACGCCTCCAGCTCGGGCGCCGCGACCGGCTCGATCCCCGACAGCTTCGGTGCCTTGCCGACCTGTTTCAGCCGGCCCACCGCACCGCATCCCGAAAGCGCGACGCCGATCGACGCCAGCAGCATGAGCTTGCGCATATCCATATCCCTGAAATCCCTGTCTTTAAGGCGTGGCGATCCGGACGGTGCCCGATCCTTCCACCATTGCATCCAGCGTGCGGCTGGTCGCGTTGACCACCACCCGCACCATTTCACCCTCGGCACCGCCGCCCAGCGCACGGCCCGACGCGGTGATCGACAGCCGGCCCTGGACGATGCGGATCGTCACCGGCTCGCCGCGCCGCACCAGTTGCGGGCGGATCACGTCGCCGCGGCGGACGATTGCACCGGCGGACAGGTTGCGCACCGCCTCCATCCCCGCCGCGTCCTCGATCGTCAGCGCACCGCGCGCCGCCGCCAGAGGCCGCGCCTCCATCGCGAAGTCGCCGCGCTCGATCCGCTCGCCCTTGGCGATGGCATGGTCGAGCACCGCGACCTGGGGCACCTCGTCCGGCCCTGCGGCAAGCAGCGCGAGCGCGAGCAGCGCCAGCATCAGCGCAGCTGGCTGGTGGTGGCCAGCATCTCGTCCGCGGTCTTCACGACGCGGCTGTTCATCTCATAGGCGCGCTGGGCAGAGATCAGCGCGGTGATCTCCGACACCGGATTGACGTTCGATGCCTCGATAAACCCCTGGGTCAGCGTCCCCAGCCCCGGCTCGCCCGGCGCCGCGACGGTCGGCTGCCCCGATGCCGAGGTTTCTAGGAACAGATTGCCCCCCCGCGCCTCCAGCCCGGATTCGTTCATGAACGACGCGAGTTCGAGCTGGCCCAGCACCTGCGGCTGCGCGGAGCCCGCGATCGTCACTTCGACCTGGCCGGTCTTGGAGATCGACACGTCGAGCGCGCCTTGCGGGATAGTGATCCCCGGCTGCACCGGATAGCCGTCCGCGGTCACGATCTCGCCCTGGTCCGAAAGCTGGAACGAACCGTCGCGGGTATAGGCGGTGTCGCCCGAGGGCAGCGTCACCTGGAAATAGCCCTTGCCCTCGATCGCGACGTCATAGGGATTGCTGGTCTGGGTCAGCGCGCCCTGTTCGTTGATGCGATAGACGCCGCCGGTCTTGACGCCCGCGCCGATCTGGATGCCCGAGGGCGCCTTGGTCTCGCCGCCGGTCGCCGATCCGGGGCGCGAGACCTGCTGGTAAAGCAGGTCCTGAAACTCGGCGCGCTGGCGCTTGTACGCGGCGGTGTTCATGTTCGCGATGTTGTTCGAGATCACGTCGACATTGGTCTGCTGGGCGAGCATTCCGGTGGCGGCGATGGAGAGCGTACGCATGGAATATCTTCCTTCGTGAAATTCAGCTGATGCGGCTGAGCTTGTCGATTGCCTGCTTGCGCATGTCGGACATGCTGTTCGCGAGGCTCTGGCTGGTCTGGTAGGCGCGCAGGATCTCGACCATGTCGGTGGTCTCCTGGATCGCATTGACGTTCGATCCCTCGACCCCGCCGCTCACCAGCCGGGTTTCGGCGGCGGGCAGCTCGCGCCCGCCGGTGCCGTTCATCAGCCCGTCGCCGCGCGGATCGACCGATGTCTCGTCGGCGAACACCGTCACCGCGATCCGGCCCAGCGGCCCCGCGGCGCCGTTCACGGTGCCATCGGACAGAATGTTAAGCTGGCCCGCCTCTTCGGGGGGCACATTGATCGGCTTGCCGCCTGCGCCCAGGATGCGCTGCCCGCCCGCGGTGGCGAGGTCGCCATTCTCCAGCACCTTGACGAAGCCCGCGCGGGTATAGGCAGTGCCGCCACCCGGCGCCTCGACGCTCAAATAGCCGGGGCCATCGATCATCACGTCCAGCGGATTGCCGGTCGGCTGAAACGCGCCCGCCGACGTGTCATGGACAGCGCCGTAATCGAGCACATAGGAGGTCTTGCGCGTCGGCTCGACGGCAGTATCGCCCTGGTCCACATATTCGCGGAACACCGGCTGTTCGCGCTTGAACCCCACCGTATTCATATTGGCGAGGTTATTCGCGGCGACATCCAGCCGCCGTCGCAGCGCCTGTTCCTGGCTCAGCAAAACATAAGAGGAAATGTCCAACGGGACGGTCCTTCAATTTTCGTCGCTAGGCAGAAATTGCCGGGTGACGATCCTATAATAGGAGAAATTGAGCCGACCCGGATGCACGCGGGGATTTTTCGAAGGGACGGGAATGTCGAGCGAGATCGCCGAAGTCGATGCAGAGGGAGCGCCTGTCGCGCCCCCGGCAAAATCGAAGAAGAAGCTTATCATTATAGGCGCGGCTGCAGCGGCAATGCTGCTGGGCGGCGGCGGTGGCGCGTTCATGATGCTGTCGGGCGGGTCCACGCCCGAGGGCGAAGAGGCGCAGGTCGAGGCCGGGCATGCCAAGCCCGCCAAGGCCGAGGGCGACCATGGCGGCGAGGGCGGTGAAGGCGAGGCGGCATTTTTCGACGTGCCCCCGATGATCGTCAACCTCCGCTCGCCCGATGGCGCCGCGCGCTTCCTGAAGCTGCATTTCATGCTGGTTCCGGGCCCCGACGCGACCGAGGAGGTCCTGAAGGAAAAGGTGCCGTTGATCCTCGACGCCTATCAGCCCTTCCTGCGCGAACTGCGGCCCGAGGACCTCGCGGGATCGGCCGCAGTATTCCGGATCAAGGAAGAGCTGCTGGTCCGCGCCACGGCGGCGGTCGGCGACGGCGTGGTCAAGGACATCTTGATCCAGGACCTGATCCAGCAATGATCGACCTAGACGATTTCGAGCTGCCCGAACCCCCGATCGCCGCAGGCGGCGGTGGCGGCGATGCGCGGTTCGACCAGTCCGACATCGACGCGTTGTTCGGCGACTTCGGCGGCCCGACCGAGCGCAAAAAGGGCCTTCGCGCGGTCATCGAGTCCAAGGTCATCAGCCATGAGCGGCTGCCGATGCTGGAGGTGGTGTGCGACCGCGTCGTGCGCGCCTTTGCCAGCTCGATGCGCAACCTGACCTCGGACGCGATCGACGTCAGCCTCGAGGAAGTCACCTCGATCCGCTTCGGCGAATTCATGAACCGTGTCGCGCTGCCCGCGATGGTCGGCGTGTTCCAGTTCGTCGAATGGGAAAGCTATGGCATCGTCACGGTCGAATCCGGGCTGATCTATGCCGTGGTCGACGCGCTGCTCGGCGGGCGCGGCGGGCATCCGCCGATGCTGATCGACGGGCGCGCCTTCACCACGATCGAGACCGGGCTGGTCTCGCGCATGCTCGACCTCGCGCTGCGCGACTTTGCCGAGGCGTTCGCCCCGATCGAGCCGATCACGATGAACCTCGAGCGGATCGAGACCAACCCGCGCTTCGCCGCGATCGCCGGCCCCAGCAACCTGTGCGCGGTCGCCACCTTTCGCGTCGACATGGACGGGCGTGGCGGACGCTTCACACTGCTGTTCCCCTATGCCGCGCTCGAGCCGGTGCGGCACAAGCTGCTCCAGCGTTTCATGGGCGAGAAGAGCGGGCGCGACAGCATCTGGGAGGCGCATATGGGCGCCGAGATCCGCAAGACCAATGTGTCGGTCAACGTCGTGCTGGGCGAGACGCGGATGCCGCTCAGCGCGCTCGAGCATCTCGCGGTGGGCCAGACGATCCAGCTCCACAAGAGCCCCGACGACCCGCTCGATATCGCGAGCGGCGGCGTGACGCTGGCCCGCGCCCAGATCGGCCAGCGCAGCGGCAAGGTCGCCGTGCGGCTGGTTTCGAATGTTTCCAACGAAAGGACCAAGGCATGAGCCCCGCAATTGTCGCCGATGTGCTGACGATGATCCTGTGTACCGCCGTGCTGATCCAGAGCGTGCGGATGATGCGCAGCCTGCGCACGGTCAAGGACGGCGCGCTGACTCAGGTGGTCGACGCGCTGGAAAAGGCGACCGGCCAGGCGCGGATCGTGCTGTCCGACATGAAGAAGACGCTCGCCACCGATTGCGCGCAGCACGCGCGCGTCGTCGAGCAGGCACGCATGCTGTGCGACGAGCTGAGCGTGATGACCGGGATCGCCGATTCGGCGTGCGAGCGCATCGTCACTGCGGTCGGGCTGGCCAATGGCCAGCGCAACGCGACTGCCTTTGACGACGAAGCGCCGGCCGAGGATCCCGTCGCCGCACAGGCGGCCGCGTGATGGCACGCCCCTCGCTTTTGCTGATGATGGCGGGCGCCGCCGCGCTGACCGTGGTGGCGAACGCCGCCGCGCTCACCGCGCCGCAGGATGCCCAGCCCAAGACCCGGCTCGGCAATTCGATCGAGAAGGACCTGAAGGCGAACGATGCCGCAGCCGCGCGGCGCAACCGCGGGCTCGACCTGCGCGAGCAAGCGGCGAAGGCCGCCGAGGCACGGCTCCAGGCCGAGCTGGAGGCGCGGCAGAAGGAAGCGGCGGGCCCCGCCGGCGCCGAGGCCGCCGAGGCGCAGTTCGACGGGCTCGCGCGCATCTATCAGGCGATGAAACCCGCCAAGGCTGCGGTCGTGTTCGAACAGCTCGACATGGAAGTGCAGATGAAAGTGGCGCAGCGGATGCGCGACCGCTCGACCGCGATGATCCTCGCCGCGATGTCGCCCAAGGGCGCGGCGGCGCTGAGCATGGCGCTGGCCCGCAAGAGCGCGAAGGCCGGGGCGGCGGCGCCGGGCAAGGCGCGGTAGGCGCCATTCGCACGGAGGTCCCCCTCACCCTTCCGCGCCTCCGGCGCTCCCTCCCTCTCCCACAAGGGGAGAGGGACGCTTAAATCCCTCTCCCCTCGGAAGAGGGAGGGAGCCGCGAAGCGGCGGAAGGGTGAGGGCGACGACGCTGCAAATGCGATCCCCCGCCCCACCAGCCGCAAACCACAGCAAAAGGCCTCGGCACGCCAAGCGCGCCGAGGCCTTTTGCTGTTGTCCACGGGGGCGCTAACTCACCCCCGATTGGCCCCCACCTCCACGATCAGCACGCGCGATACCCCCGGCGCACTCGCGTGGATCGCGGCAGTCAGGTCATGGTCCATTTGCGCGACATCGACGGCCCGCAGGCCAGACACGTTCAGCCGCGCGAACTCCAGCGCAGCCGCAACGGTCGCCGCGCGCAGCGCCGGCAGTTCGGTCGTCACCTTGGCCGCCGCCTCGGCATTCGCGGCCTCCAGCACCAGCTTGAAGCGCAGCGCGCCGGTAACGCGGTCGAACTCGACCACCGGCACGGTGATTTCCTCCATCGGGACGAGATGCAGCCCTTCGGCCCCCGCACCGCCGCCGCCGCCGCCCGACGCCTGCGCGCCCGCGCCCAGAAAGGGCACCAGCGCACTCGTTATCGCGAGTGCCGCCAAGCGTCCCCTGCGCACCATAAATCTCCCGTCCTCCAGCGCGCCAGAGCGGCGGCCATCGCTCTATAATAGAGGAAATTCATCGCGAAGGTGCCCGTTTGAGCTACGATCAACGCCCCGGCAAACTGCGTGTCGTCCAGGAACACGCCGGTTCGGGCCAGCGCCGGGGCGAACAGCCCCCTACGTCCGACATGGCGGCTGCCGGTACGGTCGACCCCGCCAATCCCGGTGCCGCCACGCCTTCCGCCCCCGCCGCAGGCGGGCTTCCGGTGCTGGGTGCCGCGCTGTTCCTCCTCGCCTGCGCGGGCGGGGGCGTTGCGCTTGCGGTCATCCGCCCCTTCGGGATCTGGTGATGCGCGCAGCCCTGATCGCACTCGCGGCCAGCACCGCCGCGGCGTCGCCGTCTGCGTCCCCTCCCCACGCCGCCGAGACGCACGCAGCCGAGCCCGCCGCCAAGCCGAGCTCGCAGACCCCGACCGGCCTTCCCTTCGCGGCCGAGCTGGCGCAGCAGCCCGCAATCACCGGCCCCGCGGCGTGGCACGGCGACATCGGCGCGACCGCCTGGGCAAAGCTCGCCAAGGCGAAGCCCGAGCGCCGCCAGCAGACGCGATGGAACTACGCGGTCGGGCTGATCGCCGCCGGGCGCGGCCCCGAGGCGCTGGGCGTGCTCGACACGATGCGCACCGGCGATCGCGACCTGATGCTGGTTCCCCAGTTCCAGCTTGCCCGCGGCGTCGCTCTCGCGCTGGCGGACCATCATGCCGACGCGCTGGCCGCGCTGGAAACCGCCGAACTGGCCGGCAACCCAGAGGCGTGCACCTGGCGGATGCGCGCCCATGCCGCACTGGGCGAGGCAGTGGAGGCAGTGCGCACGATCAACTGCGCGCTGCCCGCGATCAATGCCCGCAGCCGCGACGTCCGCGCGCCGTTCGTGCTCGCCGCAGCCGAAGCGGCGATCGCGGCGGGCCAGCCGCAACCGGCGCTGGCATGGCTCAAGCTGTTCGAAGACAATGATTCAGCCGCCAATGCGCTGCGCGGGCGGGCGCTGCTGGCGCTCGGCAAGCTTCCCGAGGGCACGCTGCGGCTCGAGCGCGCGCTGCGTGACGCCGACGCCACGACAAAGCCGGCGATCCAGCTCGCGCTGCTCGAATCGCGGATTGCCACGCACCGGCTTCCGCCCGCCGATGCGATCAAGCAGCTCGAGGTGCTGCGCTATAGCTGGCGCGGCGGCGAGACCGAGGAACGGGCGCTGCGGTTGCAGTTCAAGCTGGCGAACGAGGCGCACGATCTGCGCGGTTCGCTGCGCGCCGGCGCGACGCTGCTGCGCTGGTTCAAGCTCGGCGCCGAATCCGCACCGATGCTCGCCGCGCTCCGCGCGATGCTGAGCGCGACGCTGGGACCCGATAGCGGCGTGCCGCTGCCCGAAGCGGCGGGGCTGTACTGGGATTATCGCGAGCTGGCGCCGGCCGGCGTCGAGGGCGATGCACTGGTGCTCCGCCTCGCCGATCGGCTGGAGGCCGCCGGGCTCTATGCCCGCGCCGCCGAACTGCTCGAATATCAGCTGATGCAGCGGATGCAGGACGTCGCGCAGGGGCCGATGTCGGTAAAGGTCGCCGAACTCCACATCCTCGCGGGCAAGCCCGAGCGCGCGATCCAGGCGCTGCACGACACCGAACAGCCCAGCTATTCGGATGCGATGCGCCGGGACCGCAAGCGCATGGAGGCCGTCGCGCTGCACCGGATGGGCAAGGACGAAGCCGCGATGGCGGCGCTCGACGATGTCGGCGACGATGATGCGCTGCGCGCCGAGATCCAGTGGCGTGCCAAGAATTGGGCGGCCTTTGCGAGCGCCAACGAAGCGCGGCTGCCCGCGCCGCGCGGGCTGAGCGAACCCTCGCAGGCGGCAGTGCTCCGCCAGGCAGTGGCGCTGGCGATGCTGGGCCGCGAGGATGCGCTGAAGGCGTTGCGCGCGCGCTACGCCGCCGGCTTCGCCAAGCTGCCGAGTGCGGAGGCGTTCGACGTGCTGACGCAGGGCGCGGCATCGGTCGACCCGGCCCGGATCGCCGCCGCCATGGCCGCGATTCCCGAGGCCAGCCCGGCGGGCGAGATCGGCGACCTGCTCGACGCGACGCAGTGAGCGCGAGGTTGGCGGGGCAGCGAAGCACGCAGTCCCGCCGCCGCCACATATATCGCATTTATATCATTGATTAATAACGTTTTTATAAACGAGCGCCTGCCGCGACGATCGCTGCCGGATCGCATCGCTATGGGCAACGTTCGCCACGTTCGCCGGATCATCGACCCGGGGGGAAATCCGGCGCGCGCGCGTCAGAGGTAGCTGACGAGGCTCAGGCTGGAGAGCTGGGCGAAGACCGAATAGCTCGCCTGGAGCATCGTCTTCTGCTGCGCCAGGTCGACCGCGACCTGACCCAGATCGGCGTCCTCGTTGCTTTCGATCACGCCCGAGAGCAGCAGCCCGCGCGCTTCGCCGCGCTGGGTGAGCGTCTCGACCTGGACCTGCTTGCGGCCATTCTCCGCATTGACGTCGCGCAGGCTGCCAAGCCCGTTGTCGAGTTCGCCGACCGCCTGTTGCAGCGCAGTCAACTGCGCCGCATTCGGCGTCTCGGTGATCGAGCCGGCCTGGGCCAGCGTGCGGAAGGCGGCGTACAGGTCCTTGCCCATCGCGCTGGCGGTGATGCCATAGGTCACGTCGACGCCGTCGGCGACTCGCGCCTTGGCACGGACCGTGTCGTCTCGGAATGCGGAATCGGCGTCGGTCGTAGCGACGGCGCTCAGCGTGTCGGGGACGAAGGGCGTGGTATCCGACTGGGCCCCGCCGAACAGCGGCGTGCCGCCCTCGGCCGAATTGAGCGACGAGCGATATTGCGCGAACGCGGTCTCGATCGCCTCCTGCAAGCCCGCAGCCTTGCCGGTGCCGACCGCCGTGATGATCTGCTCGCGCAGGCTGGCGACCGCCGATTCGACGCCCTCCAGATGCCCCTGATAGAGCGAAAGCGTGGTGCCGACGCGCTTGGACACCGTCGATTGCGCCTCCTGCCGCGCGAGCAGGCTGTGTGCCGAGAGGTTGCGCACCGTCTCGGTGCCGAGATCGGCGAAATCGGACGCCTTCTTGCCGGTCGACAGCCGCGTCTGGCTGATCGCCAGCTTCTGCTGCGAACGCTGGATCGCGTCCGACATGGTGCGCTGGAGCGGAATGGTGGCGACGCGGTTCATGGTTCTTCCCTCAGCGGATCATGTTGAGCAGCGTGTCGTACATTTCGGTGGCGGTGGTGATCACCCGCGCCGCGGCGGAATAGCTGTTCTGGAGCACCACCATCTGCGCCAGTTCCTCGTCGATATTGACGCCGGAAAAGCTGTCGCGCCGGTTGACGGCGTCGTCGCGCCGCGCGCCCGCATCGTCCAGCTTCGACTGGGCCTGTGCCGCCTCCAGCCCCGTGCGCCCCAGCAGCGTCGCGGAGAAGCGCTCGACGGTGGTGACACCGTCCTTGCCGAGGTCGACGGCGGTGGCGAGCTGGTCGACGAATGCCGTCGCGCCGCGCACATCGCCCGTCCCGAGTGCCTTCGCGCCCACCGCCGCGCTTTCCTGAAGCCGAGCCAGCGGCAGCCGCGCGGGGTCGTTGAGCATCGTCGGATCGACTTCGCCCGTGCTCAGCCCGCTCGCCGCGCCGCTCAGCCCCATCAGCGCCGAAAAATTGCGGCCCGTGCCCTGGCGATCGGTCGAATCCGAAGGGATCGACAGCGTCGCCCCCGCCACCGTCGCGGCGGCGGTGAACCCCATCCGCCCGCGGCTGTCGAGCGCGAAGGTGCCGAAATTGCCGAGCGGGCTGGCGTTGAGATCGTCGGCAAGGTCGCCGAAGCTGCCCCCCGCCGCCGCGGTCAGCGTGTAGCTGGTCAGCGCGCGCCCGGTGGTGTCGCGCAGCACGATCTGCGTCGTCTCGCCCGCAGCGAAGCCATGGGGGTCGCTGCTTGCGAAACCCGAGGGGACCAGCGAACTGGCGTCGCTGCGGACGAGGTCGTTGAGCCCGAAATATTGCGACACCCCCACCCCGGCGCGCGCGCTGGGGGTGGTCGCGTCCTGCGCGACGACGACGCCGTTTCCGCTGCCGGTCGCCGTCAGCGTCAAGGCACCATTGGCGAAGCTCGCGGTCGCCGCGCCGCCCAGCCCGCTATTGATCGCGGTGACCATGTCGTCGACCGTCGCCGTCGCCGGAAGCGCGCTGAAATCCACGCTTGTCTTCGCGACCAAAGTGCCGTTCGCCGCCGTAACCGCAAAGGTCGCGGCGCCGGTGAAGCCCAGCCGGTCGCTCCCCGCCAGCCCGGTATTGCGCCCTTTGAGCGACGCGGGCGCGGGAACCGTGGTGCCGGCATTGGACACGGCGTTGAGCGTCTCCGCCAGGCCCGAGAACAGCACGCCGAGCTTCTCCGAAAAGGCCGGCAGCGCGCGGTCGCGCAAGTCGAGCAGCCCGCCCAGCTTGCCGCCGACCGCCGAGGATTCGAGCGCCTCGCCGGTCGATGCGCCGGGCGTCCCGTCGTCATTGGCGAAGCGCACTTCGATATTGGGATAGATTGGCTGCGACGTCCCCTGCCCGCCAATCGGGTAGGAGAGCTGGCGGAGCCGCTTGTCGAGCAGCACCTGTCCCGAAGCCGTGTCGATCGAGACCCGGCCATCGGGCTGTTCGCGCACCGTGACCGAGACCAGGCTGCTCAGTTCCTCGATCGCGCTCATCCGCTGGTCGGCGGAGCCGCCGGCGCTGCGCCCCTGCCCGACCGCAGCCGATACCGCGCCGTTCAGGTCATGGATGCGCGACAGCAGCGTGTTGATCTTGTCGACCGAATAGCCGACCTCGGACTCCACGTCGCCGCGCAGCCCTTCCACGTCGCTGTCGAGCTGCTGCATCGACGTGATCGCGTCCTGGACGTCCGCGGTGAACGCCGCCGCCGTCTGGCTCGTCGACTGCGATCCGGTCATCGCCACCGCCGATGCCGAGATCGCGTCGAGCCGCGCGGGCAGCCCCGAGGCGGCGCCGGGTTCGCCAAGCAGCGACTGGAGCCGGTCGAGGTAATTGGCGGTCACTTCCGCGCGGCCATGATCCCCCGCACGCCGATAGACGGTCGCCTCGAGGAAGCGATCCGCGACGCGCGTCGGCTCGCCGACGACGACGCCGTTGACATGCCCCGACGTAACCGCGGTCGTGAGCGAAACCCGCTCGCGGGCATAGCCGGAGACGCCGACATTGGCGATGTTGTTCGATACCGAGCGGAGCCCGGCCTGGGCTGCTGCCAGGCCGGACACCGCGGAGCCGAGAACTTGCGAGAGCGACACGCCGGGGTTCCAATCCTAAGTCAGGAGATCAGCGCTTGAGGTCGCTCACTTCGCGCAGCATGTCGTCGACCGTCGTGATGATCTTCGACGACGCGCTATAGGCACGCTGAAACCGGATCATGTTGGTGAACTCGCCCGCGAGATCGACCGTCGAAGCCTCCAGCGCATTGGCCGAGACCGCGCCCGCGCCCAGCGCGCCCGGCGGGTTCAGCGTCATGCTGCCCGATTCCTGGCTGACCGTGTAGGCGTTGCCCGACAGGCTGCTGAGGCCGTCGGGATTCTGGAACGTCGCGATCGGCAACTGGAACACCGAGCGCGACGTGCCGTCGTCGAAGATCGCCTTGACGACGCCGGCCTTGTTGATCTCGATCGACGACAGGTTGCCCAGCATGCCGCCATCGACGTTCGATGAGATCAGCGCGGATTCGCTGCCGAACTGGGTGATCCCGTCGATCCCGCCGTCATTGCCCAACTCGACGTTCAGCGGCACCGAGGCCGCGTCGTTGGTCCAACTGATGCTCAGCGGGTCGAACAGCGCTGCGGTCGATCCGGCGCGATCCAGACTGCCGTCCGAATTGAACTTTAGCGTGCCGCTGGCCAGCACGCCGTCGGTCGCGGTCACGTCGGTGGCGGGCACCGCATAGGTCTCCGCCGCCCAGGTGTTCGACCCGGTTTTCGCATATGCCATCGTGATCCGGTGCGCGCTGCCCTGCGCGTCATAGACGTCGAACGAGCGCTGGAACTGGGGCGTCACCGTGCCCGTGGCCATGTCGCCGGCGGTATAGGCACCCGCGATGGCGGTCGCGGAGGATTGCAGGTTTGCCCGTACCTGGATCTTGGTGGTCGGCGCCGCGGTCCCGGTCAGGTCACTGACTCGCACCGTCTGGAGCGCCGCCACCGCGCCGGTGTTGGTATAGGCGCCGGAGGCGTCGAGCCGCCAGCCATAGAGATACAGCCCGCTCGAATTGCGCAGATAGCCCTGTTCGTCGGGCTTGAACGATCCTGCGCGGGTAAAGGCGACTTCACCAGAGCCGGCCGCGCCGGTACGCGTCACGAAGAAGCCGCCGCCATCGATCGCGATGTCGGTGTTGCTCGACGACGCCTGGAGCAGGCCCTGCTTCGAAATCTGCGCGGTAGAGGCCGCCATCACGCCGCCCGCGGCATAGGTGCCGCCGGAATTGTTGCCGGTGACGAGCGTGCGGAACTGGGCTTCGGTGCCCTTGTATCCGATCGTGTTGATGTTGGTGATGTTGTCCGCGACGGTCGCCATCGCGCTGGCATGCGCGCTGAGGCCGGACACGCCGGCATAAAGAGCGGAATAAAGGCTCAAGGTTGTGCACTCCCGACGAAGCCCGCGCCTGGACGCGCTGGGCCATGGTCTATTGTAGGATGATCGCCGCCGACTCCCAACGCTCGGCAAAAATTGCCGGGTCCGCGCCCGCGTTCGATCATTGCTCCTATAATAGCAGCAGCGACACTCGATAACGGGATTATCCACCATGCTGCGCATCACGCTTCGCGACGGGGAAAAGGCGATCGTCAACGGCGCCGTATTGCGCGCCGTCGGCCGCACCCAGATCGCCGTCGAGAACCAGGTATCGATCCTGCGCGGGCGCGAAGTGATGCAGCCCGAGGAAGCGACGACCACCGCGCGCCAGCTCTATTTCTCGACCATGCTCGCCTATATCGATCCCGCCGGCCGCGCCGGGCACCAGGATGCGATCATCCGCTCGATCGGCACGCTGGTGACGGTGATGGCCGCGCCCGAAGCGCGCGCCGCGTGCCTCGCCTTCGCGCACGACGTCGCGCAGGGGGATTATTACAAGGCGCTGGCGGCGGCGCGCGAGCTGATCGCGTTCGAAACCGCCGCGCTCGATTCCGTACAGGCCGCCTGAGGGCCGGACGATGCAGACGCTGGCCAGCGCCGCCCGCGCGATCCGCGACATGGTGCCCGATCGCCGCTTTGGCCGGGTCGTCGCGGTGCGCGGCGCGCTGATCGAAGTCGAAGGGCTCACCGGCGTCGCGCAGATCGGCAGCCGCGTCGAGATCATGACCGCCAATGGCTGTGTCCAGGCCGAAGTGACGGCGCTAGACCGCGATGTCGCGCTGTGCCTGCCGTTCGTCGATCCGCAGGGCGTCGGGCTGGGCGCGCGCGCCGATCTGGGCGCCGGGCAGTTCACGGTCCGCCCGTCGACCGCGTGGCTGGGCCGGATGATCGACGGCCTGGGCCGCCCGATCGACGGCATGGGCAGCCTCGCCAATGGCGCCGATCCGCAGCCGATCAAATCCCCTCCCCCCGCCGCCGCCAATCGCGCGCGCGTGGGTGCCCGGATCGAGACCGGCGTCCGCACGCTCGATCTGTTCGCGCCCCTTTGCCTGGGCCAGCGGCTCGGGCTGTTCGCGGGTTCGGGGGTCGGCAAGTCGGTGCTGCTGTCGATGCTCGCGCGGTGGACGCAGTGCGACGTGGCGGTGATCGGGCTGATCGGCGAGCGCGGTCGCGAAGTGCAGGAATTCATCGAGGACGATCTGGGGCCGGAGGGCATGGCGCGATCGGTGGTGGTCGTCGCCACCTCCGACGAACCCGCGCTGATGCGCCGCCAGGCGGCGTGGACGACGCTCGCCGTCGCCGAGCATTTTCGCGACCGCGGCCTCAACGTGCTGTGCCTGATGGACTCGGTCACGCGCTTCGCCATGGCCCAGCGCGAAATCGGGCTAGCCAGCGGCGAGCCCCCCGCGACCAAGGGCTATACCCCCACCGTGTTCGCCGAACTGCCGCGCCTGCTGGAGCGCGCCGGGCCGGGTGAGCCGGGCAAGGGCATGATCACCGGACTGTTCACCGTGCTGGTGGACGGCGACGACCATAACGAACCCGTCGCCGATGCCGTGCGCGGCATTCTCGACGGCCATGTCGTGATGCGCCGCGCGATCGCCGAGCGCGGCCGCTACCCGGCGATCGACGTCCTCAAATCGGTGTCGCGCACGCTGCCGCACTGCCTGTCCGCCGAGGCGAATGCCACGCGGATCGCCGCGCGCAAGCTGTTGTCGACCTATGCCGATATGGAGGAAATGGTGCGGCTGGGCGCGTACAAGGCGGGATCGTCGCCCGAAGTCGACCGCGCCGTCGCACTCGCTCCGCGCATCGAGGCGCTGATCAATCAGGGCAAGGACGATCCCGGCAACGCCGATGCCGCGTTCACAGCCCTTTCCGAAATCGTCGCCGAGGCGGCGCTGGAGACCGTGCAATGACTCCGTTCGATACCGCGCTTCGCGTGCAACGCCGCGAAGTGGACGCCGTCCGCGTTTCGATCAGCGTTGAAATCGAGCGGATCACCGAGATCGAGACGCGCAGCCGCGCGCACGACACTCGCATGATCGATGAGCGCGCGCTCGCCTATGCGCTGCCGGTCGCATCCGATGCCTGGACGGCGCGGATGCGGAGCGAGCGGATGCGGCTGCACGACGCCGCAGTGCTGGCCGACGCGCGGCTCCGCCGGCTGCGCGAGCAGGCGGTCGAGGCCTATGGCACGATGCGCGCGATCGAGGGTGCCGCCGAGCGCCATCAGGACGAAGAGGATCGCATCGTCGCCAGCGCCGAACAGAGCGCCGCCGACGACATCGCCGCCGCGCAATTCCTGCGCGCCCGCCGCATCCGGGGAGCACGCCGATGATCCCGCGCCCCGATCTCGGCACGCTGACGCCGACCCAGCGCGCGCAGGTCATCTACACCGAAGCGCGCTCCGAACTATCGAGCCGTCTGTGGCGCGCGGCGCTGGGCGATGCCGACCAGCCAGCGCGCGACGGCGGATCGATCACCTCCCCAGGTATGGCGATCGATTCGCTGCTCGAGCTGGTGCGCGGCAAGCCGCAGGCCGAAGCAGCGATGCCCGCCCCCGCACTGGCGGGCGCGCAGGAGGCGCCGACCGGGCACTGCGCCTGCACCTGCACCTGCGCATGCCATGCCAACCGCTCCCACGCCGCCGACCCTGGCGCGCGCGACGTGCTGTCCGCGCCCGCGGCGATGGCGCGCGCGCCGATCGCCGGGATCGCCGAGACGGCAATGCAGCTGGGCAGCAACGCGCGTTTCGCGGGCGCGTTCGCGGTGGCCGCACAGCGCAGCGGCATCCCCGCATCCGCGCTCGCGGCGATCGTCGATGCCGAAGCCGCCAAGGGCCGCGACGGCAGCTGGAACATCCATTCGCGCAATCCGCGTTCGAGCGCCGCAGGGCTTGGCCAGTTCCTGAGCGGGACCTGGCAGGATCTGGCGCAGACCAAGGGGAGCTGGCTCAACGACGAAGCCGCCCGACGCGGCTGGCTCGATCCGCAGGGCAAGGTCGATCCGGCGAGCCGCGCCGAACTGCTCGCGCTGCGCTATGATCCCGCGGCGGCGATCGTCAGCATCGGCGATCTGGCCAAGCTCAATCTCGACCGGCTGGAGAAATCGGGGGTGCGCGTGCGCGCCGATTCGGAGACCTTGGCCAAGGCGGCGTATCTCAGCCATCATCTCGGGCTCGGCGACGCGCGCCGGTTCCTGGCGGGCGGGATCGATTCGGATCGCGCACGCACGCTGCTGGCGGCGCAGATCGGCTCCGACGCGGCGCAGCAGCGAATCGCGTCGACCGGCGACGCGAGCGCGGCGCACCGGCAATGGCTGCTCGGCTTCATAAACGACCGGATCAAGCCTCAGCAGTTCGCCAATTCCTAAGATTCGGTCGAATCTCATCCACTAATTTATTAACAGACGCCCGCGGCCCAGACCGCGGGCGTCGTGCTTTCGGCGCGCGCGAAGTCGACTTAAACATCTGTGATAGCGATATTATATTCCACTCACAGCCCGCGCAGCACGAGCGCATCGTCGTGGCGCGTTAAGTATAGGATAGGTAGTAGTCCATACGGCGCCGGTAACTTTCTGATAGGATGACCATGCGCAATGTCTGTCCATGGGAAGCGGCTTTGGTGCCGCGGACCCAGGTCCAACCAGGGGGACACACCGCAATGTCTAAGATCACGATCGCGCTAGAATCTGCCGTCGCCGCCGTTCTCGAGAACAGCCCGAAGGACGCGCCGCAGACCAACCGCCAGCGCGTCAACGTCGATCGCGCCTTCGCGCAGATCCTGAAGCTGATCGCGCCGCGCATCCGCCACTTCATCCGCCAGTACGGCCTGATCGGCCATTGGGACGATGCCGAACAGTGCTGCGCGATTGCCGTCCACCGCGCGATCCAGGCCTATGAGCCCGAAAAGGCCCAGTTCACCACCTTCGTCAACTGGCAGATCCGCGGCGAGTTGCAGAGCCTGCGCTTCCGCCTGATGACCGACCAGCGCCCCTCGGCGAAGAAGGTCGAGGCGACCACGGTTTCGCTCAGCGCCATCGCCCTGTCGCCCGACGGCGACGAAATGTCGCCCGAGGCAATGATCGAGGACGAAGACGCCCTCGCCCGCACCGAAGCCGCCGCATCCGACTATCTCGCCGACGGCGCGATCGACTCGCTGATCGACGCCTATGTCGACCAGCTCCGCCAAGTCGGCGTCGAAGCGCTCCGCCGCCGCCCGCGCCCCAAGCGCGAAGAAGCCGCGCTGCGCCGCGAAGGACCGCGGCTGCGCCACGCGACGCACGGGATCGACCCGACCGAGCTGGAGAAGCTCGAAGCCAAGCTGTCGCGCGATCGCGAGATCGTCGCCCGCCGCGTGTTCCAGACCGCGACTCTTGACGACCTGTCGACCGAGACCGGCGTCACCAAGGAGCGCGTCCGCCAGATCACCAAGCGCGCCGCAAAGGCGATTGCCGAGATCGCCGCCGCCGATCCGCGCTTCGCAGTGATGGCCGAATACGGCGTCCGCGCCGCAAAGCGCCGCCAGCCGGCGCCGTCGACCCTCGCGCCGCTGCTTCCCGACGCCAGCCTGCCGCACAACCGGCTGGCGCGCGTTCGCACGATCGATCCCGTCGAGCTGCGCACGCCCAGCGTTGCGCCCGTTGCGTCCGAAGGCGTCGAGGCGATCCGCCTTGCCGCCGTGCCGCCCAGCGCCGGGCTGCACTGAGCCGGAGCGGCGCAAGACGATCCTATAACCGTCATTCGATACTCTGATGCGACGCCGAGGGGGATTATGCGGACCGACATCGACGGCAATGGCGGCGGTGGCAGCCAGGACTGGGGGACATTGCCGCGCCCGAACCGGCGGCTGACCGAGCTTGCCCAGGAGACCGCACGCTGTGCGCGACCGCTGCTGCCAAGCCCGGAGCTGTTCATGGGGCTCGAGATCAGCGCGGCGGGGGAATTGCGCTTGCTCTGGTGGCGGCACCAGGACCTCGGCCTCGTCGCCGAAATCTCCGCATCGCCTGCGGGCTATTGCCCCGAGGACAGCGACGAAGGCGCGCTACAGGATGTCGCGACTGCGCTGCTGGTCTATCTGTCGGGCCGCTGGCCCAGCCCGCCCGCCGGGCTGGGGGTGATCACCGACGGCACCGGCGTTGCCTTTGCCCCCGATCATCCCGCCCCGTCGGCGCCGGGCTGGCTCGAACGCCAGGCATCGGGGCAATCGCAGCTGCTTACCATCGTGCCGCTCGACCCGACCGGCCCCTGCGCGCTTCTTTGCGGAGCGACTATGGCGACAAGGCTCCATTAAAAGGACAGCCGCCGCGCTTGCGTTATCCAGAAATTAATTCGACATGGCTTCAAAGCGATCGGGAGATGCGCCGCGGAGACCAAGACAATGGTGAAGCTGGAGGACAAGGGTAAGACGCGCATCAGCGCCGCGCGGGCAGTCGTGCCCATCGACCCTTTCCGCGCGCATGTGTTTCCCAACCGCGTGCGCGAACAGCGGCGGCGGCGCGGCTTCCCCAAATTGCTGCGGCTTTCGACTGCGATCCCCGAAATCCCCTATATCCGGTTGTCGAAGATCGAACGCGGCGAAGTCTTCGCGCGCGCCGACGAACTGCGCAGGATCGCCGCGGCGCTCAAAATCCCGCCCGCCGAGCTGTTGCTCGACATCGATGAGCCCGGTTTCGACATTGCCAACTGGGCGATGCCGTTCGCCGATGGCGAAGGCGTCGATCTCGATGAAGAGCGGTTCGCGGTATTGCTGGCGGCGGCGCTGCGCGCACGGCGCAGCGGCGATCCGGACCTCACGATCGCGCGGATCGAACGCGATTTCGGCCTGCCGCCGGTCAATCTCTCGCGGCTGGAGAATGCGCAGAAGCCGTTCGGGCGCTGGAACGCCGCGACACGCCAGGCGCTGTACCGGCTTTTCGACATGCCCAGCGAGCATGGCCTGCGCGCCTGGGTCGACGGCCGGCACCGCGCCGGGACGCTCGATCCGTTCCTGGGTGCGATCGCCGATCCCGCGGCGCGCCATGCGCGCAGCCGCATGCGGATCGCAGAACTGGCAGCGGAGTTGCGCGGACCGCCAAGCGCCGAGCCCGACGCCGCCCCGCCCCCGCGCCTGGCAGCGGCCCCCGCACCAGCAACGGTCCCGCTGCTCCCGATCGCACAGCATGAGCGCCGCATGATCGCGGTGCGCGGCGCGCCGCTGGCCAACGGATTGATCGCCGACGCCGCCACCGATCGCCGAGTCGAAGCGCCCGCCGCGGCGGGTCCGAATGCGTTCGGGCTGAAAGTATGCCGCGCGACGCTGGGCGCGGGGTTGCCTGCGCAGGCGACAGCGATCGTCGATCCCGATCGCTTCCCCGCCCCCGGCGGGCTGGCCGCGCTCAAGGAAGACGAAGGGTGGCGGCTATTGTCGGTCGGCTCGTCGCGCGACGGGCGCATGATCGGCTATAGCGTCAATCCCGACCTGGAAATCGCGCTCGACGATTGCGATCCGGCGCGCCTGGCCGCGGTGGTCGGTGCGATCTTCCTAGACTAAGTATCTGTCCACATGCAGTTCCGCACCCCGCCTCTCCTCCTATAATATGAGGAGGCGGCGCAGGGCCGTCGGGAGAGGTGCGTGCCCCGCATATTGCGTCGACTCTGGAGTTCCTGCCGCGACCTCCTGGTGGCGGTGCTGCCGATCCTTCTGGTCGGCATGATCGGCGGGCAATTCAACGCGTCCGAGCACTTCCACGATTTTATTCATGGCGCAGAATTTGTCGAGCTCGACGAATATGAGCTCGGGCTGCTGGTCTCGGGCCTGTTCTATCTCGGATTGCTCCTGCGCAGGACACGCCGGCTGCGCACCGAATTGAGGATGCGCCGATCCGCCGAACAGGAAGCCAAGCAGCTCGCCGATCATGACGCGCTGACCGGGCTGTCCAACCGACGCTCGCTGACCGCCTATATCGGCGCCGCGCTGCACCCGATCACGCCCGGGACGATGATCAGCGTGCTCGCGATCGATCTCGACCGGTTCAAGCCGATCAACGATACCTATGGCCATGAAGGCGGCGACCTGGCGCTCTGCACGATCGCCAATCGCATCCAGAAGCTGGTCGGCGAACGGGGTGCGGTCGCGCGGATGGGCGGCGACGAATTCGCCTGCGTGATCCGTCATCCGGAGGGGTCGGCACTGCCCATGGAGCTGGCCGAGGCGATCCTGCACGCGGTTGCAAAGCCGATCCAGTTGCGCGGCGGGTTGGCGGAAGTCAGCGCCTCGATCGGCGTCCTCACCGCCGCTCCGGGCAGCCGCAGCGCCGAGGACATATTGGGCGCCGCCGATTTCGCGATGTACCGCGCCAAACGCGCCGGGCGATCCTCCTGTTGCGAGTTCGTGCCCGCGATGGAGGCCGAGATGCGCGACCGCGCTCAGCTTGAACTCGACATGCATGCGGGGATCAACCGCGGCGAATTCATCCCCTATTTCCAGCCGATCGTGATGCTCAGGTCGGGCGAAGTGACGGGGTTCGAGGCGCTCGCGCGGTGGAAGCACCCCAATCGCGGGCTGATCGCGCCCGACATCTTCATCCCGATCGCCGAGGACGCCGGGATGATCCAGGATCTAGGGTTCGCAGTGCTTCGCAAGGCCTGTGCCGAAGCGCGCCACTGGCCCCAGCACCTGACGCTGTCGGTCAACATCTCGCCGCTCCAGCTCAATGATCCGTGGCTGGCGCAACGCATCCTCCAGGTCCTGTGCACCACGGGCTTCCCCGCGGGCCGGTTGATCGTCGAGGTCACCGAGAACCGGCTGGTGCAGGATATGGAGGCCGCGCGCACGATCCTGATGTCGCTCAAAACTGCCGGAATCCAGGTCGCGCTCGACGATTTCGGCACCGGCTATGCCAGCCTCAAGCATCTGCGCGAACTGGCGTTCAATCGGATCAAGATCGATCGCAATTTCGTCCAGGACATGGACGCCGAAGAGAATGGCCAGATCGTCCGCGCGATCCTGAGCCTGAGCGAGGGATTGGGCCTGCCCGTCACTGCCGAGGGAATCGAGACCGACGACAATGCGACGGCGCTGGCGCTGCTCGGCTGCGATTTCGGCCAGGGCTATCTGTTCAGCCGCCCCGTCGATGCCGCTGCCGCACTCCTGATCGCGCGGTCGAGAGCCTATCCCGGCCATGGCACCGACGCGCAACCGCCCGTCCATATCGCCGAACCCGCGATCGGCCAGGCCTCGGCACGCTACGGCACCTGATCGCGCCACGCCCGGCGTGACATCGCGGAAGCGCATGCTAGGAGGGCGGCATGGGCAAATTGGTTGCGATCGAGGGCGCCGATGGCGTCGGCAAGAACACCGCATCGCGCGGGCTGTGCGACGCGCTGAACGCCGCGGGCCGCAGCGCGACGGTGATAGGGTTTCCGCGCTATGGCGAGACTTTGGCGGGGGTGACGATCGGGCGCTTCCTGGCCGGTGAGGTGCCCGTGCCGGTGACGCCGCACGCCGCCGCAGTGCTCTATGCGCTCGACCGCTTCGAATGGCTTCCGCGCATACAGGAAGCGCTGGCGGCGCATGACGTGGTCATCTTCGACCGCTATATCGCCTCCAACATGGCGTACCAGGCCGCGCGGATGCAGAGTGGCGACACCGACGCGATGATGGCGTGGATCGCCGCGCTGGAAACCGGGCAGTTCGGGCTGCCGGTGCCCGCGCTATCGATCTATCTCGATACGCCCTGGGAGCTTGCCCGCGCGATGATCCTGCAAAAGGCACAGCGCAGCTACACCGACCAGAGCTTCGACGCCTATGAGGCCGATATCGCGCTTCAGCAGCGCGTGCGGGCCAATTACGAATCGATGGTGGCGGCGGCGTTGCTGGGGCCGTGGCGGGTCGTCCGCGCGAGCGAAGGCGGCGCGATGCGTCCGCCCGCCGCTATCGTGGATGAAATTATCGCGCATATCTGAAACATTAGGGCGACTTACCTGCGTTAACGCTGCGTCCTGCTTGACAGTGCCGCCTGCCTGACACCATGGTAGCGCTATCAAAGCACCATTTGTTGGGCGAGAGGGTATTTGAAAGCGTCTCCTGTAGCATTGCTGCCTGCCGATCATGCGCAGGCCATTCTCGTCGGTCGGGTTCAGCGCGACGCCGGGCCCTGCCCTGTCGTCGTCCGCGGAGGCAACGTCTATGACGTGTCGCAGTCCGCGCCGACGGTCGCCGACCTGCTCGAGCGCGGCGACGCGGCGACGATCGCGGGCGAATTGCTGTGCGCCGCCGATGCGCTCGGCACGCCCGAAGGGCCGCAGTTGCTGGCGCCGGTCGACCTGCAGTGCATCAAGGCGTGCGGCGTCACCTTCGCGGTCTCGGCGATCGAGCGCGTGATCGAAGAGCGCGCGCGCGGCGATTCGGCCAAGGCGGCGGAGATCCGCGGCGAACTGGAAGCCAAGGTCGGCTCGGGCATCCGCTCGGTCGTCCCGGGCAGCGACGATGCCGCCAGCCTGAAGGCCGCGCTGATCGACGCCGGCATGTGGTCGCAATATCTGGAAGTCGCGATCGGCCCCGATGCCGAGGTGTTCACCAAGGCGCCCGTGCTCTCCGCGATCGGATGGGGCGGCGATATCGGCATCCGGTCGGATTCGGATTGGAACAACCCGGAGCCCGAAGTCGTGCTGGTGGTCGACCGCGACGGCGTGCCCCGCGGCGCGACCCTGGGCAACGACGTCAACCTGCGCGATTTCGAAGGGCGCAGCGCGCTGCTGCTCGGCAAGGCCAAGGATAACAACGCCTCGACATCGCTTGGGCCGTTCATCCGGCTGTTCGACGACAGCTTCACGATGGACGATGTCCGCTCGGCCGAAGTCGACCTCGTCATCGACGGGCCGGAGGGCTATCGCCTGACCGGCACCAACAAGATGAGCCAGATCAGCCGCGATCCCGAGGACCTCGTCCGCCAGACGCTGAGCGAGCATCAATATCCCGACGGTTTCGCGCTGTTCCTGGGCACGCTGTTCGCGCCCGTCCAGGATCGCGACCATCCCGGCCGCGGCTTCACGCACAAGGATGGCGACGTCGTCGCGATCTCGACGCCGAAGCTGGGCGCGCTGGTCAATCGCGTGACGACGTCCAAGGCGGCGGCGCCCTGGACGTTCGGCATCCGCGACCTGATGCGCAACCTGGCGGCGCGCGGCCTGCTGGCATGATCGCCGCGCCGCTGCGCGCACTTCCTCATAGCGCCCCGTGGCGCGCCCTATCCTTTTCTGTTCAGGTATCCCGATCCCATGTCCGACGCTGATCCCATGCACGCCACGCTTTCGGGCGACCGCCGGGCAACCTACCCCAGCCTGCGCGGCAAGCGCGTGCTGATCAGCGGCGGCGGATCGGGGATCGGCGCCGGGCTGGTCGAGGGTTTCGTGCGTCAGGGCGCCGACGTCACCTTTTTCGACATCGCCGAGTCCGATTCACAGGCGCTGGTCGACAGCCTTGCCGGTGCCGAGATCGCCCCGATCTTCAAGCATGCCGACCTTACCGATGTGAAGAGCGTGCAGTCGCTCATCGCCGGGCTGATCGAGGATCACGGCGCGTTCGACATATTGATCAACAACGCCGCGAATGACGACCGTCATTCGATCGAGGAAGTCACCGAAGCCTATTGGGAGAACCGCATCGCGGTGAACCTGAAGCATCTGTTTTTCGTCGCGCAGGCGGTGATCCCGGGGATGAAGGACAAGCAGGCGGGGGTGATCATCAACCTCGGCTCGATCTCCTGGCACCTCGCGCTCGAGGAACTCACGCTCTACCAGACGTGCAAGGCCGGGATCGAAGGCATGACGCGCAGCTTCGCGCGCGAACTGGGCGGGGACAATATCCGTTCGGTGTGCATCGTCCCCGGCAATGTGAAGACCCCGCGCCAGATGAAATGGTACACGCCCGAGGGCGAGGCGGAGATCGTCGCCGCGCAGTGCCTGAAAGGACGGCTGGTCCCCGACGACATCGCCGCGATGGCGCTGTTCCTTGCCTCCGACGACGCTCGGCTGGTAACGGGGCACGAATATTTCGTGGATGCAGGCTGGAGATAAGATGACCAACGTAGCGACGTCCGAGCCGGTCAGCGTCTGGCAGCTTGGCGGCCCGCTGCTCGAAGGGCCGGTGTGGGTCGCGCGCGACGCCGCCTTGTGGTTCGTCGACATCAAGAGCCACAAGATCCACCGCTTCGATCCGCAGAGCGACTCGCCGCGCAGCTGGGACGCGCCGGGGCAGATCGGCTTCGTCCTGCCCATCGAAGCCGGCGGCTTCGTCGCGGGGCTCCAATCGGGGCTCGCGAAGTTCGACGAGCGCGACGGCAGCTTCCTGCCGATCGTCGCGCCCGAACCCGATCTGCCCGGCAACCGGCTCAACGACGCCACGGTCGATCCGCAGGGCCGCCTGTGGTTCGGCAGTATGGACGATGCCGAGGCCGACGCCACCGGCACGATCTACCGGCTGGGCGCCGACAGCGTGTGCGTACCCACCAGCCCGCGCGTCTCGATCACCAACGGCCCCGCGCTCAGCCCCGATGGCCGGACGCTCTACCATGTCGATACGCTGGGGGGCATCGTCTATGCCTGCGACGTCGACGAGGCGGGGATGCTGGTGAACCGCCGCGAATTCGCGCGGATTCCGAACGAGGACGGCTATCCCGACGGCCCCGCGGTCGATGCCGAGGGCTGTGTGTGGATCGGGCTGTACAAGGGCTGGTCGGTCCGCCGCTATTCGCCCGCGGGCGAACTGCTCGAAACCGTGCGCTTCCCGGTGAGCGCGATCACCAAGATCGCGTTCGGCGGCCCCGATCTCAAGACGGTGTTCGCCACCACCGCGAACAAGCATTGCTCGGTGATCGAACTGGAAAGCGAGCCGCATGCCGGCGACCTGTTCCGCTTCACGGTCGACGTCCCCGGCCTGCCCGGCACGCTGATCCGCGAAGGCGTCTGACGGCGCGCGAGCCTCACCCGCGGTAGATTGCCTCTGCCATCGCGGCGATGCCCGCCCGCGCGCGTTCCCACCCCGCCTCGTCGCGCAGGTCGATCCCGAGGAACCGCCCGCTCGATGCCGCGGCGAGCACCAGTTGCTGGACGCCCGCGATCATGAAGACGTTGAGCATCGGCGCGTCCACACCCGGCGGCCGATTGATCGTCCCCTTCTCGCGCGTGATCCATTGCGACAAGGCGCGGTCGCGCGCGGTGGCGAAGCGCGTCGCCAGCGGCCCCGGGTCGGCCAGTTCCCAGGCCAGGATTCGCTGGGCCAGCCGATTGCCGCGCAGCGCGTCGAGCAGCGCGATCGCGAGGCGCGACATAAGCTCGGCATAGGAGCGCGGCGGCGTTGCATAGGCGCGCGCGGACAGCGCCGCCTCCAGCGCGGCGGCAACATCCTCGCCCACGGCCTCCGCAAGCCCGTCCATCCCGCCGAAATGGCGGTAGATCATCTGCTTGTCATAGCCCGATGCGCGGGCGATCACGTTGACGCCCCAGGTCGCAAACCCCCGCTCGGCAAGCACGTCCTTCGCCGCCGACAATATCACGCCGCGCGTGCGGACCGGATCGCGCGGGCGGTCCTTCGGAATATCTTCGCGTTTCATGCCATTCCCCTTGGCGACCGAGTATCACCGCACGGTGAACAGCGTCATTTCGGGGAAATACGGTGGGCGCTCGCGCTATTGCCGTCGGCTACCCGACATCTGCCCGTTTTCGATCCTCGGCTATGGCGGAACGATTTAATCAAACCGCGACCGCAGCCTGTCGCACGCCGCCTTGCGCATCGACGCACTAAGGCAGATAAGGCGACATGGAGATTTTGCCTGGCAGTGCGCCGCGCCCGATTTCGAGAATACAGAAGAATATTCTAGCATCCTCGGAACGCAGACTTTTGACGTGGCTTTGCAGCCATCTGCCGCGTTGGGTGACGCCTGACAAACTGACCGCGCTAGGCGTGGCCGGCGCCTTTGCGATCTTCGCAGGATACGCCGCCAGCATCGCCAGCCCCAAATGGCTCTGGCTCGCACTGGCAGGCTATTTCATCCAATGGTTCGGCGACTCACTGGACGGAAGCCTTGCGCGCTATCGCCGAATCGAGCGCCCCTCCTACGGATATTTTCTAGATCATAGTTGTGACGGAATCGCGACATTGCTGATCCTCGCAGGGATAGGCTTCAGCCCCTTCGTGCGGGTGGACGTCGCGCTGCTCGCGCTCGCAGGCTATCTGCTGATGTCGATCCACGCCTATCTGTCGGCCCGCGTGCTGGGCGAACTCAAGCTCTCCTATCTCGCCGCGGGGCCGACCGAGATCCGCTTCGTGCTCATCACCATGACCATATTGATGATGACGCTGGGGCCGGATCGCATGGTCTTCCCCGAATTTTCGGGGTTCGACCTGTTCGTCGGCGGGGTCGCCACGCTGCTGATCGGGCTGTTCGTGGGACAGACGCTGGTGACGGCGAAGCGGCTTGCCCTGATCGACGTCAAGCGCGCCTGATCACTCGGGCGCGAGCACCGTCACCACGACGCCGCACCGCAGCCGAAAGCCCAGCGATTCGTACAGCGCGATGGCGCCGGGATTGTCGGCATAGGCGTGGAGAAAGGGTTGCTCGCCGCGCGCGAGCATCCGTCCCGCAACGACTCGCATCAGCGCCCCCGCCAGCCCGCGCCCGCGAAAATCGGGGTGGGTACACACGGCGCTGACTTCGCCATAGCCCTCGAGCCGCAGCCGCTCGCCCGCCATCGCGACCAGCCTGCCGCCTTCACGGACGCCGATGAAGCTGCCCAGCCTATGGGTGTTGGCGAAGAACGGGCCGGGCCGGGTGAGCATCGCCAGCGCGAACATCTCCGGCGCGTCGGCATCGCCCAGCGCCAACGGCTCCAGCGGGGCCGCAGCCGGCGCGAGCGCCTCGGCGACCATCTGCACGCCCGCCCTCGCGCTCTCCACCCGCGTGCCCGGCACCGGCGGCAGTGCGTCGCGCTGCATCACGATCGCCGGCCCCGTCGCCCGGACGAGCGCGCCCAGCGCGTCGAGCGAATGCGGGGCATGATCCCCGACCGCAGCAAAGATCGCATAGCCCGGATCGAAGCGCAGTGCCGCGCCTTCCCCCTGCGCGAGCCCCGCCTGGCGGGTGTGGAGCGCGGCCCAGGCGGGCCGGTCGAGCGGATGCGCGCGGTTCGTCATCCCAGGATGCTATCGTAGCGCGGGCCGCACGTCATACCGCTTCGTGCGGCCAAAGCCCTTCACCGGTCAGTGATTGTGGCGCGGCACCTTCTCGCTCGTCCGGCGATATTTGAGCGCGAAGTCGAGCACCCCGCCCTCGCCGAGTTGGCCGACCTTCTCGCGGTACAGTTCTTCCCACGGCGTCGCGCTCTCGGGGATCGGCGGCGCGGGCTCGGCCTTGCGGCGCGCAATCTCGTCGGCCTCGACCAGCGCGTCGCAGGTGCCGGCGTTGAGGTCGATGCGGATCGTGTCGCCGGTGCGCAGCCAGGCCAGCCCGCCCCCCGCCGCGCTCTCGGGCGAGGCGTTGAGGATCGAGGGGCTGTCCGACGTCCCCGACTGGCGCCCGTCGCCCAGCGTCGGCAGGCTCATGATACCCTGTTGGATCAGGTGATCGGGCGGCTGCATGTTGACGACTTCGGCCGAACCGGGCCAGCCGAGCGGGCCGGCGCCGCGGATGACGAGGATGCAATCGACGTCGATGCCGAGCGCGGGATCATTGATCCGGTGGTGGTAATCGTCCGATCCGTCGAACACGATCGCGCGCCCCTCGAACACGCCCTCGCGCCCCGGCTGCGACAGATAGCGCGCGCGGAAATCGGGGGAGATCACGCTGGTCTTCATGATCGCCATGTCGAAGAGATTGCCCTTGAGCACCAGGAACCCGGCCTTCTCCAGCAGCGGCGCGTCATAGGGGAAGATGACTTCGGGATCGAGGATGCGCGCGTCGGCGACATTCTCGGCCATCGTGCGGCCCGTGCAGGTCGCGACGCTGCCGTCGATCACCCCGGCCTCGATCAGCACGTTGAGCACCGCGGGGATGCCGCCCGCGCGGTGGAAACGCTCGGACAGGAATTTGCCCGCGGGCTGCATGTTGACGATCAGCGGCAGGTCATAGCCGGTCATCCAGTCCTCGGGCGTGATCTCGATGCCCGCATGCGCCGCCATCGCGACCAGATGCGGCTGCGCGTTGGTCGATCCGCCGATCGCGGTCAGCAGCTTGATCGCATTGAGGAAGCTCTGCTTCGACAGGATCGTGGACGGGCGCAGATCGTCATAGGCCATGTCGACGATGCGCTTGCCGGTCTCATAGGCGATCTGGCCGCGCTCGCGGTACGGCGCGGGGATCATCGCGCAGCCGGGCAGGCTCATCCCCAGCCCCTCGGCGATGCTGTTCATCGTCGAGGCGGTGCCCATCGTGTTGCAATGGCCCGACGACGGCGCGCTTTCCATCGCGCGGCGCAGGAACTCGGCCTCGTCGATCTCGCCCGCCGCCATCTTGCGGCGGCTGCGCCAGATGACGGTGCCCGATCCGACCAGCTCGCCTTCATGCCAGCCATCGAGCATCGGCCCGCCCGACAGCACGATCGCGGGGATGTCGACCGTGGAGGCGGCCATCAGCGATGACGGCGTGGTCTTGTCGCAGCCGGTAGTCAGGATCACCGCATCGATCGGATAGCCGTTGAGGATCTCGACCAGCCCCAGATAGGCGAGGTTGCGGTCCAGCGCCGCCGTGGGCCGGCGGCAATTCTCGAAGATCGGGTGGAGCGGGAACTCCATCGGGATGCCCCCCGCCGCCAATATGCCCGCCCGCGCGCGCTTCACCGTCTCCAGGTGGATGCGGTTGCACGGCGCAATGTCGCTGCCCGATTGCGCGATGCCGATGATCGGCTTGCCCGAGGTCAGCTCCTCGGGCGTGATGCCATAGTTCATGAAACGCTCCAGATAGAGCGCCGCCATGTCGCTACGGCCCGGCGCCGCGAACCACTCGCGCGATCGGAAAGGGCGGACGGGGGTACGGGTCATGATACCTCACAAAAAACTCCCCTTCCGCTTGCGGGAGGGGTCGGGGGAGGGGCTGGAACCGCCGTCTCCCACCTGATCCGATGTCCCCTCCCCCAGCCCCTCCCGCAAGCGGGAGGGGAGCGATAGAGGAGGGGATTGCCTTCGTTACCCTTCCATCGCTTCCAGTTCCTTGCCCTTGGTTTCCTTGATGAAACGCTGGACCAGGAAGAAGCTGATCGCGGCACACACGGCATAGAAGCTGTAGCTATAGGCAAGCCCGATCGTACCCAGCATCACCGGGAACGACTGTGCGACCAGATAATTCGCGAACCATTGCGCAAAGCCGCACACCGCCAACGCGGAACCGCGAAGCTGGTTCGGGAACATCTCGCCCAGCATCACCCACATGACGGGGCCCCAACTGATGTTGAAAAACGCGGAATAGGCCAGCGCGGCGACCACCGCGACCTGCCCCATATTGCCCGGCAGTACCAGCGTGCCGTTTTCGACCGTGCCTGTGGAAAAGGCGTAGACCATGGTGAAGAGCGTCACGGCCATGCCGGCCGATCCGATCAACAACAATGGCTTGCGCCCGATCTTGTCGACCAGGCCGACCGTTACGAAACACGCGACGATCGAGATGCTGCCCGAGATGATGTTGGTCATCATCGCTTCGGATTCAGAGAAGCCGGCAGCCTGCCACAGCGTCGCGCCATAATAGAAGATCACGTTGATACCGACGAGCTGCTGGAACACAGCAAGCAGCAGCCCGGCCCAAACGATCGAGCGCACCCCCAGGAAGCCGCCAGGGGCAAGGACGTCCGAAAGACGCGGACGGTGATCGTGCGAGAAGCTGCCCTGGATCTCAGTCAGCTTCACCGCGCCTTCCTTAGGCCCGAACAGACTGTTCAGCACGTGCAGCGCCTGTTCGTTGCGGCCCTTGGCGACGAGGTAGCGGGGGCTTTCCGGGATGAAATACAGCGCGATAAGGAAGACGACTGCGGGCAGCGCCTGCATCAGATACATCCAGCGCCAAGCCTCGATCCCCAGCCACAACGGGTTGAGCGAGGGAACGTCACCAGCCACATCGGGGCGCGCAGCAGCCTGCGCCAGATAATAATTGGCGAAGAACGCTGCGGTCAGCCCGGTGATGATCATGATCTGCTGGACGGTGGTCATCCGCCCGCGGATGTTCGCTGGGGCGACTTCGGAGATATAGGCAGGCGACAGCACCGATGCGGCGCCCACCGCCATGCCGCCAACGACGCGGGCGAGGACGAACAGGGTGTGATCGTGCGCGAATCCCTGGACCAGCGCACCAGCCAGGAACAGAACCGCCGCCAGCCGCATGACATTGCGTCGGCCAACGCTGTCAGCCAGGGTTCCCGCGAAAAAAGCGCCGATGAAGCAACCGATCAGCAGCGAGCCGACCGTAAAGCCGAGCCCGGCATCGTCCAGCAGGAAAGCCGCCTTCAGCCCCTCCTGCGTGCCGTTGACCGCGCCGCTGTCATAACCAAACAACAACCCCCCGATCGTCGCCACCGCGACGATCGCCCCGATAAGGCCGATATTGGCCCTCTCTGCCGTATGATTCATCCCCAGTCCTCTCCAGTGCCCGAACGGAAAGCCGGGCTGTTAGCGGTAACGGTGACGTGTGCCGCACCGAAAAGCAAGTCGCGCGTTCAGCCTGTTTCGCCTGCGCCACCGGCCGGGCGCCCCGAGGATTCGCGAACGATCAGCTCGTGTGCGAGCACCTGTTCCTCCAGCTCCGCGCCGCTTGCGGTACGCCGCGCACGGATGCGGGCGAGGAGCAGGGTCAGCGCGGTCTCGGCCATCGTCGCGATCGGCTGGCGCACCGTGGTCAGTTCGGGCCAGATCGTCGTGGCGAGCGAGGTATCGTCGAACCCGACGATGCTCACATCCTGCGGCACGTGGAGCCCGCGGCGATGCGCGACGCCCACTGCCGCCGCGGCCATATCGTCGTTGCTGGCAAAGATCGCCGTCGGCGGATGCGCCGCGTCGAGCAGCCGTTCGGCGGCGACGATCCCCGATCGAAAGGTGAAATAACCCTGCTCCACCGGCATCGCGGCGACATCGATTCCGGCCTGGTCGAGCGCAGCGGCAAAACCGCGAAAGCGTTCGGTGCTCGACGACTGGTTGGGGTTACCGCGGATGAAGCCGATCCGGCGATGCCCCAGGTCGAGCAGGTGCCGGGTCATCGCCCCAGCGGCTTCGAAATCGTCGATCCGCACGTTCAGGCTGCGCTCGGGCGCCAACCCCATCGCCACCGATACCCAGGGCAGGCCCGCTGCATCCAGCTCGGCGCGCACCGGCGCGACTTCGGAGAGCGGCGGCGGCAGGATCACGCCCTCGACGCTGGTCGATGCAAAGCTGCGCGTCGCCTCGGCCTGTTCCTCGGGCCGGTCGCTCTCACAGGCTTCGAGCACCAGATGGCATCCCGCGCGCCGCGCCGCGGCCAGCGCGCCGATCAGGAATTGCGAGAGATAGGCGGCGGACGGATTGGAGTATAGCAGCCCGATCTGCGTGGCGTCCCCCGCCGCCAGGCTGCGCGCGGCGCTGTTGGGGGAGTAATTGAGCTGGGCGATCGCCTCCAGCACGGCGACGCGAGTCGATTCGCGAACATTCTCGCCGCCATTGACAACGCGCGACACGGTCATCGCAGACACACCCGCGGCGCGGGCGACATCCTGCACGGTGACGGTGCCCCGGCTTCTGCGACTTGGTTTGCTCATCCCACTCCCTGAGGGCGGAGGAATAGGTTTGACCGAGGCAGAATGCAAATCACGTCGGTTGACCCGCGCGAGCCACGGCCTTTATAGATGATAGCGCTACCAAAATTCAGACGGTGCCTGCCACCGCACGCCAAGGAGAGGTTCATGCATTTGTCCGACAATCTTCGGGCCAGCCCCATTCGCCGGCGCCGATTCGCCGCATTGGCTGCGGTCGCCGCGATTGCGCTGGTGCCCAGCCTCGCGCCCGCCGCGCATGCGCAGACCGCCCGCGCGGACAAGCCGCTGTACAAGGACGCAGCGCAGCCGGTCGAAGCGCGCGTCGACGACCTTCTCGCGCGGATGACGCTGGAGGAAAAGGTCTCGCAGCTCGTCGCCTTGTGGCTCAACAAGGGACAGATTCAGACCGAGGCCGGCGAATTCGATCCCACGCGTGCCAGCGCCGCCTTCCCCAACGGACTCGGCATGATCTCGCGCCCGTCGGATCGCAAGGGCGTGAAGGCCGCCGCCGGCACCACCGCGGCGGGCGCCAATGCCGGCGACGTCAACCGCAGCGCGGAGGAGAATGCCCGCTACATCAACGCCGCACAGAAATGGGCAGTCGAGCGCACCCGGCTCGGCATCCCGATGCTGATGCACGAAGAGGCGCTGCACGGGCTGGTCGCCCCCGGCGCGACGAGCTTTCCGCAGTCGATAGGGCTCGCCAGCACCTGGAACCCCGGGCTGATCGAACAGGTCTTCTCGGTCGCGGCGAAGGAAGCGCGCGCGCGCGGCGCCAATCTGGTGCTCGCCCCCGTCGTCGACGTCGCCCGCGATCCGCGCTGGGGCCGGATCGAGGAAACCTATGGCGAGGACCCCTATCTGGTCGGCGAAATGGGCCTGGCTGCGATCCGCGGGTTCCAGGGCACGACGCTCCCGCTCGCGCCCGACAAGGTGTTCGTCACGCTCAAGCACATGACCGGCCATGGCCAGCCCGAGAACGGCACCAATGTCGGCCCGGCCTCGCTGGGCGAGCGCACGCTGCGCGAGGATTTCTTCCCGCCGTTCGAACGCGCGGTGAAGGAATTGCCCGTGCTGTCGGTGATGGCCAGCTATAACGAGATCGACGGAATCCCCAGCCATGCGAACAACTGGCTGCTCAACGACGTTCTGCGCGGCGAATGGGGTTTCCAGGGCGCAGTGGTCAGCGATTATTTCGCCGTCCGCGAACTCGTGACGCGCCACCACATGTTCAAGGATATCAAGGGCGCCGCCGAGCGCGCGATCGATTCGGGCGTCGATGTCGAGACCCCCGATGGCGAGGGTTTCAACCACCTCATCGCGCTCGTGAAGGAAGGCAAGGTCAGCCAGGGCCAGATCGACAACGCCGTGCGCCGCGTGCTGCGCATGAAGTTCGCCGGCGGGTTGTTCGAAAACCCCTATGCCGACGTCAAGACCGCGGCGAAGAAGACCAACACCCCCGAGGCGATCGCGCTGGCGCGTCAGGCCGCACGCGAATCGATCGTGCTGCTCAAGAACGCCGAGGGCCTGCTCCCGCTCGACGCCAGCGGAATCAAGCGGATGGCAGTGATCGGCACCCACGCCAAGGACACGCCGATCGGCGGCTATTCGGACCTCCCTAACCATGTCGTCAGCGTGCTCGAAGGCATGCAGACCGAGGGCAAGGGCAAGTTCGCGGTCGATTTCGCCGAGGGCGTGCGGATCACCAATCACCGCACCTGGTCGCGCGACGATGTCAGCATGGTGCCGGACTCGGTCAACGATCCGCTCCGCGCCGAGGCGATCGAGACCGCGAAAAAGGCCGATGTCGTCGTGCTCGTGCTGGGCGGCAACGAAGCCGTGAGCCGCGAGGCATGGGCCGACGAGCATCTGGGCGATAGCGAGACGCTGGACCTGCCCGGGCCGCAGGACAAGCTCGCGAAGGAACTCATCGCGCTGGGCAAGCCGGTGGTGGTGATCCTGCTCAACGGGCGACCCTATGCCGTCAACTATCTCGCCGAAAAGGCACCGGCGCTGATCGAGGGCTGGTATCTCGGCGAGCAGACCGGCAACGCGCTCGCCGATGTGGTGTTCGGGCGCTATAATCCGGGCGGGAAGCTGCCCGTGTCGGTGGCGCGCAACGTCGGGCAATTGCCGATCTATTACAACAAGAAGCCGAGCGCACGGCGCGGCTATCTGTTCGGCGACACCACTCCGCTCTACCCGTTCGGCTATGGGCTCAGCTATACCAGCTTCGACGTGTCGGCGCCGGTGCTCGCCACCCCGACGGTCGGCGTTGCGGACAGCGTGACGGTGCGCGTCGACGTCGCCAATACCGGCAAGCGCGCGGGCGACGAAGTCGTCCAGCTCTATGTCCGCGACGACGAAGCCAGCGTGACGCGCCCGGTGATCGAGCTGAAGCGCTTCCAGCGCGTGACGCTCCAGCCGGGCGAGAAGCGTACCGTGTCGTTCGAGCTGAAGCCCGCCGACCTGTCGCTCTACAATGTCGACATGAAGCGCGTGGTGGAGCCCGGCACCTTCACGATCTCGGCTGGGCCGAACTCGGCGACGCTCAAGAGCACGACGCTCACCGTCCGGTGACATGCGCCAGGGGATGCGCCGACCGGCGCATCCCCCCGGACCGTCAGTCGCGACCCGCGAACACCCCGAACACCGATCCGACGAACCCGCCCGCGGTGCGCGTCGTCAGCGTGTCGGTCTGGACACTCCCCAGCGGCTGCCAGCGCGGGGTCCCCGCCTTGGCCTCGGCATAGGCGAAGCTGTAGCGATTATCCTGCACCGTGATCCGCAGCCGCAGCGGCACCCCCGCCGCCACCGGCGCGGTGCCCAGCGTCTTTCCGGCGGCGGGCGCCTTTGGCCCCTCGCGCTGGTCGAGCGTCACCAGCGCCTTGCCGCCGACCTGCTTGATCCCGACGAAGAACCAGTAATCGTCGTTCTGGAACACCGACAGCCCGGCGCGGTCGCCATCCTTTTCGGGCGTGAACCGCACCAGCGTCTCCGCCGTCGCGCTGCGATGCTGCTGGCGCCGCGCGAGGAAGGAGGGGTTGGCATTGTCGCCCAGCCCCTCGGCGCGCGCCGTCAGCCGCAGCGCGCCGCCCTGTAGCGCATACCAGTTGCTGCGCGGGTTGCGTGCCATCATCCAATAGGGCGGCAGCGTGGCGCCGGCGAACTCGTCGCGCACCGTGAAGGCGCCGTTGGTCGGCACCGCCGGCTTGGCCCCCTTGGGCAGCGCCGGGCGGGCGTGGAGATAGGGGATGGTCTGCCCCGGCGCCGTGATCTGCGGCCAGCCGTCCTTCCACGTCACCGGCAGCAGGAACGTCTCGCGCCCGATCGTGTAGAAATCCCCCGCATAGGGCCGCACCGCAAGGAAGGTCGCCCACCAGTCGCCCTTCTGCGTCTCGACGAGCTGCGCGTGCCCCGCCGAGGTGATCGGGTCGGCCCGATCGGCGGGCAGGCCGCGCTGGGTGAGAACGGGGTTCGCCGGATTGGGCACGAACGGCCCGGTGACGCTGCGCGAGCGCAGGAGGACCTGGCTATGCCCCTCGGCAGTGCCGCCCTCGGCGCAGCTCAGATAATACCAGCCGTCCTTCTTGAAGATATGCGGCCCTTCGATCCACACCGGCTTCTTGGAGATATCCACGCCGCCGTTGACGAGCAGCGTGCGCGGCCCGAAGCTTTTCAGCGTCTTCAGGTCGAATTCCTGGATCCAGATCGCGCGGTGGCCCTGATATTGCGGCGTGCCCTCGGGCGGGCCGTTGTTGAGGATCCAGATCCGCCCGTCCTCGTCGAAGAACAGCGACGGATCGATCCCGCCGTCCAGATCGGGCAGCCAGGTCGGATCGGACCACGGCCCCGCGGGGTTTTTCGCGGTGATCGTGAAATTGCCCCCGCAATCGACGCAGGTATTGAGGATATAGAACAGCCCGTCCTTTGCCTGGATCGTTGGCGCGAACACCCCGCGCGACAGGCCCAGCTTCTTGAAATCGAGCTGGTCGGGGCGGTCGATCGCATTGCCGATCTGGGTCCAGTTGACCAGGTCGCGGCTGTGGAACACCGGGATGCCGGGGAAATAGCTGAAGGTCGACGTGACGAGGTAATAATCCTCGCCCACCCGCGTGACGCTGGGATCGGGGAAGAAGCCCTGGAGGATCGGGTTGCGATACTCGCCCGGCTTTGGCCGCAGCGTCGCGTCGATCGGGTCCGATCCGCGATAGTCGAACCAGTCGAAACTGGCGACCGGCTGCGCCTGGGCGGCAAGCGGCGCAGCGAGCAGCGCGAGTGTGGCGAGTGCGGCGGGACGCATCCTGTTCTCCTTGGTGGACATGGTTATTCGGCCTGGCCGGGGGCGTGCGGATTCTTGATCGCCTTGTACCAGTCGAGGTCGTGCGGGGGCGGCGCGTGGCCCGCGGGGAGCGGGCGCTTCGCGATCGACTGGAAATAGGCAACCGACGCATCGCGCCACCATTGCGCCTCGTCGTGCTGGATCGAAAGGAAGTCGCGAACCTCGGCCCAGCGCACCGGATCGACCTTGCCCTGCAGGCCCTGCCACTGCCCCTGCATCGCCGTGACCGCGCCGACGCCCGTGTCATAGCGGGTGACCAGCTCGTCCCACAGGCTGCGACCCGACGCCATCCGATGGTCCCAGGGCACATGATGGAACCACAGCAACAGGCTATCGGGCACCGTCTTGAGGTTGCCCCAGCGCGCGACAAGCTGCGGCGCATATTGGCCGAGCGCGTCGCTGCCGGTCCTGGTGCGGTCGAAGCCGATCCCGGCGGCGTCGGCCTTGTGATAATAGACCGGGTTCCATTCGGGCCGCGCGAGATCGGACACCCAGGGCCCCGGCCCATAATGATGCCCGGTCGCCATCAGGTGCCCCAGCCCCAGCGGGGTCATATAGTCGACCACCGCCTCGCGCGACGCCATCATCATGTCCACGATCGGCGCGGCGGCCCCCGGCCCCCAGGTCATCGCCGCCCAGTCCTGCGCAATGTCCTTCGCCCGCGCCTGCGGGTCCCAGGCGAAGCGCCCGAAGGCGTACCAATTGGCCTGGTCGAACTGCGACCCCGACCAGTTGCGGTCGTTGCCGATATTGGCGACCCCCGCCATGCCGGTGGCGGCACCCGCATCGACCGGCGTCTCGATCACCTTGGCGACCGTGTTGCCCCTGGCCGGGCGGAAGGTGTCGGCCTGGAGCACCTCCTCCCACATCGTGCCGAGATAGGCGAGGTGCGTCGCGAAACCGAGATACTCCTTGGTGATCTGGAACTCCATCATCAGCGGCGTGCGCGGCATCGCCCCGAACAGCGGATGGAACGGCTCGCGCGGCTGGAAATCGATCGCGCCGTTCTTGACCTGGACCAGCACATTGTCGCGGAACTTGCCGTCGAGCGGCTTGAATTCGGTATAGGCCTGTTTGTGCCGGTCCTCGGCATTCTCCGCCGCATAGACAAAGGCGCGCCACATCATCACGCCGCCATGCGGGGCCAGCGCGTCCGCCATCATGTTGGCGCCCTCGGCATGGCTGCGGTTATAGTCGTTCGGCCCCGGCTGCCCCTCCGAATTGGCCTTGACCACGAAGCCGCCGAAATCGGGGATGATGCCGTAAATCTCGTCGACCTTGGCCTTCCACCATGCCGCCACCGCCGGATCGAGCGGATCGGCGGTCTTGAGCCCCCCGATCTCGATCGGCGCCGAAAAGCGCGCCGTTAGATAAACGCGGATGCCCCAGGGGCGGAACACCTCGGCCAGTGCCGCGACCTTGTGGAGATATTCCGGCGTCAGGATGTCGGCATTGGCGTTGACGTTGTTCAGCACCGTCGCGTTGATCCCGATCGATGCGTTGGCACGCGCATAATCGGTGTAGCGGGGGTCCTTATAGTGCGGCAGCTTCTGCCAGTCCCACAGTGACAGCCCCGCATAGCCGCGTTCGATACTGCGGCTGAGATTGTCCCAATGGTTGAGGACGCGGACCTGGAGCTTCGGCGCATCGACGATGTCGAGCGCGGCGATCGGCTGGCGCGTCTGGATCAGCTTGAGCAGCCGGAACGCGCCGTACAGCACCCCCTGCCCGCTATTGCCCGCAACGATCGTGACGCGCTTGCCCGCGATCGTCGCGCTGCGCACCACATAGCCCTCTTTGCCCAGCCGCTCGAACGGCAGCGCCACCCCGGCGAGCAGCGGCGAACCCGCGGTCGCGAGCAGCACGGCGCCCTCCACAGGAGCTGTCGTCGCTCGCGCCGGCGCGCGCCCGACCATGCCAGTCAGCCCGCGCGCAAGCTCGTCCGCAGCGGCATCGACCTGCGGATTGCCCGTCGCCGCGACGATCTGGGCAACATGCGGCGCGACGGTCGCGCGATAGCCCGAATCGAGCGGCGCATAGCGTAGCCAGAGGTCATAGCCGTCCTCGGCATATGCTTGATTCGGCGCGCCAAAACACAGAAATGCAGACAAAATCGCCAGTAAAGTCCGCCACATCTGCATCCGCTCCCGCACGCGGTCCAAGCCGCCGTTGACAAGCTTGTAACAGCTTGACCATGGTAGCGCTACCACGTGGCGTTACAAAACGTCGCTGCGTCATGCACTTGCAAGGTGCAGGCGATTTCAGGAGCGAGAGGATGTCGACGATGCACGATTTCACACGGCGCCAGATGCTGGCGGCAGGCGCGGCCGGCGCTGCGCTGACGCTCGGAGGCGGCGGCAGCCTCGCCGCCCCTGCCCCCTCGCTCGACGCGCTCGCCAGGGCAAAGGGGATGCGCTTCGGCTCCTGCACGGCCTGGGCTCCGCCGGGGGCCGACCGCGGCTCGTTCGCCAACCCGGACTATGCCGCGCTGCTCGAGGCCGATTGCGGCATCCTCGTCCCCGAGAACGAATTCAAATGGCAGGCACTGCGCCCCGATGCCGAGCATTTCGACACCAGCCGCTTCGACGCGATGCTGGCCTATGCCAAGGCCAAGGGCATGGCGATGCGCGGCCACACGCTGCTGTGGCAGAAGCCCCAATATTATCCCAAATGGCTCAACGACTATGATTTCGGCGCCCAGCCCAGGGCGCGGGCCGAGGCGGTGCTGACCGGCCATATCGAGACGCTGTGCCGGCGTTTCGGAGACAGCATCGTCAGTTTCGACGTGGTCAACGAGGCGGTCGACGAAAAGACCGGCGCGCTGCGCGACTCCTCGCTGTCGCGCGCGATCGGCGGCACGGCGCCGCTGATCGACCTGGCGTTCCACACCGCCCGCGCCGCCGCGCCGCGCGCGCAGCTCGTCTATAACGACTATATGAGCTGGGAGCCCGAGAATGAAGCGCATCGCGCGGGCGTGCTCCGGCTGCTCGAAGGGCTGCGCAAACGCGGCGTGCCCGTCGACGCGCTCGGGGTCCAGTCGCATATCGGCATCAAGAACGAAGGCACGGTCGCGCAGGTCGTCGCGCAGCAGACCGGCCCGTGGCGCGAATTTCTCGATGCTGTCACGGCGATGGGCTATGCGCTCGTCATCACCGAGATGGACGTCAACGACCAGGCGCTGCCGACCGACACCGCGATCCGCGACGCGCGGGTGGCCGACTATGCCCGTGCCTATCTGGAGCTGATGTTCGGCTATCCGAAGCTGCGTGACGTGCTGGTATGGGGAATGTGCGACAAATATAGCTGGCTGAACGGTTTCACCCCGCGCGCCGACGGCACGCACCAGCGGTGCGCGCCCTATGACGCACAGTTCCGCGCCAAGCCGCTCCACGCGGCGATTGCGGCGTGCTTCCGGGGCGCGGATCGGCGAACCGTGTGAAAAATGCCACGCCTGCGAAACGGTTGAAGGGCTGCGTTCAGAAAAGCGGTGCTAGCGCCGGAAAGCACGACTAAGCGCAACCCGAAAGGAGCTGGCGATGGCGGCGGATGCCGCGACAGGGATCGAACCGATGCAGCCATTGCTGGCGCAGGGCGGGCTCGACACGTCCGCGCTGCACGGTGCGGCCGAGCGCATCGCCGCGCGCCACGCCGCGGCGCCTCCGGGCGATTTCGCCGCCTTCCGCATGCGGATCGAGGCACTCGCGACCAACGCCGCGCTACAGGCCGAGCTTGCCCGCCAGATGCCGCATATGATCCGCCGCGCCGCCAATCGCCGCGTCCGCGACCTGCCCGGCATGGGCAGCCAGGACGTGCTGTTCGACCTTGCCGGCACGGTTGCCGCGCTGCTGGGCGCGGGCCATGCCGCCGACGCCAACAGCCTCGCCAACCGCTATCTCGACGCGCGCCCACAGGGGGCGACCGGATGGGCGCTGCTGCCGCTGTTCGTCGCGCTGCGCCTGCGCGAGCAGGACGCCCAGGATCCCGCCGCCCCGCGCCTCGACACGCTGCTCGCCGCCGCATCGCCGCGGCTGGTGGCGATCGGCGGGCTTTCCGGCACGGGCAAGTCGACGCTGGCGCGGCTGCTCGGGTGCCGGCTGGGGCGGATGCCGGGCGCGCGGGTGCTGCGATCCGACGTGTTCCGCAAGCGGCTGGCGGGGCTCCCCCCCGAAACCCGCCTTCCCCCGCGCCACTATACGCGGCGGAGCGACCAGGAGACGTTCGAGGCGATGTTCGAATCCGCCGACGATCATCTCGCCTGCGGGAGCAGCGTGATCCTCGACGCCGTGTTCATGAACCGCAGCGAGCGCGATGTTGCGGAGGCGCTGGCGGAACGCGCACGGGTGCCGTTCAGCGGCTTCTGGCTCGAGGCGCCCGAGCGGGATCGCCTGGCCCGCGTCGTCGCGCGCACCGGCGACGCCTCCGACGCGACCGAAGAGGTGGTGCGCGAGCAATCGCGGCGCAGCGTCGGCGAAGTCCATTGGCACCGGATGCGCGTCAACCGCCCGCTCGACACGATCGTGGTCGCGGCGCGCGGCGTGCTCGAGCGGGCGCGCTGATCCGGTGAACGCGATCGCGACGCTCACGCTCAACCCTGCGCTCGACATCAGCACCGGCACCGATCACGTCCGCCCGACGCACAAGCTGCGCTGCGCCGCGCCGCGGATGGAGCCCGGCGGCGGCGGGATCAACGTCGCGCGGGTGCTCCACGCCCTCGGCGCCGACGCGACGGCGGTGTTTCCGTCGGGTGGCCCGGCAGGCGCGACGCTGGAGGCGCTGTTGCGCGATGCCGGCGTGCCGATTGCCCCCGTCCCCATCGCCGGCGCGACGCGGGAGAGCTTCACCGTCGACGAAGCGGCGACCGGGCAGCAATATCGCTTCGTGCTTCCCGGGCCCCCGCTCGACCCCACCGAGCGCGCGGCGGTGCTTGCCGCGCTCCGCACCCTGCCCGCACCCCCGGCCTATCTGGTCGCCAGCGGCAGCCTGCCGCCCGGCGTCGACGGCGCGGTGTTCCACGAACTCGCCGCGCTGGGTCGCGAGACGGGTGCGCGGCTGGTGATCGACACCTCGGGAGCGGCGCTGGCGGCGTGCGAGGGCGCGCACGCCTATCTCATCAAGCCCAGCCTGCGCGAACTGGAGGACCTCGCCGGGCGCACGCTGGCGACCGAGTCCGAGGAGGAGGCCGCCGCGCGCGACCTGCTGGCGCGCGGCTTTGCGGAGATCGTGGTGGTCTCGCTGGCCGAACGCGGCGCGGTGCTGGTCTCCGCCGACCGCGTGCTGCGCCTCGCCGCGATCGAGGTTCCGGTCGGCAGCGCGGTGGGCGCCGGCGATTCGATGACCGCGGCGCTGGTGCTGGCGCTGGCTCGGGGGAAGTGCCTGGACGAGGCATTGCTCTTCGGAGTCGCGGCAGGGGCTGCTGCGTTGCTCACGCCGGGGACCGAACTCGTCCGGCGCGACGATGTCGAGCGGCTCTACGCCGCCGCGTCGGGCGTCGCGTCGGCGCCGAACAACGCGTGAAGCGCCTCCAGCATATGGCGTGCCTCGGGGCTGGCGAGCGAATAAAAGATCATCTGGCCCGATCGCCGCGCGGTGACCATGTTCTCGCGGCGAAGCAATGCGAGCTGCTGCGAGACCGCCGTATCGCGCGCACCCGCAAGCCGCGCGAGCTCGCCCACGGACTTTTCACCATCCAACAGATGGCACAGCAAAAGTAACCTGCTGCGACCCGATAAAGCTTTCAGGAACAGCGTCGCGCGATCGACGGCGGCAATCATTTCTTCTTTCACGGGGCGCACCGCTATGCGGGGATGGCGCCCGTTGCAACTGCTATCATCCGGAAAATTACCGGAAATTTCGGATTTTATCGCTACGGATATGAAGGTTTCGGCCCGTCCCGCGGCGTGGCACCTCCGGCCCCGCCCTGCGTTGAAGCCGCCAATGAACGCCATCGCCCCCGCTCCTGCCCCACCGGCCCTTGCGTGCGCGCCGAATGGATTCGAGGCGAAATGAACACGGCATCCGCGATCGAATTCCTGAACGGTGGCGGCGAGATGGGGGATCGCATCCGCGCGTTCGATTGGGCCGCACACCCGCTGGGGCAGCCCAAGGACTGGCCGCAGGGCCTGCGGATCGCGCTGCGGATGATTCTCCACGCAGGCCACCCGATGCAGATCTGGTGGGGGCAGCAGCGCTATTGCTTCTACAACGACGCCTGTCGCCCGATATTGGGCAGCGAGCGCCACGCGAATGCGCTGGGCGCGGCGGCGGCGCAGGTCTGGCACGAAATCTGGGACGTGATCGGCACGCATGCCGATCAGGCGATGGCCGGTCAGGGCGCTGCGTGGCACGAAAACCAGCCGCTGATGCTGACTCGCGACGGCCGGCGCGAACGCAGCTATTGGAGCTATTCGTACAGCCTGCTCGACGATCCGGACGCGCCCGGCGGGATCGGCGGGCTGCTGGCGGTGTGCGCGGAGACGACGGCACAAGTGCTCGCCGAGCAACGCCGCAGCGACGAGGCGGAGCGTCAGCGCCGGCTGTTCGAACAGGCGCCGGGCTTCATCATCATCACTCGCGGGCCGGACCATATCGTCGAGTTCGTCAACGATACCCACCGTGCGATGTTCGGCAGCGACGACTGGGTCGGCAAGGCGATTCGCCATGCGGCTGCGGCGGCGACCAGCGACCGCTGGTTCGACCGGCTCGACCAGGTGTACGAGACCGGCACGCCGTTCGAGCACTCGGGACCGCCCTCATATCCGATGCCGGCATCGGGGCCCCCCGACGCCGCCCGCAGCTATACGGTGATGTATGCGCCGCTGCGCGACGACCATGGCCGGGTCACGGGCATATTCTGCGAAGGCTTCGACGTTACCGAGGAGCGCCACGCCGAGACGCGCCATGCCGCGCTCGCCGAACTGGCCGACCGGCTGCGCGAAAGCGAGGACCCCGAGCAGATCGCCTTTGCGGCCGCCGAGACGCTGGGACGCGCGCTGGGCGTCAGCCGCGCCGGCTATGGCACGATCGACACCGCCGCGGAAACGATCACGATCCGCCGCGATTTCAACCAGCCCGGCATCCGCAGCCTGGCGGGGGTGCTCCATTTCCGCGACTATGGCAGCTATATCGACGATCTGAAGGCTGGCCGCACGGTCGTGGTCGAGGATGCCGACCGCGATCCGCGCACCGCAGCGAATGCCGCGAGCCTGAAAGCGATCAGCGCCCACGCCTTCGTCAACATGCCGGTGACCGAACAGGGCGGCTTCGTCGCGCTGCTGTTCCTCAACCATGACCAGCCGCGCTTCTGGAGCGCGCTGGAGCTCGAGCTGATCCGCGATTTCGCGGAGCGGACGCGCGCGGCGGTCGCCCGGCGCCAGGCGGAGGCCGCGCTGCGCGACAATGCGGCGCGGCTGCGCTTCCTCGATGCGCTGGGCACCGCGACCGCCCGCGCGGGCGACGCCGACGCCGTAATGGCGATCACGACGCGGATGCTCGGCGAGCATCTCGGCACCGCCGATTGCGCCTATGCCGATGTCGATCCCGGCGAGGACGTCTTCACGATCCGCGGCGATTGGCATGCCGAGGGGGCGAAAAGCATGGTCGGGCGCTACAGCCTCGCCGAGTTCGGGGCGCACCCTGCCGCAACGCTGCGCGCCGGCACGCCGTTAATCGTCAGTGACACCGCCGCAGACCTTGGCGCGGTGGAGGCGCGACGCTTTCTCGAACTGGGCGTGCGCGCGACGATGTGCATCCCGTATCTGAAGGAAGGGCGGCTCACCGCACTGATGTCGGTCACCGACGTGCGTCCGCGCGTCTGGACCGAGGAGGAACTGGGGATGCTGCGCGACGCGACCGAGCGCAGCTGGGCGCATATCGAGCGCGTCCGGGCGGAGGCCGCACTGCGCGAGAGCGAGCAACGCTTGCGGATCGCGATCGACGGCGCGCGGATGGGGACCTGGGACTGGGACCTGAAGACCCTGCAGGGCAGCTGGTCGCGCCGCACCGCCGAGATAATGGGCGTGGCGCATGTCGATACCCTCACGTCCGAGGACGGCTCCCGCCTGGTACACCCCGACGATAGCGGCTGGCTGAGCGAGGCCTTGGCCCATTCGATCGCGACGCGCGAGGCGTTCTCGGCCGAATATCGCATCCTCCGCCCGGACGGAGCGATCCGCTGGATTTCGTCGCGCGGCGTGGTCCGGTGCGACGATAGCGGCGAGCCCGCCCGCATCACGGGGACCGTCCGCGACGTGACCGACCGGCGGGAGGCGCAGGAAGCGCTGAACGCCCTCAACGAGACGCTGGAGCAACAGGTCGCGGCACGCACCGCCGAGCGCGACCGGATGTGGCGGCTGAGCGGCGACCTTTTCCTGGTCGTCGGAAAGCGGCTCGACATCCGCGCGGTCAATCCCGCCGCGTTCGGGCTGCTCGGCTATCCGCCCGACGAGGTGCTCGGGCGCCGGTTCGATCGTTTCCTCCACCCCGACGACCGCCCGAAGCTCGCCGGCGCGGTCCGATCGGCGGCGAGCGGGCCGGTGCGCGATCTCGCGGCGCGGGTGCGCGCGCGCGACGGCGGCTGGCGCCATTTCGCGTGGAGCGCCGCGCCGGGTGCGGGCGAGGCCTATGTCATCGGGCGCGATGTGAGCGACGAGGTCGCCCGCCGCGAGCAGCTCGAACAGGCGCAGGAGGCGCTGCGCCAGGCGCAGAAGATGGAATCGCTGGGCCAGCTTACGGGCGGCGTCGCGCATGATTTCAACAACCTGCTGACTCCGATCCTCGGCGGGCTCGACCTGTTGCAACGCAGCGCCACCGCGGAGCGCGAGCTGCGGCTGATCGGCGCGGCGCTCGAATCGGCCGAACGCGCGCGGGTGCTGGTCCAGCGGCTGCTCGCCTTTGCGCGGCGCCAGCCGCTCCAGCTGCGGTCGGTGGACCTGAGGGCGCTGATCGACAGCATGACGGGGCTGATCGCCAGCACGTCGGGACCGCGCATCCGGCTCGTCACCGACATCGCACCCGATCTCCCGCCGGCACTGGGCGATTCCAACCAGCTCGAAATGGCGATCCTGAACCTCAGCGTGAACGCGCGCGACGCGATGCCCGAAGGCGGACAACTGACGCTGTCGGCAGCGCGCGTCGCGATCCCCGCGGGGCACCGCAGCGGGCTGGCGTCCGGCGACTATATCCGGCTCAGCGTCGCCGATACCGGGCACGGCATGGACGAAGCGACGCTGGCGCGGGCCGTCGAGCCGTTCTTCTCGACCAAGGGGGTCGGCAAGGGCACCGGGCTGGGGCTGTCGATGGTGCATGGGCTGGCATCGCAACTGGGCGGCGCGATGCTGTTGTCGAGCAAGGTCGGGCGCGGGACCGCGGTCAAGCTGGTCCTCCCCATCGCGCAATCGGACCCCGCGCCACAGCGGCGGGTCCGGGTGGAAGCCGCCCGCACCGCGCGCGGCACCGTGCTGCTGGTCGATGACGAGGACCGCGTCCGCGCCGCGACGCGCGAGATGCTGGCCGATCTGGGGTATCGCGTCGTCGAGGCGCATGGCGCGGAGGAGGCGTTGGCCTATCTCGCACAGGCGCCCGCCGATTTCCTTGTCACCGATCATCTGATGCCCGGCATGAACGGCACCGACCTTGCGCGCCGCGCCCGCGAATACCAGCCTGGGATCAACATCTTGATCGTGTCGGGCTATGCCGAGCTCGACGCGGTATCGCCCGACCTGCCCCGCCTCGCCAAACCGTTCCGCCAGGACGAACTGGCCGCCACCCTCGCACGCCTGGCCTGAGCAAAGGGGCTAGATCGCGGCGTCGATCGGATGCAGCGCCTGCGCCGGTTCCCCCATCACGGCGGTCCGTGCGCGCAGGATCTGGCGCAGATAGGGCGTCTGCTGCGCCATGAAGCGCCGCGGCGTGGTGCCCAGAAACTCCTCCGAATCGCGCAGGAAGTGCGACACGTCGAAATAGCCGCGCGAGATCAGGCTATAGTCCGCCGCGTCGCCCGCCGCGTACATGCGCAGCAGCGAGCGCAGGAAGCGCGCACGACGCATCAGCCGCTTCGGCGGGAACCCGAAATAGCGCAACGACAGCTGCCGCAGCCGCGGCACGCTCATCCCGACGCGGTCGGCGATGATCGCGATGTCCTCGACCGTTTCGTCGACGATCAGCGCCGACATGATGCGGATCGCGGGTTCGTCCGGATGCGGCTCGCCCAGCGTATCGACGAAGAATGCGTCGAGGATTCCCTTGACCTCGAGCGCCATGTCGGACGCGCCGAGACGCTTGTGCAAAGCCGATGCAAGCTGCGCCGGCACCGCATCCGCCAGCGGCACGATCCGGTCGCGAAACCGGTTCGCCGGCTGGTCGATCAGCTGCGCCCACCCCAGCGCACTGACGGCCATGCCGATCGTCACGCCGCCAAAGGCTTCGACCCGGAGCGCACGGCTCGTCGGGCCGTACAGCGCGACATGCGGAGTCGGTGCGTAAATGCGGTTGCCAATGGTCACGTTGACCGGGCGTTCGTCCATGAACAGACGGATGTTGGCAGAGCCGGGCATGATCCACTCGATCGCCCCCATCACTTCGGGCCCGGCCGAATCAAGGACGTAATATTCAGTGATATAGTCCCCGACCCGCGGATCGGGCCGCTCGTAGCGCAGTGCCGTATTGAGGTCCGTCTCGAACACCGCCGGATCGACGCCGGGCATATGGGTACCGCTGGCGATCATGCGGCGCGGCGGATGATCGGGAGGAAAGCGGCGACCATCACGGTCGCCCATGCCATGGTCGGGAATGGCGGCACCTGGCGTCGGCGGGGAGGAAAATACATGGTCCGGCAGAATCTGCGCTCTTGTGAAGATGCCATAGGATATCGGCCTGTTACCGACCATTGCTGTGCAACTCCAGCAATAGATTGTCGGCAATATGGTTCCGTCTGAAACAGAGCTTTCATACAATCGCTTACCCTTGCGCCTTGCCGCGGACGCGCGATCGCATCCCGTCCTATTCTAGAGTGGTTTTGCGGCAACGCGCGGTCACCGATGTGCTTTCGCCGCCCCCCGGGCCCAGACTGTGCGCCGTGCGATGCCCGCCTTCGACATCTGCGAAGCGCCGGAAAGCACGCGATGCCCCGCAATATTGCGTCCGTAACGCCCGGTTCACGCCACCGTCATGCGCGCGCTCCACTATAAATACAGCAAACGCACTCGCGGATCGGGCGAAGGCTGTTCATCGCAAACCCCTCGGCCAAGGTCCGTCATGCTCGTCTTTCTCGATTTCGAAGCCTCATCGCTGTCGCCGAACAGCTATCCCATCGAAGTGGGCTGGGTGTTCGAGGACGGGCGCCGCGAATCCCACCTCATCTGCCCTGCGCTCGGCTGGCACGACTGGGATGCCGCAGCCGAGGCCGTCCACCATATCCCGCGCGCCACGCTGCTGCGCGACGGCACCCCGCATGACTGGGTCGCCCGGCGGATGGTGGAGGTGCTCGCCGGGCATGACCTGCGCGCGAGCGCCCCGTCCTGGGACGGCAAGTGGCTGGGCGTGCTGCTGCATGCCGCGGGGCTGCCGCGCCACGCCTTGCGGCTGCGGGGCAGCGACGATGCCTGTGTCGAGGCGGCGGCGGCGGTGCTGTCGCACATGATCTCGCCCGAGGATCTGGGCGCGGCGGCGGGCGATTGCGTCACCTTGTTCGAACTGCGCGAGCGGCGCGGCGCCCCCGCGCACCGCGCGCTCCCCGATGCCGAGGCCGATCTGCGGCGCTGGCAGGACGTCCGTGCCGCCGCGATCGAAATGGCCGGGCGCCTGCGCGCCTGCTGATCCGCACGCGACGATTGCAAAGCTTGGTATTGGGTTCGCGCCGCCGCTCTGTTAGGCGCGCGCCATGCTCAACCTCAATGGCATCACGGTGCGCCTCGGCGGGCGCACGATCATCGACGATGCGACCGCCAAGCTGCCGCCCCGTGGACGCATCGGCCTGATCGGTCGCAATGGCGCGGGCAAGACGACGCTGGTGAAGGTCATCGCCTCGCAGCTCGATCCCGATGGCGGCAGCGTCGACATGCCGCGCGGCGCCCGGCTCGGCTATATCGCGCAGGAAGCGCCGCACGGCGAGGCGACGCCATTCCAGACGGTGCTCGACGCAGACCTGGAGCGCGCGGCCTTGCTGGCGGAGAGCGAGACCAGCCACGACCCCGATCGGCTGGGCGAAGTCTATGAGCGGCTGATGGCGATCGACGCCTATACCGCGCCCAGCCGCGCGGCGCAGATCCTGGTCGGTCTCGGCTTTGACGAGACGATGCAGCATTCGCCGCTCGACAGCTTTTCGGGCGGGTGGAAGATGCGCGTCGCGCTGGCGTCGCTGCTCTTCTCGCAGCCCGACGTGCTGCTGCTCGACGAACCGTCGAACCATCTCGATCTCGAAGCCGTGCTGTGGCTGGAGGATTTCCTGAAATCCTATCCGGCGACGATCCTGCTCGTCAGCCACGAACGCGATTTCCTCAACAACGTCGTCGATCACATCCTCCACCTCGAACGCGGCAAGCTGACGCTCTATCCCGGCGGCTATGACGCCTTCGAACGCCAGCGCGCCGAGCGCCAGGCGCAGATCGCATCGGCCCGCGCCAAGCAGCAGGCGCAGCGCGAGCATCTCCAGGAATATATCGCCAAGAATTCCGCCCGCGCCTCCACCGCCAAGCAGGCGCAGAGCCGGCAAAAGGCGCTGGCCAAGATGCAGCCGATCGCCGAACTGCTCGACGATCCGACGCTGACCTTCGACTTCCCGAATCCCGACGAACTGCGCCCGCCGCTGATCACGCTCGACCTCGCGACCGTCGGCTATGGCGAAAAGCCGATCCTCAAGCGGCTCAACCTGCGCATCGACCCCGACGACCGGATCGCGCTGCTCGGGCGCAACGGCAACGGCAAGACCACGCTGGCGCGGCTGCTCGCGGCGCAGCTGACCCCGATGGAAGGCACGATGAATGCATCGGGCAAGATGCGCATCGGCTATTTCACCCAGTATCAGGTCGAGGAGCTCGAGCGCGACGAGACACCGCTCCAGCACATGACGTCGCTGATGAAGGGCGCGAGCCAGGGCGCCGTGCGCGGCCAGCTCGGGCGGTTCGGCTTTTCGGGGCAGAAGGCGACGACCGAAGTCGGCAAGCTGTCGGGCGGCGAGCGCGCGCGGCTCGCGCTAGCGCTGATCACGCGCGATGCGCCGCACATGCTGATCCTCGACGAGCCCACCAACCATCTGGACGTCGACGCGCGCGAGGCGCTGATCCAGGCGCTCAACGAATATACCGGTACCGTGATCCTGGTCAGCCACGATCGCCACATGCTGGAAATGACCGCCGACCGGCTGGTGCTGGTCGACAACGGCACCGCGAGCGAGTTCGACGGCAGCCTCGACGATTACATCGCCTTCGTCCTGTCAAAGGATTCGAGCGCCGGCGGCAAGGGCGAGTCCAAGGCCGCCCGCAAGGAAGCCCGCCGCGCCGCCGCCGAAGCCCGCGACAAGAGCCAGGCACTGGGCAAGCGGGTCAAGGAACTGGAGGCGAAGCTGGCCAAGCTGACCGCGCAGCGGACTGCGGTGGATGCGGCAATGTTCGATTCCGCCACCGCCGAGGCTTCGCTCGCGAAGCTGAGCATGACCGACCTGATGAAACGCCGCGCCGAACTGACCACGCAGATCGATGCGACCGAGGCGGAATGGCTGGAGGCAAATGGCGAGCTGGAGGGGATCGCGGCGTAGGGGGGGATGCCGCAATTCTTCAATCCTCCCCCGGAGGGCAGGGCTATCGCATATGGATGCGTATGCTCCCCTATTACCGCCGTCATGCTTGTAACTTGCCAACTGCAGCATTGCATGAAGAATGCGGTGCGGCTTCGGCGGGAAGTTCGAATCATGCAAGGGTTGCAGAGCCCGTAGTTCAGCGTGAACAGCCCGCTGTAAGGTCATTGAACCCGAACAGTCGCTTGGGCCTCTGCAAGGCAAGCCCGATTGCGCAAGCCCGGGAGACGATGACCATGACGTATGTGGGTATCGATGTTTCGAAGGATCGCCTGGACGTCCATGTCTCGCCCGCGGGCGAGGCCTGGACGGTCGGGCGCGATGCCGAGGGTCTGGAGGCGCTGGTCGCGCGACTGGGCGTATCGGCCCCGTTGTGCATCGGGCTGGAGGCGACCGGGGGCTATGAGACGGTGGTGGCTGCCGCGCTGGGGGCAGCAGGCTTGCCGGTGGCGGTGATCAATCCCGCGCAGATCCGCCATTTTGCGCGCGCATTGGGCAAGCGCGCCAAGACCGACCCGATCGATGCCGCGGTGATTGCGCGCTTTGTCGAGGCAACGCGCCCGCCGCCGCGCGCACTGGCGGATACCGAGACGCGCGCGCTGGCCGACCTGGTGGCGCGGCGCCGGCAGATCATCGCGATGATGGTGAGCGAGCGCCAGCGGCTGCGGCGCGCAACGCTTCTGCCGCTGCGCAAAAGCATCGAGCGCCTGCTGGCTGCGCTGCAAAAGGAACTGTCCGACCTTGAACGGACGATCGACGAGGCCGTGCGGGGCTCGCCCTTGTGGCGCGATCAGGAGGCGCTGCTGACCTCGATCCCAGGCGTCGGCCCGACCACCGCCCGCACGCTGCTTGCCGAACTGCCCGAACTCGGCCAGCTCGGACGCCGCCAGATCAGCGCGCTCGCCGGCGTCGCGCCCTGGACCCGCCAGTCCGGCCAATGGCGCGGAAAGGCCATGATCGGCGGAGGACGCCCCACCGTCCGCTCGGCCCTCTTCATGGCCGCACTCGTCGCCAGTCGCTACAATCCCGTGCTCCAGGCGCTCTATCAGCGCCTCATCGCCAGCGGAAAACCCAAAAAGGTCGCCCTGATCGCCCTCGCCCGCCGCCTGCTCACCTTCGCAAACGCCATCCTGAGGAGCAAATCCCCATGGCTCGCCGCTTGACGCCAAAGACAGTCGCTGAACTTGTTTCAGCATCCAAGGCGCAACAAGCGACGGAAATGCGCGCTGGGGGTTGGATGCTGAAACAAGTTCAGCACGACGGGAAGTGGGAAAAGCTCCCCCCGCTCCATATGCGATTGCCCTGCCCGGAGGGGGAGGGGAATCGCATATGGTGTTGGGCAAGCATAAATGCCGTCATCCCAGCGAAGGCTGGGATGTGGACTCACGGTTGAAGTGCACCGGTTGAGATTTTGGAGAATGCCTCGGCGGGTGTGAGGAAGCCAAGGCATTTTCTGGGGATGTTGTTGAGCCGGTCGGCACAGGCACGGAGTTGTCTGTGGCTGACGGTGTCGAGGTCGGTTTTGCGAGGCAGGCTTCGGCGCAGTCGGCCGATGGTGTTTTCGACACCGCCCTTTTGCCATGGGGCTCGGACATCGCAGAAGAAGGTCTGGATGTCGAGGCTGTCGTGAAGGCGGTGATGTTCGGCGAACTCGGTGCCGTTGTCGAAGCTGATGGTCCTGCGCAGATCCTGGGGGATATGGCGCAGTCTGCGGGTGATCCGGCGTGCGGTCAGCTCGGCTCTGCGGTGGGGTGGCTTGTCGAGGATGGTGTAGCGTGTGTGGCGCTCGTGCAGGACGAGGACATTGTGCCCATATCGGGCGAACAGCATATAGTCGGCTTCCCAATGGCCCGGCTGTGCGCGATCCCGGGCTTCGAGGGGGCGTTCGCCGATCGGCCTGCGCTGTTTGATGAAGCTGGCCGGGCTTCCGCCCTGGCGGCCATAGCGGCCGCGCCTTGCCTTGCAGCGGGGCAGAAGGCGGTGCCAGTAGTCCTTCTGGGCCGAGCGATGATAGACGTATCGATAGATTGACTCGTGGCTGACCATGGTGCGACCGTGCTCAAGCGCCAGTCGGCCGGCGATCTGTTCGGGAGAGCATCCCATCGCAAGGCCGTTCTTCACGATATCTCGCAGGTCCGGCTGGCGCGCCAGCTTGAAACGGCAGTCCCATCGTCGTCGTCTGATCGCGAGCCTATGGGCACGCCCGGGCGCATAGCCGCCGGGCCAGACCTTGGTCGGCTTGCTATTGCGCCTGAGTTCCCGACCGACCGTCGTGTGATCACGCCCGATCGCGGTGGCAATCTGTCGGCAAGATATACCGCCTTCATGAAGGCGGCATATCTCGATCCGCTCGTCGAGGCTGAGCTGCCTGTAATGTCGTCCCATCGCGCAATCACCTTAGCAGGTGGTGCACTTGTTCCGTGAGTCCGGGGGATCCATTCAGCCGCTCCGCTCGCCTCAAAAGCCCACACCGAGCACCGAATGGATCCTAACTTTCGTCAGGATGACCAGGTTTTTGCCAAATGCGATTGCCCTGCCCTCCGGGGGAGGATGCCAGACGGCCCGGCCGCTGCGCAACGGCAAGGTTCCGTCGACCAGCCCCCCTAAACCGTAACCCCCTGCTTCCACAGCGCAATCTCGCGCTCGCCGTTCCGCTCCGACCGCGTCTCCGCACCCGATGCCACCGCCACCACCAGATCGAGCAGCCGCTCGGTCGCATCCTCCGCGCTTTCGCCCGCCAGCATCGGCCCCGCGTCGAAATCGATCCAGTTCGGCTTGCGCTCGGCCAGCCCCGTGTTCGACGCGATCTTCACCGTCGGCGCGGGGAAGCCCATCGGGGTGCCGCGGCCGGTGGTGAACAGGATCATCGTCGCCCCCGCCGCCGTCAGCGCCGTGGACGACACCGCATCATTGCCCGGCGCCTCCAGCAGCGTCAGCCCATGTTCGCGCACCCGCTCGCCATAGCGCAGCACGTCGACCACCGTCGAACGCCCCGCCTTTTGCACCGCGCCCAGCGATTTCTCGTCCAGCGTGGTGATCCCGCCCGCCTTGTTGCCTGGCGACGGGTTGTCGTAGATTGGCTGGTCGTGCGCGATGAAATAGCGTTTGAAGTCGTCGACCACGTCGCGGATCTTGTCGAACACGGCCTCGTCGCGGGCGCGCGCCATCAATATGCGTTCGGCGCCGAAAATCTCGGGGATTTCGGTGAGCACCGGCGTCCCCCCCGCCGCCGCGACGGCATCGGCGACTCGCCCCACCAGCGGATTGGCGGTCACCCCCGAAAACCCGTCCGACCCGCCGCATTTGAGGCCGATCACCAGTTCGGACAGCGGCACGGCCTCGCGCCGGTCCTGCTCGGCGCGCGCGACCAGTTCCTCGATCATCGCCAGCCCGGTCTCATATTCGTCCGACACCATCTGCGTCGTGAACGACCGCAGCCGATCCGGCGCGATGTCGGGCGCGGCCTCCAACAGCGCCTTCAACTGGTTGTTCTCGCACCCCAGCCCGACGACCAGCACGCCGCCGGCATTCGGGTGCTGGACCAAAGCGGCCAGCAATTCGCGGGTATGGTCCAGATCGTCGCCAAGCTGCGAGCAGCCGAACGGATGCGGAAAGGCATGGATGCCGTCCACCCGCCCCGCAAAGCGCGCATTCGCCAGCTCCGCCAGCCGCCGCGACGTGGCGCCGACGCAGCCGACGGTGCAGAGGATCCAGATCTCGTTGCGCGTGCCGACGCGGCCATTGGCCCGGCGATAGCCCTGGAAGCTGCGCGTACCCGCGGCGGGAAGCGGATCGCCGGGCAGCGGGCGGTAGACATAGTCCTCCACCCCCTCCAGCAGCGTCGCGACATTGTGGACATGGACATGCTGCCCCGGCGCGATCGCGGACAATGCCTTGCCGATCGGCCAGCCGAACTTGATCACCTCCGCGCCCGCCGCGATGTCGCGGATCGCGACCTTATGCCCCTTGGGCACGGCGTCGCGCAGCGTCAGCGGCCCGAACGGCCCCGCCACGGTCTCGCCCGCGTTCAGGTCGCGCAGCGCCGTCGCGACGCCGTCCTTGGCGTCGACGCGGTGGATCGCAGGGGCAGTGTCTTCGAGCATCGTCGCCATCGCTTTGGGAAATCCTGTCGCTTATATGGGAAGCACTACCAGTTTGTGCATCGCCCTTAACCTATAAGACAGGTTTTGGGGGTCGTCCACGAAACCCGCCCGCGTTGACGCGCGCCGCGAACCGTGCGATTTAGTATCCATTGATACTAATCAGGTGATATCCACATGGCTGCCGACCCGACCAATCCGCTGGGCCTCAACGGCTTCGAGTTCGTCGAATTCACCTCGCCCGATCCGGAGGCGATGGCGCGGCAGTTCGAGCAGCTCGGCTTCGTGCCGACGCACCGCCACCCGTCGAAGAACGTCACCCGCTTCAAGCAGGGCCGCATCAACCTGATGCTCAATCGCGACGCCGATGGCCGCGTCGCGCAATTCCGCGGCGACCATGGCGCCTCGGCCAGCGCAATGGCGTTCCGCGTCACCGATCCGGCGGCGGCGATGGCCTGGGCGCTGGCAAACGGCGCGAAGCCGACGATCGAGGACGATACCGTGATCGAGGGGATTGGCGGCTCCTATCTCTATTTCATCCAGGACGGCACCGATCCCTATGCCGGCTGGGCCGAATTCCCCGGCTGGCGCGAGGCGGAGGCGGCGAACACTGTCGGGCTCGACCTGCTCGACCACCTCACCCACAATGTCCGCCGCGGCCAGATGCGGGTGTGGTCCGACTTCTACAAGACGCTCTTCAATTTCGAGGAGCAGAAGTATTTCGACATCAAGGGCCAGGCGACCGGGCTGTTCAGCCAGGCGATGATCGCCCCCGATCGCGCGATCCGCATCCCGCTGAACGAAAGCCAGGACGACAAGAGCCAGATCGAGGAATTCCTCCGCGAATATCAGGGCGAGGGCATCCAGCACCTCGCGCTCACGACCGCCGACATCTTCGACACGGTCGAGCGCCTCCGCGCCCGCGGCGTACGGCTTCAGGACACGATCGAAACCTATTATGAGCTGGTCGACACGCGCGTTCCCGGGCACGGCGAGGACCTGGAACGGCTGCGCCGCAACCGCATCCTGATCGACGGGTCGGTCGAGAGCGGCGAGGGCATCCTCCTCCAGATCTTCACCGAGAACATGTTCGGCCCGATCTTCTTCGAGATCATCCAGCGCAAGGGCAATGAAGGCTTTGGCAACGGCAATTTCCAGGCGCTGTTCGAAAGCATCGAACTCGACCAGATCCGCCGCGGCGTGATCAAGGTCGACGCCTAGCCTCTACGCTTTGGAGGGGAGAGCCGGGATCAACCCGGCCCCAGGACCTTCCTCCCGCGCGCAAAGCACAGGAGGAAGCCGCAGGGGGATGAGGGGATGCCGGTGTGCCTCCCCTCATCCGACCGCGCCGGACGGTTGGTGCGATCAAGCGCGGGGTCCCGCAATGTGGGATGTAGAACCCTAAACTTCCTAAACTTAGCCCAGCACCTTCGGCGCTATTCCGCCGCCTGCGCCACCGTCTCGAAATCGGCTTCGGCCAGGAATCGCTCGGCGTCGAGCGCGGCCATGCAGCCGGTGCCGGCGGCGGTGATCGCCTGGCGGTAATGCTTGTCCATCACGTCGCCGCACGCGAACACGCCGGGCACGCTGGTCCGCGTCGTACCCTTCTCGACCGCGATATAGCCGTCCTCGTCCAGGTCGATATGCCCGCGGAACAGTTCGGTCGCCGGATGGTGCCCGATCGCGACGAAGCCGCCATCGACCTCCAGCGTCGACAGCTCGCCCGTCACCGTGTCCTTCAACTCGATGCCCACCAGCCCGGCCATCCCGCCGCCGTCGATGAAGCGCTCGACGGCCTTGTTCCACAACACATTGATGCGCGGATTGGCATGGAGCCGCTCCTGCAGAATCTTCTCGGCGCGCAGTGTGTCGCGGCGGTGGATCAGCGTGACTTCATGGCTGTGGTTGGTGAGGTACAGCGCTTCCTCGACGGCGGTGTTGCCCCCGCCGATCACCGCGACCTTCTTGCCGCGGAAGAAGAACCCGTCGCAGGTGGCGCAGGCGCTGACGCCCTTGCCCTTCAGCAGTTCCTCCGATTCGAGCCCCAGCCAGCGCGCCTGCGCGCCCGTCGCGATCACCAGCACGTCGCCCGAATAGACGGTGCCGCTGTCGCCCACCATGCGGAAGGGGCGGCGCGACACATCGACCTCGACGATCGAATCCCACATCATCTGCGCGCCGACATGCTCGGCCTGGGCCTGCATCTCCTGCATCAGCCACGGCCCCTGGATGACTTCGCGGAAGCCGGGGTAATTCTCGACGTCGGTCGTGGTTGTCAGCTGGCCGCCGGGCTGGATGCCCTGGACGACGATCGGCGCCATCCCGGCCCGCGCCCCGTAAATGGCGGCGGACAGCCCGGCGGGGCCGGAGCCGAGGATCAACATGCGCGTCGAATGGGTGGCGGTCATGGCAGCTTTCCGATGGTTCTGATCCCTGCCTCTAGGGGCAGGCGCGTTGCCCATGCAACATGGGCATCGCTGCCCGGGGCACAATATCGAGGGTCAACAGCTTTGCTGTGCCCCACAATAGCTGCGCTCAATGCCCGGTGAACACCGGCGCGCGCTTCTGGAGGAACGCGGCCACGCCTTCGCGGAAATCCTGCGTCGATGCAGCCAGCGCCTGATGGTCCGCCTCGACCTCGAGCAGTTCGTCGAGCGACCCCGTCAGCGCAACCGCCACCTGCTTGCGGATCAGCCCCATCGCGACCGTCGGCATCGCCGCCAGCTTGCGCGCCAGCCCCAGCGCGGTGTCGAACAGCGCGGCATCGTCCACCACCCGCGTCACCAGCCCCGCCGCCAGCGCGTCCTCGGCGGACAGCCGCTCGCCCAGCAGCGCCATCTCCAGCAGCTTCGCCCGCCCCGCCGCCTTGCCGATCAGCCAGGTCGCGCCGGCATCGGGGACCAGCCCGATATTGGCGAAGGCAAGCAACAGGTACGACGATCGCGCCGCGACGACGATGTCCCCCGCCAGCGCAAACGCCGCCCCCGCCCCCGCCGCCGCGCCGTTGATCGCCGTCACGACGGGCACAGGCAGTTCGGCATAGGCGCGGGTCAGCGGGTTGTAATGATCGCGCAGCGAATCGCTCAGGTCACGCTGCGCCATTGCTGCTGCGGTGGCGGCAAGATCGGCTCCGGCGCAGAAGGCCCGCCCCTCGCCGGTGACGAGCACGGCACGCGCCCCCGCCGCCACGGCCTCGCCCAGCGTAGCGCGCCACAGGTCGAGCATTTCGGCGGTCAGCGCGTTGAGCCGGTCGGGCCGGTTCAGCCGCACCACCGCGACGGTGCCGTCCAGCGCCCACACTATCGACGGTGCTTCCATGATCCTCTCCTGCATGCTCTGGCTGTCCCTTACGTCAACGGCAACCGCTGCGCCAGCGGGCGAGCAGCGCGGCGCCGTCGCTGTCCCCCGTCCCGATCCGCGCCGGGGTCCGCGACAGCCGCGGCGCAGGCGCAGGCTGGCGGCGGCCCTGATGCTCGACGAACAGGTCGCGGGCGACGGCGTGCGGATGCTCCGCCGCCTCGGCGAAGGAGAGGATGGGCGCCACACAGGCGTCCAGCGGCTCCAGCAGCGCCGCCCAATCGTCCCGACTGCGAGTAGCGAACCGCTCCGCCAGCGCAGCACGAAGCTCGGCGGGCAGCACTGCGCCGCGATTGCGGAAGCCTTCGGGCAGGTCCAGCGCAGCGACCAGCGCCTCCCAAAAGGGCTGTTCCAGCGCCCCCACCGCGACATGCCGCCCATCGGCACAGGCATAGCTGTCGTAAAAGGGCTGGGCGCCGCCCAACAGGCTGTCGTTCCGCCCGGCGGGCAGGCGCATCCCGTGGAACATCGCAGTCAGCGCGACAGTGCCGTCCAGGATCGCGGCGTCGATCACCTGCCCTTTGCCCGACCGGCTACGCTCGACCAGCGCCGCGCAGACCCCGAACGCCGCCATCGCCGCGCCGCCGCCCATGTCGCCGATCAGGTTGAGCGGCGGCGTCGGCGCCTCGCCGGGCCGCCCGATCCCCTCCAGCGCGCCGCTGAGCGCGATATAGGTGATGTCATGCCCCGCCCGCTGCGCCAGCGGCCCGTCCTGCCCCCATCCGGTGAGCCGGACATAGACCAGCCTCGGATGGGCGGCGAGCATCGCCTCCGGCCCCAGCCCCAGCCGCTCCAGCACGCCGGGCCGAAACGGGTCGATCAGCACATCGGCGGCATGGATGGCCTCGCGGACCGCGGCGGCGCCCTCGGGGGTCTTGAGATCGGCGGCAAGGGTCGCCTTGCCCCGCCCCGTCACCGGATCGGCATAAACCTCATACCCCGGCCGCGCGACCCGCAGCACCTCCGCCCCGAAATCGGCGAGCAGCATCCCCAACGTGGGGCCGGGGCCGATCCCCTCCAGCTCGACGACGCGGATGCCGTCGAGCGGGCGTGCCGATTCGGGTTGTTCCTGTGGATGCATCAGCCCTCTCCGCCGCGCGTTTGCCGCGCCTGGAGACAAAGTGCGCACGGCCATCGCGGCGGCGCAAGATCGGACTTGTGCATGGTAGCGGAGGCCCGCTGCACGCAATCCCCCAGATGGCGGCTAAGGATCAGCGCCTAACGCACCCCCTGCCCCACCGCCGCCCACCATGCCTGCCACCCCCGCGCGATCACGGTATTGCGGGTGCAGGTGTCGAGGTCGGATCGAGGAACGATGGCAAACCCACCGCCTGCAGCAGGATCGCCGGCGGGATCGGCAGCGGCGGGCACTCCCGCGTGTCCGCCACCACCTTGACCGTCTCCGGGCGCCCCCCGCCGCATCCGCTCAGCATAGCGAGCGGCAAGAGCCAGATTGTCGGCAAGCTGCGTCTGGATATCATGCTGGGTTTCCTTTGCGATTGCGTCGTCCCGCGCGCGCACCGCGGCGACATGCTCCAGGTCGGCGACCTTAGCCTCCGCAGTTCCACGCTTGAATTCGGCAATGGTCAGCCGGTGGCGGTCCTGCTCGCCCGTGAACTGGCTATGCCAATGCTGCGCGTCCGCCTTGGCGATCAGCAGCGCGATCGTCAGGGCAAGCACCGCCGCCCCCAGCATGCCGGCCATGATCTGCATCGCCTTGCCGCGTGCCATGTCGATGACCCCGCCCATCATTCCTCTTCCGGATCGGGCCACTCTACCCCGAGTTGCAAGGTGGCGCCCGCTCGCAACGCCGGGCCGTCCTCGGGCTCGACATAGTACCCGACATTACCACCCGGCCCGAGAAAGGCGCATACGCGCTTCCCGTAGCGATCATATCGGTCGCGCGGATAAAAGGTCCCACCGGGACCCAGCGGGGGTTCGAAAATGCTTTCCGCCCACGCGATATAAGCGTCACAGGCGAGCGGATCGTCCCAGGTCAACATCATGCTAGGCATCGAATTTCCTTTCAACGTAGCAGGCGAGTTAGTTGCACGGCTTGGTTGGCGGTTAGAGGCTGCATCACCAGAACGTCCGCAATCACGCCTGGCCAGAAAGCACCGGCTATTGAGGTCGAAGAGGCCCCAAACCTTAGGCGGACATTCCCCGTTCCAGCCAACCTACCGGTTCCGGTTACCAGCGGACCACCGTTGACCTGCACGGCATTAGCGCCATCTGCAAATACGCTGCGGATAACGAAAGGCCCGCCGCTGAAGTCCGTTCCATCATCACGAACCGTCGTGTTCGTGGTGCCATCGGGGACATTGATCCCCGCGCGATTCACGCCAGCGGGCACACTTTTCTGCACCCGCCGTGAATTTGACGCCGAGGTCCCACCCGAACTGAATACCACAAGCGTTCCGGTGTCCGCGAGTGAGGGCTGCATGACGCGAGTCCACACCTCATATGGCGCAGAACCAGAGAACAGCGGCGACGGCGTCAGCTCCACATAGTCGTCAGTCCCATCAAAGCCGGCGCCGGGAAAACCAGCATAGCTGTTTGGCGACCAGATTGGTTTGAAGCCTGCGGTAGTCTGAGTCACCTTGTAGCCGGCGATCATATCGGTCCATGACCGTATCGCCGCGCCGTCCAGCTCCATAAGGTCCGGGCGAGTCGCAGACCAATGCGCGATCAGCGACGCACCAAGCAGACGGCGCGGCGTCATCCTATCCAGCACCAGCTGGCGGACAGCGGGATGCATTACAGCACGATCCCGTACAACAGCACCTGGCGCGCGACAGCGGTCGGCGTGAAGCCCGCGACGGTCTGCAACCCGCAATAGATGCTGGAGGTCACCAGCTTGATATCGATGTCGACATTCGGCGTCTTCACGTACAGCGCCGCGCCGAGGTCGACAGGCGTCCCGAGCGAGATCGATCCGCGATAGGGGGTCAGGTCGGCACTGGAGAGCGCCCATGTATCGTTGTCGACCCACGCCGTTGGCGCCGCGCCATAGCATTGCAGCGTATAGCCGCCCTCGCTCGCCTGGAGCGCAGTGGCATCGATCTTGACGATTGCAGTCAGGATGCGGATCAACGCCCCCGCCGGCACCGCGCCGCCATCGGCATAGGTGAAGGCGAACTCCTTCGCGACGTCGATCAGGTCCCCCGCCAAATAGGCCGCAGCCGCCGGGGTGAAGCTAGCCGAGGCAGTGATGCCCGTCGGGGCCATGGGAATGCCGGTCTCCCGAGAGCCCTCAACCCATGGCTGCCCGATCCCGCCAGTGCCCAACGACACCGGCACGGCCCCACTATAGATATGCGGTCCAACTCTGGTCTCGCTCACTTGCCGTCTCCCTTGGAAGAATTGATGCCCTGCAGGCATTCCGCCCGCTCGCGCTCGCGCCGCAGCCGCAGCCCGCGCACCTCGCGACCCCCGGCCTTGGTCCACATCAGGAAAGCGTCGCACCCGCCGCGCCAGTCGCCGGCGCTGAACCGCCGCGCCGCGGTCGACCGGCAAAAGCCGTGCACACCGATGTTGTAGGCAAGCGACACAGCCGCCACGCGCGGCCCCTCCCTGCCCTCGCCGCGCAGCCACGGCGTACAGGCCAGCACCGGCTCGGCATGCGCGACCAGCTCGCGCTCCAGCAGCGCCGCGCACTGCGCCTCGGTATAGGTCTGCCCGATCCGCACGCCGCGCGTGATGCCGTCGCACGCCGTCGCCACCCCGACGATGTCGAGATAGGCTTTCAGGTGCTGCGGCCCGGATACATGGCGCACCGTCACGGTCGACGTGACGGGGTCGGCCTGCGCCTTCACCATGCGGCCGCTTTCCTCGCGCGGCACCAGCACCAGCAACGCCATCGCCGCGCCGACGCCAACGACCTCGGCCAGCGTCCGCCGCGGCGTCGACTTGGCCGTCGCTGCCGCTGCGGCTATGCGCCCCCGCGGCTCAGTCATGACGCTCGCCCTGCTTCCACAGCCGCACGAGCACGATCGCCACTGTGAGCGCCGGCCCCAGCAACGGCGGCACCCATCCGCGCAACTCGGGCGGCAGCGCGGCGATCACCTGCACCAGCGTATCCGGCGCCGCGAGCAGATAGGTTGCGACCACACCCAGCAGCGCGGCAATCCGCACTGACCAGAACTTCCACGCCAGGCGCCAGTTATCGACCAGTCGCGCCGTCAGGCGCTCCAGCAAAGCACGCATCCTTGATCCTTTCAGAAGGTCCCGGTCAGGCCCCGGGTTTGCGAAGCCAGCTCGTAAGCCAGGCCGTCAGGTCCATCTTGTCCGCCGCGCGCAACAGCCCCTCCGCGAAGGAAAGGCCAACGAACCCCAGCAGCGCGCCGATCGCCCCCGCGCTGTCCTGCGGCAGCGCCCACCACGCCAACAGCGGCGGCGTGCCGTAAAAGCCACAGGTGACGCATCCGAACAGCAGCCACGCCGATTTGCGCAGCGATTCCGCCGGGCGGAACAACAGCCGCGTGATGCCACCGCACAGCGCCGCCAGCGCTATCCGCGCCTGCGCCACCATCGCCGGATCGAATGCCCCCGGCTCCATCTAACGCCCCCGATCACGGTGGAGCCCAGCGCCAGACCGATCGCGGAAGCCAGCAATGCGAATGACCAGCCCATCGATCCAGCCCCCCGCCACTGCGCATTGCACCACGAACCCCGCGTTGAGGATCAGCGCATAGGCCGTCCAGTCGAAGCCCCCCTGCGTCATCGACATCACGAAATGCGCCGGCATCAATGCCATGGACACGATCCCCACGAGCTGCGCCCGCCAGCTCGCCTCACGCTGCAGCAACACCATGCAGGTGACGGCAATCGCAAGATCGGTTGTCGTCATCACCGCTACCAGCCAACTTTTGGCCAGCACGCACCATGCCATCGATACCACCGCCCAACAGAGCAGCAGCAGCGCGCCCAGGCGCCCGCGCGAGTCATGGCACAACAGCCACCGCCGCTGCGCCGCCAGCGCAGCAAGGAAGGTCACGAGAAGCCCGATGTCCATGGGGACTTACTCGCCGTCGGGTTTAGGGGGCGTCTTCGGCGCAGCCAGCGCCAGCGTTTCGTCATCCAGCCCCATGTCGGGGCCATGCATCTCCAGTGCGGAGGCCAGCGTCCGGTGCAGCACGGCAACCGCCGCCTCGACACGGTGAAGGTCCGCCTTGATCCGGCGGACCGTTGCAGCTTTCGGCATCGGTATTCTCCTCTGGTTGAATTATTCCGCCTGTGCGCGCCAGGCGGCCCATTCGTCGCGCGGCACGGTGACGACGCCGCCTTCAAGCCGGATGAACTGCACCATGGGCTCGGTCACCGGATTGCCATCGGCATCCAGCGCCTGCTCCCCGGTCTCCGGCTCGAGCACGGGGCGATCGAACATGCCGATGCGCGTCCGCCAATCGCCGTCGTCGCCGATGTAGGAACGTCGGTCGCTGCCCTCGCACCACGCCGAAAAGGCTTCGCGGCCAATGGTTTTTTGTTCCAGCGTAATGGGATGTTCCAGCGTCACCGTCTCGGCATCGAATCCCGCGATCTTGCGCCGCACATTGCCCGGCCCGTACGCCGATTTTCCTATTACAGGTTCCATGGTGTCCCCTTCACGGCAGCATGTGCTGCGCGGTTTTCATGTTGGTGATCAGGGAGGCGATGGCAGCGCGCGCCTCGGTATCGACGGTGCTGCCACCGGTCGGAGCCGTCACCGCCGCCGCGCGGACCATGCCGATCACGCCGTTGGGCTGAAACGCCCCGCCCGCGACGATCCATCCGGCGGGATCGCCAACACCGCCGTCGATATGCGTGATCAGCGATCCATTGGCATAGCCGGTGGCGCTTCCGGGCGCTGCCGACAGAAAGACCATGCGCGACCAGCCATGATAGCCCCCGCCATAGGTGGCCTCGCGCTGGAATTTCAGTTCCTGAAATGCCTGCGAAGTATCGAAGTCCAGGCGCCCGTTGGGCTGGCCCGCGTGCGGATAGGCGCCGCCGCCCGGATCATAGCCGTCATATTTGATCAGCCAGTTCGACGAGGGATAGATCATGCAGTTGCGGATTCGCGATCCGGTGTTCGCCGATCGCGCGCCACTGACGATGTACAGCCCCTCGCCCGAGGTATAGGGGTCGCCATCCTCCTGCCCCAGCTCGTCGTAGAAGCTGAAATCCTCGATATTGGTCGCCGCATTGTCGAGCAGCACCACAAAATCGCGGTTGGGCACCGTCGTCGTTCCCATGCGCAACGTCCAGTTGCAGCGCCGGCCATGCGCCTTGCGCAGGTTGGCCTTGGTTCGGGAGAGCCTGAAGTCGCACCGCTCCAGCCAGACGCCGGCGCCCGCGCCATCGATATCGATGCACAGCCCCGTTGCAGGCAGCGGCGCACCGCGCTTCGGTCTGTCCGTTATGCGTACGCCGATCATCTGCACCGCGGTGCGCGGATCGCCGCCATACAGCGCCGCGAAATGCCCGTTGAGCTCGCCTCCCAGCACCTGGATGTTGGGCTTGTTCAGCCAGTATGCGCCATCGCCCGTGCACGCATCGATGATCACGCCCGACGTGGTGCCGCTGTCCGCGACGATCGCCGTGGCACCGCGCGACCCCTGCTCATAGACGCTGTCGCGCAGGCGCGTCGCGTCGATCTCGGTTCCGCTGCCCTCCGCCTCGATATCGCACGCGGCCTTGGGCGCCGAGCTGATATAGCCGCCCGCCACGCCGCTATTGGGGGCGTTGCCCGGTTCGGTGAACTTGCAGTTCAGGTGCCGCATCATATTCCCGCCCACCTGCGAGAATCCGTTGCGGCCGCAATTCGTCGCGCCACAGTTGATGAACAGGGCGGGCTTCCGATCGCTGGCGCCGGTCAGGCCCTCATATTTGTAGATGAAGCCGTCGAGCCCGACATTCTTCACCCAGACATTCTCGAACAGCACCTGGTCGCACTCATTGATCCGCACGCCGTCATGCCGGCATTGCCGCCCCGTATCGCCATAGGGACCGCCGGGAATCTGGTTGGCGATATTGCCGTCCAGCAACAGGTTGGAGACAGAAACCGATGCAATTTCGGTCAGGTTGATATGCGTCCCGATATCGGCGCGCTGCGCGGCGTTGTAGTTCGGCAGGGCCGTCGTCGGCGTGCCGCTCGCAAAGCCGCCGAAATACTGCCCGGGGGCCGAGCGTATCGTTGCGAAATTCCCTTCGACGATCAGCCATTCCAGCCCGGTGCCATTGAGGAAGTCTGCCCCCTGGAACGCCTGCCCGCCGCCGCCGGCGATCTGGGCACCGAACGAATAGACGGCGCCCGGCCGCAACCGGACATAGCCCCATCCCTGCTCCAGCATCGCGGCATACATTTCCGCGGAAGCCGCGCTGTCCGCCGCGGCGCCCGCATCGCCGATACCGAGCGCCCCGAAATCCTCCGGTGCCATCGGCGTGGCATTGCCCTTCAGCGCGTTCAGCCATGCGCGGAGCGCAGGCATATTCACATCCTGACCATCGGTCAGGATTTGATTGAGGGTCGTCACGATGATTCCCTTTCATGTGTCCGGTTACGCGCGCCCGATCAGGGCTCTAGGATCTTGATGTTGTGCGAAAGCACGTCGTTCGAGACATAGGTGTGGGCGCCGGTGACCGTCATCTTGACGACGTCGCCGCTGCCGTCCGCCGATCCGATATCGCGCATCCGCCGCCACAGCCCGGTGAAGACCAGGTGATCGCCCGTCGCCCGCAACACCTTGCCGCCGATCGTGGCAATCCAGACATCGTCGCTCGCCACGATCTCGACGGCCTCGACTGGGTATGCGCCCCACCCCCCGGCAATGCCGCTCAGCCGCTCTTCGTGCCGCGTCATCACCATGTCGCCCGGCACGATCTCGCCCGCGGGCTTGGTCGTTCCGTCCGCCATCAGGATCGGCGTATCGACGGTGACGCATGCGCCGCCCGGCGGCGTCGCGCCGCCGCCCTCCGCCGGCGGGCTGCCCGCCGTGGGGATGACCGCATAGCCCACATAATGCCGCCCCGGATGCGCCGACGATGTTCGCGCATCCAGGTCGTCGGCGTACAGCGCATAGGTCACGGCGCCACCCGAACGATCGTCGTCGTCATAGGCGATGGCGCGGAACGTCCCCGCCGCAAGTCCGCTCGCGATCGTCGCCCCGGTGACGGCCACGTCCGCGAAGCCGTCGGTATAGCGGCGGGTGTGATTGCTGATCGTGATCGCGCCGCCGTCCGCCGCGGTGATCGTCAACCCGACCGGATAGCTGTTGGCGATGGCGGTCTGCACCGTTCCCGCCGCCGGGATCGGCTCTGCGACTTCCGGCGTCGCCGTCCCCGATTTCGGCAGCTCCATGGCCGTCGTCCAGCTATAGACGTCCTCGTTTTCCTCGCGCAGCTCGAGGCCGATCCCGAAATCCTGCGCCAGCTTCCAATCGTCGACGACGAACGCATAGTTGCTCAGCGAATAACGCTGGGTATCGCACTGCACGACCTGCATGGGCGTGATCGCCATGCCCTGGATGTTCATCGGCCAGCTGAGCCTGCGCTCGCACAGCGCCCGGCGCAGCATGATCTCCAGGATGCGCTGCCCCCGCGTGTGGCTGCTGATATGCGCCAGGTCATAGTTGAGTTGCCGGATCGAATCGCTTTCCACGCTCCGCGTCGGCACCGGTTGCGACTGATAATTGCTGGCCGGGTCGATATAGGTCCCCGTCACCTCGGTCGCATATTGCTGCGGATCGCCCAGCAACGGCAATTTGAATCCCGCGGTCAGGTCGCGCTCCAGCAAGGTCGCGCTGGGCCCGACCCAATAACCCGGGCGCATGTGATACACGCCCCCGATATCGGCAGCCGTGGCGGCACAGCATAGTTCGAACGTCTGCCGGACCTTGCTCGGCTCGCTTCCCGTTTCGATCAGCGCGTCGAACGTATAGCGCTTCTCGGTCCCGCCTTCGGCCAGCGGCACGTCTTCGTCGCAAATATTGGTCCATGCGGCCAACAGGTCATCGTCGGGAATTTCATCGTCCGTCGCACCGAACCCGCCTTCCTCGCGCGGCAACTGCATCCACCAGTAGAAGGCGGGCACGGCCAGGTCGGTCCAACCCGTGTCGCCCGTGCGCGGATCGCGAATTTCATCCGTGCCCTGCACGATCGCGCTGATCGTCGGCAACCCCGCCTCGACCACCGCATCGGTCATCTTGAACTTGGCGTAGATTTTGCCGATGCCATAGCCGACATGATCGACGGGCCATTTGCCGCCCGTCTCCGCCCGCCATCCCGAGGGCGTCTCGTCGACATCATATTGCCCCCGCCCGAACCACAGCCAGGCTGCGTTGGCATAGGGTCCGCTGGTCACCATCCCGCTGCCGTCGACCGTCACCTGCTCGTCGTTCAGATACCATCCGGTATGCCCTGCGCAGCGATGCCCGGCAGCGGCGAAGATGAAATAGCGGTAATGATCCTTCCCCGATTTTCGCGGGTGGAAGAAGATCAGCTGCCCGCCCACCCTGCGCAGCCCGATCACGATCCAGCTATTGCCGACAGCCTGCCGAAAATTGATCGGCGATGGCTTCGCGGCGCTCGGCGTCCCCGCCAGCGCCTGCATCGCCAGACCGATCACCGTGGCGACCACCACGCTGGCGATGGCGGTGGCGACCGCCGTCGATATGCCTATGCCGATCGACGCGCCAAGCTTGACCAGTGCGGCACCCAGCGCGGGTGAAAGCAACGTCGCGCCCACCGCCAGCCCGATCAGCGCAACGACCTTGACGACCTTACCCATGATCGCCGCCCCACCCTTCGACCCGCCACGCCTCGTCGGCATCCCGCGTCGGGATCATCACGCCGCCGTGAAACGCGCTCAGTTCGCCCCGGCACACCCCCAGCGCCCATCCCCGGCGCACCACGTCGCCACGCCGCGCCTGCCGCAAGGGGATCGATGCGCCATGCACCGCGCTCACCACGCCGCCCAGGCCGCGAACCCCCAGCCTGCGCATCGTCGCCGCCCATTGCCGCGGGCTGCGCGGGCTCGGGCCCACGATCGCGCACACATCGCGCCCGGTCGCCGCCAGCACATGCGCGCGCCATCCATCGCCGCAATGGTCATCCCATCCCGGCGTCTGCCCCGTCGCTGTCCCCGGCATCAGCTTTGCGCCGCCTTCGCCCACAGCACGGATACCTCGGTCATCGCCGCGGCATATTCGAAGAACCGGTCGCCGGGGTGCTTGCGCTGCTGATATTCGTCGGTGAACCGCTTCACCGCCACGCGACGCTGGTCGATCATGCGGCTTTCGCCCGTCGCGGTGACGCTCAGCTCGGTCCCGTCGTCGATGATGTCATAACCCTGCAGCGTACCTTTCCAGATCCGCTTCGTGCCGATCACGCTGCGATGCGTCTCATCGAGCGCGCCGAAATGCAGCTCATAGGCGCAACCCCGCACCGCCTGGTCGGCCAGGTCCTCGCGAAACTCTGCGGGCACGCGCAACAGCGTGCATTTCAGGCCCGATGCGCTGCCGCTGGTGCTCTCCCCGCCCGGTTCGATCGACGCAACGCCCTCGATCCCCGTCCAGTCATGCCCGTCGAACGTCAACGTCCCCTTGCCGGTAAAAGCCCGCACCGGATCGGGCGTATCGATAAAAGGCGCCAGGAACGGACGCAGCACCGGCGCCGCGATCTCGGTCTCCAGCTCGGCGGGAAGCCCACGTCCGTCGGTCACGGCAACCACTCCACGAACTGAAACGAATATCCCGCCTGCGATTGCGACCGCGACGAATCCCCGGCGCCGGCATCGGTGTTGCTGAGCTGGAACACCCCCGGTGCCCGCTCGATCACCGCCGCGCCCGCCGATACGGCGGACTCCAGCGGCGGCTTGAACTGCGCCACTGCGCGACCATCCGCGCCTGCTATGGCGGCGCGCAGGATGATGCGCGGGCGTCCCAACAGCCCGATGTAATCGCCGATGTCAAACGCCACCGCCCCCGGCACGAACCCGCCGAACGCGATCGTCGTCGCGCCCTGTGCCGCCGCCTCGCTGGTCGGCACCGGGAACACCGGCCCCAGCGTGAACATCTCCCCGCCGGTGAAAATCTCGCCGCCGCTGAAGCCCCAGCGCTGCCGCTGGAGCCCGGAATAATAGCGCGCCAGCCCGACCGGATAGGGGCGGTGGAAATCCCACAGCCGCACCAGCACCTGGCCGCCGTCCAGTTCGGCCAGCATCGCATCCAGGCGTGGCCCGCGCGCCGAAACCCCCTCGCCGCCGAACCGCGATGCCGAAAAGCCCAGGTTCATCGTCCAGCGCGGCGCCGACAGGCCATAGGTCTTTCGCGTCCGCGTCAGCGGGCTTTCGCTCCCGCCGACATGCGGCTGCCAGCGCAGCCCGGTGCTGTTCGTCGGCAACAGGTCGGTCGGCCAGTCGATCACCGGCATATCGATCGTCGGCATCTATGGCGCCCGCCGCTGCCGCTCGTCGATCGCCTGGATCGCGCCGTTCTTCGCGGCCTGCGCCAGCAACAAGGCATCCTCCATCGTCACGGCGTTTCCTGCGAAGCTGTTTTCGAACTTCTGGTGGATATGCGTATCCCCGCCCCGGGCCGGGGCCTGCAGCATCCGCCGCGTCTCCGCCGCGGGATAGACGCGGCTGCCCGCCGGCGCGTCGATCAGCTCGGCGCCGTTCTCGCCCGCGATCATCATGCCGCCCTTCCAGTTGAGCGTGCCGGTGGCATTGCCGGGCGTCGGGAATTCCCCGGTAATAATGGGACCCGTGCCGGGCAGGCCACCGGAGCTACCGGAGCCGCTGGAACCGCCCGGAAGCTTCAGGATAGACCCCAAAATCCCGCCCATCGTCGTCTCGTTGGTGCCGAGCAGGGCATTCTTCAGCGGATTGACCGCCGCCAGCACAAGCATGTCCTTCAACAGGTCCTGCAGGACCCGCTTGCCCAGGTCGCCCCAGTTCTTCCAGTTATCGGGGTCGAAAATCGTATCGATCACGTCGCCGCCGATCGACCGCAGTTCTTCCATCGCCGCCTTCTGGCGGTTCAACTCGACCAGCACGTCTTCCAGCGCCTCCGCACGCGCCATCGTCGCCTGATACGCCGCATCGTCTTCGGTCAGGCCGTCGCGCTTCATCTGCCGCGACAGCTCCAGCAACTTCAGTTCACGTTCGCGGACGACCTCGCTCTTGCCCAACAGCCCCAGCTCGGCCTGAGCGAGCGCCAGCCTGTCTTCCTGGTCCTGCCGCGTGCGAACATAGCTTTCCGCGATCCGCTGGTTATATTCGACGCGCGCCTGCAGCACGCGCGCCTCGATGAAGTCGGCGCGATCCTGACCCGAATAGCCGCCCTTGTCGGCCTCGCGCTCCGCCGCACGACGCGCGGCATTGGTGGCCTGGACGATCGGGTTCTGGTTCAGATCCGCAACCGATGCCCGGATTTCGGCAATCCGCTCGCGCGCATCCGCGATGCCTGCCTGTGCCGCGCTCCGGGCTTCCTCGGCATGGGCTTCCTTCAACGCCGCCCGATATGCCGTGACCGCCTGCGTCAGCAGCGCCAGGGCCTCGCCCTGCGCCGTCGTCTGCAGCTTGAGCAAGGGACGCAGCGCCGCTTCGTCCGCCATCGCGCGGTTCATCTGCGCATAGGCGATCCGCCCGGCCACGACATTGTCGTTCGCCGCCTTGCGCCCGGCGGTCTCGTCGCGAAGCTGCGCAACGGCCTTGGCGCCGGTCACAAGCTGCTCTCCGACCATGATGTCCAGCTGCCGACGAACCTGCGCTTCACCATCGATCCCCTTGCGGGTCGCGTCGGTCAGCCCCTTGCGCGCTGCTTCCGCCTTCAACGCGGCATCGCTGTTCGTCAGATAGGCACGCGCCAGATCGAGCGAGGCATCGGCATTGACGACCATCGCCGCGCTCTGCCGAGCGATCGACTGACCATGCCGATCGCTATGCTTCCGGTTGGCATCCTGAGCCTCGTTGAGCGCGCGCTCCGCGGCTGTGCGGGACGCCAGGAGCTTCGCCTGATCTGCCTGAGTCTTCTTGCTGCGCTCATAGGCTTGATCGGCCTCGGTCGTGCTGATCGCATATTGCGCCTGCGCGCGATCCAGAGCCGATGTCGCGCCGGCAAGCTTCGCCCTCGACTCGATCAGCTTGGTATTCCCCGTCACCAATGCGCCGGTGTCACCGTTCAGCGCGCGAAGCTCCTTGCTGAGCTTTTCATTCTCGCGCGTCGCAATGATCGCCGCGCCCGCCTGTGTACTGATCTGCAAGGCCAGCGGCTTCAGATCGGGGCGCGACGTCCGTGCAAGGTTGGCAAGGCTGATCGACAACTTGTCGACGTCTCCCGCGGCGGCAGCGATGGCGCGGCTCACATCGGGGTCGGTCTGCCTCACCGCGATCGGAATGCCAACGCTGCTAGTAACCGTGGAAGGATTGCGAATCTGCTGATTGCCCGCGACCCGGAATGCCGAGTTGCGCTGTTCGGCAATGGCCTTGTTATTGTCCGCGATCTGAGCCTGCCGGGTAAGAATCGCGTTCAACACCAGCGCGCGATTTTGCTCGGTAAGACGCCCCGTGGTCGCGTCGATGAAATTTCCAATATCGCTTTGCCGCTGCTGGAATTTCTGCATTCCCTCAGCGGCTCTCTTCGCCGCTTCCTCATTCTCGAACAGCCCTTTGGTAAGGTATCCGAGCACGAGCAGACCGCCGGTAAGCGCAAGCCCCCACCCGGAGGTGATGAAACGCGCCACCTTGCCCAGCGTGCCTTCCAGATAAATCATCTGTCCGGCCAGCTGCCCACCTTGGACAGCGAGCACCGAAAAAATGTTGGCGCCCATGGAAATCTGCGTGAAGGAATCCTGCACCTGCTGGCTGACGCCGACCATCGCACTTCCGGACGACTTCAGCGCCGAGCTGTTGCGGGTGTGCGCCGTCGTCGCCGACTGCACCGCCGCCACTTCGCGCCGCTTGGCCGTCTCATATGCAGCCACATTCCCCGTCACCAGCGCCAGCGCGCGCTGGTCCGCCTCGACCGACTGTTGCTTGACCGCCTGCAACTGGCGCTCGACTGCCGCGACGCGCTCCGCCTTGCGATCGGCGGCCGCGATGGCGCGGGCCGCCGTCTTCTCTTCCTCGGTCCCGACCGAAGACACCTCGGCACGCACGGCTGCCCCGCCCTCGATACCCATGCGGTACATCAGGCTGGCAGTGGCGACCATGCGACGTCCCTTTCCTTATGCGTTGCCCGGCGGCGGGGACTATTCCCCGTCACCTTCCCCTTCACCCGCCAAATTCGCGATAACCGCCCGCTCGACGATCGGCAGCACGTCGGCGATCAGCGCCTTGTCCGCGCCCCGCGCCTCCGCCACCGCCAGCACCGCTCCGTAATCCAGCGCGAACGGGCGACCCATGCCGCCCGCGCGAAGCTGCCACCCGCAATCCGCAATCACTTCCCATGCGTCGCCGCCTTCGTCGGTGCGCGGCGCGCTTTTGCGGTACGGGCAGTCTTCGCACCACGCTTTGCCTTCGGCCTTGCAGCTGAGCCGGCAATAGCGGCTCCCGGCGTCGCCCCCGCTCCAGTGCCATTCGGCGAGGGCGCCAATCCGTTTTTTTCCGCGTCCCGCAGGATCACCGGCATGACGAGCGCGGCATAGGCGGCCTCGTACAGCGCCTCGTCGTCGAGAAACGCCTCCAGCGCCTCGGGCGAGAACGGCACCGCCACCTTGCCCTCCCGGTCCGCGATCCCGTCCCATCCCACGATCCGCGCGCGGAGCAATGCCGTGCCGAACGCCTCCCCGGCCTCGCCCGCCTTTTCCGGGCTGGCCAGCATAGCCGCTTCGTCCATCCCGGCCAGCACCGCGCTGGACGCGGCATAGGCGGCGCGCTTCATGGCGCGCGACACCGGAAGCGCCTGAACCCCCACCGCCGGGCGCGCGCCCTGCGCGGGGATCAGCTCGACGCGCGCGACGCCGACCTGCAGCGCATAGCCGTCCGCCATCAGTAGCTCGCCACGTCGTTGATCAGCGTCGCCGTCACCATCGCGGCGCCGCTCGGCTTCGATGCCTGGACGTTCGGCGACACCTGGATGCCGCGCGGCCCCTGAATCTGGCGCTTGAACTTGGGCAGGAACAGCCGTGGGGTCACGATCGACAGCGAATGCTGGTCGCGCGCCCAGCTCCGCGTCACGCTCACCGGCGTTCCCGCAGTGGCGGCATCCAGCAGCGTCTGGTCCTGGAACAGCATCGTCATGCTGCCCCCCGCCGACGCCGTTCCCGGATCCACGCCCGCGATCCGGCGATCGGAACGGATGACTTCGACGGCGTTCAGGTTGTTGGAGAAGCTGAACTCGGCGGACACGACATTGCCCAGCACGCTGCCGTCCAGGCTAATCTCGCCCACCGCCTGTGCAAAGCGGTCGGTCGCCAGAACCGATGGCGTGCCGGCGACCGAGGCCGCGGCGCCATCGGCCTCGCCCTGCGCGATCAGCCCCAGCGTCATGTTGAGCAATCCGGTGCGGCTCTGCGCGATCCGCAGCGTATTCCCGGCGATGCCGTAATGCACGAAATAGGGGTTGGCCAGCTCCGGATGCACAACCTCGGCGGACATCGACGGAAGCGACGCCGCGCCGCTGGCGAACACATGCCGCACCGTCCCGCGCGTCAGCGTCGCCGCCGATACCGTGCCGTTGCTCCCCGCCGACGCGGCCAGCGTGAAGGCATTCCCGGCCAGCCCCAGCGTGTCATAGACCACGTTCAGCTTCGACGTGTTCGTGCCGTCCGCGGCATAGGTCGCGGTCGCCACCCCGCTGACGACACTGGCGTTGAGCGCCGTGGCCGTCGCGGTCACCGTCGCCGCGACATTGGCGCCGATATTGATCTGGTTGCCGGTAGCGCCGCTGGCCTTGTACGTGAAGGCCGTGCCGTTGATCGTGATCGTCGAATCCACCGCGGGCTGCGCGGAAAAGGTGATCGATCCCGTCGCGGCAGCATAATTGCTCGTCGTCGGCGCCCCGAACAACAGCTTCAGCCAATAGCCGGTGTTGCGCACATCGGCGGGCACCACCACGTCGCCGGTATTGTTCAGCGCGCCCGCGGTCGGGTCGAACGGATCGCGCCCCTGCCCCACCAGGTTGCTTTCGATCAGCTCGCCTTCCTCGCCGATCGTGCCCGACACGAACGGCAATTGCGCCCAGTTGCTGCCGGGCGGCGTGCCATAGGTGCTTTCGAACTTTGCCCGCAGCAGCGCATTCGCGCCCAATGCACGTCCCATCGTTCAGTCTCCTGTGTCGAATTGCTCAGTTGAGCGGATCGGTAGTCGAATATTGGCCGGTGATCGGCACGATCATGTAATGCCGCGCCTCGCCGCCCTCGGGCGTGAAGTCGCCTTCCTCTGGCGCCCCGGCCTCGACGAAGTCGACCAGCCCGCCCAGCGTCCGGCCCGCCGAAACCCCCGCACCGATCGCACTCGCCATCTCGTCGAGCGCCAGCGCCGCCGCCGTCGATCCTTCGGGTGCCATCAATTGCACCTCGACCGTGTGGGTCAGGTGCCAGGTGCAGGGGCTCAGCGTCTGCGCGGTCACTTCCGGCGTTCCCGGAAACCCCACTGCCGCCCCCCCGGCACCAATGCGGAAATCGGTCGAGGTGTCGCCGTCGAACCCGCGGATATCGGCGCCGGGCAACGCAGCCGCGACCAGCGCCTTCACGCCCAGAATATAGTCCCGCCGCTTGGACATCGCCTATCCCCGATACTCGAAATGCGCCGCGACCCGCTCGCCCAGGCGAGCGCCCTGCCGGCGGAATATGCCGCCGAAATCGAGCGCCTTTCGCCCGGGTACGTTCTTGACCAGCACGAACATCAGCACCGACACGGTGCCCTTGCCTTTGCGCATCCGCATGAACAGCCCGATATTGCCGGTCTTCAGCCGCGCGCGTTGCAGCTTCCGCCCGAAACGCGCCTCGACTTCCGCCGGCGTCAGCGGACGGCGACCGAACCGGCTTTCGAGCGGAACCTTGTCGGTGGGCACCGCCAACGCACCGCCCAGCGGCGTGATGGGGTTTCCCCGTTCGTAATGCCCCAATATCGCCGCGGCGCTTCGCGATCCCGGCTTGCCACCTTCGGCGAAAACCATGCCTGCGGGGTCGAGGCTCAGCGTGCCGTTGTTCGGGTACACTTCCTTGCGGACAGCGCCGGCCAGCTTATAGCCCAGCCCCGCCGCCTCCACGTCATCGCGCATTTCCTGCTGCGCGGCGGCGATCGTCTCGCGCATGCCCAGCGTATGCGCCTTCTCCATCGCCGCGATCAGCGCCTTCTCATGCGCACGCGGCTTCGATGCGGTCAGGCTGGTCCGCAGCGCCATCAGCCCGCCACCACCGAAAAGGGCATTTCCCATACCAGATTGCGCAGGATGCGCGGCTCGCCCGATACCCGCAGCTGCTCGCCCGTCTCGACGCCCGCATCGTCGAGCATGTCGACAAGGTCGCCCTTCGCGGGCGCCGCCACGTCCGACTTGCGCACCCGCAACACTTCGCTTGTCGCGATGATGCCAAGCCGCCCGATCGTCTCGTCTTCGTCGGCGGACTTGCGCCGCACCCGCACCGGATCGGCCACCCCGCTCCAGCGCGCATCTTCCCCGAGCTCCGCAAACACGCTGTCGACCAGCGCCGCTCGAAGCTCGGGGAAAGACATGGCTGCGTCAGAGGGTCAAGACGAGCTTGACGCGACCGACGGCCGCCGCGCTGGCCTTCGCCGCTGCCGCGATTCCCGCCTTGGTATTGCCGGATGCGGTGGTCGTGAACTTCTTGTTGGTGTCGTCCCAGTACAGAACGGCGCCTTCGGTCCACGCCTGGCTGGTCGCCGCGGCAGCATCCTCATAGACGCCCTCGACATAGCCCGCGAACAGCGCGCCCGCCGCCGCCGAAACCGATGCGAATACCAGCGTGACGCCAATCTTGTAGAAAAGGCCCGCGACCACGCCGCCGCTCGGCGCCGTGAAGTCGAGGGCGTCACCGTCCTGAAAAAAGGTTGCCATCGTTCATCTCCGTTTTTGCCGCGAACCCCGCCGCAGCCGATTTTAGTGAAGCGGAGCGGCGACCAGCGCCGCCGTCGCAGTTACGCGCCCCCGTTGGTCTGCCCGGCCCGATAGTTGACGCCGCCGACACCGTAATCGAACAGCACCCGCCACTCGACGCCGCTGACGCGCCAGCCATCCTTCTGTTCGATGCGCGGTTCCTGCTCGCCGTTCAGGAAGACGACTTCGATTGCCGGGTTCACTGCCGGGTCGGCGAAGCCATACCAGCGCGTCCCGCTCAGGCGCGGCGTGCCGGTGATCGTATTGAACAGCCCCCGAACCTTGTTCGGCTTCTGGAATTTGCCGGCGGTGTCGGTGTCGTACTGCGAATCGTTGATCACCAGCGCGTCGCCGCGCATCGCGCGCGGGCCGACCCAGGCGTACAGCGGCAGGTCGATGAAGTCGTTGCCGCTCAGATCCTTCTGCGCCGCCATCGCCACGTCCATCGCATCGAACGACGCGATCGAAGGTGCGGCGGCGGTGGTGGCGATGTTGCCATGGTCGGCGTGGAACAGCGTCTTTCCGTCGTTCATCACCGGCCCGAGCCCGCTGTTGGACGTCAGGAGTGCATAGGCGTCGATTTCCACCGACATCTTGGCCGCACGCCCCAGGTCCTGCGCGACCTGGTTGAACACGCCCAGATCGTCATTGACGATCGCTTCGCGGGTCAGGCCGACAATGCCGCCCATCGGGACGGCGCTGATGACTTCCTTCGCGCCATCCGGAATGTTGAGGTTCTTGACCTCGCCATTCTCGCCGACGCGCTGGAGCCGCCCGAACGTGCCGCGCAGATAGCGCGGGGTAGCGCGGAAATCGTTGACCGATCCGACACCGGCCCACATCCGCCACGTGTCGGGCTGGATTGCATAGGCCGCCTGGAGCGACTTGTTCATGACGTTTTCCAGCAGCACGCTGAACATGCTGGTCGACTGGTACGGCCCGTCCATGCGCAGCATGATGGCCTGCTCGACCACCTGCTTGCGGTCGTAGCTGTCGACCCGGCGCCCGCTGCGCTCGATCGCCATGCGCGCGATGTCGGCGTTCGCGACACCCCGGAACTCACCGGGGCTCAGGTCGATCGTCTCGCCCCGTTCCTTCGCGGCACGCCGCACGATCTCGGCCAGCCCCGCGCGCTGCAGGATCGCGTTCGTCGCGCCTGCGATGAACTTCTCATGTTCGTCCTGGCCCATCTGGATCGAACGCCCCCCGGTCGAAATTCCACCGGTCGCCGCCTGATTGGCCTCGCCCGCCGCCGAAAACAGCGCCGCGCGCACCGCATCCGGGCTGATTTCGTCGCGTTCGTTCTTCTCGATCAGCTCCTTCGCCCGCGTCTCCACGGTCTCGCCGAACGCGCGCGCCTGCGCGCACAGCGCAATTCCAGCGCTGGCGGAAAGCATTGCGAAGCGGCGCTTCGCCGGAGCGGACGCCGGCTCGGTGGCCGCGCGCGTGCCTTCGACGACGATTTCGGTCTGGGTATTCTCCGGCGCAGCTACGCCGGTCGCATCAAGCGCCTGAGTGTCCATGGTCTTCTCCGTGATGGTGCAGGGGGCGATGGTGCGTTCCGCCGAACGCGCCCCTGCGTTCAGATCGGCGGCAATCGAGACGAGCGAGACTTCGGCAAAGGCCCATCGCGTGACGCGATACACCGGCACTTCGCCTTCCATCCGTTCGAAGATCATCTGCTGGCGCTGGTATCCCACGCTCGCTTTGGGCGGGGTGCCGGCGGCGAATTCCGCTTCCTGGCTCTTCGCCTCTTCGGATTGACCGAATGCGCACAGCGACAACACCTTGCCGCCCTCGAACCGCACCGATCGCACCACGCCCAGCCTGCCTTTCAGCGACCAGCGATCATGCGTATCGAGCAGCGGCGCGTTCCCGGCCTGCACCTGCGTCAGGTCGACGGCCTCGGCACGGCAGTCCAGCACTTCCCAATAATATTCGGCGTCGATGCCCAGCATCCAACCCGGCATCCGCACGGGCGTCTCGGTCGCCGCGTCCAGCTCCACTGTTCGCGCAACCGCATCATAGCTGCTCGACGCGGCGAATCGCTCTCCCAGCGGCATGTTCGACCGGCGCACGCCATCGCCCCCCGCCGTGGCGAGGTTGTCGGTATAGGGTGGCATCGTCAGTTCCCCTGGTTGGGCGCGCCGCCGTACAGATACGGCGCAGCCGCCTGCAGCACGCCGCTGTCGGTCAGCTTGCGCGGATCGCTGTCCAGCGCGAGTTTGAGTTCATCCAGCATCGCATTGATCCGGGCGATTTCGCGGATATGCGCTTCCCCGTTCAGCCCGCGCTCTGCCATCGCCTTCGTCGTCAGTTTCCAGCCCGCGCGAACTTCCATCAGCTCGCCCAGCAGGTCCTTCACCGGATCGACCAGGCGCCGCACCGGCAAGGCGAACGTCATTCCCACGTCAAGAAAGCGGGCATCGCCCGTCTGCCATGCCAGTCGCTGCATCCGCCGCATGACGGCAGGCTTGCACTTCAGCGGGATGACCACATTCTGCTGCCAGTCATCGAGCAGGCCATAACTGCCGTTCATCGCCGCCCGCAGCCCCGAATAATTGGCCTGGCTCACATCGCCGGTCATCAGGTGATACGGCACCATGTTGGCCGATACCCCCGCCAACTGCTGCTGCAGGAACTGGACGGTAGCATTCGACGGCTGCGGGTTCACCACCTGTACCTGCTCGCCCGGCAGCGTGCGCGCGATCATGCCCGGACTGATCGACTCGCCCAACGGTCGGGCACCGTCTGCCGGCCCGCTTCCCGGCGCCACGCCCTGCACCCCCAGCGGAGATGTCCCCTGCCCTTCGGCGGGGGTGATGATCAGCGAAAGGCAGTTCTGGATTTTCTCCGACAACCGCCGCGCGTCCTCGATCTCGGCGATATCCTGCAACGTCATCGCCACGGCACCCAGCCACGAAACCCCCCGCGCCTGCCCATGCGACACGCGCTCGAACATGTGATCGACATAGGCTGCGTCGACAAACTGCGAAGGGCGTCCGGTGCCAAGCGGATCGTTCGGGTGCTCGCCGAACAGCCAGTATCCGGTTCGCCGGTTCTGGCTGTTATACTGAACGCCCTGGACGATCTTGCCGCCGTCGGTGAGGCGGAAATTCTTCGACGCATCCAACTCGACGCCCGACTTGCCGACGATGCTGTTGAACGGCCCGTCGTTCCTGTCGCCCTGCCATACCGTCAGGCCCTCGCCGCCAACGATCATCTCGATAATGTCGACCTTGCCGTGACCATACCAGTCACCCAGGTCGTCGACCTTGCTTTCGGCCCAGCGGTCCCAATCCGCCTGCGCCCTTTCGCGAACGCGCTTCACCGGATGCGTGATCTGCACCGCAATGCCGTCGCCCCAGATCGCGGCGACCTGCTGGCGCACCCCGGCAGCAGCATATTTGTTGTTCTGAAACAGGTCCCATCCCGCCGCTGCCAGCGTCTTGCGATAGCGCAGCGTCTCGCCGTTGATCGAATTGGTCTGGCGGTTCCAGTTCGCAGTGCGGCGATTGTAGCTCGCGGCATCATAGGCCCGCACCCCATCGCGCGCGAGCTGGGCGGCGGCGATATGCGTCCGCGCAGCCATGCGCCGCGCCGCCCATGTAGGCGCGATCGGCGCGATCACGCCGTCAAGGATGTCGCCGAAGCCCATGGCGATCAGCGCGGATCGTACACGGCGAGCGTCGTCGCAGGCCGCACGCCCAGCGGCGCCGCTTCCGCAGCCGCCTGCCGCTTGAAATAATCGATCGCGCCCAAGAGGTCCGCGCGCGAGCGATACGTCTTGCGATCTCCCTCCGATTCGATCGTCAGCACGCCGCTGGCCAGCGCGGCCTCCAGCTTCACGATGTTTTCGGCGGTGGTCGTCATGACAGATAATCGTCCCTTACATCGTCGAGGTAGCGCCCGGGCGCGGGCGGCGGTGTCTTTGCGGGCGCGGGTCGCGCGGCCAGCAGCGGCAGCGCCAGCAGATCGGGCTGGCGTTCGTCCTTCGGTGCGTAGCGTTCGGCCATCAGCGCCGCCCAGTCGGCCTCGCTCAGCGTGTCGAGCATCAGCTTGTGCGCGGCGGCGATGTTATAGACCCGGCAGTCGAGATAATGGTTCTGACGCCCCGGCATCGGCACCCATCGCCGGTCCGGCACCTTGTTGACCATCTTGATGATGATGGTCTCGGCGGTGGCCTGTTCGTACCAGTCCTCGGGCACGTCGCGCCCCAGATGGACGTAGCCCACCGGGCGCACCACGTCGCCGCCCTGCTCGACTGCCGCCTGCACCGCCTTCACCGATGCCCGCAGAAAGCCGTACCAGGACGCCTTCACCCCGTTGACGCCCACGATATGCGCCTTGTCGTCGCTATTCTTCGACGCGGCGCCGGTGCGCTTGCCCTGCATTTCGTAGCGCAGCGCGACGCCGCGGCCCAGCACGGGCAATCCCCACCCCGCGCGCCCAAAGGTCGCGAGACGGTTGGGTCGCTTCGCACAATAGGCCTCGGCGGCTGCCGTGTGGTAGCCCGCGTCGACACATTCCTGGTCGATCGGGAACGTCCGCCCGCCGGGGAACGTCACGCCCCGTTTCGAATAGGCGTCCAGGTCCTTCCACGCGCCCTCGCCCGCCACATCGGTCGCGCCGGGCAGGAAGCGCGCGTCGAGCTGCCAGCTTTCCTGCCGCGGCGCATGCCCGACCAGCTCCAGATAGAGCCCGTCGCCCTGCACATCGACGCCCAGCGTCGTCGCGATCGGCCCGGCGGGCATCTGCCCCACCCCCCAATCCTGTTCGCGCAGCGCCTTCAGCGCCTCGTAATCGGGCGTGTCGCCCTTCAACTCGAACTCTTCGCCCTTGACCAGGTTGGTCCAGGTCTTGAGCTTGTTGATATCCCCCTGCGCCGCGACGAAGCCGATCGCCATCTCCGCCCAGCTCAGGAACGACGAGATGATGCCGGGCAGGTGCCAACCCCGCTTGATGCTCTGCGGCATCCGCTGGCGCCATGCCTGGAACGTCGCTTCGTCCAGCACCCGCGCCGGCGCCTCGCCATCGATCGTCAGCGATAGCCAGCCATCGCTCAGCTTCATCCCCGGCTTGCGCCAATGCTCGATCGGCACGCCGCAGCACGGCGCGATCAGATGCGCCCGCTCGGGCTGGCCGTCCGGCCACTGAATGTCGCCCCACTCGGGAACGAACCGCGAATCGCACTCCGGGCACTTGAAGTAGTACCGCCGCGGATCGCCCGCCCGATATGCCGAGCCGATCTGGCTCGACCCCTTGATGCGCGGCGTCGAAATCTTCAGCCGCTTGGACAATCCCCGCGACTTCCACACCCGCAACCGGGCATCGACCATGCCTTCCGGCGAACCCTGCCCCTCCAGGTCCAGCGGCCATTCGTCGAGGTCATCCTCGATCGCATAGCGCACCGTGCGCTGCCGCAGCCCCGCCGAGGAATTGGCCCCCGCCAGCAGGATGTAGCCGCCCGAACGGTTGAACAGGATCTTCTTCGTCGTCGATCCGTCGCCATTGGCCAGCCCCTGCGCGCGGATCGTGCCCCCGCGCTCGGGGCTCAATCGCGGCGTGGCCTCCACCATCGGCCAGAACTTTTCCGCTGCCCAGTCGAGCGCGGCCTGAAACGTCGCCTGCACGAACAGCACCGGGCCGGGGTGCAGGTCGCTGATATAGCCCAGCATGTTTTCCGCCGATGCCGACCCGCCCGACTGGGCGCACTTCATCAGCGCGCCTTCCTCGCACGGATCATGCGCCGACATGGCGTCCATGATCTCCACCAGCTCCGGAGCGGTCTCGTTGCTCCATTGCCCCGGTATCGGCGCGTCATCGGGGAAATGCCGAAACCGCGCCCATTCCGAAACCTTCAGCCGCGGCGGCGGCTTCAACCCCTTCGCCATCGCGCGGTTGAGCCGCTTGGCGTTCCGCCGCAGCGTCTCCGCCGCCGCCGGGCCGAACCGCGAATAGGCGAAGCCCATCAGGCCGCCAGCGCGGCGACCGCTTCGTCGCTATCGTCCTCGCTCTCTTCCTCGTCGTCGGCGTCCATCACGCCGCTGGCGACCGACGCCGCCAGCGCGGCAAACGCCTTGCCGGTGGCCTCGTCGAGGATCGCCATCACGGCGCGGACATCGCCCGTGGCGGACAACCGCTCGGCGACGCCGCGCAGTTCCGCCGCAACCCGCTCCCGCGCCAGTCGCCCCAGCTCCGAAGCGCGCCGCTCCATCTCGACCAGCGCGACCAGCTCGCCCGCCGTCTGGGCGTTCTTCATCCGCCGCCCGTACAGATCCTCGTCGACCAGCTCGGCCCGCGCCTGCGCCAGGTTGCGCGACGCGGCGATCGGCAGTGCCGGTTCCTCGACGGGCTCCAGCTCCAGCTCTGTCGCGCTGGCAACGCCACTGGTCGGGCGCCCCCGCATCGGATCGAGCCGCGCGTTCAACCGCGCCTCGCTCCGCTCCACATGCACCTTGGCCCGCCCGTCCGCATCCTCCGCGAAGACCAGCAGCCCGGCATTCTTCCAGTTCGTGACAGCCGACTTCCCCACGCCCCGCCGCTTCGCGAACTGGGTCTGGGTTTCGAGCGTCATCACTCCCTCTCGTTCAATGCCGTGAACGGTTCAGTTCACAAGGTTCAAAATCCAAAACAGCCCCTGAACACCAAACCCCTGCGCTCTGCCCCACCGCATTACCCGACACCCCCCAGAAAGGACCCGCCGTTGTCCCAACATGTGAAACAGCACCACGCCCCGCCCGACTGGTGTCTGGCGGGGCGCGGCGAGGACAGGGGAGGGATGCGTGCCGGTTGCACAAGGCTGGCCGAGCATGACGGGAAATACGCGATAAATGCCCGCCAAACGAAGGGGAGAAATCTTCACGCACGAAGATTATTCGCTTGACCGCGCAAAGCCCTACTAAATGCTGGCGTTTGCGCGGCGGCAGGCCGCACCGATCGCACGATCGAAGCGACCACGCAGGGCATCCGGCGTCGATCCGTCCCCCAATGCCGCAGCGACGCGCTTCCAGCTTGGCCTATCCTCGTGCTGAAGCTGAGCGAGCACCAGGCCAACCGCCTTGCGATCCCGCTGCGCTATGGCGTCCATCCATCCAAACGCTTCGTCCATCCGTGCCACCTCGGCAGTGGTGAGGCCGGGCAGCTTTGGCAGCGCATCGCGATGATAGTCGTCGCTGTCGATCTGATACAGGCGCCGCGCTTCCGCCTCGCTCAGCTGGTAGCCCTTGTAGATCGACGACACCCCACGGCTGCCAAGGAAGCTGCGCTCTCGATCGGGCAACCGCATCAGGAAGCCATAGGCCTCGACCAAGCGCGCCTGGACATCATCGAACGACAACAATTTTCCAAGCTCAGAACCCATTCTACCAACTCCGGACAGTTGTTCTCACTATGATTATCTACGTGTGCGCACACATGTAGATGTCTAATTCCTGACGACACTGTGCGTACTGTGTTAAGCGCCTGACTTCACACGCTTTCGAACTGTCCGTAGTACCGTCAGGCAACTGTTCGGCTAACCGTCCGGAACGCTCCGTTCGCGCTCTATGGCCGCCCCGATCCCTGGCCCCGCCGTCGCGCTGGACACTGCACCGGACACCCTGCCGGACAGTCCACCGGACAGTTGTTTGATCATGGCACAATCCAATCCGTGCCGCCGAGCGCGCCCGATCTCTCAACGCCGCAAAGGCGTATCCCGCGCCGCACCTTGCGCCCCGCCGAGTCCTTGTCGGCATAGACTTGCAACTCGTTGAGCAGCGTCCCGAACCGAGTCTGCGAGAGAATTGCTTCATCCTTGTCGCCCCGCACGTCCCGACAGAACTCCTTGAAATCCTGATACAAGTCAGTCGCACCACTGGATGCTTCGGGATCGGTGAGCGTACAGCGCGCCTCGATCCACTCGCTCATCGCACTGCCGGTCGCCCAGAAACTCGACATGGCCCGGCGCGACATCTCCGGCTCGGGTATCTCACGGCACTCCAGCCACTCGCACGCGCCCTCGATCATCCAGTTGAGTATGCCGCTGGCCTCGGCGCGCAGCTCCGCCGCTACCTCATCCTCGGGCCGATCCTCCACGCCCGGTGTCACGCCAAACTGGACGGTCCACGGATAGAGCTTCAACCTGCGCCGAAAGCCGCGATCGTCGCTGGGCGCGCGGGGCATATTGTTGCACTCGGCGATCAGCTTGAAATGGGGGCGGAAGGTGATTTCCTCCACGGCATGGGCGCCACGCGCGGTGACGTTGCTGCCGGTCACCTGCTTGATACGCTGACTTGACCAGGTGCTGCCCTTGCGCGGTTCGTCGATCACTACCAGACGCACGTCGCCGCGAAGACGGACAATGTCGCTCTGATGCGATGCCGAATTCTGTTCCTTGCTTTCGAGGAACGTCTGCGGGCTCGCCGACAGGAAATAGTCTCCCATCAGCTCGCCGACGACCTTGTTGGTCAGCGATTTGCCGTCGCCGCCCTTACCCTGATAAACGTAAAAGGCCTGGTCGCTGATCAGCGCCGTCGTACACATGCCATAGATGCGCTTGAACGCGGTCCGCGCCACCGGATCCGTGTGCAGCAGCACAAGGCGCTCGGTCCACTTCGGCGCCTGCGCACCGTCGACGAAATCCACCTCCGCCATCCGCATGAACATGTCACCCGGTCTATGGCCTTGATCGAACCGAGGAACCCATTTCCCCGTCATCAGGTCGCGCTTGAAACGCACCGTGCCGTTGCGACAATGGAACGCCAGGGGATCGCAGTCGAAATCCTCCAGCGCCGCACGCATCAGAAAGCGATCCTGATCGTCGACGATGCCCTGCGCCTGCTTCAGCATGCCGCCGCACCGTTCGCTGTTGCCGGATTTCATCGCCCAGGCGAACAGTTGCACCGCGCGCTCATCGGCCATTTCAGCGGTAAACTTCGGGCCATAGACAGCCCGCAATTCATCCGGCGACGCCATGCGCACCGCCCGCGCTTCATCCATGATCGCGTCGCACACCGCCATTGCCAGCGACAGCGCCCTTGCCTTGCCGTCGCGCAGGCTCCAACGCTGGCTATTGAAATGAACCCATTCGCCGGCACGTCCCAGCTCGCCGACGAATAAGAGCTTACCCGCAGCTACATCGGCGAGACGATAGGCATTGCCGCGATCGTTCAACTCTCGCCGCGACCGCCGAAGCGCCGCCCCGGACTCAGGCCCGCCATCGGGCACCAGCGGGCCGGAATCGCGATCAGCCATTGCCCACCTCCCGCGCGTCGATCAACGCCATGGTGCGCGACAGGCGGCGCTGCATCGCCGTAACTACCTTGGGGGCGCGAGCATCCGCCGGACTCGGCAATATCGCGGTTTCAATCGGTCCACGCACCCCCATCACCCGACGGTACAAGGCCCAGACGGCCTCCTTTTCCTCTCGGATAGACGGATCAGCCTCCAGGTCGCGCAACACCGCATTGATCTGGCCGGGCGCGAAACCTGCCGCCTTGGACACAGCCATAATATCCCGGATCGATTGGTTGATCTCGGCACGTTCCGCCCGCAACTCCAGCAACCGCCGCACGATCGCGATCAGGTTACGCTCGCTTGCCTCTTGCGTTTCGGGCCACGCATAGCCGCCGCCCTCCGCCTCTATTTGGCTATGCAATGCAGGCACCGACGGTCCGGACGGTCCGGATAGGCTCACCTCGCGCTCATACCGCGCCCGCCACGCCGCAAGATATTGCGCCCGCGTCTCTTCGTCGCGGATCGTGCGGGCGAGCGTGTCGAGCTGCTGCCACACGCCCGCCACCGCCTCCGGATCATCGCCAGCGGCCCCCGCTGCCACCGCATCGAAAAGCAGCGCCGCGATCGGCACCGCCTCGGTCAACACGGCCTCCACCGCGCGACGGCCCTGTTCCTCGCGCCCGCCCGGAATGGCGGGATCGAAACTGCGGGCTACATCGTCGGGATCCTGCCCCTGGGGGAACAGCGCCACCGCCAGCGATCGGCCCGGGGCGATATGGGGCAACGCGGCGGTACAGGCGCGGATGGCGGCCGCTCGCCCTGGCACGTCGCCGTCAAAGGCCAGTATAGGGCGATCCACCACCCGCCACAGCCGCTCCAACTGCCCGCCCAGCGCCTCGGGCCCGCCACAGGTCAGCGCGGTGCCCATCGGCGCCACCACTTCGGCGATGCCCACGCTGTCCAGCGCGATGACGTCCATATAGCCTTCGACGACGATAATCCGCTTTGCCGTCCGCGCCGCGGGCGCTGCGACGTGTAGGTTGAACAGCGTCGCGCCCTTGTCGAATATCTCGCTATCCGGACTGTTTTTGTACTTCGGTCCGTCACCGGTCAGCAATCGGCCGCCAAAGCCGATCAGGCGACCGCGCGCGTCATGTACCGGAACCGTGATGCGCGCCCGGAATGTCTCGCCCCACTTCCCATCGGCCTGCCAGATCAGGCCACTGGCGACGGCTGCCTCGAAGGACACGCCCAATCCCCGAACATAGCCCGATCGCGCCGGCGCCCAGCCCATGCCGAAACGCGCTATTGCCGCCGCATCGATGCCCCGCGCGGCGAGATACTCGCGGGCCACCCCAGTCGCCTCCAGCTCGCGAGCAAACAGCGCCTGCGCCGCCTCCAACGCGGGGCGAATGCCATCGATCCGGGCCGCCCGATCCTGCGCGGCCTGCGACGGCGCGGGCACGTCCATCCCCGCCGCATCCGCCAGCGTCTTGACCGCTTCGATGAAATCCAGCCCCTCATGCTCGGTCAGCCACCGGATGGCATCGCCATGTGCCCCGCAGCCAAAGCAGTGATAAAATCCCTTGTCGTCGTTGACATAGAAGCTGGCCGTTTTCTCGTTGTGGAAAGGGCAGCAGGCGCGATACTCGCGCCCGGCCTTTGTCAGCTTAAGTGCGCGACCGACCATCGCCGAAAGCGGACTCCGCGCGCGCAGCTCGTCAAGGAATTGCTGAGAAAGCGCCATGGTTTACGAGCGCTGCAACGGGGTGCCGAGGCACAGGACATTGGAAACTGGCGACACGAAACCCCTCCCGGAAACACGGGCAAATACGAACTAGGTGACGGGATGCTCGGCACCCGTCCCGCCGGCGGGCAAGGCGCGGCGGCATGGGCAACTCCCTACCCATGCCGCCGATGCCGAAACTCAGGGCGATGCGCCGCCATCGTCGAGCACCGCATCGACGATCCCGTCTTCGACCACCGCCTCCACGATCCGCGCCGCCAGCACGCCCACCGTCACCCCGCGATCGGCGGCATGGGGCAGCAACCGCGCGACGATCTCGCGCGACAGCGGCAGCATCTGTGTGTGGGGGACGGGGGAGGCCCTCATGCCACCGCCCCGAACATCCCGCCCGGAGCGAGGACGGCAGTCGGATAGACGGGATAATCGCCGGGCCGCTCCAGCCGACGACGGCAAGGCGCGATCCAGCGCGCGCGGGTATCCCCGGCGCCGCCGATCATCCACACCAGCCAGCTATAGCTGGTCGCAGTGGATGCTTTTGTCCCCGGCTTGTCGGCAAAGGGATCGAGTTTGCCCGCCTGCACCAGGCGCCCGCGCAGGATCACCACGCGCTCCGCAAAGTGCAGCTCGAAATCGGGCGGACGCTTCGAATACAGCCGCTCATACCGATTCTCGCCCTCGACGAACGCGCTTCGAACGAACATCGCCACGGCCACCCGCGCCCGCCCCAGCGCCACGTGAATGAACGCCTCGCCTAGATTGAACGGCGGGTTGGCGACGATCACGTCCACCATCGGCTCGGTATGCCCCGTGGTCGCGAAGTCGATCAGCTCGGGCTCATCACCCAGCACCCAATCGGGATAGCGCACGACGTCGCTGGCACGCACGAACGCGAGATATTCGCGCATCGGGAGCACCATATAGCCCCGGTTACAGCACGGCTCCCACCCGGTGAGCTTACCCAGCGGCAGGCCCTGTGAGGCCAGAAACTCGCACAGCGCCCGCGTCGCCCAGGGCGGCGTCGGAAAATCGTCGAGCGAGTCATGCGCTTCGACGCGACGCTGCATCACGGCAGTGGATCGGTTCGGGCCGGTCACGCGCCGACGTCCGGCTGCGCTATGGGACAAAAGGTTGATGTGCAGGCCACCGCGCGCGCGACGCCGACCATTGCATCGCACTGGCTGCACCATATCCGCCGCACCCCGGCCAATGCCGGGCCGCGGTTCTGCTGCAACTCCGCAACGGAGCGATGGTCGCGATAGGGAAACCGCCCGGTGGCGGCGCGGGCTTTAGCCATCGTCACGACTTCCCCCGCCCCGCCGCCCGAGCAGCCCGGCAGCATCCAGCATCATGCGCACCACCCGCCGCGTCGCCGGGCTGTCCGCGCCGCCGACATGCAGCCCGGTCGTCACCTCATCGGCAAACGCCGCCACATGCCGGATCGTCAGCGCCCCGGTATCCGCATCGATCGCCCCGCGCGCGACGGCGGCACGGACACGATCGGCATGTGCCGCCGCATGGCGCACCACGCCGACCCGCTCATCGGCCCGCGCCTGCGCATCGATGTCGCCAAAGGTCCGGCGCGTCATGCGGGCAACCCGTCAATGTTGCCGGTGACGACGCGGAAGGTGAGCGCGACGACCCATGGGTTCGCGTCCCACGCATCCTCACCATGCAGGCTGTTCCAGAGCAGGCGGTAGGCTTTGGCAGCGGTTGGCCCCCAGCATTCGCCCGCACGGGTGAGCGCGTAGCCTTCGAGCGCCGGGGCCAGGCCCTCGGCAATTGCATCCGCCTCGCGGATCGACTGCAACCGCTCGACCCGCACGTCCTCGACGATCAGCGTCAGACGCGAGGCCCAGCGCGGCATGTGCATCCCTTGGCGGTGCTTGCCTGGTACTCCCACCGGACAGCGGCCATGTTCGCTACTATCCGCGAGGTAGAGTACCGGCGTGTTCTGATCGAGGTCGCGGGGCGCAACGCCATTGTTCCCGATAGACGTCTTCCAATGTTCTCGCACATAGAGTCGGTCATCGGAGGAGTAGGGCACCCTGAATGGGGCGCTGGCCTCCTCGCTGCCGTGGATCATCCAATCTAGTCCAGCATGGCGGTGCGCGCGAAGCCCGGAAAAGTGGGGATTGACGCCCTCTTTAAGCACGGGGTGGACTAGCCGCCGCGTCTGCGTCTTGCGCCCGTCGAGCAGCGCGCGCACCATCGCCGCGGAAAAGATGATGGGGCGATCCCGCTTCCCCGCGAGCATATGGGCGACTGAGATTTTCATGCGGGCATCCCGTCATGCGTCGCGCCGTCGAGCATCCGCCCTGCCGCCTTCTTCCCGACCCGCTGAAACGCAAAATGGTCATGATCCGGCACCGCCCAAATGCCATCATCCCACTTCGGGTCGGCATCAATGTCGTCCGGAAAAAGCGCGTGATGATCTTCGCGAAGTCCGCTTTGCGATTGCCATTCAGGTGGGCAGCCCGGTTCCCACGGCAACCACTCCCCCCATTGCTTGAAGAAGAACGGCACGTCCGCATCGGCGCACTGGTCGCGCAGCGAGCGCACCCAGGCCGGGTGCATCGGGCGGGCGCCGTGTCCGCTTTCACCGCCGACAATAACCCAATGTAACAGACGTTCGCGCGACGGCCCGAAGACCGGAAATATGTCTAAGTCGACCGGGCCCAACAGCGGCTCGACGGACAGGAATCGCACCGCGCCGGGCGTTGCGAGCAAATCAGGGATGCGATCGTCGGCGCGCCGCTGATCCTCAACCGACACGCCAAGCCAGACGTTCGCCAGAGGTATCGGGACAAACTCGGCATCCTCGTCCCTCTCGCGATCACCCAACGCAGCGAACAGGGCGGAGAACTTCACCAGTCCCGCGCGGTTCATGTCGAAACAGACCAGCGCCACCCGCTGCGGCATCCGTGGATCAGACAGATACGCCCGCATCCGCGCCGACCGCTTCGTCAGGATCTGGTGCTGGTGCTGCGGCGTCAGCGCGCAGACCGCGAACACCTTGTCGATCCATGCGTCGGGCACATTCTCATGGAACAGGTCGCCATGCGCATTCCAGAATATCCGCCGAGGACGCTTCCACGCGAGCGGTTGCAGCAGCGCCTTCTCGTTGAGGCGAACCTCGCCCGTCCAGACCATGCCGCCGGCGGTATGCTGCGTCAGGCCGCGCCGCGCCTCGAACCGATGCGCCTGACGCATCGCGTAGCAGCGCTTGCAGCCCGGCGAGAGCACGGTGCAACCGTTGACGGCGTTGACCGTGGCATCGGTCCATTCGATCTTGGTCCCGTCAGCCATCAGAACCGCCTCGGCAAACGAGGATTAGGCTCGCGACACGGCGCGCACAGCCCATCCACCAGGCGCGCGCTATCCTCGCCGCAATCGCCGCAAATCCCCGGCACGCCCGCCACCACCGGCACCCGCGCCGCCGCCAGCGAACGCGCAAGATGCGCTTCCGCAAGCCGCTGCGCATGATCGACCACATCCGCCATCACGCCGCCTCCTGCCGGGGCGCGGACCAATGGCCGGCCGCCGTCTCCACCATTTCGATTTCCTCCGGGTCCTGCGGCACCGCCTCGGCGCCACGCTCGGCGATCGTCAGCCCTTCCAGCAGCGCCAGCTCGGCGCGCAGACGGGCAATCCGCGCCGGTCGCTTGTCCGCCCAGCGCTGCTCGCGCGCGACCAGCGCGCCGCGCCGCTCGGCCTCGGCATGCGTCAACGGGCGCTCGCGCTCGACTGCATCCAGCGCGAGCAGCCCCTCGACACACTCGTCTGCCGTCACATAGCGCCCGACATACTCGCGGTTATACTGGAGCCGCCGCAGCAGCCGCCGAACCTCGGTCTCGCGCGGCGTCAGCGATCCGCCCCGCCGCTCGACCTTGGCATAGAATTTCAGCAGGGCGTCCTGCTCGGCAATGTCGAGCCTGCGACCGAGCAGTGCCGTCATGGACTGCACCGCCGCCATCACGCCTCGCCCTGCGGCGACCAGGTCGAACACCCGCTGCCGACGATCGTCACCACCCGCACGGTGCCACCCATGGGCAGCCCCACCAGAACGCTGCGGATCAGCGCGCGCCGGTGCAGCTCGCCCATCTGGCGGTTCGCCATCTCGCTCCGCTTGAACCCCAGCATCGCCGCCAGATCGCGGTCGCTCGGGCATCGCTCGCCTTTGTCGGCCAGGTCCTGCAACAGGTCGAACAGCAACCGCGCCTCGGCGCGCAGGCCATGCGCATCGGGCGGCGCCGTCGCCTGCCCGAACGGCAACGCCGTCCGCTCCGCGCGATAATCGAACAGCCCATCTCCGCGCGGACGCTGCGCCAGCATCTTGACCAGCCCCATCGCGTGCAACTGCCGCGCCCGTTCGCCCACGCCGCCGCGCCCCAACCGGGGCACCCGCGCATAAATGCACACCCGCCCCGGCCCGGCCTGCATCGCCCAGCTCGTCAGCGCATGCCCCGATGCCAGGAACTCGCCCGCCATCCCGGCCAGCGGTTCCTCGGCATCGATCGGGCGATGCGCGGCGGGTGCCGCCTCGGACACCGTGAAAAGAGGTGCCGGCGAAGGGACGGCAACAGGCTCGGGGTCGGGCCTGTGCTCGGGGGGGCTGGGCACTGCCGCCCCTTCGCCGACGCCGGACGCGCGGGAACCGCCCCCGGCATGGCGCCCGCCGCTTCGACCGGCGCCAATCTTGTTGATCGGCGCCACTGCGCCAGCATCCTGTGTAATGCCCCCCATGGCGATCACCCCACCAGTGCCGGTTGACGACGCATCATCGCTCAATGCCCCTCGGGCCGGGGCAGCGGCTGCTCGCACCAGCGCAGCGGCCCACCGCGCCACCAGTCGCCCGGCTGCACCGCGCCCTTGGTAACTTCCGCGATCGCCGTCGCCTCGAATGCCTCGGGAACCACGCCGCCAAGGAGCAATCGCTCGACGAACGCAGTGCCCGTTTCGATCGCTGCGGCAATGCGCACTGCCCGAACCACGGGCATCGAATCCTCGGCAATCCACCAGCCAAGCCGATGCGCCCCGTCATTCGCCGGATGCGCATAGCCTGCAGCCGCTTCGATCTCCGCCACCGCGGCCACGACGGATTCGCGCGGCAGGGTCACGATGCCCACCCCCGCCGCATCTGCAATTGCAGGTCCAGCACCGCCAGCGCGCCGATGGCGTGCGAAGTCTCGCGGATCATATCGCCTGGCTCCCCAACCGCGCGCAAATCCGCGCCCACAGCGCCTGCGCGCGAAAAACCGAAATGTTCGCCGCTTTCGCTGCGGCGGACAGCGTCTTTCCCAGGCTCACGGCCTCCGCGATCACATCCATGTCGCGGTCATCCTTCGACACGGAACGCGCCCGGCGTCATGATCGCGTAAGGGGTCTCGCGGATCATGCCCGCCCCCGCCGCATCTGCAATTGCAGGTCCACCACCGCCAGCGCGGCATGCGCCTGGGCGATCTCGATACGGATCGCATCGATCCGCGCCTCGCTCATCGGCCCATCGGCAATCGCGGCACAGATCGCCTGCGTCACGTCCGCCGCCTCGCGCGCCACGCTGCCGACCGATCCGATCAGGTCGCCGTCGCACGGCACCCCGGCGGGCAACGCCGCAAACGCACCGCCGATCATGTCGCACACCGCCCCGATCAGGTGCGGAGCGCCCTCGCGGTCCGCCGCCACCCGCTCCAGGTCGACGGCGACGTCAATCGCCAGGAAACGGTCGGGATGCTCGAACGAATAGCAACGCTGCAGGTCGCTCTTGCCGATCCGCGTATAGGTCGCCGCCGCATCCAGCCCGCCGACCGCTTCGATCAGCATGCGCGTGCGATGCTTCAGGTGGCGCAGCGCGGGCGTCATGCGTCGCGCCCTTCGGGGAGGGCGTTTTCGTCGCCCTCCCCCTCGGCTACAGTTGCAGGCGGCAAACAAGCAACTGGAGGCGATGATGTCGCAATTTTTCGAAGGGTGGCGTCTAGACGCGACTGGAAAACCCGTGCTGCATCAACATCACGGATCCCGCACACTGACAGCGCACGGACTTTGCTTCCTTCGAATCGAAACGTTCGAAAGTCCGGAAGCGCTGGCACGCGGTGACTATCAGGATCTGCAAATGACATTGACACCACAGGCGGCAGAGGCGCTTGGGCTGATGCTGCTGAAGACGGCGGAACTTGCGCGGCAACAGGTGCACTGACACACACCGTCACGCCGTCGCGCCCGACATCCACGCCGACGGTGATTTTCGGGCGGCGCGTCGTCATGCGTCCAGTCCTTCGGGGAGGGCCGATACGCCGCCCTCCCCTTTGGCCACAGTCGCCGGGAGGACGGGAGCGACTGGAGACGGATCGCGGAGAGACCGGGGGAAACTTCGCCGGGTTTTCCCGGTGACGTGCCCTCGGGGCTAGGGGTATTTACGGAGTTGTGAACAGCGCAATCCTCTATGGGCCGCGACAATGAGCGAGCTGCAACGACAAGCGCGACATCGGCGCTCAACTGTTCGGCAGGAATCCTGCCGCCCGACCATTGCTCGATGGCCAGCGCGATGCGGGGCGAGCACTGCACCTTTCCATTCTCGATGCGGCTCATATAGCCCCGGCTTCCAACACCGATGGCAGCGGCAAGTTCGTCCAGCGATTGGCCGCGCTCATCGCGTATCGAGCGTATCAAAAGGGGTGCGGTCTTCATGCCCCTAAGTTTCTCTATAGGAAACTTTCTGTCAAGCCCTCATCGCCTCGCGGTTTCTCATTTCTGTAACGACCTGAAATTGTGCGTTTCTTACAATGCAACCATGACCGAGGGGCAGCCGAACTGGTTTTTGCGCGAGTGGATCGCCGACAAAAAGATGCGCCAGAAAGACCTTCTCGACCGAACGCAGTGGCAGAAGAGCAAGCTCAGCAAACTGGTCAACGGCGGCTCGAATTACACGCGCGAAACGCTCAACGCTCTGGCGGTCGCGCTCGGCATAGAGCCCTATGAATTGCTCATGCGGCCCGAACGGGCGCGCGCAATCCGCGAGTTCGAATACAGCGCATACAAACTGGCGGCCGAGGGCAGGATGCCCTTCAGGCCGGAGTAGAGAACGCCCTGGGGGCAGGGCGACAGGGGAGGGGCCGATGGCACTGATCGATATCTGGAACACCGTTCGCGGCCATAGCGTGGCGCCGGGCGAGCCGCCGGAATTCAAGGCCAACGTTCCGGAGGATTTCGAAGAGGAAGAAACGCCCGACTCCCGCGAGCCACCCGCGCCGGCGACCAGCATCAGCGGGTTCACGTGCATCATCGATTATGCCGATTCGAAAGGGCGCGACAGCACGCGGCGGATCACCTGCGTCCGCTTGGAGAACAACGCCGGCACGGAATATCTGCGGGCCTTCTGCCATGAACGTCGCAGCCACCGCCTGTTTCGGTGCGACCGGATCGAAACCTATTACGACATCGAAACCGGCGAGGTCCTGAATATCGGCTCTATCCTCGGCGGGAACCCGGTTATGCTCCGCCAGGCCGCGCCCCTGCACTGGGGTCTCTCCCCACGGGATTACGCCGACATCATCGCCGGGCTGAACATCCTGGTGTTCGTCGCCCGCTGCGACAAGCACTGGCACCCGATGGAACAGGCGGCGATCGACAGTTTCGTAGAGACCTTCTGGCTGCACAGCGGGTTTCGCCAAGACATTCCGATCGACGACATCATCGCCCACGCCGCCAAACTCCGTCCCGATTCGGAGATTTTCTACGGTGCCCTTCTCCGCGCCGCGGAGCGCCGCACTCTCCGCAATACGATCCGCAAGCATATAGCCGCCGTGATCGAGGCCGACGGCGTCGTCACCGACGAAGAATTCTACTGGGGAAATCAGGTCGAAAGCTATCTATCGGGCAACTAGCGCTCGCCTGCGGTTTCCTTGAAGGAAACATTCTGCTTGACAAGCTAGTTTCCTATTAGGCAACTATCGCCTCCGAACCAACGGAGGCGACCATGTCCCTGCATTCCCCTTCCCCCCACGGCCCAGGCGCGCTGCCCCAGGGTAAGACCCGCGCCCTCGCGGCATTCCTCGCCCTCCCCGCTGCCCGCCGCGACGAGCCCCTGACGCGCAACCAGCGCTTCTGCCGGGTGCATATCGCCGGAGACCGCAACCCGCCCTTCGCCACCGATCCGGCCCCCACCGGCCTGCGCGCCTTCGCGATCGGGCTCGTCACCGGCGGCGTCGTCACTGCGGTCATGACCGTGATCATGGCGGCGCAGCCATGATCGGCCCGACCAAATACGTCCGCCGCGCCGCGCTGTTCGGCCTGCTCGGCGGCACCGTGGGGGGCGTCGCCGCATGGGCGCTGCTCTACACCGTCGCCCGCGCGATCGGACTGGGCGCATGAGCCCCGAAACCCGCCGCCGCATCGACGCCTTCCTGCTCGGCCCGGCCGCGCAGTGGGTCTTCTATGCGCTGATCGCCATCGCGCTGGCATGCTTCACGGGGTTCCTCGTGCTCACCATCGGGCACAACCTCTGATGCCCGCGCGCCGCCCGTTAATCTGCAAGCGCAAGGGCTGCGATGCGCCGCGCGATCGGGGGCATATCGTCTGTGCCGCTTGCTGGCGCGACATCCCCACCGCCCTGCGCCAACGCTACGCCGCCGCCCGCCGCCTGCACCTCACCCGCATCGCAAAGCAGCTCGGCAGCGACATCGTCCGCCTGCTGGGCCGCAAGCCCGACGCGGCCACCCCCAACCCCTACACCCGCATCGCCGCGCTGACCGGTGATCGCGATGGGTCGCAGGCGGCGGGGTGATCCTATCCCCAGGCGAGCGGTGCCATCGCCTGGAGCAAACCCCTTGGCATCATGGAGATGAAGATGAAGCGCGTATTGGTAACGACTGCTCACCGTGGCGTGTTCGCGGGCGAAATCGCCGACGATCAGGACCTGAGCGTCAAGGCAATGCCCCTCAAGAACGCTCGAATGGCCATTCGCTTCGGCACGACTCGCGGGCTCATGCAGCTTGCCGAAACCGGGCCGACGTCGAGCAGCAAGATCAGTGCCCCTGCTGACATTCCGATGCTCCACGACATCACCGCCCTGTTCGCGGTTACCGAGGAGGCATGGGCTGCATGGAACAGCTGATCACTGCCGATGACGTTGTGCGTCTCGGCGGTGCCTGTACCGATGGCGTCGGCACCCTGGTGCAGCGCCATGCGGCGAAAATCGCCGCAGCCATGCCTGTCAGCGAAGTTCTGACGCTGGTTCCCGAAAACCAGCATCAGTACGTGCTGCAGGCCGCCCAGCTCGGCGACGGCTACGGCGACGGCTACGGCGACGGCTACGGCGACGGCTACGGCGACGGCGACGGCTACGGCGACGGCGACGGCTACGGCTACGGCGACGGCTACGGCTACGGCTACGGCGACGGCTACGGCGACGGCTACGGCTACGGCTACGGCGACGGCGACGGCGACGGGAATGGAGGCTCTTACAAATGAGCCAGTCCTTTTCCCGAGCGACAGGATCGGAGGGGCGTTCCGCCCCTCCGATCAATGCCCGATCGCCCGACCAACAGCCTGTTCGTTTCCACCGCACGCGGAGGCGCAACGCTTCCACGCCGCCAGGCGCTGTGTACGTCGGACGCCCGACTATCTGGGGCAACCCGTTCAGCGACCGCCCACGCATCGGACATGCCCGAAGCGTGATTCTCTATCGCTCTTGGCTGGCAGGCGACCTCAGCCCCCATGTCATTCGGTGCGCCGGGTTCAGTGAAAACGAAATCAACGCACTCGCAAGATGGCGCGCATCGCTCATACCGCGCCTGCAATCCCTCAGACGACGGGACTTGCAATGCTGGTGCCCGCTCACCTCCGCATGGTGCCATGCGGACACGCTTCTGCGGGTGGTCAACCAGATGCACATGGACTTGGCCGCGTGAGCACGGCCCCCACCACAGGCGAAATCCTCGCCCTCGCGGTCGCCCAGGCGGCGGCACAGCGCGGCCAGACGATCCGCGCCTTCGCCGCCCCGCTGTCGAAATCTCCCAACGCATGGCTCGGCATGTTGCGCAAGGTCAGCACACCCACCCTCGAAACCATCGCCCGCGTCGAGGATCTGCTCGCCGGGCGCCCTGTCGCGCCGCCCCAACCCAGCGGCGGCAAAGGCCCGCGCGCCAGCCTGTCCGCCCGCGACGAGGCCGAACGCCTCTAAACCCTGCGTCCCACGGCGGTCACCGTCTATCGCGCCCTCCGCGACATCGCCGATCGCGGCGAAGTCTGCCCCAGCAATTTCGAGCTGGCCGACAGGACCGGGATCAGCGACATCAGCACGCTGAACCGCGCGACGCGGATGCTCGCCGATCGCCGCCTGATCCGCATTCAGGCAACCGCCGGCGGCGGGCGCATCATCCATATCGCCGTCACCGGCCAACGCACCGCACCCCCGCCGCCGCCAGCCCCCGACGCACCCCCGCGCCGCTATCTGCGCAGCGCAGTCGCCGTCCCTCGGGAAGCCCTGCCCCCGCGCATCGATCGCGATCCCTGCCCCCGCTGCGGCACCCGCGGCGACCTCGGCTGCCGCCATGGCCGCGCCGGGGTGAACTGGTGACATGGCTATACGTCCCCCCTCTCTCTGGAACGTCATCGAACTCTGCGCCGGCGGCGGAGGGCTTGGACTCGGCATCAAGCTTGCCATGCCTGGAGCGCGCGGCATCGCTTACGTGGAGAGGGAAGCAGCCGCCGCCGCGCTTCTGGTTACGCGCATGGAAGCGGGCGACCTGGCTCCCGCGCCTGTCTGGTCTGACCTCGGAACCTTCGATGCTCGACCGTGGCGTGGCCGCGTTCATTGCGTCGCTTCCGGCGATCCATGCCAGCCCAACAGCGTCGCCGGAAAGCGCGGAGGCGCCGACGACGATCGTTTCCTCATCGAACAGGTACTCCGCGTCGTCGCCGAGTGCCGGCCTCTCCGTCTCTTGCGCGAGAACGTGCCGGGGAACGCGGACGGACAGCTCGCCGCCCTCGTCCCGGCATTGGAAGCAATGGGCTATCGCGTTGAGGCGGGAATATTCAGCTCGGGCAAAACTGGAAATTCCCAAGGGCGCGATCGACTCTTCGTCATGGCCGACGACGAGAGTGTCGAGGGGGGGGTATTCCCGCGACCATGGCGACCCGGCGAAGGAGCGCCCGACGCTGGAGGGGTTGGCGACGAACTGGCGGACACCCATGGCATCGGACGATGGCCGCAAGGCATCGCCAACGACGCATCAGGTGATGCTCGCCAACCAAGCGCGCGCCTGGTCGGCGCCGACTGCGCACGACGGGCGAAGGCCGGGTGCAGATCTGCATTCGACACAGGGACGCAATCTGAGCCGCGAGGTGTCGAACTGGCCAGCACCTACGGTGATGATGACGGGAGACCGGACCTCACCGGATACCTTCGCGGCACGGCAGCGGCGCTTGAAGGACAGGCATGGGAGCGCGACCGGCAATGGCGCCGGCGTCGATCTGGCGATGGCCGCGAGGATGTGGCCGGCGCCGATGACGCGCGACTATCGCAGCGGCAGCTCGCAGAAATCCAGCGACGAACTTTGGGGCAAGAAGGGGCGCCCTTTGGAGCGGGTCGCGCTGGAGGCCTCCCAATCGTCGCTCCAGGACCAGAGGACGCGGCCTGGGCAGCAATCCTTGACTCCTATCCCCTTCTCGCCCCTGCCCTCGGACGGTTCGATCTCTGGGCAATTGCTCGCCGAAATCTCGGTCTTGCGCCGATGGTCGATGCGATCGGGCGGCGCGGCGGGATGGCGCGGGACATGGACCCGGCAACCAAGGCGGCAGCTCAATCCATGGTTCGCGGAATTGCTGATGCGCTGGCCAACCGGGTGGAGCGCATTCGACTGCTCGGAAACGGGGTTGACCCAGTGGCTGCATGGGATGCGTGGGTTCATCTCGACGCTCGACACTGCGAGGCGCGGGAGCGGGGACAAGCAGGGCGAGCTGTTTTGAGCAGCATAGCATGATCCCCGCCCGCCCCACCTACGCCACCGACTGGCCCGGCATCGCCGCGACGGCGGAGCAATTGCTTGCCGATCGCCTCGCCCGCGATCCCGATCTGGTCGCGGCGGGCAAGCTGCCGCCGGCGGCGGCGGACGATCGCGCGCGGATCATGGCCGCGATCGTCGCCCTGTGGCGCGCCGTCGTGCGCCGCGAGCCCGTGCCCGCCCTATCCGCGACCCACGCCGAAATGCGCGCCGATCTGGCAAAGGCGCGCGAGGTCCTGTCGACTCTGGCGGCATCCCGCCCGGACAATACCGCCCTCGCCATCCGCCTCGCCGCGGTCGTCGCGCTGGAATGGAACCACCGCCCGTGCATGCCAGGCCATGATCTGCCGTGGATTCTCCACGTCCACGCGGCGAACCTGCAGGCGCGCGCGATGGCCGCGAGCCCGGCCCCGGCGCCTGTGCAACCGCCCGCCCCGCAACCGGCGCCGCGTGCCTTCCGCCCCGCACAGACGGCGCTGCTATAATGGCGATCGACAACCTCTTCGCTGGCGGCGCGCGCATGGTGCATGCGGACGCCGTTGAGCTAACCCTCGCCTCTCTGCGCGCCTATTGGGACCGTCACGAACATATCGCCGTCGCATGGTCGGGCGGCAAAGACAGCACCGCGGCTCTGACGCTGCTGATCCACTTTATCGACATCGGCGAGCTGCCGCAGCCTGAGCGGCTGTACGTCTTGTACGCGGACACACGACAGGAACTGCCGCCGATCCAGGCTTCGGCAGAGCTGATAATGGCCAAGCTGCGCGAGCGGAACTGGATCGAGGTGATCGTCGTGCGCGCACCGATCGAAAAGCGGTTCATGCCGTATATTCTCGGGCGAGGGGTGCCGCCGCCCAACAACAACACGCTGCGGTGGTGCACACGTCAGATCAAGGTCGAACCGATGATCGCCGCCATGACGGAGGTTTTGGCGTCCATCCCCGGATCACTTCTGACGATCACTGGCGTGCGGGAGGGCGAAAGCGCGATCCGCGATGGCCGCATCCGCATGTCGTGTTCGAAGGACGGCGCCGAATGCGGTCAAGGCTGGTATCAGCAGGTACTGCCCGAGGCAGCGGGCCTACGCGGGCGCACAGCCACGCTCGCGCCCCTACTCCACTGGGGAGTGTGCACCGTCTGGGATTGGCTGAAGGTCTTTGCCCCTGCGCCGGAATTCGGAGGCTGGCCTACCGCCATTTTGGCGGACGCCTATGGCGGCGACGATGCCACCGAAGTCAACGCGCGCACGGGCTGCACGGGCTGTCCGCTCGCCAGCGAGGATAATGCACTTGCTGTCATCGTCGAGACCGAGGGATGGCGGCACCTGTCCCCGTTGCTCGAATTGCGCCCGATCTACCGGTGGATGCGCAAGCCGGCGCAGCGCCTTCGCAAATCCGGCGTCGAGCGCCTCAAAGATGGTTCGATCGCGAAGAACCCGCAGCGCATGGGCCCGCTCACGCTGAAGGCGCGCACGACCGCGCTGTCTCAAATATTGGATATTCAGGCGCGGGTCTGCGCGGGTGCCGTAGCCGCCGGCACTCCAGAGCGCGGCATCGATCTTATCAATGCCGAGGAAGAGGTGCTGATCCGCCAGCTGATCGCCGCCCGGACGTTCCCGGCAAAGTGGGATGGTGACGAACCCAGCGCCACCGCGTGGCTCGATGCCGTGTACGGCGACGGCACGGTACAGCCGATCCTCTTTCGTGACCTGGTGGGATCATGACCAATCCCCCCTTGTTACAAGGCTGCTCTCAGAGCGCCGGGAAGGGCCATAACCGCCTTCCGGGGCAGCAGGAGGGCGGATGGGCGCCACGCCCCTGCCCTGAGTGCCTGAAGCTGTTCGAGCCCAAGGTGCGCAATCAGCTCTTCTGCACCCCGCAGCACAATGCGGCCTGGAACAACCGCGCCACCGCACGCGGTCGGGTGCTGACGCCCCTCGGCATGGCCGCGCGCGTCACGCGCAACGGCACCCAGGGCGCGCCCGAACTGCGCGAGGCCGGGCGCGTCACGCGCAACGCCTACAACACCCTCCTGCGCAACTACCGCGACGAGGATCGCGAGGCCGGACGGATGCCCTGGGCGCAATACATGCTGCTGCGGCTGAAGCTTGGCTACGAGCCCCTGCGCTGATGCCCAAACCCCGCGCCGCCCCACCCCCGCCAGCCATGGACGAAGCGATCCTGCGCCTCGTCCGGGCGCTGGCGCGTGCAGCGGCGCGGGAGGATCACGCGGCGACGGTCGCCGCCAGAGGAAAGGACGGGATATGACTGGCGACATGAAAGCTATGACGCCGGGAGAGCGTCGCTTCCTGAAGCACCGATCCTGCGGGTGGTGTGCCGGCCTGCTGACTGCATCGTCCTGTGGGTCGATGTACTTCGGCGATGACGAGCGCTGCGATATGGTGGCGAAGCGCAAGGCCGCACTGGAAACGTACAAGCCGCGCCCTCGAAAGGACCCCCACCATGGTTGACGAACAGCAGGCGAGGGAATCCCTCGTGGCAGCGCTGACACTGTTGGCAGAACACGGGCTACCGCACGACATGTCCGAGGTGCTGGTATGGGGCAATCCGCGCCTACAGTGCCCGCCGGGCGCGCTTGCCAAGGTGCTTGCGGCGAATCGCGAACAGGCGCTGAGAGAGGCGGCGGAGAAGGTGCAGCAGATTGGTGTTAACCAGTCACAGCAAAACTTCGCAGGGCTGAACATTGCGCGGCTTGCCATCCTCTCCCTCATCGCCAAGGAGCCGGTGGGGTGAGTGTAGCCACCATTGACCAGCCCCCGCCCCAACGCGCACCCTGACGCGCGATGCCCAGCCCCCAGCCCCGCACCGCCATCTACGCCCGATTCTCAACCGAGCTTCAGCACGATCGCTCGATAGACGATCAGGTCGCGCTCTGCCGCGCCTATGCGCAGCGCGAAGGGCTGGCCGTCGTCGCGGTCCACGCCGATCGCGCGCGCTCGGGCGGGTCCACCATGGGGCGCGACGGGCTGCAGGCGCTGTTGGCGCAGGCGCGCGAGGGCGCGATCGACGTGGTGCTGGTGGAGGCGCTCGATCGCCTGTCGCGCGACATGGAGGATCTGGCGGGCATCCACAAACGCCTGACTTTTCAGGGGGTGCAGATCCGCGCGGTGCACGAAGGCGCCGTCAATACCGTGCTGGTCGGGCTGCGCGGCCTGATCGGCCAGCTTTATCGCGAGGATAACGCGCACAAGATCAGGCGCGGCCAGGAAGGGCGGGCGCGCGCCGGCCTGTCCCCCGGCGGCCTGCCCTATGGCTATGCCCCGGTCCCCGGCGAACCCGGCAAGCGCCGAATCGTCGAGGATCAGGCCGCCGTCATCCGCCGCATCTGCGCCGATTTCGTCGCCGGGCATAATGCGCGCGCCATCGCCGGGGCGCTCAATGCAGAAGGCGTGCCCGCGCCCGGCGGCGGCAAGTGGAATGCCTCGACCATCAACGGCTCGCCCGCGCGCGGGATCGGCATACTCAACAACGAAATCTATGCGGGCCGTCTGGTGTGGAACCGCGTCCGCATGGTCCGCGATCCCGATTCGGGCCGCCGCCTGTCCCGCCCCAATGCCGATGGCCAGCGCAGCACCACCGCCCTGCCCGACATGGCGATCGTCCCAGAGCCGCTATGGCAACAGGTCCGAGACAGGCTGTCCGCGCGTGCCGCCACCAAACCATGGCAGAGCCGCCGCCCGCGCCGCCCCCTCTCGGGCCTGCTCCGCTGCGGCGCCTGTGGCGCGGGCATGGCGGCGATGGGCAGCGACAAGAGCGGGCGCACGCGCATCCGCTGTTCGGGCCACCGCGAACGCGGCGACTGCCCCGATCCGCGCAGCTATTATCTCGACACGGTCGAACGCGCGGTGCTGGACGGCCTGAAACGCGAAATGCGCGATCCCCGCCTGATCGCCGAATATGCCCGCGCCTATCACGCGGAGCGCCAGCGCCTCGCCGCCGATACGATCGCCCACCGCGCCGATCTGGAGCGCCGCCTGGCCGCGATCGGCAAAGAGGCCGACAGGGTCACCGATTGGCTGATAAAGGGCGTGGGCGACCCCGCCCGGCTCGACGCGCGGGCAAAGCAGTTGATGACCGAGGAAGTCGATCTCCGCGCCCGCCTCGCCGACGCCGAACAGCCCGCGAACGTGGTGACGCTCCACCCCCAGGCCCTCGCCCGATACGCGCAGCAGCTCGAGCGCCTGTCCGAATCGCTCGGCAAGGCGATCGACCTCGGCGAACACGACGCCGCCGCCGCGATCCGCGAGCTGGTCGAAACCGTCACCCTGCGCCGCGGCGCGGACGGCGGTATCGAGATAGAGGTGCAGGGCAGGCTCAACAGCCTACTGCTACCCCCACCGGCACTGCGCGCCGTTTCGGGGGGATTACCGGTAGCGGAGGAGGGACTTGAACCCCCGACCCCAGGATTATGATTCCCGTGCTCTAACCAACTGAGCTACTCCGCCCTACCGGGCCGCCGTCAGGCGAGGGCGGCACATAGGTCCCGTCCGCGCGGCGGTCAAGCGAACAAGTGCCGCGAATGCGCTTCCCACGGCCCACCGCGATACCACCAGCTCGCCAGCCCCGCCAATGCGACCGGGCGCGGCCGGAAATCCCGCGACAGAGCGCCGAGAACGACCTTAGCGAGCGACGGCGTGACCTTGTTCTGGACGGTGATGTGCGGGCGCCACCGCCCGGCGTCCTGCGGGGTCAGCAGCCCGGCAAAGGCATCGACCAGCCGCGCCCGGATCGCCTCCAGCTCGGGCGATTCGATCCGGTAGGCGACGCCGCGCCCCAGCGAGATCAGCCCGGTGATTCGGGCCTGCGGCGCGCGCAGCCCGCGCGTCTCCTGCGCCAGTCGGTGCTTCAGTTCCTCCGCGACCGAGGGCGGGAGGTGGTGGAACAGCGTCAGATGCGCGGCAAGCTGGTTGCGCTCGGCGGGATAATGTTCGCGGCGCATCGCATCGAACCACGCCTGGTCCTGCCGCCCGAACAGCGCCGTGACGATGAGCGGCGCGGGTGCGCTCAAATCTCGACCTGGCTCCCCAGCTCGACCACGCGATTGGTGGGCAGGCGGAAAAACTCCATCGCGCTTTCGGCGTTGCGCAGCATCCACGCGAACAGCTTTTCGCGCCAGATCATCATCCCCGGCCGCGACGACGGCAGCAGCGTCTGGCGGGCGAGGAAGAAGCTGGTCTCCATCATCTTGAACTCGGCGCCGCACGCATTGACCTGCTTGAGCGCGGCGGGGACATCGGCCTCCTGCATGAAGCCATAGCCCAGGATCATGCGGTGGAAGCCCTTGCCCAGATCCTCGATCTTCATCCGGTCGGCGTCGCTGACATAGGGCACGTCCTTGATCTTGACGGTCAGCAGGATGACGCGCTCGTGGAGCACCTTGTTGTGCTTGAGGTTGTGGAGCAGCGCGTGCGGAACGCCGTCCGCGGTCGAGGTCATGAACACCGCCGTCCCCGGCACCCGAGTCGCGGCGTTCGCGGCCGATTCGATGAAGATGCGGATCGGCATCGCGCTCTCGCGCAGTCGCTCGATCATCAGCTTGCGCCCCTTCGACCAGGTCGTGAGCAGCGTGAAGATGATGAACCCGACCAGCAGTGGGAACCAGCCGCCGTCAGGAACCTTGGTCATGTTCGCGGCGAAATAAGCCCCGTCGACGAGGAAGAACACCGCGAGCAGCGGGATCGCATAGCGCTTCTTCCACTTCCACAGCGTGAACAGCACCACCGCGAGCAGGCAATTGTCGATCAGCATCGCCCCCGTCACCGCGATGCCATAGGCCGCAGTCAGGTTCGACGAGCTCTTGAACGACAGCACCAGCACGATGACCATGATCATCAGCGCCCAGTTGATCAGCGGGATATAGATCTGCCCCGCCGTCGACGCGCTGGTATGCTCGATCCGCAGACGCGGGATGAAGCCCAGCTGGATCGCCTGCTGCGTGACCGAGAACGCGCCCGAGATCACTGCCTGCGACGCGATCACCGCGGCCATCGTCGCCAGGATCACCAGCGGGAACTGGAACGAATCGGGCGCGAGCATGTAGAACGGGCTCTCCAGCGCCGCGCTCCCCTCGCGCATCAACAGCGCGCCCTGCCCCATATAATTGAGGATCAGCGCGGGCAGCACGAAGAACAGCCACGACACGCGGATCGGATTGCGGCCGAAATGCCCCATATCGGCGTATAGTGCCTCGGCGCCCGTCACCGCCAGCACGATCGACCCAAGCGCAAGGAAGGCCGGCAACGGATTGAGCGCGAAGAATTCGATCGCATGCCGCGGGTCGAGCGACCACAGGATGCCGGGCTCATGCACGATGCTGAGAACGCCCAGCGTCCCGATCGTCAGGAAGTACAGCAGCATGATCGGCCCGAAGAACAGCCCGACACGCGCCGTCCCGGTGCTCTGGATCGAAAAGAGCATGACCAGGATCACGACCGCGATCGGCACCACCAGCCCGGAGAAGGACGGCGCGGCCACCGCGAGGCCCTCGACCGCCGAAAGCACCGACACCGCCGGGGTGATCATCGAATCGCCATAGAATAGCGCCGTCGCGAACACGCCCAGCAGCACGATGCCGGCGGTCCAGCGCTTCTGTCCCGCGCGCCCCGAAATCAGCGCGAGCAGCGCCAGGCTGCCGCCCTCGCCCTTGTTGTCGGCGCGCATGATGATCGTGACATATTTGAGCGTCACCACCGCCATCATCGACCAGAACATCAGGCTGATCGCGCCCATGATGTGCGGGGTATCGAGAGGCAGGACGTGATGCTCGTTCGCGAAGGTCTCGCGGAACGCGTAAAGCGGGCTGGTGCCGATGTCGCCAAAGACGATCCCGACCGCGCCGATCGCGAGCTTCACCAGGCCGTCCTGGCCATGGCCATGCGGTCCGTGCGGCTCGTCCTCCGCCGGGTGCGCTTCCGCAACCCCGCTCACGGGAGGTGTCACAGTCGCGACCGTCGCGAAGGGAAGGAAACGGACCTGGTCATGCGACCTGTGTTCTCGTCTGCATCAGAGTGGGCGGGCCGTTAGCACGTGCAACAATTGGTAGCAACGGGGCGACGTACGTATGCGCGCTCCTGCCCCGAAGCGATACAATGCCGCAAGGTTACGCGCCTGCGCCGAAAAGCGCGTCGGCTTCGCTCCGAGTCGGCACCGCGCGCAACACGAAGCTGCTGTTGATCGTCACCACGCCCGGCAACCGGCCGAGATGTTCGCGGTGCAGCCGCTCATAATCGTCCAGGTCGCGCGACAGGATCTTGAGCCGGTAATCCTGCCCCCCGGATACCAGCGCGCATTCGACCACACCGTCGATCGTCGCCACTGCGGCCTCGAACTTGGCGAGGTCCTCTTCCTTCTGCGTCCCAAGCGTGATGTCGACCAAAGCCGTGATGCGAAACCCCAGTTCGCGATGGCTCAGCCGCACGCCATAGCCCGTGACATGCCCTGACGCCTCCAGCGCCTGGATGCGCCGGGTGCAGGCGGATTGCGACAAGCCTACGCGTTCGGCGACGACCGTCACGGCTGCGCGCGCATCGGCAGCAAGAAGCTTGAGGATAGCAGTGTCGATTCGATCGATCATGCATGAATTCCCGATATTTCGCACCACATCCAACAATCCATGCACTGACCGACGCTGCGGAGCAAATCTTTGCAGAGATTTCGCCGGGGCTATTCGGTTACGCTCCGCCCTTCTCAATCGGAGTCGTGACCATGCGCGTCGGTGTCCCCAAGGAAATCAAGAATCACGAATATCGCGTCGGGCTCACCCCCGCCTCGGTCGCCGAGCTGGTGGCCGCGGGGCACCAGGTGCTCGTCGAAACCCAGGCGGGCAGCGGCATCGACTTCGCCGATTCGGCCTATACCGCGGTCGGCGCGACGATCGCCCCCGATGCAGCTTCGGTCTTCGCGGGCGCCGACATGATCGTGAAGGTCAAGGAGCCCCAGCCGCAGGAAATCGCGCTGCTCGAGCCGCGCCACCTGCTCTTCACCTATCTCCACCTCGCCGCCGACAAGCCGCAGGCCGAAGGGCTGATCGCGTCGGGCGCGACGTGCATCGCCTATGAAACCGTCACGTCGCGGTCGGGCGCGCTGCCGCTGCTGAAGCCGATGTCCGAAGTCGCGGGGCGCATGTCGATCCAGGTCGGCGCGCATTATCTGGAGAAGGAACAGGGCGGTCGCGGCGAGTTACTCGGTGGCGTCCCCGGAGTCGCGCCGTGCAAGGTCGCGATTCTCGGCGGCGGTGTCGCGGGCGTCAACGCCGCGCAGATGGCAGTCGGCCAGCGCGCCGATGTCACGATCTATGACATCAACAATGATCGCCTCGCCGAACTCGACTTGCATTTCGGCAGCCAGATCAAGACCGCCTATGCCAGCAAGGCCGCAATCGCCGAGGCAGTGACCCGCGCGCAGCTCGTGATCGGCGCGGTGCTCGTCCCCGGCGCGGCGGCGCCCAAGCTGGTGACGCGCGAGATGCTGGGCACGATGATGCGCGGCAGCGTGCTCGTCGACATCGCGATCGACCAGGGCGGCTGTTTCGAGACCAGCCACGCGACCACGCACGACAACCCGGTCTATGAGGTCGACGGCGTGATCCATTACTGCGTCGCCAACATGCCCGGCGCAGTGGCGCGCACCTCGGCATTCGCGCTCAACAACGCGACGCTCCCGTTCGTGCTCAAGCTCGCCAATCTCGGCGCCGAGGCGGCGATGCAGTCCGATGCGCACCTTGCCAACGGCCTCAACGTCTCAGGCGGCAAGATCCGCCATGCCGCGGTCGCCGAAGCGCTGGACCTGCCCTTCGAAGCCTGGGCGGGCTGAACGCTTCCAGGGGGCGGCCACGGCTGCCCCCTTGATACCTACGGCGCCGGCGGGGCGGACGGGGCGGGCGCATCCTCCGGCCCGCGCTGCGTCGCCATCGCCTCCACGAACTTGTCGAGCAGGAACAGCCGCACCACCAGTTCCTCGCGATAGCTCGCCTTTTCCGGGGCCAGCGCCACCGCACGCGCCCAATGCGGCCGTGCCTCGGCGAACTTGCCTTCGCGGATATAGGCCAGACCATAGAAGAATTCGGGCCCGGGATGGTTGGGCCACAAGGCGACGGCGCGGTCGAACGCGAATTTGGACGCGGGCGAAACCTGCATCCCGTCATTCTCCTCGAGCACGAGCCCGAGCCCGGTCCACAGCGCGGCGTCCTTCGGCGATTTGCGCACCCCGCCGATCATCACCTTCACCGCCGCGCTGGGCGATCCTACCCGCGTCATCGAGTCCGCGGCCATGAAATAGCTGTAGTTGAAATTGTAGCGCCCGAACATCGCCTCGCGCAGCGCGACGAGCGACGGGTCGACTTCGCCCGGCTTGTCGACCGCAGCGACCGGGTGCCCGGCCATCCCCGGCGAGCCCTGCCACGCATAGCCCGCCGCCCCCAGCACCAGCGCGGTCGCAGCGACCGTCCACAGCCGGCGCGGGAACCCCGTCAGCCACAGCAGCAGTGCAGCGCCCAGCGCGAGCCCCGCGAACAACAGCCAGCCCATCAATCGCGCTCCCTGCCGAAGGTGCGCCGTGCCAGCACGATCCCCAGGGCCAGCAGCGCGAGCGGCGCGATCCACAAGGGCGCGGTTACCCAGCTGAACGGCGGATCATAGGTCACGTAATCGCCATAGCGCTGGACGAGCCACGCCCGGATCGCCTCGGGCTGCTCGCCTGCCTCGACGCGCTCGCGGACCAGCGCGCGCATGTCGCCCGCCATCTCCGCGTCGCTGTCGGCGATCGACTGGCCCTGGCAGACCAGGCAGCGCAGCGTATCCATCAGCGCCTTGGCCCGCGCTTCCTTGGCCGGATCGGCGAGCTGGGTATAGGCGAGCGGCGCCGGGGGGCGACTCGAATCCGCCAGCGCGGGCGCGCCAGCGAGCAGCGCCGAAACCATCGCGGCCCCGGACAGCGCGGCGACGCGGCTCACTTCGCCTTCTCCAGTTGCGCCAGCAGCACCGGCACGTCCTCCGGGCGGATCGGCCCGATATGCTGAAAGGCGATCGTCCCGCGCGCATCGATCACAAAGGTCTCGGGCACCCCCGACGATCCCAGCGCGAGTTGCGCCGCGCTCGCCTTGTCGTCGCCGATCCTTGTATAGGGATCGCCATGCTGCCGCAGGAATTGCTGGACCGCCTCTGGCGTATCGCGGATCGCGATCGCGTCGATCTCTACCCCCGCCTGGCGCAGCTTCATCAATTCGGGCGCCTCGGCGATGCACGGGATGCACCAGCTTGCAAAGACGTTGAGCAGCCGCGGCTTGCCGCGCATCGCGGCGGCGTCGATCCCCGGTCTGCCCGGCAGCAGCGCGGGCATTTGCAGCGCGGGCAGCGGTTTGCCGACCATTGCGGAGTGGATCATCCGGTCGCCCGGCTTGACCAGCCCGCTCGTCACCAGCGCAAAGACCAGCGCGAACAGCGCCAGCGGCGCCCAGATCAGCAAGCGCCTCATAGATGTTCCGCCTCGGCGGCGTCCCGCCGCTCGCGCAGTTCGCGGCGCACGCGCCCGACCAGCGCCAGCGCCCCGCCCAGCGCGATCAGCCCGCCGCCCAGCCAGATCAGCGTGACGAACGGCTTCCACCACAGCCGGAGCTGCCACCGCCCCTGCTCGTCGCCCTGCCCCAGCACGGTGTAGAGCTGCCCATCGAGCAAAGTCGTGATCGCCGCTTCGTTGGTCGTGGTCGGCGGCGCGCTGAAGAAACGCTGTTGCGGTAGCAGTTCGAATGGCGCGGTGTTGCCCCGCTGCACCTTCAGCCGTGCCTCCAGCGCGGACCAGTTCGGCCCAAGCGTCGGGCGGATCTCCTCCAGCGTCACTCGGAACGGCCCGACGGTGACATTCCCGCCGACGCTGACCGCCGCCAGCCGCTCGACCTTGAACGCGGTGTCCGCCGCCATGCCTGCGATGCTCACCGCGACGCCCAGATGCGCGATCACCATCCCCCAGATATGGATCGGGGTGCGGCGCAGGTTGCGGCGCGCGAGCGGCAGGATACTGGCGACCGCGAGCCCCGCTGCGAAGGCGATGCCGAGGATCGGCACCAGATGCGCGCTGCCGGTAAAGGCGAACAGCAGCGCAAAGGCCAGCCCCGCCGCCGCCGCCGGTGCCAGCAGCTTGCCGAGCAGCGCATTGGCACTGTCGCGCCGCCATTTGAGCAAAGGCCCCACCGCCGTCGCCGCGACCAGCGCGAGCGCGACCGGGGCAATCGCCTTGTTGAAGAACGGCGCGCCGATCGAAAGCTGGACGTCCATCGCCTGCGCCACCAGCGGATACAGCGTGCCGATGAACACCACGCCGAGGATCACGCTCAGCAGCAAATTGTTGAGCACCAGCGCGCCCTCGCGGCTGACGAGCTGGAAGGTCGAACCCTGCGTCACCTTGCCCACGCGCAACCCGAACAGCGCGAGCGCGCCGCCGATATAGATGCCGAGCAATGCCAGGATGAACGTGCCCCGCGTCGGATCGACGGCAAAGGCATGGACGCTGACGAGGATGCCCGACCGGACCAGGAAAGTGCCGATCATCGACATCGAAAACGCGACCACCGCCAGCATCAGCGTCCAGGCGCGCAGGCCGTCGCGCGTCGCCAGCACCGTCACCGAATGGAGCAGAGCCGTCGCCGCCAGCCACGGCATCAGCGAAGCGTTCTCGACGGGGTCCCAGAACCACCAGCCGCCCCAGCCCAGCTCGTAATAGGCCCAATAGCTCCCCGCCGTGATCCCGATGGTCAGGAAAATCCAAGCCGCCAGCACCCAGGGTCGCATCGCCTTGGCAAAGGACGGCCCCACGTCGCGCATCAGCAGCGCGCCGACTGCGAAGCTGAACGCGACCGACAGCCCGACATAGCCGAGATAGAGCGTCGGCGGGTGGAAGGCGAGGCCGGGGTCCTGGAGCAGCGGGTTCAGCCCCTGCCCGTCCGCCGCCGCCGGATCGAGTCGCACGAACGGGTTGGAGGCAAAGGCGAGAAACGCATAAAAGCCCAGCCCGATCGCCGCCTGCGCACCCAAGGTCGCGGCCAGCGTCGCGGCGGCAAGCTGGCGCTCGAACAGCGCTACCCCCGCCCCCGCTGCGGCCAGCACCGTGACCCACAGCAGCATCGACCCTTCATGGTTTCCCCAGGCGCCGGCGATCTTGTACATCAGCGGCTTGAGCGAATGGCTGTTCTCGACGACCAGCACGACCGACATGTCGCTGCGCACGAACAACAGGATGAGCAGCCCGAACGACAGCACCGCGAGCAGCCCCTGGACCAGGGTCGTGCGGCGGAGCGCGATCATCAACTGATCGCCCTTGCCCTCCACCGCTTCCCGCGCCGCGCCCCAGGCGAGCAGAACCTGGACCAGCGCGAATGCCGCCGCGAGCCAAAGTGCGGCGAGCCCTGCCTCGGCGATCATTGCTTCAGCGTCTCGCTCTTGTGCATCTTGCCCGCGACTTGCGGGGGCATGTAGCGCTCGTCATGCTTGGCGAGCAGATTGTCGGCGGTGAAGCTGCCGTCGGGGTTGAACCGGCCTTCGGCGACAACGCCCGATCCTTCCTTGAACAGGTCGGGCGTTACCCCGCGAAACGCCACCGGCACGCGCGCCTTGCCGTCGGTGACCGCGAAGGCGACCGAGACGCCGTCGGGCTTGCGGACCAGCGATCCGGTCTCGACCATCCCGCCCAGCCGCACCGCCTTGTCCAGCGGCACGGGCTTACCCTGCACGTCGCCGGGCGCGTAGAAGAACGCGGCCTGATCCTGCAACGCCGACAGCGCCAGCCCCGACGCGCCACCGATCGCGGCGAGCGCGAGCAGGCCCAGCACGAGCCGCTGATGCTTGGCCTTCATCGGTCGCGCCGCAGCGATTCGGCGGCGGCCTCGGCCCGGCGCATCGCCACCCAGCTTGCCGCCGCTAGCCCGCCGGTGCCGATAAGCGTCACCAGATAGGCCGCCGTCACGAATGCCCAATGGTTCATCGCCCCGCCATCCGCTTCATCCGCGCCTCGACCTTCTGCACCGCAAGCGCCGCGCGCATCCGCATCAGCACGACGCCGCCGAACAGCAACGAAAAGCCACCCAGCGTGAAGAACAAAGGCCATAGCATCGATCCGTCGATGCTCGAACTGGTCAGCCCGATGCTCTGCCCCTGATGCAGCGTGTTCCACCACACCACCGAATAGCGGATGATCGGCAACAGCACCGATCCCGCCACGCCAAACAGCGCGGGCACGCGCCCGTCGCCGCCGCGATCGGCATCGGCGCGGGCAAGCGCGATATAGGCGATGTAGATGAAGAACAGCAGCAGCATCGACGTCAGCCGCCCATCCCATTCCCACCACGTCCCCCAGGTGGGCCGGCCCCAGATCGACCCGGTCACCAGGCAGATCGCTGCAAACACTGCCCCTGCGGGCGCGATCGCGCGCGCGGCGATGCTGGCCAGCGGATGCCGCCAGATCAGATAGCCCAGGCTCGATGCCGCGAGCGCCGTCCATCCCCCCATCCCCAGCCAGGCGGCGGGAACGTGGATGTACAGGATGCGCACCGTCTCCTTCTGGAGATAGTCGGGCGGCGTCAGCGTCAGCCCGGCCCAGGCGCCGAACAGCGCCAGCGCCGCGCCGAGCCAGAACAGGATCGGCGTCAACGGCTTCGCGATTTTCAGAAACCGCGCAGGATTCGCAAGGGCATGAAGAACGGCCACGGCAAAGAGGTTAGCCGGGTTCTTCACCGGAATCCATCGCCCCCCGTTAAGTAGATGCCACAGGAACGGACCTGCCCGCAGCGCGCGTAAGAGGGCGTGCCTGCACCCTCGTATAATTGTGCGGACCCAAGCACCGCGCGATCCGTTGAGCAGCAAACTCCAGGAGCGGCGACATGGCTAAAGACAACGACTTCACCACCGGCAACGGCGGCGAAACGCATCAGACAGCGACGGCAGAGCGGCTGACCACCAATCAGGGTATCCCCGTCTCCGACAACCAGAACCAGTTGAAGGCCGGCGCACGCGGCCCGGTGCTGCTCGAAGATTTCGTGCTGCGCGAGAAGATCTTCCACTTCGACCACGAGCGTATCCCGGAGCGGATCGTCCATGCGCGCGGTTCGGCGGCGCATGGCTATTTCGAATCCTATGAGGACCTGTCGGACCTCACCAGCGCCGACTTGTTCAGCGAAGCGGGCAAGCGCACCCCGGTCTTCACGCGCTTCTCCACCGTCGCGGGCGGCGCCGGTTCGGTCGATACCCCGCGCGACGTGCGCGGCTTCGCGGTCAAGTTCTACACCCAGGATGGCAATTGGGATCTGGTCGGCAACAATATCCCGGTGTTCTTCATCCAGGATGCGATCAAATTTCCCGACCTGATCCATTCGGTGAAGATGGAGGCGGACAAGGGCTATCCGCAGGCGGCGTCGGCGCATGACACCTTCTGGGACTTTATCGGCCTGATGCCCGAATCGACCCATATGATCATGTGGGCAATGTCCGATCGCACCATCCCGCGCTCGCTGCGCACGATGCAGGGCTTCGGCATCCACACCTTCCGGCTGGTCAATGCCGAGGGTCAGTCGACCTTCGTCAAGTTCCACTGGAAGCCCAAACAGGGCGTCCAGTCGACCTGCTGGGACGAAGCGGTCAAGATCGCCGGCGCCGACCCCGATTACCACCGCCGCGACTTGTTCGAGGCGATCGACATGGGCGACTTCCCCGAATGGGAGCTGGGCATCCAGGCATTCGACGAAGAGTTTGCCGACAGCCTGCCCTATGACGTGCTCGATTCGACCAAGATCATTCCCGAGGAACTGCTGCCGGTGCGCCCGATCGGTCGGATGGTCCTCGATCGCAACCCGGACAATTTCTTCGCCGAGACCGAACAGGTCGCCTATTGCCCGGCGAACATCGTCCCCGGCATCGATTTCAGCAACGACCCGCTGCTCCAGGGCCGGCTATTCTCGTATCTCGATACCCAGCTCAAGCGGCTGGGCTCGACCAACTTCCACCAGATCCCGATCAACGCGCCCAAATGCCCGGTGATGAACTTCCAGCGCGACGGCCATATGCAGATGGCGGTGCCCAAGGGCCGCGCGAATTACGAGCCCAACAGCCTGTCGCAGGCGGGCGAGGAAGCCGGGCCGCGCGAATGCCCGGTCAAGGGCTTCACCACGCATCCCGGTCGCGCCGCCGAGCAGGAACAGGGCGACAAGCTGCGCATCCGCCCCGAAAGCTTCGCGGATCACTATAGTCAGGCACGGATGTTCTTCCGCTCGCTCGCCGAACCCGAACAGGCGCATGTCGCCTTCGCGCTGGTGTTCGAACTGTCGAAGGTCGGGCTGGAGCATGTCCGCACGCGCGTCCTGTCCAACCTCGTCAATGTCGATCCCGACCTCGCCGCGCGCGTGGCCGACGGTCTGAACATGCCGCTGCCCAAGGCATCGGAGACTGCGGCGCCGGTGCAGGATCTCGACCTGTCCCCCGCGCTGCGGATCATCGAGGGGCCGCTCGAGCCCGAGGACATCGAGGGCCGCTCGATCGCAGTGCTCGTCGCCGATGGCTCGGACGCCGATGCGACGAAGGCACTGATCGGCGCGATCGAAGGCGCGGGTGCCCGCGCGGTGATCGTCGCGCCCAAGATCGGCGGCGCGAAGCTGTCGGACGGATCGTTGCTCAAGGCGGATGCCCAGCTTGCGGGCTATCCCTCGGTGCTGGCGGACGCGATCGCGGTGTCGCTGTCGGCTGAGGGAACGGCGATGCTGCTCAAGGAAGCGGCGGCAGTGCAATTCGTGATGGACGCCTTTGGCCACCTCAAGGCGATCGGTGCTAGCGACGCGGCCAAGCCGTTGCTCGATAAGGCTGGCGTCGAGGCGGACGCAGGCGTGACCGGGCTGGACGACGGCTTCATCGACGCGGCTGCGAAGCGCTTCTGGGATCGCGAGCCCGGCGTGCGGATGCTGCCGTAAGCCATCCGCAATCGCTCCCCTCCCGCAAGCGGAAGGGGGATTAAGAATGCAAAAGGGGCGGACAGGTACTCCCTGCCCGCCCCTTTTCTTCATCCGAGCCGGATCAACCCCGCCCGATCAACCTTTGCGCGATCCGGTCCGCGACATCGCTTTGCGGGTCGCCGGTGCGGTCGCTCTCGTCCCACACTTCGATCAGGCGGTCAGGGATGCGATTGACCCGCGCGTCGACTTCGGCGCGGTCGCCCTGCCCCAGATATTCGAGCCCGACATTGATGATCCCGCCCGCGTTGATCACATAATCCGGCGCGTACAGGATGCCGCGCTCCTGAAGGCGCTTGCCGTCCGCACGCGTCGCAAGCTGGTTGTTCGCGCCGCCCGCCACGACCTTGCACCCAAGCGCGGGAATCGAGGTCTCGGTGAGGATCGCGCCGAGCGCGTTGGGGCTGAAAATATCGGTGTCGAGCGTAGCGATCGCGCCCGCGTCAACCGCTTCGGCACCCAGTTCGGACGCCAGCGCCTTGGCGCGCTCGGCATTCACGTCGGCCAGCACCAGCTTCGCGCCATCCGCCGCGAGCAGCCGGGCCAGCCCGCCACCGACCGACCCAACGCCCTGGATCGCAACGCGCACCCCCGCCATCGAGTCGGCGCCCAGCCCGCGCTTGGCCGCCGCCTTGACGCCCAGATAGACGCCGCGCGCGGTCACCGGCCCCGGATCGCCGCCCGCGCTGCCCGCCGCGACCGGCAGGCCGGAGACGTGGCGCGTCTGCGTCGCGACGACCTTCATCCGCGCTTCGGACATGCCGACATCCTCGGCAGTGACATAGCGCCCGCCAAGCGACTCGACCGCGCGCCCAAATGCCTCGAGCTGCGCGGTGGTGATCTCCGAGCCCGGCCGGTCGGCCAGCACGACGCCCTTGCCCCCGCCCATCGGCAAATTGGCCATCGCGTTCTTGTAGCTCATGCCCCGCGACAACCGCAGCGCGTCGGTGATCGCGGCGCGGTGATCGGCATAGTGCCAGAAGCGCACACCCCCGGCCGCAGGCCCCAGCGCGCTGGAATGGATCGCGATGATCGCGCTCAGCCCCGATGCGCGGTCGGAGAACAGGTGGACGCCCTCATGGTCGTCGAAATCGGGGAAACCCCAGTCGGTGAGCATGGCGGGTCCGCGCTGTGGAGAAACTGGGGCGACCGACGGGACTTGAACCCGCAACATCCGGCATCACAAGCCGACGCTCTAACCAATTGAACTACGATCGCCGTGGAGGTTGGCCGCTTAACCGCGGCAAACGCTTTGCGCAAGAGTATTGCGCGGCTTTAATCGCTATCCGCGCGATACCCGCACCGCCTCCTCCGGCGTGGTCACCCCCGCGCGCACCAGCGCGCGCGCCGCCGATCCCAGATTCGGTGCGCTTACAAAGGCGTGGCGCGACAATATCGCCTCGTCGCCGCTATCGTTGAGCAGGCGGCGGAGCGCCGGATCGACGTCGATCGCCTCGAAAACGGCAATCTCGCCGGCATGGCCGGTGCCGTCGCATGCACCGCAGCCGCCCGCCGAATAGACGATAGCGCCCGGATCGAAGCCCAACAGCGCCGACACCGATCCATCGGCCTGAACCGGGATCCGGCATTGCGGGCACAGCCGGCGGACCAGCCGCTGCGCCAGCACGAGGTTGAGCGTCGAGGCAAGCGCGAACGGCCCGACTCGCCATTCGCGCATCCGCCGAATCGCGCCGACCGCATCCGCCGCGGCGACGGTCGCGACCACGAGCATCCCGTCCTGCGCGGCTTCGACTGCCAGCGCGGCGGTTTCCCGGTCGGCGATGCCGTCGATGCCGATGCCGTCGCAATCCTGAAGCCGCGCCTGCCGCAACGCATCCGCGGCACGGAGCGCGCCGCCAATGGCGGCCTGCGCCACGCCGTCGATCCGCGGGCCCGGCAGCGGCTCGATCGCGACCAGCGTGCGATTGCCCTCGGCGAGGTGCCGAAGCAGCGCGCGCAGCGTCGTTGTGGTGCCCGATCCGCTGGCGCCCGCGAGCAGCACCAGCCCGCCGCGATTCAGCGCGGGGCGCAGCGCCGCCAGCAACTGCGGGCGCATCCCCAGCTCTTCCAACGCCGCTTGCGTCCGCTCCTGCACCGCAAGCTGGAGCACGATCCGCGCGCCATCGCGCGTGGCGAGCCGTGAGACGCCAATGGTTGCGCCGCCCTCGCAGAAGCGCGCATCGGCACCCGCCCGGGCATCGATCTCGGCGGAGATCGCGCGCAGCCGATCCGCGGTAAGCCGGCCGAGCACCGCCAGACCGCCGCCGATTCGCAGCCGCACCACGGCACCGCGACCGACCGGCTCGACATGGACATGCGACGCCTCGCGCCGCGCCGCTTCGGCAAGCAGCGTTTCCAATGTCAGGTTGCGCAGTTCATCGCCGCCGGGAGCGTCGATCGGCGATACCAAGCCGGCATCGGTCGCGGCGCGCCGTGTCGACTCCGCCGTAACCCCTTCCAAATCCAGGCTCATGCAATCCCCCTTTTCGGATCACGTCGCGGTGCAGCAAGTATGTGACGATTATGCTGCGTTTTTATGACTTTCCCGGAACGACATGCGGCACCTTTCGGCATGGGTCGGGGTGGAATCGCACAGCGCAATTTGGCACAATGTGGGCATGCACGCGTCCGCCACCCAAGCCCCCCTGATCCCCAATCTTGGCTCCGGCCACCCTTCCGAGCCGGTGGTCGACCACATCCTGCGCTGGCCCGGTATCCAGCGTGTGCCGAGCGCGAAAGTCGCAATGTTCATCGCCAAGAATTTCCTGGAGCCCGAGCTTTGCGCGGTGCTTATGGACCGGATCGATACGAAGCGGCGACCGTCGACGCTCGCCGATGCCAATGGCGATTATGCCTTCCGCACCAGCGAAACCTGCGATCTCGATCCGGAAGATGCGATGACGGTGGAACTGAAGCGCCGGATGATCGCCATGACCGGACTCGACCCGACGCATGGCGAGCCGATGCAGGGTCAGCGCTATGATATCGGGCAGGAGTTCAAGGCGCATACCGACTATTTCGAGCCGCAAGGACAGGATTTCGCCAAATATTGCAGCGTGTCGGGCCAGCGCACCTGGACAGTGATGCTGTATCTCAACGACGTCGAGGCAGGCGGCGCGACGCGGTTCAAGGCAATCGACAAGATCGTCCAGCCCGAAGTCGGCAAGGTGCTTGCCTGGAACAACCTCCGCCCCGATGGCTCGCCCAATCCCTCCACCATCCATCACGCGATGAAGGTTCGGGCCGGCACCAAATATGTGATCACCCAGTGGTTCCGCGAACGCCCCTGGGGGTGGTAGAACAGAAAAGGGCGGGCAGTCCGCATCCGGACGCCCGCCCTTTCCCCCTATCTTCAGTCTCAGAACGTCGCGCTTAGCCCGATCGAGAACATGCGGCCCAGGTCATAGGTGTTGACCTCGCGGCGCACGCCGTTGGGGAAGATCTGGTACTCCTGATACTTCTGGGCGGTCAGATTTCGGGCTTCGATCTTCAGTTCGAACTCGGTGCCGACCAGCTTGAAGCCCTGGCGCATCACGATGTCGAAGCGCCAGCCGGGGTTCTCTACGATGTTCGGCTCGGGAATGCCGTCGCCCGAAGGCGGCACCGGGCCACGGTTGGTCACCCGCTCGCTGGCATAGTTCACCAGGAAGGTGAGCTGCGACAGCGCATCGCGATCCTCCAGCCCAAGCTGGAAATTGGCGATATGGTCCGACTGGCCGACCAGCGGGTCGCCGTCGACGAACAGGTTGCTCGCCTTGACATAGGTCGCCACCGCGCCCTGCAGCGGGCTTGGCACCAATTCGTCTGTGACCTGCAGCTCGGACTTGGTGTAGGTGTAGTTCGCCTGGAGCATCAGGCGGCGCCCGCTCCAGAACGGCCCGTCACCGATGCCATCAAGGTTGATATACTTCACCGCATCGATCTCTGCGCCGTACAGCCGTGCGCTGGGTGCGTAGGAGAAGCCGACCTGCGGCGTGGTCGCGCCGCCGGGGAAGAAGGCGACGGTTTCGATCGGCTTGTCGATTTTCTTCATGAAGGCCGCCAGCGTCACGCGCTGCTGGGGGGCGTAGAACCACTCAGCCCGCATTTCGAGGTTGTACAGCTTCGAGTCGTTGAGCAGCGGGTTGCCGAAGAACTGCCGGTTGCTCTCATAATCGGTGTAGAGCTGCGGCGCGAGTTCGCGGAACTGCGGACGCGCGATCGTCTTCGAACCATGGAAGCGTATCTGGAGGTCGGGGACCGCCGACCAGGTGATCGTCGCCGCCGGGAGCCAATAGGCGTTGTTCAGCCGGGTATTAAGCAGCCCGCTGGTGGTGACGGTCTCGCGACCGTCCTCATAGCGGACGCCCAATGTGGCGCGGATCCGGTCGACGGGCTCCATCTCGGTCTGGATATAGCCGGCCTGGACCTTGAGCCCCGCCTGATATTCCGCCGCGCCCGCATTGGCCGTGGTGTTGCGCAACTCGATGCAGTTGCCCGCATCGGTATAGCCGTCGATGAAGCGCGTGCAGCCGTTCAGGATCGTGTCGTCGGACAACAGATAATCGGGACGCAACTGGCCCAGCACCAGCGGCAACGACGACCCGTTGGGGCCGAAATACTGGAACTGGTAGCGGCTGGAGGTGCGATCGGCGTCGCTGTAATAATAGCCCCAGGACACGGTCATCGGGAACGCGATGTTGAGCTTGTAGCTCAGATCCGCCTGCCCCGACCAAAGATCCTCGTTGAGATCGCTGAACGCGATCGTCGCGGGGGTGTTGGTGCTCAGCGTGTTCACATAATCATTCACTGGCGTCGAATAGATCGACTCCAGATACTGATAGCGGAAGTGACGCTCATAGGGCGCCTTGCGCTTGGTGTTGGCATAGCCGCCGCGCACGTCGAGGGTCAGGTCGTCGAAATGGAATTCGCCGGCCAGCTGCGTGTTGATCAGCTGGCGCTCGTACCATGCGGTATTCTGGTCGTAAAAGGGCTGGTTGCCGTTGATGACGTCGAAGTTGTTGCCTTCGCCGCCAACGCCGATGCTTGCCTGCTTGACGGTGTCGTGGATGTACAGGTTGGTCCAGCGGACCTTGTGCTCGCCGAATTCGGCGCCAAGCCCGACCAGGCCGTTGACGATCACGCGGTTGTCGGTGGTGATCATGTGGAAGTCGCGCGACAGGCCGCCGTCATTGTCGATCGAATATTGCTGGATCGCGTCGCGCGTGCGCCACGAATTGTTGAGCCCGCCCGCGGCGATGAGGCCGACCCGGACGTCGCCGACATCGGCGGAACCGCCAAGGCTGGTCTCGAAGCTGAGATTGGGCGGAATATGCGGGTGATCGAAAACCAGCGTCGTCTGGGCATTGGTCAGCCCGGTGATCTCGCTCGACTTCAACGTCGACGTGCGGTTGCGGCCGGCATCCAGAATGAACTTCGGCACCTTGCGCTCGCCGCTGTCATAGCCGAACCAGTCGGCGCGACCGCCGTCATAGGTATAGCCGTGGTTGTCGGTGGTGAACGTGTCCCAGCCGAACGAGGCGCCCATCTGGAAGAAGCGCTCCTTCGGCACGGCGCGGGTCGTGAGGTTGATCACGCCGCCACCGAATTCGCCGGGATAGTTGACCGAATAGCTCTTCTGCACCAGCGCCGATGCGATGACGTTGGTCGGGAAGATGTCGAGCGGCACGACGCGGCGGAGCGGCTCTGGGCTCGGCAACGGCGAACCGTTGAGCAGCGACGACGAATAGCGATCGCCCAGGCCGCGGACGAATACAAAGCCATTGCCGACAACCGACAGGCCGGTCACCCGCTGGAGTGCGCCGGCGATATCGCCTTCGCCGGTGCGGGCGATGTCTTCGGTCGACAGCACGGACACGACCTGGGGCGTGGCGCGCACGACGTTGGGAACGTTGCGCCCGACGACGACGATGTCCTGCGTGTCGTTGAGTTCGGCACCCGGAGTGGAGGTCTCAACCTGCTCCTCGGTGGACTCGGGGGTCTGTTCCTGCGGGGTGGCCGGAACGACCACCGATCCCGCGGGAGGCGTGGACGGTGCGCCCGTCACCTGAGCGAGCGCGGCAGGCGCGACCAGCGTCGAGGTGGCGAGGAGCAGGCTTCCGAAGGCGAGCTGGGTTCTCATATCTGGTTCCGGAGCGAAGAGTTCGGAAAATCAGCGAAAACGGAGCGGCGCACGGCGCGCCGCTCCGTCAGGTTCCGCTTGGCGTCAGTTCGGGACGGCCGTGCAGCTTCCGCTGGTCGTTCCGAAGTTCGCCCGGTTCGAGTTGCAGGTCCAGGTCTGGTACCAGGTGTCGAAGTCGTTCGCGGTGCTGTCCGGCCCGATCGCACCCAGGAAGGTGGTCGTGACAAAGAACGCCGCCAGACCCGAAGCGGGCTGCGGATTGTAGATTGCCGGGTTGACCGCGGTGACGGCCGCCGCACCGGTGCCACGCAGATAGCCGCCCGTCACGGCCTCTGTCGACGTGCCGTTGATCGTGACGTTGTTCGCCGCCGCCTCGACGATCGCCTGCTGCTCGGCAGCGGTCACCTTGATCGTGTTGACCGTGCTCTCGGCATATTTGGTCGCGCCGCACGCGAAGTAGATCGAGTTGAACATCGGCGGGCCGAAGTCCTGAAGCGCACCAAGCGTTTCTGCGGTGCCTGGGGTCGGCAGCGTGGTCGAAGGCGTCGAGTCCGCGGCGCGGATCGTGGTCTTGCCGCTGGCATCGGAGGCGCCGGCGACGATGTTGGTGCAGGCGTTCGGGGTCACGATGATGCCGTTGACCAGGCGATTGTCGGCGCCGCCGCGGATACGCAACGCGGCGTTGGTGGCGCTGGTCGTCTGGATGAAGGTGAAGTTGGCGATCTGGCCCCAGGTGCGGGGCAGCGCGTCTTCGCCACCGTTCGTATCGACTTCGATCATATAGTTGTCGGTCTGAGTGTTATTCGGCTTCTGCACCGCCAGCACGAACTGGATCAGGCCGCGATAGCCGACGTCATAGTCGAGGCTGTCGTCGTCGGCGCCGGTCATCACCAGGTTCTTCATGTTGGTGCGACCGCCAAAGATCTCGATGCCGTCGTCCGAGCTGTTGTGCACTTGGACATGGTCGATCGTCGTACCATAGCCGGTGCCGCCCAGCGTCAGGCCCTGAAGCTCGACGCCTTCCGCCAGCACGGTGCCCGAGTAACGGATCTGGACATAGCGGAAGGTGCCGCTGTTATCCGAAGGCGCGTTGCCGCCGTACAGCGCGGTGCCGGTGCCTTCGACGACGTTTTCGCAGGTGGCCGAGCCGCCCGTCACGCCGGAAAGGTTGCAGTTCGAGATCGGCGCGCGGCCGGCGAGGATCACGCCGCCCCACTGGCCCTGCGAGTCGTCGGTCGCGGTGCCGGCGATGTTCTGCTGCGACGTGAAGATGATCGGCAGCGCCTCGGTGCCCTCGGCGAGGATGCGCGAGCCGCGGTTGACGATCATGAAGTCGTTATCGGCGTTGGTCGTGTTGGCATAGAGCACCACGCCCGGAGCAATCGTCAGGATTGCGCTCTGGCCGCCCGGCGCAGTGCCGGCGCCGCCCAGATCGATGCCGACATCGACGCGACCGTTGATTTCATACGCAACGCCCGGAAGCTTCGCGAGCGTCGTGTTGCCCGTGATCAGCGACGGCAGGCGGCACCCGCGGAAGCTGCCGATCACGCCGACATCGGTATAGCCGGTCGGGCAGGCGGCGGCCGGCGTGCCTGGCGTGGGGGTCGGAGTCGCAGGAGTCGGGGTCGACGTCGAAGTCGGCGCCGGTGCGGGGACCACGATCACGCCTTCGCCCGGCGAGGCGACGCTGAGCGCGCCGTCGCACGCCGACAACGCGGCGCCCGCACAGGTGGTCATAAGAATAAGGCCGAGGCGTTTGAAGCTTGCCATAAAATCTCCGTTCCGGCGGACGCCGGGTTGCGCGGTGGGCGAATGAACGGGATCGACTCGGTTCCCCCTGTCGATCACAGCCGCCGCGCTACGGAGCTTGCGTGACTCGTCCGCGAGTATACGAAGACAGTCAGGCGACGTTTAAATTACAATGGGATGACGATGTTGCGCCTGGGCAACACTGCATAGGGGCGCGTGGGCCAGGCGTGATGGAAAAATGCCGCAGTGCGCGTCAAGGCGCTCGCACGTTGCGCGGTCGGCTAAAGGATATCGGGTACGCACCGCTTCACGCGCGCGTCGTCGCCGCTGTGCTGGGCGAAGGGGTCTTGCCGCGCCCGACCGCCGATGACGCCGCTTAGGTGCGTGCGCGTACTATCCCGCATTCCCTCGGTGACGCCGCATCGCGATAGCCTTGCGGCGTGATGCCTCTCGATTCCTCTCTTCGCGACTTGGCGGCAGCATTGGCGGTCGGCCTGCTGATCGGGCTGGAACGGGGTTGGCGTGCGCGCGGCATCGCCGATGGCGGGCGAGTCAGTGGATTCCGCACCTTCGGTTTTCTCGGGCTCGCCGGGGGCGTCGCGGCGATGCTTCCACTGGTGATCGCGGCGGTAGTGGCGGCGGGCGTCGCGGCCAGCCTGGTGCTCGGCTATGCGGGGTTGCTGCGCCGCGACGGCAGCCTGTCGGTGACGGGCACGGTGGTCGGCGTGCTGACCTTCGGGCTTGGCTTTCTGGCCGGGAGCGGGCGGGTCGCAGAGGCGCTGGCGGTCGCGGCGGTGGTCGTGTTGATCCTCAGTTCGCGCGAGCCGCTGCACGCGATGCTGAAAGGCATGAGCGAAGCCGAAGTCGAATCAGTAGCGCGATTCGCGATCGTGGCGCTGCTGGTCCTCCCGCTGCTCCCCGACGCCAGCTATGGTCCCTATCAGGCGTGGAACCCGCACCGCATCTGGATGGTGGTGGTGATTGTGCTCGCTTTGTCGTTCGCGGGCTATGTCGCCGCGCGCCGTTTCGGGCCGGACCGGGGGGTGCTGGTGCTGGCGCTGACGGGGGCGCTGGTGTCGTCGACGGCGGTCACGGCCAGCTATGCCCGCCAGCTTCGGGCCGGGAGCGGGAGCGAGGCGGGGCTGACCGCGGGGATCGGGCTGGCGTCGCTGGTGATGCTGGTGCGGGTACAGGTCATCACCGCGCTGCTCGCGCCCTTCGCCAGCGTGTCGCTGGCCATTGCGATGGTGCCCGCGCTGGCGACGGCGTTGCTGCTGGCGCTGCTGGCGCTTCGGCGGGGGAATAGCGGCGGTAGCACCGCGCCGGTGGTGCTGGGCAATCCGCTGGATTTCGGCCCGGCGCTACTGCTCGCCGGGCTGGTCGCGATCCTGTCGGTTGTCGCGCGCTGGGCACAGATGGCCTTTGGCGATCAGGGTATCGCTGTGTTGCTTGGTATCACCGGCATGATGGATGTCGATGCCGCGGTGCTGACGCTGGCCGGGTTGCCGGCGGGTACGATCGACGGCACCACGGCCGGGATCGTATTGGCGGTGCCGATCCTCGCGAACACCGCGATCAAGGGCGTGATGGCGCTGACCATTGCGGGGGGACGCAAGGGCGTGCGCGCGTCGGCGCCGCTGTTCGGCGCTGTTCTGGCATCGGCCTGCGGGATCGCGCTGGCGGGATGGTTACGCTGACCTACCCGCCGCCGCGCCGCATATAGGCCTGGTACGCGTCCACCGCGTCGGATTGCCGCAGGATGCGCGATGCCGGGTCCACCACGACGTGCGCGCCGGGCGGCGCGGCAATCACGCCCTTGCCGCCCGTCATGGGCACGGTCTGGACCCTGCCGTCGATCGACACTTCCACCGGGAGCGGAAAGGCTTTGTCGCCCGGCAGCTTCCACGCCAACAGCACCCGGTCGCCTTCGCGCGTCTCCATCAGCCGGGGCAGCGCCGCCGTGCGTAGATAGACGTCGAAGAACCAGCCCAGGTCCCGCCCCGTCACCTGGTTGACGATCGCCACATATTCGGGCGTGTTGGCAAAGCGCGGCTGGAAGTTGCCCGGCTTCGGGTCGCTGCGGCCATAGACCAGCCGCCGCGTCACATCCCAGAAAGCCTCGTCGCCGATCAGGTTGCGCAGCGTGTGCAGGACCCAGGCGCCCTTGACATAGATGTCGCCGCCAGGACCGCCATTGGCGTCCTCATACACTTCCTCCTCGGTCATCACGCGGCCCGAGACGATCGGCGCGTGGTTGAGGATCTGGTTGCGGAACTCGTCCATCATCGCCGCATAGCGGGCCTCGCCCTCGCGCCAGCGACCGTAGAGCGGCTGCATATATTGGGCATAGCCCTCGTGCAGCCAGTAATCGTCCCAATTGCCGGCGGACATCTGGTTGCCGAACCATTCATGCGCCAGTTCGTGCTGGAAAATCTCGTCGAACCCGCTCGGCGTTTTCTTGTAGGCGTTGCCATAGGCGTTGATCGTCTGGTGCTCCATGCCCAGATGCGGGGTCTCGACCACCCCCAGCTTCTCGTCCCACCAGGGATAGGGCCCGATATTCGCCTCGAAGAAATCGAGCGTCGGCGCAAATTCGGCGAACAGCCGCTGTGCCTGCACCTCGCGCCCAGGGAGATACCAATAGCTTAGGGGAAAGGTCGCGCCGAAGCGGTCGGTGTGCCGCGCAAGGGTGATTTCCTTGTACGGCCCGACGTTGAGCGCAATCGAATAGGGATTGGGGCTCCGCGCCTTCCAATGCCAGGTCGTGCGTCCGTCCGGCAGCGTCTCGACGCGCTGGAGCACGCCATTGGACGGCGCGCTCAACCCCTGCGGTACGGTGATGTGCAGATCGACCATCGCGGGCTCGCCCTGTGGAAAGTCGAGGCAGGGCCAGAAAAGGTCGCAGCCATAGCCCTCCGCCGTCGTCGCGACCCACGGCTTGCCGTCGCCGGGGGTCTTTGCCCAGACCAGCCCGTCGTCCCACGGCGCGCGCACCGCGACATGCGGGGTGCCGCCATAGCTGATTCGGACGGTGGCCCGGTCACCCGCCGCCAGCGGGCGCGGCAAAGTGATCGCCAGCCGCCCCTGCGGATTGCTCCACGCCGAGGGCGCCAGCGGCGTGCCGTCCAGAGCAATCGCACTGACCGGCAGGTTCTTGTCGAGATCGATCAACAGGCGAGTCTGCGGCGTGGCGGTGCGCAACGTCAACGTGCCGACGCCGCGCAGGCTTTGCGTCGCGGGGAGCACTTCGATGGCGAGGTCGACATGCTCCAGCGTCAGCGCGGCACGTTCGGCATCCACCGGACCGCCGGAGATTTTGGTCAGCGCGGTGATCGGCGGCTCGCCCGGCCCGATCTGCGCGAACGCCGGGCTTGCCCCCGCGAGCGCGGCGGCGACCAGGATGCGAGCGGGGATACGGATCTGCATCAGGCGGCCAAACCGTCACACGGGGCGCCGCATTCGCCGCCCCGCGATGCAATCAATAGACGGCGATTGATGCCGCTGGCGTCGCCCCCATATATAGTGGAGACAAGGGCCCATTGGGGCCGACCCGGAGTATTCATGAAGCAGTCCTATCCCGTCCTGCCGCTTCGCGACATCGTCGTTTTCCCGCACATGATCGTGCCGCTCTTCGTCGGCCGCGACAAGTCGGTTGCGGCGCTCGAGGCCGCAATGGCCGACGACAAGGAGATTTTCCTCGTCGCGCAGCTCGACCCCGCCGAGGATGATCCCGGCCGCGAGGATCTGTACGACACCGGCGTTTCCGCCGAAGTGCTCCAGCTGCTCAAGCTGCCCGACGGCACGGTGCGCGTGCTCGTCTCGGGCAAGGAGCGCGGCCAGCTCGCCCGCGTCGAAGAAACCGGGCCGTACCTGACCGCCACGGTGACGCCGGTTGCCGAGGACGAGACCGACGGCGCCGAGGTCCAGGCGCTGATGCGCTCGGTCGTCGACCAGTTCGACAATTACGCCAAGCTCAACCGCAAGCTCCCCGCCGAAACCGCAGTCCAGCTCGGCGAGCTGGACGATGCGTCGCGCCTTGCCGACGCGGTTGCCGCCAATATCGCCGTCAAGGTCGCCGACAAACAGTCGCTGCTGGTCGAGACCAACCCGCAGAAGCGGCTCGAAATGGTGTTCGCCTTCATGGAGGGCGAGCTGGGCGTGTTGCAGGTCGAGAAGAAGATCCGCAGCCGCGTGAAGCGCCAGATGGAGAAGACCCAGCGCGAATATTACCTCAACGAACAGCTCAAGGCGATCCAGCGCGAGCTGGGCAATGAAGGCGAAGAGGGTGATGGCGACGAAGTTGCCGAGCTGACCCAGAAGATCGCCACGCTCAAGCTGTCCAAGGAAGCGCGGACCAAGGCCACCGCCGAGCTCAAGAAGCTCAAGACCATGGCGCCGATGAGTGCCGAGGCGACGGTGGTGCGCAATTATCTCGACGTGCTGCTGGGCCTGCCCTGGGGCAAGAAGTCGAAGCTGAAGCGCGACCTGATCGAGGCCGAGGCGGTGCTCAACGGCGATCATTATGCGCTGGAAAAGGTCAAGGACCGGATCATCGAATATCTGGCCGTGCAGGCGCGGATGAACAAGCTGAAGGGCCCGATCCTGTGCCTGGTCGGCCCTCCGGGCGTCGGCAAGACCTCGCTCGGCAAGAGCATCGCCAAGGCGACCGGGCGCGAGTTCATTCGCCAGTCGCTGGGCGGGGTGCGCGACGAGGCCGAGATTCGCGGCCACCGCCGCACCTATATCGGCTCGCTGCCGGGCAAGATCGTGTCGAACCTGAAAAAGGCCGGCACCTCGAACCCGTTGTTCCTGCTCGACGAGATCGACAAGCTCGGCCAGGATTTCCGCGGCGATCCCGCGTCGGCGCTGCTCGAAGTGCTCGACCCCGAACAGAACCACAAGTTCAACGACCATTATCTGGAGATCGACATCGATCTGTCGGACGTGATGTTCGTGTGCACCGCCAACTCGCTGAACCTGCCCCAGCCGCTGCTGGATCGCATGGAGATCATCCGGCTGGAGGGCTATACCGAGGACGAGAAGGTCGAGATCGCCGAGCGCCACCTGATCGCCAAGCAGATCGACGCGCATGGCCTCAAGGACGGCGAGTTCGTCCTGACCAACCCTGGGCTCCGCGCGCTCATCCAGAAATACACGCGCGAAGCGGGCGTCCGCACGCTGGAGCGCGAGATCGCCCGGCTGGCACGCAAGGCGCTGCGCCAGATCCTGGAGGGCAAGACGCAAAGCGTGACGGTCACGCCCGAGAACCTGTCCGAATACGCGGGCGTGCCCAAGTTCCGGCACGAACTGGGCGAGGAGGAGCACCAGATCGGCGCCGTCACCGGGCTGGCCTGGACCGAGGTAGGCGGCGAACTGCTGACGATCGAAAGCGTGACCGTTCCCGGCAAGGGCGGGATCAAGACCACCGGCAAGCTGGGCGACGTGATGAAGGAATCGGTCGAGACGGCGCTGAGTTTCGTCAAGGCGCGCTCGCCCTCCTATGGCATCAAGCCGAGCCTGTTCGCGCGCAAGGACATCCATGTCCACCTGCCCGAAGGCGCAGTGCCCAAGGATGGCCCATCTGCGGGCATCGGGCTGGTGACGTCGATGGTCTCGACGCTGACCGGCGTTCCGGTGCGGCGCGAAGTGGCGATGACCGGCGAAGTCACGCTGCGCGGCCGGGTGCTGCCGATCGGCGGGCTCAAGGAAAAGCTGCTCGCGGCGCTGCGCGGGGGAATCAAGACCGTGCTGATCCCGCAGGAGAATGAGAAGGATCTGGTCGAGATCCCGGCCAACATCCGCGACGGGCTGGAGATCATTCCCGTCAAGCATGTCGACGAAGTGCTGCGGCTGGCCCTGACCGGACCGCTGACTGCGATCGACTGGACCGACGCCGACGAACTGGCGGCGCAGCCCCCGGTGGTGGTGCCCGGAGTCGGCGACGCGGTTCATCATTGACGGCATATTGACCATTTCCCGTAACTGACTTTCGCTCAAATACGGGAATCCGGGGTTTGACAGCGGCGGCGGCGGCGTGCTGACTGGCACATCGGCTTGCCGCCGCGACTCAATTCATCCAAAAGCCGTCATTCAAATAGTCAGGGGGATTCAACCACATGAACAAGCAAGAGCTGATCGGTCAGGTCGCCGACAATTCCGGATTGGGAAAGGGTGACGCGAGCAAGGCCGTGGAGGCCGTTTTCGACGCCATTTCTGCGGCGCTCAAAAAGGGCGACGAGGTCCGGTTGGTCGGGTTCGGCACCTTCTCCGTCGGCAAGCGCAAGGCGTCGACCGGCCGGAACCCGCGGACCGGCGAGGAAATGACGATCAAGGCGTCGAACCAGCCCAAGTTCAAGGCCGGCAAGGGCCTGAAGGATTCGGTGAACTGAAACCCGGGCGAAGCGGGCGGAATGTGCCGGTGCAAAGCGCCGGGGGGCTGGACAGCGCGACGCGCTCCGCTTAAAGGCCCGCTTCCCGTTTCGGTCGAAAGGCCAATGGGCGCGTAGCTCAGTGGTAGAGCACTGTGTTCACACCGCAGGGGTCGCTGGTTCAATCCCAGCCGCGCCCACCACCTTAAAGCCGGGTTCTCCGGTCATTTGCTCCTCCTTAGCAATGACGGATGACCCGGCTCAGGTCCTAGCTACCGCGCAATGCGCCGGTATCAGCAAATCCATACCTCCCCGGATGCCACCGACGGCAAATGTTGCCCGGTACGCAGCGTTCACCCGGCGCTGCAATGCGAGCAAGTTCCAGATCGTGCAGCGTGACACGGCGCGCACGACGAGTCGCCTGGGGCCCTCAGCGGCGCGGGGACTTCGGCGATCACGCGTTCCACGGATCGTCTCAGCCGCCGGTGGGGCGCCCCAGCCGCATCAGCCAGGCGACGAAGACCGCGAACGCGGCCTGCCATGGCAGATGGACACATTCATACCAGAAGATGAAGCGCGAGGGCCGCAACGGCAGTTCCAGCGCATGCGACAATGCCAGTCCCTCGGCCATCCCGAACGCTCCCAGCGTCGTCAACACGCCGATCCCGGCCAGAGCGATCGCTCGAGTCGACCGAGTGAGGGCTGCGATCCGAATCGCGAACAGCCCGGCAAAGGCGAGCACCGAACCCGCACTCCCACCGATCGCCCCGGTGATCAGGCCGTTGACATAGGCGTCGGCGCCGGGCTCCAGCGGGAAATTGACCACGCCGTTGCGCCACGCCAACTCGTTCGCGACGATGTGCGCCGCGGTCAGGAGCAATGTGAAATAGACCAATCTCCTCCCCCACCCACGCTGCCGCGCGCTTGCGATGAGATAGGGCATGCCGAAAACCGGCGTCAGGTACAGGCTGGGGCCGATCACCGGCGCCAGCGCGTCCATCGGATCGGGATAGAGCGCCAACACGATCGCCAGCGCTATCGCATAGACGAGGCTGCCGATCAGCAGCCAGACCAGCGCATGCCGAAACCGCAGGCGGCTTCTCCGCGACGCCGCGCCACCCGGCAGGCCGGGCGCGATCATCGGCGAATCAGCGGGCGGGCGCCCGGCTGGTCAAATGGCCAGCCCACGCACCCGCCGCCGAATCAGGCCGCGCCGCCCGCCTTTTCCTTCTTGGTATAGACGCGAACCGGGTCCTTGCGACCGTCCACCACGTCCTTGTCGACCATCACTTCGTCGACGCCATCCATGCTGGGCAAATCGAACATCGTGTCGAGCAATATGCCCTCCAGGATCGAGCGAAGCCCGCGCGCGCCGGTCTTGCGCTCGATCGCCCGCTTCGAGATCGCCACCAGCGCGTCGTCGTTGAAGCCCAGCTTGACCTGCTCCATGTCGAACAGCTTCTGATACTGCTTCACCAGCGCGTTCTTCGGCTCGGTGAGGATCTTCATCAGCGCCTCGACGTCGAGGTCCTCAAGCGTCGCGATCACCGGCAGGCGACCGACGAACTCGGGGATCAGGCCGAACTTCAGCAGATCCTCGGGCTCGACCTGCTTCAGCGTCTCGCCGGTGCGGCGCTCCTCGGGAGCCGCCACATAGGCGCCGAAGCCGATCGACTTGCCCTGAAGGCGGTCGCCGATGATCTTCTCAAGCCCGCTGAACGCACCGCCGCAGATGAACAGGATGTTCGTCGTGTCGACCTGGAGGAACTCCTGCTGCGGGTGTTTCCGGCCACCCTGCGGCGGGACGCTCGCGGTGGTGCCTTCCATCAGCTTGAGCAGCGCCTGCTGCACGCCCTCACCCGACACGTCGCGGGTAATCGACGGGTTCTCGGCCTTGCGCGAAATCTTGTCGATTTCGTCGATGTACACGATCCCGCGCTGCGCCCGCTCGACATTATAGTCGGAGGCCTGGAGCAGCTTGAGGATGATGTTCTCGACATCCTCGCCGACATAGCCCGCCTCGGTCAGCGTGGTCGCATCGGCCATCGTGAACGGCACGTCGAGGATGCGCGCCAGCGTCTGCGCGAGCAGCGTCTTGCCGCAGCCGGTGGGCCCGACGAGCAGGATGTTCGACTTGCTCAGCTCGACATCGGCACCCTTGGCGCCGTGGTTGAGCCGCTTGTAATGATTGTGCACCGCCACCGACAGCACGCGCTTGGCGCGCTTCTGGCCGATCACATAATCGTCGAGCACGTCGCAGATTTCCTGCGGCGTGGGCACGCCGCCGTCCTTCTTGGACACGAGCGCCGACTTGGTCTCCTCGCGGATGATGTCGTTGCAGAGCTCGACGCATTCGTCACAGATGAACACGGTCGGCCCAGCGATGAGCTTGCGAACCTCGTGCTGCGATTTGCCGCAGAACGAGCAGTATAGCGTGCTCTTGGAGTCGCCGCCGCTGAGCTTTGTCATTTAATCCATCCTTTACGCGCCGGACGCGTATCGCCACCCGCCATCCTACACGCGAGCGTCATTCCGGCAATCCAAAATCGGACCACGTGCCCGCGGTTCCGTATCGTCCGGGGATACAGGCCCCGGACGCAAGTTACTATCCTCAGGCGCCCGATGCGTCGTCCGCCGGGTTCGGCCGCTTGTCATAGACTTCATCGACGATGCCGAATGCCTTGGCTTCGTCTGCCTCGAAGAACGAGTCGCGGTCCATGGTGGTTTCGATTCGCTCGATCGGCTGGCCGGTATATTTCGCATAGAGCGCGTTCATCCGAGCGCGGATGCGCAGGATTTCCTTCGCCTGGATCTCGATGTCGGAAGCCATGCCCTGCGCCCCGCCCGAAGGCTGGTGCAGCATGATGCGCGCATTGCTCAGCGCGACGCGAAGCCCCGGCTCGCCGGATGCCAGCAGGAAGCTGCCCATCGACGCCGCCTGGCCGATGCACACCGTGCCGACGCGCGGACGGATATACTGCATCGTGTCGTGGATCGCCATGCCGGCAGTCACCACGCCGCCGGGCGAGTTGATGTACATCCAGATGTCCTTCTTCGGATTCTCCGATTCGAGGAAGAGCAGCTGGGCGGTGATGAGCGAGGCCATATGATCCTCGACACCACCGGTGACGAACACGATCCGCTCGCGCAGCAGGCGCGAATAGATGTCGAAGCTGCGCTCGCCGCGGCTCGACTGTTCGATGACGATGGGAACGAGGCCCCCAGTTACAGGGTCGATGGTCATCTGACCGGAAAGCGGATGCATGTCGGGAAATCTCATATTGTTGTTCTGCCCAGGCCCAACATCGGCGCTCGGACAGGATGGTGCAAGGGGGGAGTGCGTCGGAGGTGCACGCCGGGCGATCAGGACGGGCGGAACGGCCCCGGCTGGGCGAGATAGGCAAGCCGCCGCATCTCGCGCCGGCCCCGCACCACGGTATCGAGAATCAACCCGGTAAACAGGTTGAGAAAGGCGAGAATCATCAGCCCGGTCACCAGGATCGCGGTGGGAAAGCGCGGCACCAGCCCGGTGTGCGCATAGGTGACCACCAACGGTATCGCCAGCACGATCGCCAGCGTCGCGAACAGCGATGCGATCCAGCCGAAAAACAGCATCGGCCGCTCGATCCGGTACAGCGTCACGATCGTCCGCAGGATACGCAGTCCGTCGCGATAGGTGTTGAGCTTCGAATGCGATCCCTCGATGCGCGCGAAATAGGGTGTCTCCACCTCGCCCACGGGCATTTTCAGTTCGAGCGCGTGGACGCTGATTTCGGTCTCGATCTCGAAACCCGCCGACAGCACCGGGAAGCTCTTCACGAAGCGCCGCGAAAAGGCGCGATAGCCCGAAAAGATGTCGGTGAAGCTGCGCCCGAACAGCCCGGCGAGGAACCCGGTCATCGCGCGGTTGCCCAGCACGTGCCCGCGCCGATAGGCCTCCGCCGCTTCATGGACGCGCGTGCCCACGATCATGTCCAGCCCCTCCTCCACCAGCCGCGTGACCATCGCCGGCGCGGCATTGGGATCATAGGTGGCGTCGCCATCGGCCATCACATAGATATCGGCGTCGATGTCGGCGAACATCCGGCGGACGACATTGCCCTTGCCCTGCATCCGCTCGCTGCGCACCACCGCGCCCGCCGCACGCGCGACGTCGATCGTGCGGTCCTGGCTGTTATTGTCATAGACATAGATGGTCGCCCCCGGCAGCGCCGCGCGGAACCCCGCAATCGTCTGCGCAATCGCGGCTTCTTCGTTGTAGCAGGGGAGGAGCACGGCGATCGAAAGGGTCATCGGGTCGCCATAGGGCGGAAACCTTCGCGATTCGACAATTTTGTCTTTGCGCAATCGCAGGCGGCATGGTGACCTGTCGAGGAGGCGAACGGCGGGGGGGGCGACGATGGAGCGAAGGGACTTGGGCACGCTGACACTGGTGGTCGGCGTGATGGTGGCGATCGACGCGCTGGCGACACCGGCCATATTAATTTGGGCGCTGGCGTTTCCCGACGGGTACACGCTCAGTATGGCGCCCATCGCAGGCCCTGTGGACGCCGCCGCCGCCCTCTTCAGGCTTGCGACGATTATGGTCTTCTGCTGGTGGATCGTGCGCGCCGGCAGGAATCTGGTCGCTGCGGGCTATGACGACCTGGAGTTCAGCCCTGCATCGCGTATCTGGTGGTTTGCCGTCCCCATCGCCAATTTCTTCAAGCCATTCCAGGCAATGCGCGAGCTGTGGAACGCCAGCCATGGCAAAAGCGACTATGCCGAGGGCAGCGGACTCGTGGCGACGTGGTGGGCGCTTTGGCTGATAAGTCGTATCGTCGCGATCATGGCTGGCCGCGTTGCTACCGTGCAGGACTCAGGCACAACCCCCTTTTGGGTCGAGTCCGCGTTCGACCTGCCGCTCGCTGCGGTCGCAATCGCCCTGATCCGGGGCATTGCCAGTGCCCAGAAGCAGCTGTCAGAGCCGCATCTTGAGGAAGTATTCGCCTGAACGGCGAAACGCCCGCCGCAACTGCCCAAAAGCAGGATCGCGGCGGGCACGGTGAGGCTTACGCCTCGGTTTCGGTCTTCTTCTTCGCCGGCTTCTTGGCGGGCTTGGCTTCCTCGCCTTCGGCTGCTGGCTCAGCGGCTTCGGCGGGCTTTGCCTTCTTGGTTGCCGCCTTCTTCACCGGCTCCTCGGCGACGAGTTCGTCGGCGGGCGCTTCGACGGGCGTATCGCTCTTCGACGGCGCCTTCTTGGTCGCGGCCTTCTTCACCGGCTCCTCGGCAACCAGCGGCTCGTCGAGGACTTCCGCGAGCGTCGACCCGCCCTCTCCCGACGTGTCGGCATCGGCTTCGGCGGGCTCAGCCTTCTTGGCCTTCTTCGCCTTGGGCTTGGGATCGTCATGGTCGTGGGTGTGCGTGCCCGACACGAAGCCGTCGTCGCTTTCGATCGCGGCTTCCAGCTCTTCGCGAGTCACTTCGCGCTCGCTGATCTCCGCCTTGTCGAACAGGTAATCGACGACCTTGTCCTCGAACAGCGGCGCGCGGAGCTGGGCGGCCGCCATCGGGTCCTGCTGGACATATTGGATGAAGCGCTGACGATCCTCGGGGCCGTATTGCTGCGCGGCCTGCGCGATCAGGCGGTTCATTTCCTGCGAGGAAACCTCGACGCCGTTCGCCGTGCCGATTTCGGACAGGAGCAGGCCGAGGCGCACGCGGCGCTCGGCGATCGCGCGATAATCGTCGCGCTCGGCTTCCAGCTCGGCGAGCGCCGCCGCCGGGTCGGCCTCATGCTCGGTCTCATGGACGAGCTGGTGCCAGATCTGGTCGAACTCGGCCTCGACCATCGACGGCGGGACCGGGAAGTCATGGCCCGCCGCAAGCTGATCGAGCAGCTTACGCTTCATATAGGTGCGGGTCAGGCCATTGAGCTGCTGCTCGATCTGCCCCTTGAGCAGCCCGGTGAGCTGCTCGAGGCTCTGGAGCCCCAGCGCCTTGGCGAAATCATCGTCGATCTTGGTCTCGCCCGCGGTCTTCACCGCGGTGATCGTCAGCGCGAACTGGGCAGGCTTGCCCGCCAGGTTCTTGGCGCCGTAATCCTCGGGGAAGGTGACGTCGATCGTCTTCTCGTCGCCGACCTTCACGCCGACGAGCTGGTCCTCGAAACCGGGGATCAGCTGGCCCGAGCCGAGCTCGACCGCCATGTCGGTGCCGGTGCCGCCGTCGAACGCAACGCCGTCGACCGATCCTGCAAAGTCCATCGTGACCTGGTCGCCCTGCGCGGCTTCGTGGCCCTCGGCGGCGTCTTCCCAGCTCTTCTGCCCGCTCGCGAGCTGGCTGAGCTGCGCTTCGACTGCCGCGTCATCGGCGGGAACGGTCAGCCGCTCGAGCTTCAGCCCCTCGATCGAGGGCGTCGGGACGTCGGGGAGCACTTCCAGCTCGACCTTGACCTCGGCATCGACGCCGGGGGCATAATCGCCCTCCAGGCGGACCGAGGGCTGCATCGCAGGACGCAGCTTCTGCTCGGCGATCAGTTTCTGGACGCCTTCCTGGATCGAGGTGTTGAGCGCCTCGGCGGCGATCGCCTCGCCATGCATCTTGCGGACAAGGTTGGTCGGCACCTTGCCGGGACGGAAACCGGGCATCCGAATCTGCGGCGCGACTCGCTTCACTTCGGCATCGACCCGCGAGTCGATATCCTTTGCGGTGATCTTGAGCGTGTAGGCGCGCTTCAGGCCCTCGTTCAACGTCTCGACAGTCTGCATTTCTCTAGGGCTTCCAACTGTGAAAAGGAGTATTCGGCACGCGGCGCTGAGCGGCGGTGCTGGTGCGGGCGAAGGGACTCGAACCCCCACACCTTTCGATACCAGAACCTAAATCTGGCGCGTCTACCAGTTCCGCCACGCCCGCTGGGGCACCGCCGGTCGGCGGGCTCTATACCAGTCATGCGACGCGGAGCAAGCACCAAGCAACCGAACGCCTTCGGCCTGCGTTGACCCGGGCAGAAGGAGAGCGTCCCATGCCCGTAGAACCGCCGATCCCCGCCGAGCCGACCACGCCCCCTGACGAAGCCCCCGGCTCCCCCCAGCCCGGCCAGCCCACCGCGCCGCCGCCCGAGATCAATCCGCCGACCCCGGACATCGACATCCCCGCGCCGCAGCCGATGGGCGATCCGCCCGCATCCCCCGGGCAACCCATGGCCTGACTCGGCCCGCTTCTTTCAGGAGAGCAGCATGACCGACACAGATCGCGACCCGCGCCCCGACATCCAGCAGGCCGTCGAATCGCGCAAGGACGAAGCCGAGGTCGCCGGTGGCGGGGCCGACACCTCTCCGCTCGAACCCAGCGGCGTATCGGACGGCGTCGGCGGCACCGCGGGTGACGTAAAGAACCAGGATCGCGACCAACAATAATCGAGAGCCCATCATGGCCCAGTATTTCCTGCACGTGCACAATGGCACCGGCTTCACCCGCGACGAGGAGGGCCAAGACTTCGCCGATCTCACCGCGGCGCGGATTGGCGCCATCGATGGAATACGCTCGATCCTGAGCGAGGAAGTACGATCGGGCGCACTCGATCTGGCCGGTCAAGTCGAAGTAACCGACGCGGCCGGCCACATCGCGCTCACGCTCCCTTTCGAGGAGGCGGTGGAAATTCACCGTCGTTCAACGACCATTGAGGAGTCTTTGTGATTCGCAAGCCGCTGATGAAGCTCCGCGCCCGTGACGATATTACCGACGCGGAGGCGGAGGCGATCAGCGATGCTATTGGCGAGATCGTCGAGTATGCGTCCGACGTCACCTTCATCGCGCCGAAGCAGGAATTGACCCATTCGACGCTCCTCCTCGAAGGGCTCATGTGCCGCTACAAGGACTTGAGCGACGGGCAGCGGCAGATCACCGAGATCCATGTGCCCGGCGACTTTGCCGACCTGCACAGCTTCACGCTCAAGCATCTCGACCACAGCATGATGACGTTGACACCCTGCACGATCGCAAAGGTGCCCCACACGGAACTGACCCGTATTACCGAGGCGTATCCGCATCTGGCGCGGGTGCTGTGGTTCTCGACCAACCTCGACGCCTGCATCCACCGCGAATGGGAAGTGTCGCTGGGCCGCCGAAGTGCGCTGGAGCGCACCGCGCATCTGTTCTGCGAGCTTCAGCAGCGGCTGGCGATCGTCGAGATGGCAAGCGAGTCCGACTATGCGTTCCCGCTGACTCAGACCGAACTGGCCGAATGCCTCGGGCTCACGTCGGTTCACGTGAACCGGGTCCTCAAGGAGCTACGCGAACGCGGCCTTGTCGAGTTCCGGGGCGGGCGGGTTACGATCCACGATCTGCGGGAGTTGCGCCGGGTCGCGGAGTTCGACCCGGCGTATTTGTACCTGGAGAAGCGGGCGCGGTGATGCGCGGTCACATGGCCGCGCTGTCCATGATCGCGCGGGCCTCGCCGATCCCTGCCCCGAAATAGTGCAGAGCCGGCCCCTGGAACGCGATCAGATAGAGTTTGCCGCCGATCACCGCGGCGCGCGCCTCGCCATTGCGGCGAAGGTCCTCGTCCTGCACCGCATAGTGGAAGGTGAAATGCACCCCGTCGTGCCCGGCCAGCTTCGCAGGGGCGACATTGTCGATTTCGAACAGCGAGGTCGCAACCGCGTTGCGAATCGTCCCCTCGTAAAGCTGGACGATGTCCGGGGCCAACATATTGGCGGCGAATCGCGGGAGCGGGCGGTCCTTCTTGTGGCGATCCTTGATCAGCGTCGCCCCCGGGGCCACGCCGCCGACGAACAGCAGTTCATTGAGCGCGAGCCCATCAACCGTCCACATCTCGGCGCTGGGCCCGGGCCGCGCCGACGAACGGTTCCACTCGATCCCCGGCGTCACTTTGAGCGTGGATTTGCCGACCAGAACCGGCTGGTGCGGCGCCATCACTTTCCATCCCGCAATCGCCGCACCGGGCACCGCGACCATCAGCGCCGCTGCGGCGAGCGCGCCTGTAAACCTGCGAACCATCTTCATTGTCCCCCTGCCATCATGGCGATCATTGCCTTGTCGACTGCATCCGGCCGCGCCTTGAGATAGGCGCGCAACTCACCCTGCCCCTCCGGCCCGGCGCCCGAGCGCAACAGCGCAAGGCCTAGGCCCCGGTGCAGTTCCGGCGCGGCGTAACCGCTTTCGCGCGCGGCACGATAGAACGCCGTCGCCTGTTCCAGATCCTTGGCCGTCCCCCGGACGCGGTAGAGTTCGCCGCGCGCATAGAGGAGCGGGCCGGTCCAGTTCCCATCGGCAAGTTCGGCCAACAGGAATTCGGTCCCGCCAAAATCATTCAGCTTGATCTGGTCGTCGATCAGCGCGGGCCACCATGCATCCAGCGCATCGCGATAGCGTTCCGCCCCCAGTTCACCGCCGCCAGCGGGGATTGCCGGCATCTTCCGCGCGAGATCGGCGAGGTAGGTCAGGCGGTCCTCCGACGAGGGATGCGTATCGAGAAAGCCGCCGCCGGGATTCCGGCGCTTCTTCTGGTGGCGCGCGGCTGCGGTCGCGTCCCCTTCCGCCACCACCTGGCGCCAGACCGACGCCGCCGCGATCGGGGCATAACCGCCGCGCTGCATGAACTCGAGCGACGCGACATCGGCTTCGCGCTCCATGTCGCGGCTGAAGGCGAAGATCGACCCCAGCATCCCAAGACTGGCGACCTGCCCTATCGGACCCAGCATCGACAGCCACACCATCGCGTCGGTCTTCTTGCGCAGGCTGCGGAAGTTCTGGAGCGAGTGGCGGCGCTCGAAATGCGCGAATTCATGGCCCAGCACGGCGGCGAGCTGCGCTTCGTCCTGAAGCCGCAGCAGCGCACCAGTCCAAACCTGCATCATGCCGTTCGGCGCCATGCTCGCGTTAAAATAGGGCGTCCGCACGATGTAGAGCCGCGCAAGGCCGCAGCGTTCCTCGCCGACTTCGCGGCACAGCACGCCCATGACATAAGCATTGATCGCCGGATCGCGGACGACGAAGGGCGAGGTCTTGAGCGTCCGCTCGGCCTCGTCCATCTGCATCCACAGGCCCCGCTCGTCGGCGGATTGCGGAGTCTGGCGCGCGGGCACCACGGCATCCTGCGCCGACGCCAACCCGGTTTGCCCGGCGCCGCACGCCGCGAGCGCGGCGGCGGCGATCGCCCGCCGCACCCGGCTCATTGTGCGACGGCGGGCAGCGCGCGCCGGGGGAAATCCTCCATCAACTGGCTGACGCGCTTTGCCGCCCCGTCGGGGTCGCGCACGTCGCCGCCCATTTTGAGGTCGGCGTTGATCCAGACCAGTTCGCCCGTGCGCAGATCGACCAGGCCCGCATAGCCGATATGGACCCCGGCGGTCAGCCCGACCCCCAGCATTGCCGCGAAGATCTGGGCGGTCTTGCGCCCCGCCGAGCCATAGCTGTCATAGGTATAGAAAAAGAGGCCATAGTCCGCGCCACCGATCTCGCGCAGCCGGGACGCCCCCTCGCCCAGCGTCCATCGGAAATCGGCGCGCTTGGTCGGCAGCCGGTTTCCCGCGAACAAACGGCCATATACCACGGTATTGGCCACCGTTTTGAACAAGGCGCGATAGTCCGCAAGAACCTGGCCCTGCTCGCCCTCAAGATCGGGCATGGCGACGATCGTGTTCGCGCTGGCCTGTTGCGACTTGATCAAGGCGGTGCCCAGATGCTCGCGCGCCGTGGCCGTCCACTCCGCATTCGGCTCGTTGAGCCCCGCCGTGCTTTGCGATCCCACCGCGACGTCGGGCCGGAATACGACGATCCGGACGTCGCCCGATGCGGGAAAGGCGAAACCCGCCTTGGATGCAGATGCCTCGGCGCCGAACTGTGCCTGCGCTGGTGCTGCGCACAACAGCAATCCGCCAATAGCGGACATAAAATATCGAAGCATCCCATCCCCCATCATCGCCTGTCCCCACAGGCGTATTACGGTGAAATGCTACTAGGCAATAATGCTCGGAGCAATAGCCAGATTTAGTGAGGAATGATTCGGTCTGATCTTTTACCGAAACGATTGGCTACAGCCGCCGCGCGGTCAGTACCTTGACCGGCGCCTCAGGCACTTCGCCCTTGAAGCTCCCCTGGAGGGTCTTGGTCAGCGAGGTCCGCGCATCGAAAATCTTCAGTACGACGTCCATCCCCTCCACCACGCGCCCGAACGCCGCATAGCCCAGATTGTCGCCGGGACGCGCGGGGTCGGCGTCGAACGAGGGCTGGTCGCCGACGCTGATCGTGAACTCGCCGCGGCCCGTGCCGGGCGCGAGGCGGGGCACGGAGATCGCGCCGTCGACATGCTTCACGCCGGTCTGGCTGGTCGGCTCATGCTTGATCGGCGGGAACAGCCTGGCGGGTGCGTTCTGCACGCCGAACTGGACGAAGCCGAAATGGTCGGCGACTTTCACGGTGCGGTAAAAGACGATGCCGTCCAGCCGTTTCGCATCGACATAGCGCAGGAAATTGCGCGCGGTGATCGGCGCCTTGGCGGTTTCCAGCTCCAGCACGAAACGCCCGACCGTGGTCTCCACCGCGACCCGCACTGTCGCGGGTGCAGGCGGAGCGGTCTGGGCGATGGCGGGGAGCGCAAACAGGCTCAGCAACAGCAGCAGCAATCCCCGCATCGTCCCGTCTCCTTACGCCAGCGCCTTCTTCAGCAGTTCGTTGACCACCGCAGGATTGGCCTTGCCGCCCATCGCCTTCATCGTCTGGCCGACGAAGAAGCCGAACAGCGCTTCCTTGCCGCCGCGATATTGCTCTAGCTGCTTGGGGTTGTTCGCCATCACTTCGGCGATCACCGCCTCGATCGCGCCGGTGTCGCTGGTCTGCTTGAGCCCGCGCTCCTCGACGATCTTCGCGGGGGCGTCGCCGGTCTCGAGCATGATTTCGAACACCTGCTTGGCCAGCGGGCCGGACAGCGTGCCGTCCGCCGCCAGCGCCAGCAGTTCGGCGCCCTGTTCGGGGCTCACCGGGCTCTCATCGACCGTCTTGCCCAGCCGGTTGAGCGCGCCATACAGGTCCGAAATCAGCCAGTTGGCCGCCGCGCGCGCGACTTCCTGCTCGCCCTTCGCCTGGACCCGCACGCTCTCCGCCAGCAGCGCCTCGAACCAGCGCGCCGTCTCCGCCTCCGCGGTCAGCACGGCGGCGTTGTATGCGCTCAGCCCCAGCGATTCCTCATACCGGCGGCGCTTGGCGTCGGGCAGTTCGGGAAGGCTCGCCTGGCACGCGTCGAGAAACGCGTCGTCCAGCTCCAGCGGCAACAGGTCGGGATCGGGGAAGTAGCGATAATCATGCGCGTCTTCCTTCGACCGCATAGACCGCGTCTCGCCCTTGTCGGGATCGAACAGCCGCGTTTCCTGAACGATCCGGCCACCGCTTTCCAGCACCTCGACCTGGCGACGCGCCTCATATTCGATCGCGGCCATGACGAAGCGCACCGAATTGACGTTCTTGGTCTCGGTCCGCGTGCCCAGCGGGTCGCCGGGCTTGCGCACGCTGACATTGACGTCGGCGCGCATCGAGCCTTCTTCCATGTTGCCGTCGCACGATCCGACATAGCGCAGGATTGAGCGCAGCTTCTTGACATACGCCCCGGCTTCCGCAGGCGATGCCATGTCGGGGCGGCTGACGATTTCCATCAGCGCCACGCCGGCGCGGTTGAGATCGACATAGGAGCGGCTGGGATGCTGGTCGTGCATCAGCTTGCCGGCATCCTGCTCGACATGGATGCGCTCGACGCCGATCGTCTTGGTAAAGGCCTCGGGGTCCTTCTCGTCCAGGCTGATCTCGATCCGCCCCTCGCCCACGATCGGGTGGTAGAGCTGGCTGATCTGATAGCCCTGCGGCAGATCGGCGTAGAAATAGTTCTTGCGATCGAACCGCGACCATTTGTTGATGACCGCGCCGATCGCCATGCCGGTGCGCACCGCCTGGCGGATGCATTCCTTGTTCGGCGTCGGGAGCATCCCCGGCATCGCCGCGTCGATCAGCGACACCTGGCTGTTCGGCTCTGCGCCGAATTCGGTCGCGGCGCCCGAAAAGAGCTTGGCGTTGGACGTGACCTGGGCATGGACTTCGAGGCCGATCACGACCTCCCAGTCGCCGGTGTCGCCTTTGATGCGGTAGGTGGGTGCTTCAGCCATTTTCGGTCTCTGGTGTAATAAGAGTCAATTCGGGGAAATAGGTGCGATAGGGGTGTGGATCGCGCGTCAACAGCGCCGCACCCGCGACTTCCGCAGCGGCGCCGATCAGGAAATCGGCGAGCAGCTTCTCGCGCTTTCCGCCTGCGACGCGGTACGCCCGTTGCGCGGCGCCAGCGCGATGTGCCGCCTCGGCGCTCAGCGGCGTGGTGCCCATCCCAAGTGCGGCAGTGAACGCCAGCAGTTCCTCCAGCGAGCCCTGGCGCGACCCAAGCTCGCCGATCGTCACCACGCTGGCTGCCACCGGGCCGGCCAGACGGGCATCGGCGACCGCACCCAGCGACCAATCCTGCCAGAGCGGATCGCGCTCGCGAATATCGACCAGAATGTTCGTATCCACCAGGATCACGCGGGCAGCGAGTCGCCGCCGCGAATCTCGCGCATGATCTCATCCGTCGCGCGCCCCTCGCGCAGATGCGCGAAGCGATCGGAAACGGCGCGCATCTCGACGATAAGCCGCTCCCGCTCCGCTGCGGCATCGCGCCGAGGCTTACGGATCACCGCAGCGTCGTCGCCGAGCATCGCGATCTCCACGAGTTCGTTCGGCTTTAGCCCAAGCGAGTCGCGTACGTCCTTGGGGATCGTCACCTGCCCTTTTACGGTCATGCGGCTCTGCTTGCTCATGGTCACAGTATTACCATTTCGAGGTAATACCGTCCACTGCCAAAACTCCGGGGACCCAAAACTCCGGGGACCCCAAGCCCATCAGACACACATCGGCATCGTGCTCGGCGCCGAGTTTGCTTGAGGCGTCCGGGAGAAAGCTTGGCGTGACCCTACGCATTGACTTCCGGGCCAATCGTAACATCCCACTCGCCGGTTTTGGACGGGATGCATCCTGAGCCTCACAGGCTATCGTAGCTCAGCGTGTAAGGTGTATCAACATAAGCAATCTGCCCTAGGCGGCCATCTTTTATGGTGTATTCGACCTTCGAAACCTTCACTAATTTATCTGGAGAAAGTCGGACATTTTCGCCTTCTTTAAGCACCACGTCAGATTCGATAACGATTTCTGCGCCGTCGACGAGGATCGAAATCAGCATTGCGGTATCCTTAAATTGCACGGACCTGTAGTTACTTCCAAAATTGCGATAGCTACTACCACCACACCTCTGGCCGCGCCGTGAACCCGGCCCGCTGCTCGATCGCGAGTCCGGCGTTCAGCACGCCCTGCTCGTCCAGCGGCTTGCCGATGATCTGGAGGCCGAGCGGCAGCCCGGCCTTGTCGATGCCGCCCGGCACGCTCATCGCGGGCAGGCCGGCCAGGCTGGCGGGCACCGTGAAGACGTCGTTCATGTACATCGCCAGCGGGTCCGCATTCTCGCCCAGCGCGAACGCAGCGCTCGGCGCTGTGGGGGTCAGCAGCAGGTCGCAGATCGAGAACGCATTCTCGAAATCCTGCGCGATCAGCGTCCGGACCTTTTGCGCCTGGGTGTAATAGGCGTCGTAGAACCCTGCCGACAGGACATAGGTGCCGATCAGGATGCGGCGCTTCACTTCCTCGCCAAAGCCTGCCGCGCGGGTGGCGGCGTACATGTCCTGAAGGTTCGCACCCTCGGGCAGATCGCGCAGGCCATAGCGGACGCCATCATAGCGCGCGAGGTTCGACGAGGCCTCTGCCGGCGCGATGATGTAATAGGCCGGCAGCGCGTATTTGGTGTGGGGCAGCGACACGTCGATGATCTCGGCGCCCGCGTCCTTCAGCCAGTCGATCCCCTGCTGCCACAGCGCCGCGATTTCGTTCGACATGCCGTCGAGGCGATATTCAGCGGGGATGCCCACTTTCTTGCCGCGCAGATCGCCGCTCAGCGCCGTTTCCCAATCGGGCACGGGCAGTTGGAGCGACGTCGAATCCTTGGGGTCGAAACCCGCCATATTCTCCAGCAGGATCGCGCAATCCTGCACGCTGCGCGCCATCGGCCCGGCCTGGTCGAGCGACGAGGCGAAGGCGACCACGCCCCAGCGCGAGCAGCGGCCATAGGTCGGCTTGATGCCCGAAATGCCAGTGAAGGCCGCGGGCTGGCGGATCGATCCGCCGGTGTCGGTGCCGGTGGCGCCGGGCACGATCCGCGCCGCGATCGCCGCCGAGCTGCCGCCCGACGATCCGCCGGGCGCGAGCGGCGCGTTGTCGCGCGCGCCGATGCCATTGGCGCCCCGCCGCCAGGGCGACACGACATTGCCGAAATAGCTGGTTTCGTTCGACGAACCCATCGCGAACTGATCGAGGTTCAGCTTGCCCAGCATCCCGGCGCCGGCATCCCAGAGCTTGGCCGAGACGGTCGATTCATAGACCGGCTTGAAGCCCTCCAGGATATGGCTGGCGGCGGTGGTCTGGACGCCCTTGGTCGCGAACAGGTCCTTCATGCCGATCGGCACGCCGGCCAGCGGCTTGAGCGTTTCGCCCGCCGCGACCGCTTCGTCGGCGGCCTTGGCGGCTTCCAGCGCGTGCTCGGGGGTTTCGACGATGAAGGCGTTCAGCGCTTTGGCCGCGCTCACCTTGACGATGAACGCATCGGCGACTTCGCGCGCGGAGAAGGTCTTGGCGCGGATGCCGTCGCGCAGGGCGGCAATGCCCAGGTCGGTTAGTTCAGTCACAGGAAATTCCGTTTGTACAGGAGCCAGCCGAACAGAATGCCGGGAAGTGCCCTTCGACAAGCTCAGGGCGAACGGTAGCGGAGGAAGGCGCCAACAAAAGCCCCTTCGTGCTGAGCCTGTCGAAGCACTGCGCACGGCGGAGGATGGCGGGAGCCCGGCTCATTCGACCACCTTCGGGACGGTGAAAAAGCCATGCTCGCCCTGCGGCGCATTGGCGAGGATCGCGTCGCGCTGCTGGCCCTCGGTCACCACATCCTCGCGCAGGCGCAGGATGTTGGGGATCACGGCGGTCATCGGCTCGACCGACGATGTGTCGACCTCCCCCAACTGCTCGATCCAGCCGAGGATGTTGTTCAGCTCCGGCGCCAGTTTCTCGGCGTCGGCGTCGGTGATCGCGATGCGGGCTAGGCTCGCGACCTTTTTCACGGTGGCGGTATCTACGGACATGGGCCGCGACTATCAGCCGCGACCCGCGCCTTCAAGCGTCGTTACTCGAACGCATCGCCGACCGGCTGCCCGCCGACGAACACCTGGCGACGCTCCACCTTGCGGACCTCGATCTGCCCAGCAGCATAAGCCTGCTTCTGCGCAGCGACGCGCGCCTTGGCGGCGTCGTCGGGCGCAACGGATATCCGAAGCTCGCGCGACGCCTCCAAGTTCCACTTTCCATCAGCCTGCCGCAGCGAATCCGTGTCATCGCACAGGCGGCCGAAGCGGCTGCCGAAGCAGGAATCGCGCAACAGCAGCGCAGAGTCGGCGCCCAGCAGGACGACGGTGCATCCCCACTCCTGCGCGACGCCGCATCGCGCCTGCGCGAGATAGTCGAGCAGTGCGTCGGGAATTGGAGGCGACCCGGCGGGCAGCACCCGGATACGCTTCGCCAGATCGGCGCGGGGTGGCATGGACTCGGCAACGCCCCAGCGGTTCGGCGCCTCGGTCGCCTGCATGGCGCGACGGCGGATTTCGGCATTGGCTGAACCGCGGAGCTTTGCGAGCGCTGCCCTGCCCGGCTCCCCAAAATCATAGGCCAGCGCGCGCCAGTCGAATGTCTCGGGCGTCAGCTTGCCCGCCTCCAGCCGCGCGACCTGATCGCGCGTCGAAATCGCATTGAAGCTCACCAGCGGCGTCGCCAGCACCAGCGCGACGCCACAAACCAGAAACGCCAGCGCGAGGTTCAGCGGGCGCACCCGCGCACCCCAGTTCAGCCGCCCCCAGGCCAGCGCGACCCAGTACGCCGCGCCGTACAGGCACGCGATCGCGACGAACACGATCGCCCATAGCCGCTGCGGCGTGAAGCCATATTGCCCAGTCCGCAGCGCAATCGCGATCGTCGCGAGCACCGCCAGCGGCAGGATCGTCGCCGCGAGCGCCATCGCGCCGAAGCGCAGCAGCGGAAAGCGCTTCTCCTGTTCGGGGGCATTGCCGATCACGGCATTCGCCAGGATCAGCGCGCCGATCGCGCAGCTCAGCAGGATCGGCGTGGTCGCGCTCGTCGCGTCCCACAGCGCGTTCAGCCCGGTGAAGGGCAGCGCAAGCAGGAACAGCACCAGCCCCACCGCCAGCACTGGCGCCAAAACGCCCAGCACCGTCGCCACCACGCGCTGGAGCAGCCGTACGACGCCATCATTCTCGCGCAGCACCCCCAGCCCTGCCCCGAACGCCGCGCCGATCAGGGCGCGCCAGAACCAGTTCTTCTCCAGAAGCTCGCGCAGGAACTCGATCTTGATGAGCAGGAACAGCGATGCGAGCAGCCACGTCATCGCGAACACGATTGCGACGAACAGCCAGCACGCGCACCACAGCACGATGTTGGTCCAGGCATGGTCGTGGACCACTGGATAGGGCGTGCGCACCGTGCCTTCGTCGCGCGCCGCCTGGAACAGCGGCGCCGCGATCGCCACTGCCAGCGCCAGGCTGACCATCCGCCACCCCTCGCCCGCGCTCCAGCCGCCGGGCGACCCGTTCCAATAGAGAACCAGCGCGCCGACCACCGCCATGACGAGCGCAAAGACGATCGACGCCCACCAGAGCCGCCGTTCGAGGGTAAAGCCGGTCAGGACCGCGCCCAGAAGCACGCCGGTCAACAGGCTGGCGTCGCGAGCGGACAGCGTGGCGTAGGCCTTGCCCAGGATAAGATGCGCCAAAAGCCCGGCGCCAAGCCCGATCACGGCCAGCAGCACGGGGCGCAGCGGCCAGGGTTTCGCCGGCTCTTCGATCGGCGCAGGCTCCGTGGTTTCGTACCAGACGCTGTCGGTCATGATGGCTTCCCCCCGCTATCTCCGCCGAAGCATCCGCGCATGACATGCCCGCGTCAACGCGGTTGCGCATCCGGCAATCGTGCGCCACGGGAATGCGATTGCCACTCACGCGGTTTATGCTGCATTGCACAATGGAGAATGGGCTTGGCCCGGAAGTTCCTATATGTCGTCGCAGTCCTGATCGTGCTCGCGCTCGCAGCCAGCTTTGCCTATCGCCTGTACGGCGTACAGCTCATGCGCCAGTTCATGGTGCCCGCGGGCGAGGTGGTAGCGCTGCCCCCCGCAGCAGCGGCGGACTATGCCCGCGCCGAACTGTGGATCGCGCGACCGGACAAGCCCGGCAACCCGGCATTGTGGACGCCCCAAGGCTATAGCCCCGCTGCGGACCCCAAGGCGGCGGTGTTCTTCGTCCACCCCACCTCTTTTCTCGATACCAAGATGTGGAACGCGCCGCTCGACAATGCCGATGCAAACGCCCGCGCCGCGCTGTTCCTGCGCGGGCAGGCGAGCGCGTTCAATTCGGTCGGCGCGATCTGGGCCCCGCGCTATCGTCAGGCGACCTTCGGCGCATTCCTGACCAGCAAGAAGCAGGCGCAACAGGCGCTCGACTTCGCGTATCGCGACGTCCTGGCCGCGTTCGACGCGTTTTTGGTCGAGGCCGGCGACCGCCCGATCCTCCTTGCCGGACACAGCCAGGGGGCGCTGCATCTGTCGCGGCTGCTCGTCGACCGAGTCGCGGGCAAGCCGCTCGCGAAGCGGATCGTCGCGGCCTATGTCGTGGGCTGGCCGGTATCGATCACTGCCGATCTGCCGCGCATGGGCCTGTCCGCGTGCGAGCGCCCCGACCAGACCGGCTGCATCCTGTCGTGGCAGAGCTTTGCCGAGCCCGCCGACACCGCGCTCATCATGGATACGTTCGACGCCACCACCGGCTTTACCGGCGCGTCGCGGGCGGGCACCGCGATGATATGCACCAATCCGCTGACCGGCGCGGCGGGCGGCGCTGCTCCCGCAGAGGCCAATCTCGGCGCGCTGATCCCCGACCGCGATTTCCAGGGCGCGTCGCTGGCCGTGGGTCGCGTGCCCGCGCGCTGCGACGGGCGCGGCTTCCTGATGATCGGCAGCAACCCGCCCGAGCTGGGCCAATATGTCCTGCCGGGCAACAATTATCATGTGTTTGACTACAGCCTGTTCTGGGCGAACATCCGCCAGGATGCCGAGCGGCGCATGGCGGCGTTCGGCAAGTGATAACCTCCGCCGCCGCCGATTTCCGCGCCGCCCTGCCCACCGGCGGGCGGTTGATCGGGCTTGATGTCGGGACCAAGACGATCGGCACCGCGCTGTGCGACGCGGGGTGGAGCTTCGCCAGCCCCGCGCTGCTGATCCGCCGGACCAAGTTCACCAAGGACAAGGCCGCGCTGGCCGAGCTGATCGCCGCGCAGCAGGTGGCGGGCATCGTCGTCGGCCTGCCGCTCAACCTCGACGGCACCGACAGCCCCCGCACCCAATCCACCCGCGCCTTTGCCCGCAACCTCGACGATATGGGCTTCCCGATATTGATGTGGGACGAGCGCTGGTCGACCGTCGCGGTCGAGCGCGTGCTGATCGAGCAGGACATGAGCCGCGCCAAACGCGCCGAGGCGATCGACAAGATGGCCGCCGCGCACATCCTGCAAGCCGCGATCGACGCGCTGGTGAATGCGTGAGGCGAGCCCGCCGCGTTTAATTTTCCATATTGGAAAGTTATCACTTGCCGAATCGGAAAATGACCGGCATTCCTTTCCATACTGGAAAGTGAAAGGGACATACCGATGACATTGAACCCCAACGAAGCCGAGGCGGCGCTCAACGCCGTTCGGGATGCGCGGCGCAAGATGGGCCGTAGCGGCAAGCTGGGCTGGATACACCATCTGCTGTACGGCGCCGTCATGGCCGGAATTATCCTGCAACTGGGCTTTGGCGGCTGGCGGCGCGTGTTCATCGTTGGCGCCACGATCGCTCTGGGCGTGCTGCTGTATCGGTGGCAACGCAACGCCACGGGGCGGTGGAATAATGGCTACCGGGCCGGACGCACGCGCTGGGTCGCGGTAGGACTTCTGGCCGCGCTGGTCGCCATCCTGTTCGTAACCGCGCCCGTCGCCGAACCGGCACGACAGTTTCTGACCGTGTGGCAGGCCGCGCTCCTCGCTTTTGTCGTCGCGACGCTGGGCGGCTGGCTGTGGGACAAGGCGTATCGGGCCGATCTGGAGCGCGCGGCATGAGCGCCCCTGCCCTCGATCCTGTGATCCACGCCCCCGCCCGGCTACAGGCGTGCGCCGTCCTGTCCTCCGCCGACGAAGTCGAGTTCGCGCTGCTGCGCGACACGCTCGAGGTCAGCGACTCGGTGCTGTCCAAGCATGTGAAACAGCTTGAGGAGGCGGGCTATGTGAAGGTCCGCAAGGCCGCGATCGGCGGGCGTCAGCGGACCTGGCTCGCGCTCACCCGCGCGGGGAGCAAGGCGTTCGCCGGCCATGTGAAGGCGCTGCAGCAACTCGCGGCCGCCACGGTGCCGAGCGGCGAATGAGATCGGGCGACGGCGCGGGTTGCGCCGTCGCCGATCGGGGATTAGGCCGCGCTTTTAATGCACGCATCCGATCACAGCCCCGCGGCGCAGCTTCCCGGCCGCGCCGCCTTCCCGCACCGGCATCTCACCGGCATTGCGGGCCTCCAGCCGCACGAGATCATTTTCCTCCTCGACGAGGCGGAGCAATGGGTCGAGGTCAACCGCACCCGCGCCAAGAGCGACAAGAGGCTGGAGGGCATCACCCAGATCAATGCCTTTTTCGAGAACAGCACGCGGACTTTGCTGTCGTTCGAAATCGCGGGCAAGCGGCTGGGCGCCGATGTGGTCAACATGCAGGTCGGCCAGTCGAGCGTGAAGAAGGGCGAGACCCTGCTCGATACCGCCGCGACGCTCAATGCGATGCGATCGGACGTGATCGTGATCCGCCATGGCAGCTCGGGCGCCGTCGCGCTGATCGCCGACAAGGTCGATTGCCCGGTCCTCAACGCCGGCGATGGCTGGCACGAACACCCCACCCAGGCGCTGCTCGACGCGCTCACCATCCGCAGGCGCCGGGGCAGCGTGGCGGGGCAGCGCGTGGTGATCTGCGGCGACATCCTGCATAGCCGCGTCGCCCGCTCGAACATGCTCGCGCTCACCGCGCTGGCCGCCGAAGTGCGCGTCGTCGCCCCCTCCACGCTGATGCCCGCCGCGATCGAGCGGATGTACGTCACGCCGTTCACCGATTTCGATGCCGCGCTGGAGGGGGCAGACGTCGTGATGATGCTGCGCGTCCAGAATGAGCGGATGTCGGGCGGGTATATCCCCTCCACTCGCGAGTTTCACATGCGCTACGGCCTCACCCCCGAGCGGTTGTCCCGCGCCGCGCCCGATGCGCTGGTGATGCACCCCGGCCCGATGAATCGCGGCGTGGAGATCGATTCGAGCGTAGCGGACGACCCCGAACGCAGCGCGATCACCGAACAGGTGGAGATGGGCGTCGCCGTCCGCATGGCGTGCCTCGACGTGCTGACCCGCGCCAGCCGCGGCGTGGAGGGCTGGGCATGAAGACCGCGTTCCTCAATGCCGAGCTGGTCTGCCCCAAAAGCGGCGTGTCGCGCGGCGACCTGTTGGTCGAGGGCGACACGATCGCCGCGATCGGCAGCTTCGAAATCCCCAGCGATGCGCAGCGGATCGAACTGGGCGGCAAGACGCTGGCGCCTGCCCTTGTCGATCTGGGCGTGTTCGCAGTCGACAAGGCGGCGTGCCAGGCGGGCGGGATCGCGCGTGTCGGGCTGATGCCCGATCAGTCGCCGGTGCTCGACGATCCCGGTATCGTCCGCCGCGCCGCGCTGAGCGGCAAGCCGGTGCTGTGGGTCCACCCGATCGCAGCGGCGACGCGCGCGCTGGAGGGGCAGGACCTCGCCGAAATGGCGATCAACGCGAGCGCCGGCGCCCGCGCAGTCGCCACCGGGCGCGGCTGGATCGCGTCGTCAGGGATGATGCGCAAGGTGCTGGTCTATGCCCGCGACTGCGACCTGACCGTCGTCGCCCATGCCGAGGATGGCGGGCTGACCGACGGCACCGTCGCGACCGAGGGCGAGACCGCGACTCGCCTCGGCCTGCCCGCCGCCCCCGCCATCGCCGAGGCGCTGGCGATCGCGCGCGACCTGATGCTCGCCGAGGAAACCGGCGCACGGCTCCATTTCCGGCAGGTGACGACGGCAGCAGGCTTCGACCTCATCCGCGCCGCCAAGCGCCGGGGCGTGGCCGTGACCTGTGGCATCACCCCCGCGCACCTGCTGCTCTCCGACATCGCGACCAGCGATTTCCGCACCTATGCCCATCTCTCGCCCCCCTTGCGCGACGAGAGCGACCGGCAGGCGGCGCTGGCGGCGGTGCGCGACGGTACGATCGACGTGATCGCATCGGGCCATGACCCGCGCGGGCCGGAGGCAAAGCGCCTGCCCTTCACCGACTCGCAGCCCGGCATGTCGGGCGCGGGCACGCTGCTCGCGCTGTCGCTGGGGCTGGTGCGCGACGGGCTGATCCCGATCGAGCGTCTGTTCGCGCTGCTCGCGGCGAACCCGGCGCGCATCCTGGGGCTGGAGACCGGGACGCTGGGCGTGGGAATGCCCGCCGACCTGGTGGTGCTCGATCCCGGCGCGCCGTGGCAGATCGATGCGGTGCGGATGGCGGGGCGTGCCGGCAACACCCCGTTCGACCGGCTGCCGGTGCAGGGGAAGGTGCTGGGGCTGTATAAGGGCGGCGCGCCGATCGGGTAGCAGGGCGTGGGGACGGGAAAAGTGGAAGCGGGCGTTTGAGATCGTCAGTAATTCTAAAACTGTAGACAGGTACTAAAATCATGGACGGCCCTGTCATTAGGGCGGCGACCATCGTTGATCACCTCAAGCTCCAATCCAGACAGCACGAACTCCACCGACTTGTGCAGGCGCTCTTTGTCCCAATCTGGATGGCGAGCCTGAATGAGCTTGAGTAGTTGGGAAATCGCTCGTGATCGTCGCGGGCCGCAATAGCGGGTTAATTGCCCGTAATAGACAATCGTAGGCGCAGTCCGATCTGGCATTTGATCAGGGTCAGCGTCCGCGCCACCCTCTGCGCGGATGCAAGAAATATATGCTCCTACATCCCCTCGGCGAAAGCTATCGGGAAAATCAGTCTCAGATATTTGTATGACGGCGATCATCAGCGGCAGAGCAATCATACCCTCTCCTCAAACAACGAGAAGACTGCGCCAGCAAAGTACATGATGTCCAGTATGGTGGAGTTGTCGTTATTTGATCCTCACCCGCCAGGGGGAGGTGGCGCCGAAGGCGACGGAGCGACTATCTGGTTTGTCAAAGGGCATGGGCTATTTGCGCGCGTGCATCGCGGGCTTTTGCGTTGAGCCTGACGAGTAATTTTCGTGCGAGAGCGATGCGGACGACCATCTTCGCCTTGCCCTGTGCGAGCAGCCGGTCGCGGAAGCTGGCGAGATCGTCGTCGTATTTTCTGGCGACGTCGGCGACGAGGTAGAGGATCGATCGGACGGAAGGCCTTCCACCCCGAACGCGGCGCCGGCCATTGCGCTGTCCGCTGTCGTTGGCGAGGGGAGCAAGGCCCGCGAGCTTGGCGATTGCCTTGTTCGAGAGGGTGCCGAGTTCCGGCAGGTCGGCGAGCAGAACGGCAACGGTTCTGTCGGCAAGGCCCTTGATCGAACGAATGGTCTTGTCGAGTTCGGCCCAGAGCGGATCGGCGGTGATCAGCGCCGCGATCTGGGCTGCAAGCGCCTTGGTCTGGCGGTTGAAAAAGGCAATCGCCTCCTTCAGGCTCGCCAATGCGGTGGGCTCACTGGTGCTGTGCAGCCGCTGCTTCTGGACCGAGAGATCGGCGGTAACCTGGCGTAATCTGGCCGTAAGTGCCGTCAGCCGGCGCTGATCCTCAGACGGCGGAGGCGTGGCGACCAGCTGTCTGGCATCGGCATAACCGGCGATCATCTCGGCATCGATGCGATCTGTCTTCTCCAGATTGCCCATCGCGTCGGCGAAGCTGCGGACGGCCCTGGGGTTGGCGATGGCGCAGGGCTGACCCTGCTTCCACAGCGCCAGGAAGGCAGCTTGCTCAACACCTCCCGACGCCTCCATCACGACCAGTTCGACACTGTGTTCGCGGCAGAAGGCGAGCAGTTGCGCGACGCCTTCTGCCGTGTTGGCGAAACGCTGATATCGTCCGGCGGACCAGCTATCGAGCCAGGCTTTGGAAACATCCACTCCACAAAGGTTGCGCATCACGGTAACCTGCCTTGTCTGTGCGATTGAGAATCAACCGACTGTTCGGTCGTGCGTGACAACGGCGATGATCCCAGGCTCCGTCGCGGTGAGCACCTGAGGGGGAACGGGCGACATCGCCGCCACGCCGGTGTGGGTGGCCACCCACACCGGCGCTCAGTCGCTTCCAGCAGAAACGAGCCGTGCTCGTCCAGATACAAGGGGGCGGACGCACGAACGACGCGATGTGCTTCCTCCCCCACCGTCAGGCTGCGCCTGCCACCTCCCCCTGGCGGGGAAGGATCCTAAGACAGGCGCCACTACCGGCGTGATCGCGCAACGTTATCTAGCCCAGCCCCGCCTCAGCGCGAAGCCACCTGCATCCCGCCCTTCGCCCATGCCGCCACCGCGTCCCCTGCCTGGCCGCGCACGAAGCACGCGCCGCCGCGTGCCTTGACCTGACGGCACAGCGCGTCGGCGTCGGCGCGGGCATAGCCGCCCACCGACAGGCGATAGAAATTGCCTGCGCGCGTCGCGATCCGCGCGCCCTGCGGGGTCGAGCCAGACAGCGCGGGTACGCTGCGCAAGTGACGGCTCCAGGCATCGCGTGCAACACCCGCATTGGGATAGGCGCCGAGTTGGACATAATAGCTGCCCTTCGCCGCGACGGGCACCGGCGCCGCTTTCGCCCTGGTGGCGGGCTGTGCCGCAGCGCTGCGCACCGGCGCGGCGCGGATGCCGGGGAGCGGCTGGACGATTTCCTCGCGCGGGCCGAACACGACCTGCGCGCCGGTGCCGGCAACCTGCTGCGGCTCGGGCTGCGGCTCTGCCGACAGCGGCTCGGCAGCGGCGCCCGCATCGGCGGACACCGCCGCGGCGTTTGCGGGCACGCCCGGCATATAGGCATCGACGGCGTCGGCGGCAGGAGCGACCGCGGCCACCGCGACCCCCGGCTGCTGCGTCAGCGCCAGTGCGATCGGCTGGCCCGCATCCTGCACCGGGCGCACGCCGAGCAGCGATGCGATTTGGTCATAGGCGTTGGTCGGGCGCGCGAACGCGGCCCATTCGAGCATCCGCGCCTGGAGCTGGTCCGGCGCCACGTCCATCGCCGCGATCTGGCTCGCCTCGCGCCAGCGTCCGGCGAGCGCGAAGCTCAGCGCGAGGTTCTGGCGCGTCTTCGCGGTCGCGCTCGGGTCGCGCACCGCCGGCGTCAATATCTCGATCGCCGTCACCGGATCGCCGGCGAGCGCGAAGCCGAGCCCGCGGTCGCTCGCGGGGATATGGTCGGCATGCGTCTGCAACGTCTGGCGCGCCCCCGCCCAATCGCCCTGCGCGATCCGGGCCAGCGCGAGGTTGAGCGCCACGCGCCCGTCCTCGGGGTTGAGCGCCAGCGCATCGCTCAGCGCCTGCCCCGCCGAGGCGAACCGGCCCGCGAGGAGATAGGCCTGCCCCAGCAGCGCGCGATAGCCGGCGTTGGTCGGATCGTTCGCCACTGCCGCCTCGGCGTGCTGCACGGCCTGCGCCGCCTTGCGCTTGGCCAGCGCCTTGCGCGCATCCGCGGCCTCCGACGCCGCCTTCTTGGCGCTCGGGCCAGAAGCGGCGACCGCCGAGAGCCCGAAGCCGTTCGTTGAGGCGCCGAGGGTTACCACCCCAAGGGCCAGCGCGGAGAGGGCGATCTTCAATTTGGTACGACTATACATGGTCATTCCTTCAGTCTCGATCCGCCACCGAAGTCGTCTGGCGGGCGAGCGCATCGACTTCGGGGAGCGTATCGAGCAGGGCGTCCAGCGCCCGGATCATGAGGTTTTGCGCCGATTGATTGGTCACTGCCGACGCCAGGCGAAGGCGAAAGTGGCGATCATCGTCCAGCCGCAGCGTGAACGCCGACAGCGGCTTCCTGGCGGCACGGTCCCGCGGAGCCCGTGCGCGGACGGGCGCAGCGACCTCCGCCTCGCCAGAGACCCGGGCGTCGAGCGCCGCGCGCTGGCGCAGGACAACAGGCTTGGGCACCGATGCCTCGGCGCCGGTTTCGTCAAAGCCGATTTCGTCACGCGACTCTGCGGACAGATCGACCAAGCCCTGCGGGCGCATCGCCGGCCTGGCGTGCCCCTTGCGCGCGAGCAGCGCGGAGGAGAGCGAGGCAAAATTCCTGGGGGTTGCGGTCATCGGTGGGTCCTCAGCGCATCACGCGACGGCCAAAGCCCGCCGCCGGGCGCACGCCGCCAAACCCGCCCACAGCGGCCGGTGCCGCGAAAACGGTGCGGCGGAAATTCTTCTCGAGCCGATCGCAGAGATAGGTCCACAGCGCCGCGATCTCGCCCGCCGAACGACCGCCCGGATCGACTTCCATCACGGTGCGTCCGTCGATCATCGACGCCGCGAAGTCGGTGCGATGGTGGATGGTGATCGGCGCGACCGTTCCGTGCTGCGACAGCGCGATCGCCGCCTCGGTCGTGATCCGCGCGCCCGGCGTCGCCGCATTCAATATGAAAATCAATGGTTTACCTGCACGCTCGCACAGGTCAGCCGTCGCGCCGACCGCGCGCAGATCGTGCGGGCTGGGGCGCGTCGGGATCACGACCAGCTCCGCGACCTGGATCACGCTGTGGATCGCCATCGTGATCGTGGGTGGCGTGTCGATCACCGCGAGGCGGAAGCCCTGCTGCCGCAGGATTTCGAGGTCCGCGGCCAACCGTGCAACCGTGGTCTGGGCGAAGGCGGGGAACTCGGTCGAGCGGTCGTTCCACCAATCGGACAGCGAGCCCTGCGGATCGATGTCGATCAGCACCACCGGGCCCTGGCCAGCCAGCTGAGCCTGCACCGCCAGGTGCCCGCTCAGCGTGGTCTTGCCCGACCCGCCTTTCTGCGATGCCAACGCCAGAACCCGCATGAATGCCCTCAAATCCCCCGATTGGTTACGGTGCCGATATGGCATTTCCGTTCATAAGATTGCGTTAATGCGTTCCGCGGCGGGACGCGGAAGCCGGTGGCGGGACTTAAGGGTATCTTTGCCAATCGATGGTTAACTGGCATTTATCCGCATGTGCGGGGCGCAGGAGTTGGATCGGATGAAGTCTGCCGGGTTGGCCATGATTGCGGGGGCCGTGTTGCTTGCCCTCCCTGCCGCCGCGCAGGACGATTCGGTGAAGGCCGGCGTCGATGCCTATGAGCGCGGCGACTATAAGACCGCAGTCGATCGCTGGCGCGCCGCCGCCACCGGGGGCAATGCCGATGCCCAGTTCAATTTGGGCCAGGCCTATAAGCTGGGGCGCGGCGTGCCGATGGACATCCGCCTCGCCGAGGACTGGTATCGCAAGGCGGCGCTGCAGGGGCATGAGCAGGCCGAGGCCAATTACGGGCTCGCGCTGTTCGAGAACGGCAAGCGCGGCGACGCGGTGCAATGGCTCCAGCGGGCAGTGGCGCGCGGCGATGCCCGCGCGCAATATGTGCTGGGCGTCATGCTGTTCAACGGTGACGCGATCGAAAAGGATTGGGTGCGCGCCTATGCGCTGATGGTCCGATCGTCGCAGACCGGGCTCGACGCCGCGGTGAAGGCCCGCGCGCAGATGGACGAGTTCATGCCGCTGGGCGACCGCCAGCAGGGGCTCGCTTTGGCGCGCAAATATGAAGAGGAATATAATCGCGGCGGGCTTCCCGTACCCCCGCTGCGCGTGGCCGACACGCCGGCCGTGAAGCCGCCGGTGCGGGCAGTGGCACAATCCGTGCCGCGCCCGACGCCGCCCCGCCCCGCTGCGGCACCGCCAGCGGTCGCCACCGCAGCGCCGCGCGACGGCGGCTGGCGCGTCCAGCTCGGCGCGTTCGGCGATCCCGGCAATGCGCGCAGGCTGTGGGGTCAGGTCGGCGGGCGCTTCCCGGGCCGCCAGCCCTATTATGTCAAGGCGGGCACCCTCACCAAATTGCTGGTCGGCCCCTTCGCCTCGCGCGCGGAGGCGGCAGGCGCATGCGGCGCGGTGCGCCCGTGCGTGCCCGTCAGCAAATAGGTCGTGATCCCTGCGCGCTTACCGCACCGCAAAATTCTTTTCGCACGCGCAACGAAAATTGCAGTATGGCGTTAGCCGCACATGACTCGATCGTTCCCGCGCCTCGCGCTGCTCGCCCTTCTCGCCTCGAGTGGCGCCGCACACGCCCAGTCCGCCGCGGAGGCGGACCGCGATGCCCCGCGCCGCGTGCGCGTCGCGCTGGGGCCGCAGCTCATCCCCAATTATCCGGGGTCGGACAAGGTCAGCCTGAGCCCGCTGGTCGACGTCGTCGTCGCGCGGGGCAGCGATCCGTTCGAATATGAGGCCGCCGACGAGAGCTTCGGCATCCCGGTGCTCCGCACCGCGCGCTTCGCGGTCGGGCCTGCGTTCAACCTGCAGACCAGTCGCCGGCGCAGCGAAACCGGGCCGGGGATCGATGAAGTCGGCACCACCGTCGAACTCGGCGGGTTCGCCAATATCTGGTTCGCGCGCCCGGTCCGCCTCCATGCCGAACTGCGCCAAGGGGTTAATGGCCATGGCGGGCTGATCGGCGAAGTCGGGCTCGATTACGTCGCGCGCGACCGCGATCGCTGGCTGTTCGCGATCGGGCCGCGCATCGCGCTCTCCGACGGGCGTTATCAGGATGCCTATTTCGGCGTCTCCGCGCGCGAAGCGCTGGCGACCGGGCTCCCCGTCTATGATCCGGGCAGCGGGGTCCATGCGATCGGCGCCAATGCGACCGCGACCTATCAGTTCACGCCGCGATGGGGCGTGTACGGCTTTGCCAAATATGACCGGCTGGTCGGCGATGCCGGCGACTCGCCGATCGTCCGCAGCCTGGGCTCGCGCAACCAGCTCTCGGGCGGCCTTGCCCTGAGCTACACCTTCGGGCGCGGGATCCGCTGAGCTAGCGCCCCGCGCACAGGGTTACGCGGCTGCGGACATAGGGCGACAGCCCGCTCTGCGGTCGGATATGGACCGTAACGACCGCGCCCAGCGGCACGTCGCGGATGCGCACGAGCGCGTGGGTTACCTGGCTCAGCAATACGCGATCATAGGTCACGCCCGCGCCCTCGTCGCGCACCGGGCGTTCCAGGTCGATCAGGTTGACGCGCCGGGTGGGATCGGCGGCGAGGCAATCGCCGATTGCCTTTGCAGGCCGATAGGAATCGACCGTCATCGCGGAGCGAGTCGATTGCTCCGCCTCGCGCGCATACATCCTTGCCGCCTTGGAGCCGCCCTCGCATCCTCCGAGCAGCGTCAGCAACAGCAGCGCCCCGCCGCGCAGGGCGCTCATGCCGCCCAGTCGGCGCGGGCTATTCCCTGCGCGTAGAGCAAGGCGGTCAGGTCGCCATGATCGATCCGCGCCCCTGCCGACGCCGCGACGATCGGCTTGGCGCGATAGGCGACGCCCAGCCCCGCCTTGCGGATCATCGCCAGATCGTTGGCACCGTCGCCCACCGCCAGCGTCTCGCGCAGGTCGAGCCCGCGCTCGCCCGCAGCGCCCAGCAGCGTGGTTTCCTTGGTCGCGCTGTCGACGATGGGCTTGGTCACGGTGCCGGTGAGCTGGCCTTTGCCGACTTCCAGAACATTGGCGATCACGCGTTCGAACCCCAATCGCGCGCCCACCGGCACGGCAAAGCGCGTGAACCCGCCCGACACCAGCACGGTCAGGGCGCCGCGTGCGCGCATCGTCTTGACCAGAGCCTCCGCCCCCGGCGAATTGCGCACCCGCTCCGCCAAACAAAGGTCGATCGCCCCTTCATCAAGCCCGGCAAGCAGCGCCACCCGCGCATCCAGCGCCGATGCGAAGTCCAGTTCGCCGCGCATCGCGCGTTCGGTAACTTCGGCGATCTGCGGCTTGATCCCGGCATAATCGGCCAGTTCGTCGATGCACTCGACGGTGATCATCGTCGAATCCATGTCGGCGATCAGCAGCTTTTTCTCGCGGTTCGCGGCAGGCTGGACGATCACGTCGGTAAAGGAAAATGCGCCTTCCAGCGCGGCGCGTGCTGCGTCCGGATGCGACACGAACAGCAGGTCCGCCGCACGTCCCTCGTCGAGCCAATGCCGCGCGCCGGGGGCGCAATCGACGCCCGCCAGCCGATCCTGCGCATCGGAAAGCTGCCCGGCCGACAGGCCTTCTGCTACAAGCGTCGCGATGAACATGGTTTCTCCTGATCGGCCAACGGTGGCGCTCATCGCAGGGCCGACCGCGAGCGGCAAGTCCGCACTCGCGCTCGCGCTCGCCGAACGGCATCGCGGCACGATCATCAATGCCGATTCGATGCAGGTCTATGCCGATCTGCGCGTCCTCACTGCGCGCCCGAGCATCGAGGAAGAGACGCGCGCGCCGCACCGGCTGTTCGGCCATGTCGACGGCGCCGACGCCTATTCGGCAGCACGCTGGGCGGCGGAGGCGCGCGCGGAGATCGCGCAGGCGCATGCGCAGGAGCGGTTGCCGATCCTGGTCGGGGGCACGGGGCTGTACCTGCGCACCTTGCTCGACGGGATCGCGCCGGTGCCGGAGATCGCGCCCGACATCCGCCGCGCGGTGCGCGCGATGCCCGTGGCGCTGGCGCATGCCGCGCTCGCGCTGGCCGATCCCCCGGCGGCGGCGCGGCTGGCGCCTGCCGACACGCTGCGCGTCGCCCGCGCGCTCGAAGTCGTGCGTTCGACCGGGCGCCCGCTCGCCGAATGGCAGGCGCAGCGGGTGGGCGGGATCGCGGATGCGGTGCGGCTGGTGCCGCTGATCCTGTTGCCCGACCGCGACTGGCTGGGCGCGCGGATCGACCGGCGCTTTGCCGATATGGTCGATTCCGGCCGCGACGAAGCCGCCGCTTTGCTCGCGCGGACCGATATTCCCGCCGACGCCCCGCTGCTCCGCGCGATCGGCGTGCCCGAGCTGCGCGCGCTGATGGCCGGGGAAATCGATACGGGTCAGGCAGTTGCGGCGGGCGCGCTGGCAAGCCGCCAATATGCGAAGCGGCAATATACGTGGTTCCGCCGCCAGCCGCCTCCGGAGTGGGAGCGCACGAGCGAGACAGAAAAACACTCTTTGATCTCTCTCTTTGAAACTAAGTTGCCTCAATAACGCTTGACACGAATTTTTCGTGCGGCTAGCAGCGCGCCTCCAGCGGTGCTATGCGCGCACCGCAGCAAGGGAGTGCGTATCGTGACCGAGAAGAGCGGAGCAGACATTCTGATCGAGGCGCTGAGCGATCTCGGTGTGGAAGTCATCTTCGGTTATCCGGGCGGCGCCGTGCTCCCGATCTATGATGCGATCTTCAAGCAAGACCGGATCAAGCACATCCTCGTCCGCCACGAGCAGGCGGCGACGCACGCCGCGGAGGGCTATGCCCGCTCGACCGGCAAGCCGGGTGTCGTCCTCGTCACCTCGGGCCCCGGCGCGACCAATGCCGTTACCGGGATCACCGATGCGCTGATGGATTCGATCCCGATGGTCGTCATCACGGGGCAGGTCCCCACCGCGCTGATCGGCACCGATGCGTTTCAGGAGGCCGACACGGTCGGCATCACGCGGCACTGCACCAAGCATAATTACCTGGTGAAGGACCCGGCCAAGCTCGGCGCGACGGTGCATGAGGCGTTCCATATCGCGACCTCGGGCCGCCCCGGCCCGGTCGTGATCGACATCCCCAAGGACGTCCAGGTCGCCACCGCACGCTATCAGGCACCCGGCCCGATCCAGCACAAGACCTATCGTCCGCAGACCCAGCCCGACGCGGCGAAGATCCAGGAAGCGGTCGACATGCTCGCCGCCGCCGAACGCCCGGTCTTCTACACCGGCGGCGGGATCATCAATTCGGGGCCGGAGGCATCGCGGCTGCTGCGCGAGCTGGCGGCGATCACCGGCGCGCCGGTCACGTCGACGCTGATGGGGCTCGGCGCCCTGCCCGCCTCGTCCGACCAGTGGCTCGGCATGCTGGGGATGCACGGCACCTACGAAGCCAATTGGGCGATGAACAAGGCCGATCTGATCATCGCATTCGGCGCGCGGTTCGACGATCGCGTGACCGGGCGGCTCGATGCCTTCGCGCCCAACAGCCGCAAGGTGCATATCGACATCGACCGGTCGAGCGTGAACAAGAATGTCCGCGTCGACCTGCCCATCATCGCCGATGTCGGCATCGCGCTGCGCGAGATGATCGATTGCTGGCATGCGCGCAATCATCCCAAGCCCGACCTCACCGAATGGTGGAGCCGGATCAACGGCTGGCGCCAGGCGGGCTGCCTCGATTTCGAGGACCGGCAGGACGTGATCATGCCGCAGCGTGCGATCCGCGCGCTGTGGGAGGCGACGCACGCCCGCTCGCCGATCATCACCACCGAAGTCGGCCAGCACCAGATGTGGGCCGCGCAGCATTTCGGGTTCGAAGAGCCGAACAAATGGCTGACCAGCGGCGGTCTCGGCACGATGGGCTATGGCCTGCCCGCCGCGATCGGCGCGCAGATGGGCAATCCGGACGCGCTGGTGATCGACATCGCCGGCGAGGCGAGCATCCAGATGAACATCCAGGAGCTGGCAACCGCGACGCAATATCGCCTGCCGGTCAAGATATTCATCCTGAACAACGAATATATGGGCATGGTCCGCCAATGGCAGGAATTGACCTATCAGAGCCGCTATTCGGAAAGCTATTCCGACGCGCTGCCCGACTTCGTCAAGCTGGGCGAGGCCTATGGCTGGAAGGGCATCCGCATCGATGCGCGCGGCGATCTGGAGGACGGCATCCAGGCGATGCTCGACCATGACGGCCCGGTGATCGTCGATTGCCGCGTGGCGAAGCTGACCAACTGCTTCCCGATGATCCCGTCGGGCGCGGCGCACACCGAAATGCTCCTCCAGGCGGCCGAAGTCTCGGGCGAGATGGACGACGAAGCCAAGGCGCTGGTGTGATGGGAACGCAATTCGCTCCCCTCCCTTGCAGGGAGGGGCCGGGGGTGGGTCGAGGCCTGGCAGTGCGGCGTCCGCTTGCCAAGACCCGCCCGTATCGCCCCGCCTCCACCCACCCCTCGATCCCCTCCCTTGCAGGGAGGGGAAGGCAGTAGAGATGCACATCAAACCACAATCCGCAGAGCGGCACACGCTCGCCGTCATCGTCGATAACGAGCCGGGCATCCTCGCCCGGATCGCGGGCCTGTTCACGGCGCGCGGCTACAATATCGAATCGCTGACCGTGTCGGAGATCACCGACGACAACCTGATCAGCCGGATCACGATCGTCACCTCAGCCTCGGCGGAGGTGATGGAACAGATCATCGCCCAGCTCGAACGGCTGGTGCCGGTGCACAAGGTCGTCGACCTCACCACGCATGGCGAGCATGTCGAGCGCGAGCTGGCGCTGGTCAAGGTCGCGGGCACCGGCGATCACCGGATCGAGGCGCTGCGGCTGGCCGAAGTGTATCGCGGCCGCGTGGTCGATGCGACGATCGCCAGCTTCGTGTTCGAAGTCACCGGCACGACGGAGAAAATCGACAAGTTCGTCGAGCTGATGCGCGAAGTCGGGCTGGTCGAAGTCGCCCGCACCGGCATCGTCGCGATTTCGCGGGGCGCGCAGGCGGCCTGAGTTTCAACAGGGTAACCACAACCAACCGTCACCCTGAACTTGTTTCAGGGTCCATCTCTCCACCGGCGATGCCGCCGCCTGTTGCACGTTGGATGCTGAAACAAGTTCAGCATGACGCTCTGATAAAAGGGAAATGCTAGAATGCGTGTCTATTATGATCGCGACGCCGATCTGAACCTGATCACCGACAAGAAGATCGCGATCCTCGGCTATGGCTCGCAGGGCCATGCCCATGCGCAGAACCTGCGCGACAGCGGCGTCAAGGACGTGGCGATCGCGCTGCGCGAAGGCTCGGCGACGGCGAAGAAGGCGATCGACGCGGGCTTCGCGGTCAAGTCGAACAAGGAAGCGGCTGCCTGGGCCGATATCCTGATGATCCTGGCGCCCGACGAGCATCAGGCCGCGATCTGGGAAAACGACATCAAGGGCAATATGAAGCCCGGCGCGGCGCTCGCCTTCGCGCACGGCCTGAACGTCCATTTCGGCCTGATCGAGCCGCCCGCGGACATCGACGTCATCATGATCGCGCCCAAGGGCCCCGGCCATACCGTGCGCAGCGAATATGTGCGCGGCGGCGGCGTGCCCTGCCTGATCGCGATCCACCAGGACGCGACCGGCAACGCGCATGACGTGGCGCTCGCCTATGCCAGCGGCGTCGGCGGCGGGCGTTCGGGCGTGATCGAGACCAACTTCAAGGAAGAGTGCGAAACCGACCTGTTCGGCGAGCAGGCCGTGCTGTGCGGCGGCATCACCCACCTGATCCAGGCCGGTTTCGAAACGCTGGTCGAGGCGGGCTATGCCCCCGAAATGGCCTATTTCGAGTGCCTGCACGAGACCAAGCTGATCGTCGACCTGCTCTATGAGGGCGGCATCGCCAACATGCGCTATTCGATCTCGAACACCGCCGAATATGGCGACATCAAAACCGGCCCGCGGATCATTACCGACGAGACCAAGGCCGAGATGAAGCGCGTCCTGGCGGACATCCAGTCGGGCCGCTTCGTCAAGGATTTCGTCCTCGACAACCGCGCCGGTCAGCCCGAGCTGAAGGCATCGCGCAAGGCTGCGGCTGCGCATCCGATCGAGCAGGTCGGCAGCGAGTTGCGCGCCATGATGCCGTGGATCGGCGCGAACAAGCTGGTGGACAAGGCGAAGAACTGACCCTCACGGGAAACACTATGTTGCCGGCTTCGGGGGTAGCTTCCCGAAGCCGGTCGGCGCAAAAGGGGCGGCAATTTACCGCAAGGAGCCCCTGATGCGCGCTTTTCTCACTCTCGCTTTACTCGTCGCCACTCCGGCCTTTGCCCAGACGGCGCCCCAGCTTCCCGGCCAGCCCGAGGCGAGCCGCGTCGTTGCCGGCACCTATCCCGTCGACACCGGCCACACCCAGGTGACCTTCACCGTCAACCATTTCGGCTTCAGCGCCTTCACCGGCCAGGCCGGCGGCGCCACCGGATCGCTGACGATCGACCCTAAGAACCCCGCGGCTGCGAAGCTCGACATCACGATCCCGACCAGCGGCATCGTCACTACGGTCAAGGCGCTCGACACGCACCTCGCGACGCCCGACTTCTTCGATGCGGCAACCTATCCCACGATCCGCTTCGTCTCGACCGGCGTCGTCGCCAGCGGCAACACCGCCAAGATCACCGGCAATCTGACGCTGCACGGCGTCACCAAGCCGGTGGTGCTCGACGCGAAGTTCGTCGGTGCGGGCGATAACCCGATGAGCAAGAAGCTGAACTTCGGCTTCTCCGCCACGACGACGATCCAGCGCTCGGCGTTCGGCATGGACAAGTACGTCCCGTTCGTCTCGGACGAGGTCAAGATCGAGATCAACGCCGCCTTCGCCGCGCAGTAATCTCGCCGCCCTCTTGTGTCGTCGCGCCAAACCACGAAGGATGGGCGCGGCGACCAGCGGGGGATGGACATGGAAGATCAAATCGAAGGCCGGGCGGGCGTGCAGCGCGTCGAGGCCTTTTCGGACGGCGTGATCGCGATCATCATCACGATCATGGTGCTGGAACTCCACGCGCCGGAGGAACCGGGGCTGATTCACCTGCTCCCGCTATGGCCGGTGTTTCTCGCCTATGTACTCAGCTTCGCCTATGTCGCGGTCTATTGGGTGAACCACCACCGCTTGTTCCATCATGCGGCTCGGATCACGAACGCGCTGCTCTGGTCAAATATCGCGCTGCTGTTCGCACTTTCGCTGGTGCCGTTCGCCACGGCCCATCTGGGGGAGCAGGAATTCACGCGCGAGGCGACTTTGCTCTACATGAGCATCATGTTGCTGCCGTCCTTCGCGTACACCTGGCTGCAGCGCGTGATCCGCGCGACCGGGAGCCAGGAGCGCGCGGCGCGCGAATATCACCGCCGCACCATCAGAAAGGGCGTGGCGGCGACGATCGTCTATGTCGCGGGACTCCCGCTGACGCTGGTCTCGCCATGGCTTGGATTGGGCTGCGCGGCAGTGGTCGCCGTGTTCTGGTTCCTGCCGCGCAGCCGGCTCGACGATCTGTTCGCGCGGTGAGGCGGGCGGGCGAGCCGCCCGCCCCGCCTTCCCTCAGAACCCGAAGCGCGCCCGCACGCCGTAGAAGCGCGGATAGCCGGGATAGCCGGCATAATTGCCGGTCTGCTCGGGGACTGCGAATCCGGTGATGTTGTAATATTGGTTGGTCAGGTTTTCGACGAAGAACTCGCCCTTGATGCTGCCGTCGGTGTTCTGGAGCCCGAGCCGGGCGTTGATCAGCGGATAGTCCGAATTGCGCACGATACCGCGCCCCGCGACGCTGCTCAGCCCGACGATCTCGACGGCGCTGTTATACCGCATGTCGACATGCGCCAGCCCCTTGAGCCCGCTCGTCAATTGCGGTTCCCAGGTCACTGCCGAGTTGATCACATGCTTGGGCTGGTTCTGGATCTGCTCGCCCTCCAGCCCGGCCAGCGGCGTGCCGGTGAAGTTGTTCGACTCGTCGTATTTGGCGTCGAGATAGGTATAGCCCAGCCGCACCGTGAACGCCGCGGTCGGGCGGATCACCGCTTCCGCCTCGATCCCGCGCGAGGTCGATTTGTCGATATTCTGCACGACGAAATTGGTGCCGCTGAACACCAGGTTCTGCAGGTCCTTATACTTCGCGTAAAAGCCCGCGAGGTTGAAGGTGAAGGTGCGGTTCGGGCTGTACTTGATGCCCGTCTCGAACGAATCGACGCTTTCCGGCCCAAAGGCGAGGTCGGCGGCCTGCGGCCCGTTTCCGCCCAGCAGCACCGAATCGAACGTCGCCTGGTCGAGATTATACCCGCCGGACTTATAGCCGCGATCGAAGCTGCCATAGACCAGCAGCTTGTCCGAAGCCTTGAACGCCAGCTTGACTGTGCCGGTGACCTTGTTCTCGCTGCGGTCGTGCGCGTAATTGCCGTTGAACTCGGTATTCACCGCCGGGTTGCAGCTCAGCAGGTACAGATTGTTGAACAGCCCCGGAATGTTTTTGAGGATATTGGCATAGGCCACCGCCGCCGCATTCCCGGCGCGCACCTGGTTGAAGAAACCGCAACTTCCAAGATTATTATTGATCGAGGCGTTCAACTTCTTCGTCTCATGATTGTAACGCGCGCCGAGCGTCAGCGACAATCTGTCAGTCACATTGACGATGTTGTGGGTAAACAGCGCCAGGGCGTCGGTCTTGACCTTGAAGAAGTCCGGGCTGTTGCCCTGCCCCGCCACCGCACCCGGCAGCGGCGACAGCGCAAGCGCGGCAAGCCCCGGCACCACCGGAATGCCCGGAATCGGCGCGGTCCCCGCCTGGGCGCGGAGCAGCGTTACCAGCGGCGCCAGCGCGCCATAGGCGGCGGGGGGTGCTGCGGGATTGATCAGCACCTGCCCCAGCGTCGGCACCCCGCTGCCCAGCGATCCGAAGAATTGCACCGGCGTCCCGAACGCGGCGCCGAGCTGGCCCGCGAAGATCGTGTCGACATAGCGATTGCCGTCATTGCCGATCTTCACCGTGTCGCGCAGGCTCAGTTCCTCGTTGAGGTAGAAGCCGCCGATCAGCCAGTCGAGCTTGCCCCCGAATGCCGATCCCTGGAAGCGCACTTCCTGGGTGATGTCGCGCAGCCGGGTTGCATAGTCGCTGCGATACGCACGATCGATGCCGGAGAAATCGACGTCCTGGTTGCGCGTCGCCCGCCAGTTGCGAACCGCGGTGATCGAGGTCATCTGGACGTCGCCCAGATCCCAGTTGATCTCGCTCGACACGCCGTAATCGGTGACTTTTTCGTTGAGGTCGCGATTGCGCGAAATGCCCATGGTGCGGTCGGACGCCGCGCCGGTATACAGCCCGACAATCCCCTGCGCGGCCGCGATCGACTGGATCACCGGCGCCAGCGAACCGCGCGCGACGCTGACGGCGCCGCAACACGCCTCGTCGGTCTTGGAATAATCCGCAATCAGCCGGAACGTGACGTCGCCGGTGTCGACCAGCATCTGCCCGCGCAGATTGTAGCGATCGATATTGTTGACTCGCCGATCGCTGTTGGCGTCGTGGATATAGCCGTCGCGCTTGCGATAGCCGCCGTCGAAGCGCAGCGCGATCTGTTCGCTTACCGGCCCGGTGATGGCGCCTTCGATTTCATAGGCGTTGTAGTTGCCATAGCTGCCCTCGATATAGCCACTCAGCTTGTCGAAGCGCGGCAGCGCGGTGAAGATCGACAGCGCGCCCGCCGAGGTATTGCGCCCGAACAACGTCCCCTGCGGCCCGCGCAGGATTTCGACGCGCTCCAGTTCGGGAAGCTCGGCGAGCGCCACGCCCGCGCGGGGGCGGAATACGCCGTCGATGAAGACGCCCACTGCGGGCTCGAAGCCCGGATTGTCGCCCGCGGTGCCGATGCCGCGGATCGACAGCGATGCGCCCGTCGCGGCGGACTGGCCGGTGGTGGTCTGGAGGCTGGGGGCAAGTTGCTCGAGCCCGCGAATATCCTGCACACCGGCATTTTCGAGCAGCTCGGCGCTCACTGCAGTAATCGCGATCGGCACGTCCTGCACCGTCTCGTTGCGGCGCGTTGCCGTCACTACGATATCATTGGCGTTGTCGTAATCCTGTGGCGCGGAGTCAGTCGGCACCGGCGCGTTCTGCGCATAAGCGGGTATCGACAGAAACAACGCAAGCGCCGTCGCTGCCAGCAAGTCGGGCTTTTTCATGGGATCAGTCCCCTCTCCATCCGCGCGATTTGATCATCGCCGCGGCGTTGCTTTTATTGTGGAGGCAACTAACGCTCCATTTTTCTGGCCGTCAACGGGTAAGAACCGCAGGATTTCGCGGGTTGCGTCCGTATTTTACTCGAGGGTACAGAAAGGCAACACCGGACCACGGGCGCAAAGGCCGGTTGCCGTAACGTCATTGCCGAACGAGAAAGGTTAGTCGCCAAAATGGTGGAAAATGCCCTTGGACCCGAGGATGGCGACATCATCGCGCGCCCCGCCAAGATTCCCGTTCCCGACAATGTCGCCGAGGCGATCCGCACGCTGATCCGCTGGACCGGCGACGATCCCACGCGCGAAGGGCTGCTCGACACGCCGCAGCGCGTGGCGCGCGCGTGGAAGGAATATTGCCAGGGCTATGGCGAGGACCCCGGCGCCCATCTCAGCCGCGTGTTTGAGGAAGTCGGCGGCTATGACGAGATCGTGCTGCTCAACGACATCCCGTTCCAGTCGCATTGCGAGCATCACATGGCGCCGATCATCGGGACCGCATCGATCGCCTATTTGCCGCGCAACCATGTCGTCGGCATATCGAAGATCGCGCGCGTCCTGCACGGCTATGCCCGGCGCCTCCAGGTCCAGGAGCGGCTGACCGCCGAAGTCGCCGACTGTATCTGGACCAAGCTCAAGCCGCTCGGCGTCGCCGTGGTGATCAAGGCGACGCATAGCTGCATGACCGCGCGCGGCGTCCGCACGCCGGGGGTGGGCATGGTCACCAGCCGGATGATGGGCGTGTTCCGCGAAGACGAGCGCAGCCGCAAGGAAGTGCTCGCACTGATGGGCTTTTGACGTCGATGCGCGTCCTCGTCACCGGCGGCGCGCGCCGGATCGGTGCGGCGATCGCGCGCGAGATGGCGGCGCGCGGCCATGCAATCGCGCTGCATCATCACCATTCGCCCGAGGAAGCCGAGGCGCTGGCGACCGAACTGCGCGGATCGGGCGCCGCGTCGGTGTGCGTGCTGTCGGGGGAACTTGCCGATCCGGCGACTCCGGCGGCGCTGATCGCCGCGGCGCGCGCGCAACTGGGCGGTCCGATCGCAGCCGTGGTCAACAACGCGTCGCTCTTCGCCTTCGATCGCCCGCCGATCGCCGACTATGCGCTGCTCGACCGGCATATGCACATCAACCTCGCCGCCCCCGTCGCGCTGGCGATGGCGATGGCGGCGCAGGACGATCTGGACGACGGAGCGGTGGTCAATCTGCTCGACCAGAAGCTTGCCAACCTGAACCCCGATTTCTTCAGCTATACCTGCTCGAAGCTGGCGCTGGAGGGGGCCACGACGATGCTGGCGCAGGCGTTGGCGCCGCGCATCCGCGTCAACGCGGTGTCGCCCGGGCTGACGCTGCCGAGCCTCGACCAGACCGCCGACGAATTTGCCCAGACCGCGCGCCAGAATTTGCTCGAGCGGGCGGTGGACGCAGGCGACATTGCCCGCACCGTCGCGCATCTGATCGAGACGCGGAGCATCACCGGGCAGAATGTCTTCGTCGATTGCGGCCAGCGCTTCGTGCGGCGCGACGGCGACGTGATGTTTTCCACCCGCGCGCGACCGGAGGCCGGCGCCGATGCCTGACTATGACATCTGCCTCGACGGGCTGGAGGTCAGCATCGGCCTTGGCATCCATCCCGCCGAACGCGCAGCGCCGCAGCGGGTGACGCTGGATGTGGCGATGACGTGTCGGTATCCCGCGCGCCCGGAGGACCGGATCGACGCCGTGGTCGATTATGATTTCCTGCGCACCCGCATCCTGACGCTGGCGGCGGCGGGACACATCGAGCTGCAAGAGACGTTGTGCGAGGAAGTCGCGACGCTTGCGCTCGCCGATCCGCGCGTGGTGCACGTGCGGGTTCGCTCGACCAAGCTCGACATCTATCCCGACGCGCGGATCGGCTGCGAGATCACCCGCACCCGCTGACGGCGTCGGACAAACCGAAACGCAGAAGGACTACCCCCATGACCGATCGCTTCTCCGGCCTCGAACTCCGCTCGACGGTGTCCGCCGCAGGCCAGCTCACGCTCAGCCTCGAGACCGTCGACCGCGACGCCCCCGGCCCCGACGAGGTTATCGTCCGGGTCGAGGCCGCACCGATCAACCCGTCGGACCTCGGCCTGCTGCTCGGCCCGGCCGATCTCTCGACGCTTCGCCCCGGCACGGGGGACGACCCCGTGCTGACCGCAGACATTCCCCCTGCCCGGATGGCCGCGATGAAGCCGCGGCTCGATCAGTCGCTGCCGGTCGGCAATGAAGGCGCGGGCACCGTCGTCGCCGCGGGTGCGAACGCGCAGGCTCTACTCGGCAAGCGCGTCGGGATGATGGGCGGCGCGATGTACGCGCAGTATCGCAAGCTTCCGGCACGCGATTGCATCGTACTGCCGGAGGGCGCGAGCGCCGCCGATGGCGCGTCGATGTTCGTCAATCCGCTGACCGCGTTGTCGATGGTCGAGACATTGCGGCGCGAGGGGCACAAGGCGCTGGTCCACACCGCCGCCGCGTCGAACCTGGGCCAGATGCTCAACCGCGTCTGCATCGCCGATGGCGTGCCGCTGGTGAACATCGTCCGCAGCGAGGCGCAGGCCGAGATCCTGCGCGCGATCGGCGCGACGCATATCGTCGACAGCAGCGCCGCCGATTTCCGCGAAAAGCTCACCGATGCGATCGCCGAGACCGGCGCGACGCTCGCCTTCGACGCGATCGGCGGCGGCAAGCTGGCCAACACGATCCTCCATGCGATGGAAGCCGCCGCAAACCGCACCGCGACCGAATATAGCCGCTATGGATCATCGACCTTCAAACAGGTCTATATCTATGGCGCGCTCGACCTGGGGCCGACCGAGCTGGATCGCGGCTATGGCTTTGCCTGGGCGGTCAGCGGCTTCCTGCTCACGCCGTTCCTGATGAAGCTGGGCATGGAGGGCGTGATGCGGTTGCGCGCGCGGGTGGCGGCGGAACTCACCACGACCTTTGCCAGCCGGTACAGCGCGACCATCTCGCTTGCCGACGTCCTCGATCCGGAAATCGTCGCCGCCTATGCCCGCAAGGCGACAGGCGAGAAATATCTGATCGATCCGTCGCGCTAAGCATAACGGGCGCGCCGTGCAGGCGCGCCTACGTATTTTCCCATGCCCGGGCCGCTCCGGATCGCCTCTATAATTGACGGGGCGGTCCAGCACGCAGTGGCGTCGACCGACGCCGTGTGTGTGCTTCAGGAGTATCGAATGTCGATTGGCAGCTTCGTGCGCAACAGCGCGCTCGCGATGATGGCGATATTGCTGGTCGGCGGGCTGTTTGCGATTTCGCGGCTCGACAATATTCGGATGGGGGGCAAGGTTCAGGTCGCGCAGCAGATGAACGCCGATCTGATCGCGGACATCCTGCCCCCGCCCGAATATGTCATCGAGCCCTATCTGGAAGCGACGCTGCTGGCGCGCGATCCCGACACGGTGGCGCAGCGCGCGGCCCGGCTTGCCGAATTGCGCAAACTCTATGACGAGCGGCACGCCTTTTGGATCACCGCGAACGTCGATGCCGATCTGAAGGCGCAGTTGCTGGAGCATTCGCATCCGGCGGCGATGCGCTTCTGGACGATCGCACAGGGTGCGTTCCTGGACGCGGTGTGCCGTCAGGATCGCCCCGCGATCGATGCCGCCTATGGCCAGCTCAGCGCCGCCTATGCCGACCACCGGCGCGAAGTCGACAAGCTCGTTTCGCTTACGCTCGATCGGCAAAAGGCCGTCGCCGCCGAAGGCGCGCGCGAATTCATGGTCGCGATTGGCATCGTGCTGGCGCTGGGCGTCGTCGTCGGGGCACAGGCGCTGCACTTCTACATCACCATGTACCGCCGCGTGCTGGAGCCGATCGGCACGCTGTCGGGGCTTACTGCCCGGCTTGCGAGCGGCGGGGATGCCGACATTCCCTATCGGGAGCGCACCGACGAGATCGGCTCGATCGCCGTCGGGCTCGAACATTATCGCGCCTCCGCCGCCGCCCGGATCGAGGCCGATGCCCGCAACCTGGCCGAACAGCGGCGGATGACCGACCTGCTCGGCGGCGGGCTGCTCGCGCTGCGCGAAGGCGATCTCAGCCACACGATCGACCAGCCCTTCCCCGCCGAATATGAAGTGCTGCGCCAGAACATCAACGAAGCGATCGCGGCGCTGCGCGACAAGGTCCAACTGCTGCGCGACAGCGCGGGCAATATCGGCGTCACCTCGCGCGAACTGGCGCAGGGTTCGGAGGATCTCGCCCGCCGCACCGAAGGCGGCGCGCACAATGTCGCCAAGGCGACGATGGCGCTCGTCCAGATCGAGGAGCGGCTGAAGGACAGCATGCAGGCCGCCGACACCACCGTGAAGCGCGCCGACGGCGCCATCGCGATGGTGGAGGACAGCCGCTCGACCACCGGGCGCGCAGTGCAGGCGATGGAGCGCGCGCGCGGCAGTGCGCTCAACATCGACGGCGTGATCGAGGGGCTCGACAAGATCGCGTTCCAGACGCGGGTGCTCGCGATGAACGCGGCGGTCGAGGCGGGGCGCGCGGGCGAATCGGGGCGCGGCTTCGCGGTGGTTGCCGACCTCGTCTCCGCGCTCGCGATGCGTGCCGAGGATCAGGCCAAGCAGGCGCGCGAAATGCTCACCGAGACCCAGGCCGATATCCTCCAGGCGGCCGATGCCGTGGCCCAGACCCAAAGCGCGCTCGACGCCGTGACCGGCGATTTCGAGGCGGTGCATGCGCTGATCTCGGCGATCGATCGCGACAACCACGCCCAGTCCACTGCCGTGTCCGAAGTGGCGCATGCGATGAAGGGGCTCGACACGATCACCCAGCAGAATGCGGCGATGGTCGAACAGACGTCCGCGGCCCTGGGCAACCTGTCGGGCGAAGTCGGCGCGCTCGCGACCCGCGCCGGGGCGTTCCGGTTCGAGCGCGACGGCGGAGCGCCGCTGGCGGTCCCCGCCGCACCACGCCCGACCGTGCACTGACCGAAAATATCAGCGGCTACCCCGCGCGATTGGCCGCGCTGAGCACTGCGCGCACCGAGGCCGTGGCGATGTCGGCATCGATCCCGACACCGAACACCGTCCGCCCGTCATCGGTGCGGCATTCGACATAGGCCGCCGCCTGCGCATCGGCGCCGTTGCCGATCGCGTGCTCGCTGTAATCGACCACATCGAGCCGCGGCCCGGTCGACCCGCCCAGCGCATCGATCACGCCGGAGATCAGCCCGTTGCCGCGCCCGGAGATCGAGCGCGGTTCGCCGTCGATCGCGATGCGGCCCACGAACACGCGCTTGCCAGTGCCGCCGGTCTCCTCATAATCGACCAGCGCGATCCGGTCGGCATCGCCCGGCAGATAGGTCCGATCGAACAGCGCGCCGATGTCCGCCGCGTTCAGCTCGCGGCTGGTCTCGTCGGCCAGCGCCTGGACGTGGCGGCTGAAATCGGCCTGCATCCGCTTGGGCAGCTTGAGCCCGCGATCCTGCTCGAGCACCCAGGCGACGCCGCCCTTGCCCGATTGTGAATTGACGCGGATCACCGCCTCGTAATCGCGGCCCAGGTCCTTGGGGTCGATCGGCAGATAGGGCACGTCCCACATCTGGTCGTTGCGCGCTTCCTGCGCGGCGAAGCCCTTCTTGATCGCGTCCTGATGGCTGCCCGAAAAGGCCGTGAACACCAGCTCACCCGCATAAGGGTGGCGCGGATGCACGGGCAGCCGGTTGCAATATTCGACCGTCTGGATGACCTCGTCGATGTCCGAGAAATCGAGGCCGGGGTCGACCCCCTGGGTGTACATGTTGAGCGCCAGCGTCACCAGATCGACATTGCCGGTCCGCTCGCCATTGCCGAACAGGCAGCCTTCGACCCGGTCGGCGCCCGCCAGCAGCCCCAGCTCCGACGCCGCGACGCCGGTGCCGCGATCGTTATGCGTGTGCAGGCTGATCACCACCGCCTCGCGGTTGCGGATGTTGCGCCCGAACCATTCGATCTGGTCGGCATAGATATTGGGCGTCGCCGCTTCCACCGTCGCGGGCAGGTTGAGGATGATCGGCTTGTCCGCCGTTGGCTGGAGGATGTCCATCACCGCCTCGCAAACCTCGACCGAGAAATCGAGTTCGGCGGTGGAGAAGGTCTCGGGGCTGTATTCGAAGCGCCAGTCGGTGTCGGGCTGGGCGGCGGCGCAGTCGCGCATTACCTTCGCGCCCTCGATCGCGATCCCGCGGATTTCGTCGCGGCTCATCCCGAACACGATCCGGCGCCATGCCGGCGAAACCGCGTTATAGAGGTGGACGATCGCGGTCTTCGCGCCGCGCAGGCTTTCGAAGCTGGTCTCGATCAGGTCGCGGCGCGACTGGGTCAGCACCTGGATCGTCACGTCGTCGGGCACCTTGCCGTCGCGCACCAGCCCGGAGATGAAATCGAATTCGGTCGCGCCTGCGCTGGGGAAGCCGACTTCGATTTCCTTGATGCCGACGCGGCACAGCAGGTCGAAGAAGCGCTGCTTCTTCTCGCCGTCCATCGGATCGATCAGCGCCTGGTTGCCGTCGCGCATGTCGGTCGACAGCCAGCGCGGCGGCTGGGTTATGGTGCGGCTGGGCCATTGCCGGTCGGGCAAATCGACCTGGGGGAAGGCACGGTATTTGACGCTGGGATCGCGCAGCATGATCAGTCTCTCGGGCTAGGCCCGCAGGCATGCGGGCGCTGAAGATGGTTCGAGTCGAGTTGGCCCTTAGAGGCGCGCGCAGGCAAACGGCACCCCTAAGGGCGCGTAAGTCGGTGTCCGAGGAGCGGGCGCGCAATCTGCATGGGCGCGATGATAGCCGCTCCGGCGCGAATGTCCAGTTCCGGAATCCTCCCGGATTGAGCGGCCACAGGCACCCCAATAGACATATTCCGGATGTTGCAGATACTCTATGTCAGCACCGCCAACCCGGCGTTAGGCCCCGTCGATCCCGGCCCGATCCTCGAGGTGTCGCGCCTGTGGAACGAGGGGGACGGGATTACCGGGCTGCTCTATTCCGATGGCATGCGCTTCCTCCAGGTCCTCGAAGGACCCCAGGCCGAGACCGCCGCATGCATGGCCCGCATCCGCCGCGACCGGCGGCACAAGGCGGTGGTGGAGCTTTCGCGGCGCGCCATCGAGGAACGCCAGTTCGGCGACTGGGCGATGGCGCATCGCGGCCCGGGCGACGAGGCGGAAACGTTCATCGCGCGGGTCGATGCGATGGTCGCCGGCGCGTCGCTGGGCGTGCGCGCGACGTTCGAGGGGTTTGTCCGAGAGCGGATGCGCTCCGGACGGGTGCGCAGACAGGCTGCGCGCGCCTGAACCCGCGAGACGCGCGTCAGTCGGCGGCGTTGTCCAGCATCTCGGCATCTTCGTTGGTGATCGCATAGGCCGGAGTTTCGTCGGGCGGCGCATCTGGGGTGGCGCTGGCGCGCGGCGACGGCGTCGCGACGATCTCGGCCATGGGCGGGGCGTCGGAATAGTTCGTCCCCGTCGTGCCGCCCCCGCCGCATCCGCCCAGCGCCACCAGCACGCCCACCATCAGCAATCGCACGCGCATCGCTCTCTCCCAGCCTGTGCGACCGCGATAGCATGCGCCCGCGGCGCAAACCACGCCCCCCTGGGCGCCGTTTTCGGCCAGAGCGTCGCATCGGTGCGACGAGCCGCGTCGCGGGTGCATCCCTTTGCCGACCCGCTGCGCTTAGGCTGGAGTGGCAGGAGAGGGTTCATGACCGAACGGCTCAAGCAGGGGGACCGGGTATCTTGGAAATCGCACGGCGGCACCGCACACGGCAACGTCGTGGCTAGACAGACGCGTGATACCAAGATCAAAGGGCACCAGGTACGTGCATCCGCGCACGCACCGCAATACATCGTCGAAAGCGGCAAAGGCGGAAGGGCCTCCCACAAGCCCGCCGCGCTGACGAAGGAATAGCCCGGGCACGGGCATAACAGGAGACGAACAACATGGCCGAAACCAAAGCACGCGGCGGCATCGCCAAGCCGGTCACCCCCTCGCCCGAGCTTGCGAAGATCGTCGGCACCGCCGATCTGCCGCGGAGCGAAATCGTGAGCAAGATGTGGGAGTACATCAAGAAGCATGACCTCCAGAACCCTGAAAACAAGCGGGAAATTCTGGCGGACGCCACGCTGGAGCCGATCTTCGGCGCCAAGAAGGTGACGATGTTCGAAATGAACAAGCACATCTCCAAGCACGTCAAGTAAGGCCGCCGCCGGCGGGTCGCCGGCGCGCCCGAGGACGGGTTTGCAAACAGGCGGGGCGGGCTTCGAACGAAGCCCGCCCCGCTTGCGTTTTGGCGGCGGATCGGGGCGCGCGACTCTGCAGGATGCCGCAGCGTCAAACCGCCTGGCGGCGGGGCGATGCGGCGGCTTTCACGCCGCGATGGAAGGCCTTTGCGGGCTCAGAATGCCCCTTTTCGTAACCCGCCCTTGGTTTTCCACAGAAATTTTCACACGCGATGGCGAGGCGCTTCGCGGCATCACGGGGTGGCCATCCCGGCGCGGCGCTGGCATGGCCGCGGACGAACGGAGACCGAACATGGCTGAGAAATTCGAACGGCATCGCCAGCCCTGGCGACAGGACGAAATCCAGAAGCTGCACACGCTGGCCAAAAAGGGAATGCCGCTGCGCGCAATCGCCAAGGCGCTGACCCGCAGCGAGGAATCGGTCAAGGACCGCGCCAAGGCGGACGGGCTGTCGATCGCGAAATTGCATTGAGTGCAATTCCCTCTCCCGGCGGGAGAGGGAGGGAGCGCCGGAGGTACGGAAGCGTGGCGCGGGCGGACTGAAAGCCGCCGAACCGCGCTTTACTACTGAAAGGCGCCTGTCGGCTGCCGCCCCAAAGTCAGACGTTAAGCGCGGTGATAGCGAAGCCCGTTAGCTGCCAAAAACCCCTTGGTATCAAAGCTGCTCCAAACTTCGCCCCACGGAAACAAGCCAGCGCTTATTCCCATCTCGTCAGTAAGCGTGCGGCGAACGAAAGCGATCTCTGCGTCGATCGCGTCTCTTGTCGGCCAATCACCGTCCGTTTCGGCATTCGGCAGCCGCACGCTCCAAGATGCTCGGTCAAGCAAATTATGATGAAAACACAGGGAGAGGTGCGCTGGCTGGCCACCGAACGTCAGTCCGCGCAGGTGTAGCCAATTGAAACCATTACCATGATCTCGCGAGCTATCTGCCAGTGTCGCAACCTGTGGCTCAACGGCGGTTCGCTGCTCGCCAGACTTGAGGACAACAGTGTCGCCAATGCGAATTTCGCCGGTCCGCTGGTCTATCGAAAAAGAGGGTGCCATCGGAAGATGGATGCACGATCCCGGCGTGATTACAACGGCTGCTTTTTCAGTATCGGACTCGTAAGCTGCTGGTCCGCTTTCCACCAATTCCGGGCACTCGCGGCGAGCTTCGCCCGTACCGTCCGACGCAGCAGCCGCCCCCTTGCAATCGCGCCAATGTTCCCCATATGTACCATCGTTGCCGCCTTTCGGCGACCGCTCTTTGATTCCGTAAGATGCCCCCTCACGTGCGCAAGGCGCGCGCTTCGCGGGCTCGACCCATGTTCCGGCTGGCGGTTCCCGCCAACGCTCCACGCGCCTAAACTTCCTAAACTTCGCATCCCCTCGCCTGCCCGTGGCGAGGCCTGCCGAAAAACGCGCGTGCGCCTAAACTTCCTAAACTTCGCGCGGTGGCAGCTAACCACCACTCCACGCCATCCCCAAGCCCCCACCCTTGCCCCCGCCCCCACACCTGCTACCCGCCCAGCCATGTACGACGTGATCATCCTCGGAGCCGGTGCCGCCGGGCTGATGTGTGCGCTCACCGCCGGGCAGCGGGGGCGGCGCGTCCTGCTGGTCGATCATGCCGATCGCGCGGGGAAGAAGATCCTGATTTCGGGCGGCGGGCGGTGCAATTTCACCAATATCGCCACCGCGCCCGATCGCTATCTCTCCGCCAACCCGCATTTCGCCAAGTCGGCACTGGGGCGGTACACGCCGCGCGATTTCCTCGATCTGGTCGAGCGGCACGGCATTAAGTGGCATGAGAAGACGCTGGGCCAGCTTTTCTGCGACGGGTCGGCGGCGCAGATCGTCGAGATGCTGCTGGGCGAATGCGCGATCGGCGGGGTCGAGATCTGGCTGGGCCACGCGGCGACCGTCGAGCATGGCGATGGCCGCTATCGCATCGAGTGCGGCGGGCGCAGCGCCAGCGCTCCGGCGCTCGTGATCGCGACCGGCGGGCCGTCGATCCCCAAGATGGGCGCGACCGGCTTTGCCTATGACCTTGCCCGCCGCTTCGGGCTCAAAGTGGTCGAGCCGCGCCCGGCGCTGGTCCCGCTGACGCTCGCCGCCGACCAGGCGCTGTTCCGCGAGTTGTCGGGCGTGTCGACCGACGTGGTCGCGCGCGCGGGCAAGGCCGCGTTTCGCGAGGCGGCTTTGTTCACGCATCGCGGGCTGTCCGGCCCCGCAATCCTCCAAGCGTCGAGCTATTGGCGGCACGGCGAGCCGGTGGAGATCGACTTGCTCCCCGACGCCCCGCGCGGCTGGCTCCCCGCCGCCAAGCGCGCCCGCCCGCGCGCCACGCTGCGCCGCGTGCTGGCCGAGCGCCTGCCCGATCGGCTGGCGGAGACGCTGGCCGAACAACTCGCGCTGCCGGGCGAACTGGTGGGCGCCACCGACCGCACGCTGGAGGAAGCCGAACGCCGCCTCGCCGCCTGGCGCTTCCTCCCCAACGGGACCGAGGGCTTCGCCAAGGCCGAAGTGACGGTCGGCGGCATCGCCACCGCCGACCTGTCCTCGCAGACGATGGAAGCGCGCAGGGTGCCGGGGCTGTACGCGATCGGCGAGGCGGTGGACGTCACCGGCTGGCTGGGCGGCTATAATTTCCAATGGGCCTGGGCCAGCGGATGGGCGGCGGGGATGGCGGTTTAGGGGGCATCAGGGCGGTGCGCGTGGCGACCCGACGCAATGCGTAGATTCCGATGCTCGTCCATGGCGGCCCCAAATGTCATGGCATTCCCGGCAAGGACGCCGAACAAAATCCCGTGCGGGAAAGGGGTTGCTCTTGAACCGAAGACAAATGCTCGTCGGTGCCGGCGCGACCGTCGCCGTCGCCGGCGCGACGGCATATGCCACGCTGTCGGCAATGGGTTCGCCTTCCGACTATGCGGAGGGCATCGCCTCCCTGCGCGCGCCGCTCGCGCACACGCCATCGGGGCTGGATCTCGTCCGCTATGCGACGCTTGCGCCTAACGGGCACAATACGCAGCCTTGGCGGTTTCGCCTTGGCGCAAAGCGGATCGAAATTCTGCCCGATTTTTCAAGGCGAACGCCCGTCGTCGATCCCGACGACCATCATCTTTTCGTCAGCCTCGGCTGCGCTGCCGAGAATCTGTCGCTGGCCTCTGCCGCGCGCGGTGCACCCGGGGTGGTTGGGTTCGATCCTCGCGGCGGCGTGGTCCGCTTCGACTTCGAACGGGCAGCCGCCATCCCATCCGCGATGTTCGACGCCATTGGACGACGGCAATCGACACGCGGCGTCTATGATGGCCGGGGCGTGGACACCGCCACCCTGACCATGCTCGCAAAGGCCGTCGCGACGGTGCCCGGCGTCGGTCTGGTCCTTATGACCGACCGGACGCAAATCGACCGGTTGAGAGACCTTGTCCTGGCCGGCAACGACGCGCAAATGGCAGATGACGCCTTTGTCCGGGAGTTGAAGTCCTGGCTGCGGTTCAACCCACAACAAGCGCTGCGGACGCGCGACGGCCTCTACAGCGTTGCAAGCGGCAACCCCGCATTGCCCGACTGGCTCGGCCCGCCTGCGTTCGACTGGTTCTCGACGGCGCAGTCTCAAAATGAGCAATATGCACGCCAGATCCGTTCGTCCGCCGGAATAGCCGTTTTCGTCGGGGCGGGAGCGCACCCCGAACATTGGGTGCGGGTCGGGCAGGCCTGTCAGCGTTTCGCGCTCCAGGCAACGGCGCTGGGGATGAAGCACGCCTTCCTCAACCAGCCGGTCGAAGTCCCTCGCCTCCGCCCCGAACTCGCCTCGCTTGTCGGCCTGCCCGGCAGGAGGCCGGATATCGTGATCCGGTTCGGCTATGGCCCGGCAACGCCCTGGTCGGCACGACGACGCGCGGAAAGCGTCATCATCACCTGACACTTGCCGCCCGCATGGCAGCGAACGCCGTCGGGCGTCGCGCCCAGCGCCAACCCACTTTCGCCCACGACACTCGTCTTAACCGCGAATTCACTTGCTCTATTGCCCGCGCGGCCCCATCTGCGCCTTTCATGCCATTTTCATCCCTCCCCGCGCTTCTCGCCGAAGCGCTCGCCGCGCGTGGTTATGCCGCGCCCACGCCTGTCCAGGCCGCTGTCCTTGAACCCGAGGCGCTTGGACGCGATCTCGTCGTCTCCGCCCAGACTGGGTCGGGGAAGACGGTTGCGTTCGGGCTTGCCATGGCCGGGGATTTGCTGGGCGAGGATGGCCGCGTCATCCCCACCCGTGAGCCCCATGCGCTGATCATCGCCCCGACGCGCGAACTCGCGCTTCAGGTCAGCCGCGAGCTGATCTGGCTCTATGGCCCCACCGGCGCGCGCATCGCGACCTGCGTGGGCGGGATGGATGCGTCAAAGGAGCGCCGCCAGCTCAACATGGGCGCGCACATCGTCGTCGGCACGCCAGGCCGCCTGCGCGACCATCTGGAGCGCGGCGCGCTCGACCTGTCGGCGCTCAAGGCCGCGGTGCTCGACGAAGCCGATGAGATGCTCGACATGGGCTTCCGCGAGGATCTGGAGGAGATCCTCGACGCGACGCCCAATACGCGGCGCACCCTGCTGTTCTCGGCAACGATGCCCAAGCCGATCGTGATGCTCGCCAAGCGCTACCAGAAGGATGCGCTGCGCATCACGACGGTAGGCGAGGATCGCGGCCATGGCGACATCAGCTACCAGGCCGTCACCGTCAGCCCGTCCGACATCGAGCATTCGGTGATCAACCTGCTGCGCTTCCACGAGGCGGAGACGGCGATGCTGTTCTGCGCCACGCGCGACAATGTCCGCCACCTCCACGCCACGTTGGTCGAGCGCGGGTTCGCCGCGGTCGCGCTGTCGGGCGAGCATAGCCAGAACGAGCGCAACCAGGCGCTCCAGGCGCTGCGCGATCGCCGCGCGCGCGTCTGCGTCGCCACCGACGTCGCCTCGCGCGGGATCGACTTGCCCAGCCTCAGTCTCGTCGTCCATGTCGAGCTGCCCCGCGATGCCGAGACGCTGCAGCACCGTTCGGGCCGAACCGGCCGCGCGGGCAAGAAGGGCACCGCCGTCCTGATCGTCCCCTATCCGCGCCGCCGCCGGGTCGAGGCGATGCTGCGCGGGGCGCGGATCAACGCCGACTGGATCGACGCGCCGACCGCCGACCAGATTCGCGCGAACGACCGCGAGCGCCTGCTCGCCGCGCTGCTGGCGCCGATCGAAGTCGACGAAGAGGATGCCGCGCTGGCCGAGCGCCTGCTCGCCGAAAAGACGCCGCAGGAAATCGCCGCCGCGCTCGTCCACGCCCACCGCGCCGCGATGCCCCAGCCCGAGGAAATGGCCGAGCAGACCCCCGAGGCGCGCCGCGCCGCACAGGCCGAGCGGCACCGTCCGGGGTTCGAGGATGTGGTGTGGTTCCGCATGGACATTGGTCGTCGCCAGAACGCCGATCCGCGCTGGGTCCTCCCGCTGATCTGCCGTCGCGGGGCGCTAACCAAGAACGATATCGGTGCGATCCGCATCGGCCCGAACGAGACGATGTTCCAGGTGCCGCGCGCGATCGCGTCCAAATTCGCCGCCGCGGTCGCCAAGACTGCGGAAGCGGACGAGGATGTCCGGATCGAAGCAGCGCCCGATGGCCCGCCCCAGCATGACGGCCCGCGCGGCCATGACGGCCCGCGCCCGCAGCGCAACGGCCCCAACCGCTCCGGGCCGCCGCGCTCCGGCCCCGGCGGCCCGCCGCGTGGCCGCCCCGGCGCTGACGGTCCCGGCGGCGGCGGCGGCGCGCCCTATCGCTCCAACGTCGGCGCCCCGCACAAGGCTCGCCCCTTCCGCAAGGGGCCGCCGCGCGGGTGAGCGGGCCGGTTCGCATCCTCGTCGATGCCGATGCCTGCCCGGTCAAGGAAGAGATCTACAAGGTCGCTTTCCGCCACGAAGTGCCGGTGGTGATCGTCAGCAACGCCTGGCTGCGCATCCCCCAGCACCCGCTGCTCAGCCGGCAGGTGGTAAGCGACGCCTTCGACGCCGCCGACGACTGGATCGCGGCGGCGGCGGACGCGGGGTGCGTGGTGATAACCGCCGACATCTTGCTGGCCGACCGCGCGCTGAAGGCCGGCGCGCAGGTCCTGTCCCCCACCGGCAAGCCCTTCACCCCCAGTTCGATCGGCGCCGCCATCGCGACCCGCGCGATCATGGCCGATTTGCGCGCCGGGGGCGAACAGATCGGCGGACCCGCGCCGTTCGCGAAGACCGATCGCTCGCGGTTTCTGGGGGCGCTGGATCAGGTGGTGGTGGGGTTGAAGCGGGGCCGGTGAACAAGAGCCTCGCCCGAGGCTTGCACCCAGACCGAGACGTTACTACATTAATGGCAAGGATTGGGCTTTCCCGGTCGACGTCAGGGCTTCGGACAACCGGAGCCCTTTCGTTTGCAGGCCGCTTCGACATCTCAGGGAAAGACCTTGAAATGGTGGATGCGCTTGGCAACGATGTCGAACGCACGGTTTGGCTGGTCGGGCCTTAATGCCCGCAGCGCAAGAGGGCGGGCAATCAGGTCGCTGAGTTGGTGTCCCGCCATGTTCGCCGCTTTGGGTACAAAAAGCGGTTCCAACGGAGTTCGCATGAAGTCGACGGCGCGCCAACCCCATCGCTTGTCGTTGGACGCGACCCTTCGAAATTCCAGTTCGAGCTGCCGATCTTCCTCGCGTCCCCGCGCCTCAAACAATACATGGGTACGCCGGCCACGCTGTCCATCGGCTACCAACCTATTGCTGAGTTTCTCCATGCAGAACTGCATCGCAATCTCATACGGATTCCAAGGATCGCTATAGCGGGCTTTGTGCTTCAGCTTATCTATAACGGCGCAATAAGCGTGAAAGCGCGCCCCCACCATGATCTTGGTGAGATCCGTCATAAAGCCGTCCCGCAGCGCGACGTCTTGCCTCAAGAATGCGAAGGGCGGCTCCTGTTTACGGATTTCCCGCTCGTGAAGTACGGCGGCATCATGCCCAAAATACTTGAACTTGAGACGGCGAAATGACGGCTCTATTTCATTGATATAATCGGTCTTCTCAAACACACAGAATACAAGCGCGAACACTGGAAATTGCGGGTCAATCGAAATCAACCCATGGTCGCCGCTCTCATCGGCAAAGACAATGTAGTCACTGAACTCCGACATGCACAATTTGTGGATTCAACCGCTTGGAAAGGCAATGGCCCGTTTCGCCCCCCTATCCCGCCCCCACCCGCACCGCTAAACCCGCCCCAACACAGGGGAACACACCACATGCGCCGCACCACCACCGCCGCCTTCGCCGCCCTCCTCGCGGCCACCACCTTCGCCACCCCCGCCACGGCCCAGACGGTCAGCGAGTCCTCGGTGCGCGGCCATGTCTCCTATCTCGCGGGCGATGCCCTGCGCGGTCGGGGTAGCGCCACCCCCGACGAGGCCGCCGCCGCCGCCTATGTCGCCGCAGTGTTTCGCGGCTACGGCCTCCAGACTGCGCCGGGGATGACCGGCTATACCCAGACTGCCGAGATCATCGGCTATCGGCTCGACAGCCCGGCGGTGCTCACCGTCAACGGCACCGCGATCGCCTCGCCGTTGCTCTTCGCGGCGTCGGGCCAGCCGGTGCGGGGGACGCTCAGCCTCTTTGCGGGGACCGATCCGAAGGTAGCGCCCGCCAGCGACGTCGTGATCCTCACTGCGCCGGGCAATCCGCTGCGGCTGGCGGGCGCGCTCGATCCCGCCAAGGTCAGGCTGGTCATCGTGCGCGCCACCGCTGATGTGCGCAGCGCCTATGACCGGGTCGGCGGCAAGCCCCGGATGCCGACCACGCTCAAGGGCCAGCCGCCCCGCCCGCGCCCCAATGTCGTCGCCCTCCCCGATGCCGCGTTCGACGCGCTCGTCGCCCAGCCGGGGGCACAGGTCGCGCTCGACCTGCCGGGGCTGGTGGAGGAAGTGCGGACCACCACCAACGCGATCGGCTATCTCCCCGGCACCGATCCCAAGGCGGGGGTGCTGCTGCTCAGCGCGCATCTCGACCATCTCGGGCCGCGCCCCGATGGCAAGGTGATGCATGGCGCCAATGACGACGCATCGGGCACGACCGCGGTGCTCGAATTGGCGCAGGCGCTGGCGGGGAAGAAGCATCGCCGGGGGCTGCTCTTCGTCGCTTATGGCAGCGAGGAGATTGGCGGCTTCGGATCGCGCTATTTCGCCGCCAATCCGCCGGTGCCGCTGGACAGGATCGTCGCGAATATCGAATTCGAGATGATCGGCGCGCAGGACCCCAAGCTGCCCGCGGGCGACATGATGATGACGGGGTATGAACGCTCGAACCTCGGCGCCGCGCTCAAGGACCATGGCGGGCGCGTCGCCGCGGACCCATATCCGGAGCAGAACTTCTTCCAGCGATCGGACAATTACAGCCTCGCGCTGAAGGGCATCGTCGCGCACACGATTTCGGGATGGGCGGTGGTGCCGACCTATCACACGCCCGAGGACACGCTCGCGAACCTCGACATCCCGTTCATGGCGCGCGCGATCCAGTCGCTGATCGCGCCGGTGCGCTGGATGGCGGACAGCCGCTTCACGCCGCAATGGGCACCGGGCGGGCGGCCCCGCGAGTAAGCGACGGGCGTTCTGGCGGGCGCCCGGACCAGGGTGAATTTCACGCGAAGGCGCCAAGATTTGCGCGCTTCTTCTTCGCGGCGGAACAGAAACATTGCACCGCGCCGGTTTGCCGGAGGCTCCAACGCCTGAATTGGTGGAGCCTGTATGTGCAAGACAATGAACAAGTTTTCGCTGGAAGTGCGCGATGAGCGAGTGCTCCGCCCCCTCCCCGGCGCATTTCCAAACGCCCTCTTAACCGCCGGCCATCCATGCGAAGCGCGCGACGAACAGCGCGGCCAGCACCAGCAACAGCCAGTCGCTCTTCGATATTCTCCCGCGGACCAGCTTGAGCAGCGCATGCGCGGTGATCCCGAACGCCAGCCCGTTGGCGATCGAGAAGGTCAGCGGGATCATCACCAGCGTCAGGAAGGCGGGGAGTGCCACCTCGGGTTCGTCCCACGGCACCTCGGCGAGCGGCGCCATCATCAGCGCTCCGACCAGCACAAGCGCGGGCGCCGTCGCGGCGAGCGGGATCAGTTGTGCATAGGGTGCGGCGAGCATCGCGACGAGGAACAGGGCGCCGGTGACGATCGCCGTCAATCCGGTGCGACCGCCCGCCTGCACCCCCGCCGCGCTCTCGACATAGGACGTGACGGTGCTCGTCCCCATCAGCGCGCCGAACATCGTAGCGAACGAATCGGCGACGAGGATGCGATTGAGCCGCGGGATGCGGCCATCGGCGCCGATCAGCCCGGCGCGGCGGGTGACGCCCACCAGGGTTCCGATATTGTCGAACAAGTCGACGAACAGGAACACGAACAATATCTCGAACAGCGCCAGCCCATGCCCCGAAAAGCCGAACACCCCGCCCAGGTCGAGCTGGAACGCCGTCTGCGCGATGGCGCCCAGGTCATAAGGCTGGGGCGTGAACGCGACGAGACCCGTTGCCCAGCCGAGCGCCGTGGTGGCGAGGATCGCGATCAGTATCGCCCCGCGTACCTGCCATGCCGAAAGCGCCGCGACGAGCACCAGCCCGACCAGCGCCAGCACCGCGCCGGGCGCGCGCAAGTCGCCCAGCGCAACCGCGGTTGCCGGGTTCGACACGACGATCCCCGCGTTCCGCAGCCCGATAAACGCTATGAACAGCCCGATGCCGCCGGCCACCGCCGCGAACAGATGCTGCGGGATCGACGCAATGATCATCTGCCGGATGCCCGCAACCGTCAGCACCAGGAACGCCACGCCGGAGACGAACACGCACCCCAGCGCCACTTGCCACGGCACGCCCATCGCCTGGACGACGGTGAAGCTGAAATAGGCGTTGAGCCCCATGCCCGGCGCCAGCGCGAGCGGCATGTTGGCAAGGCTGCCCATCAGGATGCTGGCCACGCCCGCGGCAAGGCACGTCGCCGCCGCCACTGCCGCAACCGGCATTCCCGCCTGGCCGAGGATCGCCGGGTTGACCAGGATGATATAAGCCATGGTGAGGAACGTGGTGGCCCCCGCCAGCACTTCGGTGCGGACATTGGTGCCCGCGGCGGCGAGCCCGAACCGCCGCTCCAGCACCCCTGCCCGTTCTTCGACCGGCTCGCCCATCATCTGCGCCCCCGCATCACACTGCACCGCAGCATAGCCCGTGCTTCGCGCAACGGAAGCGTCATGTCGCGGGCGACGTGACTCCGATCAGCCCATCGGCCTCCAGCCGCGCGGCAAAGGCGAAAAGCGTCGCTTCCGCGCCGGGCTTGCCGACCAGCTGAAACCCCAAGGGCAGCTTGCCCGGACGCAGCAGGGGCGCGGCGATGACGGGCAGCCCGATGAAGCTCAGCGGCTGGGTATAGATGCCCAGATGCGCGCGCGCCGGCACGCGCATCCCGTCGACTACGACCATGGGGTCCTCGACCAGGGGCGCCTCGACACCGGCTGCGGGCGCGATCAGCACGTCCTGTGCCTCGAACAGCCGTGCAGCCTCGGCGCGGAACCATTCGCGAAAACGCTCGGCGGCCCGATAGGCGGAGCCGGGCATCAGCGCACCCGCGATCAGCCGGTCGCGCGTCTGCGGATCGAATTCCGCGGCGCGGCGGCGCAGTTCGGGCAGGTGCAGCGATCCTCCCTCCACCGCAGTCATCAGGAAGGCCGCCGATCGCGCCGCCTCGACCTCGGGCAGTTCCACCATGGGGATGCCGCCAAGATGGGCGCCGATCGCGTCGATTCCCTGCAAAAGTTCGGGTGCGACGTTGCGTTCGAACCAGCCGCCGAGCCGCGCCACCCGCGGCGCGGCCACGCCCTGCTCCGCCGCTCCGCCGAGCACGCCCCACACCAGTTGCAGATCGGCGACCGACGTGGCGAAGGGCCCGATATCGTCGAAGCTGTCGACGAACGGGAACACGCCCGCCATCGGCAACCCGCCATGCGTCGGCTTGAGCCCATAGACGCCGCACAGCGCCGCGGGCACGCGGATCGATCCATTGGTGTCCGAACCCAGCGTCAGCGGCAGCATCCCCGCCGCCACCGCCGCCGCCGAACCGCCGGACGATCCGCCCGCCAGCCGGGCGCGATCATGGGGATTACGGGTGGTGCCGAAAGCCGCGTTGATCGTCGCGAAGCCATAGGCAAACTCGTCCATGTTGAGCGTCGCGACAAGCACCGCGCCAGCGTCCTTGAGCCGCCGCACGGCTTCGGCGTCGCAAGGCGCCGGCGAAGCATCGCGCCGCATCCCGGCGCCCGCCGTGGTCGCCAGCCCGGCGACGTCGAACAGGTCCTTCACGCCGAAGGGGACCCCGGCCAGAGGACCGGGGTCCTCGCCCCGGGCCACCGCAGCATCGATCGCCGCGGCTGCATCGAGCGCCTCGGCGGCAAGAATGCGCGTGGCTGCGACCAGTTCGCCATTATCCCGGTCGAGCGCGGCCAGTGCCGAACAGGCAATCGCAACCGCGCTTCTCCGCCCAGAACGGACATCCGCCGCAATCCCGGCGAGCATGCTCATGCCATGGCGTCCCCGGGCGACCGCCCGCAATTGCTGGCCTCGACTTTCTCGGCATGGCCCTTGAGCGTACGAAGAATGTCCGCAACACCCGCCAGACTATCCCCCTCGAGGATTATTCCGCGATACTCGGCAAGCGAGCGGGCGAGAGCGACATAGTTTACGGACGTGTCGGGCATATCCCCGGTAGAGGACGCAGCCGCCGGATTGTCAAAGCCGATCTGTCCGACCTATGCGGCGAGGTGGATGGCGCGACCTGTCTTGTGCGCGTTGCGTAACCATTCGAGACCGACGCCCGGGTGCAAAGATCGAGCGGCTCGCGACTGCGACGATTCATAGCCTCGCGACCGCTTGCAGCGCGCCCGGACTCCTGCAATAGTCCGAGTAATCATTGCGATCCACAACGGACGCAACTTAAGGGAGGGGACGTCGGATGAAACCATTCGTTGCTGCACTTTTCGCGACTATGTGCCTGGCAAGCATCGGCTCAGCATCGGCGCAGACCGCCGCGCCGGCGCCGGCTCCAGCTAGCGTTACCGAGGATTTCAAACCCTCCTCGGTCAACCAGCCGGGCCAGCAATATCCGCAAGTCAATTCGCAGGGCATTGCCCGGTTCAAGGTCGTCGCCCCCGATGCGCAGAGCGTGAAGGTCAGCCTCGGGCTGGGCGGGCGCGGCGGGACGGTGCTGACCAAGGGCGCCGATGGCACCTGGACCGGCACGACCGAGGGGCCGCTCGACGAGGGGTTTCATTATTACCACCTGACCGTCGACGGCGGCACGTTCAACGATCCGGGCGCGATGAACTTCTATGGCTCGACCCGCTGGGAAAGCGGCATCGAGATCCCCGCGCATGACGCCGATTTCTATGCGCTCAAGAACGTGCCCCATGGCCGGGTGGAACAGGTGCTGTTCCATTCCCCAAGCACCAACACCGAGCGCCGGGCCTTCGTCTACACCCCGCCCGGCTATGACAAGAATGCCCGCGAACGCTATCCGGTGCTCTATCTCCAGCATGGCTGGGGCGAGGATGAGACTGCCTGGTCGAACCAGGGGCACGCCAATCTGATCCTCGACAATCTGATCGCATCGGGCAAGGCGCGGCCGTTCCTGATCGTGATGACCTATGGCATGACCAACGACGTCCGGCCCGGCGGGATGGCGAGTTTCGACATCAAGCCGTTCAAGACCGTTCTGGTCGACGAACTGATCCCCTATGTCGACGCCAATTTCCGCACGCTCGCGGATGCCAATCACCGCGCCATGGCGGGGCTGTCGATGGGCGGGTTCGAGACCAAGCTGATCGCACCGGCCAACCTCGACAAGTTCGCCTATATCGCGCTGCTGAGCGGCGGGACCTTCACGGTCGACGACGTCAACAAGACCCCGGGATTCAAGGAAAAGGTCAAGCTCGCCTTTGTCAGCTTCGGCAGCCGCGAGCTGGAAGGCCGCGGCATGGGCGGCCCTCCGGGCGGCGGCCCGCGTGTCGATCCGCGGGTGAGTGCGGAGGCTGTCAAACAGGCCGGGGTGAACAGCGTGTTCTATGTCTCGCCCAACACCGGGCATGAGTTCCTGACCTGGCGGCGGAGCCTGCGCGAGCTTGCGCCTTTGCTGTTCAAGGACTGAGCCGGGGACGGACGCCAAATCACGACGGACGGATGGGAGACGCGGTGTTGTTAGGTCAAAGTGCAGTCATCGCGTTTCTCACCAGTCTCGCCGGCGCCGCACCTGGCCCGCAGGCGGCACCGGAGGGGCCGTGCGACCTCTACGCTGCCAAAGGGACGCCCTGCGTCACCGCGCACAGCACGACGCGCGTGCTGTTCTCCCGCTATGACGGCCCGCTCTATCAGGTCCAGCGCCACTCCGACGATCGCGTGCTCGACATCGGCATCGTCCGCGCGGGCTATGCCGATGCCGGGGCGCAGGACCGCTTCTGCGCCGACACACTCTGTGTCATCACGCGGATCTATGACCAGTCGGGCAAGGGCAATCATCTCTATCAGGCGCCGCCCGGCCCGCTCTATCCGGGCCCGGCCAAGGGCGCGTTCGATGCCCAGCCGATCGCCGACATGGCGCCGATCACGCTGGGCGGGCACAAGGTCTATGGCGTGTACATCATGCCGGGCATGGGCTTTCGCAACAACAATGCCCGCGACCTGCCGATCAACGACGAGGCGGCGGGAATCCACACGGTCGTCGACGGCACGCATTACAGCAATGGCTGCTGCTTCAACTATGGCAATGCGTCGACCAACGGGCTGGCAGTGGGCACCGGCACGATGGAGAGCGTCTATTTCGGCACGTCGAGCGGATGGGGCAGCGGCTCCGGCAAGGGGCCGTGGATCATGTCCGACATGGAGGCGGGGCTGTTCTCGGGCTATGATGCCGGAGTAAATGCGGCGGACCCGTCGATCGACTGGCGCTTCGTCACCGGCGTGTTCGGCGGCGGCGGGCGCAATTTCTGGAGCCTGCGAGGCGGCGATGCCCAGAGCGGCCCGCTCCAGACCTTCTACGCCGGCGCGCGGCCCGGCTCGCGCGAGAACAATGCCTATTTCCCGATGCGCAAGAAGGGCGCGATCCAGATGGGCAATGGCGGCGACAACGGCAACGGATCGGCGGGCACCTTCTACGAAGGCGTGATGACCGCCGGCCAGCCCGCCGATGCCGTCACCGACGCGGTCCAGGCCAATATCGTCGCGGCACGCTATGGCCTGCCGCTGCTCACCCAATCGCGGCTGGTCAGCTTCCGCCCCGCCAATACTGCCGAGATGACGGCGACTTTCACCAACAGCAGCCGCGAACCCGCAACCGACGTGGCGCTGGCCGTGGCACTGCCCGCAGGCTGGACCGCAAGCGCTGCTACCCCCGCGCGCTTCGCCGAAGTCGCACCGGGGGCCAGCGTGCACGTGCGGTTCGAAGTCACCTCGCCCGGTGCCGATGCCAGCGCCGGTTTCCTCACCACCCGCGCGGACTGGCGCACGGGGACCGAGCGGCGCTCCGACACCAGCGTCCAGCGCGTGCGCAGCGCACGGCCCGTCAAGATCAACGAAGTCCGCTTCGCGAGCGGCGGCAACGCGACCAACCAGTTCGTCGAACTGTACAACGCCGCGCCGACTCCGGTCGATATTTCAGGCTGGAAGCTCGTCAACACCCGGACCTTCTTCGCGCCCGTGCCGCTGGCGACGCTCCCGGCGGGGACGCGGCTGGCGCCCGGGAGCCATTATCTGCTCGGCCTCGCCACCTCGGGGCTGGTCGCTCCGGCAGCGGCAGGGGCCACCACGCTCGTTCTGCGCAGCGTCGAGGGCTTCGCCACCGGCCAGCGTATCGCGCTCGACGGCGAGCATGCGACGGTCAAGACGCTCGGCACCGCGGCGAGCGCGCCCACGACGATCTTCATCCCGGTCTCCACCGGCCCCTGGCTCACCGTCCCCGCCGGATCGACCACCCTCCCCGTCGCGCAGGCAACGGGCTTCGCGGTCGGCGAGAAAATGGCGATCGACACGGGCGCGGCGCAGGAGATCGTCACCGTCACTGCGGTCGGCAAGGCCGGGACACAGACCACGCTCGCCACCGCCGTGACCGCGGGGACGCGCGTCATCAAGGTCGCTGACGTCGCCAACCTCCTGCCCGGCGACCGGCTCACGCTAGGGACCGGCCAGCGGATGGATCATATCCAGGTCGCTGCGATCGGCACCCCCGGCGCGACCGGGACCGGCGTTACCCTCACGGCGCCGCTGAAGTTCGACAATATCGAGGGCGTCGACGTCGCGGGCCCCGGCACCGGCATCACCTTCACCCCCGCGACGCGCCTTGCGCACAAGAGCGGCGACGCGGTGCAGGCGCTGGGCAGCGGCATCACGCTCGCCCAGCCGCTCAAGCGCCGCCATGCCGATGGCGCGCCCGTGGTCAATGCCCAAGTGCGCAGCGCCGGCTATCAGGGCCCCACCCCGCATCACTGGTTCGGCGGCCCGCTCTCGATCCGCGGCGGCGCGATCAGCTTGACCGACCCCAGCGGCACGGTGCTGGTCGACGCGATCGTCTATGGATCGCAGCAGAGCAATTCCAGCGCCAGCGGCGCGGTCACCGCGCCGGAGATCGCGACGCTGGAGGGCGTGCAGCGTCAGGGCGGCTGCATCGCGGTCATCCCCGGCGCAGGCTCGGGGCCCAGCGCCCCCGCGACTGCGCTCGCCGCATCGGCGCCCGGCGCACCCGACCGCAGCATCGGGCGCTTTCCCGACGGCGCCGACAGCGACAGCCTGTGCCGGGATTTCGTGGTCCAGCCCGCCACGCTCCTGCCCCAGGGCGCAAAGGCGGGCGCCGCCGCAGTGATGGTCGCCAACGTCACCGATTTCATGCCCGGCCAGTCGATCACGATCGGCGCGGCAGACGCGCAGGAACGCGCCGTCGTCGCCAGCGTCGGCAGCGCGGGCGCGACGACGGTCCGCACCGGCAGCGAGCAGGGCGGCACCGTCCTCCAGGTCGCCAGCACGATGGGCTTCACCCCCGGTCAGGCAATCACGATCGGCGAGGGTGCCGGCGCAGAGACCGCCACCGTCAAGGCGGCGCAGGGCGGGCGCGGCGGTGGCCGGATCACCGTCACCGCACCGCTGGGCCGGGCCTATGCTGCGGGGACGCAGGTGGCGGGCAGCGGCATCGCGCTCACCGCGCCGCTGACGCGCAGCCATGCTGCCGGAGCGCCGGTCACTGCGGAGCTACCCACGCCGGGCGCCGCGAACGCCTATGCGCGGCCAGCGCGACGCGAATAGGCGTCAGAACCGGAGGGTGACGGCCTTGCCGGTGTAGGAAACGCGCCGGGTGGCGGGCAACGCCGCCATCCCGCCCTTCGTCCCCGCGCCGACCAGCACGAGGTCCAGCGCGCGCTGGCGCGTCATGCCGGGAAAGCTGCCCCGGCGCGCGCCGATGGTCAGCGTCCGGGCGGCGTCGTTCCACACCAGGTCATAGGTCGCCCGCGCGCCCTTTTCATAGGCGTAGGTTTCGTTGTCGTCCTCATACAGCGTGAACCGCGCATCGGCGCCGGGATAGATGCGGACTTCATAGGCGGCACCGGGGTCCTGCGTCGCATATTGGACGTTCGGCCCCATCGGCACGATCGATCCGGCGCGGACATAGAGCGGAACGAGGTCCAGCGGCACCTGCCGCGTAACCCGGCGACCACCCTCGAACCGGTCGTTGCTCCAGAAATCATACCAGCCCGCGCCCTGCGGCAGATAGGTCTCGACGCTCTCGTCGAGCGCCGCCTTCGGTCCGCCCAGCGCCCGCCGCTCGCTCGGCCGGCGCCACGCGAGGCGCAGCACGCGATTGCCGTCGATCTGGTAATACTCGATCTCGACGCCGACAGCCTGTCCCTTGCGCAGCGAGACCGTCGCGCCCTTGTACCGCGCGGCACCCGCCGCCCAATCCTCGGCCACGGTCTTGCCGTCCAGCTTGAGCCGGAACCCGTCATTGCCCTCGACGCCGATCTCATACTCGCCGTCCTCGGGCGCGGTGATCGTCCCCTGCCAGCGCGCCGAGAAATGCGACAGGCTGGACAGCCCGGCGGGCAGTTCGGCCAGCGGCGGATCGGGCCAGTTGTGATCGACCTTCGCATCGACGAAGCGGCTGACGGGCTTCTCGAAATTCTCGCCCTCGAAATATTGCCCCGCCAGCCCGGGCTGGCCATCGGGCGTGCGCAGATACTCGCCGGGGATCGTCGCGGCGGGCGGCGGCAGGATATGGTACATCGCCCGCGTCACCGGATGGACCAGCAGCGACGGCCCGAACATAAAGCTGTCGTCGATCGTGTCGGTCGCCCGATCGTCGGGAAAGTCCATCATCAACGGCCGCATCAGCGTGTAGCCGTTCGCCGTAACCTGCCAGCCAAGTGAATAGATATAGGGCAGCATCCGGTAGCGAAGCTGCGTCGTCTTGAGCAAAGAGGCATAGACCGCCGGATCGAGCGACTTGAACAGATACGGCTCACGCTCGACATTGGTGCCGTGGATGCGCATGATCGGATTGAACGCCGAGAATTGCAGCCAGCGCGCGTACAGCTCGCGCCACGCCGGATTCTTCTCGCCGCCGGGGAAGTCCGCGACGAAAAAGCCGCCGGTATCCTGCGTCCAATAGGGGTTGCCGGTCACCGTGACGTTGACCCCGTCCGCCACCTGTTGCTTCAGCGTCTTCCAGCTCGCGAAGATGTCGCCGCTCCACGATGCCGCGCCCGTCCGCTGCGCTCCTGCCCAGCCCGACCGGGTGAGCGTAAAGACGCGCTTGTCGCTGGTCGCGCGCTGCCCGTCATAGGTGCCCTGCGTCGTCAGCAGCGAATAGGGGTTCAGATAGCGGGTGAAGTCGCCCAGCGCGTTGTTGCCCAGCGCCTTGGTATCGCGGATATTATCCTGCGCGTTCCACATCGCGCTGCTGACTTCGATCTCGGTGCCGTCCATCCACAGCGCGTCGACGCCCTTGTCGAGCAGCCCGGACTTGATGTGCTTGAAATAGATCTGGCGGCCCAGCGGACTATAGGCGTCATAGATGCGCGCGTGCTTCGAGATCCAGTGCAGCGGCGCGAACCGCAGGCCGTGCGAGTCCAGTTCGCGGGCGAGCGCGGTGTCGTTGCCGATCGACGGCCAGATCGACACCATCAGCTTCAGGTTCAGGTCGTGGACCTGCCGCACCATCCCCGCGGGATCAGGATAGCGGGTCGGGTCCCACGTCATCCCGCTCCAGCTGCCGTCCTTGTCCGAACCCCAATATTGCCAGTCCTGGACGATATAATCGAGCGGGAAGCCATCGGCGCGGAACGCGCGCGCGACGTCGACGAGCTGCTGCTGGGTCTTGTACCGCTCCTTGCTCATGAACAGCCCGAACGCCTGTTTGGGGACCATCGGCGCCTGCCCGGTCAGCGCGCGATATTCACCCACCACCGCGTCCGGCGTGTCCCCGGCCATGAAATAGTAATCGACACCGCCGGGCGCGCTCTCCGCCCACATCGATGCGCCCTCGGCATCGTCCTTGAACCGCATCTGCGAGTACGTATCCCACAGCACGCCGTATCGCCGCGAGGACATCAGCACCGGGATGATGATTCCGACATTGGTCTGGACGAGCAACAGGTCGCTGCCCCGGCGGTTGCTCGTGTCGGTGCCGTTGAAGCCCAGCCCATAGATCGCCTCGTCGGGGCGCAGCGTGAAGCGGTTGCTCGCCTCCAGCGTCGGCGCGCCCGAAATGGTGAGGGGTTTCAACGTCTGCGGCGCGGCGGCATTCTCTTCGGTATAGAGCTTCCCCGCCGCATCGAAGAAGCGCAGCGCGCCCGTCGCCTTGCGCACTTCGATGCGCAGCCGGGCGCTAGCGATCGTCAGGGTGTCGGCGGTCTCGGCGACCGTGAACTTCACCGCCACGGGCTTGCCGATCACCGCCAGGCTGGGCGCGGTCCAGTAATTCTCGCCCAGAGTGGCGTTCACCCGCACAATGCCGGCGCCATAGAAGATCAGGTTCTTGGTCACTCCGGCGACCTGAAGCTGGACGCCGTTTTCCAGTCGGACAAATGCGAACCCCGCATCGCCCGGCTGCCCCACCCGGATCAGGTGGCCGCGGTTATCGAGCCCGGTCTGTGCGGCGAGCGGGACCGTGCCCGAAGGCGGCGCGACCGGCACCGCGTGCACCGCAGTAGAGACCATCAGCGCCACCAGCACCGCGCCCATTTTCCGACCGACCGCCATCCGCTCCACTCCTGCGTTCTCGCATGTTTCGTGAAACGTCTAACCTATTACTCCGACATGAAAAGCCCGGAACCGGTCGCGGCGGGTCAGAATCCGATCGGCGTGCCCGTCGCGCTGGCGGGCATCGCGCCGCGCGCGGGCCGGTCGGGCGGCGTGATCGCCAGCGTGAAGCCATAGTCGAGCGGCGCGACGGGCACGCGATAGCGTTCGAGCGGACGCCCGAGCGGGCTCCAGCTATCGGTGCCTCCCACTCCGCTCTGCACGGCGTCGATCATCACGCTGACCTGGCCGTGCGGCACGATATCGCTGCTGCGTCGCGTGCCCGGCGGGCGCCGCGACAGGTCCTCATAGGGAAAGGCGAGGACGTTGGCGGAGAGCGGCTGGTCGCCGCGCACCGTCACCGTCGGCAGGTTGGCGCCGCGCACTGCGAACCAGCGCACGCCGACTTTGTTGCCCGTCTCCTGCGGGCGCATATAGTCATGGTTCTGGTCGGCGATCGCCCCCGCCCAGCGCCCGAGCGCGGCACCCGCCTGGCGATCCCAATAGCTTTCGTGCGGCCCCTTGCCGTACCATTCCAGATCGGTGAAGCCGCTGGGCATGGTGAACGCCATCCCGACCCGGAGCGGATCGGACAGCCCCGTCGCGACCGGCGCGAATTTGGCGTCGACCGAAACGGTGCCGTCGCCGCGCATCCGGTAGCGGCTCTCGAACCGCGCCGTCCCGTCGCCAACCGTGAACCGCACCCGCACCAAGGCGGCAGCGTCGCCTGCCCGCTCGACGTCGATCCCGTCGACGCGACGCGTGGTCGACGCCGCCTTCCACACCGCATGGGTACGCTCCACGCGCGTGCCGAGGTCATTGTCGGTGAGCGCGCGGTAGAAATTGGGGGTGCCGCCCGACAGCAACGTGCGGCTGCCCTGGCGATATTCCACCAGCCCGGTGGCGCGATCGACCTGCAGCGCATTCCCCGCCGCCGACAGCGTGACCGCATCCCCACGTTCACGCACCTCCAACGATGCGGCGGGTTCAGCGCTTGTCCCGGCCTCGCCGGAAAGCACGAACTGGTCCCATGCGAGCAGATGCCCCGCCGGGATCAATGCGGATGCACCGCGCGCCCGCGCCGTGAGCGTCACCACATATTCATGCCCGGCCCGCCGCTGCGCCGGGAGCGCGACCGAAAGCGCCGCCTCGCCACGCGCCGCGACGTCCAGCGCGGGCAGGTCGCCCCGTGCGACGGCCACCCCGTCCTCGAGCAATATCCAGCCCAGGTCGAACTCGGCAAGGTTGCGGAAATCGTGATGGTTGATCACCGAAAACCGCCCGGCGCCTGCATCCACCGCGCGGAATGCGATCGGCTGATAGACTTTGTGCATTTCGAACAGATGCGGGTTGGGGGTGCGGTCGGGCTGGATCAGCCCGTCGCCGAACTCGATATCCCCGCCCGGATTGGGGCCATAGATCCCGCCGGTGCCCCAATAGGGTTCGCCCTTCTCGTCGCGCGCATACATCGACTGGTCGACCCAGTCCCAGATGAAGCCGCCCTGCAGCTTGGGATTGGCATAGATCGCCTCCCAATAATCGGCCATGTTTCCCCCGCTATTGCCCTGCATATGCGCATATTCGCATTGGATCAGCGGCTGGGTGAAGCGCGGGTCGCGGGCATATTCGATCGTCTGGGCGACGCTGTAATACATCGGCGCGAAGATATCGGCATAGGCATTGGGCTTCGGCTCAGACAGCGTCCCCCAGCCGAGATAGTTGATCAGCCGCGTCGGATCGCGGCGCCGCGCCTCTGCGGCGGCCTTTTCGAACGCAGGCCCGATCCCGGCTTCGTTGCCCAGCGACCAGAAAATGATCGAGGGATGGTTCTTGTCGCGCTCGACCATGTTCGCGACGCGCGAGATATGCGCGTCGTCCCACGCCTTGTCATAGCCGAGCTGGTATAGTTCGCGCTCGGCATCGCCCTTCCAGCCCATTTCCATATAGGCGTGCGATTCGATGTTGGCCTCGTCCATGACATAGAGGCCATATTCGTCCGCCAGATCATACCAGCGCGGGTCGTTGGGATAATGCGAGGTGCGCACCGCGTTGACATTGTTGCGCTTCATCATCTCGATGTCGCGGCGCATCGACTCCATCGAGATGAGGTGGAAGGTGTCGGGGTCATGCTCGTGGCGATTGACGCCGCGGATATAGACCGGGCGCCCGTTGACCTGGAGCTGGCCGTCGCGGATCGCCACGTCGCGAAAGCCCACGCGCTGCCGGGTCGCCTGGACGACCGCGCCCTTCTCGTCGAGCAGCTCGATCAGCAGCGTGTAGAGGTTGGGCACTTCCGCTGACCAGCTCCGCACCCCGGCCAGCCGGCCACCAAGCTGCACCGTCTGCTCGGTCGTGCCGGCGCGCACCGTCGCGACTCGCTCCGACACCGTCTGCGCGCCGTCCAGCAGCGTCGCCCGCACGCGCATCGCCTTGGCGCCGGGCAGCACCTTAGCGGTCACGTCCAGCGTCCCGTCGCGCCAGTTGTTGGTCAGCCCCGCGCGCACCGCAAAGTCGCGAATCCGCGTCTTGGGCGCCGCCATCAGGAACACTTCGCGCTCGATGCCGGAGACGCGCCAGAAGTCCTGGTCCTCCAGATACGAGCCGTCGGACCAGCGATAGATACGCATCGCAACCGTGTTGCGCCCGGGCCGCAGGAAGCGCGTCACGTCGAACTCGGACGGCAGCTTGCTGTCCTCGCTATACCCGACCTGCTGGCCGTTTACCCAGACATAATAAGCCGATCCCGCCGCGCCGATATGCAGGATCACGTCCTGTCCGGCCCAGCCCGCCGGCACGTCGACATCGCGGCGGTACGAACCGACAGGGTTGCGATCGTGCGGGATCAGCGGGCGGTTGGCCGGGAACGGATGGGTGATGTTGTTGTAGCGCGCCTGGTCATAGCCCTCCGCCTGCCAGTCGGCGGGAACGCGGATCTGCTTCCAGCCCGAGACGTCGAAATCGTCGCGGAAGAAATTGGCGGGCGCCCCGTCGACATTGGGCGAGAAGAAGAATTGCCACTGGCCGTTCAGCGACAGGAAGCGCGTCGACGCGCTGCGATCGTCCTCGAGCGCGAGTTCGCGGCTCTCGAACGGAAATCCGGTCGCGCGCGCGGGCTCCTTGCCGCGATCGAACACGGCGGGATTCTCCCAGTCGGGGCGGCTCGAATCGATCTGGGGGGAGAGCGGGACGACCGGGCGGTTCTGCCCCTGCGTTCCGGGAACGAGGACCAGCAGCGACAACATCGCCAATGCAGCAGCAGCCAGTTTCATGATGCCCCTCTCGCCCGGATTCGCGCGTTTTCTTTGTCTGGCGCGTGTTTGCACGATTGTCGCGCCGCGCGCGAGGTGGATTGGCGCGCTTCGCAAGCGCTGGCCGATGACATTTCGCAGCCAAAACCGGCACGCGCGAAATTTTCGTTGCAACACCCCCTTGATCCAGTCGAGTGTCATCGCGACGCCGCATCACGGGTCCACGCGCCTTCGAGTCAAAGGATTTTCTGGAGCAGGGCATGACGACACAGGATCGTCGCAGTTTCATTCGCACGATGATGGCGACCGCGGGTGCCGCGGCCAGTCTCACGCCCTCGATCGCGCGCGCGCTGGAGATTCCCGCCGATCGCCGCACCGGCACGCTGAAGGACGTCGACCATGTCGTGATCCTCACCCAGGAGAATCGCGCCTTCGACCATTATTTCGGCACGATGCGCGGCGTCCACGGCTTTGGCGACCGCTTCGCCCTCCCCGCGCCGCCGCTGCCCGGCGCGCCCGACCGCACCGTCCTGCTCCAGCCGAACGAGCATAGCGGCGTCGAGCCGGCGTTCGTCGCGCCCTTCCGGCTCGATACCGCCACCGATTTCCGGCTCTACCGCCCGCTGGGGACCCCGCATGGCTTCACCGACAGCCAGGCGGCATGGGACAATGGCCGGATGGGCGCGTGGACTCGTGCCAAGCACAACCACGCGATGGCGCATTTCACCCGCGAGGACCTGCCCTTCCAATATGCCCTCGCCGAGGCGTTCACGCTGTGCGACGCCTATCATTGCGCGCTGCACCTGAGCACCAATCCCAACCGGCTCTATATCTGGACGGGCACGCATGATCCCATGGCGCGCGCTAATGGTCCGGCGATCGACAATGGCTATGACAGCCTTAAGGCCGATCCGCGCGGGCATGGCGGCTATCTGTGGACGACCTATCCCGAACGGCTGATGGCCGCGGGCATCGGCTTCCAGATCTATCAGGACATGGCCGATAATTTCGACGACAACCCGCTCGTCGGCTTCCGCCGCTATCGCGAGGCGCAGCGCAGTCGCACGGGCGCCGCAGCGCTGCTCGCGCAGCGGACGATGGCGACGCGCTCGCTCGACGACCTGCGGCAGGATGTCCGCGACCGGAAGCTGCCAGCGGTGTCGTGGATCGTCGCGCCCGCCGCGCTGTCCGAACACCCCAGCGTCTCCACCCCGCTCCAGGGCGGCGACTATACCGCACGGGTGCTCGACGCGCTCACCGCCAATCCCGAAGTCTGGGCGCGGACCGTGCTGCTGATCAATTTCGACGAGAATGACGGGCTGTTCGACCATGTCCCCCCGCCGGCACCCCCGGCGATCGTCTCCGGGCGCAGCATCGGCGCGACCAGCATCGCGGCGGACGACGAATATCATCGCCATTCGCAGGCGCCCACCGACGCGGTGTACCTCAACCGCCCCTATGGGCTCGGCCCCCGTGTCCCGCTCTATGTGATCTCGCCGTGGAGCAAGGGCGGGCATGTCGCGTCGGAGGTGTTCGACCACACCAGCGTGCTGCGCTTCCTCGAGGCCCGGTTCGGCGTCCGCGAGCCCAATATCAGCGCCTGGCGCCGCGCAGTGTGCGGCGACCTCACCTCCTGCTTCGATTTCCGCGCGCCCGACACCGTCGATTTCATGGCGACGCTCCCCGCCACCGCCGCGCTGTCCGCGCGCGCGGCGAGCCTGAAGGGCATCCAGCCGCCGCTTCCCGATGCACTGAAGGCTCCCGTGCAGGAAACCGGGCTGCGCAGGCGACGCGCGACGCCCTACGCCCTCGACGCCCGGCTGCGCGGTGCGGCGCTGGCGTTCGCGAACCACTCGGCCGAGCGGGCAGCGGTGTTCCACGTCTATGACGTCGCACGCCTGGAAGCGGAGCCCGCGCGCTACACCGTGGGCGCCGGCAAGGAACTGGCCCACCCGCTTGCCCCGTCGGACACGCCGATCGATTTGTTCGTGCTCGGCCCCAATGGCTTCCACCGCCGCCTGACCGGGCGGAGCGACCGCTTCTCGGTGGGGATTACGAGCGGGAAAGCTGTCGCCGCCACGCTCCACGTCGCGAACCGCACCTCGGCTCCGCTGACGCTGGCGATGACCGACTGCGCCTATGGCGGATCGCCCGAGACGATCACCCTGGCCGCCGGGGCGACGCGCCGCATCACGCTGGACCTGACGAAGAGCCATGGCTGGTACGACCGGCAATTCGCGGGCGCCGGGCAGGTCTGGCGGATGGCGGGGCATGTCGAGGACGGCAAGCCCTCCTATTCGGACCCCGCCGCGGGCGGCAGCGGCCCCCTGCGGCTGGGCGCGCCCGCCTGACGTCTCACACCGTCCAGATCAGCAGATTCCCCAGGATCACCAGCGCACAGGCGAACATCAGCCCACCCTTCTGCCGGTCTCCCCCGCGCCAGGTGCGGACCGCGCCCCAGACCAGCACGGCGATCGCCGCGACGACGAGGCTCAGCATCAGCGGGTTGAGCGATGCATCGATCATCGCACCGCGACCCAAACGAGCGCGACGATCGCCACGCCCACGCCCGCGAAGCCCGCCACCACCTTGGGCTCGCCGCGATAGATCAGCCGCAGGAAATACCAGAGGAACAGCCCCACCCCGCGCGTCGCGACGCTCAATATGTTGGCCAGCACGGCGCCTGCGCGGTTCGCCATTTTCAGTCCTTCGATCCCAGGACGCGGGCATAGGCGTCCGGGTCCGCATTGCCCCCCGACAGGATCACGAGCAACCCCGGCTCGACCGCAACCTTGCCCGCGAGCAACGCCGCCAGCGCGACGGCGCCCCCCGGTTCGACCACCAGCCGCAGCTTCGCCGCGGCCCAGCGCTGCGCCTCGCGCACCTCGGCCTCGCTCACTGCCACGCCCAATGCGCCCCGCCGCGACAGCACGTCGAAGGTGAGCGGCGAGACCAATTTGGTCTGGAGCGCGTCGCACGCGGTCGGCGGCGGGTTGTCGCCCACCGGCTCGATCCATCCGGCCTCCAGGCTGCGGCGCATATCGTCCCAGCCCTCGGGCTCGACCACGACCATCTCCGCCTCGGGCAGCGCGATCGCGAGCCCGGCGGCCAGCCCGCCGCCGCCGCACGGCACGATCACCCGCGCCGGATCGGGCAGCTTCGCCTCGATCATCTGCGACATCGCCTCGATCCCGGCAGTGCCCTGCCCCTCGATCACCCAGGGATCGTCGAAGCTGGGGACCAGCACGGCGCCGCGCGCATGCGCCAGATGCGCGGCGATCTTCTCCCGGCTCTCGGTCGCGCGGTCGTATCGGACGACCTCGGCGCCCATCGCCAGCGTCGCCTCCAGCTTCGTGCGCGGCGCGTCGGACGGCATCACGATCACCGCGGGAATGCCCAGCCGCCGCGCCGCCCATGCGACTCCCTGCGCATGATTGCCCGACGAGAAGGCGACCACCCCCCGTTCGCGCGCGGCATCGTCGAGCGCGGTCAGCCGGTGCCATGCGCCGCGAATCTTGAACGCGCCGACGGGCTGCAGCGATTCCGCCTTGAACACCACCGGAATCCCGCGAAATTCTGTAATGAAAATAGGAGTTTGCGGCAGGATCGCTGCAATCTTCGCGGCCGCGTCGCGAACTCCGGCCCGCGTAGGTTGTCGCACAATCGTCACATATCGCCCCTGCTGTAGTTTTCCGGGTCTCGAATCGCTTTACACAGGGGAACCTCGCCCTTATGTGCCGCCTTCCGCTGCCCCATGGGACTTCCAACCGCAAGGCAGCTTTTGTCAACGACTCGCCGTCAGGCACTTGGAGGTCCCTTGAGTTGCACAAGCATCATCGCGCGCTGGGGTTAGCTGGTCCCCTTTCGAACGCCGTTCGCGGCATCGACATCGCCAATCAGCGTCCGGTTCAGCCGGTTACGTTGACGCGTCCGCATGCGGCATCCCGCGCCGCCCGGTTCTTCGCAGAGAAGTTCCCGGGTCGCTCGATGTATGCTGTTAAAGCCAATCCCTCGCCGGATCTGCTTCAGATCCTGTGGGAGAGCGGAATCACGCATTACGACGTTGCATCGATCGCCGAGGTTCGGCTGGTCGCGACGACGCTTCCCGACGCGACCCTGTGCTTCATGCACCCGGTCAAGGCCGAGGAAGCGATCGCCGAGGCTTATTTCGATCACGGCGTCCGCGTGTTCAGCCTGGATTCGCTGGAAGAGCTGGAAAAGATCGTCGCCGCCACCAACGGCGCGACCGATCTGACGCTGTGCGTCCGGCTGCGGGTCTCGTCCGATCATTCGAAGCTCAGCCTCGCGTCGAAATTCGGCGTCGGCCCCGGCGAATCGAAGGAATTGCTGATCGCAGCGCGACAGGTCGCCGATGCCCTCGGCATCTGCTTCCATGTCGGCAGCCAGGCGATGTCGCCCGAAGCCTATGCGAACGCGATGGAGCGCGTGCGTGCGGCGATCGTCGACGCGGGCGTTACCGTGGACGTGATCGACGTCGGCGGCGGCTTCCCGTCGAGCTATCCCGGCATGGAGCCCCCGCCGCTCGAGCGCTATTTCGCGACGATCCACCGCGCGTTCGAAAGCCTGCCGGTCAGCTATTCGTCCGAACTCTGGTGCGAGCCCGGTCGCGCGCTGTGCGCCGAGTACAGCTCGATCGTAGTGCGCGTCGAGCGTCGCCGCGGGTCCGAACTGTACATCAACGACGGCGCCTATGGCGCGCTTTTCGATGCGGCGCATATCGGCTGGCGTTTCCCGGTCGAGCTGCTGCGCGAGCCCGATTCGAACGCGAAGGACATGGAGTTCAGCTTCTATGGCCCGACCTGCGACGATATGGACCATATGGCAGGCCCGTTCCTGCTCCCGGCGGACATCCGCGCGGGGGACTATATCGAAATCGGGATGCTCGGCGCCTATGGCTCGGCGATGCGCACTGCGTTCAACGGCTTCGGGTCGGACCGGACGGTGATCGTCGGCGACGAACCGATGGTCTCGCTCTATGTCGCGGACGATACGGAACAGGCCCGGCCCTCGAACGTCGTCAAGCTGTAACGCTAACCCGTCATCCCGGCGGAAGCCGGGACCTCAGGCCGCAGAGACCTTCTCGCGGCACGAGGTCCCGGCCTTCGCCGGGATGACGGCGTTATACGGGTTTCCGCGTCCCCAATCGAATGACGGCGGCTAAGTGAAGATGGGGAACCCCATGACCGACACTCTCGTACCCAATGACACCCGCAAGGCGGAGCTGCTCTCGAAGCAGGTCAAGCATATCGACATCACCAGCTTCGACGCGCGCCCGATCGTCGATGCGATGAGCGACATGAGCTTCACCAGCCGCGACCTCGGCCGCGCGACCAAGATCTATAACGACATGCTGGCCGACAAGGACTGCACGGTCGTGCTGGTCATCGCCGGCTCGACCTCGGCGGGCGGCTGCATGGACCTGTATGCGGAGCTGATCCGCAACAACATGGTCGACGTCGTCGTCGCCACCGGCGCGACCATCGTCGACATGGATTTCTTCGAAGGGCTCGGCCACAAACATTATCAGGCGCTCGAAGTGCCCGATGACGACACGCTGCGCTCGCTGCTGATCGACCGCATCTATGACACGTACATCGACGAGGAAGAGCTTCAGCACGTCGACCACACGATCTTCGAGATCGCCGAGACGCTGGAGCCCAAGGCTTATTCGAGCCGCGCATTCATCCGCGAAATGGGCAAATATCTGGTCGAGCACGGCAAGAAGGACAACAGCCTGGTCAAGCTCGCCTATGAGCATGACGTGCCGATCTTCTGCCCGGCATTCGTCGACAGCTCGGCGGGTTTCGGGCTCGTCAAGCACCAGGTCGATTCGGTGAAGGCCGGCAAGCCGTACATGGTGCTCGACGCGATCGCCGACTTCCGCGAACTGACCGACATCAAGATCAAGGCGGGCACCACCGGCCTGCTGATGATCGGCGGCGGCGTACCGAAGAACTTCATCCAGGACACCGTCGTCTGCGCCGAAATCCTCGGCCATGACGATGTCGAAGTGCACAAGTACGCGGTCCAGATCACCGTCGCCGACGTCCGCGACGGCGCCTGCTCGTCCTCGACGCTCCAGGAAGCGGCGAGCTGGGGCAAGGTCAACACCGGCATCGAGCAGATGGTGTTCGCCGAAGCCGGCTCGGTGATGCCGCTGCTGGCATCCGACGCCTATCATCGCGGCCACTGGAAGGACCGTGCCAAGCGCGGCTGGGCGAAGCTCTTCGCCTGAGCCGCACAGGGCGAGCCACGCTCGCCCTGAGACGGCGAAGGCCGGCCGGCGCGGCAACGCCGCGTCCGACGTCGCGGGATTAACTCCCGCGACGGCCTATCCGGAAAAACGAAACGGCCGAGGAGCAATCCCCGGCCGTTTTGTTGTGTCGAAGGGCGCGCGTCAGATCCCGTCGCGGAAATGCCCTGCCGGGCGCGTCGGCCCCGGCAATGCCTTGCTCGCGCAGAGTCGCTCAGATCCGCCCAGACAGATCTGGCAGCCACGGCTGGTGGCGATCCCGTTGGAAAGCTGGGCGAACATTTGCAGCGCCTGCGGACTGGTCAGTGCATCGTGCAGGTTGCCGCCGAAATCGGCCAGCGAACCAAAGGTCGCCGTGCCGTTGAGGTCGAGGCAGCATATGCCTAGCCGCCCGGTCGCGAAGACCGCGAGCGAAGGTGCGGCGGTGAACCCACAGCTCTGGCTCGTCACCAGCTTGCGCTCGACCGCCCAGCGCGGATCATATTCGAGCAGAAGATTGGCATAGGTGCCGACCGGACGCGCCGACATGAATGCCATCTGGGTAACGCCCATGGTGTCGCGCCAGGTGAGAATGGGCATGGGCGTGCTGTCCCCCTGCACCGATTCGGCAAAGGCGGCGAATATGGCTGCATCGCTGTTGCGGTGCGATTGCGCGCAGGCCTCGGGCGGGGCGCTTGCCGCGATGGTCGCGGCAATGGCCTCCCATTTGCGGATATGGGCGAGCATCCGTTCGGGCCGGTCGGGAAAGGCCCGGCGGGTGACGGCATCGACCCGCTGGTCCTCGGCGCCGTTCGAGACCATCTGATACAGCCGAAGATGCGAGGGCGCACGCTCGTTTACCATCTGGTGTAACAGCGCCGACACCCGCGTCACCAGCGTTTCGTAATCACCGATCTTGTGGCTGCGGGTGGCCTCATAGGATTCCTGGCTGTCATTGTGCAGCGATATGGCGATACCCGAAGGATAGTTGTTCGAAAGCTGTTTCAGCTTCTTGTCGACCAGCGTCATGCCATGCGTCGTGAAGAAGGTGGGGAATGGCAGCTTGCGCTCGCGGATATAGGCAAGGATTTCGGCGATGTTCGGGTGCAGCAGCGGCTCGCCATAGGCATTGAGCTGCATTGATCCGACATTCAGCGTGTCCGCAGTTGGTCGATCAGGTCCTTGATCTGCGGGAGCGGCAGCCAGGTGCGCGCGTCCTCGCGGAACATGTCGGGGCAGAAGGTGCATTTCTGGTTGCAGTGATTGGTGATCTCCAGCCACACGATGTCGACATGCGGCTTGCCGCCGCGCATCGGATATCCGGTGACGGCGCGCGCGGCGGCAGGGGCGCCAAGGCTCCGCAAATACGCCACCGCAGCATCGGCCTCCGCCGGGTCCAGAAACGGCAGACTGCCCTCGATCGTCCGCGCCGCGAGGGCATCGGCCGCCGCCGCAGTAACGCCGGGTGCAGCCGCAAATGCCCACCGCATCCGATCGGTGCGCAGGGCTCCCAATGTGCCCCGCGCCGCATGAACGGCGACCAGCAGCGCCAGATCGGGTGCCAGATCGCTCTTGTCGCCATCGGACGATGGCAGGGACAATGCAGCGCCCGCCGCTCTGCCCGCCGCCGCGATGTCGCCGGCGTCGAGCGCGAAACGGAGCCGGGCGCGGTGGGCGGAGATGTCGAGCGGAGCGGCGTCGATGCCGGCGACCGCCGCATCGGCATCCGCAAATCCCAGCACGGCAGGCGCAAGATGCGCGCCCATTGCCGGCACACAGCCCGCCCAGCGGCACCGCGCCACCCAGGCGGCATGATCCAGCGCCGGGCTGGTCCCGATCGTGCGCGCCTGGCTGAGCAGCAACGCTGCCTGTTCATGGCTGCCCGCCGCAGAAAGCAGCCCGAGCAGCGACAACAGCCCGATTTCGTTGATCACGCTCACGTCGCGGGGTCCGTCGCCAAAGGCGCCCTCCAGCGTCAGATCGAACATCACTGCGGCGAGTTCGCGAGGCAGAGTGGCGAGGGCCGCATAGGCCGCAGTCGATCGCGCATCGGCACGAAACGCAGACAGCAACGTGCCGACACAGCGCGCGAGAAGCGGCGTGATCTGCGCAATCTGCTCGGGCGTGCAGGACTCGAACGGGGCAAGCACGGTGCCCACCGCCCCGATACCTTCCGCCTGAAGCACCTCCTGCGCCAACGCGATCGCTTCGGCCAGATCGACAGGACCCGCTAGCGGGAATAAGGTGTTCTCGCGCATAGGTTTTTCTCGCTGGACCATGGCGCAGCAAGCGCCAGGGTTTTGCCAGCGCACCGTGCCCTGGCTCTGACCATTATGGCGCCGACCCGGCAAAGCGCGGGGCCTTGCCGGGTTTTGGCGATCCAAGGATCCGCAGCGAACCTGTGCTCAGCCCTCCCGCGTTGCCTTCGCAAACGCATTCAACTGCCCCAATGTCTCGTCGAACCGCCCCTCGCGCTCGGCATTGCGCAGGAACTTGACCCCCTCGACCAGAACCTCGCCCGGCGTCGGCGACTGGCCAAACAGCCCCAGCACCTCATCCGCGAAGGAATCGAGCGGCTGGTATCCCTCGCGCTGGCTCTGCCCCGGCGTGAGTTCGGTCTGCACCGCAGGCGGCGCAAGCTCGATCACTTCGACGCGCCCTTCCAGCGCGGTCCGCAGCGCGATGGTGTAGCTGTGCATCGCCGCCTTGGTCGCGTTATAGGTCGGCGTCACCACCAGCGGCACGAACGCCAGCCCCGAGGTGACATTGACGATCGCCGCATCGGCGGTCGCCACCAGATGATCGACCAGCGCGTCGGTCAGCCGGATCGGCCCGAGCAAATTGGTGGTGATGATCGCCTCGGCATCGCCCAGGTCGCGCTTCGTATCCAGCGGCTCGAAGCGCATGATCCCCGCGTTGTTGACCAGCACATTCAGCCCCGGATGCGCGTCCAGCAGCCGCGCGGCAAAATCCGCCACGCCGCTCGCGCTTTCCACGTCGAGCGTCATCGCATGCATATTCTGCCGCCCCGCGCACGCCGCCTCCAGCGCCTCGATCCGCCGCCCCGCGACGATCACGCTGTTCCCCGCATCGTGCCAGCGCTGCGCGAGCGCCGCGCCGATCCCCGATCCGCCGCCGGTGATCAGGATGGTGTTGCCCTTGGTCTTCATACGCGTCTCCGTCGGTTTGATGATGGCGACGATTTAATCCGACGGTCTCCTGGCGTAAGAAGGCACCGGAAAGATTTATACGCACCCGAAAGAGAGTGATGGCGACCCAGACCCCCCACCCGCCCTGGCCGACCGAACCCGATCCGCGCGTCGACGCGCTGGTGACCGAAGTCATCGGGCGCATCGCCGACAAGTGGACGATGCTGATCCTCGACCTGCTCGCCGAACAGGGCGAGATGCGCTTCACCCGGATCGGCCGCGAAGTCGAAGGGATCAGCCAGAAAATGCTGACCCAGACGCTGCGCCAGATGGAGCGCGACGGGCTGGTCATCCGCACCATTCATCCGGTGATTCCGCCCCGCGTCGAATATCGGCTGACCGATCTGGGGTTCACGCTGGGCGAGGCGTTTTGCGGCGTGTGGCATTGGGCGAAGGACAATCTGGAGCGGATCGACACCGCGCGCGTTGCGTTCGACGCCCGCACCACCAGGAACACGCCCGAATGACTCCCGAAACGCTCCCGCTCGATCGCCGAACATTGCTGGGCGGCGCGATCGGGGCCGCGATGATACCCCTCGCCGCCCGCGCTGCGGCATGGCCCCCCGCCGAGCAGTTCGCGCTCTGGCCGGGCACGCCCCCCGGCGGCGCGACGGCCCCTGCCACTGCGCGCGCGCCGATCGTCGGCGTATACCGCGCCACCCGCCCCGATGGTCGCGCGGTTCTGTCGATCCCCGGCGGCGGCTATGGCTTTGTCTCGGTCGGCAATGAGGGGAGCGATGTCGCGGCGGCGCTCAACCCGCTCGGGATTACGGTGTTCGTGCTCAACTACCGGTTGCCGGGCGAAGGCTGGGCGCGGCGCTGGGACGTGCCGTTGCAGGATGCCCAGCGCGCGATGCGGCTGATCCGCGCCCGCGCGGCGACCTGGGCGATCGATCCGGCGCGGCTCGGCATCCTTGGCTTCTCGTCGGGCGGGCACCTCGGGGCGGATCTTGCAGTGGCGCATGACGATCGCGTCTACGATCCCGTCGATGCTGCCGACGCGCTCCCCGCCCGCCCCTTTTATGCCGGGCTGGTGTATCCCGTCGTCGATTTCGCCACGGCAGGCCCCAACAGCCGCTCGGCAAGCGGGCTGCTGGGCGAGCATCGCGATCCCGCGATCATCGCCCGCCACACCCCGCTGGCGCGCGTGACCGCGGCCACGCCGCCCGTGTTCCTGCTCCATGCGATGGACGACGGCACGGTGCCGGTGACGCAGAGCCTCGCGATGATCGATGCCTGCCGCCGGGCGCAGGTGCCGGTCGAGGCGCATCTGATCGAGCGCGGCGGGCACGGCTTCGGCGCGGCGCAGCTTCCCGTCGACGCGCCCGGACGGAACTGGCTCGATGTCTTCGCGCGCTGGACCGCAACTCGCTGAAGGAACGCCCGCGATGCTCAAGCCCCTGCTCTGCCTGCTCGCGCTCTCAGTCGCCGCGCCCGCGCTGGCGCAGGGCGCATCCGATCGCGCACCGGGCGAGGCGCGAAAGACCGTCTCCGCCCCCGCGCTGGTCGCGCGCTATGGCCCCGACTCGCTCCAGCATGGCGAGTTGCGCCTCCCCGCGGGCAAGGGCCCCTTCCCCGTCGCGGTGGTGATCCATGGCCGCTGCTGGCTGTCGACGATGGGGAATGCCAGCGGCACCGCAGCGCTCGCCGATGCGCTCACCGCCCGCGGGATCGCGACGTGGAACCTCGAATATCGCCGGCTGGGCGATGCCGGGGGCGGCTATCCGGGCAGCTTCGACGACATCGCCGCCGGGATCGACCATCTCCGCACGCTCGCCGACACCCAGCCGCTCGACCTCAAGCGCATGGTCCTCGTCGGCCACGCATCGGGCGCGCACCTTGCGCTCTGGGCGGCGTCGCGGCCCCGGCTGGGGGGTGCGGTGGGCGCCGATCCGCTGATCCCGCGCTCGGTCGTCGCGATCGACGGACCGGGCGCGCTCGCCCCGCTGATCGGCCCCGATGCCGAGCGTTGCGGACAGCCGGTGATCGTCCGCTTCATGGGCGGCACCCCCGCCGAGCGACCCGAGGCCTATGCCTTTGCGACGCCGCAGGACCATCTGCCGCTGGGCGTACCGCAGTTTATGATAGTCGGTGACCGCGGCGCCCTGATCGAACGCTATGTAGCGGCGGCGCGCGCGGCGGGGGACGCCGTGACGGTGCTCACGCCCGGCGGCGGCGACCATTTCAACGTCATCGCCCCCGCTACGCCACAGGGCCGCGACGTGATCGACTTCATCGTGCGCCAGGCCCTGCCCCGCTAAGCGCAGCCGCGAAACCCGTTGCGTTTGCGCACCGATCGCCGCAGGCTCTCCGAAACTGGGGAGGAACGACGATGCACAGCGCAATACTGGCTCCGGTAGTGGCGCTCGTCGCCTGGTCGCTGGTCATGCTGCTCTGGATGATGGCGATCCGCTTGCCCGCGCTCAAAAAGGCCGGGATCGACATGTCCAAGGCCCGCGGCGGTCGCCCCGGCATCCTCGACACGATGCTCGACGAACGCGCCCAATGGCCCGCGCATAATTACATCCACCTGATGGAGCAGCCGACGCTGTTCTACGCCATTGCCCTGACGCTGGCGCTGCTCGGCGCCGGAAACGGCATCAATGCGTGGATCGCCTGGGCCTATGTCGCGCTGCGGATCGCGCACAGCCTCTGCCAGGCGACCTTCAACCGGGTTGCAGTGCGCTTCCCACTGTTCGTGCTCTCCACCTTCGCGCTGATGGCGCTGACGCTGCACGCGGGGCTCACCTTGCTGCACCACGCCTAGCAGGGTCGGACACGCGGCGCTGTCCCCCGACCCCGCGGGTGCTACAAGGCCGCATGACCGAACCCGCGCTGCCGCTGCTCTATGCCCAACATCTCGCGCGCGACCGGCGGCGTTCGGCGCATACCGTGCGCGCCTATGAAGCGACCGCGGTGCGGCTGGTCGCCTTCCTCCAGGCGCATTGGGGCGCGCCCGCCACCCCCGCGACGCTGGCGGCGATCTCCACCGCGGATCTGCGCGCCTTCCTTGCGCATCGCCGGAACGAAGGGCTGGGGAATGCTTCGGCGGCGCGCGAGCTGTCGGCGGTGCGCGGCTTCCTGAAGTTCGCCGCGGGCGATGCCGCGGAACTGCCCCGGCTGCGCGGCCCCCGCGTCAAACGGGGCGTGCCGCGCCCAATCTCCCCCGCCGAGGCCGTCGCGCTGGCGGAGACCGTGGCGGAGGAGGCCAGCGAGCCCTGGATCGCCGCGCGCGACTGGGCGGTTCTGCTGCTGCTCTACGGTGCCGGGCTCCGCATCGGAGAGGCTGCGGGGCTGACCGGCGCGGTGCTGCCGCTCGGCGACACGCTGCGCGTCACCGGGAAGCGCGACAAGACCCGCAACGTGCCGCTGCTGCCGCAGGTCCGCGCCGCGATCGAAGCCTATGTCTCCGCCAGCCCCTGGGGCGTGGCGCGCGATGCGCCGCTGTTCCGCGGGGCGAAGGGTGGGCCGATGCCACCGGGCGCGATCCGCAAGGCAGTGCGCGCGGCCCGCACTGCGCTGGGGCTGTCCGACCGGACGACGCCGCACGCGCTCCGCCACAGTTTCGCGACGCATCTGCTCGGGCGCGGCGCCGATCTGCGCGCGCTCCAGGAGTTACTCGGCCATGCCAGCCTCAGCTCGACGCAGATCTATACCGCGGTCGATGCCGCGCATCTGCTCGACGTCTATCGCAACGCGCACCCGCGCGCCTGATCACCGCTGGTTGCGCGGTTTCCAGGTCAGGATGCGCCAGATATAGCCCGCCACTGCCAGCACCACGAACCCGATCACCAGCGGCGCGATCCAATGCTCGATCGTCTCGAACGTCGTGCCCAGATAATATCCGACCGCCACGAGGATGAAGTTCCACAGCGCGCTGCCCAGCGCGGTATAGGTGATGAAACGCCACAGCGGCATGTGCATCAGCCCGGCCGGAATCGAGATGACCGTGCGCCCGATCGGCATGAAGCGGAACACCAGCACCGTCACCCCGCCCCAGCGATCGAAATAGCGCCGCAGCCGCTCGATATCCTCCCACTCGATCGTCAGCCACCGGCCCCAGCGATCAACAGCGGGCTTGAGCCGGTGATAGCCCATCCGCCGCCCGACTTCCCACCAGAACAAATTGCCGACCACGCACCCCAGCGTGCCGACCAGCACGAGCAACGCAAAGTCCATCTTGCCCTGTGCGACGGCGATCCCGGCGATCCCCATGATCGCCTCGGACGGCACCGGGGGAATGACGTTTTCGAGCACCATCAGGAGGAAAATCCCCCAATAGCCCCAGTCGAGCCAATCGATCATGCCGCGACGATCAGGCGCGCGCGGCGATACGGGCCTCGATCGCGTCCCAGATGCGGGCGGCGGTGTCGGTGCCATTGAATGCATCGATTGCGACGATGCCGGTGGGGGAAGTCACATTGATCTCCGTCAGCCATTCACCGCCGATAACGTCGATCCCCACGAAAAGGAGCCCGCGCCGCTTCAATTCCGGTCCGAGCACCGCGCAAATCTCTGCCTCGCGCGCGGTCAGCTCGGTCTTGGCCGCCGATCCGCCCACCGCGAGGTTCGACCGGATCTCGCCTTCGCCGGGAATGCGGTTGATCGCGCCGCCGACTTCGCCGTCGATCAGCACGATCCGCTTGTCGCCCTGCGCGACCGAGGGGAGGAACGCCTGCACCATATGCGGCTCGCGATAGGCGGTGTTGAACACCTCGATCAGCGACGACAGGTTGGCGCCGTCGCTGCCGACCTTGAAGATCGCCTTGCCGCCATTGCCGTGGAGCGGCTTGACCACGATCTCGCCATGCTGCGCCAGGAACGCGCGCGCCTCGTCGATGCTGCGGGTGACGAGCGTCGGGGGCATGAACTGCGGATAATCGAGGACGAAGATTTTCTCCGGCGCGTTGCGGACGCTGGCGGGGTCGTTGACGACCAAAGTACGGTCGGCGATCCGCTCCAGCAGATGCGTCGCGGTGATATAGCCGAGGTCGAAGGGCGGGTCCTGCCGCATCAGCACGACATCGGCCTCTTCACCCAGATCGAGGCTGACCGGCGCCGCAAAGTCGAAATGATTGCCCGCCTCACGCCGCACCGTGACCGGATGCGCGCGCGCCCAGACACGGCCCGCGCTATAGTTCAGGTCCTCGGGCGCATAATGGAACAGCCGGTGCCCGCGCGCCTGTGCGGCGAGCATCAGCGCAAAGCTCGAATCGCCCGCTATGTTGATCTGGTCGAGCGGGTCCATCTGCACGGCGACGTTGAGCGACATTCGGCCTCCTGAGAAATGCCCTTAGGTGACTTATTCGAGTAAGTCACCCCATCCAGGCGTTCTCGATATGGCGAGGCGGCGTGCCCGGGGCAATGAGGATCACGTCGACCCGGATATCGTCGCCCGGCCCGGCATAGGTCGGCATCAAAACTTCGGCGGCAGCAGCCACCCGCGCGAGCCGCCGCTCATCGATCGCAAAGTCGAGCGCGCGCGCCGACGCCCGTGTCTTGACCTCGACAAACGCGACGATCGTGCCGCGCCGCACCACCAGATCGACTTCGCCCGCAGGGGTGCGGACCCGCCGGTCGAGGATTTTCCAGCCATTCAGCCACAACCACCACGCTGCCCGCCGCTCCCCATCGCGGCCACGCGTTTCCGCAGCGCGGCGGTCTGCTGATTTACGCATAAAGCCCTACTCGCGCCTGTGGATAACTATGGTTAGCATGGCGGTGCCGAGCTTTACGAGTCGGCTGTTTTGTTGCTGCCAGGGGGCTGGGGCATTTTCGATGGAATCGAACGAACGTTATTATCGGCGGCGAGCCGCACAGGAACTGGCAGCAGCGCGGCGCGCCGTGACCGCGCCGGCGATGCAGCGCCGTACCGCCATGGCCGAAAGCTTCCTGCGGCGGCTGTCCGAGCTGACGGGTGCGGATGAAACCCACCGCCTGGATAGCGAGACGGTTCAGGAATTCGCCTAGCCAGGCCAACATTCAGCGGTAGGGGCAGCGCCACCGCATTTGGACGAAAGCGCTCAATATTACTTCGTCATGCTGAACTTGTTTCAGCATCCACCGCGCCCCACGCACTGCACTCGCTTGTGGCGCGTTGGACCCTGAAACGAGTTCAGGGTGACGGGAAGTAAAGGAAGCAACGTCCAATTCATATTCAACACCCCTTCCCTCAGGGTGAGATTTTCAGCCCCACCCCTAAATGTCGATCCGCGCCAGGCCTGGTCTGGGCAACGTTCGCCACGTTCGCCCGCCGCTACTCCGCCTTCATCGCCATCGCGCGCGCATAAAGCGCCTTGCGGTCCAGCCCCAGCTTCTTCGCGACCTCTCCCGCCGCCTTGGCCGGGGGCAATCGGGTCAGCGCCTCGGCCAGCGCGGTATCGCCGTCCTCCGCCGTCGCGGGCGCGGCCTCGCCCGGCGGGGCTACGATGATAACGATCTCGCCCCTGGGCGGCGCATCGGCATAGCGCGCGGCAAGCTCGGTCAGCGTGCCGGTCACGCATTCCTCGAACTTCTTGGTGATCTCGCGCGCCACCGCCGCCTCACGGTCGCCCAGCCCCTCGGCCAGCGCCGCCAGCGCCGCGCCCAGCCGGGGGCCGGACTCATACAGGATCAGCGTCGCGCGGATCGCCGCGACCTCCGCAATCGCCTCGGCGCGGGCGTGGAGCTTCGACGGCAGGAAGCCGAGGAAAAAGAACCGATCGGTCGGCAACCCCGCCAGCGTCAGCGCGGCGACGGCGGCGCACGGGCCGGGGATCGTCGTCACGGTGTGCCCCGCCGCCCGCGCATCGCGCACCAGCTTGAACCCCGGATCGGAAATCAGCGGCGTCCCCGCATCGGACACCAAAGCCACCGCCTCGCTCGCCATCCGCGCGATCAGCCCGGGGCGCACGGCATCGGCATTATGGTCATGATAGGGCGTCATCCGCCCCTTCGCCCCCAGGTGGCGGAACAGCCCGGCTGTCACACGCGAGTCCTCAACCGCAACAATATCGGCGCTCAGCAGTATTTGCGAAGCGCGCGGGCTCAGATCACCGAGATTGCCGATCGGGGTGGCGACGATATAGAGGCCGGGCGCGAGAATATTGGTCATCGGGGAGAGTCATGGCAGACGGTGCAGTGCAACGGCAACGGGGACTGAAAAACATAGTCCGTTCCGCCGTCCTCGGAGCGACGCTTTTCCTGGCGGCGTGCGCCAGCGGCCCGCGCGTAATCCCCGAATCGCAACGCCCCGCGCCGGACACGCGTCCCGCGGCGCGTCCGCCGGTGCGCCCGATCTCGCCGGGCCTGCCCCAGGATGTCCAGCGCCACCGCATCGCGCTGCTGGTGCCGCTCACCGGCCCCAACGCCGGGGTCGGCCGCTCGCTCCAGAACGCCACGCAGCTCGCGATCCTCGATACCAAGAGCGATGCGATCCGCATCACCACCTATGACACCGGCGCCCCCGGTGGCGCGGCGGCGGCGGCGCAGCAGGCGATTGCCGAGGGCAACCGGCTGATCCTCGGGCCGCTGCTCGCCGAGGAAGCACGCGACGTCGCCCCGATCGCGAAGCGCTCGCGGGTGCCGGTCCTCAGCTTCTCGAACGACGTGACCGCGGCGGGCGGCGGCACCTTCGTCCTCGGCTATTCGCCTGCCCAGTCGATCGAGCGCGTAGTCAATTACGCCGCGCGCAGCGGGATCACCGATTTCGTCGGGCTGATGCCCGCGGGCGTCTATGGCGAGCGCGCCTCGACTCCGTTCCTGCGCGCGGTCGAGGAAGCGGGCGGCAAGGTGCTGACGCTCGAGACGTTCGACGGGCGCCCCGGCTCGCTGACCGCCGCAATCGCCAAGCTGGGGCGCTCGCCCTATCAGGCGATCCTGATCGCGGGCAGCGCCGAAAGCGCCGTGACCGCAGTCCCGCTCGTCCGCCGCTCGGCCAGCGGCAAGGGCGCGCGGCTGCTCGGCACCGAATTGTGGAACACCGATTCGGGGCTGGGCGCGAAAGCGGTGCTCAACGGCGCCTGGTTCGCCAGCGTGCCCGACAATTACTACCGCCAATATGCCGTAAAATACCGCGCCCGCTTCGGCGCCGCGCCCTATCGCCTGTCGACCCTGGGCTATGACGCCGTTCTGCTGACGGTGCGGATCGCCCGCGACTGGCGCCCCGGCGAAGAATTCCCCGCCGCCCGCCTGACCGACCGCGACGGTTTCGCCGGGCTCGACGGCGCCTTCCGCTTCGGCCGCGACGGCATCGCCGAACGCGCGCTGGAGGTGCAGGAGGTCAAGGGCGGCACCGTCGTGACGGTCTCCCCCGCCCCGGCGAATTTCGCGGGGAACTGAGGCAGGATGCCGATACCTAACCCCGTTCGTGCTGAGCCTGTCGAAGCACAGTGAGTCTCACTCCCCCCATCGACGCCGCCTGCGGCGTCGCTCTGGACAGGCTTCGACAAGCTCAGGGCGAACGGTAATGGTGGTTCGGCGGAATGACTGGAAAAGGCTAGACCTGCGGCCTATCCGAACAGCCGCGCCAGGCTCCGCTCCAGCATCAGCATCTGCCACAAGGTCCGGCCATGCTCGGCCTTCCCCGCCTTGTGGTCCGCCGCCAGCCGCTCGACAACGCCCAGGTCGAACCACCCCGTCGACGCCAGCAGCTTAGACCGCCCCAGCGCCGCCGCTTCCCCGGCCAGCGCGGCGCGGAACCACGCGCTCACCGGCGTCACGAACCCCATTTTCGGGCGATAGAGGATCTCCTTGGGCAGCCAGGGCTCCAGCGCCTTTTTCACCAGCCACTTGCCCTCGCCGCCATGGATGCGCAGCGCGGGCGGCAGCGTCGCGGCGAACTCGACCAGCCGATGGTCGAGCAATGGCTCGCGCGCCTCCAGCCCCACCGCCATGCTGGTGCGATCGACCTTGGTCAGGATGTCGCCGGGCAGCCAATGCTGGATGTCGGCATATTGCGCGCGATCCAGCGCGTCACGCGCCGGGGCGGTGCGCATCGCATCGACATAGCGCTGCTCGGCGCGGTGCCCGCCCAGCACGCGCCGCGCCTCGCTGCTGTACAGCCGCTGGCGCAGGTCCGGGCCGGTGACCCCGACTGCCTTGGGATAGGCGAACTCGCCATTCTCGGCGAGCGCGAGCAAAGTCGTCTTCGCGCGGAACGGGCGCGGCGCCCAATCGGCCTTGGGGTAATAGCGCCCCAGCGTGCCGAACACCGAGCGGCGAAATCCCTCCGGCAACAGCCCGCGCACCCGCTCCTCGGCAGCGAAGAACTTGTATCGGCGATACCCCGCAAACGCCTCGTCCGCGCCATCGCCCGACAGCGCCACGGTCACGCTCTCGCGCGCCAGCTCGCACACGCGATAGGTCGGCAGCGCCGAGGCATCGGCAAAGGGTTCGTCGAACGCCGCGACCAGCGTGTCGATCAGCGCGAAGTCCTCCGCCGCAACCCGCCGGACGCTGTGCGCAGTGGCGAAGCGCGTCGCCACCACCTGCGCGTGCGCGGTCTCGTCATGGCCAGCGTCGTCGAACCCGATCGTGCAGGTCTTGACCGCCGCCTTGCTCGCCTCGGCCATCAGCGCGACGACGGCGCTGCTATCCACCCCGCCCGACAGGAACGCTCCCAGCGGCACGTCCGCCACCATCCGCGACCGCACTGCGACGCGCAGATGCTCGACCAGCTCGGCCTGCAAATCCTTCGGCTTGCCCGCCGCGCGCTTCGAAAAGTCGATGTCCCACCACCGCGCCGGCTCGGGCACCGGATGGCCGCGCCGCAGCAGCAGGAAATGCCCGGCGGGCAGCTTCTTCACCCCCGCCAGCAGCGAGGCGTCGTCGGGGACATAGCCCAGCCCCAGATAATCCTCGACCGCGCGGAAATCGGGGGTGCGGCGGAACAGCGGGTGCGCCATCAGCCCCTTCAGCTCGGACGCGAACGCCACTGCGCCGTCCGACAGCTCGGCATAATGGAGCGGCTTCACCCCGAACCGGTCGCGCGCCAGGAACAGGCTGCGCGCAGTCTCGTCGTACAGCGCAAAGGCGAACATCCCGTTGAGCCGCGACAGCATCCCCGGCCCCCAGGCGCGCCAGCCATGGAGCAGCACTTCGGTATCGCTGTCGGTCGCGAACCGCGCGCCCAGCGCCTCCAGCTCGGCGCGGACCTCGCGGAAATTATAGATTTCGCCGTTGAACACCACGACGACGCCCTGATCGGGAGTCGCCATCGGCTGCACCCCGCCCTCCAGGTCGATGATCGCCAGCCGCCTATGGCCGAGCCCGACCCCGGGCGCGGTCCACACCCCCGCGCCGTCCGGCCCGCGATGCGCGATCGCGTCGGTCATCTGGACGATGCGGTGCGGCTCGACCGGCTTGGGCGTGGCGGGGTAATAGAGCCCCGCGATGCCGCACACCTAGCGGGTGCCCGCCATGCGGTCGGCCAGCGCGTCGACCGGGCCGATCGCCGCCAGGAAATCGCGGATCGCGCCCCCGGCATCGCCGTCCTGCTCCGCCGACAGCAGCACCGCGACGGCAGCCTGGTTGCCGCCCAGCAGCTTGGTCTTGAGGGTCGCCAGTTTCACGCGTTTGTCGCTCCCGGTCAGCGTTTCGCCGACCCGGTACCAGCTCACCGTCTGCCGTTCCACCCGCGCGGGACCAACCATGCGCAGCGCATGCCCGCCCGCGACCGGCGGCAGGTCCTCGATCCGCACCCATCGATCATTCTCGCGGATCGCCCCGATACCGAAGCCGACCAGCTCCTTGCCCTCGTGCTGGCTGCCATAGACTGCGATCGCCAGGTCGACTGCCCGCCCCTGCGCATCGGCATAGCGTCCGATCAGGAAATGGTCGGCGCCGGGGAAATTGGGCGACCAGGGCGCGACGCTGCTCATCGCCACGCGCTGCCACCCCGCCACCTGCGGCAGATCGATCCGGGGCGGCAGCGGCGCTGCCCGCGCGGCGATCAGGCTGCTCCAGCCGAGGAACAGGCTGGCGATCAGCGGCACCAGCAGCGCGGCGAGCGGTGCGTCGATCTGGCGCAGGGGCGGCGATTGCAGCGTGGCGGGATCGAACCAGCGCGCATCGGGATCGCGGTCAAACCCTTTCCACCCGATCGCCAGCACCGCCGCCATCACCAGCGCGAAGAACACCCAGCCATAGACGATATGGTCCATCCCCGTCGCCCGCTCGACCGAGGTCCACCACGCGGCATAGATCGTCCCGAACGCGCGCAGCCCGTTGGCGATCACCGGCACCACCAGCGCCGCGACCAGAAACGCCGCGCGCCGCCGCCAGGAGACATAACATACATTGGCGACGAGCACCCCGAACGCGATCATCGCGATCACGAACTTCGCGCCCGAACACGCCTCGGCAATCTCGAAAAAGCCATTGGGGGTCGTGATCAGCACCCCGTCCATCTCGGCGGGGACCCCGAACAGATGGAGCAGGGGCATCACCATGTGGCTTGTGATCGTCTGGAGCGGCGCCTCGAGGAAATCGCCGAACGGCACGAGGAACGCCATATAGGCCAGCGGGAACAGCAGCGCCCGCGCCACGTTCGGCCCAAGCACGGCCACCGCCGCACCCTGCAGCATCAGCACCAGCCCGGCATGGCGGAACAGCGCCACCCCCGCCGCGTCGCCCAGCACCCAGCCAAAGCCGCCCGCCGCGACCAACGCGAGTCCCGGCCACCATCCCTGCGGCGCGACCTGCGCCAGCTCGCGCCGCCGCTGCCACACCAGCCACCCGATCACCGGCGCGATGAACAGGCAATGCCCGAAGGTGGTGTTGGTCCAATAGATTGTCGCCAGATCGGCGGTGTCGCCGCGAAACAGCAGCAGCAGCGCTGCCCAGGCGGCGGCGAGCAACGCGGCATGGCGCTTCCACGCTGCGTCGAAGCGCGTACGCACGGGCTCCAGCCCGTCCGCCGGCACCGAACCCGACAATGCAGCGGTCATGCCGCAGTCTTGCGCGGCGGCTTCGCCACATCGGCGGCGCGCGCGACCAGCGACTCCTTGGCGGGGCGCAACGGCAGCCCGAGCACCTCGTCGAGCGGGGCCAGCCGCGCCGCCCAGCTATACCGCTCGATCACCTGCCGTCGCGCGCTCTCGCCCAGTTCGGCGGCGTGGCGTGGGCTGGCGAGCAAATCGGTTATCGCCTCGGCAATCTCGCCCACGGTCGATCCGACGCGGATCGTGCCGCCATGGTCGATCCCCTCCGCCGCCGCGGCGGACGCGACCACGGGCCGCGCCATCGCCATCCCCTCCAGCACCTTGTTCTGGATGCCGCGCGCCAGCTTGAGCGGCGCCACGACCACCGCCGCCGCCGCCAGCCAGCCGCGCACATCGGCGACTTCGCCGGTCACCATCACTCCGGGCAGCCTGGCCAGCGCGCGCACCGCCTCGATAGGGTTGCGCCCGACGATCATGAACCGCGCGTCGGGATGGACCAGCCGGATATGCGGCAGGATCGTCTCGGCGAACCAGGTCACGCCTTCGACATTGGGGCGATAGTCCATCTGCCCGGTGAACACGATCAGCGATCCCATCGCGTCGATCCGCTTGAAGGTCGCGGCGGGATCGAAGAACTCGGTGTCGATGCCGTTCTCGATCACATGCAGCCGGTCGGCGCCAGTGCGCGCGCGGAACAGGTCGACTTCGGCCTGGCTGACGAACAGATTGGCATCGGCGCGCGCCGCGATGGCCTTTTCATGCTGCATCAGCAACCGCGCCTCGCGCGCGAACATCCACGCCATCGGCCCCTTGCTGCTCTTGGCATAGGCGGCGAACTTCGCCGAATCCATGTCGACGAAATCCATGATCACGCGCTGGCGCGGGCGCGGCGGCAGATATTGCGCCATCTGGCTGGAAAAGACGAAGATCGTGTCGATCCGGTGCCGCGCGAGGATGTTCTCGACCGCCTCGCGCAGCGCCTCGTTGTCGAACGCCGTCAGCGACACCGGGCGGTGCGAGGACAGCGCATGCACCGCCGCCATCAGCCGCGACTTGGACCGCCACACGATCGAACGATTGCCGGTATAGCGCGCCAGCCCGCCCTTGTGCTTCATGTCCTTGGGATCGTCGGCGAACGCGATCAGGTGGACGCGCTTCTTCGTCGACAGATATTTGAGGATGTGGAACCCGCGGATCTTGTCGCCGCGATCGGGGGGATAGGGCACGCGGTGCGCAAGGAACAATATGTCCCCCATCAGCCCAGCCCCCGCGAAATCCACGGCCCCACGCGGCTGGCGAGCCATAGCGGCATCCGCTTCCACGCGCGCACCTGGAGGCTGAACTTCGGGTCGAGCGGGTTGATCGATCGCGGCGCCGAACCGTCGGTGGTGCGCGTGAAATAGGTCAGCGGCTGCGCCTCGAACCCCCAATTCTTCTTGAACGCCGCGGCGCCGGTCCCGGCCTTGGACCGCCCGAAATCGAACCGGTTGCACCCGCGTTCGCGGGCGTGGCGCATCAGTGCGAAATACATCGCGTCGTTCGCGCGCAGCGCGCGCGCGGCGGCGGTGCCTCCCCCCCAATAGGGATAGACCATGCCCTTCCAATAGAGACTTAGGACGCTTGCCACCGCCACCCCGCTGCACCGCACTATAAGTACGTCCGCCGAATTGCCAAACTCCGAACACACCTCGGCGAACAGCGCCGGCGGGAAGACCGGTGTGCCCAGGTTCCGGACCGATTCGGCATAGACCGCATAGTGCGCGCGCAGGTCGTCGGCGTGACAGCCGGTGTGGATGGCCAGCCCGTTGCCCAGCGCGCGGCGGACCTCGGCGCGCTGCTTGCGCGGGATCGCGAGCAGCTCGGCCTCGTCATCGGCGGCAAGCGGGCGGACGAACCCCAGATAACGGCTGGCGTCGGCGTCCCACCCCGCGCCCGGCGCCGCACCGCCGCGCAGCTCGATCGTGCCGCAGCTCAGCCGCGCAGCAAGCGCCAGCGCCGCCTCTGCCAGCTGCTCCGCGATCGCCGGGCTATCCGCCAATATCCCGCCGCCGACGCCGAACCCGGCGGAGACGAGCGCCCGCCCGAACAGCGGCGAATGCATCTCGGTCAGCGGCAACGCCCCCGCAATCTCGCCATTGCCACGCTCGACCAGCAGATAATGGCTCCGCTGGCGGCACCCGCGCGCAACCGCGACGCTCCAGTTTGCCAGATGGAACGGCGTGCCCAGCGGATGCTCGTGGACATAGCCGCCGATCCGCCCACGCTCGATCGAATCGCCCAGATCGGCGACGCGCAGCGTCAGCGCGCGGCTGCGCATCGGTGCGGTCATGGCAGCCGCGCCGCCGCCTGCGCGACGACGGCGTCCATCCGCCCCCAGTCGTGCGCGGCGATCAGCCGCTCGACCTTGCCCGCCATCGCCCCCAGCCGGGCATAATGCCGCAGCCGCGATTTGAGCGGCGCCGCAGTCACCCGCGGCTGCTCGGGATCGATCTCCCAGGGGTGGAAATAGAAGATCGCCGGCGCGCCTTCACGGTTAGCGGCGCGCACCGCCCGCGCGGTCACTGCGCCGGGCAACAGCCGGAAAAACCCGCCGCCGGTCGTCACCTGCCGCCCGAATATCTCGGCCAGCGTGATCGGCATCTCGATCAGCGCGGCGCCCTCGACCGGGCGATAGGCGCGGCGCGGCGCATCGGGCCAGCCATAATGGTCATGCCGCACCGGCGCGACGCTGGAGGAATAGGAATACCCCGCCTCGGCCAGGATCGCGTGCGCCCAGGGCGTGCGGCGATCGATCGAGAAGCTCGGCGCGCGATAGCCGATGACGCGCGTGCCGCTGGCGTCCTCCAGCGCGGTGCGCGCCGCCGCCAGATCGGCGCGAAACTGCTCGGGCCCCATCGTGAACACCCGCTGATGGTCCCAGCCATGGCTGGCGACTTCGTGCCCGGCCTCGGCGATCCGCCGGATCAGCGCGGGGTAACGCTCGGCGACCCAGCCCAGCGTGAAGAACGTCGCCTTCACCCCCGCCCGGTCGAACAGCGCCAGCACCTTGTCGGTATTGGCCTCGACGCGATGCTCCAGCCCGTCCCAGTCGGTGCGCCGGATACTATGCTCGAACGCACCGACCTGGAACCAGTCCTCGACATCGACCGAGAGCGCGTTGAGCACCATCGGGTCAGGCCGCGGTTCCGCGCACTGCCGAGATGTCCGGGCGGCGCTGCTCGCCGCTCTCGACCCAGTCGACCAGCAGCGTCAGCACGCGGCGCAACGCCTCGTCCTGCTGCTGCATCTGCCGCTCCAGATTGGCGATGCGTTCGTCGATCGCGGCATCGGGCACCGCCGCCGGGGCGGGCGCGGGCGGAACTGCGGGCGTCGGCGTCCCCATCGGCAACGGCGCGCGATCGCTCAGTTCATAGGGATCGACCGTGCGCATCGCGTCGGGCCAGGGCGCCCGCGCCGGTGCCGGCGTCGCCGCGCGCGCCGCTGCAGAGGGCCCCGCGGCGCTCGCCGCCGACGGCATCGTGTCATTGTCGAGGTCGGCGATCACCACCGCCAGCTCGGCATGCCCAAACGTCTCGATCTGCTCGATCGCACCGAACAGCAGCACCCGGCTCGCGAGCTGGTTGAGCCGCCGCGGCGACCCGCCCGACCAGCGATACATCGCCGCCACCGCATCGTTGGTGAAGCGCGGCTTGCCCCGCCACCCGACACAGCTCAGCCGGTGGATCAGGTACGGCTCGGCCTCGTCGGCATTCATCGGCTCCAGATGGTGCGTCGCGATCACCCGCTGGCGCAACTGCTCGAGCTTGGCGTCACCCAGCGTCGCGCGGAACTCGGGCTGGCCGAGCAGGAATATCTGGAGCAGCGCATAGCCGCTCGCCTGGAAATTGGAGAGCATCCGCAGCTCCTCCAGGCTCTCCAGCGCCAATGCCTGCGCCTCGTCGACGATCAGCAGCGTCCGCCGCCCGCTGCGCGCGACTTCGTGCAGCGCGCGCTCGATCGACGCGAGCATCGTCGCCTTGGTCGCGCCCGTCGCATCGAGGTTCAGCCCCGCGCACACCAGCCGCAACAGGTCGTCGGGGCCGAGCTGGCTCGACACGATCTTGAGGACGTTCAGCCGCTCGCTGTCGATCTCGCCCAGCAAATGGCCCATCAGCGTGGTCTTGCCCGCGCCGGGATCGCCGGTGATGACGACAAAGCCCTCGCCCTGGCTCAGCCCATAGCCGAGATACGCCATCGCCTTGCGGTGCGACGCGGTTTCGAACCAGAAACGCGGATCGGGGGTCAGCTGGAACGGCCGCCCGCTCAATCCATAATGGTCGTCGTACATCGTCTTCTCTCGACTCTCAGAACCCATAACGCAGGCCCAGCAATGCCTGCGCCGCCGCGCTGGTATCGCCATCCTTTTCGAACCCGAAAATGCCCAGCGACGCCGTCGCCCCCAGCGGGCCGAAGCGATGCGTATAGGCGGTATTGGCGCCCCAGCCGAGCACCGCGTCGCTCGCCAGGTCGGTGGTATAATAGCTGGCATAGACGCTGCTGCTCAACGCGCCGTTACGCCCGATATCGGTCGAGCCGAAGCCCTGGAGGTAATAGCTCTCGTCCGACGTGCCATTGATCGCCGCACCCGCGCTGTTCGACGGCGCGATGAACGTCCGCCGCGCATAACCGCCGCCGATCCCCAGCCGCGTGCTGCCGCGGTTGAGCACTGCGACGCCGGTAATCCCGCGCGAGCGATAGGCCGAGGTCGCAGCCGATGCGAAGACATTGTTCAGGCACCCGCCCGCCGCCGCGCCGGTGGTGCCATAGATGCAGCCGCCGAATTCATTGCCGAACGGGTCGGTGGTCGTCACGAAGCTGGTCGGCAGCGTCGACAGCGCACTGCCCACCTGCTGGCCGAACGTCTGGACATTGTCGTACACCCCGATCTGCACCCCGCTGCCGCGCCCGATCTGGTAGCTGGCCGATCCGGTATAGCTCATCGATCCATAGCGCCGTCCAACCCGCGCCTCCAGGAAGGTACGCCGACCGGGGCGCCAGATCACGCCCCCGTCCCAGAACGCCGCGTCGAGGTCGTAGGCCAGCCGCCGCGGCGAGGCGGGGTCGGTGACATAGCGGCCATTGGCGTCGGTCACTGCGTTGCCCGCGGTATCGCGCAGCGCGTCGCGCTGGCTGACCTGGATCTTGTCATAGCCAACCCCCGCGGTCAGCGCGAGCGTGGGCAGCACCGGCACGACCAGGTCGCCGCGGACATATTTGCCCTCGAACCTTTGGTCGAGCTGCCCGGCGTCCTCGCGCGTGTACGACCCGCTCACGGTGACGCCCACCGGCAGCACGACGCCCGATTTCACGCCGACGCTGGCGGTGGCGACATGCACCTTCGAATCGTCGAACCGGTCGAGCTGCGCCGCGCTTGCGTCAACCCCCGTCGCGCCCGGCGCCTCGACCTTGGTATAGCCGAAACGATAGGCGGCATTGGCAAAGACCGGGCCGACATGCGTCTGAAGATTGGGGCCGACATAGCCCGAATAGAGCTGGCTGCTGTTGCGGATATTGCCCTGCGTCGTCCCCGCTGCATCGCCGCGGATATCCGCCCGCGTGCGCGTCGCGATCGCGCCGCCCTCGATCGTCAGCCCCGGCGCCACCCGCGCCCGCGCGCGCGCCAGCCCGCTATGCGTCTGGTCGTTGGCCAGACTGCCGTCATAGGCGAAGCGCCGCTCATATTTGTAACTCACCTGCACTTCGACGCGGCGCGTCTGCACGCTCGCATCGACCCCCGCGGCGACCGTCGAATAGGTCAGCACGTCGCCCCCGCCCGACAGATCCGCGCTCAGCACCTGGCTCGCCTCGATATAGGGCGATACGCGCGTCCGCTGCGCCAGCGCGGGCTGCACCCCGCACGCCGCGATCACGGCGGCGGCGCAGATCAGGCGGGTCACTTGCCCGTCTCCCCATAATAGGTCCCGAAACGACGCCCGCCCGGCTGAAACGACACCGAATTGAGCACGAGCTGGATATGCTCGCACCCGTCGAGCGTGCTCACCGCCTCGCGCAGGTCGCTCTCGCTGGTCCGGTCGGCGCGCACCACCAGCAGCACCTGCCCGACATGCAGCGCGAGCACCGCTGCCGGCGATGCCGCGAGCGCAGGCGGCGAATCGAAGATCACGATGCGGCGCGGATTGGCCTGCGCCAGCCCGTCCAGAATCGCCCGCGCGCGGTCGCTGGCCAGCAATTCGGTGTCGCTGGTCGTCTTGGTCCCCGCGGGCAGCACCGAAAGCTGGGGCACATCGGTATCGACGATGCATGCCTCGACATCGTCCACGGCCCCCGCCAGCGCATCGAGCAGCCCCGGCCCCTGCGGCAGCCCCAGCCGTTCGAGCACATCGGGCTTGGCGAAATCGGCGTCGACCAGCAGGATTTCGACATCCTTCTCCGCCGCCATCGACAGCGCCAGGTTGATCGCGCAGAAGGTCTTTCCCTCGTTCGGCTGTGCCGAGCAGACCAGGATCATCCGCGCGCGATCGGCGGCCTTCACCGTGTCCGCGGCGGCGACCGCCCGCGCAGTGAGCAGCAATTGCCGCTTCACCATCCGGAATTCCTCGGCAAGCGAGGTGATCGTGCCGCCGGGCACCAGCATCCCGCCCTCGACCAGCGCCTGCCGATCGATCGGCGCGAAGCGACGGCCGCTGCCGGGCTCGGGCGCATAATCGGGATGCGGCGGCGCGGGCGGCACCGGGTCGGCGGCGGTCCCGCGGCGAAGCACCGGGGCGTCGGGCTCGACGAGCGGCGGCGTGCGCTCCGGCTCGACCTGAAGCGGCGGCAGCGGCTCGCGCTGGTCCTGCACCAGCGGCGGCGCCAGGGGCTCGGCCCGCGACACAGGCAATGGCGGAACTGGTTGATCCGTCGGCGGCGTCGGCGCCGGGGCAAACTGGTTCGCGGCGGCGGCGCGCTCGATCAGCGAACCGCGATAGCGCCGGGGAGTCTGGTCGTTCATCGCTTCAGGCCCCCATGCCGCGCTGGACGAATTCGACGCCGACCAGCCCCAGCCAGGCCAGCCCCAGCGCCGCGACGCCCCCCGCGAACAGCGTCAACATCTTGCGCCGCATCGCGGTCTGCGCGGCGGTCACGACTTCGCCGATCGATCCGATCACCGGCATCCCGCTCGCCTTTTCCAGCCGCGACGCCGTCGAGAAGGTCGTCCGCAGCTGCGCCAGCACGAACGCCGCCGCCACCCCGGCGCCCAGCCCCGCGACCAATACCCCGGTCAGCAGCAGCGGACGGTTGGGCGCGGTCGGGGTGCGCGGCTGGGTCGGCGGGTCGATCACGCTGAACTTGACGGCGTCGGTCGCGCTCTGCGCCTGCCCTTGCAGCTTCACTTGCTCGCGATCGGTCAGCAGCTTGTCATATTGATCCTTCAGCACCTGATATTCGCGGTCGATCTGCCCCTGTTCGGCGGCGACGCCGGGCTCCTCGGCGATCTTCGACTGGAGCTGCGCCAGGTCGCCCTGGATCTGGCTGCGGCGCTGGTTGAGCGCGGCGACGGTTGCGGCCTTGTCGGCCTGCATCGATTTCAGGCTGAGGAACAGCGGGTTGGTGGCACCGCCGCCCCCGCCGCCGCCCACCGGCTCGCTGCGCGCGGCGGCCTGGGCGGCGCTCAGCTGGCTGCGCAGCGCGATCATGTCGGGATGGCTGTCGGTCCATCCGCGCGAGCGCCCTTCGGCGATCTGGCCCTGGATCGCCTGGAGCCGCGCCCGCGCCGGCCCGGCGACGGCACCGCCGCCTGCCCCGGCCACCGTCGCGGGCGTTCCCGCCATCTGCGCGTTGACCGCGCCCAGGCTGCTCTGCGCCGCGGCGAGATCGGACTGGATCTGTGCAAGCTGGGTGCGCGCGGCGGCGATGCGGTCGTTGAGCGATCCGGTGCCCGGCATCGATCCCAGATAGCGTGCCTGGAAATCGGCCTTCTTGGCCTCGGCCTCCTGCAACGCCTTTTGCCTTGTATCGAGCTGTTCGTCGAGGAACGACAGCGACTGGCTCGTCTCGGTGCGATTGTCGGCCAGATTGCCCTCGACGAAGATGTCGATCATCTTCTGGGCGATCTGCCTGGCCAGCTTGCCGTTCGACGCCGTCACGGTGATCTCGAACAGATTGTCCTGCTGCGCGGTCAGCTTGATCATCTGCTGGAGCGAGGCGATCCGGTCGGCGACGTCGCGGTCACTGGCGACGGTCCGCGCCAGATCGGTGCCGCGCACCACTTTCTCCAGGTTGATCGCCGACGTCAGCGTCTGGCGCAGCCGGTCGATATCCTTTTGCTGGTCCGCCGCCGTCGTGCCGTCGGTCGGCAGGATCTGGCGAAGCTGGACGAACACGCGCGCATGCGATTCATATTTGTTCGGCATCTGCGACACGATCATCCAGCCCGCGAGGCACACGCCCCACGCCACCGCCAGCGCGATCCAGCGGCGCATCCAGACCGCGTGCAATGCCGCGCGAAGATCTTCGTACAGGCTGCCCATCAGCGGATCAGAACATGCTCTCGGGAATGATGATGACGTCGCCCGGCTCGAGCCGGACATTGGCGGAAATGTCGCCGTTCTTGAGCAGGTCGCCCAGCCGGATACGATATTCGCGCTGGCGCCCGGTCGCCTTGTCGGCGCGGACCAGCCGGGCGCGGTTGCCCGCGGCATATTCGGACAGCCCGCCGACCGAGATCATCGCGTCGAGCACGGTCATGTTGGCGCGGTACGGGATCGACGCCGGCTTCTCGGTCGCGCCGACGACGCGGACCTGCTGGCTGAACGTGCCCGAGAAATTCTCGACGATCACCGATACGATCGGGTCCTTGATATACTCGCCCAGCGCGTATTTCAGGTCGTCGGCGAGCATCGCGGGGGTCTTGCCCACTGCGGGCATGTCGCTGATCAGCGGGGTGGTGATCCGGCCATCGGGGCGCACCTGCACCTTCGCCGACAATTCGGGGTTGCGCCATACGAAGACGTTGAGTTGGTCGAGCGGGCCGATGATATATTCGTCGCTGGGGACTTCGCGCGCCGATGCGGCGCCTGCGGGCGGCAATTCGGGCCGTCCGCCGCCGCCGGCGCATCCCGATAGCAGGAGCGCGCCCGCCAATGGCGCTGCAAAAACCCTGCCGAACAACGTGGTACGCATCATCAAGCTCCCTCCCGCGCGGGCACAGGCACGGCCGACGTCTCGACCGCATCCCCGCTTGGATCGGGCTCCGCTATGCGCGGTAAAGGTAAAGATAGACTTAGGCGTTAGGCGCCGGGACAAGCACTTCCCGAACCGGGACATGTCCCAGGAACGCCGCCGGGCTCGCGCTCGGGCCATAGGCGCCCGATGCGAAGATCGCGACGAGGTCGCCGACCTCGGCGCGCGGCAACGCCACCCGGTCGGCCAGCCGGTCGAGCGGCGTGCAGAGCGGCCCGACGATCGTCACGGTCTCCTCTGGGGCTGCCCCGATCCGCTCGGCCAGCGCGACCGGATAATTGCGCCGCACCACGGTCCCGAAATTGCCCGTCGCGGCCAGATGATGGTTGAGCCCGCCATCGACCACCAGGAAAATCTCCCCCTGGCTGACCTTGCGGTCGACGATCCGCGTCACGTAAACCCCTGCCTCACCGACCAGCCAGCGGCCCAGCTCGACGGCGAAGTCCACGCCCGAAACCTGCCCCAGCACCTCGCCCAGCGCCGCGCCGACCGCCTCGACCTCCAGCGGCCTGTCGCCGGGGAAATAGGGGATGCCGAACCCGCCGCCCAGATTGACCAGCGGCGGCACCGCCCCCGCTTCCTCCGCCAGCCGCGCCGCCAGCGCCACCGTCGCCGCCTGCGTCTCGATCACCGCGTCGGTATCCAGCGACTGCGACCCCGCAAAGATGTGGAACCCGCGCCAGTCCGCCCCTTCCGCGATCAGCCGCCGCACCAGCGCGGGCACCCGCGCCGCATCGACCCCGAACGGCGACGCGCGCCCGCCCATCTTCATCCCCGATCCGCGCAACTCGAAATCGGGGTTCACCCGCACCGCCAGCCGGGGCGCCACCCCCAGCCCCGCGCCGATCGCCAGCGCCCGCGCAGCCTCGCCCTCGGACTCCAGATTGATCGTCGCCCCTGCCCGGATCGCCGCCTCGAGCTCGAAATCGCGCTTCCCCGGCCCGGCAAAGCTGATCGCCGACGCAGGCTTATGCACCATCGCCTTGTCCAGCTCGCCCGCCGACGCGACGTCGAGCCCGTCGACCAATGGCGCAATCGCCGCGAGCAGCGGCGCGAACGGATTGGCCTTGATCGCATAATGCACGCCGACCTGCGCCGGCAGCGCCGCGCGCAACCGCGCCACCCGCGCCGCAATCGCCGCGCCGTCGTACAGATAGACCGGCGTCCCCGCCTCGGCGAGCGCCGCCACGCCTTGCCCGCCCAAGGTCAAAGCCGCCTGTCCGGCATAGTCGGCGGGAATCGGCCCGACCGGTTTTGGAGTCATCGCAATTCCGCCCTCAACGCCGTCCGGTCCAGCTTGCCGTTCGCATTGCGCGGCAACTCGGTGCGCCAGTCATAGCGCGACGGCTGCATGAAGCTGGGCAATTCGCGGCGCAACCTGTCCCGCAACGCGCCCTCAAGCGCCGGATCGCCGCGCACCACCACCAAAATCGCCTGGCCCAGCCGTTCGTCGGGCACCCCGAACGCCGCCGCCTCCGCCGCTTCGCCGCCGCTGAGCACGGCGTCCTCGATCTCGGTCGGACTGATCCGGTTGCCCGCCGACTTGATCATCTCGTCATCGCGCCCGACGAAGCGCAACAGCCCGTCCGCCCCCTCCGCCACGGTGTCGCCCGACCACACCGCGAGTCCATCGCTCACCGCGAAGTCCGGCGCCGGGCGGAAGCGTTCGGCGGTCCGCTCGGGATCGCGCCAATAGCCTTGCGCGACCAGCGGCCCGGCATGGACCAGCTCGCCCTGCGCCGCCCGCGCCCCGTCCGGCCCGACCACCAGCACCTCGGCAAAGGGAATCGCCCGCCCGATCGACTCGGGATGGCTGTCGACCAGCGCCGGATCGAGATAGGTCGACCGAAACGCCTCGGTCAGCCCATACATCGGATAGAGGTCCGCCTGCGGAAACCGCGCGCGCAGCCCCCGCACCAGCCGGGGCGTAAGCGCGCCCCCCGAATTGGTCAGCCGCGTCAGGCTGGCCACCACCTCGGCGGGCCACTCGGCCTCCAGCAATTGCACCCACAACGGCGGCACCCCCGCCAGCGTCGTCGCGCCATAGCGCGCAACGGCCTTCACCACGTCGCGCGCGGTGAGGTAATCCAGCGGCACCACCCGCGCCCCCGCCGCCCAGCTCGAGAATAACTGGTTCTGCCCATAGTCGAAGCTGAGCGGCAGCACCGCGAGCACCCGATCCTCGGGCACGATCTTCAGATACTGCGCGACGCTGATCGCCCCCAGCCACAGGTTCGCGTGGCTCAGCATCACTCCCTTGGGCCGCCCGGTCGACCCCGAAGTGTAGAGGATCGCCGCCAGCGCCCCCGGATCGGCGCGCGACGGCGGCAGCGCGTCGGCGGAGGCGAGGTCCTCCTCGATCAGCACCCGGCACTCGCCCGGCACGTCCCCCGCCGCCAGCGCCGCCAGCCGCGCGCCCTGCGTCACCAGCAACCGCGCGCCGCTACCGCTCAGGATATGCGCCACCTGCGCGCGCTTGAGCACCGGGTTGACCGGCACATGGACCAGCCCGGCACGCACCGCCGCCAGCGGCATCAGGCACGCCGCCCGCGTCTTGGGCAGCCACGTCGCCACGCGTTCGCCCGGCGCCAGCCCGTGCCGCGCCAGCGCCTGCGCCATCGCCCCCACCGCCGCCTCCAGCTCGGCAAAGCTCAGCGTGCCGCCCTTGTCCTCCAATGCCACGGCATCGCCGCGCCCGCGCAGCGGCAGCGTGTCGATCGGGTATGGCGTGGGATCGAGCGCGATCATCGCGCCACCCTTACCCTTGGCAGCGCCCCCGCCAACCCTTAGGGCAGCGAAAAATGGGTCGCAGGGGACAATCGTTGCAGCGTGAAGGGTTCGCCGAAGTCGAGGATAGCGTCCGCGCCGTGCTGCGCGACATACTCGGGCTGAGCGAGGAACGCGCCGCCGCGTTCGCTGAGGATACGCCGCTGTTCGGCGCGCTCCCCGAACTCGATTCGCTCGCGGTGGCGGGCGTGCTGACCGAACTCGAGGACCGGCTCGGCATCCTGATCGAGGATGACGAGGTGGACGGCGAGATGCTGGAAAGCTTCGGCGCGCTCACCCGCTTCGCCGCCGACAAGGCGCTGGGGTGACGCCGGGGGCGGCCCCAAGCACGCCCCTCCCTGAAAGCGAGGGGCCGGGCCCGGGTGCGCGTGCCCACGCGCCCTTCACCTTTGCCAACCGTCATGCTGAACTTGTTTCAGCATCCATCGTGCAACAAGCTGCGGTTCCGCAAGTTGAGGGTTGGATGCTGAAACAAGTTCAGCGACTGTCTTTGGCGTCAAGCGGCGAGCCATGGGGATTTGCTCCTCAGGATGGCGTTTGCGAAGGTGAGCAGGCGGCGGGCGAGGGCGATCAGGGCGACCTTTTTGGGTTTTCCGCTGGCGATGAGGCGCTGATAGAGCGCCTGGAGCACGGGATTGTAGCGACTGGCGACGAGTGCGGCCATGAAGAGGGCCGAGCGGACGGTGGGGCGTCCTCCGCCGATCATGGCCTTTCCGCGCCATTGGCCGGACTGGCGGGTCCAGGGCGCGACGCCGGCGAGCGCGCTGATCTGGCGGCGTCCGAGCTGGCCGAGTTCGGGCAGTTCGGCAAGCAGCGTGCGGGCGGTGGTCGGGCCGACGCCTGGGATCGAGGTCAGCAGCGCCTCCTGATCGCGCCACAAGGGCGAGCCCCGCACGGCCTCGTCGATCGTCCGTTCAAGGTCGGACAGTTCCTTTTGCAGCGCAGCCAGCAGGCGCTCGATGCTTTTGCGCAGCGGCAGAAGCGTTGCGCGCCGCAGCCGCTGGCGCTCGCTCACCATCATCGCGATGATCTGCCGGCGCCGCGCCACCAGGTCGGCCAGCGCGCGCGTCTCGGTATCCGCCAGTGCGCGCGGCGGCGGGCGCGTTGCCTCGACAAAGCGCGCAATCACCGCGGCATCGATCGGGTCGGTCTTGGCGCGCTTGCCCAATGCGCGCGCAAAATGGCGGATCTGCGCGGGATTGATCACCGCCACCGGCAAGCCTGCTGCCCCCAGCGCGGCAGCCACCACCGTCTCATAGCCCCCGGTCGCCTCCAGCCCGATGCACAACGGGGCCGATACGCCCAGTCGCGCGACCAGCGCCTCCAGACCCTCGGCATCGCGCCCGACCGTCCAGGCCTCGCCCGCGGGCGAGACATGGACGTCCAGGCGATCCTTCGAAACATCGATACCCACATACGTCATGGTCATCGTCTCCCGGGCTTGCGCAATCGGGCTTGCCTTGCAGAGGCCCAAGCGACTGTTCGGGTTCAATGACCTTACAGCGGGCTGTTCACGCTGAACTACGGGCTCTGCAACCCTTGCATGATTCGAACTTCCCGCCGAAGCCGCACCGCATTCTTCATGCAATGCTGCAGTTGGCAAGTTACAAGCATGACGGCGTAGAGACAGGGCGCACGCCCCGCTTTCCACGCCCCCCCGCCCCCTCCCACCCGCGACCCCGCTTATGATCGCCCATTACGACTGGCCCGGCGGCCGCGAGGCGATGCTCCGCTTCGGCCCTGCCACCGGCCCGGTCGTAATCGCCGCGCTCCCGCTGTTCGAGGAAGCCAGTCGCACCCGCGCCTTCGTCGTCACGATCCTGCGCGCGCTGGCCGAGCGCGGCATCGCCGGCGCGCTCCCCGATCTGCCGGGACAAGGCGAGAGCCCGCTCCCGACCGAGGCGATCCGCCTCGCCAATCTCCGTGTCGCCTATGCCCATGCCACCGCGCGCACCGGCGCACGCGCCTATGCGCTGGCGATCCGCAGCGGCGCGCTGCTCGACGGCGCCGCCCAGCTTGCGGGCCGCTGGCATTTCGCGCCGCAATCGGGGCCGGAACTGCTCCGCGAACTGCACCGGCTGCGCAGCGCGAGCGAGGGCGACGATTTCGGCGGCAACCGCCTCTCCCCCGCCTTCCTCGCCGAGCTCGACAATGCCCATCCCGATCCCGCGCGCGTGATCCGGCTCGACGGCAATCCACGCGATGCCGCTGCCCGCGTCCCCGGCGCCCCGCTCTGGCGCCGGGCCGAGCCCCACAACGACCCCGCGCTCGCCGCGCGCCTCGCCGACGACATCGCCGACTGGGTCCGATCATGCGAAGGTTGATCGCCTTCCCGCTCGCCGGCGAAACGCTGCTCGGCACGTTCGACGAGGCGCCCGGCGGCACCGGGCTGCTCCTCGTCTCGGGCGGCAACGAGATCCGCATCGGCGCGCATCGCGGCATGGCGCTGCTGGCCCAGCGCGTCGCGGCGGCGGGGCATCCGGTGTTCCGCTTCGACCGGCGCGGGATCGGCGATTCGACCGGCGAGAATCGCGGCTATGCAAGCAGCGCGGACGACATCGCCGCCGCCGCCGCCGCCTTCCGCGCGGAGAGCGGCGTTTCGCGCATCATCGCCTATGGCAATTGCGATGCCGCGACTGCGCTCGCCTTCTACCACCGAGAGGCGGGCATCGACGGGCTGATCCTCGCCAATCCCTGGGCGGTCGAGCCGACCGACGCGCTTCCCCCCGCCGCCGCGATCCGTGCGCGCTATGCGGAAAAGCTCCGCGACCCGAACACCTGGCTCCGCGCGCTGCGCGGCGGTCTCGATTTCGGACAATTTGCCAAAGGCTTACGGAAAGCAGCGCGAAGGCCGTCGCAGGCCCCGGAGGACCTCGCGATCCGCCTCGCCGCCGCGCTCGCCGCGACCGAAGCCCCGGTAACGGTCCTCCTCGCCGCCCGCGACAACACCGCGCTCGCCTTTGCCGATGCCTGGAAGCGCCCCGCCTTCGACACTGCCCGCACCCGCGCCACGCTCCACACGCTCGACAGCGCCAGCCACAGCTTCGCCTCGGCGGCGGACAAGGACTGGCTGTTCGCCCGCGTCACCGAAGCGCTCGCCGCCGATCCGGCTATCCCTTTGGATTAAAACCGACCCCGGTCGCATGATTGCCGGCCACCGGCCCTCGCCCGACACTCGCTCCACACCCGCACAGGAGCATAGAAGATGGATAGCGCCACCACCCCCATTGTCGTCCTCGTCCACGGCGCCTGGGCCGACGGATCGAGCTGGCGCCGCGTCATCCCGCTGTTGCTGGCGCGCGGCATCGCCGTCGTCGCGGTCCAGAACCCCACCACTTCGCTCGCCGACGACGTCGCCGCCACCCGCCGCGCGCTCGCCGCGATCGACGGCCCGGTCGTGCTGGTCGGGCATAGCTGGGGCGGCGCAGTGATTACCGAGGCGGGCAATGACCCGAAGGTCAAGGCTTTGGTCTATGTCGCCGCCTTCGCGCCGGATGCGGGCGAAACCCTCGGCGCGCTGGTCGGCGCCTATCCCCCGCCCCCCGCGCTCGCGCACATCGTCGACGACGGCACCGGCTTCCTCAAGCTCGCCGAACAGGGCTGGATCGAGGATGTCGCCCCCGACCTGCCCGAAATCGAAGCCCGCACCCTGGCCGCCCTCCAGCCCCCGCTCGCCGCCAGCACCTTCGGCGACACCGTCACCCGCCCCGCCTGGGCGTCGCGCCCCAACTGGTACATCGTCTCGGCACAGGACCGGGTGGTGAGCGTGGAGTTGGAGCGCGCATTCGCCGCGAACATGAAGGCAAAGGTGACGGAGCTGCCCGCCGGCCACTTGTCGCTGCTGTCGATGCCCGACGACGTGGCGGGGGTGATTGCTGAGGCGGTGGAGGCGGTAGCGGGCTGATCCTGTCCCTTTTGGAGGAGAGACCGCCAAAGGCGCGGAAGGGTGACGGCGACTACGGTGCAAACGCGATAGCCCTGCCCGAACGAGCGTCACGCGCTGCGGGGCATGACCCCGAATTGCTTGGCTGCTTGCGCGATGATTTCGGGCGGCAACGGTCGCGCACCCCGCGCGGCAAGGTCGAAGCACACCGTCTTCGCCACCAGCATAGCGGCTGGGGTCGGCGCCGCGCGGTCGAACAGCCGGTACGCGCACTGGATCGACGACCGCCCGAGCGCCGTCACCCGGCCATCCACACGCACCACCGCCCCGGCGCGCAGTTCAGCGCGATAGTCGATCTCGTGCCGGACATCGGCCCAGCCCCAATGCTCGGCCTCTGCCGCAGCGGCGTCATAGCCGAGCAGCGCGAAGAGCTGGTACGCCGCGTCGTCGAACATCCCCAGATAGTTGCGCGTCGTCAGATGCCCCATCGCGTCGCACAGCCAGGGATGGACCACCGCGAGCCCGCATTCGATCGCCCGGGCCTCGGCTGCCATGGTCATCCTTCCCACTCCGCATTGCCGTCGACGCCGACGATCTGGCCGGTGACGCTCCGCGCTGCGTCGGAAGCGAGGAAATGCGCCATCTCGCCGATCTCGCGCGGCTGCACCTTGGCGCGCAGCGAGATATAGCCGAGGGCCTCGGCCTCCACCTGCTCCACCGGAAGCCCGCGCTCGCCCGCGATCCGCGCCATGATCCCGCGCATTCGGTCGGTGTCCATGAAGCCGGGGCGGATCGCATTGACGCGGATTCCCGCCGGGCCAAGCTCGCGCGCGCAATTCTTCGTCATTCCCTCCAGTGCATATTTGGAGGCGATATAGGCGGTGCGGTTGGGGAGCCCGGTGACCACCGACGCCGTCGAGATGTTGACGATCACGCCCCGCCCCGCTGCGCGCATCGCGGGGGTCACGGCGCGGATGGTATGGAATGCGCCATGGACATTGACTGCGAAGCAGCGCGCCCACGCCTCGGGATCGTTGCTCTCGATCCCGCCGACCGGCCCTGCGAGCCCGGCATTGTTCACCAGTATCTCGACCGGCGGGAGCCCCGCGACCAGCGCATCGACCGCTCCAGCATCGGAAACATCGGCGTGATGCGCATCCAGCCCCGCCGCAGCCGCGCGCGCCAGCGCTTCGGGATCGACATCGCACACCGCCACCCGGTCGCCGCGTTCGTGAAACAGCAATGCAATCGCCAGCCCGATATTGGCAGCACCTGCGGTCACCAGCACGCTGCGCCCGCTCATGCCGCCACGCCCCGCAGCGCGGTCGTCGCCGCAGCGTCGTCCGCTCCGTCCATGATCGCCACGCCATAGACCGCGCGCGCCCGCTCGACGCTGAGCAGCCCTGCCGCGACATCGGCGACCACCGCTGCCACAGGCCTATCGCCCGGCGCGCCATAGCCGCCGCCGCCGCAGGAGATGGCGACGATCCGCTGCCCCTCGGCCACGCTGATCTGCGCCGCCGCCGGGAGCGGCGATCGGGTGCCGTCGGGCTCGATCATATACTGGTCTGCCGCGCCCCCGGCGGTCCCCCCGCGCACCCCGGTCGCCGCGTTGACGTGGCCATCGGACAGATAGCCGATGTCGAAGCCGCCACCGACCGGGCCGAACTCGACAATGGTCGAGGGCGCGCCGGTATGCCGCCCCGCCCCTTCGGTATCGGGCAGGAAGCCACGGCCATGGACGACGATCGGCTGCGACAATTCGGTCAACTCGATGCCGTCGATGCAGCAGAGCCCGGCATTGCCGACATGCCCGATCGTCCACCATGCATCGCTATGCGGGCTCGCCGCGCCGCCGCTCATCGCCAGGAATATCTGGTTGACGAAGGGCTTGCCGGTGCGCGGGTCGGTGCCCGACACCACGCCTGCCGAGGGCGCGATCACCGATCCGACCTCCGCCATCCCGATCCCCTCGCCCAGTTGGGCCAGCCCGGTCTGGACGCTGTTCGCGACGCGATCGGCGATGTTGGTCGTCGCCGCCGAGCAGCTGAACGGATGGACCGGGATGCCCGCGATGCAGCCGACGCGCAGCTTCACGTCGATCCGGCGAAACGATCCCGCATTCTTGGGTACGCTATGGTCGATGCTGTTGAACACCCCGATCATCGCGGCGGTGCGTGCGCAAGCCTCGGACAGGTTCATTCCCGATGCGATGCAATCGGGATTGTCGGTCAGGTCGACAGTCACCCGCCCCGCGTCGGGCATCACCGCGATCTTCGCGCTGATCCGGACACCCTCTGCGGGCAGGCCGGGGAAGCCGTCATGCGTGCTCGTGCCCGTCACAATGCCTGCGGGCAGCCTCGCCAGCGCATCGGCCATGCGGCTTTCCGAATAGTCGAACCACTGCTCGGCAAAGGCATCGAGCCGGTCCCAGCCGACATCCTCGGCGAGCGCGACCAGCGCCTTCTCCCCGATCCGCGCCGCGCCGATCGTCGAGAGGTAGTCGCCCTTCCACTGGTGCGGCACGCGGATGCGGACCTCGCACATGCGGATGATGTCGGCGATGTCCTGCCAATCGCGCTGCACCTGCACCGCGGGAAAGATCAGCGCGCCTTCCTCATATACGTCGCGCGCGGTCGCCATGTACGTCGTCGGCTGCGAGTTGCCGATATCGGCCTGGTGCGCCTTGGCCAGCACCGTGAAGCGATGCCGCCCCGTGCTGTCCATGACCGGCGCGATCACCGACAGATCGGCGGGGTGCGAACAGCCATGATAGGGCGAATTGTGCAGGAACGCATCGCCCGCGCGCAGCTCCGGGTGGAACGCCAGCATCGATCGTGCCATCAAATCGGGGCCGGACAGGACATGGATCGGCAGGCTGTCCGCGGCGGTGAGCAACTCGCCCTCTGCCGTGAGCAGGCAACACGAGAAATCGCGCGCACGATTGAGCACGCCCGATCGCCCGGTGCGCAGCAGCGTGTTCGCCATCTTGCGCGCCACGCCGTCCAGCCGGCTGCGCAATACCGCCATCTCGGCGCCGTTCAGGGGAGTGGCCATGCGATCAAGCCTCGATAAGGAGCGCGCCGTCACCCGAGCGGCGGAACCGCGCCGGAGGGTCGACGACGACAGTGGTGAAGCTCGATTCGATCAGCGCGGGACCGGGAATGTCCCGGTCCGCCGGGATCGAGTCCCAGCGCAGGACCGGCGTATCGGTCCAGCCGCGGCCCGCGAAATAGACCGGGCGATGGCGCGATTGCGCAGCCGCCTCCGGATCGGTTCGCAGGCGGAAGTCGCTTTCGGGGCGCGCGGTGCAACTCACCCGCGCGCGGAGCCCGACCAGCTCGACCGCCGAGGCGGCGTCGCGGATCGTAAAGATCTGCTCGTGCATCGCGTCGAATGCGTCGCGGAATGCCGCGACATCGGCCTCGCTCGCAAAGGCCGCATCGGGCAGCGGGACGTCGATGTCCCACACCTGCCCGGCATAGCGCGCCTCCGCGACGAACGCGATCCGACCCGGCAACCCGGCGCGGTCTGCAAAACCCTGCGCCTGCGCCCGCAGCCGGTCGAGCACTGCATTGACGCGCGCGGTGTCGAACGCCTCGGTGCTGCTGTGGACGGTGGCGGCATATTCGGTCGACAGGTCGGACATCATCGCCCCCGCCGCGCTCATCGCCGCGCCCGTCTCCGGGATCAGCAGCCGCCGGCACCCCAGCCGCCGCGCGATGAAGGTCGAGTTCAGCCCCGCCGCCCCGCCGCCGCCGATCAGCACTGCCTCGGCGGGGTCGATCCCCTGGTTGACCGTCAGTTCCTGGATCGCCTGGACCATGTTCTCTGTGGCAAGGTCTAGGATGCTCCATGCCGCCGCCTCGATTCCGCAGCCCAGCCGATCGGCGACGTCGGCGGCGACCACCGCGCGCGCTGCGGCGGCATCGAGCTTCATCTTGCCGCCCAGGAAGAAGTCGGGATCGACATAGCCGAGCACGACGCACGCATCGGTCACCGTCGCGCGCGTGCCACCGCGTCCGTAACAGGCGGGGCCGGGAGTCGATCCGGCGCTGTCCGGGCCGACATGGAGCAGTCCGGCATCGTCGACGCGCGCGATGCTGCCCCCGCCCGCACCGACGCTTTTGACGTCGACCGAGGGATAGCCCGCCAGATGCCCGCGATAGGGCTGGCCGATCCAAAGGTCGCGGGTCATCGGGATGCGCCCGTCGCTGACCAGGCTGATGTCATAGGTCGTGCCGCCGGTATCGGCGACGATCGCGGTGCGCCACGCCCCCTCCCGCGCGGCATAATAGCGCCCCGCCACCGGCGCCATCGACGGGCCGGAATTGATGACACGGATCGGCGCCGCAGCCACTTCGGCGGCATCGACCATCCCGCCCGCGCTGGTCAGCACCATCACATTGCCGCCGAACCCCGCCTCGGCCAGCCGGCTGGTGAGTCCGCCCAGATAGCGCGTCATCAGCGGCTTGAGCGAGGCGTCGATCGCCGCCGACGATGCCCGGCGAAACTCGCGCAGCGTCGCGTTGACCGCGTGCGACAGGCTGTACGGCACGCCGGGCAGATGCTGCTCGATCAGTTGCCCGACGCGAAGCTCGTGCGCCGGGTATAGCGTGGACCACAACAGCGCGACCGCCACCGCCTCGACGCCCGCCTCGCGCAGATCGCCCAGCACCGCGACCACTGCATCCTCATCGAGCGCCAGCGTGACGCTGCCGTCGGCCAGCACGCGCTCGGGCACCTCGAAGGTCAGCCCGCGCGGGATATAGGGCTGGGGATAGGCGATGGTGTGGTTGAACGGCTCGGTACGCCCGCCTTCGCGGAACAACAGCATGTCGCGATGCCCCTGCGTCACCAGCAGCGCGGTCTTTGCCGCACGGCCCGTGATGATCGCGTTGATCGCGTGCGTCGTGCCGTGGATGAAGCTATCGGCCTTCGCCAGCAACCCCGCCAGCGTCAGCCCGCGCGCCTCCGCCGCGACGGTCAGCGCGTCGAGCACCCCCGCCACCGGATCGGACGGCACGGTGGGTGCCTTGTGCAGCGTGATCGACCCGTCATCGTCCTCGACGACGAGATCGGTGAAGGTGCCGCCGGTATCGGTTGCGAAGCGCATGACCCTAGAACGCCACCTGGTCGCCGCCCTTGAGGCCGAGCATCGCGCGCGCCTCCGCGGGCGTGGCGACGTCGATGTCGAGTGCTTCCAGGATCGTGCGGATCTTGCGCACCTGCTGGGCATTGCTGGTCGCCAGTTCGCCCTTGCCGATGAACAGGCTGTCCTCCAGCCCGACGCGGACGCTGCCGCCGACCAGCGCGCTCTGCGCCAGGAACTTCATCTGCGGGCGCCCGACGGCGAAGCAGGAGAGCAGATAGTCCTCGCCGAACAGCCGGTCGGCGGTCTGTTTGAAGACCATGAAATTCTCGAGATCGGCGCCGATCCCGCCCAAAATCCCGAAAATGCCCTGGATCAGGAACGGCGGCTTGATCAGGCCCGCATCGGCGAAATGCTTGACGGTGTAGAGATGGCCGATGTCGTAGCATTCATATTCGAAGCGGGTGCCATGCCCCTGCCCCAGCTCGATCATGATGCGTTCGATCAGCGCGAAATTATGGTTGGCGGGGAAGCGCTTGCTCCCCTCCATCAGCGCGCGTTCCCAGTCATGCTGCCAGTCGAAGCGGTCGGCGAGCCCGAAAAAGCCGAAGTTCATCGACCCCATGTTGAGCGAGGTCATCTCGGGGCTGGCAGCCAGCGGCCCGGCCAGCCGGTCCTCCTCGCTGAACCCCGGCGCGCCGCCGGTGGTGATGTTGATCACGGCATCGACCGACTGTTTGATGCGCGGCAAGAACTCCAGGTACAGCGCCGGATCGGGCGAGGGGCGTCCGTCCTTGGGATCGCGGGCGTGGAGGTGCAGGATCGCCGCACCCGCTTCCGCCGCCTCGATCGATTGCTGCGCGATCTGCTCCGGCGTCACGGGCAGATAGGGCGACATGCTGGGGGTATGGATCGACCCCGTCACGGCGCAGGTGATGATCGCCTTGCCAGTCTTTCTCACGCAATCCACTCCTGAAAAATCATCGCGCCGCTGCTGCGGTCGCGGGAAAATATTTGCGGCTCATCAGCGCCAGCGCCGCGCCCGCCAGCGCGAACAAGGGCACCGCGAGCAGCAGCGAATGGCCGAGCCCGAGCGGCCCGCCAAAGACATGGTCGCTCAGCAACCCGATCAGCGGCGGGCCGAAGCCGATGCCGGTGAGCGTGGTGGTGGCCAGGAACATCGACGTCACGACCCCGCGCAGCCGATCGGGGGTGAGCATCTGCACCCCCGCCAGCGTCGCGGGCGACGCCAGCGTCAGGCAGAAGGTCATCGCGCCATAGGCCGCCAGCGACAGCGGCAGGCTGCGCGCCGTGGCGAAGACGATGGCGCCCGGAATCGCCGCGAGCAGCCCGAGCGCGATCACGGGCGCGGCGGGCGAACGCGCCCCCCGCGCCTGAAACCAGTCGGTCAGCGCCCCGCCGCTCAGATGCCCCAGCGGCGCTGCGATCAGCGTCACGGTGCCGACGGCATAGCCCGCCTGCGACGGCGTCAGATGGAGGAAGCGGACATAGAAGGAGGGCGCCCAGGCCGCGATCGACTGGATCAGCAGCACGACGATCGACCCCGCCGCGACATGCGTGGCGAACACCGCGCGATGTTCACGGACATAGGCGAAGGCGCGGGCGATGCTCGGCTGGGCGATGCCCGGCGCGCGCGGGGGCTCGCGCACCGTAAGCAACAGCGCGGCGAGCGCGAGGCCCGGCAGGCCCATCATGACGAACGTTGCCTGCCACGGCTCGAGCATACCGACCCCCGGCAATGCCATCCCCCCGGCCAGCGTCACCGCCGCCAGGATCGCGCCGCCGCCGATCAGCGCCGCGCTCTTGCCCAGCGACGCGCCGGTGGTGAACCAAGATACCGCCCGGCCAAGCTGGCGGCGGGGGAAATAGGCGGCGAGGATCGACATCGCGGCGGGGACCAGCGCCGCCTCGCCGAACCCCACGCCGATCCGCGCGAGGAACAGCGACCCGAACGAATTGGCGAGCCCGCACAGCATCGTCGCGATGCTCCACAGCACCATGCCGGCGATGATCAGGTTGCGCCGGTTGAGGCTATCCGCCATCCGCCCCAGCGGCACGGCGGCGACGGTGTAGAGGATCACGAAGCCCGTGCCCTGGAGCAGGCCCAGTTGCGTGTCGCTCACCCCCAGATCGGCCTTGAGCGGCTCCATCACCAGGCTCATCACGAAGCGGTCGACGAACGACAGCAAATGCGCGGTCGCCATCAGCAGCGCGACATACCAGGCATAGCCGGTCGCGCTGGGCGCCGCGCTGTCTGTCGAGGCCGCGCGTGGCATCAGCCAATCGCCGCCGAAATGCCTTCGTCCGCCAGCCAGGTCGCACCATGGACCGGGGCGGCGGCGTCGGAGAGCAGGAACAGGACGATCCCGGCAATGTCGGCGGCGTCGCTGAACGCCTTGCCGCTCGGGGTGATGCTGCGCATCCCCTCCGATGCGGCGGCGTCGGCGCGGACGCTGGCGTTCATCGGGGTGGCAGTGTTGCCCGGCGCGACGGCGTTGATCGCGATCCCCTGCGGCGCGAGGTCGGCGGCGAGCGAGCGTGTCAGCATCGCCACCGCTGCCTTGCTCGCGCAATAGAGCGCGAAGCCGCGCACTCCTACGAACGCCGTCACCGAGGCGAGGCTGACGATCCGCCCGCCGCCGCGCCGCCGCAGCGCGGGCACCACGGCGTTGACGGCGTTCCAAACGCCGGTGACGTTGATGTCGATCAGCCGCGCGCTGTCCTCCGGCGGGGTTTCGCCGGGGACGGTGGGGTAGAATACCCCCGCCGCGTTCACCAACAGGTCCACGCCGCCAAACGCCGCCTCGACGTCGGCCACCAGCCGCGCAAACGCATCGGCGTCGCGCACGTCGACGGCATAGGGCCGGGCGACCCCGCCGCTTGCTACGATCCCGTCCGCGACCGCCGCGGCCTTCTCGACGCTGCTGCTCGCGACCACCGCGACGCTGGCCCCCGCGCGCGCCAGCGCCTCGGCCACGGTCTGGCCGATGCCCGAGCTGCCGCCGGTGACGATCGCCACCTTGTTCGTGAAATCATGCGTCATGCGTACACCGATGCGGTTAGCGCCGCGCACCGTTCGCCCAGGCCGCCGCCCGAACACATCAGCGCCGGGCTGTAGGAAAAGGAGATGCGGTTCTCAGGGTCGGCAAAGCCGATCGCCCCGCCCGCGCCGGGATGGCCGAAGGTGCGCGGATTGGCGCCCATCGGCGACATTGCGGGATCGTTGAGGAAGAAGCCCCGCGCATAGCGGAAGATGCGGTCGGTCATCTCGCAATGCCCGAACCAGCTCTCCGTGCGCATCCGGTCGATCGTCTCGGGCGACACCAGCCGGACCCCGTCAAGCGTCCCGCCACAGGCCAGCGCGGCATAGATGTGCGCCACCGCACGGGCATTGCCATGCCCATTGGTGCTGGGCATCACCCCCTCGCGCAGCCTTATGTCATTGTAATTATCCGGAGATTCCGGGCGCATCCGCCACGCCCGGCCCATCTTGGTGGTCGGGTCGCGCGACTGGACGAAGGTGTGGCTTTCGGGGTTGGGCAGGATGTCCGCGACCAGCGCCGGATCGGTGCCGCGGGTGCCATAGCCATAGTTCACCCCCAGCGGCGCCGAGACTTCCTGCTCGAGGAAATCCTCCAGCCGCCGACCGTCCACGCGCCGCACCAGCTCGCCGATCAGATAGCCATAGCTCGCCGAGTGATAGGCGTGGAGCGTCCCCGGCTCCCATTCGGGCGCCTGCATCGCATAGGCGCGGACCATCGTCTCCCAATCGAACCCGGCGCCATCGGGCGCGTGATCGGCATAGAGCAGCCCGGCCCGCCCGGTGACGAGCGTGTCGACGCTGATCGCTCCCTTCCCCGCCTGCGCGAATTCGGGCCAGTAGCGTGCGACGGGCGCGTCCATGTCGATCAGCCCGCGATCGACGAGCATCCATAGGCACAGCGCCGCCATGCCCTTGCCCACCGACATCATGCAGATGATCGTGTCCTCGACCCAGGGGCGCGTCTGCGCGGCATCCGCCCATCCGCCCCACAGGTCGACGCGCTTCACCCCGCCCTTGTACAGGCAGATCGCCGCGCCGGTTTCCCCCCGCTCGCGGAAATTGGCCGCGAAGGTGTCACCCAAAGCCGCGAATTCGGGGTCGCATTGGCCATCGATCCGCATGTCCCGCACCCCCGCGCCCACCGTCAGAACTTGCCGACCAGCCGCACGCCATACACGCGCGGCTCGCCGACCCGGCCGACGATCCCCGACGCGAAGCTCGCGGTGCTCGTCACATATTGCCGGTTGGTCAGGTTGCGCCCGAAGACCATCACGTCATAGCGCCCGCCCGGCAGCGTATAGCCGAGCGTCGCGCCGAGCAGGCCATAGGGCGCCTGCTGGTCGAGCCCGGTATTCGCTGCGGTGAAATATTGCCGACTGCGATAGCTCCACTCGGTCCGCGCGATCACCGATCCGCCCGCCAGCGGCACGTCGCCCTGCGCATAGACGGTGTACGACCAGCGCGGCGAGAGGTTGAGCCGGTTGCCCGACGCATCGAAGGTGACGTTGCCCGCCCCCAGCGCGCCGGGGTAATTCTTGTACCGCGCATCGAGATAGGCGAGGTTCGCGCCCAGTTGCGCCCAGCGTGCGGGCTGGAACACCGTCTCCACCTCGACGCCGTCGACGCGCGCGTCGGATGCGTTGGTGATGTCGGTCACGCCGGGCGTGATAAACGCCTGCACCTGAAGATTCTGATAGTCATAATGGAACGCCGCCAGGTTCACGCGCAGCGTGCGGTCGAGCAGGTCGAGCTTGGCACCCGCCTCATAGCTCCACAGCGTCTCGGGCGCGAAGCCCTGCGCCGGGTTGACGCTCGCCATGTTGAACCCGCCGGATTTGAAGCCCTTGGTCGCGCTGGCATAGACGAGCACGCCGCCCGCGGGGCGGAACTCGATGCCAAATTTGGGCGTCCATGCCTGATAGTTGCCGCGCCGCGCATAGCTGCGCGGATAGGTCGCGACCTGGGCGCCCGTGGTCGCGTTGGTCTGGTTGGCGAACTGGTCGAAATCCTTGCGCTCGTCGGTGTAGCGGATACCGGCGGTGAGCGTCACCTTGTCGCCCAGTGCGTAGGAAAGCTGGCCGAACCCCGCCAGCGCCTCGGTCTCGACGAGCGGCTGGTATGCCACGCGGTTCGCCGCGAAGGTCGTCACCGCCGAGCGTACCTTGATCCACTCGCTGAAATAATAGGCGCCGACGATATAGCCGAGCGGCCCCAGCTCGCCCGACAGCGTCAGCTCCTCGGAGAATTGGCGCTGCGCCTCGAACTGGTCGGTGCGGCGGGTGTTGAGCGTGGTCGCGTCGGTATCGGTGACGCCGATCAGCTGGTTCTCGCGATAGCCGGTAAGCGATTTGAGCGCGACGCCGCCCAGATCATAGTTGATCTCGCCCGCGACGCCCTGTTGCCGGCGGCGCGACAGCGGCGAAATGTTGGCCGCGATCTTGCGATAGTCGCCGAGCACCGAATTGGCGACCGGATCGGTCGTGCGCTGGAGCAGCTTCACATAGCCCGCGAGCCGGTCGTTCGAATTGAGATAATCGCCGCGCACGATCACTTCGAGCGGCGCGCTGGGGGTGAAGCGCAGCTGACCGCGAATGCCGAAGGTGCGCTCATTATCCGCATCCGGCTGGCCCGCCGCGATATTCTGAATATAGCCGTCGCGGCGGGTGCCGATGATCGACACCGACGCTGCCAGCACGTCGCGAACGATCGGCCCGCTGACATAGCCTTCGCCGCGCAGCATCTCGTAATTGCCATAGGTCAGTTGCGCCCGGGCCTCATACTCGTTCGTCGGCTTGCGGCTGACGATGCTGATCGTCCCGCCCACCGAGTTGCGGCCATAGAGCGTGCCCTGCGGCCCCCGCAGGACTTCGATCCGCTCGACGTCGAGGAAATTGCCGAAATAGCTGGCCGGACGCGCGAGATAGATACCGTCGAGGTGGATCGTCGACGAAGGGTCCGATCCGCCGAACACGTTGTTCGACCCGACGCCACGAATATAGACCTGCGCAAAGGCGCCGTTCTGCGTCACCTGCAGATTGGGCGTCATCGTCGTCAGGTCACGAATGTCTTTCAGGCCGGTGCGCTCCAGCGCCGCAGCGTCGAACGCCGTCACTGCCAGCGGCGTGTCCTGGAGCCGGGTTTCGCCGGTGCGCGTGGCGGTTACGACGATGTCGTCGATGCCGGCGCGCGGCGTGTCGTCACTGCTTGCCGTCTGTGCCTGCGCCATCGCGGGCGCGCACGCCGCGGTTGCCAGAAGCATTGCCTGTAGAACCCGCCGCATTCCCGTGCCTCCCGCTGTTCGCCGAGAGGAAGGAAACATGATTCGGAGGGGCAGGCAAGCATATTGTCGACACTATCTGCCTAATGTGACGCTTTATCGGCCCGTATGCGCTATTTTTGTCGACAATTTGAACTCAGCCCTCCGAGCTCAGCAACGATGCGCACCATTCGACATGCGAGAGCATCACCGCCTCCGCCGCACGCCCGTCCCCCGCGAGCACCGCATCGGTCAGCCGGGCATAGTTGCGCACATAGCGATCGGCATGGACCTTCAGGTCGATCGCCTGCGCCAGCAGCCGGTTCCAATATTCGATGTTGATCGCGCGCAGCACCATGTCGACCGAAGGCTTCTCGGCGATCTCGTTGATCAGATAGTGGAAATCATTGAGCACCAGGTAGAATTCGACGCCCGCCGCGAATTGCCGGGCAACGCGGATGCGATCCATCGCCGCTTCGACGCGCGCGGCGTTATTGCCCTCGCCGATCCGCGCGGCGGCGGCGCGCACGCCCACCGCCGCCACCGGCCCGCTGATCTCATAGACTCCGGCCAGGTCGCGCCGGCTCATCGGGCGCAGCCGCGCGCCGCGATCGGCGAGCAGTTCGACCAGCCCCTGCCCCGCCAGCACCGCCAGCGCCTCGCGCACCGGCGCGCGGCTGACGCCCAGCCGCGAGGCGAGTTCGGAGGCGACGATGCGGCTCCCGCCCTGCAGGGCGCCGCTGTCCAGCGACTCCATGATCACCGTATAGACCTGTTGCACCAGCGAGGTTTTGACGCCGCCTTCGGACAGTTGCTTGGGTGTCCCAAAGGCAGGATTGGCACCCGTTGCTGCGCAATCGGGCGTTATGCGGATCATGGTCTTCTGCACGCTTGCTCTACTCTCGTGATCCCGGCGCTCCTGCACGATGTGGTGCAAGGCGGGGCTTGGGTTGGTGCCTTTATAGCGAACGAACCGCGCTGCAAAGGGGTCCCGCGCAAACCCGAACGCGACGATCGCGATCAGATTTCATACAGAAACATTCGAATACGCTAAAGTTTTAACCCCAAGCCCTTTCCGATAACTATCTTGCCCGAAATGGATATTTATATGTCACAAATCGAGTCAGTGCGAAGTTGACTTGGGAAAGTGGCGGGCATCTGTTCACAAATGTAGCTGGGAGTCTGCTCGATGCCCGTTCGCGTTGCCGACCATCGACCGACAATGCTCCCCGTAATGCCCGGCCCGCACCATGTGGGTCGGCTGACGCTCGCGGTCAGACTTCCCACGCTCGACGCCGCGATTGCGGTGCGCGCGCGGATCGAGGCGCTGGCCGAGGCGGCGCTGCCCGATGCGATCGGGCGCGTGCTCGATCGGCTCGCGCCCGACGATCTCGACCTGGAGATCGACGCGCTGGACCTCGATCTGGGCAGGATCGCCGCCGATGCAATCGAGTCCGATATGGCGAGCGCGCTGGAGGCTGCGCTGGAGGAACAGCTTGCGCCGCTGGTCACGCAGGCGCGACGGGGCGGCCGGCCGGGGGTCCGCGCCCGCACCCCCGTGGCAGCGGCGATCGATGCCTTCGAGGCCTATCTCCTCCACGGCGACCCGGGAGCGCCGGGTCCGCCCTATGATCCCCCCGAGCGCTTTCGCGCCCTGCTGGCGCAGCCCGCGGCGCTGGTCGCCCTGTTGCGACGCCATGCGGCGGACCCGCACGCGATCGAGCGGCTCGTGCTCCAGCTGGACGACGCCGCGCTGCGATCGCTGCTCGCGCTGCTCGCGCCCGCCGATGCCGCGCTGATCCTGCGCTACCATGCCGATCTCCACGGACTGGTACGCCACAGCGCGGGCGGCATGTCCGAGCCCGCGCTGCGCCATGCAACCTGGCGGCTGTCGGTCGAGTATCTGCTGCGCGACGCGGGCAGCCAGTTCAATCGCCGCAGTTTCGTCGCGCACCTGCTCCAGGGCATCGCCGCCGCGCATGGTCTCGCCTACCCGGCGCTGCTCGCGCTGATCGCGGAGGCGCTGGGCGAGACCCGGCGGCGGCAGCCGCTCAGCGCGTCGCTGCCCGCCGTGCTCGACGCGCTGATCGCCGAGGCCGCCCCGCCCGCGGGCCCCGTCGCATCGCACGCCGCCGACGCCATCGAGCAGCGCGCCCGCGCCGCCGCAGCCAATCCCGCGACGCTCGCCGCGCTGGTGCACCTGCTCGGCGCAGAGGAATTCGCGGCGCTGATCCACCGGCTCGACCCGCGCCACGCCGCGCTGATCCTGCGGCATCTCGACACATTGGGGGCGGCGCACCGCACCGCCGCGCTGATGCTGCTGTCGGACGCGCAGCTCGATTACTGGCTGCGGCTGCTCAGCCTCCGCCATCTGCTCCGCGACGGGGGATCGCGCTTCAACCGGCGCAGCTGGATGGAGCGGCTGTTGCGGCGGCTGGCCGCGGTCGGGGGCATTTCCTATGCGGTGCTGCTGGAGGCGCTGGCGGCGTCGCTCGCGCTGCTGCGGCGTGCAGCCCCCCTGGGCGGTGCGCTGACGATCGCCATCGCCGACCTGACCCAGGACCTGCCCGCGCCCGCTGCGGCCCCGAGAGAAGCCCCCGACGATCTCGCCGCGCTCGCCGCCCGGCTGCGCCGCATCCGCGCCGACGAGGCCGCGTTCGCCACGCTTGCCGCCGCACTGTCCCCTGCGCGCTTCGCGGCATTGGTCGAGCATCTCGACCCGCGCGAGGGGCGGGCGCGGCTTGCGCTGCTTGCCGCGCTTGGCGACGCTGGTGCGGGCCAGCCGCCCGGGCCGTGGTCGCACCACGCCTGGACCTGCCGCCTGCGCCACGAGACGCTGCGCGTGCTGCTGGCCGACGGCCCGGTGGGGATGGCTGCGTGGCGAGCCGCGCTGGCGCACGCGCTCGCGGCGGCGCCGGGGGCCGATCGCCCAAGGATCGCATCGCTGTTCGACCAGCCCCGGCTTGCAAATGCGCCCATCACCCCCGCACCCGACCCGATCGCCGCGCTGTTCGCCGAGCGCGCTGCCGCAGTGCGCGCGGACCTGTCGCTACTTCGGGCGGCGCATGGCGTGGCGCCGCTCGCCGCGCTGGATGGCGACGCTTTTGCGGCGCTGCTCGACACGCTGGCACAGACGGCGCTGGCGCGCGCCACCGAATGGGACCGCGCGGGGTTCCGCCGCGCGCTCCTGACGGGACTCGCGGTGCATGCGGGAGTCGCGCCGCGGGCGCTGGGCGAATGGTCCGCGCTGGCGCGGGTCGCCGACGAAGCCGTGGCGCTCCACGGGCCCGCGCTGCTTGCCGCCGCCGAGCGCTATCTGCGCACCGGCACCCCGCCCGCCGACGGCGCGCTGCTCGTGCGCGCCGCCGCCGCCGATCCACGCGGGTTCGCCGCGTTGCTGCGCCGGCTGGTCGCGGCGCATTCGGGGGGCACCGCGACGCTGCGCGAGCGGCTGCTCGACTGGATGTTGCCGCAAGAGATCGTCGCGGCATTGCTCGGCGACGACAGCGCGCGCGCCGCGGCCTGTGCCGAAGCGCTGGCCGACGCGCCGGGGGGCTCGCTGGCGGCGGGCTGGGCGGTGGTGCTCGACGCGGTGCTGCGTGGCGAGGCGCTGCCGGTTGCTGCGGCGGGTAATACCGACGCTCCCGCGCCGCCGCCCGCCGCCGGGGAGGATGCACGGCTCTTCGCATGGCTGGCAGGGGACGCGCCCGGTGCCGCGATCGGCGCGCGCGGGATGCAGCGGATCGCCGCGCTCGCCGATGCCGCCGCTCCGGCGCTCGATGCGGCGTTGCGGCGCGGGCTGGCGCGGGCGGAGACGCGCGCGCGCTGGGCCGAGGCGTTGCCCGAGGAAGTCGTCGCGCGTATCCTCCACCGCATCGCCCCCGCCCGCGCGCGCATGCTGTTCGACGCGCGGGCGCTGCTGATCCCGGCATGGCGCCGCACGCTGCCCAGCGAGGCACATGCCGCCGCTGCGACCGTGACGTCTCAGCTCTTCGCGCTGCTTGCCGGCGATCTGGCGGCGCCCCCCCGCACGGCGCTCGCGACGCTGGTCGAAACGATCGCGGCCGGGCACCCGGCGCGGACCGCCGCGCTGGCGGCCCACGCGACCACGCTCGCCGGACAGTCCGGGCACGCGCATCTGCGCGCCGCGATCCCCAAGCCCGTGCCATCGCCCTCCCCACCGCCTGCGCTGCCCGCCCGGCGGCTGCCCGATACCGCGAGCGGATCGCGGCGCTATGTCGACAATGCCGGCCTCGTGCTGTTCAACCCGTTCCTGCCGCGACTGTTCGACCAACTCGGGGTGCTCAGCACCGGCGCGGACGGCAAGCGGCGCATCGACGGGGTCGAGGCCGCTTCGCGCGCGGTGCATCTGCTGCAATATCTGGTCGACCAACGATGCGACGCGCCCGAACCCGCGCTGCTCCTCAACAAGCTGCTGTGCGGACTGCCGCTTGCGACGCCGGTCGCGGCGTCGATCGACATGTCGGACGCGGATCGCGCGCTGTGCGAGTCGCTTACCGCCGCGGTCCTCGCCAATTGGCCGATCCTTCGCAACACGTCCCCCGCCGGGCTGCGCGAGACGTTTTTGCAGCGCCAGGCACGGCTGGAGCGCGGCGAGGCGCGCTGGACGCTCACCGTCGAGCGCAAGACCGTCGACGTGCTGGTCGACCAGATCCCGTGGAGCATCGGGACGATCCTCCACGGATGGATGCCGGAGCCGCTCTATGTCCAATGGTAAGCGCATTTCCGGCCTCGACGCCGAACTCGACTGGCTCGACGCCATGCTCCGCTTCCGCTTTGCCGCCTATGGCGCGGCACCGGACGCCGCGCCGCACGCCCCGCCCCTGCCGCCGCAGCACGATGCGCGCACCGACGATCCGTATGCACGCGGAGTCGCCGGTCTGGACGGTGAGGAACGGCTGGCGCTGATCCTCGCGCTCGCGCCGCATGTCGCGCCGGAGATGCTCGATCCCTTCCTGCTCCAGAACCAGGCGACCGGACGGCGCTTCACCGAATTCGGCGGCATGCTGGGCCAGTCGCATGCCGGTTTCCTGCCCAGCGTCGAGACCGCGCTGTTCCTGATCGCGGGCGGCGATCGCGCCGCGCGGATCGCAGCCCGCCGGTTGTTCGAGCCTTCGGCGCGGCTGCTCGCGTCGCGGCTCCTGATGCTCGACCAGCGCCATGCCGACGAGCCCGCGGGCGCCGCGCTCCTGCGGCTGGGCCCCGACATGCTCGACCGACTGCTGACCGGCGCGCCCCCTGCCGCGCCGTCAGGTGTGCATTTCCCCGCCGAGCGCATCACCTCGCCGCTCGAATGGGAGGACCTCATCCTCGACGAAGAGACCGCGGAGCATGTAGCGGAGATCAGCGCGTGGATCGCGCATGCCCGGACCCTGCTCGAGGACTGGGGCCTCGCGCGCCGGATCAAGGCGGGCTATCGCTGCCTGTTCCACGGCCCGCCCGGCACCGGCAAGACACTCACCGCCGCGCTGATCGGCAAGCACCACGGGCTGCCCGTCTATCGTATCGACTTGTCGCGTGTCGTTTCCAAATGGATCGGCGAGACCGAGAAGAACCTCGCCGGGCTGTTCGACCAGGCGCAGGACCGCGACTGGATATTGTTCTTCGACGAAGCCGACGCGCTGTTCGGCAAGCGCACCGACGCCAACACCGCCAATGATCGCGCCGCGAACCAGCAGATCGGCTATCTGCTCCAGCGGGTCGAGGCGTTTCCCGGGCTGGTGATCCTCGCCACCAATGCCCGCGCGCAGTTGGACGAGGCATTCACGCGCCGCTTCCAGTCGATGATCTTCTTCCCCATGCCCGATGCCGCCGCGCGGCAGCGGCTGTGGCACGCGATGTTCGCGCAACGCCCGTTCGCGCTCCACGCCGATGTCGATCTCGACGCGCTGGCGCAGGAGCATGCGCTGGCCGGGGGTGCGATCCTCAACGTGCTGCGCCATGCCTGTCTCCGCGCCGTCGCGCGCGACAAGGATTGCGTGCGCAAAGCGGACATTATGAGCGGCATCCGGCAAGAGCTTCGCAAGGAGGGGCGCTACGCCTTTTCTTGAAATATTGCCGCCAACAGCCTGTCCTTGACGAACCCTGTAAATAAAGGTGCAACATCGGACCCAATTCCATCTGATACCGTCGCGATAATGGTCTTGCGCGACTCAGACTGTGCGCTCAGTCTCTCGCCATGCCCAGCATCCGCCATGTCCTGGAAGTGATCCGACACATGGCGAACAACTATATGCAGAATATCGATCGGCGGGCGGATGATTGGGTTGTGCTGACCAGCACGGCGTATCACGACGGTTCGATCAACGAACATGCGAAGGACCGCGTGGTGATGACTTTGTTCAACATCACGCGCGAAACCATCGTCAGCAGCTTCACCCCCGCGCGGGCGGGCGAAGGCGGCTTCGCGATTGTAAGCCCGCCGCTCCACATCGATCTTCATATCGCCTTCATGGCGAATTTTGCGTCGAACAACTATGCCGATGGGCTCGCCGCGATCTCGCATATCCTGTCATTCTTCCAGCAGGTGCCGAACTTCAACCAGGCGAATGCGCCACAACTGGGGCCGGACGTCGAAAAGGTCACGCTGGAGATGGAGAGCTTCGACCCGGTCGAAGTCAATTATGTGATGAGCATGCTGGGGACCAAATATCTGCCCAGCGTCTTCTACAAGCTGCGGCTGCTGACCTTCGCGTCGCCGGCGATGCAGGCGCGGACCTTTCCGGTGCGCGGCGGAGGCGTTTCGGAAGCGCCCAGCGACCCGGCGGCGGCATGACCAGCGGGCACGAAAAGGCGCTGAGCTTTGCATCGCCGCGCGCGGCGGGACGCTATCGCAGGCTGTTCCAGGTCGCGATCACGCATAATTTCTACGCGCGCACCGGGGGAAAGTGCCGCGATTTCCGTGTCGTCCCCACCGATGCCACGGCGCGGCTGATGGCGTCGCTGGGGCTGGCGATGAACGACGAGGGCGCCGGATTCAGCGTGTTCTTTCAGGAGGGCGAACTCGACAACATCCTGTCCTATGTCCGTCGCTCCGCCAGCGGGCCGGAGGGACAGAGCGGCTTCTGGAGCCGGTTGACCTTCCTGCTCGAACTCACGCGCGCCGATTTCATCGGGATCACCGCGCTGCCGATCGGGATGCGCCAGTCGCAACAGAATCTGTTCGGCACCAATATCGACGCGCATCTACCCGATGCCGGGGCCGACGCCGCGACAGCGGAGACCCCGGCGGGCCCCGCGGCGGTACTGAGCGCGGGGCGCTTCCTCGATAGTGCGGCATTGCGGCCCACGGTCAGTGCAAGTGTCGAGTTGCTCGTACCGGGCACGACGGCGCGCGTGACCGTCCAGGATCTGTCGGGCGCGGTGGTGCTGGCGTGGCCGACGCCCGAAGAGGCGGCCGAGGACGCTGCCGGGGAAGCCGCGGAGGCGGCGGGGACATCCTCGCCCCTGCGCGCGCCCAAACGCATCGCGCTCGATTTCAGCGGGCTCGCGCACGACCTCTACACGATCACCGCCTTTGACGATTCGGGCGATATCCAGCCGGGCACCCCGCGCGAAGTGCTGTTCGTGCCCCCGGAATCGGACTCGCTCGTCCTGCTCGACATGTTGTTCACCCAGCCGACCCCGGACAGCGGCGGCATCTACCCGCTTCCATCGCTGTTCGGCACGGTCGATCGCGACGCCAGCGTGGCGGACACGCAATACCGCCTGCCCTTCGACGCGCGGCAGACCTATTGGCGCTATTATGTGGCGCCGCACGTCCGCGGGGCGCAGCTCGATGCGCTGGCGATCGTCGGGCCCGGCGCCGCGTTCGAGGCCGATCCGGTGCCGGTGCTGCTGCCCGACGGGTCGTTCGCGACGCTGTTCACGACGCAGACTCCGCTCGCGCTGCGCCAGCAGTCGCTCGAGCGGTTCGCGCTGCGCGGCGTGCGCCGCGACCCTTCCGGGCGGGAGAATGCGATCCGCGTCGCGCCGCTCCCGGTCGCCCCACCCGCCCCGGTCTGGCCCGCAGCCAACGACCAGCCGATCGCGGGCACTTCGGAGATGTTCATCTACGTCTGACGACCGTCCGCCCCCGGCGACTTCGCCGCACTCCAGCCGCAAAGGATCAATGCGATGGCCACGACCCTTACCAAGGACCGCAAGACACCCGGCGTCTTTGTTACCGAATTCTCGGCATTCCCGCCCTCGGTCGTGGGGGTCGAGACCGCCGTCCCGATCTTTGTCGGCTACACGCAGACGGCGCTCGATCCGTCGAGCAGGAAGCAGATGTATCTCCAGGCCGTCGCGATCACGTCCATGGCCGATTATTACAGCTTTTTCGGCTATGGCTATGACGCGCAGGGCGTCGTCCAGCCGCAGGGCAACGCGGACGATTATGATTTTGAAGCGGCATCGGCGGACGGCACGACCGTCGACGGCGCCTTCACGACGACCGCGTCTAATTACATCGTCGGCACCGCCTACACCGACGCGACCGGCCCGACCTTCGTGGCGCAGTTCAATCTGTTTGCGGCGATGCAGCTGTTCTACGCCAATGGCGGCGGCAATTGTTTCGTCATCTCGGTCGATAATTACTGGGGCACCCGCACCGTCACCCCGCCTGCCGGCGCCACCGTAACCTCGGTCGACAAGCAGGCGCTGCTCGACGGGCTCGCGGTCGCGAACGATACGCGCGGGGGCACGATGCTGGTGGTGCCCGACGCCTGCCTGCTCGTGACGGTCAACCCAGCCACCGCCACGACGCCATTCGACTATTCGGCCTATCAGCCGGTCGCAGTCGAGATGCTCCGCCAGTCCGCCGCGCTGCAGGACCGCGTGGCGATCCTCGACATGCCCGGCGCGCTGGTCCCGGCGAACTGGAATGCGGCGGCGATGAAGGTCCAGGCCGACCAGTTCTACGCGCTGATCGCGCCCGCCTCGGCCTATTTCAGCTATGGCACCTGCTACGGCCCCGCGCTGGAATCGTCGCTGCTCGACAAATCGGACGTCGATTATACCAATTTGTCCGGGACCGAAGACAGCGTCACCTTGACCAACAATCTGCTCACCACGCAGGCGCTGTCGCTCTATCCGCCGACGATCGACGCGACCGGCGCCACGCCGGTCACCAATTTGTCGACCACCTTCCAGCAAGTCGCCGCGCACATCGCGGTCGCGTTCCCCGCCACCGGCGCCACCCCGGTGACCGACACCGTCCCCCCGGGCGTGGTCGGGATCGTCGCAGCGACGGCCACTACGCCTGCGATGCTGGTCAGCCTGCCCAACACGGCACTCGCCACCGCGCCCATCGACGAAGCCGGCATCACCTCGCTCGACCAATATCTGCTCAACGCCGTGCCGATGATGGGCGACATCCAGCAGATCCTGGCCAACAAGCTCAACGTCGTGCCCCCCAGCGGGCCGATGGCGGGTATCTGGACCCAGAACGACAATAATCGCGGCGTATGGAACGCCCCCGCCAACTTCGCAGTGAACGAAGTCGTCGCGCCGAAAGTCCTGCTGAGCGACGCCGAGCAGGGCAATTATAACGTGCCGCTGAACGGCAACGCGATCGACATATTACGCGCGATGGTCAACCGCGGCACCATCGTCTGGGGCGCGCGCACGCTCGACGGCAACAGCCTGGACTATCGCTATATCCAGGTGCGGCGGACGCTCATCTATATCGAACAGTCGATCAAGAACACGCTCCAGCAGTTCGTGTTCGCGGCGAATGACGGCGTGACCTGGGCGACGGTGACGTCGACCATCTCCAACTTCCTCACCCAATTGTGGCAGGCTGGGGGCCTTATGGGCGACAAGGCGAGCGACGCCTTCACCGTCAAGTGCGGCGTACCCACCACGATGAGCGGGCTCGACGTGCTCAACGGCTATATGATCGTCAACGTCACGGTCCAGATGATCCATCCCGCCGAGTTCATCGAGCTGACCTTCACCCAGACGATGCAGGGCGTCTGATCGCGGGCGCCCCCTCATACTCTCTTGTCGATGAAAGGATTTTCCGATGGCAGGTGAAGTCGAAGACGCAGTATGGCCGCTACCCAAATTCTATTTCTCGGTGGCGGGTTTCCCCTCGGGGACGGTCAGCTTTCAGGAAGTCACCGGGCTCAGCACCGAGAACACCCCGATCGAATATCGCCATGGCGACAGCCCCAGTTTCTATCCGATCAAGATGCCGGGGCTCGGCAAGGTCGGCAACGTCACGCTGCGCAAGGGCATCTTCATCAACGACACCGCGCTATGGGCATGGTTCGACCAGATCAAGCTCAACACGATCGCGCGCCAGACGGTGGTGGTGAGCCTGCTCGACGAGACCGCGGCGCCCAAGATGGTGTGGACGCTCAACAACGCCTTTCCGATCAAGGTCACGGGCACCGACCTGAAGTCCGAAGGCAATGAGGTCGCCGTCGAGAGCGTCGATATCGCGTTCGAGACGATGACCATCGCGGCGCCGTAATGGTCGCCAACGGCTATGTCCCGCCGCCCGCCTTCTCCTTCACCGTCACGGTCGCGGGCAGCGGGGCGTCGCTCCAGCAATCGAGCGGCGCCGATGCCAGCTTCCAGGAAGTATCCGGGCTCGAAGCCAAGTTCGAAACCGAGACGGTGCGGGAGGGCGGCGAGAACCGCTATGTCCTGACGCTCCCGGTCAGCACCAAATCGCCCAATCTGGTGCTGAAGCGCGGCTATCTGACCAAGGCGTCGTTCCTGTCCGAATGGACCGCGCAAACGGTGGGGTCGACGCTCAACGCGCCGATCCTGACCCAGACTTTGGTGGTGATGCTGATCGGGGCGGACCGCGTCCCGCTGGTCGCGTGGAATTTCGATCGCGCCTGGCCGGTGCGCTGGGTCACCGGGCCGTTCGATGCCCTGAAGAACGAGGTACTGACCGAAGTGCTCGAATTCGCCTATGCCGGCGTCACCCGCATGCCGCTGACCGATGCCACGGGCATGATCTCCTCGGTCTCCGATCTGATCGGGTAGCGAGGGGGATCGCGCATGACGGTACATATCAGCGAAATCGGGGTGCAGTTGGCGATCGGCAGCCCCGGCGAAGCCCCGCCCGACACCGAAAGCGGCGGGCCCGCAGGCGGCGACGCACGCCTGTCGCCTGCGCAGACCGAGGCGGTCGTCCAGGAATGCACGCGCCGCGTCCTCGCGGCGCTGCGCGCGCAGCAGGACCGCTGACATGGCGTCGGGCAGCCTCGAGCGGATGGTCATCACCGCCTTTTCCGATGCGCAATATAACAGCCAGACCGGCGACCCCTTCACGGTGTGGATCAACCCGGAAAGCTATACCCACGACTTCACGATCCGCTATTCCGATCGCCAGGCGCAGGGCAGCAACGGCCCCTCCCCCGAATATAACCGCGTGGGGCAGGAATCCATCAGCTTCGACCTGATATTCGACGCGACCGGGGTGGTGCCGCCGCCGATCCCCGGCGTATCGCTCCCCGCCGATGGCGTGGCCGGGCTGGTCGACGGCTTCGTCAAGCTCACCGCGACGGTGAACGGCGTGATCCACCGCCCCAATTACCTGAAACTGTCCTGGGCGCAGCTCCAGTTCCAGTGCGTGCTGAGCAAGCTCAAGATCGCCTATACGCTGTTCAAGCCCAACGGCACGCCGATCCGCGCCAAGGTGTCGACGACCTTCCTGTCCTTCGCCAGCGAGAAACAGCTCGCCGCAGAGGCGAACATGGCCTCGCCCGACATGAGCCACCTCATCACGGTGAAGGCCGGGGATACGCTGCCCGATCTGTGCCACCGCATCTATGGCTCCAGCACCTATTATCTGCGCGTCGCCGCGTTCAACGACCTGGCCGGATTCCGCCGCCTGGTGCCGGGCACCACGCTGGTATTCCCGCCGCTTCAGGGCCCCACCGCATGACCGCGCCCTCCCCCGCCCAGATCGCCGGCGCGCTGGTCGCGATCCGCGTGGTTGCCGGCGGGGGCGAGCTGGACAGCGGCATCCAGATCGCCTCGATCGACATCTGGACCGGCGTCAACAAGCTGCCCAAGGCGCGGCTGGTGATCGCCGATGGCGAGCCTGCCGCCGCGACCTTTCCGGTCAGCGAGACCGACGCACTGATCCCCGGCAAGCCGCTTACCATCTCCCTGGGATATGACAGCCAGGAGACGCAGATTTTCAGCGGCATCATCTACCGCCAGGGGCTCGAGGTCAGCCAGGACGGCCCGTCGCGGCTGGTGGTCGAGGCGACCGACAAGGCGATGGCGATGACGCTGGCGCGCCGCAACGCGGTGTTCGAGAAGATCACTGATTCGGACCTCATCAAGAAACTGATCGCGCAATCCGGCCTGAGCGCCACGGTCGCGACGACGTCGCCGATCCAACCGTCGATCGTCCAATATTATGCGAGCGACTGGGACCTGATGCTGATCCGCGCCCAGTTGAACGGCATGGTCGCGATCGTCGATGCCGCCAGCGTGACCGTCGCCCCGCCGGACACGTCGAAGGCGCCGGTGCTCACGCTCGCCTATGGCGAATCGATCCTCGATTTCCGCGCGGCGATGGACGCCTCGACTCAATATGCCGCGAGCGCGATCCACAGCTATGCGTGGGACCCGGCGGCACAGGCAGTGGTCCAGTCGGGCCAGGCGAGCGCGAGCGTCAACGAGCTTGGCAATTTGTCTTCGGAGGACCTTGCCAGGGTCTTCGGCATCACCGCCTTTCCGCAACAGACGGCGGGGACGCTCCAGACGGCCGATCTGACCGACTGGTCTTCCGCCGAATTGCTCAAGGCGCGGCTGGCCAAGATCCGCGGCACGGTGCGGTTCCAGGGCAGTGCGCTGGCCGCAACCGGGGTGATGGTTACGCTGGCGGGGCTGGGCGACCGGTTCAACGGCGATGGCTATGTCTCTGCGGTGCATCATTCGGTCACCGACGGGCTGTGGCTGACCGAGGTCGAGATCGGGATGTCGCCCGACTGGTTCGCCGCCGCCGCGCCCGATATCGCCGCACCCGGTGCCGCCGGGCTACTCCCGCCGGTAGCCGAACTCCAGACGGGGATCGTGCTCAAGATCGACGGCGATCCCGATGGCGAATATCGGGTGCAGGTCCAGTTGCCGCTGCTCCAGGCGGGTAGCCTGGGGGTGTGGGCGCGGCTGGGCAGCTTCTATGCCTCGAACGCAGTCGGCGCCGAATTCTACCCCGAGATCGGCGACGAGGTGGTCGTCGCCTTCATGAACGCCGACCCGCGCTTCCCGGTGATCCTGGGCAGCCTGTACAGCAAGAAGAACCCGCCCCCGGTGCCGCCCGATTCCAAGAACAGCCAGAAGACGATCGTCACTCGCTCGAAGCTGCGGATCGATTTCTACGAAGACCTGCCCGCCGTCGAGATCACGACCCCCGCCAAGCAGAGCGTGCGAATGGACGACAAGGCGAAGCAGGTCACGATCAAGGACGCCAACGGCAACAGCATCACGATGGCGGCGGGCGGCATCACGATCGACAGCGCGGCGAAGCTTACGCTCAACGCCAAGACCGACATCGCCATGACCGCGCAGGGCAAGGTTTCGCTCAAGGGCACCGCCGGCGTGGACATCGCCGGGCTGACGATCAACGCCAAGGCCGATACCAGCTTCGCCGCACAGGGCGCCGCAGAGGCAAAGCTGACCGCCAGCGGGATGGTGACGATCCAGGGCGGCATGGTGAAGATCAATTGAGCGCGCTCCGCCCCCGGATCGAAGGAGCGGCGCCATGCCCCCCGCCGCGCGCGTGACCGACATGCACGCCTGCCCGATGGTGACGCCCGGCGTGCCGCCCATCCCGCATGTCGGCGGGCCGATCACCGGGCCGGGGATGCCCAATGTGCTGATCGGCGGGATGCCCGCGGCGTGCCTGGGCGACCTGTGCGTCTGCGTCGGCCCGCCCGATTCGATCGTGAAGGGATCGGCGACGGTCCAGATCGGCGGGCGCCCCGCCGCGCGGATGGGCGACAGCACCGCGCATGGCGGCAGCATCGTGCTGGGGATGCCTACCGTGATGATCGGGGGATAAAGTGGCCGAGCGGGCGGACCCATCGCGCAGCTTCCTCGGCATCGGCTGGACCTTCCCGCCGACCTTCGATCGCACGATCGCCGCCGTCCTGATGTCGCGCGGCGACGATAATATCCGCGAATGCCTGTGGGTGCTGTTCTCGACCAGCCTGGGCGAGCGGATCATGGCCGCGACCTATGGCACCGGGTTGCGGCTGAAGGTGTTCGACGCGCTGACCGAGACGCTGGCGAATGACATCGGCTCGCTGGTGCGCAAGGCCGTGCTCGACTGGGAGCCGCGGATCGACGTAACGCGCGTCTCGGTGACGTCGACCGACCCGACCGGAGGCGTGATCGCGATCTCGGTCGATTACGTCGTCCGCCAGACCAATGCGCGCAGCAACCTCGTCTATCCCTTTTACCTGACCGAAGCGACGCTCGCCGCGCCGCAGATGTGAAGGGGGATGGCGTGGCGGCACCGGACGATATCCTCGCGCTCAACCCGGCGATCAGCCAGGCCGATCGCGCGCTCGCTGCGCCGTCGCCCGCCCGCGTGCAGGTCGATGGCCGCAGCCTTGCGGCGCTGCTGGCGTTCGCGGTCGATTATGGCACGCTGATCACCTTCTACGACCTGTACGATCGCCCGAACGGCGACTGGTCGATATTCTTCCGCAAGGACCCGAGCATCGCGCTGGCGGTGCAACTGGGGCTCGACCTTGACGACATCCAGGCGGGATTCGATCGCACGCTCGCCGATCTGGATGCCGCGACCTCCGGCGAAGGCGCCACCCGCCACGCCACGCGCGCGCTCGCGGCGATCGAGCGGCTTGCCGAGGTGGCGACGGGGGGAGAGAGCCGGGGCCACGGAATCGACCACGCGCTGTCGGCGCTGGTGCGATCCGACCGGCGCGACCTGCTCGCTGTCCCGGCGCGCGCGCTTCAGCTTCATCTGGGCGGCAACGACCTGGCCCATGCGATCGCGCGCGACCGGGGCGACTGGCTCCCGCGCTTCGCCGACCATGCGGGCACGCTTGCGGCGATGCTCGTCACCGCGCTGGGCCAGGGCCGCGCCGCGACACTGGCGGCGTTCGAGGACTCGCTCGCCGATGCGCGGCATCCCCCGCAATCGGGGCTGTACGACGCCTTCGCCACGCTGTTCGGCCACGCCCAGGCGACGATCAACCGCTTCCCCGCGCGGCTCGCCGAATTCTATCGCAAGGACGTGCTGCGTCAGGTCCGCCGCACCGGCGAGCCCGACCGCGTCTGCCTGTGCTTCACGCCGGGAAAGGGCATCGCGCGTGTCGAATTGCCGCGCGGCACCCGGTTCGATGCGGGCAAGGACGCCGATGGCGAAAGCATCGCCTATTCGCTCGAAACCGCGCTGTCGGTCGATGCCGCGTCGGTCGCGGCGCTGCGCACGCTGCGCGTGACCGAAACCGCGGCGGCGGGCGCGCTCCCGGCACTCCCCGCGCAGGTGCTCAGCGGCATCGTGACCCTGGCCGACACCGCACCGCGCATCGCCACGCCCTTCCCGCTGTTCGGCGCCGACTCGCCTGGCAGCGACGGCACGCTCACCACCACCCCCGCCTCGCTCGGCTTCGCGATTGCCAGCCCGACCCTGTTGCTGGCGGGCGGCACGCGGACGATCACGTTCGGGCTGACGCTCACCCCGGCGAGCCACGCGGCGGCATGGGAGCGCTGCGTCGCGATCGGCGACACCGTCGACATGGACCCGGAGGCGGTTTTCACGGCGCTGACCCAGGCCGCGTTCGGCTTGCGCTATTCGAGCGCGGGCGACTGGGCGTCGGTCGAGAGCGGCTATCAGGTCACGCCGATCACCGCCGGGGATACGCGGTTCGCGCTCGCCTTCACGCTCAGCCCGGATGCGGCACCGCTCACGGCATCGGCGCCGGAGGATATGCCGGGCGAAATGCCTGTGCTGGTCGCCCGCCTGCTCCAGGACGCCGTGGCGCTGGGCACGGCGCCCGATGCGGCGATCGTCTATCCCTATGCGATCGTCACCGCGATGGTGCTGGAGGCGCTTTCAGTCGACGTCGTTGTCACCGGGCTTGCCGACGTGACCGCCGCCAGCCCGAACGGGGCAGTGGACCCCAGCCAGCCCTTCGCGCCGTTCGGCTCACCCCCGGTCCAGGGCGCCACGTTCAGCATCGCCGCACCCGAATTGTTCGTGAAGCCGGTGAGCGCCTTCACCCTGTCGTTCGACTGGGTCGGGCTGCCCGTCACCACCACCGGCTTTCGCGGCTATTACCAGGCCTATGTCGTCGACGCCGATGGACGCACCGTGCCCCCCGGCAGCCAATATGACGATGCCAGCTTCCGCGCCGGACTGACGCTCGCCAACCCCGGCTGGTGGAGCATCGCCCCGTCCTCCGATCCCTATAAGCTGTTCACCAGCACGCGCCAAGGCACGCTGCAACCCGCGATACAGTTCACCGCGACCGTGGCGCCGCAGGTGCCCCCGACCTATTATGATCCCGCGCTCAGCACGATCGACCTGGTGCTGTCGGAGCCCGATACCGCGTTCGGCGACGTGCTCTACGCGCCCAATGTCATGGCGGCATCGCTACGTCTCACCGCCACCGCGTCGGCCTGTGCCCAGCAATGCGGCACGGAAGATTCGGGCGCGTCCGACCCGCCCCTGGCGGAGGTGAACGCCGCCGCGCGCCGCCCGCTCGGCCATGGCTGGCGCCGCCGGGTCGCGCGCGCTGCACGGCGTAGCGGCGCCACGCTCGACGATGCCGCTGCGGCGGCGATCGAACAGGCGCTGGCGGCGCATGGCGGCAGCACCGCTGACCTGCGCGCCAGCCTGACCGCAGCGCAGGAAGCGGCAGCATATGCGCCGCCGCGGCTGCTCGGGCTGATCCAGGGCACGCCCGATCCCGCCGCGCGCAATGCCGCCTTGCGCGGCTGGCTGGCCGAGCATGGCGGCGCGATCTCGGCAGAAGGCGCCGCCGCTGTTACCCGCGCCCACGCCTTCGCCGACGCAGGCGCCGCAATCCGCAGCGCTGCCGACGCCGCCACCGCCGAGGGCAGCGCCGCCGCGCGCGACGCGATGATCGGCACGGTCGATCGCGCCGCCGCCACGATCGCCGCCGCGACCGGATCGGATACCAGCGCCTGCGTGCGCAAATGCCTGGAGAAGGCGAACATCCTCGGCTTCCCCAACCAGCCCTGGCAACCCCAGGCGACCCGGCTGGCGATCGACTATACCGCCCGCGCCGCCGCGCCGGTGGCGGACGGGGCGCCGGTCGAGGCGGTACTGTTCCACCTCCTGCCGTTCGACGCGGTCGAGGCTGCGCGCTGGACCGCCGGCGCCTGCCCGCTGCTCGCGCCGATCCCATTGGCGGGATCGCTGTTCATCCAGCTCTCCGATCCTGCGGAGGACCTGACCCTGCTCTTCCGCCTCGCCCCGCCGGTGCAGGGCTGGCCCGAGGACACGCCGCGCGTGGGCTGGGCGCAGGCGCGGGGCGCCGGGGGCTGGGCACCGCTCACGCCGCTGCGCGATACAACCAACGACCTGCGCAATTCGGGGATCGTCACGCTGCACATCGATCCCGGCAGCGACGAGGACGGCGACGCCCCCTGGCTACGCGCCGATGTGGCGGGCGCCGTCGCCGCGTTCCCCGATCTCGCCACGCTCGTCACCAATGCCGCGATGGCGGAGTGGGTCGGGCCGGGGGGCGGCGCCGAGCTGGGTACGCCGCTGACGCCCGGCAGGATCACCCGGCCAGTGTCGCCGATCGCCGGTCTCGGCTCGGTCGACCAGCCCTTGCCCTCGACGGGCGGCGCGCCGTTGCTCGCGGGCAAGGCCTTTGCCGGGTGGCTTGCCGAACGGCTGCGGCACAAGGATCGCGGTATCCAGGATTGGGACTATGCCACGCTGACGCTCGCGGCGTTCCCATCGCTGTGGCAGGTCGCGGTCGTTCCCGCGAGCCGTGGCGGGGTGGCACCCGCCCCCGGCCATGTCTGGATCGTCCCGGTCCCCGGCCCGGAGACGCCCGCAATCGTCGATCCGACGATCCCGTCGAGCGACGCGCAGATGCTCGACGCGATCCATGCCTATCTGGTGGCGCGGATCAGCCCCTTCATCCGCCTCCACGTCACCAACCCGCCCTATTTGCGGCTGCGCGTCGCCGCCGAGCTGATCTTCGCCGATGCCGATTCCGCCGAGGCCTATGCCGCGCGGCTGGAGGACGAGTTGATCCGGTTTCTCTCGCCCTGGCCGACGCCCACGCTGGGGCCGCGCCCGCCGGATTATTACACGACGCGCGAAATCGCGCATTTCATCCGCAACCGCCCCTATGTCCGCGCGATCCTGAAGCTCCAGGTGACGCCTGCGGAGGGAATCGTGCCGCAGGGCTGGCATTATTGCACCTCGGCGACCGCGCATGACATCCGCGGCAAGACACAACAGGCCGCCCGCGCTCGCCCGCTCACGCCCGCCATCGGCCACGCACCGTGATCGCCGACGCAGCGGCGCTGCCCGCGACCGATCCGATCGCCGACGATTATGCCGCGCTGCTCGCGCAGGGAACGGCGCTCGTCCAGCGGCTGTCGGGGCTGGTCTGGACCAACTATAACTGGTCCGATCCGGGCGTCACCATCCTTCAGCAGCTTTGCTATGCGCTGACCGAGCTGTCTTATCGCGCCGGATTTCCGGTCGCCGACATCTTGGGCGATCCCACAACCGGGCGGGTCCAGTTGCGCCGGCAGGGGCTGTACCCGGCGCGCGCGATCCTGCCGGTGAACCCGGTGACGATCGGCGATATACGGCGGCTTATCGTCGATCGCGTGCCGGAAATCGGCAATGCCTGGGTCGACACCCTTGCTCCCGAGGAAGCGGACGGCGTCGCCGGGCTGTACCGCATCGCCGTGCTCGTCCCCGGCTTCGATCCGGGATGCGAGGATCACGGCCCCGATCCGGACCATGTCCGGTGCGCCGTCGAGCGATGCTATGCCGCGCATCGGGCATATTGCGAGGATCTGCGCCACGTCACGGTACTGCGCCCGATCCGCACGCGCATTTTTGCCGAGGTCCAGCTCGACGACCATGCCGACCCCGACGTGGTGCTCGCCGACATCCTGTTCCGGATCGGCCTCGCGCTCGCTCCCGAACCGCGGCGGACGTCGCTGGATGCGTTGCGCGCGCGCGGGCAGACCACTGCCGAGATATTCGAGGGCCCGTTTATGCTCCGCGGGTTCATCGCTGACGATCAGCTCACGCGCTTCCCCGCCGCGATCCCGGTCGAATATCTGCTGGTAGTGATGGCGGAAGTTCCCGGCGTGCTGGCGGTGACGCGGCTGGAGGTCGCGGCGGGCGCGCAGTGCTATGGCCCCGGCGACACGATCCACGTTCCCGCCGGGCATGTACTGTGGCTCGACGCCGAGGCTGCGAGCGCAGGCGACACCGTCCAGCTGCGCCACGGCGCCGCGCGCTGCCCCGAACGCCCGGCGCAAGTCCGGCGGCTGCTGGCGCGCGCCTGGGCGGAGCAGCGCCGGACCTACGACCTGTGGAAGGACTATGCCCGCGACTATCCCCCGCCGGTCGGGCGGCGCATCGACCTGGCCGCCTATCAGTCGGTCCAGCAGCAATTTCCGGCGGTGTACGGCATTGGCAGCTATGGCCTGCCCGGCGGCGCCTCCGTCGAGCGGGTGGCGCAGGCGCGCCAGCTCAAGGGCTATCTGATGGTGTTCGACCAGCTCATGGCCGATTTCTTCGCGCAACTCGCCTTCGTCCGCGACCTGTTTTCGCAAGGGGTGGGCGGCGACAAGACCTATGCGGTCCAGTCGCTGCGCGGGATCGTGCCCGACGTCGCGCCCCTGATCGATCCGGACTATGAGCAGCGGCTCGAGGCATTGGTCGCCGCGCACGATCCCGTGATCGCGCGGCAGAACGCCGTGCTCGACCTGCTGCTGTCGCTCTATGCCGAGCGCATCCTGCCGCCCGCCGACGCCGCATGCGGCGAGAGCATCGCCCCGCCCGGCGCGGCGCTGGTCGCAGCCAAGCGCGCGCTGCTCGCGAAGATGGTGCCCGCGACGCGCGATCGCGGACGCGGGTTCGACACGCACCGCCGCTACGACGAGCACCGGCTCGCCATACGCTGCCGCATCGAACTGGCATTGCTCACCGCCAACCGCCGTCGCGACGGCGCACAGGCAGTCGCCGACCCGGCTGAGGCGAGCTTCGGGCGGCTGCTGCCCCCCGAACTGAGTGCCGCCGCCGCGCAGACTTTCCTGCCCGTCCACACTGAGGCACCGGGTGCGTCACCCGACGAACACCCCTCCCCGCTGGCCGGGCACCGAGTCGCGGCGGCGCTGCTGCCTGCGCTGGCCGATCGCACGCGCTATCGCATGGGGGCGCTCGCGGGCGGCGGGCCGGTCATCCTGCTATGCCAGGATCTGGAGGAGCGCTGCTGGGTGATCGGCGAACTGGCCGATGCGGCACAGGCGGTGGCGCTGACCCGGCGGCTGCTCCACGCCGCCGGGGGCATTTCGCGGCTAACGCTCGTCGAATGGGTCTTGCTCCGCTATGCCGATGCGCATCCGCCGCGCGACGGTGAGGCCACGCCCGCCGGGCATCGCTTCAGCTTCCGGATCAGCGCGGTCCTGCCCGCAGGCGAGAAGGACGGCGACACGGGCTGGCGCCAGCAGACGCGCGCGATCGTCCGCGCCAATATGCCCGCGCATGTCATGGTCGACATGGTGTTCCTGCATCCGCGCGCGATGCGGCACTTCGACGTGCTGCACGGGGCATGGGTCGAGGCATTGCGCGACGCCGCCCCGGCCCGGCGCGCCAAGACCAGCGCGCTGCTCGCCGCGTTTCTGGACCGGCATTGCCCGACCGAAGGGGCGCCTCATTGAGGCGATGCGTGCTTCGCGCTCCATTTGGCATAGGCCTCGATCGCCTTGCGCGGCTCGGTCACGAACCAGGCATAGCCGTTGCGGCGCTCTTCGCTGATCTCGTCGACGCTATCATGGATGCTGCGGTCGCGATCGCCGAAGATCGCCCGCGCCGTCGGTATCTCGTAATAGCGCGGCCATAGCGGCGCGGCGCCCGGCTGCGCCACCAGCCGCCGCCCGCCGCGTGCCGGATCGACCACCCATGCCACATCGTGCAGCGCATGCGCGTCGAGCCATGCGACGCCATCGCGCACGGCCGCCACAACACCGGGCGACGGGTCCTTCAGCCGCATCAGGAAGAGCAACAGCCCGGCGCTCTCCCCGCTCGACACCGCGATCGGCTCGAAATTGCGCGCGCCCGCCGGGGCGAGCGTCAGCGCATCATGCTGCTGCCCCCAGATCGTCGGCTTGCCGCCGATACGCACCTGCGTCTGCACGATCACTGCGCAGGCACGCTCGGCGGAGACGCGCGCCGCCTCGGCCAGCGCGGCCGCGACGAAGCCATAATCGCCCGCGCGCGCCGCCACCGACAGCATCAGCGTCGCGACATCGGCGACCGCGCCGTCGTTGAAGGTCAACGCGTCGTGATAGCCGCCCTGCAACGGATAGACTTGCGGCCAGCCGCCATTGGGGAATTGCGCGGCGAGCAGATAGCGCACGCCTTTCTCGAACGCCGCGCGATAGCCGTCGCCCGCCGCGCCCGGAAACTGCGCCTGCACCCGCGCGAGGAAGCGCAATTCGGTGGTGGTCGCGTCATTGTCGATCGTCCCGACATAGCTCCACCCGTCATCGTCGATCGCGCGCGGCCCGCCCGCCTTGCCCGATGGGTCCAGCCCGGCGACATAGCCTTCGCCGGGCGCGCGCGGGGGCGCGTCGCGGTTGACATTCTTGCCCCAACCGCCTGCGGGCGTCTGGAAACTGACGATGTTGCGCGCCACGCGCAGCGCGGCTTCGCTGGCATACCATTCGGGTGCGCGGTCCAGCGGCATCCCCGCAGTCTTCCCGTCATGGGCGCGCTCCGGCACAGGCCCGGTCAGCGCAGCGCGTTCCGCACGCAACGCGGCCTTGTCGGCGCGCATCGCCGCCTGGGATCGCTCCAGATAAGCGCGCCACGCCGCGCGCTGGCCCTCGGGCAGGCGGGCGATCCGCGCCTCGGTGATCGGTTCGGCGGGGGTCATGTGGCCAATGACTTCGCCCGCATCCGGCGCGGCAGGCGCGGCGAGCATCAGCCCCAACGCAGCAATGAAATACATCCTACACTCTCCTCACCCCCGGCTGTCCCGCCGGTTCATCAGCCCGAATCGAAAGCAAACACGCAGATGAAGTTTCGAATTGCTTCGATTCTTCAGCGCACCCGCTTGCGAGCCTCCAGACGATACGATAGGCTTATGCAACCGGTGTCAATGGCTCCGGCGACGCCGCAAACCGGCGCGGTACAACGTGCAGAAGGGAGGGAAGGATGACTGGTTGTTGCGCGTCCACTGCCCGCCTTTGTCCCGCGCGGCCCTGACCCGCCCCCCCAATGACAGGCAGCAAGCATATGGACATAACCCGTCGCGACGCATTCGGAGCCGCGCTTGCAGGCACGGCGGCGGCGATGCTCCGCCCCGGCGACGCCGCCGCGGCTCCCGCGCAGGCGAAGCCCGTGCCGCAGTGGAAGCGCGGGCTCGACAACCAGCGCATCGCCGATCTGGGCGATGGCCGCTTCCTCAACCCGCTGCTCGCCGGCGACCGCCCCGATCCCGCCATCCTGAAGGACGGCAACGATTATTACATGACCTTCTCCAGCTTCGAATCCTATCCCGGCCTGACCATCTGGCATTCGAAGGATCTGGTGAACTGGCAACCGCGCAAGGCTGCGCTGACGAAGAATATCGGCTCGGTCTGGGCCGTCAGCCTGGAGAAGCACAAGGGCCGCTATTTCCTCTACATCCCCGTCAAGGCGAGCCCCAATTCGATCTTCGTCATCTGGTCCGATCACATCGATGGGCCGTGGAGCGAGCCGATCGACCTCAAGCTGCCCAACCATATCGATCCGTGCCATGCGGTGGGCGAGGACGGTTCACGCTGCCTGTTCCTTTCGGGGGGCAATCGCGTCCGGCTGTCCGACGACGGACTGTCGCTGGCGGGGACGGTCGAGCATGTCTATGATCCCTGGCATTATCCCGAGGATTGGGACGTGGAGGGCTTCGCCCCCGAAGGCCCCAAGATCCATCGCCATGGCGGCTGGTTCTACATGATCACGGCAGTAGGCGGCACCGCCGGCCCGCCCACCGGCCATATGGTGATCGCCGCCCGATCGCGATCGATCCATGGACCCTGGGAGAATTGCCCCGCCAATCCGCTGGTCCGCACCGTCAGCAACGACGAGAAATGGTGGTCGCGCGGCCATGCCTCGCTGGTCGAGGCCCCCGACGGCAGCTGGTGGGCGATCTATCACGGCTATGAGAACGGGTTCTGGACGCTGGGCCGCCAGGCGCTGATGGACCCGATCGAATGGACCGCCGACGGGTGGCTGCGGATGAAGGGCGGCGACCTGTCACAGCCGATCGCCAAGCCCCGCGGCGGCGTCGCGCTGCCGCATGGACAGGCGCTGTCGGACGATTTCCGCACGCTGGAACTGGGCAGCAAGTGGAATTTCTTCCGCCCCGCCCCCGACGAGACCAGCCGCGCCGCCGTCCGCGACGGCGCATTGGTGCTCCAGGCGCGGGGCACCGCGCCCAGCAGTTCGTCGCCGCTGCTGCTGATCGCGGGCGACCCTGCCTATCAGTTCGAATGCGATATCGAGATCGACGCGGGCGGCACCGCCGGGCTGCTGCTGTTCTACGACGACAAGCTCTATTGCGGGCTGGGCTTCGACAAGGACCGCTTCGTCACACACCAATATGGCATCGAACGCGGTCGCCCTGCGAACCCGCATGGCACGCGGATGAAGATGCGCGTGACCAACAACCGCCACATCGTCTCCTATCACACCAGCGGTGACGGCGGCGCGACGTGGAAGCGGTTCGATCGTGGGATGGAGGTGTCGGGCTACCACCATAATGTCCGCGGCGGCTTCCTGATGCTCCGTCCCGGCCTGTATTCGGCGGGAAGCGGCGCCGCGCGCTTCCGCAACTTCCGGTTCCGGGCGCTTTAGCCCGAGCGACAAGCTCCGTGCCATTCCGTGGCACGGAGTGTGTCAGATCGCCTGCGCCTCCTTGGCCCGCGCGTACGCCTGGGTGCCGCTTGTATAGACGGTGTCGCTGGGCAGGATCGTCTCGATCTCGATCTCGGGCAGCGCCTGGATTTTGTCGTAGAGCGGTCCGAAATCGGTATCGAGCGTCTGGCGGAGCAGTTGGTCGAAGCTGTCGATCACGAAGTAGTTCTGCTGGTAATCGTCGATCCGGTATTTGGTGCGCATCAGCCGCTGTAGGTCGAAGCCCAGCCGGTTGGGCGAGGGGTCGTCGAGCGCGAACACCGACTCGCCATAGGAGGACACGATCCCCGCGCCATAGATGCGCAGGCCCGCATCGCTGCGGATCAGCCCGAATTCGACGGTGTACCAATAGAGCCGCGCCAGATTGTCGATCGCGCCCAGCCCCGCCGCGCGCTGTCCGCCCTGGCCATAGGCCTGCATATAGTCGGCGAATACCGGGTTCGCGAGCAGCGGAACATGGCCGAACACGTCGTGGAAGATATCGGGCTCCTCCAGATAATCGAGCTGGTCGGGCGTGCGGATGAAGCGCCCCGCGACGAAGCGGCGATTGGCGAGGTGATCGAAGAACACCGCCTCAGGCACCAACCCAGGCACCGCCACGACTTGCCAGCCGGTCGCCTGCATCAGCCGTTCGGACAGTTCGTCGAAATTGGGGATGCCCGGGCGCGACATGCGCAGCATCTCGAGCCCCTCGAGATATTCGGGCGCGGCGCGACCGGGGAGCATCTTGGCCTGACGCGCGAACAGCCGGTCCCACATCGCGTGTTCGTCCGGGGTGTAGCGCGCCCAGTCCTGCGGAATCGTCCAGTCTGGTGCGGCCCCGGCAGGGGGAAGGATATCGGGGTTTTCCATGGGACGTTTATCGCACGAACGCCGCGCGATTGCTTTTCAGAGCTCGCGCGTATAGGCGTTTCTGTGAAACGTTTGCTTCGTCATATTGCAAAGGAAGAAGCATTTGCACCGGATCGATGCCATCGACCGCCGTATCCTCGCCGAGCTTCAGATCGATGGCGGACTCAGCCATGCCGACCTGGCCGAGCGCGTCGGCGCTTCGGCCGCTTCCTGCTGGCGCCGGGTCAAGGCACTGGAGGCGGCGGGGGTGCTGCAAGCCACGGTGCGGCTGGTCGATCCGGCGGCGGTCGGACGCGGCGTCAATGTGTTGTGCAACCTGCGCGTGCGCAGCCACACCCGCGAGGTCCGCGCCAGCTTCGAGGCATTTGTGCGCTCGCGCCCCGAAATCCTCGATTGCTATTCGATGTCGGGGGACTGGGACTATCTGCTCCGCGTCGTCGCCGCCGACGTCGCCGATTATGAGCGCTTCCTGATGGGGACGCTGCTCGAACACCCCTCGGTCGGGGCGGCATCGTCGCATTTCGCGCTCGCGCAGGTGAAGCACACCACGGCGATCCCGATCGGCTGAGGCGGCTCCCCCTTAGGGGCAGGGCAATCGCTTTTGAAATCGCGTCACCCTCACCCTTCCGCGCCTTTGGCGCTCCCTCCCTCTCCCGTTGGGAGAGGGAAGGGGCCCGCCGCCGAAGGCGGTGGGAAGGGTGAGGGTGACGACAGTGTATTCGCGATAGCCCTCCCCCCCGAGAGGGAACCGCCCGAAAAGGCCGCGATCAGGCGCGGATGAACGCCAGCAGATCGGGGTTCAGCACATCGGCATGCGTGGTCAGCATCCCATGCGGATAGCCCTTGTAGATCTTGAGCTCGGCGCCCTTGACCAGCTTGGCCGACAGGACACCGGCATCCTGATAGGGCACGATCTGGTCGTCGTCGCCGTGCATCACCAGCGTCGGCACCTTGATCTGCTTGAGGTCCTCGGTGAAGTCGGTCTGCGCGAACGCGGCGACGCAATCATAATGCGCCTTCGCGCCGCCCATCATCCCCTGGCGCCACCAATTCTGGATCACGCCGGGCAGCACCTTCGCGCCGTCGCGGTTGAAGCCGTAAAACGGGCCGGTCGGCAGGTCGAGGAAGAATTGCGCGCGGTTGGTCGCGACCTGGGTGCGGATGCCGTCGAACACCTCCATCGGCAGTCCGCCGGGGTTGCTGGCGGTCTTGACCATGATCGGCGGCACCGCAGCGACGAGGACAGCCTTGGCGACGCGACCCGGCTTGGCGCGGGCGACATAGCGTGCGACTTCACCGCCGCCGGTCGAATGGCCGATATGCACGGCGCCCTTGAGGTCGAGATGGTCGGTCAGCGCCGCGACGTCGGCGGCATAGGTATCCATCTCGTTGCCGGTGTCGGTCTGGGTCGAGCGGCCATGCCCGCGGCGGTCATGCGCGATCACGCGAAAGCCGTTGGCGAGGAAGAACATCATCTGCGTGTCCCAATCGTCGGCGGTCAGCGGCCAGCCATGGTGGAACACGATCGGCTGGGCGGTCTTGGGGCCCCAGTCCTTGTAGAAAATCTCGGTGCCGTCGCTCGTCTTGATGGTCGCCATGCGCTTGTCTCCGTGCGGGGGGTTCTGGAAGCCGGCGGCGCGCGCCGTTCCGGCCAGGGGGATCAACGCGCCAGCGGCGGCAAAGCCCGCCATCAGCTCGCGTCGATTGAGGTCGGGGAATGCAGCACCCGTTCGGGCGATATCGGTCATGTTCGCGTGCCTCCCAGTCGTCTGGCTGGCCGGCACGCCCCAACCGGGCGCCGCCAATCCTGACGCGGGGATTGCACCGCCGCCGACGCCGCGACCATCAGCCGCTAGGATGGGCAACCTATCGCATGGTATTAGAGGGCCTAGCCCTCAGCGACGCTCGCGCTAATTGTCCATCCGCCGCTCCAGCGCGCGCGCCGGCTTTTCGAGCGTCTGGCCATGCGCGAGCAGATCCTTGCGCAGCGCCGCATAGTCGACGTCCTGCACCGCCACGCGCGCGTCGATCGCGAGCGCGGCGGCAGTCGCGGCGGACTGGCCGAGGATCATGAACACCGGCTCCATCCGGATCGAGCCATAGGCGATGTGCGACGCCGACAATGCCACCGGCACGAGCAGGTTGGATGCCTCCGCCCGCTTCGGCACGATCGCGCGATAGCTGATCGGATAGGCGTCGCCCGGGTTCACTTCGATATTGCCTTCGTTGCGGGCAAAGCCGCGCGCATCGACGATGCGCTGCACATTGTGCGAGTCCATGTTGTACGATCCCATCCCGACCGGCTCCGGCGTCGGGCTCTTGCCGCGCAGATGGGGCTCGGCCATCACGAAATCGGACGCCATCCGGCGCCCTTCGCGAACATAGATTTCGCGCGGCCAGTTGCCGTTGCGGACGAATTCGTCCTTGCACAGCCCCCAGCGCGACATTTCGGTGCGCACCGCTGCGGGCACCTGTGGATCATGGCCCAGGAACCACAACAGACCCTGCTGATAGCGGACATGCTTCGCCAATATCGCATCGCGTTCGGCATAGCTCGCCTCGGGATAGGCATGGTTCAGCCCGATCCCGTCGAACGAGAACGCCCCCCAGTTATTGACGTCGGTCTTGCCGTTGGGGACGCGGTCGAACTTGCGGAACACTTCGTTGAAGCCCTTGGCGAGATAGCGCGCCAGCAGCTGATAGTCGCCCGCGTCATAATCGGCAGGGCGCGGGAGCGGCGCGCGGTTCGCGGCGACGTCGGTCAGGCACAGGCGATAGGTATAGGCCTGGATCTTGTCATCGCCGGTGCCGTCGGGCTGGGGTCGCTCGCCCGAGACATAGGGCAGCAGCCCGCTCTCGGGCCGTCCGGGAATCCGATAGGGATCGACATCCGCCTCGAACTGGTGGCTCGTGGTCTTGGCGAGCTGGACCCCGTTCAGCGTCTCGCCATAGGTCTGGTTGGACTCGCGGCCCGTGGTGTAGCCCACCCCCGCCGCCGCCATCAGGTCGCCCTCATAGGTCGCGTCGATGAACATGCGTCCGGCATAGCGCTTGCCGCCCATGGTGCGGATCGAGACGATCCGGTCGCCCGCCTTTTCGACGCCGCCGGGGCCGCGATCGATCAGGCTGTCGAAGACCGGCGTCACGCCCGCGCTGGCGAGCCATGAATCATACACCGCCTCGGCGGCGCTGGGCTCGAAGATCCACTGCGCCCCATCGGCGACGAAGCCGGGCTGCTGCGCGGCGCGATCGGCGCCGTGCTTCCACGCCGCGGGCTGGTCATAATGCTGCTTGAGCCGCTTGTAGAATTCCAGCGAGAGCCCGCCGATGACGCCGTGATTGCCGGTATCGGAATAGCCGAGCCCGTTGGTCGTCATCCCGCCGACATAGTCGCGCTGGCACAGCAAAGTGACCGACTTGCCATGCTCGCGCGCGGTGATCGCGGCGATCACCCCCGCCGAGGTGCAGCCATAGATTACGAGGTCGCTTCCCGCCGCGGCCACGCGCTGCGGCGGGGTGCTGCCTGCGGTGCAGGACGCGGCCGCAAGCGCGACGATCGCGGCGATGGGGAGGAGGCGGTTCCGGCGACGGGCTGGAGTCTTCATGAAATACTATCCTCCACGCAGGGAAAGCCAGGACGCCTCAAGCGGTCGCCGGCCCGAATTCGAGAGTGGACGCGCGTCCGATCGCGCGCCAGACCGCAAGCGCCGACGCGCCCGCCGCGACCAGCACGACTGCGATCAGCACCGCCGTCAGCGTCGCATTGGTATAGTCGCTGCGGATCAGCTGCCGGGTCGCCGCGGTCGCGGGGGCGCCTGCCAGCGAATGCGCATGCGCCAGGAAGCCGACGCGGGGATCGCTCGCGAACAGCTTCGTCGCACCAGCGACCAACGTGATGACGGTCAGCGCCAGCGCGGGGACGCCCGTCACCCACCAATAAGCGCGGCGGGCGGAACGCACGAGCGCGACGGTGCAGGTCAGCAGCGCGATCGCCGCCAGCATCTGGTTGGCAATGCCGAACAACGGCCACAGCGAATTGATCCCGCCGAGCGGGTCGATCGATCCCTGATACAGCAAATAGCCCCAGGCCCCCGCCGCGATCCCCGTCGCCAGCGCGCTGGGGGCGAAGCGGTTGGTCTCGCCGAACCACGGCGCAATCGTGCCCCCGAAATCCTGGATCATGAAGCGCGCGACGCGGGTGCCGGCATCGACCGTCGTCAGGATGAACAGCGCCTCGAACAGGATCGCGAAATGATACCAGAACGCCTTCATCGATTCGGGGCCGCCCATCGACGACAGGATTTCGGACATGCCGACCGCCAGCGTCGGCGCGCCGCCGGTGCGCGACAGCAGAGTATGCTCGCCCACCGCCTTTGCCGCCTGGACCAGCGCATCGGCATCGATCGCATAGCCCCATTGCGTGATCGTCGCGGCGGCGGTCGCCGCGTCGCTGCCGATCAGCGCGGCGGGGCTGTTGATCGCGAAATACAGTCCCGGCTGGAGGATCGTCGCGGCGATCAGCGCCATCATCGCGACGAAGGATTCAGCCAGCATCCCGCCAAAGCCGACCAGCGGGATATCGGCCTCGCTCGCGATGATCTTGGGCGTCGTGCCCGACGCGATCAGCGCGTGGAAGCCCGACACCGCGCCGCACGCGATGGTGATGAACAGGAAGGGGAAGACATTGCCCGCGAACACCGGCCCGGTGCCGTCGATGAAGCGGCTGACCGGCGGCATCTGGAGCAGCGGCGCGGTGACGATCAGCCCGATCGCCAGCAGCCCGATCGTGCCGAGCTTCAGGAAGCTCGACAGATAATCGCGCGGCGCGAGCAGCAGCCACACCGGCAGCAGCGAGGCGATGATGCCATAGCCGATCAGCAGCAGCGCCAGCGTCGGCGCGTCGAAGGTGAACCACGCCGCCAGCGCGGCGTCCTGCGCGATATGGCCCCCGCCAATCACCGAGAGGATCAGCAGCGCCGCGCCCAGCAGCGCGATCTCCAGCGGGCGCCCGGGGCGGAAATAGCGGCCATATAGCCCCATCAGCACCGCGATCGGCATCGTCGCGAACACGGTGAACGTGCCCCAGGGGCTCTCCGCCAGCGCCTTGACCACGACCAGCGCCAGCACCGCCAGCAGGATGATCATGATCAGCAGCAGGCCGAGCGAGATGACGGTTCCCGCGGTCGCGCCCAATTCGTCGCGCGCGATCCGCCCGAGCGACAATCCGTCGCGGCGCGTCGACAGGAACAGCACGACCATGTCCTGCACCGCCCCCGCGACGACGACGCCGACGAGAATCCACAACGCGCCGGGCAGATAGCCGAGCTGCGCCGCCAGCACTGGCCCGACCAGCGGCCCGGCACCCGCAATCGCCGCGAAATGATGGCCGAAGGTCATGAAGCGGTCGGTGGGCACGTAATCCAGCCCATCGGCATGGCGCACCGCCGGGGTGGGCCGCGACGCATCGATCCGGAGCACGCGGCGTGCGATGAACCGGCCATAGAAGCGATAGGCGAGGATGTAGACGCAACTCGCCGCGGTCAGCAGCCACAGCGCATTGACGCGCTCGCCGCCGGCAGTCGCGACGACGCCGAATGCCAGCGCAACCGCGCCCGCGAGGACGACGATCATCGCGGCACTATACCCTTTTCGCGCAGCTACGCCCCGCATCTTCTCTCCCGGCTTCAATCTCGATCGGCTGCCCGTCGCGCCTCATGGCAAAGCGCGTGCAGGGGTGGAACCCCCTACTTAAGGTCCGTCGACGTTGCTTCTGCAACCGCCTATCCTATTGACGACAGAGCGGTAAAGCCGCCGATTGGGGGGAGCGAAACCAGGTTGACTGCGATCACCGTCATCAGCGTCACGTTGCTGTACGTCACGCTGTTGTTCGTCATTGCGTGGCTTGGGGACGTGCGTTCGGGCACGATCGACCGGCTATGGCGTTCGCGCTGGTTTGCGACTCCGGTCTATTGCCTGACGCTCACCGTCTATAACACCAGCTGGAGCTTCTACGGATCGGTCGGCCGCGCCACGTCGGCGGGGTGGACCTTCCTGCCGATCTATATCGGCCCGGTGCTCGTGCTGGTATTCTGCCAGCCCCTGCTGCGCCGGCTGGTCGCGATCGCCAAGGCGCAGAACGCGACGTCGCTCTCCGACCTTCTCGCCGCCCGCTATGGCAAGAGCCAGTTGCTCGCCGCGGTCGTTACGCTGTGCAGCCTCGCCGCGGTGCTGCCCTATATCGCGCTCCAGCTAAAGGCGCTGGCGGTCACGTTCGACATCGTGACCGGGCTGAAAACGCCTGCCGATGCGCCGATCTGGCGCGATACGTCGTTCGCCTCGGCGATATTGATGGCGATCTTCGTGGTGACGTTCGGGGTGCGCTACAGCCATTCCAGCGAACGCCATCGCGGGCTGATGCTCGCCGTCGCGATGGAAGGCGTGATCAAGCTGCTCGCGTTCGTCATCGTCGGCATGTTCATCGTCTTCGGCTTTTTCGATGGGCCGGGCGACATATTGGGCCAGGCGATCGCGCGCATCCCCGACGACGCGACGCGCATCCTCGCCCCCAATTTTGCGCTTCCCGGATGGTATGGCCAGACGCTGATTGCCGGGCTGGCGCTGATCTGCATGCCCCATCTTTTCCAGGTGGTGGTGGTCGAGAGCGAGCGATCGAGCGACCTCAATGCCGCGCGTATCTTCTTTCCCGCCTATCTCGGCATCCTCAGCCTGTTCATGGTGCCGATCGCGCTGGCCGGGCTGCTGACGTTCGGCGACGGGGTGGCGCCGGACAGCTTCGTCATTGCGCTGCCCATCGCGTTCGACTCGCCGACGATCGCCGCGCTGGCCTTTTTCGGCGGGCTGTCGGCCGCGACGGGGATGACGATCGTGGCGACGCTGTCGCTCGCAACGATGCTGTGCAACGACGTCATCATGCCCGTCATCCTGCGCCGCAGGAAAGACGATCTGGGCGGCGAGGACGTGTCCGCCACCTTGTTGCGGGTGCGGCGCGTCGCCGTGGCGATCATCATGCTGCTCGCCTTCGCGATGCACCGGCTGGTGGTCAGCGGCTATCCGCTTACCGAGATCGGGCTGGTGTCGTTCGTGGCGACCGCGCAGTTCGGGCCCGCGGTGATCGTGGGCATCTATTCCTCGCGCCCGCACATGCCCGCCGCGGTCGCCGGGATCGTCGGCGGGCTGACGATCTGGGCCTGGATGCTCCTGCTTCCGCGCACGATCAGCACCAGTTTGCTGCCGCCGCTGCTCCCGGGGCTCGGCGAAAGCGACCCGATCACTGCGGCGACAGTGCTCAGCCTCGCCGCCAACCTCGCGCTGCTCTACGCCTTTTCGCGGCACCGGAGCGCAAGGCAGGCCGACGGCTTTGCCAGCCCGGCGCCGGCAGTCGAGACGCTCGCCGACCTAAAGGCGCTTGCGGTACGGTTCATCGGCGCGGACGCAACGGAGCGCGGCTTCCGCCAGCTTGCCGCACAGAATGGCAATCGCGCGCTCGACCATCCGGTGGACAGCCGGGCGATCGACTTCACGGAAAATCTGCTCGCCGGCGCGATCGGCACGCCCTCGGCACGCGTGGTCATGACGGCGGCGCTGCGCCGCGACCAGCCGTTCGACGAGGGCGCCCGCCGCGCGCTGGAGACCGCCTCGGAGGTGCTCCGGCTGAACTACCAGCTGTTGCAAGGTACGCTCGACGGGGTGCGCCAGGGGATTTGTGCGTTCGACAATGAGTTGCGGATCACCGCGTGGAACCGCCGCTTCTGCGAAGTGCTGGCATTTCCGTCCGACCTCCTGCGGGTAGGGATGCCACTGGCCGAGGTTATTTCGTTCAACCTGTCGCGCGAGGAATATTCCGGACACGATATTCCTGCATTGGTGATCAACCGCGACCTCGCGCGGCAGCGTTGGCCCTATATCTACGAGCGCAAGCGTCCGGACGGAACCGTGCTGGAAATCACCTATGACCGCATCGGCGACCAGGGCTATGTCTCCACCTACACCGACGTGACCGAGCGGCACCGCGCGGCGGAGCGGCTGCGTGCGGCGAACGAGGGGCTCGAGGAGCGCGTCGCGCAGCGCACGCGGCAGCTGCAGGCGGCAAAGAGCGAGGCCGAGCGCGCCAATGCCGGCAAGAGCCAGTTCATCGCCGCGGCGAGCCACGACCTGTTGCAACCGCTCAACGCCGCCCGGCTGTTCGTGTCGGCGATCGCGGAAGAGCTTCGCCCGGCGCGCAGCGGCACTGCGCGCGAGACCGCCGAACTCGCCGCCAATGCCGGCGACGCGCTGAGCGCCGCCGAGGCGCTGATCGAGGCGCTGATGGACATTTCGGCATTCGACGGCGGCGCGATCCATCCCAAGGTGCGCCCGTTCCGCCTGTCCGACATCCTCGAACCGCTGGAGAATGAATTCCGGATGCTGGCGAGCGACAAGGGCCTCGCCTTCCGCGCGCGCGCATGCCCGCTGGTCGTCGAAAGCGATCCGCAATTGCTGCGCCGGCTGTTGCAGAACCTGCTGTCCAATGCGGTGCGCCATACCGAGCGCGGCGGCGTGCTGCTCGGCTGGCGGCGGCGGGGGGACAGCGTCCGGATCGAGATATGGGATACCGGCACGGGCATCCCCGCCGACCAGCATGACGCGATCTTTCGCGAATTCTACCGGATACGTCCCCCCGGCGGCGGCGCCACGCCGGGGCTGGGCCTGGGGCTCGCGATCGTCGAGCGCACCGCGCGCCTGCTCGGGCACCCGATCGGCCTGCGGTCGCAGCCCGGACGCGGATCGCTGTTCCACATCACTGTCGCGCTGGCGCGGGAGCAGCGCGTCCCGTCCCCAGAGCGCGCCTCACGCCCCGGCGAGACGACGCGGACGCTCGACATCCTCGTAGTCGACGACGACGCACGGATTCGCAGCGGCATGGTCGCGCTGATCGAGCGATGGGGCCACCGCGTGACCGTTTCGGACGGCACCACTCTCCCCGATGCGCCGCCCGACCTGCTGCTGGTCGACTATCATCTCGACGACGACCGGACCGGGTTTGATTTCGTGGCGCAGGCGAATGCGCGCTGGGGACGCACGCTGCGCATCGCGTTCCTGACTGCCGACCGCAGCGCCGCGATTGCCGAGCGGGTCCGCGCGGCCCACGCGCTGCTGTTGTACAAGCCGGTCAAGCCCGCGGCGTTGCGGCGCGTGATCCTCGATGCGGAGCGTGCCGAATGACTCGCATCCTCATCGCAGACGATCACCCGATGGTCCGCAGCGCGGTCAAGCACGCGCTGGAGGCGTCGATCGGCGGGCTCCATTTGACCGAATGCGAAACCATCGCCGGGGCGGCCGCCGCGCTGGCCGGCGACCCCGAAATCGACCTGGTCCTGCTCGACCTCGATCTGCCCGACTCCTCCGGGCTGTCGGGCGCGATCCGGCTGCTGAGCGACTATCCGACGACGCCGTTCGTGATCCTGAGCGCGGAGACCGATCCCGGCGTGATCCGCCGCGCGATTGCCGTCGGCGTCGCGGGCTATATCCCCAAAATGTCGAGCATGGCCGAACTGGTGCGGATCATCGGGCTGGTGCTCGACGGCGAGCGCTGGTGGCCCGAGCTTGGCGAGACCGATGCCGAGGAGGAGCGGCTGCTCGCCGGGCTCGCCCAGCTGACCGGCCAGCAGTTGCGCATCCTCGCGCTGGTGATGGCGGGCAAGCTCAACAAGCAGATCGCCAATGACCTGGCGATTTCAGAGCAGACCGTGAAGGTCCATGTCTCCACCATATTGCGCAAGCTCAACGTCGTGTCGCGGACACAGGCGGCGATGCTGGCGGGACAGGCGATCGCGCGCGGCCATTGGTCCCCGCCCGAATGACCGGGTGCGCTCAGCAGCAGCGATGCGCGGAGCGGGCATAGCGGCGCTCGAACCGCCGCGCCTGAAATGCCTGCCGGCTCAAGGGCGTACATCCATGAGCCGCGGCGTGGCGCAGATGCGCGTCATAATCCCCCGCGCCGAGGATGATCGCGAACCCCCGCGCGATCCGCGCGACGCCGCCCCGCAAACGACTGCGAGGCTTGGTGGGGTGGTTCTCCGACATGCCGGGGATATTGCCCCGGTTTCAGCGGCCTGCGCAACCCGCGATACAAAAGTAGGGGTGGGCAGCGCCCCCCGATTTGCCATCGGGGGCGCCACAAGGCCGCGCGTCGCCCGACGCGCAGGCTAGATACGAGGATGTCGCCACGATGAAGTTTACCCGCCCTTCTGCCGTGCGCGCCAGCCTCGTAGCAATCGCGGGTCTTGCGGCCCTCACCACCGGCTGCACCGCGCCCGCCGCCCGCTCCGTCAGCACGACCGCGCAGCCGCAGCGCTGGCCCTGGAGCGACCCTGCCCTGCCCGCCGCCGAGCGTGCCGAGCGCGCGCTGTCCGCGATGACGCGCGACGAGAAGCTCACGCTGATCTTCGGCTATTTCCCCTCGCGCGGTAACGAGGCGCCCGACGATCCCGTCGCGGCGGGCGGGCGGCCTGGATCGGCGGGCTATGTCCCCGGCATCGCGCGGCTGGGCATCCCGGCGCAGTGGCAGACCAATGCCGGGCTCGGCGTCGGCTCGGTCGGCGGCGCTACCCAATTGATGGAGCGCACCGCCCTCCCCTCCGGGCTGGCCCAGGCGGCGAGCTGGGACCTCGGGCTTTCCTATGCCGGCGGCGCGATGATCGCCGACGAGGCGCGCCGGTCGGGGTTCAACATCCTCCTCGCCGGGGGCATCAACCTGGTCCGCGATCCGCGCGGCGGGCGCAATTTCGAATATGCGAGCGAGGACCCGCTGCTCTCCGGCGTGCTGGTCGGCGAACAGATTCGCGGCGTCCAGTCGCAATCGGTGCTCTCGACGATCAAGCATTACGCCATCAACGCGCAGGAAAGCGGGCGCGAAATCGTCAGCTCGAACATCGCCAAGGGCGCCGCCCGCATGTCCGACCTGCTCGCGTTCCAGATCGCGATCGAGCGCGGCCAGCCGGGCGCCGTGATGTGCGCCTATAATCGCTTCAACGGCACCCCGTCGTGCGAGAACGCATGGCTGCTGACCGACGTGCTGCGCCGCGACTGGGGGTATCGCGGCTTTGTACTGTCCGACTGGGGAGCGGTGCATTCCACGGTGCAGTCGATCGCGGCGGGGCTCGACCAGCAATCCGCGCACAGCTTCGATCGCGCGCCGTTCTTCGGGGCACCACTCCGGGCGGCGCTAGCAAGCGGGCAGCTTCCTGAAGCGGCGCTCGACACGATGGTACGCCGCATCCTGACCGCGATGTTCGCCACCGGGCTGTTCGACCGCCCCGTTGCGGTGGAACCCGCGACCATCGACTTCGCGGCGCATGCCGAGGTCAGCCGCGTGGCGGCGGAGCGCGGCGCGGTGCTGCTGACCAATGACGGACTGCTGCCGATCGCACCGGCGACGAAGCGCATCCTGATGATCGGCGGCCATGCCGACAGGGCGGTGCTGTCGGGCGGGGGATCGTCGCGCGTCTTTCCGATCGGCGGCAACGCGGTGCCGAACCTCGAGCCCAGGGGCTGGCCTGGGCCGGTGATCTATTTCCCCTCCTCGCCGCTTGCCGAGCTGCGCCGCGCGATGCCGTCCGCGACGATCCGCTATCTCGACGGAAGCGACCCGGCCGCAGCCGTAGCCGCCGCGCGCGAAAGCGACATCGTCATCGTCGTCGCGACCCAATGGGCCACCGAATCGCGCGACGTTCCGCTCGCGCTCGACGGCGATCAGGATGCGCTGATCGCGGCGGTCGCGTCCGCCAATCCGCGGACCGCCGTGGTCCTCCAGACCGGCGGGCCGATCCTGATGCCGTGGCAGGGCAAGGTCGCGGCGATCCTGGAGGCCTGGTATCCCGGCACCTCGGGCGGGCAGGCGATCGCGCGGCTGCTGACCGGCGCGGCCAATCCCTCGGGCCGCCTCCCGATCAGCTTCCCCGCCAGCGTCGCGCAACTGCCGCGACCGGCGCTGGACGTGCCCCCCGAGCGCGACGGCAAGCAGCTGCCCTTCGACGTCGACTATCGCGAAGGCGCGGCGGTGGGCTATCGCTGGTTCGAAGCGACGGGGGCCAAGCCGCTCTTCGCCTTCGGCCATGGCCTCAGCTACACGCGCTTCGCGTTCGACCGCCTCGACCTGCGCGTGGCGCAGGGCACCGTCACCGCGCGCGTCACCGTGCGCAATACCGGCGCCCGCGCCGGCGTGGCGGTGCCGCAGCTCTATGCCGGCCCCGTTTCGGGCGGCTGGGAGGCACCGCGGCGTCTGGCGGGATGGACAACTGTCGCGCTGGCGCCGGGACAGTCGCGGACGGTCACGATCACCGTCGATCCGCGCCTCCTCGCCATGGCGGACGATGACGGCAAGTGGCGCATCGCGGCGGGCGGTTATCGCTTCCAGCTTGCCGCTTCGGCGGGCGCGGCGCCCGCGCAGGAGCGGATCGTGACGCTCGCCGCGCGGGAACTGCCCGCCCGCCGCTGAGGCGGCTCAGACCAGCCGGATCGCGGTGTTGCCATCGGCGAGCCCGGAGGCGCTGGCAGTCAGGACAAGCCGCTTGCCCCCAGGACCGGCCCGCACCAGCGCCTGGGCAAGCCCGTTGAACAACGAGCGCCGGTCGCCCTGCGCCGGCTCGTGGCTGTTGGGGTCGCCATTGCCCAAGCCGGCGATCGCGCCCCCCGCGATCCGCAGCGTCACGGCATGCTGCGCAATCGGCACATGCCGCCCGGCGGCGTCGACGGCGTGGATCGTGACGGGGATCAGGTCCTCGCCGTCCGCCCGCATCACCATGCGCGCGGGCAACAGCCGCAGCGCCACCGGCGGCCCGGCGGTGCGATGCGCGGTGCGGACCACTTCGCTGCCGCCGCGCAGCCCGATCGCGGTAATCTCGCCGGGCGCATAGGCAAGCTTGAACGCACAGCCGCGCACCCGATCACACGCCTGCTCGCCCACCAGCGTCCCGTTGAGCATCAGCCGCACCCGTTCGACGTTCGACGTCACGAGGATGTCGAGCATTTCCCCGTTGCGTCCCGGCCAGGTCCAGTGCGGCGCGATACCGATCACCGGACGGTGATCGATCCATTGCGCGCGGCGGATGTCATAGGCGGTCTTGGCGAAGCCGCAGAGATCGAGGATTCCGAAAAAGCTCGAGATCGTCGGCCATTCGAACGGCGTCGGCTCGCCATGATAATCGAACCCGGTCCACACGAACCCGCCCGCCAGATAGGGCCGCTCGGCAATCATCGCCCATGCGTTGCGGTGCGTCGCGCCCCAGTCGGCGGCCTCGTCGTCCATCGAACTCATCACATGCGCCGCGCGATCGGTGCGATAGGCGCCGCGGGTCATGAAGGCGCTGGTATCTTCCGAACTCGTGCTGGGCAGCCGCGGATTGCTGGCGTGGAACTTGTCATATTCGCCGGTCTGGTAATTGAACCCCATCACGTCGATCGCCTGCGACACATTTTCCGGCGCGTAGAGCCCGCCGTTCATCGCAGCGGTAATCGGACGGCTGTCGTCGAGCATCCGGACAGCCGCAGCCATCCGCCGCACCATCTCCCGCCCCGCCCGCGTCCCCTGCATCGGTTCTTCGTTGAACACCGACCACAGGATGATGCTCGGATGGTTGCGATGCGCGCGCACCAGCCATTCCAGCTCGGCAAGGTGGTCGGGCGCCGGATTGAACTGCCGGTTCTCGTCCATCACGAGAAAGCCCATCCGGTCGCAGAGCGCGTAGAAGGCGTCGGCCTGCGCATTATGCGTACAGCGGATCGCGTTGACCCCGACATCCTTCATCCGGCGCAACCGCCATTCGAGCAGCGAATCCGGCACCGCCGTCCCGACCCCGGCATGATCCTGGTGCAGGCACACGCCCTTCAGCTTGACCGGCTGCTCGTTGAGGAAGAACCCTCGTTCCGCGTCGAACCGGATCGTGCGGAATCCGATTGCGATCCGCCGCGTATCGACCCCGGCGCTGCTCGTGGCGGTCACCTCCAGCCGGTACAGCGTCGGGTGCTCGGGCGACCAGCGGGCGGGCGCGCGCAGTGAGAGCGTCAGTGCCAGTTCGGCGCGCGCCAGCGGCCCGATCGCGCCCGATCGCTCGCCGCGGGCGACTTCGCGCCCCTCCGGATCGCGCAGCACCGCCGCCACGGTTACGCGCTGCGAAGCGTCGCCGATATTCTCCAGCGTCGCGGTGACGGGCACGCGCCAGCGGTCATCGCCGTCGTGGCGCGGGTCGCAATGCACGCCGTCGGTGAGGATCGACACCGCCGGGCGCTTCGCCAGCGTGACGTGGCGATAGAGGCCGGCGCCTTCGTACCACCACCCCTCCATCGCCTCGGCATCGACGCGCACCGCGACGATATTGGGCTCATCGGGGCCGAACCGCGCGAACGGCGTGATATCGACGGCGATCGCATTATAGCCCGACCAGTTCCGCGCCACGACGCTGCCGTTGACCCAGATCGTGGCGTGCGTCGCGATCCCACCGAAGCGCAGTTCCAGCTTCCTGCCCCGGTCGCCGTCGTCGAGCGTGAAGCTCCGCCGATACCAGCCGATCCCGCGGGGCTTATACCCCTGATCGACATTAGCGTTGCGGTCGAACGGCTGGCGGATCGCCCAGTCGTGGGGCAGGTCGACGACCGGCCATGCGCTGTCGTCATAGTCGATTGCCGCCGCGCCCCGCGCCGCGCCCGCCTTTGCCGCGAGATAGGTCTCGTCGTGCGTGCGCAGCGACGCCATCGCACTGTCGCCCTCGTGAAAGCGCCAGCCCGTGCCGACGCGGATGCAACCGGGCTCTTCCACCTCGAGCGGATCGGGAAGCGCGTCCAGCGGCATCAATCCGTCGAGCAGCGGCTCTTCGCTGCGCGCGGCGCTTGCGCCTTGCCACGATGCCATTGCCGGCGACGCGACAGCGCCTGCGGCACCGGCCATCAACGTGCGTCGCGTCACATCCATTCGCCTCTCCTGTTCTTGTCCCCTGCGCCGATCGTCGCGCGGATGTTCGATCCGCGCGCGATCGAAGGCGGCGTTGGTACACGAGATTCGGGTTCCGCCGCAGATAGTTGTCGGTCGTAGTACGAAAGTAGGGGCTCTTCAGCGGGGGTGCATCTGGCATTGCCGCACCCGACCCGCCGAAAGAGCAGGGAGACATTGGGGATGGAGGTAAGGGCCACTTCACGCTTGGACAGTCGACTTCGCCGCGAGAGCGTTCGCGCCGCTTGGCTCCCTGTCCGCATGCAGTCCCGCCACACACGATCCCGGATACCGTCCCTTGCGGGACCCTATGGCGATCAAAGAATAATGGGGAGGTTACAACACATGAATATTCGTTTTCGCGCGCACCTGTCGAGCACGGCGGCACTTGCCGCGCTGACCATTTTGCTCGCTCCCGCCGCCTTCGCGCAGACCGCGGAACCCGATCCGGCTGCAACGCCCGGCGAAGCTTCGGCCCAGGATGACAGCGCTGACGCAATCGTCGTCACCGGCATCCGCCGCTCGCTCCAGGACGCGATCAACGCGAAGCGCGCCGCGGGCAACATCGTCGACGTCATCTCGGCGCAGGACATCGGCAAGCTGCCCGACCAGAATGTCGCCGAATCGATGAGCCGCATCACCGGCGTCCAGATCACGCGCAGCGAAGGCGACGGCTCGAACTTCACCGTGCGCGGCATTTCGCAGAACCGGCTCGAGATCAACGGCCGCTCGTTCCTCGGCCCGAGCAGCGGCGGCGGCGCCTCGCTGGAATCGCTGAGCCCCGAGATCATCTCGACCATCGTCGTGAGCAAGACTCCGACCGCCGACATGCCCGAAGGCGCGCTCGGCGCCACCGTCAACCTCAAGACGAAGCGCCCGCTGGAACTCGGCGATTTCGTCGCGAGCGGTCGCCTCCAGGGCGTCTATACCGATCAGGCCGACAAAATGGGCTATCGCGGATCGGCGCTGATCTCGAAGACCTTCAGCGACAGTTTCGGCATCCTCGGCACCGTCGCCTATTCCGACATCAAGACCCAGGCCTATGCATTCGATACCGGCGGCTGGACGCGGACGAACGGGATCGACGGCAATGGCGATGGGACCGCCGACACCGGACTCTACCGGCCTAACCGCCTGATGCAGAAGGTCGACAAGCGCGAGCAGCGTCGCCTGACCGCACAGGGGTCGGCACAGTTCCGCCCCGACGATCGCTGGGAAATTATCCTCGACGGCACCTATTCGCGCCTCGACATCGAACGCGTCGGGATCAACAACCAGATCCTGCTCAACGACAACGATGTCGGCGCGGTCATCGACAGCAGCGGCAGCATGGTCAAGGGGACGCTGAACAACGTCACCGTGCGCCCGCTCATCTACGACGCGCCGACGCTGCTCGAATCCACCAACCTCGGCTTCTCGACGTCGTACAAGAGCGAGATCGTCGAAGTCGCGGTCGATGCGTCGTACAGCAAGGCCAGTTCGGAGCCCGCCAATGGCAGCTCGATGACCTATGTCGTGGTGCAGAAGAATGGCAATGTCGCGGACGCCAGCTTCGACTTCCTGACCGGCAACGCGGTGCCGGACATCTCGCTGGCGACCAACTTCAACACGCTGGACCCGTCGCAATATCGGCTGACCTCGATCTTCGACGGCGCGATCATGACCGACAATGACGGCTATGACGCGCGCATGGATTTCAAGATCCACACCAATTTCGGCCCGCTGTCGTCGGTCGAAGTCGGGTCGCGCTTCGAGCATCTGAGCCTGTATTCGGAAGCGCCCCAGAACATTCCCGGCGTCGCCGGGCTGCTGGCGCTGGGCGACAAGAATGGCGATGGCATCATCACCATCAACGAGCTTCCGGGAGTGAACTACTCGGGCACCATCTCCTATTTTCCCGGCCAGGACGGCAATTTCCAGCGCGAGTTGCTGGACGGCTCGCTCAATTCGGGGGTCGCACGCGACGCCTTCAACCTGCCGACGCCCGCCGCCGACACCATCCCGCTGGGGCGAGTGTCGATCAAGGACGTGACGCAGGACACGCTGGCCTTCTACATCAAGGGCAATATCGACACGACGATCGGGTCGATGCCGCTGACCGGCAATGCCGGCGTGCGCTATGTCAGCCAGGAGCGGCTGTCGGCGGGCTATCTCTCGGATACCCAGCCGACCGCGACCAAGCCGACCTTCGACTATTGGCTGCCCAGCGCCAACCTGTCGCTCGCGATCCGCGACGACCTGACCTTCCGCGCCGCCGCCGCCAAGGTCGTGGCGCGACCCAGCCTCGCCGATGTCGCGGTCAGCTTCGTCCCGCTGCTCGTCTCGCGCACCGGCAACCGCGGCAACCCCAACCTGCGTCCCTATGAGGCGACGCAGTTCGACGCGACGCTCGAATGGTATTTCGCCCCCGCCAGCGCGCTGACCGGTGCGGTGTTCTACAAGAACGTCGATTCGTTCACGATCAACCTGACGCAGGAGGAGTTCATCCCCGGCGTCTCCGAAACCTATGGCACCTTCCAGATCACCCAGCCGGTCAATGGCCGTGCCGGCAAGATCAAGGGGTTCGAAGTCGCCTTCCAGCAATCGCTGCGCTTCCTGCCGGCGCCGTTCGACAATCTCGGGGTCCAGGCGAACTACACCTATGTCGACAGCGAAACCCCGCTGATCGACGAGGAGACCCAGAAGAGGCTGCCGCTGCCGGGGCTGTCGAAGCACAGCTACAACCTGATCGGCTATTACGAGGACAAGCTGATGTCGCTGCGCCTCGCCTATATCCACCGCAATTCCTACCTCCAGGGCCAGGGCAGCGCTGCGGCGGGCGGCAGTTCGTACATGGCGGGACGCGGCCAGCTCGACTTCTCGGCACAGGTCAACCTGTCCAAGAACCTGCGGATGACGCTCGAGGCGATCAACCTGACCAAGGAGGGCGAGCTGCAATATCTCCAGAACCGCAACCGCCTGCTGTACAGCGCGCGCGAGGACCGCAGGATCTTCGCCGGCGTCGCGGTCACCTTCTGAACGACGGGGCTCCGGCCCCGGCTACCAACGCAAAACGCCGGTCGGTCCCACGGGATCGGCCGGCGTTGTGGTATTCGGCGAATTGCGGTCGGGCGAGTTGATATTTTGCTTCTCGAAGACAACGCTACTTCATCCGTTGTGATCCAAGGCCGCACTAGACAGCACGGTCGCCACTGCAATAGTCAGGAGCCAGCGCCAGCTCAGGCGCAAATGGGGAGGGCACCTTGGCTACCAAGATAGCGATTATCAACATGAAGGGTGGCGTCGGCAAAAGTACCCTATGCGCCAATCTCGCCTGGCATTTCGCTGGCATGCGAAATTGGACTCGCCGTGTCCTTGTTATTGATCTCGACCCACAGTTCAACGCGAGCCAGTACATTTTGGGTGTTAGCCGTTATCAGACCGACGTTATGGCGGCGTGCGCCCCTACGGTATGGGACATTTTCGAGCAGCAGTCGCGTGCACCCGGCTTGCGTGCAGCAAATCGTAGCCTCACGGATTCAGTCCAGCGCATCATTAATTTTAACGGTGGCGGATATGTCGACATGATTCCGTCTCAACTCGAATTGAGCTTCACGCTTAAAAATCCCAGCCAGAAGGAGCATCTGCTTTCAAACTTTGTGGCTGACATCGAGGACAGCTACGATCTAATCCTCGTCGATTGTGCGCCTACGGAATCGGTTCTCACCACGGCAGCTTATCTGACGGCCGACAATATACTAATCCCGGTCAAGCCGGAGTTCCTATCAACCATCGGCTTGCCCCTGATCCGCCAATCCCTCACCGATTTCGAGCGGTCCTATCGAAAGGCGGTCGGGGTTTCGGGCATTTGCTTCAACATGTGTGCCGACTATGCACCTGAGGAGAATCAGTCGAAGACCGAGGTTCGTGCTTTGTCAGCCGCGTTTGGTTGGCACGTTTTTGACGAGGAGATGCCTTTCTCCCGGTCGTTCCCCAAGGGCGCGCGTGAGGGCAAGCCAATTTTCTGGACATCATACGCGCGATCGAATGTGTCTGCTAAGGTCAGCGCCTTCTGTAATGCCTTCGGAGGGCAAATTGGATTATGACCTCTAAAGCCGAGAAATTGGCCCGCGAACTCATTGCGCTGAGCGAGCGATACAGCGATCGAGAATTTGATCGAGCAAGCGAATTGCTGATGTCAGGCGAGCTGTTTGCCAACGCTATGGGTGCGGCCCGAACGGCGCGCATCTTGGCAGGAAAAGGCGCAGCGCAAAAAGCCGGGCCACGGCGTCTTCCCCCGCCTCCCGCCTCGAACCAACCTCCCAAGGCTAGAAACGCTTCTGAGCCGCTTCCGCACCTCGAAATTGACGATCTACTCGGCGACCTTGAAGGAGAAGAGAGGGAAGCGTTAAGTTCGTTTGCTATGCGTTTTCAAAGCCGGGAGATACTTGAAAGCGGATCATCCGCTCGCATGTTCGCGCAGCAGATGGGAGTTCAGCTTTCGAAATCGATTCCCGCGCGTCAAACGCTGTTGAGGACGCTCCTGAGGCACCTGCTCGATGTACCACGCGATTCGCGAGCAAATCTGCTCAGGGAGGCCGATCGAAGCGGCAATGGCGAATCGTCCTTGCAGCGCTGGAGCGATCTGATCGTTAAACCGGACTGATGGGCAACGCGCGTTCGCTGAAATAGGCCCATGTCCCTGGCTGGGGCGGCAGGATTCGAACCTGCGAATGGCGGCATCAAAAGCCGCTGCCTTACCACTTGGCGACGCCCCAACGGGAAGCGGGCTTATACGGCCTTAGAAGAGCCGTTCAACCCACCCGTGCGGATCGGGTGCAACACCGCGCTGTATCTCGGTTAGCTGCTGGCGGAGGCGTTCGGTCAGCATCCCCGGCCCGCCATTCCCGATCGAAAAATCGAAGCCGCGCCCGCGCACCCGGCCGATCGGCGTGACCACCGCCGCGGTGCCGCACGCGAACGCCTCGCGCAGCCGGCCGCTGGCGGCGTCGGCCTGCCACTGGTCGATGCCGTAGGGCTCCTCGCGCACCGTCACCCCTGCGTCGCGCGCCAGCCGGATCAGCGATTCGCGGGTGATGCCGGGCAGGATCGTGCCGCCCAGCGGCGGGGTCTGGAGGCTGCCGTCTTCGAATGCGAAGAAGACGTTCATGCCGCCCAGTTCCTCGACATAGCGATTCTCGACCGCGTCGAGGAACACCACCTGGTCGCATCCTTCGCGGATCGCCTCGGCCTGCGCGATCAGGCTGGCGGCATAGTTGCCGCCGCACTTCGCCGCGCCCGTCCCGCCGCGCGCGGCGCGAGTGTAATGTTCCGACGTCCACAACGTCACCGACGGTGCGCCGCCCTTGAAATAGGCGCCGGCGGGCGATGCGATCACCATGTACAGATATTCCTGCGCGGGCCGCACCCCCAGGAACGTCTCGCTCGCGAACATGAACGGGCGCAGGTACAGCGACGAACCCTCGCCGTCGGGAATCCAGTCGCGATCGGCGCGCACCAGCGCGCGGATCGATTCGAGGAACAGCGCGTCCGGGATCGGCGGCATCGCCATGCGTTCAGCCGACTCGGCGAAGCGGCGGGCATTGGCCTCAGCGCGGAACAGCGCGGCGCCGCCATCGGGCAGGCGATAGGCCTTCAGCCCCTCGAAAATCTCCTGCGCATAGTGCAGCACCGCACAGGCCGGATCGAGCTGGATCGGGCCGCGCGGCTGGACGCGCGCATCGTGCCAGCCGCGATCGGCGGTATAGCGTATCACCACCATATGATCGGTAAACACCTTGCCGAAGCCAAGATCGGCGAGGAGCGCGGTGCGATCGGCGGCGCCGACCGGGTTGGGATGCGCTTCGAACTCGAAATCCAGGATCGTGGTGTCTTCCATCTCTCGCCTTCCGCCTTCCCCGGCGGATGCGTACCGACCGGGTTGCGACGGACTAGGGCGCATGGCAAAGATGGTCAACATGGCTGCCCCAATTCCTGCTTCTCCGCTCTTCCTTCGCGAGCCAGAGATTCGCCGCGGCGTCGAATTGCTGTATTTCGGCTATTCGAACCTGACACGCTCGATCGATGCGGGGTTGGCGGCGCAGGGGCTGGGGCGCGCGCACCACCGCGCGCTGTATTTCGTCGCGCGCAAGCCGGACCTCACCGTCAGCGACTTGCTCGCGCTGCTGGCGATCACCAAACAATCGCTGGGCCGGGTGCTGGGCGACCTGACCGAGCGCGAACTGGTCGAGACCCGGACCGGCGACCGTGATCGCCGCCAGCGCCTGCTCCGCCTGACCCCCGCCGGGGCAGCGCTCGAGGCCAAGCTGTTCGAGGCACTGCGCGAGAAGATGTCGGCGGCCTATTCGAGCGCCGATCCGGGCGCGGTCGGGGGCTTCTGGGCGGTGCTGGAGGGACTGGTGCCCGAGGAAGAGCGCGCGCGGATCGCCGCACTCGGGCGCTGACCGGCCCCACCCGGGGCCGGCCGGCGCGCCGAGGATCAGGCGGTAGAACCGCGTTTAGGAAACCGCGTCATCCTGACGAAAGTCAGGATCCATTCGGTGCTCGGTGGCGGCTTTTGGGTCGAGCGGAGTGGCTGAATGGATCCCCCGGACTCACGGAACAAGTGCACCACCTGCTAAGGTGATTGCGCGATGGGACGACATTACAGGCAACTCAGCCTCGACGAGCGGATCGAGATATACCGCCTTCATGAAGGCGGTATATCTTGCCGACAGATTGCCACCGCGATCGGGCGTGATCACACGACGGTCGGTCGGGAACTCAGGCGCAATAGCAAGCCGACCAAGGTCTGGCCCGGCGGCTATGCGCCCGGGCGTGCCCATAGGCTCGCGATCAGACGACGACGATGGGACTGCCGTTTCAAGCTGGCGCGCCAGCCGGACCTGCGAGATATCGTGAAGAACGGCCTTGCGATGGGATGCTCTCCCGAACAGATCGCCGGCCGACTGGCGCTTGAGCACGGTCGCACCATGGTCAGCCACGAGTCAATCTATCGATACGTCTATCATCGCTCGGCCCAGAAGGACTACTGGCACCGCCTTCTGCCCCGCTGCAAGGCAAGGCGCGGCCGCTATGGCCGCCAGGGCGGAAGCCCGGCCAGCTTCATCAAACAGCGCAGGCCGATCGGCGAACGCCCCCTCGAAGCCCGGGATCGCGCACAGCCGGGCCATTGGGAAGCCGACTATATGCTGTTCGCCCGATATGGGCACAATGTCCTCGTCCTGCACGAGCGCCACACACGCTACACCATCCTCGACAAGCCACCCCACCGCAGAGCCGAGCTGACCGCACGCCGGATCACCCGCAGACTGCGCCATATCCCCCAGGATCTGCGCAGGACCATCAGCTTCGACAACGGCACCGAGTTCGCCGAACATCACCGCCTTCACGACAGCCTCGGCATCCAGACCTTCTTCTGCGATGTCCGAGCCCCATGGCAAAAGGGCGGTGTCGAAAACACCATCGGCCGACTGCGCCGAAGCCTGCCTCGCAAAACCGACCTCGACACCGTCAGCCACAGACAACTCCGTGCCTGTGCCGACCGGCTCAACAACATCCCCAGAAAATGCCTTGGCTTCCTCACACCCGCCGAGGCATTCTCCAAAATCTCAACCGGTGCACTTCAACCGTGAGTCCACATCCCAGCCTTCGCTGGGATGACCCCGTTTTGTGGTTGTCCGCCGCTTCACGCGACCTTGAAGCCTTCCTTGTTCATGGTCATCGTCAGCGCCTTGTTCTTCTCGTCGCTCAGCTGCGAGCGGAGCATCGGGAAGAGCGTCAGCTCTTCCTCCTGCATATGCGCCTCGATGTCGGTGCGGAATTTGCGCACCTTGGCGATCCATTCGGGCGATGCGGTGGGCATGTTCTCCAACTCGTAGAGATACTGCTTCACATAGCCATGGTCCTTGTTGAGCGAATCGGCTGCGTCCTGCTGGCCGATTTCGCGGAGCGCGGGGTAGATGACATTCTCTTCCTCGACCGCGTGCTTCATCAGCGCGTGCTTGAGGTGGGAGAGCAGGAGGTTGCGGCGGATCGTGGCGGACTCGTCGGTCGCCTCGATCGCGTCGAATACCTTCAGCGTCGCCTGATGCTCGACGACCAGCGCCTCGTCCCAATTGCCCGCAAAGGCAGTGGGCGCCTGCACGGCAGCCTTGCGCCCCAGCAGCGCGAGCAGCCCGAGCGCCGCGCCGCCTGCCGCCGCGCCGGCGATTACACCGAAGCCGCCGCCGCTCTTGCCGGACTCGCCGGTGGTTGCCTTGAACCGTCCCTTATTGTCGCGCGTCGCCGTGCTGCTTGCCATGTCCGCCTCCGATGGTTGCGAGTGTTTCCTGCACAACCCATTGGAAACGGTGGCGTTCCGAGCGCCGGATTATTTGCGGGCTTCGGCTGCCATCTCGGCGTTGCGCCGTGCCGATGCCGCCAGCGTATCGCGCATCAGCCGCACCAGCGCGTCGTCACGATCGAGGACGTTGAGCCCCTCGCGCGTAGACCCTCCCGGACTTGCGACACGGTCCGCCAGCACTGCGGGGGGCGCATCGGCCTGTGCCGCGAGCAGCCCCGATCCCTCGACCGTCGCCAGCGCCAGCCGCCGCGCCTGGTCGATCGGCAGTCCGAGCGCCGCGCCCGCCTCTGCCATCGCGTCGATGAAGCGATAGACGAAGCCGGGGCCACAGCCGGACAGCGCCGTCACTGCGTCGAACAGCGGCTCGTCGGCGATCCATTCGACCAGCCCCAGCGGCGCCATCAGCCGCTCGGCGGCGTCGCGCAATGCTGCGTCGGGCGTGTCGCTGTGGAGCGCAACCACGCCCTTGCCGATCGCCACCGAAAGATTGGGCATCGCGCGGACCACTGCCCGCGGCGCGAAGCGCTCGGCCAACACTGCTTCCTCGACTCCGGCCAGGATCGACACGAGCAGCGGCACGCCCGCCAATCGGTCGCCGACCGCATCGGCGAATGCGCCAAGCTGCTGCGGCTTGATCGCCAGCACCACGATCCCGGGCAGTTCGCCCGGCGGCGGCGATGCCATCACGCGGACGCCCGCAGGTACGCTGGGCGTCCCCGGATCGAGCACCACGACCCGCGCGGGGTCGACGCCGCTTTCGGTCCAGCGGCGCAGCATCGCCCCGCCCATATTGCCGCATCCGACCAGCCAGATGCCGGCCGCTATCGCTTCGCTCATGCCTCGCCCTGCGTTTCGATCAGCGAGGACGCAATCGCGTCCGCGGGCGTCTTGCCGCCCCACAGCACGAACTGAAACACCGGGTAGAAGCGCTCGCACTCGTCGATCGCGCTTTCGACCAGCAGTTCGGCTTGCGCCAGCGTCAGCGTGCCCTCGCCGCCGTCGATCATCGCGGCGTGGCGGAACAACAGAATGCCGCTGGCCGACCACAGTTCGAAATGGCCGATCCACAGCTGTTCGTTGACCAGCCCGATCGTCTCGTACAGCGCCGCGCGGCGCTCGTCGGGGACGCGGATGTCGGGGAAGCCCAGGAACTGGAGCACCCCGTCATCCTCGCGCCAGATCGCGCGCAGCTCATATTCGGTCCAGCTGCCCTTCACCTTTGCGACAATTTCGTCATCTTCGCGCTCATGGGTCCAGCCATGCGCCGCGAAATAGGTTTCGAGCATGTCGATGGGGGCGGCGTCGTCGCGGTCGAATTCCGCTTCGTCGAGCATCGTCACCTCCGAAGGTTGCCGGGATTGGCTGGCCCGAATCCTGCCAATCGGGTCCGCGGGGCACAAGCCACCGGCTCGCAACCCTGTCGAAAACCTGTGGACAAGCCGTTTACGGTGCTCAAGCGTCGCCCTGCTGCGTCGTCGCCGTCGCTGCAAGCTGCGCCTCGATCGCGGCGAGCCGCGCCTTGAGCGCGTCCGCTTCATCCCGCGCGGCGGCGGCCATGGCCTTGACGGCCTCGAACTCATCGCGCGCCACGAAATCGAGCCCGCCGATCCATTCGCGCGCCCGCTCGCGCGCCGAAGCCTCGGTCTCACGCGCCATGCCGGCGACGGTGCCTGCGGCGCCGTTCACGAACTTCACGAAATCGTCGAACAGGCGGTTATCGGTCTGCATTTTGAAATTCCCAATCGAATCAACGGATCTGAATTTGGTCAACCGAGCGCGCCGGTACAAGGCTTCCAGCATCGGGATTTAGGACGTCGACCTGATACAACAAATAGCCGGCAAAGCCGATCCAGGCCAGATAGGGAAGCAACAGCACCGCCGCGCCGGTGCGCACGCGCGCGAACATCGCGATCGTCGCGATCGTCAGCACGGCCATCGCGGCGATGATGGCCAGCGCCGGCCGCACCTGATGCAGCCCGAAGAACACCGGCGACCAGGCGAGGTTCGCTACCATCTGCAACGCGAACACGATCAGCGCCGGCGCGCGCAGCCGCGATCCGCGTGCGTTGATGACCATCGCCAGCGCCAGCCCCATCAGCACATAGAGCACGCTCCAAGCGACCGGGAACGCCCAGTTGGGTGGCATGATCGCCGGTTTGGCGAGTGCCATGTACCAGGCATTTTCGGACCCGCTCGGCGCCAGCCGCGCGGATGTGAACCCCAGCAGCAGGATGAACGGGACGGTAACCACGGCCCAGCGCAGATAGGCGAGCCGCAACTGGCCCCTGGATGCGATTTCCCTCAACCCCATTCCTCCTTGTTCGGCCTGCTACGCTAGCCTGCTACCCCGAATGTTACGCTACTCTAATATAAACAATTCGCAGACGGAAACAGCGACGCTCACGCCGATTCCGATCCACCCCCGCGCACAGCCGCCAACAGGAACTCGATATTGCCCTCGGGCCCGGTGATCGGGCTCGGGGTAATGCCGAGCACGGGCCAGCCGCGCCCCTCGGCCCAATTCGCGACTTCGGCGCACACCCGCGCATGGACTTCGGGGTCGCGCACCACCCCGCCCTTGCCGACTTCGTCGCGCCCCGCCTCGAACTGCGGCTTGATCAGCGCCGCCAGCCGCGCGCCGGGCCGCGCAAAGCCCAGCGGCACGTCGAGCACCTTGGCCAGCCCGATGAAGCTGGCGTCGCATACGATCAGGTCGATGGGCTCGGGGATATGCGCGTCGGTCAGGATGCGCGCGCTGGTCTGTTCGTGGACGATGACGCGCGGGTCCTGGCGCAGCTTCCACGCGAGCTGGTTGGTGCCGCTGTCCACCGCATAGACGCGCGCCGCGCCCCGGCTGAGCAGCACGTCGGTAAAGCCCCCCGTCGACGACCCCACGTCGATCGCGACCGCGCCGCCCACGTCCCAGCCGAAATGGTCGAGCGCATGCGCCAGCTTGATACCCCCGCGCGATACCCAGGGATGGTCGCGCCCGCGCACGTCGAGTGGGGTCGCATCGGCAAGCAATTGCCCCGCCTTGTCGATCTTGCGGTCCCCGGCGAACACCAGCCCCGCCATGATCAGCGCCTGCGCGCGCGTCCGGCTCTCGGCGAGCCCGCGTTCGACGAGCATCTGATCGGCGCGCTGCTTGGCCATGGCGCCCCTTACGGTGCCTTGCCCGCCGAGTGCAACCGCCCCGCCGCACCCGGCTCACGCTCCGTCGCAGGCCTATTGCATACTAGATCAGTGGGAATTACTTCAGGGGTCCGGCCACCCCTCCGCAAAAGGAGCGGAAGACATGACGATCTTTTCGCCACTCGACGATACTTCGCCTCTCATCCTGACGGTTCCCGGCCTGGGCGGCTCCGGCCCGTCGCACTGGCAGACGCTGTGGGAACAGGGACGCCCCGACACCCATCGCGTCGAACTGGGCATGTGGAACACCCCGCATCGCAACAGCTGGGTGACCAAGCTCGACCAGGCGATCCGCGCCGCGCAGGCGCCGGTGGTGTTGGTCGCGCACAGCCTGGGCTGCCTCGCGGTCGCGTGGTGGGCCGAACTTGCCGGCCAGCCCTTTGGCGCGCCGGTCGCGGGCGCGCTGCTCGTCGCCCCCGCCGATGTCGATCGCCCCGGCGTTCGCGCGGAGCTGAACGGGTTCAGCCCGACGCCGTCCAAGCCCCTGCCCTTCCCCTCGATCGTCGTCGCCAGCAGCGACGATCCGTGGATCGCGACCGAGAAGGCGCAGGCAATGGCCGCGTCCTGGGGCAGCGTCTTCGTCGATGCCGGCGCGCAGGGGCATCTGAACGCCGCCAGCGGGATCGGCTGGTGGGAGGACGGCCAGGCGCTGCTCGATCGCGTGCTCGACACGGCATCGGACCGCAACGGGCGCACGCGGACCGTAGCGGAAACCCGCTCGCTGCTGGCGATCAACGCCACCGATGCGGCACAGGCCCATTATCTCGGCGCGCGGGCATGATTCGCGCTCCAATTGCCGCAGCGCGCGTCCGCACTGGCGCAACCCGGATGCATAATCCGGCGATTGCGCCTATATAGGGCGTAGCGGGCATGGCCGGGCGGCGTCCCCTAGAGCGACGCCCGGCCTACCCGCGCCCAGCAAATGGCCAACGCACGCTCGAAATCGCCTCCACCGCAGCCAAGCCGAACCCTGCTTGCGATTTTGCCGATGATATGTTGTACCTTCACTTACACACGCCTATATGGCGGCCATGTCAGTGAGTCTCTCGTTCAGCCGCGTTTGGGCCAGTCGCTTCTGGGCGAGCGTCGACGCAAGCTTTGATCGGATCGCGATCGCCGTCAGCGGACTGTGCCTCGTCCATTGCATCGCGACGACGGTTCTCCTGACCGTGATCTCCTCGGCCGGCGGGCTGCTCAACCCTGCGATCCACGAAGTCGGGCTGGCACTGGCGATCGGCTTCGGCATTTTCGCGCTGGGTCGCGGCATCCTGTTGCACGGGTCGATGGCGCCCGCCATCGTCGGATCGTTCGGACTGGGGATCATGGCGGGCGCGCTGTCGCTGCCGCATGGCGAGTTCGAGATTTTCTGGACGCTGGTCGGCGTGAGCCTCGTCGCGCTCGGCCACGAACTCAACCGCCGCGCCGCGCTCTGAGTGCCCGACTTGCCGTGGGCGCCCCGGCACCCTAGATTCGTTTCATGCATGCGCACGACCATCATGAGCATCACGGCTCCGAACTGACCCGCGTCGCGCAGGCCACGCTGGAGAAATCGGGCGAGCAATGGACCGCGATGCGCGAACATGTGTTCGAAGCGTTGTCGGGCTTTGCCAAGCCGGCCTCAGCCTATGATATCGCCGACGCGGTGTCGAAGGCGCAGGGGCGCCGAGTCGCCGCGAACAGCGTGTACCGCATTCTCGACCTGTTCGTCGGTGCTAATCTGGCGCGCCGGGTGGAAAGCGCCAACGCCTATGTCGCCAACGCGCATCCCGATTGCCTCCACGACTGCATCTTCCTGGTGTGCGACCGCTGCGGGCAGACCACGCATATCGACGACGACTCGATCACCCGCTCCGTGCGCACCGCCGCGCGCGATGCGGGCTTCGTGCCGGTGCGTCCGGTGATCGAGGTTCGCGGCACCTGCAGCACCTGCGCGCAAGACACTGCCGTAGCGTAAAATCCCGCCGCAATCGAAGGGTTCGACTTGCGCGTCCGGCTGAGGTAACACGCAGCGATGGCTGAACTACCTCAGACGCCGCTGCTCGACACCGTCGACACGCCCGCCGCGCTTCGCACGCTGAAACCCACCCAGCTCCGACAGCTCGCCGATGAGCTGCGCGCCGAGACGATCTCCGCGGTCGGCACGACCGGCGGGCATCTCGGCTCGGGGCTCGGCGTGGTCGAGCTGACCGTGGCGATCCATTATGTGTTCGACACCCCCGCCGACCGGCTGATCTGGGACGTCGGGCATCAATGCTATCCGCACAAGATCCTGACCGGGCGACGGAATCGCATCCGCACGCTGCGCAGCGGCGGCGGGCTTTCGGGTTTCACCAAGCGCAGCGAGAGCGAGTACGACCCGTTCGGCGCGGCGCATTCGTCGACGTCGATCTCCGCCGCTTTGGGCTTCGCCATCGCCAACAAGCTGTCGGACAATGCCGGCAAGGCGATCGCCGTGATCGGCGACGGCGCGATGAGCGCGGGCATGGCCTATGAGGCGATGAACAATGCCGAGGCGGCGGGCAACCGGCTCGTCGTGATCCTCAACGACAACGACATGTCGATCGCGCCGCCGGTGGGCGGGCTGTCGGCCTATCTGGCGCGCGTCGTGTCCTCGTCCGAATATCTCGGGCTGCGCAGCCTCGCCAAGCGGGCGATCCGCAAGCTGTCGAAGCGCGCGCACAACGCCGCCGAGCGCGCCGAGGAATTCGCGCGCGGCATGGCGACCGGCGGGACATTGTTCGAGGAGCTGGGCTTTTATTATGTCGGCCCGATCGACGGGCATAATCTCGAGCATCTGATCCCGGTGCTCGAGAATGTCCGCGACAGCGAACATGGCCCGATCCTGGTCCATGTCGTGACCAAGAAGGGCAAGGGCTATGCCCCTGCCGAGGCCGCGTCCGACAAATATCACGGCGTCCAGAAATTCGACGTCATCACCGGCACGCAGGACAAGGCGCCGCCGGGACCGCCCGCCTATCAGAACGTGTTCGGCGACCAGCTTGTCGAGGAGGCCCGGCGCGACCCGACGATCGTCGCGATCACCGCCGCCATGCCCTCCGGCACTGGCATCGATCGCTTTGCCAAGGCATTCCCCGATCGCGCGTTCGACGTCGGGATCGCCGAACAGCATGCCGTGACCTTCGCCGCGGGCCTCGCGGCACAGGGGATGCGCCCGTTCTGCGCGATCTACTCCACCTTCCTCCAGCGTGCCTATGACCAGGTCGTCCACGACGTCGCGATCCAGAACCTGCCGGTGCGCTTCGCGATCGACCGTGCGGGGCTCGTCGGGGCGGACGGCGCGACGCATGCGGGCAGCTTCGACGTCACCTATCTGGCGACGCTCCCCAATTTCGTCGTGATGGCGGCGGCGGATGAGGCCGAGCTGGTCCATATGACCCACACCGCCGCGATGCACGACAGCGGCCCGATCGCGCTGCGCTATCCGCGCGGCAACGGCACCGGCGTCGCGCTGCCCAAGGTCCCGCAGCGGCTGGAGATCGGCAAGGGCCGCATCGTGCGCGAGGGCAAGTCGGTCGCGATCCTGTCGCTCGGCACGCGGCTGGGCGAGGCGCTCAAGGCCGCCGATGTGCTGGAGGCCAAGGGGCTGTCGACCACCGTCGCCGATCTGCGCTTCGCCAAGCCGCTCGACGAGGATCTGATCCGCCGCCTGCTCACCAGCCACGAAGTCGCCGTGACGATCGAGGAGAATGCGGTCGGCGGGCTCGGCGCGCATGTGCTGACCATGGCGAGCGACCAGGGGCTGATCGACGGCGGGCTCAAGCTGCGCACGCTGCGGCTGCCCGACATCTTCCAGGACCAGGACAAGCCCGAGAAGCAATATGCCGATGCCGGGCTCGACGCCGACGCGATCGTCGCGACGGTGCTGAAGGCGCTGCGCTATAACGAGAGCGCGGTCGTGGACGGGGCGCGGGCTTGAATTAAGCCGCGCATTAGCAGAGGCTCCCGCTTGGGGGAGTTCTGTTCATGCCGGCATTGGTTCCGTTGATCGTCATATGGACGTTCGTCTTGAGCTTCGTGCTGTGCGCGATCGGCGGGCTGCTCGTCATCTTCGAACGCTGGACGCCGCGAAACCCCGCGGTCGGCAAATGGCTGGTGCGCGGCGTGATCGTGTCGATGGTCGGCGCGGTCGTCGGGTTCGGAGTGAAACAATTTCCGGGGGATAGCGGCAATGTGACGGGGCCCATCGGTGCCGAGGCAGCCCCGGCCACACCCGCTTCGCCCCGCGTTGCCGAACCGCCGGAACCCGCGCCAACGGACACAGCGGCAACCCCCACGCCCGCGCCGGCTCTCCCCGTCACGCCCCCCGTCACGCCCGATGTGCCCCCCGACTCGGGGCCCCCGGCGGAGGTCGCCGATTGGGCCACGGCAACGCTCGGGCCGCGCCCGACGCTGGCCGAGATCGACGCCCATCCCTACCCGACCTGTGTCGAGGATATGCAGGCGGCCGCCGACACTGCGCTTCCGGAGGACAGCGCCGCCTGCGTCCGCGCGCTCGACCGCTATCACCTCAAATATGTGCTCGGCTATTACACCCGCAAACAGCCCTATGCCGTCCAGCTCGACCTCCAGGAACAACGGATGCGCGCGGCGGGCGCCGGCGGGGATGCCGCGCCGCGTTATGCCTATGTCGTCGCGGAGATCGCGCGGCTGAACGGCGCCGAATGGGATCGCGTCCAGGCGCTCGACCAGCGCCTGCGCGGCGACAGGACCGCCTGTGCGCGGCGCGGGTGTCGGCCGGCGGCTTGAGGCGGCGCGGGCAGTCGCCAGCGACTTCGACGAGGACCGGTATCGCGCGCAGGTGCGCGAGGCGTTGCTCGTTGACGACGCGATCGACTGGGACGCGCTGGCGTCGGCGCTGCCGGGCGCGAGCAGCGGCAACTGAGGGTCAGGACAAGACTCGCCATCGCCCCGGCCCGCGCCTAAAAGACGCGCGTGCTCCAGATAACCCCCCTCCCCGCCTCTGCCCGCCCGCGCCAGATCGCGTGGTGGCTGTTCGCAGTCGCCGCGCTGATCGTGCTGATGGTCGTCGTCGGGGGCGTGACCCGGCTCACCGAATCGGGGCTGTCGATTACCGAGTGGAAGCCGATCAGCGGCACCCTGCCCCCGCTCAGCGACGCGGCGTGGCAGGCCGAGTTCGACGCCTATAAGCGCATCCCCGAATATCAGCAGCTCAACCAGGGCATGACGCTGGCGGGGTTCAAGGCGATCTTCTTCTGGGAGTATTTCCACCGGCTGCTCGGGCGGCTGATCGGCCTCGCCTTTGCCGTGCCGCTGGTCTGGTTCGCAGTGCGTCGGGCGATCCCGCGCGGCTATGGCTGGCGGCTGGTCGCGCTGCTTGCGCTGGGCGGGATGCAGGGCGCGGTCGGCTGGTGGATGGTCAAGTCGGGGCTCAGCGTGCGCACCGATGTCAGCCATGTCCGACTCGCCGCGCACCTGCTCGTCGCGCTGTTCACGCTGGGCGGGATCGTGTGGACCGCGCTCGACCTGCTCGCGCTGTCGCGCAATCCGATGGCGCGCCCCGCGCGGCTGCGCGGGCTCGCGGTGGCGGTGCTGGCGGCGCTGGGCGTCCAATTGCTGTACGGCGCGCTCGTTGCCGGGCTCAATGCCGGGCTGGTCACCGACCAGTGGCCGCTGATGAACGGCAGCGTCTTCCCCGGCGCGACGGTCCCCGGTCGCCCGCTGCTCGATGCGCTGGTCAACGATCCGGCGATCGTCCACTTCGTCCATCGCTGGTGGGCCTGGGTCGCGGTCGCTGCGCTGGTGGTGCTGGCGCGCGCCGTGCGGGGCATCGATCGCCGCGCCTCGATCGCGATCCACAGCACGTTCGGAGTACAAATCCTGCTCGGCATCGCCACGGTGATGAGCGGCGTGTGGCTCCCCCTCGCCGCGCTCCACCAGCTTACCGGCGCGCTGCTGGTGATCGCAACCGTGTGGGGCGCGCACGCGATCGGGCGCGCGCGATGAGGGCCGAAATCGCGCCCGAACGCTGACGGGTATCATTTTACCCGTCAGCAAACCCGCCGATTTGCTTGACTTTCGCACCCCCCTGCGTCAGATGGCCGCCAACCGCGCCGCCCCCTGGGGTGGCGCGTTCGCGTTCAATCTCGAAAGGTCACAGGCCATGAAGGCTCTGATGAAGACCACCAAGTCGGTAAAGCCGCACGAAGTGGAAAAGAAATGGCATATCGTCGATGCCGAAGGCCTGGTGGTCGGTCGCGCTGCGTCGATCATCGCCAACGTCCTGCGCGGCAAGCACAAGACGAGCTTCACGCCCCATGTCGATTGCGGCGATAACGTCGTCGTGATCAATGCGGACAAGATCCGCTTCACGGGCAAGAAGCTGGCGAACAAGGTCTATTACAAGCACACCGGCTATGCCGGCGGCATCAAGGAAATCACCGCAGCCAAGGTGCTGGAGGGTCGTTTCCCGGAGCGCGTGCTTGAAAAGGCCGTCGAGCGCATGATCCCGCGCGGCCCGCTGGGTCGCCAGCAGATGCGCAACCTGCGCATCTTCGCCGGCACGGAGCATCCGCACGCTGCGCAGAACCCCGAAGTCCTCGACATCGCGTCGATGAACCGCAAGAACAAGGTGGGCGCATAATGTCCGACAACCGCCAGTCCCTTTCCGATCTCGGCGCGATTGCCGCCGGTGAAGCGCCTGCGGGCGTCCCTGCCAGCGCCGACGATTACGTCGCCGCCCCCGCCGCGCCGGTCGTGTCGACCATGCCGCTGCGCCAGCAGGAGCTGGACCAATATGGCCGCGCCTATGCGACCGGCCGCCGCAAGGACGCCGTCGCACGCGTCTGGATCAAGCCCGGCTCGGGCAAGATCACGATCAACGGTCGCGACCAGGAAGTCTATTTCGCGCGTCCGACGCTGCGTCTCGTCATCAACCAGCCGTTCGGCGTCGCCGAGCGTACCGGCCAGTATGACGTGATCTGCACCGTCAAGGGCGGCGGGCTTTCGGGCCAGGCCGGCGCCGTCAAGCACGGCATCAGCCAGGCGCTGACCAAGTTCGAACCGATCCTGCGCGCGCCCGTCAAGGCAGCCGGGTTCCTGACCCGCGACAGCCGCACGGTCGAGCGTAAGAAGTACGGCAAGGCGAAGGCCCGTCGTAGCTTCCAGTTCTCGAAGCGCTAAACGGCTTCACGGCAACACGATTTTGGGGCGGTCCGGCAACGGGCCGCCCCTTTTCGTTGGCTTGCAGGATTCGCCCCCGACCGTTATCCTAGCCGAGGCAGATTATTTACCAATTTCCTTAAGCATTTCCATGACTTGTGCGCAAAACACCGCCCAAGTACCCCCGTCATATGGCGCGTCCGGGGGGATGCGCGGTGCGGGGAAATTGGACGATGCGCACTTCGGTGCGAGCAACGCTGTGCGCAGCGTTGCTCCTGGCTATCACGGCATGTGGCGGCGGCGGCAGCAGCGGCGGCGCATCAGGCACCGCGTCGGGCGGCGGCGTGGTATCGCCCGCGCCGACCACGCCCGTCGTGGTCGGGCTCACCGATGCCGAAGCCGCGCGGCTCGCCAAACAGGCCAGCTTCGGCCCCACCCCGGCGCTGGTCGCCCGGATCAAGGAACTGGGGGTCGAAGGCTGGCTGAACGAGCAATTCGCCGCGACCGGCAGCACCTATGCCGACATCGCCGCCGGCGAGGTCCGCCGCGACATATGCCCCACCGGCGACACGATCTGCGCCCGCCTGCATTTCTCGCGCGCGCCGCCGGCGATGCGTTTCTACGCCGATGCGATCGGCGCACCCGACCAGCTTCGCCAGCGCGTCGCCTTCGCGCTGGGCCAGATGATCGTGGCGTCCGAGCAGGAACTGAACACTGCCGCCGGCATCGCGGCATTCAACCAGATTTTCCTCGACAACGCCTTCGGCAATTTCCGCGATGTCCTCCAGCGCGCGACGATGAGCGGCTATATGGGCAATTATCTCGACATGGCGGACAGCAACAAGTCCGCGCCGTCGGAGAATTTCGCGCGCGAATTGCTCCAGCTCTTCTCGATGGGGCCGGACCAGCTCAACATGGACGGCACGCCGCGGCTCGACACGACCGGCGCGCGCATTCCGAACTACACCCCCGACGACGTCCGCGGCGTGGCACGCGCGCTCACCGGCTGGACCTATGCCCGGCTGGGCGGGGCGCCGATCACCGATAGCAATGCCCGCGACTATTCGCAGCCGATGATCGTGGTGTCCGCGCGTTACGACAGCAGCGCCAAGAGCTTCCTGGGCACCAGCGTCGCCGCCGGCGCCACCCCCGAAGCCAGCGTCGCGGCGGTGATCGACGCGGCGTTCAACAATGCCTCGACCGCGCCGCGCGTCGCCCGGTTCCTGATCGCGCATCTCGTGACGCCCAACCCCAGCCCCGCCTATGTCGGGCGCGTCGCGGCGGTGTTCGCGAACAATGGCAGCGGCGTGCGCGGCGACCTGAAGGCGGTGGTCCGCACCATCCTGACCGATAGCGAGGCGCGCACCGCGCCATCGGGCGACGCGGGCAAGGTCAAGGAACCGATCCTGCTCATGACCGCACTCGCCCGCGCGATCGGCTTTTCGACCGACGGCTTTGTGTTCGTGACGCGCGACACCAGCCTGGGCCAGCCGGTGATGCGGGCGCCGTCGGTGTTCAACTTCTACCCGCCCGATTACCCGCTGCCCGGGTCGGTGACGCTGAAGAGCCCCGCGTCGAAGCTGCTCAGCACCGCGAACCTGCTGCGCTGGCACAACCTGATCTATGACTGGACGATCGCCGGCGATGCCACGCGGTCCGAATTCGCGCTCGATTCGGGGCTGCCGCTGTCCTCGCTCACCCAGCCCTTATGGTCGGGATGGGAGGCGTTCGGCACCGATCTGGACGCGATGGTCGCGCGAATCGACCTGTTGCTGTTCGCCAACGCGCTGAGCCCTGCGCAGCGGGCCGCACTGAAGGCCGCGGCGACGCCGATCACCAACGCCGATCCGGTGATCCAGGCGCGCAAGCGGGCACAGATGATGCTGTATGTCGCGGCATCGAGCCCGCTGTTTCTCGTCGACCGGTAAGGAACCGCACGATGCCGATCTCCCGCCGCGATCTCCTCCGCCTGACCGCCGGCAGCGGGGCGATGGCCGCGCTTGGCCAGCTTGGCCGCACCACCGCGATGGCGGCGCCCAGTGGCAGCTACCGGGCGATGGTCGGAATCTTCCTGTACGGCGGCAATGACGGCTGGAACATGGTGATCCCCACCGACGCCCGGCACGCAGCCTATCTCGCCGCGCGGGGCAGCGTGGGGATAAAGGCATCGCAGCTCACGACGCTCACCGGGGCGAGCTACGCGTTGCATCCCGCAATGGCGGCGCTGCGCCCGCTTTGGGACGAGGGCAGCCTCGCGCTGGTGCTCAATGCCGGCACGCTGTTCGCGCCGCTGACCAAGGCGACCTATCAGTCGCGCCCCGATCTTCAGCCGAGCAACCTGATGAGCCATGCCGACGAGCAGGCGCATTGGCAGGGGCTGCGCGCGCGCGACATCAGTGTCGACGGGTTCATGGGACGGATCGCCGATCGCCTGCCGAGCGGGTCGACCCCGCCGCTGATCTCGCTGGCGGGATCGACGCTGGCGACGATCGGGCGCACGAGTTCGGCGCTGGTCCTGCCCTCCACGGGGACGCTGACGCGCACAGGCTACACCTCCGGAAGCAGCGCCGCGAACCAGGCCAAGAACGCCGCGATCGATGTGTTTGCGAATGGCGCCGGCTATGGCGCGATCGTCGAGGCGACTGCGCGCGACTCAACCGCCGCCTATGGCCAGGCAAACACGGCGAACGCCATCGTCACCGCCACCAGCGCGGTCGACAATTATTTCACCCATCCGACCACCGGCGCGCTGCTCACCAGCGACGTCGCGCGCCAGTTGATGCGCGTCGCCCGGATGATCGAGGCGCGCGGAACGCTCGGCCATGCGCGCCAGACCTTTTTCGCCAGCCAGGGCGGCTACGACACCCATTCCGGGCAGACGGGGGGCGGCAACAACGATACCGGCACCCACGCCAATCTGCTCGGCGAGCTCGCAATGGCGATGGCGGGTTTCCATCGCGCGATGCAGTCGATCGGGATGGCGGAGAATGTCACTGCCTTCACGATGAGCGATTTCGGGCGCACCTATCGCGGCAATGCCCAGAGCGGCACCGATCACGCCTGGGGCAGCAACCATCTGGTGGTCGGCGGCAATGTCGCGCCGGGCGGGATTTTCGGCGCCTATCCCGATCCGGTGCTGGGCGGCGCCAGCGATATTGCGAGCGATGGCCGCTTCGTCCCGGCGCTGGCGCAAGAGGAGTATATCGGCGCGATCGCGCGGTGGCATGGCGTCGCCGACGCGGACATGCCCTATGTCCTGCCGAACTGGTCGACGTGGAGCAATGGCGGGCGCGGGCCGATAGGGTTATTCAGAGGGTAAGCGTGCCCCTTGTCTTGGTCTTCATCCGCGCGCACTATCCGCGCGGGCCAAGAGGGGAACTCCATGGCTAATATCTACCGCGTGACGCCGTTCATGCATGTTCCGGACTTCGAATCCGCGTTGCAATTCTTCACGGATATTCTGGGCTTTACCTGTCATTTCCGAACGGCGGACTATGCCTATATCAGGCGCGAGGCCGCCGTTTTCCGCCTCCGCCAGAATTTCGGCGACGACGGGGCGCCGCCGGGCAACCGTCGGTTCTGCTATTATATCGACGTCAACGATGTCGACGCGATCGCGCGGGAACTGGAACCGCACATCCCCCATCTCAACGACGGCGACGTCCACGGCCCGGTCGACCAGATTTATGGCCAGCGCGAATTGATGGTGGTGGCGCCCGACGGCAATCTGATCGTGTTCGGGCAGGACATCGCCGTCGCGCGGGATTGACCTGCCCATGCGCGCGCGGAATACGAGCGTCCCGATCACACCCCGGCCGGGCAGGAAACGGGCAGGATGCAACCCACGCTTCGCCAGCTCCGCTACCTGATCGCACTGGGCGACCATGCGAGCTTCACGCGCGGCGCTGCTGCGGTGGGCGTGTCGCAGCCTTCGTTTTCGCAACAGATCCAGCTTGTCGAGCGGCTGCTCGGCGGGCGCGTCGTCGAACGCGGCGGGGGCAAGGCGGTGCTCACCCCGCTGGGGCGCGACGCCGTCGCGGGGGCGCGGCGCGTCCTCGCCGAAGTCGCGGCGTTCGAGGCGCTCGCCGAGCGGCGCGACGACGCGCTGTCGGGGACGATCCGGCTTGGCGTCTCCCCCACGCTGGGGCCCTATATCCTGCCGCAGCTCGTCGCGCGGCTGCATTCGACCAGCCCGGACCTGCGCGTCCATGTCCGCGAGGGGCTGCCCAACATGCTCGTCGAACTGCTTGCGGACGGCACGCACGACGTGATCCTCGTCCAGCTGCCGATCGAGGACCGCGGACTGCATGTCGAGCGGCTGTTCCGTGAGCCGCTCTACGTCGCGATGGCAGCCGACGATCCGCTCGGCGCGCGCGCGATGATCGTCGAGGGCGATCTGGCGGGGCGCGGGCTGCTGACGCTCCAGCCGCAATACCGGATGAGCGATCAGGTCGCGGTGCTCGCCGAACAGGCGGGCGCACATGTCCTGCGCGACTATGAGGGCACCAGCCTCGACGCGATCCGCCAGATGGCGGGAATGGGCATGGGCCTCGCGCTGCTCCCGCACCTCTATGTCCGGCAGGAGGTGCGCGGCGGCGCCGACGTGATGGTCCGCCCCTTTGCCGGGGGACGCCATTATCGCGAGATCGGGCTGGTGTGGCGCGCGGGCGCCGGCCGTGCCCCGGCATTCGGGACGCTCGCGGCGTTGCTGCGCGAGGTCGCGGAATAGGAAAAACCTATCGAAACTATAGCAGACGCCCGGTTGTGCCGATGAAGCGGGACACGCAGATTGTCCCCGTTCAAGGAGACGCGTGATGGCTGAAACCCGCCCGGGCATCCGGGCCTTTGCAGGTTGGATCGGATTGGTGCTGGCGCCCGACGCCGCCTTTGTGCGGCTGGCGGTGATTTATGGCGTTGCGATCTCGCTCCTGTCGCTGGCGACGCCGATCTCGGTCCAGCTGCTCATCAATTCGGTCGCGAACACCGCATTGCCGACGCCGCTGTTCACGCTGGCGGGGCTGCTGTTCCTGCTGCTGCTCCTCGCGGGGGTGCTGGCGGCGTTCCGCGTCCACCTGCTCGCGCTGTTCGAGCAGCGGCTGTTCGCGCGGATCGTCGCGGAGATCACGCTGCGCGCGGTCCATGCGCAGAACCCCTTCTTCGCCGATGCCCGCCGCGGCGACCTGTTCAATCGCTATTTCGACCTGATGACGGTGCAAAAGGCGATGCCGAGCCTGTTGCTCGGCGGTTTCACGATCGTGCTTCAGGGCGCAGTGGGGCTGGTCGTCACCAGCTTTTACCACCCGTTCTTCCTCGCGTTCAACGTGGTGCTCGTCCTCGCGCTGTTCGTCATCTGGCAGCTCTGGGCCTCGGGCGCGATCCGCACCGCCGTCGCCAAGAGCCATGCCAAGCACGCCGCCGCCCACTGGCTGGAGAGCGTCGGTGGATCGAACGGCTTCTACAAGTCGAGCCGCCATCTCGACTATGCGATGGACCGGTCGGAGGCGATCACCGCCAATTATGTCGGCGCGTACCGGCGGCATTTCCGCTACACCTTCGCGCAGACGCTGGCGCTGCTGCTCGTCTATGCGACCGCCAGCGCGGCGCTGCTCGCGCTCGGCGGCTGGCTCATCATCCAGGGGCAGCTCTCAATCGGCCAGCTCGTCGCCGCCGAACTGATCCTGTCGGGCGTCTTCTACGGCATCGCCCAGTTCGGCCCCTATCTCGAGGCGCTCTACGATCTCGCCGCAGGGCTGGAGGAGCTGTCGCTGTTCTGGGACGTGCCGCAGGAATCGGGCAGCGCGGAGGGCGAAGGCCCCGTCGACGGCGCGATCCGCCTCCGCCGCGTCGAGCATCAGGGCCATGGTTTCGACTTCGAGGTCGCGGCGGGCGAACAGCTTGCCGTCGTCGCGGCGCCGGGCGTCGAGCGCGCGCTGACGATGCTGCTCAAGCGGCACCAGTCGCCCGCGCGCGGCCTCGCGCTGATCGGCGGGCGCGACATTGCCGGGCTCGACATGTACCGCCTGCGCGCCGAGGTGATGGTGCTCGACCGCCCCAGCTTCGTCGAAATGTCGATCCGCGACTATCTGTCGCTCGCCGCCTCGGGCGACGCGGCGCGGATGGTCGATGTCCTCGAAACCGTTGGGCTGGCCGAGCGGCTGGGCGGCCTTCCCGACGGGCTCGACACGATCGTCTCGACCTCGGGATGGCCGCTGTCGGTCGGCGAGCTGATGGCGCTGAAGCTCGCCGCGGCGCTGCTCGCCCGGCCCAGGCTGCTCGTGCTCTCGCCGCTGTACGACCTGCTGCCCCCCGAGCGCGTCGATGCGGTGCTCGCGGCGCTGCGCGGCGCGACGACCGTGCTCCAGTTCACTCGCCGGCCCCAGGGGCTGGCACGCGACGGCGCGCTGTGGCTCGGCGCACGCGAACAGCGGCGCTGCGCCGACCTCGACGAACTCGTCGCCTGCGCGCGCGAAGGAGGCTCCGATGCCCTTTCAGCCTGAACATATCGCCCATTTCCCGACGCTCGCCAGCATCCGCCCGCCGCGTGCCACCCGCGTGCTCGCCTGGCTGATCGCCATCGGCATCGGCGTCGTTGCGGCGATCCTGTTCCTCGTCCCCTGGGTCCAGACCTCGTCCGGCGCGGGGCAGGTCACCGCGCTCGACCCCGAGGATCGCGTCCAGGACGTGACGGCGCTGGTGCCCGGCTTGGTCGAGCAATGGTATGTCCGCGACGGCGACCGGGTGCGCCGCGGCGACCCGATCGCGCGCATCGTCGACAACGACCCCAACCTGCTCGCCCGCCTCGCCGCCGAGCGTGCGCAGGTCGTGGCCGAGATCGCGGCGGCGCAACAGGCGATGGCAGTGGCCCAGATCGATGTCGGCAGATCGGGCCAGTTGCTCACCGAGGGGCTGATCGCCCGGCGCGACTATGAAGCGTCGCAGATCAAGGTCGCCGATCACCGCGCCAAGCTGGCCGAGGCGCGCGCCAAGCTCAGCCGCGTCGACGTGGCGCTCAACCGCCAGTCGGCGCAGACGGTGCGCGCGCCGCGCGACGGGCGCATCCAGTCGATCAACGCCGCTGCCGGCGCAACGCTCGTCTCGGCGGGCGATCGGCTCGCGGCGCTGGCGCCCGAGACGCCGGTGCGCGTCGTCGAGTTGATGGTCGATGGCCGCGACATCGCCATGATCCGCCCCGGGCGCCCCGTCCGGCTCGCCTTCGAAGGCTGGCCCGCGATCCAGTTCAGCGGCTGGCCTTCGATTGCACAGGGCATGTTCGACGGTCGGGTGCGCTCGGTCGATCCTTCGGCACAGCCGACGGGGCTGTTCCGCGTGCTCGTCGAGCCGATGCCGGGCAAGCCCGTCTGGCCGAACGCCGATTATGTGCGGCTGGGCGCCAAGGTGCGCGGCTGGATCCAGATGGAGACCGTCAGCGTCGGCTATGAGCTGTGGCGCACGCTCAACGATTTCCCGCTCGAATTCCGCCGCCCGTCGATCGAGGCCGCGCCCAAGGCGTCCGCGCCTGCCCCGGCGGAGAAGGGCAAATGATCCGCCTTCTCGCGCTGCTCGTCGCGCTGGTCGCGGCGGCGCCGGTCGCGGCGCAACCGCTGGCGCTCGACGAGGTCCTGCGCTCCTCGGCGACGCACGCGCCCGCGATCCTGGAGGCGATCACCCGCGAGCGACAGGCCGATGGCCGCCGCCTGTCCGCCGAGGGGGCGTTCGACCTGTTGTTCGAAGGCGAGGCGCAGTCGCGGGCCCTCGGCTATTATGACGGCACCGTGGTCGAGGGCCGCGCGACGCGCCCGCTCGCGACCAATGGCGGCGCGCTCTATGGCGGCTACCGCGTCTCGCGCGGCGACTTCCCGACCTATGAGGACAAGGCGTTCACCAACCGGCTGGGCGAAGTGAAGGTCGGCGGGGTCTTCTCGCTGATGCGCGACCGGCTGATCGACGAGCGGCGCGGGCGGATCGGGCTGGCGGGGGGCGATACCGTGCTCGCCCGGCTCGACCGCGAAATGGTCGCGATCGGCGTCCAGCGGCGCGCGATCGACGCGTATCAGGCATGGGTAGCCGCCGGGGTGCGGACCAGCGTCTATCGCGACCTCCTCTCGCTCGCCACGGCGCGCCAGGCGTCGATCGAGCGCCAGATCGCGCTCGGTGCCCGCCCGCAGATCCTGGGCATCGAGAACCGCCAGAACATCCTCCGTCGCCAGACCTTGCTGGTGCGCGCCGAGCAGGAGCTGGCGGCGGCGGCCAACGCACTCTCCTTCTACCTTCGCGATGCCGAGGGCGAGCGCGTCGTCCCGTCTGCGGACCGCCTGCCCCCTGCCTTTCCAACGCTGCGCCTGCCCGCGCTCGGCCCCGACCTCGCGCGCCGGATCGAACGCCCCGATCTGGCGGCGATCCTCGTCCGGCTCGATCAGGTCGAAGTGAAGCGCCTGCTCGCCGAGAACGAGATGCGCCCGCGGCTCGACGTCCGCGCCGAGCTTGCCAAGGACGTCGGCGATGTCGGGCTGGGCGGCGCATCGCGGACGCCGGCAGAGGGGATAGTCGGCCTGCGCTTCTCGCTGCCGCTCGAACGCCGCCAGGCGCGCGGCAAGATTGCCGAAGCGGCGGCGGAGGCGGATGGGCTAAGGCTGCGGCGCAGGCTGATCGAGGACCAGATCCTCGTCGAGGTGAACGGCCTCGCGATCCAGGCGACGGCGGCCGACCAGCTGGTGGCGCTCGCCGCGGACGAGACGGCGCTGGCGGATCGCATGGCCGAGGCCGAACGCCGCCGGTTCCAGCTGGGCGCGAGCGACTTCATCGTCGTCAACCTGCGCGAGGAAAGCGCCGCCGATGCGCGCCTGCGCCAGATCGACGCCGAGTATCGCCGCGCGTCTGCCCGCGCCGAATTGGTGGCGGCGACCGTCGACCGCGGGCAACTCGGCCTGTAAGCGCGCGCTAAAGCGCCACGTCAGGCTCGCCCATGAAGCGCGCGATGGTTTGGAACGTCGCGCCGTCGATCCGGATTTCGTTGAACGAAGGCGGCTGGCTGCGGACGCGTTCGGACAGCGTGCCCGCGCCGATCAGCCGCACCGTCCTGCCGCCCACGTCGTGCGCGATGTCGAACGGATCGTGGACATGGCCCGTCAGCACCGCATGCGCCCCCGCCGTCGCCAGCGCCGCCAGCGCCTCGCGCCCGCGCCGCGTCCGCGAACTGGCCTGCGTTCCCGCCTCGATCAGCGGATGGTGCGCGGCGACGAACACCAGGTCGCCTTTCGGCACCGCCTCGACCAGCGCCAGCGACTTGCGCAGCGCGCGGATGCTGACATTGCCCTTCGACCAGTTGAGCCGGAACTGGGCGCGCGCCGTGGTCTTCAGCGGCACCACGCCGACACCCTTGAGGTCGAGCGGCTTCTCGATCATCCGCTCGATCGTCTTGTACCGGCGGTAGGGCGCCACCAGCCGCGCCAGCGGATTGAAATAGGGCAGGTCGTGGTTGCCGACCTCGACCGTCACCGGGCGCCCGAGGCTTTCCAGCCACTTGCCCGCCGCCGCGAACTCGCTGGCGCGCGCGCGCATCGTCAGGTCGCCGGTCATCACGATCGCATCGGGCTGTTCCTCCGCGACCCGGCGCCCGAACCATTCGATCGCGGCAACATCCTCGCGCCCGAAATGCACGTCGCTGACATGGAACAGCCGAGTCACGTCGCCGCCTCCTCACGGGTCTTGATGAAGGTCTCCAGGCTCTTGCCCGCCCGGATCGCGACGCGCGGCGGCAACGTCACCGGCTCGCCGTCGAACAGCGCCGTCGAGGGACGCTTGCCGCGCACCCGCAGCGTCTCGGTGCGCGTCTCGCTAACGGCGCGCGCGGCGATCCAGTCGCCGGTCACCCATTCCCAGCCAAGCTGGACGATCGATCCCCAATCGCGCGCATCGACCGCGGCGACGTGCAGGCTGTCCAGATCGGGGGTGACGAACACCGCCTGATACTGGTCGCGTAAGCCAGGCGCGCCGTCCAGCCGGATGCCGCTCCGGCCAAAGGTCTTGCGCCATGCCGCCCGCGCCGCGCCGATCAGCCGGCTCACCCGCCCCTTGCGTGCGGCCTCGCGCGCCCGCGCCCAGGCGGCAGCGGGTCCAAGGATCAGCCCGACGAACGCGCGGTGCTCCCCCGCCTCGACGAAGGGCAGCGCGACGCGGCGGTCGCATGCGCGCGCGGCATGGACGATCCTGTGCGGGTCGGTCTCGCTGTGGAGCCCCTTGGCCAGCAGGTTCATCGTGCCCCCGGGCAGGATCAGGAACGCCCCGTCCCACTCGGCCAGCGCCGACAGCGCGGCGTTGATCGTCCCGTCGCCGCCGAACAGCACGACGGTGTCGACCTTCGCTGCGTCCAGCTCGGCGCCGGTCGGCAGGTCATGCGCGGGAAATTCGGTTCGCCCGGCAAGCTCGAGCCCGCTCTCGGAAAACACCGCCTCCAAAGCCTCGCATTTGGGGCGGGAGGTCGTTCCCGAATTGGGGTTGGTGATGAACCACAGGTTTTGCATGGAGCGGCAACGCGCCAGTCGCAAATTGGTGGCCGGGGCGTAACGATTATCCCGCTATCGCCGCGCGCAGACTGCCGCCACTCGCCGCCAGCAGCGCGCGCGCCGCCGCCACGTCCATCCCGCGCGCGACCAGCACTGCCGCCTTGATGTCGCGCCCCGCCGCCTCCAGCGCCGCGAGCGCCGCCGCATCATCGACTCCCGCCAGGTCGCGCACCATCGCCGCGCCGCGCCGCACCAGCTTGGCGTTGGAGATGCGCATATCGACCATCAGCCCGCCATGGACGCGCCCCATCCGCAGCATCGTCGCGGTCGAAAACAGGTTGAGCACTGCCTTTTGCGCAGTCCCCGCCTTCATCCGCGTCGATCCAGCCACTGCCTCGCTGCCGGTATCGGCGAGCAGCGCATGCTCCGCCGCTGCGAGCAGCGGGGTGCCCGGATTGTTCGCGACCGCAACGCTCAGCGCCCCCGCCGCACGCCCGGCCTCCACCGCCGCGATCGTGTACGGCGTCCGCCCGCTCGCCGCGACGCCGATCACGACATCGTCCGGCCCGACGCCGGCGGCGGCGATCTCCGCCCGTGCCGCATCGCCATCATCCTCGGCGCCCTCGACCGCATGGAGAAACGCCCCCGGCCCGCCCGCCATCAGATACACCAGCCGGTCCTCGCCCCAGCCAAAGGTCGGCCCCAGCTCGACGCCGTCCTGCACCGCGATCCGCCCCGACGTCCCCGCCCCGGCATAGACCAGCCGCCCGCCCCGCCCGAGCCGAATAGCGGCGGCATCGGCGGCGGCGGCGATCGCGCCCTCCTGCCCCGTCAGCGCGGCGACCGCGGCAATCTGCCCCTCCAGCATTGCCGCAACGGCGGTTTCGGTGGGCCAGCGATCGATATCGACATAGCGCGGATCGACGGTTTCGGTGGACATCCATTCCTCTTGTGCAAACCCCACCCCCATTAATCGCTTTGGCCGCGCGCGCGCTATCGCTTAGGCGCAACCGGGCAATAACAAGGAGCTATGGTGGCCAGCGAAAGCCTGATGATCCGCGAGGCTGCCGAAGCCGCTGCGGTATGCGAGCGCCAGATCGCCGCGAACCGGGACGCCGTCCGCGACGCCGCCCAGCGGCTCCGCGCGCTCGATCCCCCCTTCGCCGCCACGCTGGCGCGGGGGAGTTCGGATCAGGCAGCGGGCTTCGCCAAGGTGCTGTTCGAGACCCGCCTCCGCCTGCCGGTGCTCAGCCACGCCCCCTCGATCGGCGCGCTGTACGACGCGACATCGCCCAAGTTCCGCGGCATCCCCCTGTTCGCGATCTCGCAATCGGGCCGCAGCCCCGATCTGCTCGCCGCCGCCGAGCGCGCCAAGGCACAGGGCGCGGTGCTGGTCGTGCTCGTCAACGACGCCGCCTCGCCGCTCGCCGCGATGGCCGACATTCTGATCCCGCTCCACGCCGGGCCGGAAACCAGCGTCGCCGCGACCAAGAGCTTCATCGCCACGCTCGCCGCGCTCGCGCACCTGACCGCCGAATGGAGCGGCGATGCGGCAGTGCTGGGCGCGCTCGACGGCATCGGCGACGTGCTGCGCAGCGGCTGGCCGCTCGACTGGAGCGAAGCACTGCCCCCGTTGGTCGGCGCATCGAGCCTGCTCGTGCTCGGGCGCGGGCTGACCTTCCCGATTGCGGGCGAGGCGGCGCTCAAGTTCAAGGAAACCTGCGCCATCCATGCCGAGGCGTTCAGCAGCGCCGAAGTCGCGCACGGCCCGATGACTTTGGTCGAGGCCGCCGACCCGGTCTTCGTGTTCGGCCCCGCCGACGCCGCGCGCACTGGCCTGCGCGACCGCATCGCCAGCTTTGCCGAGCGCGGCGCCACCGTCATCGCGGCGGGCGATCCCGACGACATCGCCCCCGCCGCGATCCGCCTGCCCAGCGTCACCGGCGCGCACCCGATCATCGGCGCCATTGCGATGATCCAGAGCTTCTATCGCTTCGCCAACGCGCTCTCGCTCGCGCGCGGCCGCGACCCTGATCGCCCGCCCTATCTGGCCAAGGTCACGCGGACGCTATGACCCGGACCGCGCTCACTGGCGCCGCGATCGTCGCGGAGGGGCGGGAACTCCACGGCCACGCGCTGCTGCTCGACGGCGCGTGGATCGCCGCGATCGTGCCCGAAGCCGCGATCCCCGCCGATGCCGGGCGGGTGGCACTGGGCGGCGGCTGGCTGCTGCCGGGCTTCATCGATACCCAGGTCAATGGCGGCGGCGACGTTCTGTTCAACGACGCGCCGACCGTCGAGGGCATCCGCGCCATCGCCGCCGCGCATCGCCGCTTCGGCACGACCGGCATCCTCCCCACGCTGATCAGCGACGATTTGTCGGTGGTCGAGGCCGCGATCGACGCGGTGGACGCCGCGATCCAGGGCGGCGTGCCCGGCGTGCTGGGCATCCATGTCGAGGGGCCGTTCCTCAACCAGGCCAAGCGCGGCATCCACGATGCCACCAAGTTCCGCACGATCGATGACAGCGTGATCGCGCTGCTCACCCGCCCCGGCCCCGGCGTGCGGCTGGTCACGCTCGCCCCCGAACTCGCCCCACCCGGCGCGATCCGCGCGCTGGTGGCGGGCGGCGTGATCGTCGCAGCCGGCCACAGCATGGCCGACTATGCCCAGACCCGCGCCGCGTTCGACGAAGGGCTGCACGGCTTCACCCATTTGTTCAACGCGATGACCCAGCTCGGCAGCCGCGAGCCCGGCATGGTCGGCGCCGCGATCGAGGATCGCGCGAGCCATTTCGGGCTGATCGTCGACGGCCACCACGTCCACCCCGCCGCGCTCAAGATCGCCATCGCCGCGCGCGGGATCGACGGCGCCATGCTCGTCACCGACGCCATGCCCCCGGTCGGCGGCACGCGCGGCGCCTTCACGCTGATGGGCACCGAGGTAAAGCTGGAGGACGGCACGTTGCGCGGCCCCGACGGCACGCTGGCGGGATCGGCACTGACGATGGCGGCGGCGGTGCGCAACGCAATGGACCTGCTCGGGCACACGCTGGCCGAGGCATCGGCAATGGCGAGCGCGAACCCGGCGGCGTTCCTGCGGCTGGGCGAGCGGACCGGCGCGATCGCGCCGGGGCTGGCGGCGGACCTGGTGCATGTGGATGCGGCGCGGCGCGTCACGCGGACTTGGATCGGTGGCGTGGTGTCAGTGGTGGGGGAGTGAGGATCGGATGATAGCTTCGGCGCGCAACCGGATCGCTCCATCGCATCTATAATTGCGCATATGAATCAATGCACTAGGATCAAATCCTATGAAAGCGATTATGCTTTTGGCGGCGATCCTCGCGCCAGCATCGGTGTCGGCGACACCGACCGATCAGTTCATCGCGCGTTGGGAGGCGGCGTCCCGCGCTCCAAAGCAACCGGGTGTCACCGCGGAGCAAGCGTTGGCGACACCGGAGCTAAAGGCGTTGGTGGAGGAATTTTTCGCGGTAGCCAATGAGTATCGCCGCCAGATACTGGAGGCCCGCGCGGCGGGGACGCCACCGCGCGCATGCCCGCCGAAAAGTCTGGACCTGTCGATCGACACGGTGCTGGCCGATATTCGCTCGCTACCAACTACATGGCAATCGCGGGATTTTGCTGACAGTTTCGGTGCGGCGCTGGACAAGCGCTATCCCTGCTCTGCCAACGCGCAAAACACCTGAATGCGGTTCGCCGTCCCAATCGCGGCGGCGGTGTTGCTTTCCGGGTGCAATCAGGGGCCGGAGACCGTCGAGCAATGCTATTCGCGACTTTCGCGACTTGCCGATACGCTGCCGAGCGCAGCCAGCCCAGTCCATGCGGTATACACGTTCGATCTGTCCAAGATCGATAGCGATCGCCGTAACCAGATAGCGGCCAGCGGCATCGATGGCCGTGGACCGCCGACAATCATCGCGGCGAACCAGCCGGCAGGCGTAGCGGGTGCCGCGTTCGAGAACACGCAGCCCGGACCGAATGGCGTGCTCCTCTCCGCGCAAGCCCCGGCCCTCCTGCGGGTCGCTGGCGGGGCGCACGCATCGGCGGGGGACGCAATTCGGGACGGTTGCCGGATGCTGCCCGGCGCCCGGCTCAAGGCCGTTGCGTTGACTGCCGGTTAGCCGGCGCGATCACACCGGGGCTGGCCGTGGATCTGGTACTTCTGGAAGCGGCGCGGGGGGTGACGCGGACTTGGATTGGGGGCGTGGTGTCGGGGTTGGAAAGGTGGGCTGAGGGGGGATGCGGTAGCGAGATGGCGTAGTCTGGTGGAGAACCACCGCGCCGGGGTGGTGGCCACCGAGCGAAGTTTAGGAAGTTTAGGCGTATGCGCGTTTTTCGGCAGGCCTCGCCACGAGCCGGCGGGGGGATGCGAAGTTTAGGAAGTTTAGGCTCGTGGACAGTTGGCGGGAACCGCCAGCCGGAACATGGGTCGAGCCCGCGAAGCGCGCCGCTTCGTGCACGTGAGGGGGGTATCTTACGGAATCAAAGAGCGGTCGCCGGAAGGCAAGTTCGGTACATATGGGGAACATCGCCGCGATTGCAAGGGGGCGGCTGCTGCGCCGGACGGCACGGGCGAAGCTCGCTGCGAGTGCCCGGAATTGGCGGCTAGCTGCCGTTAGAGGATCACACCTTGGCGATATGCCAATTTCGCCGATCCGCGCACTTTCTCCCCGCGCCTTGTCACTTCCAGGCTAATCTGCGCGCGATCGATACGGGTGAGCAGTACTCCAAGACAGTCATACTTCCGCATGTCAGTTTCCGCGTCAGTCTCGACGTGGATCTCTAAACGATTCGGGTCAGGGCCGAAATTACGAATGACGGCATCTGCGCCATAGAAGCGCTGCACCGTATCCTTGATGAACTCGATTTCGCCTTGTGACATAGGCGCTGGAGTTCTTGGAGGGACTGGGGGTGATGCGACCGGCATATTGCTTGGTAGCATACAAGCGAATGTCCGCTAGTGGGGGCGGAACCCGCCCTTCCCATCACGCAGCACCCCAACCTACTCCCGCACAAACCCCGCCAGCAACAACGCCCCATCCAGCGGGTCCCCCATCGGCTCGCTCAGCCGCGCCACCGTCCGCGCGCGCAGCCATGGCCGCATCCGCAGCGACAGCCCGCCGGCCAGCGCACACGCCGGCGCCCCCTTTGCGAACACCGTCTCGATGAAGCGCTCGACGTGCAGCGCGGCGTCCTCGACGATCGATCGCGCGATCGAATCATCGGCCTCGGCATGGTCCATCACGATCGGGGCGAGCTGGGCGTAATCCTTGGGCGTCGCTTCATCCATCCAGGCGATGGCACGCGCCGTGTCATGCCCGAAGCGCTCGCTCACCGCAGTGCTGAGCGGCGTCCGCGTCGTCCGTCCGTCGAGCGCGCGCAGCGCGTGGCGCATCGCGCTGAGCCCCAGCGCGGCGCCGCTGCCTTCGTCGGAGATCGGGAAGCCATAGCCGCCGATCGCGAAATCGCGCCCGTTCACGCGCACCTGCGCGATGCTGCCGGTGCCGATCACCAATGTCGCGCCGTCCCTGCCGCCATGCGCGCCGATATTGGCGATCGCCGCATCGGTTTCATAGGCGACCGACGCGAAGGGAAAGGCCAGGCTTTCCAGCCGCTCGCGCACGCCGGGGCGCGAGATGCCGGCGATCCCCATCCCCGCGCGGATCGTCGCGACCGAAGCCGGGTCGAGCCCGGCCTCGGCAATCGCCTGTCCGATCGCGTCGAGCAAGGTCGCGTGGAGGATCTCCAGCCCGACCCGCGCATTGGCCGGGCCGGTCTTGCCGCTGCCGATCACGGTGCCGCTCGCGTCGATCAACCGGCTGCGGCAATGGCTGCCCCCGGCATCGATCCCGAGATAATAGACCATGCCGCACTCCTTGACGCTTGACCCTTTGCGCCACCCTCTAGGACCCCCGCCGGGCCGCCGCAACGCCGGGATTGCCCTGCCCGGATGACGCGCGCGCGTGGCTCTGCTAGGGGCTCGATCCTCCCCCGCCACGCCATCAGGAACCCGTCGCACAGTGCAGAATCCCGCCGATCCCATCCGCGTCGTCGCGCTATACCGGTTCACGCCGTTCGCAGAGTGCGCCGCGATCCGCGCGCCGCTCGCCGCCGCCTGCGATGCCGTCGGGGTCAAGGGCACGCTGCTGCTGGCGCGCGAAGGGATCAACGGCACGATCGCGGGCGCCGATGCCGCGATCGACCATGTCCTGGCGCACATCCGCGCGCTGCCGGGCTGCGCCGATCTCGACGTCAAGGAATCGCGCGCGCCGACAATGCCTTTCCTGCGCATGAAGGTGCGGATCAAGCGCGAGATCGTGACGATGGGCGAACCCGATATCGATCCGCTCGACGCCGGCCATTATGTCGCACCGCACGAGTGGAACGCGCTGATCGAGCGGCCCGACACGATCCTGATCGACACCCGCAACGACTATGAAGTCGCGATCGGCAGCTTCGACGGCGCGATCGATCCCCGGACCCACAGCTTCCGCGATTTCCCCGCCTGGTTCCGCGCGCACCGGGCGGAATTCGAGGCCGAGGGCCGGATGCCGCAGGTCGCGATGTTCTGCACCGGCGGCATCCGCTGCGAAAAGGCGACCGCGTTCGTGAAGGCCGAGGGCATCGATTCGGTCTTCCACCTGAAGGGCGGCATCCTCGCCTATCTCGAGGCCGTCCCGCCCGAGGCGAGCCGCTGGCACGGCGAGTGTTTCGTGTTCGACGAGCGCGTCAGCGTCGGCCATGGGCTGGTCCCCGGCGACTATGGCCTGTGCCGCGCGTGCCGGATGCCGGTGGGCGCCGAGGACCGCGCGTCGCCGCTCTATGTCGAGGGGGTGAGCTGCCCCGCCTGCCACGCGACCCGCACCGACGAACAGCGCACCCGCTACGCCGAGCGCCACCGCCAGGCGATGCTGGCCGAGGCGCGCGGCGAGCGCCATGTCGGCGCGGTGTTCCCGGCGCCCGACCAAGGCTAGCCCGCCCCTTAGGCCGCGAGCCACTCGCGCGCCAGCCGCTCCGCCGTCGCCGCATCGCGCCCGCCGCCCAGCGCGACTGCGAACAGCAGCCGCAGCTTGCGCGCGCTCAGGTCCTCGGCGCCGACCGCCCCCAAAGCCGCGAGCCGCGCGCCCGACTGATAGGTTGGGGCGGTGCCGCCGCCGATGCAACTGGTGGCTATCCCCACCAGCACGCCCGCCGCGCGCGCGCGCTCGATCGCTGGCACGACGTCCATCGGCACATTGCCGCGCCCGAACCCCTCGACCACCAGCCCGCGCACGCCCCCGGCGACCAGCGCGTCGACCAGCGCAGGCCCGCTCCCCAGACCCAGCGCCGCGATTTCGACGCGCGGCTCGGGATCGACGATCGCAAAGGGCGCGGGGCGGCGCGGCGTCGCGGTGAAGCGCACTCCGTGATCGTCGACGCGCCCGATCGCGCTGCCATGCGGGCCGAACGCCTCGGGGCCGCTGCTGTCGAGCTTGCGCGCGCTGCGGGCGGGCAGGATACGCCCGCCAAAGACGATCGCGCAGCCGATGCCCCGCGCGCCAGGATCGCGCGCCACCGTGACGGCGTCGTGCAGATTGGCGGGGCCATCGCACCCCGGCGCCGAGGCCGCACGCTGGGCGCCGGTGAACAGCACCGGCCCCTGCCCGGCGTGAAACAGGTCGACCAGGAAGGCGACGTCCTCCATCGTATCGGTGCCATGCGCGACTAACACACCCCCGACGCCCTCAGCCTCTGCCTGGGCAACGATCGTCACGATCCGCATCGCATCGGCAAGGCCCATATCCTCGCTGAGCCCGGCATAGGCCTGGCGCTCGACCACGCCTTCGCGCGCATCCGCCGACAGCACGTCGCGCAATCGCGCGGAGCCGGCGCGCCCGACCAGCACCCCTTGCGCATCGGGCAGCGATGCAATCGTGCCCCCCGCATCGATCAACACCAGGCTGGACATCGCACCTCCGATCGCACGCACTTCGTTCCGTGGCGGCGCCGATAGCGCAAAGCCCGCCGCCGCGACACACTCGTGCGCGACGACGTACGAAAATCGGCTGCTCCCGCGGCGAAAGCGCGCTAAGCGGCGCGCCATCAGCCTGGAGTGTCCGATGCTACGCCGCGTGATCGCCATTTTCGAACCGTTCGTCCTCGCGCTGCTGGCGACCGTGCTGCTCGCCACGCTGCTGCCCGCGCGCGGCGCCGGGGTGCCATGGTTCGAAGCGATTACCGATGCCGCGATCGTGCTGCTGTTCTTCCTCCACGGCGCAAAGCTGTCGCGCGAGGCGATATTGGACGGCGCGCGCAACTGGCGGCTGCATCTGGCGGTGTTCGCGGTCACCTTCGGGCTGTTTCCGCTGCTCGGGCTTGGGATCGCCTCGATCCCGCGGCTCGACCCCGGCCTTGCCGCCGGGATGCTGTTCCTCACGCTGCTGCCCTCCACCGTCCAGTCATCGATCGCCTTCACGGCGATCGCGCGCGGCAATGTCGCCGCGGCGGTGTGCAGCGCGTCCTTCTCGAACCTGATCGGCATCCTGCTCACTCCGGCGCTGGTCGCGCTGCTGATGGCCGGGGCCGGCGATGGTCCGGGAATTTCGCTGAAGTCGGTGGAGTCGATCGCGCTCCAGCTGCTGCTGCCGTTCGTCGCGGGGCATCTGGCGCGCCCGCTGATCGGTGGCTTTGTCGGGCGGCACAAGAAGATGGTCGGCATCGTCGATCGCAGCTCGATCCTGCTCGTGGTCTATACCGCGTTCAGCGCGGCGGTGGTCGAGGGGCTGTGGAGCCGCGTCTCGGGGATGACGCTGCTGCTCGTGCTGCTGCTGTGCTGCGCGCTGCTCGCGGTCATCCTGTGCGCGACCTGGGGGCTGGGCCGGGCGCTGGGCTTTGCGCGCGCCGACGCGATCGTGCTGCTGTTCTGCGGATCGAAGAAGAGCCTCGCCTCGGGCGTGCCGATGGCAGGCGTGCTGTTTCCGCCAGCGCAGATCGGCGGCATCCTGCTGCCGCTGATGCTGTTCCACCAGATCCAGCTGATCGCCTGCGCCATCATCGCCCGCCGCTACGCCGCGCAGCCCGACGAGGCGACGGTCGCGCCCGCAAACTAGCCCATTGCCAGACGCCCGGCGCACAGCTATCCGGGGCGCCGCATCGTCCACCGGGCGACGCCGCGCGGGTGTAGCTCAATGGCAGAGCAGAAGCTTCCCAAGCTTACGACGAGGGTTCGATTCCCTTCACCCGCTCCATTTTTCGATCTCACGAAATCTCACAGAGCTTTGTAAACCGCGGAAATCTGCGGTATTTTTCGGGTCATCCGGCTCGTGATTGCTCGTCCCGTCCCATTAAAGCGCAAGCGCAGGTGGGGCCTTTTTTCGAGAATTTCGGGCCTAAATTTGGCATGAGGCCCACCGGGGTGGGCCTCGCGACGAAAGGCCCGCACTATGGCTTTGACCGACATCGCAATTCGCCGGGCGAGGACCCGCGACAAGGCCTACAAGCTGTATGACGAGCTGGGCCTCTTCCTCATCGTGGCGCCATCCGGCTCCCGCCTTTGGCGCATGAGATTCAAGCGTCACGGCATCGAGAAGAAGCTCAGTTTCGGCTCCTACCCAGACATAAGTCTGCGTGATGCGCGCAAGCTGCGCGACGACGCGCGCGATCTCCTCGCAGAGGGGAAAGACCCGGTTCTGGAGCGGCAGCGCGAGAAACTCAGAGGCGAGGCGCTGGCGGAAAACACCTTTACCCGAGTCGCCCAGGAATATTGCTCGAAGCGGCGGCGCGACGGCGACAGGGCCTGGGCGCCCTCGACCGCTGCACGGTGTGAATATCTTCTCAGCCTGCTCGATACCTCCATCGGCAAAATGCCGATCCATGAGATCGAGCCGATCGACGCCTTGGCCGCAATCCGGAAGATCGAGAAGCGCGGCAAGCTGGAAAGCGCGCGCCGTACCCTGCAGCTGGCCGGCGCCGTATTCCGCTATGCCGTCGCCACCGCCCGATTGAAGTCAGACCCGACGAGAGACCTCCGTGGCGCGCTGCTGACGCCAACCGTCACGCACTATGGCGCGGTCACCGAAGCGAAGGATGTCGGCAAGCTGCTGCGGGCAATCGACGCCTATGAAGGTCAGGGCATGACCAAATGGGCGCTGCAACTGGCGCCGCACGTGTTTGTCCGCCCTGGAGAGTTGCGCCACGCACGATGGGAGGAGATCGATCTGGACATCGCCGTGTGGACCATCCCCGCGGAGAAGATGAAGATGCGCAAGCCGCACCACGTTCCGCTCTCGACCCAGTCGATCGACATTCTGCTGGAGATCCGGTCGATCACCGGATCCAACGGCTATGTCTTCCCGTCGATGCGCTCGCGCACGCGGCCGATGTCGGACAATACCCTCAACGCCGCACTCCGCCGCTTGGGCTATGCCAGCAATGAAATGACCGCGCATGGCTTCCGGGCCATGGCGAGCACCCTGCTCAACGAGTCGGGCCAATGGTCCTACGACGCAATCGAACGCGCGTTGGCGCATGGCGATACCGACAAGGTTCGTGCGGCCTATCATCGCGGTACCCATTGGAAAGAGCGGGTAGCGATGGCGCAGTGGTGGTCGAACCTGCTCGACAGCCTGCGCAGCGGCGCCACGATCTTGCCCTTCCCGGGAGTGCGGGTCGGCTGAACGCCTTCGGTCACGCCGTACCCGATCGCGCGCCGGTAGGTGTCGGTACGCGACGCCGCACGCTTATTGGGCGGGATCTTCCCAGGGATTGAGCAGCGGAACGCCGGTTGCAATGAAGTCGGCGGTGTTGCGGGTGACGACGGTGAGGCCGTGGACAAGCGCGGTGGCGGCGATCATCGCGTCACGTTCCGAGCGGGGATCAGGAACGTGGAGCGCTGCGCAGCGACGGGCCACCGCCGCGTCGAAATCGAGAATGTGATCTGCAAATCCAGGCATCACGGTCTTGTCCATCCAGCGACGAAGCGACTCTGCCTGTGTTCCATCCCGACGTTGCAGCCGAAGGATGCCGATTTCGAGCTCCATGATCGTCACAGCCGACACGAACGGGCGAGCACCGACGGCCATCTTTGTCCAAGCCTCGAACACAGGGCCGCCGCGTTCCGGCTTTCGAAGTGCCGAAACGACGTTGGTGTCGAACAGGAACATCAATCCCCGCCGAACTCGGCCGGGCGGAAGCTGATGTTCAGCTTGGGCGGGTCGAAATCGAAGTCGCCGCCGTCATCCTTGTCCGCAAACATATCCCATAGCGTCGGCCCCTTGCCGATCAGCCGCTGATATTCCTCGATCGAGAGCAGGACATGCGCGGGGCGTCCGCGATCGGTGATGAACACGGGGCCATGCAGCGCTGCCTTCTTGGCGCGCGCGGCGTCCTGATTGAACTCTCGGCTGGTAAGGCTGGTGATGCCCATGACGCCCTCCTGGCGCTTGACGATATGTTGCTACATTGTCAGCGGGGCCGCGAAAGTCAAGCCGCGTGGGTACCCTGCAATGGGTCCCAAAAATTCTAGCTGCTTTAGCGGCATTATATGATGCGGCTTGAGTGATCCCCCACCTAGGAGAGTTGCCCGCTCGGCTTTTCAAATGGGTGCCGCTTGGAAAGCCATCATTCCTGAGGTCGATCCATGATTGCGAGATCGACCGGCCATGGGACATCACTGCCGTTCCAGCACGGCGGTTCTAACGGCCACTCTTGCCAGAAGCCGACATCCAGCGTTTGCCTGACCGGGGGGGCTTCAAAAAGTGGGCCAATTACGGTTTCGATCAGTCGATAGCGCAATGGCAGAGTTTAGAGCGGCGCGGCCGGACGTCCTCAACACGCCTTCCGATCCCGACGGACGCCGATGAACTCGATGCGTTCGCGCGCGACATCACATGCCTTCGCGACTGACCGCTTCAATTTGTCCTTGTCGCCACCCTGATATCGTAGAGTCGTCAGGCCAGCGAGATCGGAGGCCAGCTTGACCTTTGTATCGGCTTGAACAAGCAGGAAGGAACGATCGCGTCCCAAACGTCCAATGGAAATGCCATATTCGAAATGAACGTTGTCCCGAGGCACCTTGTGGGTCTCCTCGCGGGTGATCAGCACGTCGTCAGCCTGGGCGACCGCGATCGTGAAGTCACAGCGCTCGATCGCATCCTCGAGCGCGCTGATCGGGTAATCCGAGATCATGAAGGTGTCTTGATCCCAGAGATAAACTTGGATCTCGTCACTATCGAGATTTTTACGCAATTCGCGGGCGACCTCAATGCCTTCCTTCGAAGAGATGACGAACACCCTTGGCGTCTCGTTGACGGCACCAATCTCACGGTTTCTATGGTCGAGCTGATCCGCAACGGCATCCGCCGCAGCCTTCCAGAACTCGACGTCCGATCCAACGATCTCCTGGAGCTCGGAGTAACCGATGGCTAGCACAAAGCTCGGCTTCGTTGCCTTCAGCGTCGCCGTTCGCGGACGAGAGGGGCTCAGCCCCGCGAGCTCACCGACAGCCTCGCCGGCGACCCGCGTCTGCTTGACCTGCCCATGAACGATCGCGTCGAACTCGCCCGCCAGCACGAAATACAGGTCCTTCGCCCAGTCTCCCTGCTCCACCAGAACCTCGCTCGGGGCGAGTTCCCTCGGACGTCCGATGTCCGCGAACTTCCCGGCCAGCTCCTTGTCTCTTCTGATCAGCGGCTGCCGCAGCAGCGCATCGATGATGGCAGCCCTGTCGAAGCGCTCACTCAGTCCCGTCATTGTTGAAAACTCCATGATAGTCTCTCGAAGATGCCGGCGCCCTCATGCGGAAGCTCCAGCCAGCGGGCAGTCGGCCATCGTCCCGCAGCAGGGAGATCCCTTCATCGACTGCCAGAACTCCCGCTCAGCCGCCGCCATCTCGTTCAGTTCAATCGCGAGATCCGCAGCAGCAGCGGCATGACTGCCGCACGATCTAAGAATGACAGGACGGCTGCCCGACCCAGCGGGGCAGAGGCACGGCTGCCGCAGATTCACGACCCGCCGGCTGCGCTCCCAGACGGAGAACAGCCTGCGCCCCTCCTTCATCACCCTGATCGCGGTGCCCTCGGCACTGCCACCCTTCCGCTTCGTGCCAAGACGCCCCTCCACTATGTCGGTGGCGAAGGGCTCGCCCAGACGTGCCGCCGCGGCTTCGGCGCGGTGCTGGTAGAACGCGGCTGCGCCGTGGGATCGGCCACGCCCGTCGGGCCAGCGCCGCAGCCGGGCCGCACGCAGTTGCAACTGTAGGAACCGCACCAGCGTCTCCAGCCAGTCGCGCGCGGTCTCCGGATTGACGACCTCAATGCCGTCAACCGCGCGCCAGAACAGGCAGAAGGTGCCGTCGTGGTTGATGTGCCGATCCGGACAGAAGGAAGGCAGGTGCGCCGGCACGGTCTCGCGGACGGATATCGCGCCGCCCGAGGTGCCCACGTCCAAGATGAATACCGGCTGCCTGCCATCGCTCAGGGGAACAGGCAGCGAGATCCGGATGATTCCTGTGCCCCGATGCAGCTCCGAGGCACCGAAATCGGGAAGAAGGGCCGCTATCGGGCCGATCGGATCATACGCCGCCACGCCTGTCACAAACCTTCAGCGTAGGGACGGACGGTGCGGTCGGAGGCCGCGGCGATCGCGGGAGCGGAGGCGGCAAACGCAGCCTTCTTGACGGCCTTCGCGGTGTCGTCGCCCTTCTCGGCAAGGGCCTCGACGGCTTCGTTGTAGTCGAGCCCGCTCACCTTCCTCTTAGACCCGAAAAGATCGCGGACCGCCTGCGTCGCGGCATCGTATGCGGAAGCACCGATGGCGGTCTCAGTGCCAGTGCACCGCGCCTGCTCCTGCTCGGACGCTAGGACTCCCCGGCTGACCGAACAGCGCACACGATCGCCCTGCATGCCCAGCCGCGTGACGGTCATCGTGCCAAACTCGAAGCCGATGGCCAACCCCAATCCCGCAGCGTCGATGTCGACGGCCTCCAGCTTCTCTAGGCACAACTCGAAACTGGAGCGCAGTGCCCCCGCGCACAGCGTGGCGGTGCTGACCGTCTCGGGATCGTCGGTGGTTTGGACAGTACCATCGCATAGAAGCCCGTGCAGACAGTCCCCGATGAAACGGATGCGCCGACCGTCGAAATCACAGGTCAGTACCCTGTCGAGCTCGGCGCGGATCACATGGAAGACCCTGACGACATCCTCGGCAGCGTCATCGATGTGCTTCGCGACATAGGCGGTGAAGCCGTCGATGTCCGCGTATACCGAGGCCGCCTCCTGGCGTCGCGAATTAGCCGGCGTCAGCGTCGTGATGTCCAGATTGCGCAGCGGCGGGGTGTGGCGTGAAAAACTGAAAGCGCCGATCGGGCTTCTCTCCAGATCATCCTCCCACTCCTTCACGATCTTGTCTTTTGAGACACCCAGCGCAGCCTTCTGCTGACAGTCCTCAATCTCGGTGGTGGAGAGCGCAGTCGAGACGGGCTTGTCCACCGCATCGAGGCCGATCGCCTTGCGAGCCTCGTTGGTCAGGAAGATTCCGGCCTTGGTGCCACCGCTCGACATCTTCGCCGCATGGTTGGCCGGAGCACCGAGGAACAGCGGCTCGCGACCACCGCGCCGACCGTTGTTAACGGCCAGCGCCTTCCCCGTGTCGATCCCTACGCGCACTTCAGCACTCGGGATCTTCTCGTCAGCATCACCGGTCTCCCTCAGCACATCGATGATGAGCTGGGCCACCGCCACCGCCCGACGGACGCGCTTGGCTTCCGCGTCAGTCTCGGAATTGTAGGGCTTCGTCACGATCGCATGGAGACGCTGGTTATGGAAATCCACCCGTCTAACATCGCATCGATCGAGGATGCGGTGGACAGCGCGGTAGTGGAGGTTGAGGAAGCGCAGCGTGCGGCGATGGCAGGTCTCGCCCTCGACCGTCGTGACGTTCAGCATGTCGGACAGGTTCAAAATGTCGGCATAGAGATGCACTCCATCGACGCGATACGCCTTGTTGCTCGGGATGGACTCGAGCGACATGTCCCGCCGGTAGTCGAAGATTGTCACGTTCTCGACGTCATCCAGCTTCTTGGCGATGTGATCAGCAGCCCGATCGTGCTTCCAGCTTTTGGCCATGACTTTTCTCCATTTCGTGCCGCCTCAAGCTTTTTTCCGCTTGCAAGCGCGATCTCGTCTTCCAAAAAATGAATGCGGGGCTCGTCGCGAACTCGGACACGGAAATTTTCGTGTCCGAAAATTCGGGCAAGACCGCATATGCTCTGGAGGGGACTGAGCCGAGTGCAGAGAACTACAGCCACAACTGAGGGTGAGGAACCAGACTATCTTTCGGGGGAGGAGGTTCGGACCATGATCGGCCAGCTCTCTTCGGGCGATGCGACCGCCATCATGCGCGCGGCCAAGTGGTTCGCGGGACGGTGCGGCATGCACGAAGACGATCTCCGCCAGGAGACGTTCGTGCGTCTTCTGGCCGGCAAGCGGCACGTCCGCCGCAACTTCGACTTCGCGCGCGAAGTAGGCGGCATAATCCAGAGCATCGCTTGGGAAGAGATCAAATTGGTCAGGGCCGGACGGCGCGAGGTGCGGCCGACACCGGACGGGATATCGGCTCCCGCCCTCGCGGATCCCTCGCCCTCGCCAGAGGCATTGGCAGCATCATCCCGGGACGACGCCGCCATGCTCTCCGAGATCGGGCGCCTAATCGATGGAGACGAGCAGCTCCAACTTCTGGTGGAGGGTATCTGTGACAAGATGCGGGGCGAAGAATTGCAGAAGTTGCTCGACGTTGACGTCAAGGGCCTCGACACGGTGCGCAAACGGCTAAGACGGCGGCTGCAGGGCGCATTTCCGAAAGGACTGGGACAATGAATGTTAAAGACACCGATCCCATGTCGCTAATCGACGAATTCATGCTCGATGAGATCTTCTCGGACGATTCCGGCGAGATCGAAGAAGGTGCACTCGAGGCCTTGAGGAAAAGTCTCGAAGGAGCAGAACTCGCGATCCGCAAGCGCCGCATGACGGAACTCAGGATGCAGATGAATAATGAACGTCGGATCTCGACCGTGATCGAGGTCGACGCGGTGCGCATGCGGGCGAAGCTAAAAGCTGCGGCCAACGATCCCGATATGAAAATGACCCTTGCGGCCCGGAATGCGGTGGGCGGGGGCGACGATGAAGAGGAAGGTCTGCTCGAAGATCTAGCCGAGCTGGAACGTGACGAGGCAGCGAAGAAGGAATGAGCGCGCCATTGACGGCAGCAGAGCAGGCGCTCCAGGCCTTGGGAGTAACCGAACCAGCCGAAATCGACCTCGAGGTGGTCGCGCTCTCGTTGGGAGCCAAGGTCAAGTATCGCTCGCTGAAATCTTGCGAAGCGAGGATAGTCGGCCAGAATGGGCGGGCCATCATAACGATCGATTCCGCCGCTACTCCCCAACGTCGACGATTCTCAATTGGACATGAACTCGGACATTGGCACCGCCACCGCGGTCTCTGTCTGAAGTGCAGAAGCGCTGACATCGGACGAACGTTGAGCGACGGGCGCCGCACTCCGCTCACGGCGGAGCTTCAGGCGGACGCCTATGCTTCTGACCTTCTTCTGCCGGGCTATATCTTTAGGCCACTCGCTGGAGACATCGACCGTCTCACGCTTGCCTCGGTGAAATCGTTGGCCAGCCAATTCAAGACGAGCCTCACCGCGACGACCATCCGGGCGCTATCGACCAATCGATTTCCCGCTCTCTTGATCTGCCACTCGCATGAAGGCATGCGATGGTTCCGCCGGCCTCCGCTCATCCCTGATCGCTGGTTTCCGAGGTCAGACCTTCTGCCAGAGAGCCCGACCTTCCGAATGCTGTTTAACGGTGGATCGGAGCCCAGCCGACCGACGGTGGTGAAAGCGTCGTGCTGGTTCGATACCCCGATCGCCGAGCGCTTCACGGTAACGGAGCAGGCCTTCGGTCTGCCAAACAATCGCATCGCGACCATTGTCGAACTTACTGATCCGAAGATGCTGGAGATGTAGCGCTACGGTCTTAGCAATGACGGATTAACCCTGCACACTCGCGCTGGCCCACTGCGACCAAACGCTCGGTCTGGAGTGCAGGAAGATCGGCAGCTGGGCGCCTCCATTTACCCGCTGATGCGATCGTATTGAGGATTCGAGGTGGCGCTTTGGGTGGCCCTGGGGTTTGGCGCTGGGTTTGCCGGGATTTTCAAGGTTTTCCGTAGAGCGCGGACGCAATTATCCCATTGCGGCGCGACGCTCGTGGAAGATCAGGCGGTGGATGTTGAAGGCCAGGTTGGCGAGCGTGATCTTGGCCTTGGCCCGTTCGATGCCGATGGTGCGGATGAACAGGCCCATGACGGCCTTCTGATGCGCGAACACATGCTCGACGCGGGCCCGGATCTTCGACTTGGTGGCGTTGCCGCGGCGGACATGGGCGGGCATCGGCTTGCCCTTGGGCTTTCTGCGGTGGATGCGGCTGACCCGGCCCTGTGCCTTCAGCCAGCGCTCGTTGCTCTGGCTGCGATAGGCGGTATCGGCCCAGACATCCGAGGCGGTGTTGTCGCTGGTCACGACGTCGCGCAGCATGCGTCCGTCGTAGCGCGCGCCATCGGTGACCTTGCCCTTGCGGATGAAGCCGAAGGCCCGGCAGATCGAAATACTGCTTTTGTACCCGAAACTCGGGATCGCGATATCCGGCTGCGGTTTGCCATCGGCGGTGGGTCGCGCCTTGGCGAACTTCAGCGTCCAGCGAGCATCCGTGTCCTTCTGACGCGCCTTGGCGGGTTCGTCCGGCCAGATCTCGGCAGCGCTCCGGCCGGCCTTCACCGCCGCTTTCTCAGCCTCGGTGTTGCGCTGTTTGGGCGCGGCGACCAGCGTCGCGTCGACGATCTGACCCCCCATCGGCAGATAGCCCCGCGCCTTCAACTGGCGGTCGAAATCGGCAAACAGCGTATCGAGCGCGCCGACTGCAGTCAGCCGCTCGCGGAACATGCGGATCGTGTTCGCATCCGGCGTCGCTGCGCCAAGGTCGAAGCCCAGGAAGCGCAGCCAGCTCAACCGATCCCGGATCAGCCATTCCATCCGCCCGTCGGCCACGTTGTTCTGCGCCGCCAGCACCAGTACCTTCAGCATCACCACCGGATCGTAGGGCGGACGACCACCCTTGGTACCGTCGGAATAGCCCAGTGCGGCTAGCAGCGTCGGCCGAAACGCTTCAAAGTCCACGATCCGCGCCAGCACCTCCAGCGGATCGCCGTCCGCTGAAAGGCGCTTCATGTGGTCCGATAATCCGAAAAGCCCAGCCTGCCGCATCGTCCGCTCCCGCTGACCGCCGACAATGAATCATCACTGCGTCAATTTGGCGAGAGGTAAATGGAGGTGCCCAGCTTCCGTCGGGACTGGACGTTCGCTGGAGCAGAATTGAACGACCGGGTCTGGTCGACGGCCGCCGGCCCCATCTCACCCAGCCTCACCTCGCGTCAGATTCGCACGGCCTCCGTCAGCAGACATCGTCCACATGGTAGAAGATGGGATTGTGCATCCACGCATTGACGGCGGACTCCCGCCAGCCCGCACAGCGGGTGGCGATACGCACCTGCTTGGGGAAGGTCCCTTTCTGGATTTTCCGGTAGAGCGTCGCGCGTGACAGGCTGGTGCGGTTGAGCACCTCCTTGAGGCGAAGAAAGCGGTCGGGTTGGTGCTGGGTCATGGGTCAGTCTCCTGTGTTTTGTGGGGTCCTTTTGTGCTTGTCGGAGACAGAGTTGGGGCGACGATCGCTGGCGTCAACCGCATGAGAATTGGCGGTTTTACGCTAGGATGTCCGTAGACTTTCCCGTTTGTCCGCCACCGTTCCAAATGTACGCCAAATAATTTTTGCGGGCGTGTGACGTGGCGTCTCAGGCTGTTCCAGCCTGACCGCGCTCTACTTCCGCGTGGCCGCTCCAGCCGAGTCGCCGTGAGGCGTCTCGGCGGCTTCGCCGTGACGATCGCATGACGTGGGGCCGGACCGCGTCGCGGGCCGGTCGGCATGGGGACCATGCCTCTGGCGGTCGCCGCGCCGGTGGCGCGGCGGCGTGGTGCCTTCGGCGTCATGGTGGCGGGGGGCGTCACGGCCCTGTAGCCCCGCCTCGGCGCGGCGCAACCCGGCAGCCTTGCTGCCGGGTCATCCACGTTCGTTCCTGCCCTTCGGGTGCGCCCCGCCTGTGTCCGGCGGGGCTGTCGGTCCGCTCCTGCCGCCCCCCGCCACCCCGGCGCCGGTCGATGGCGGTTTGAGGAAGGAGCAGAGGAGATGCAGAGCAACGAGCGTCAGAGCCTCTATGGCGAGGTGACGGCCCGGATCATCGCGGAGCTGGAGCAAGGCCGGTTGCCCTGGGTGCAGCCTTGGGATGCGGCGCGCTGCCCGTGTACGATGCCGAAGAACGCAGTGTCGGCCCGAGCCTATTCGGGGATTAATGTGCTGATCCTGTGGGCGGCGGCGATCGAAGGCGGATACGGTGCCCAGCGCTGGCTGACCTATCGGCAGGCCGAGGCGGCAGGCGGCCATGTCCGGCGCGGCGAAAAGGGTACGGTGGTTTGCTACGCGGACCGCTTTACCCCGAAGGACGAGGCGGAGAAAGCACAGGGCGAAGACCGGGCGGCGCGGACCATTGCGTTTCTGAAGCGCTTCACCGTGTTCAATATCGACCAGTGCGACGGCCTGCCTGCGGCGATGACCAGCATTCCGGCTTTGCCCGATCCCGTACTGGCGATTGCCGAAGTTGATCGGGTGATCGCGGCCAGCGGCGCGGATTTCCGGATCGGCGGGAGCGAGGCCTATTATTCGCCGGTGCAGGATTTTGTGCAGGTACCGCCACAGGCCGCCTTTCATGACCCGGTGAATTGGTACCGGACGGCGCTGCACGAGCTTGGCCATTTCACCGGCCATCGCAGCCGGTTGGACCGCGACCAGTCCGGCGCCTTCGGATCGGCATCGTACGCAAAGGAAGAACTCGTCGCGGAAATGTCGGCGGCGTTCACCTGCGCGTCGCTCGGCATTGTGCCCACCGTCCGACACAGCGACTATATCGGCTCCTGGCTCGCAGTGCTGCGCGGTGACGAGAAGGCGATCTTTCGGGCTGCCAGTGCGGCGAGCAAGGCGGCGGACTTCCTCCTTTCCGGTGGGGAGGTGCGGTCATGACCGAGCGGCTTCCACCCCATGTCTTCCGGCGCCGGGGCTTCCGTGCCCTGCGTCGGATGACCGAACGGCAGCGCGCGATCTTCTGGGCGATGCGGTTCGAGGAGATCGACTATCCGACGCTTGGTGAACGGCACGGCATCAGCGCTGAAATGGTGGAGGCGGAATTTGCCGCCGCCCTCACCCTCTTCATGCGCATCGTGCGCGAGCCCGAACCGTGGTGGCGACGGCTTTGGCCGTGGTGATCGCCGGCATTCGAACAGACTGCTTGCCGTCCAGTGGCTTGCCATTGGACGGCAAGCCCGACAGGGTAGCGTCCGCCATGCGCAGCAATCTCGATCATCTTCCGCCTGCCAAGCAGCGCGAGCTGGAGCGCGTAGTGCAGATCGTCTTCGAGGAGTTCGACGACGCCTTCGCGCTCGCCAGCCACGAGTGGAAGAAGAAGGGCCGCATCCTCAAGGTCATCCTGTACGGCAGCTATGCCCGTGGCAACTGGATCGATGAGCCGCATACCGCCAAGGGCTACAAGTCCGACTATGACCTGCTGATCATCGTCAACGACAAGCGCCTGACCGACCGCATCAAATATTGGGCGAATGTCGATGACCGGCTGATGCGCGAATTCGGCATCACCGGCAGCATCAAGACCCCGGTCAATTTCATCGTGCATACCTTTGCCGAGGTGAACGACGGCCTCGCCCATGGACGCTATTTCTTCATGGACGTCGCCCGCGATGGTATCGCGCTGTACCAGAGCGAAGATAGTGAATTGCACCAACCCAAGCCGAAGACACCGCACGCGGCGCTCTCCATGGCCAGGGAGTATTTCGAGGAGTGGATGCCGAGCGCGGCCGAGTTTCTCGTTGGGTACAAATTCTACATGGAACGTGGGAGCTGGAAGAAGGCAGCCTTCCTGCTGCACCAAGCGACCGAAAGCCTCCTGCACTGCGCGCTTCTCGTGGTGGAATTCTACACACCACACGTTCACAATTTGGGGTTCCTGCGCGCACAGGCTGAGCGGCTTGATGCGCGCCTGACGTACATCTGGCCTAGCGACAACCGCAAGCAGCGCGGCATGTTCGAGAAGCTGAAGGAAGCCTATGTGAAGGCGCGATATTCGAAGCACTACCGGATCAGCGAGGAAGAGCTGGTCTGGCTCGGCGAGCGGGTCGAGGAGCTGGGCCGCGTCGTGCACGAAATTTGCTCGGAGCGCATTACCCAGTTGGAGGCGACGGCGCGGCAGGCCGGATAGCCGATGGATACCGATCCCGCCGCGCGGTTCGTCGTCATTTCCGGATGCTCGGGCGGCGGCAAATCAACGCTGATCGATGAGTTGGCAAAGCGCGGACACGCTGTCGTGGAAGAGCCCGGGCGGCGCATTATCGCCGACGAAATCGTGCGCGGCGGCGCGGCGCTTCCGTGGGTCGACCTCGCCGCATTCGCCCAGCGCGCGATCGAGGTGGCCTTACAGGATCGCAAACACGCCGCGCGACGTTCTGGCTGGGTGTTCTTCGACCGTAGTCTGGTCGATGCCGTCGTAGCCCTGGACCATGTCAGCGGCGAACGGCACGCCGAGCCAGTGTGTCACGCGCATCGCTATCACACCCGTGTTTTTCTGACCCCGCCCTGGCCGGAGCTATTCGATAACGACGCCGATCGTCGCCACGACGTCGGCGCGGCGATCGAGGAATATGACCGCCTGCGCGACGCCTATCCGCGCCTCGGCTATGAGGTCGTGCTTCTCCCTAAAATACCCGTCCCGGCTCGTGCCGATTTCGTCCTCGATTTTCTGGGCGCGCACGCCAACTGAACAGCGCCGTCGTCTATTCGCGATCCTGCGCTTCGGCCTGTGCGAACGCCCGTCGGCCGCGCCGTCGCCAGAGCGTCAGCATCTGCTCGCGATCCCCATCACGCAGCCGAGCCGCTGCCTCCGTCAGCAGGCCCAAGATCACGGCGCGGTCATCCTCCGTCAGCTCGACCAGCCCTGCTTTCGCGACGAGGCCGCCCAGTTCGATCAGCTGCCTCGTGCGCTCGCGCCGTTTCACCTGCCAGTCGCGGTGATCATGCCGCGCCCGCTTCGCCTGGAGCCGGTTCCGCCCCTCTGTCGCCCGCCGCAGTGCCGCCCGGCTCGCGACCAGCGCGGCGGCCAGCGCCTTGCCGCTCACCTCGAAAGAAAGCGGCGCCCCGGTTGCGCCACGCCTCCCGCGTCGCTGCGTCGGTGCCGGCCGCATGCAACAAGGCGCCGGCCAGTTCCTCCACGCCCAGCGCATCGGCGCCAGTCACCATCACCAGTTCGCCGAGCTGGCTCTGCTTGCGCGTCTTCAGGTGGCGCGCCTTGTCGGCGAGCGCCTTCAGGTCTGCATCATAGTCTCGGGGTTTTCGCATGCTCCTGCCCTTCCTTGTGTCGGTCGGACAGACCAGATATCGTCATGGGCAATCCGCGCCAATAGCCTGAAACTTCGTGAGATTTCGCGGTCCCGAGAGCGATGAAATCGTTCGAGGGCGCGCTTATACGTCGTGCCGACGTGCGCTTTTAGGCGTATCTGGTGCGTCGCCATGGCGATCTACCACTTCTCGGCCAAAGTCATTTCCCGCGCGGCTGGGTCGAGCGCGGTGGCGGCTGCCGCCTATCGCTCGGCATCGCGGCTGCACGATCAGCGGCTCGGCCGGGACCATGACTTTTCCAACAAGGCAGGCGTCGTGCACAGCGAAGTGCTGCTGCCCGAAAACGCGCCCGAAGCGTGGCGCGACCGCGAGCGGCTCTGGAATGATGTCGAGGCCGCCGAGCTGCGCAAGGACGCGCAGCTGGCCCGCGAAATCGAGTTCGCGATCCCGCGCGAAATGCAGCAGGCCGATGGCATCGAACTGGCGCGGTCGTTCGTCCAACGGGAATTCGTCGATCGCGGCATGGTTGCCGATCTCAATGTCCATTGGGATATTGGCCTCGATGGGCTGGCGAAGCCCCACGCCCATGTGATGCTTGGACTTCGCGGTGTCAGCGAAGACGGGTTAGGCGCAAAGGTGCGCGACTGGAACCGGACCGAGCTGCTGACCCACTGGCGCGAGGCCTGGGCGGAGCACGTCAATCAGCGCCTCGCCGAACTCGATATCGACGCGCGGGTCGATCACCGCAGCCTGGAAGCGCAGGGCATCGATCTGGAGCCGCAGCACAAGATCGGTCCCGCCGCGTCGCGCATGGTGACGCAGGGGCGTGACAGCGAACGGCTCGAAGAACACCACGCCATCGCCCGCGCCAATGGCGAGAATATCCTCGCCAACCCCAGCATCGCGCTCGACGCGATCACCCACAGCCAGGCGACCTTCACTACCCGCGACCTGGCGATGTTCGTGCATAGCCACAGCGAAGGAAAGGACCAGTTCGATCAGGTGATAGCGGCGGTGCGCGCGTCGCCCGAACTGGTGAAGCTGGGCAAGGATGGGCGCGGCGACGATCGCTTCACGTCGCGCGCGATGCTGGAGACCGAGAAGCGCCTCGAACGCGCCACCGTGACGCTCGACGCGCGCCGGCACCATGCTGTTGCCGATCGGCATCTGGAACGGGCGATCGGCGTCGCCGAACAGCGCGGGCTTCGGCTTTCGCCCGAGCAGCGCGGGGCGCTGGAGCATGTAGCCGGCGCGCGGGGCATCAGCAGCGTCATCGGCTATGCCGGCACCGGCAAGAGTGCGATGCTCGGCGTCGCGCGCGAGGTGTGGGAAGCGGCGGGCTACACCGTCCACGGCGCGGCGCTGTCGGGCATCGCTGCGGAGAATCTGGAAAGTGGCTCGGGCATCGCGTCGCGCACCATCGCCAGCCTGGAGCATCAATGGGGCCAGGACCGCGAATTGCTGACCGACAAATCCGTCCTCGTCATCGACGAGGCCGGGATGATCGGCACGCGGCAGATGGAGCGCGTTATCCGCGAAGCGGAGAAGCGCGGCGCGAAGGTGGTGCTCGTGGGTGACCCGCAACAGCTCCAGGCGATCGAAGCAGGTGCGGCGTTCCGCTCGATTGCCGAGCGACGCGGCGCAGTGGAAATCACCACCATCCGCCGCCAGTCCGAAGTCTGGCAGCGCGACGCCACGCGACAGCTAGCTACCGGCCGCACCGGCGAAGCACTGGCCGCCTATACGGAGGCTGGCCATGTCCATGCCGCCGAGACGCGCGAAGCAGCCCGCGACGCGCTGATCGACCGCTGGGACAAGGACCGGCAGGCCACACCACAGGCGAGCCGCATCATCCTCACCCATACCAATGATGAAGTGCGCGAACTGAACACCGCAGCGCGCGACCGAATGCGGGCGGCACAGATGCTGGGCGACGACGTCGACCTCGTCGTCGAACGCGGAAGCCGATCGTTCGCGGCGGGCGACCGCGTCATGTTCCTCAAGAACGAGCGCAGCCTGGAGGTAAAGAACGGCACGCTCGGCACGATTGAGCAGGTCAGCGGAGTCGCGATGCGCGTGCGCACCGATGACGGGCGAAGTATCGCCTTCGACCTGAAGGACTATGTCCATGTCGATCACGGCTATGCCGCCACCATCCACAAGGCACAGGGCATGACCGTCGACCGCGTCCATGTGCTGGCAACGCCGGGGCTGGACCGTCACGCTGCCTATGTTGCGCTGTCGCGCCATCGGGACCGCGTCGATCTGCATTATGGCGGCGACGACTTTGCCGATGCCGGGCGGCTGGCCCGAACACTGGCGCGCGAGCGCGGCAAGGACATGGCGTCGGACTACACCCGCGCACCCGACGTGCAACCAGCGCTATCGCCAACGCCGACGCCGCCCCGTCGCGGGATGTTCGACGGGCTGAAGCTCAGCAGCGCGCCGACCCACATGCCGAATCAGCCCAGTCCGCTCGAACAGGCGGTGCAGCGATTTGGCCGCGCGGCGCAAGACATCGTCGGTATGAAACAGCAGGGCTTCGAGCCCCTACCCCACCAGTGGGAAGCGTTGGGCAGTGCCCGCGACGAAATCGATGCGCTACGTCCCGGCGGCGGCGAAGACATGCGCGTGGCGATGAACAAGGACCCCGCCCTCATCAGCGAAACCGCGAATGGTCGCACCAGCCGCGCTATCCAAGCGATGGTCGCAGGGGGAGAAATCCGCCTCGATGCCGCGAACCGCGCCGACCGCTTCATCGCAGATTGGCAGAACAAGGCTCAGCAACTGGAAACCCTGGAGAGGAAAAGGGATTACGGTGCCGCGAGGTCCACCAGGGATGGCATGACCGCCATGGCGAAGGCCCTGCACCGCGACCCGCAACTCGAGTCGCTGATGCGCAATCGCGCGCTGGAGCTGGGTTTGAAGTCTCAGGGCAGCGCGTCGATATCTCACGACCTCCAGGAATGGCTCGGCCGCTCGCGCGGGCTCGGCATCGGGATGTAGGCTCGCGCCCATGACCGACATTCCCCGCCACCATGGCATTGCCGATGATCCCACCCAGGCCTTCGAAAACCTGCGGCAGGAGATTTCCCTCCTTCACACAGCCATTCAGGGGCTGACCGCTGCGCGCGAGAAAATGCCGGATTACAGCCCGACGCTGGGCGCGATCAGCCGACAACTCGCCGCGATGATGGAGGGCATCGCCCGCATCGAGCAGGCGCCGGCCGTGAAATTGACACCGGCCCTGATGGTCCAACACCTGGCGAAGGCGGCGGCAGATGCGCGAGCTGACGACAAACGCCAGATGGACGAAGCGCGTGTCGACCTGCATCAGGTGATTGGGCGCATCGACGGGATCGTCGTTCGGGCGCGGTCAACGGATCACCAGCGAAAGCGCGAGCTATGGATGATGCTCTGCGCATTTGTCGCGGGAATTCTGCTTTGGTCCTTCTTGCCGGGAATGATCGCGCGCTCCCTCCCCGAGAGCTGGCATGTCCCGCAATGGATGGCAGCGAGGACATTGGGAAAGGAACAGGCCACTTCTAACGGGCCCTTCGTCGAAAATGACCATACACGTGAGCAAAATTGACTGACTCTGCGACTTACCGGTCATTCACTCGCGCCCTGCTCAACCGCAGCTCTCGCCAAAACCCGACACCCAGGTTTCCCACAGCCGGCTTCGCAACGCGGCTGCAACTGGGCCGGTTCCGGACTGGCAGCTTTAAAATTCGCGGGTAGCTATAGCAGTCGTTGAACGCTAACGGACAGATCAATCCAATGATCACCGATCTTCCAACGTCCGACGATCTCAATGGCTCGGCACGAGCGCTGCTGAACATGGCTTGGGAGACCGCGCTCGGAGTGTTCCGGCTGCTTGAGCGGACCCAGGTTGAGACTTGGGACGATGACGGCAGTGTCCGCGAGGAATACCATGCCTCTCGCCAGCCGGCGCTGCGCCACGCTCTGGTCATGGTCCACCAAGCGCAGGAACTGGGGCTAAAGGCGCGCGTAGCAGCCGTCAGCCCCTATCTGCTGCTCGTCGGCGAACCGCGGCTATGGCCCTCCGGCGCTGATCGGCGACCGACCTCGTTCGAGGAGTTCCGCACCCTCGATGCCGCCGATCTGGTGCGCGTCCACAATACGGTTTGCGACACACCGCTCGATGCCAATTTCACAAGGCTTTTCGAGGAGGGCCGGCGCGCGCGTAACAAAATCGTCCACCTTGGCGGTCATCGGATCGTATCGGACGCACGCGACATCCTGATACTGATCCTCGATACCCATGCTGCGCTGTTTCCCGAGGTGAGATGGGCCGCGGCGCGCATGGATCACGAACTCAACGACGGCTATGCGATCGCGGGCGGCGCCGATGTCGAGACCGGGCTCCTTAACGATTTTGAGCTTCTGCAGAAGGTGGTCGCGCCGCGTTATATCCGCCAGCATTTCGGGTTCGACAAGCGGCGACGGGCGTTCATGTGCCTGAGTTGCTCGAGCGATCAGCTCGACTGGGAAGCCGGCTCGCGCTTCGCCCAGCTTCTCGACGGAAGGGAGGATCAGCTGTTCTGCGCGGTGTGCGCCGTTACCAGAACCGTCCTGCGCGAGTCCTGCGGGGTCGATGGCTGCCGCTGCGATGTGCTGGCCGAGGACGATTACAAATGGGGCACTTGCCTGCATTGCAATCAGGTCAATGATGCCCGCGAACCTATCCGCCGGTCGTGTCCCTGGTGGTGGTGTAGGTCGACGGTAGCGAAGCTGACCGGCCGCGCGCTTCCAACTAGCGCCGTAGCGGCCGGTCAGCTTCGCGGGTGGTCATCGGAGATCTTCGGATAAGGTTGGGTTGCGAAGCTCAAGCTTACGGAGATTCCGATGACCGATGACAGCATGAACGTTCAGGCGCTTCTCGGGAAGAGCGCCGATGCCGACTTCCTGCGCGAGATGATCGGCTTTGCGGCCGAGCGGCTGATGGACCTTGAGGTCGGCAGCATGACCGGCGCCGCCTACGGCGAGAAGAACCCGGAGCGGCTCGCCCAGCGCAACGGATATCGCGAGCGCGACTGGGAGACGCGTGCCGGCACTGTCGAGCTGCGCATTCCCAAGCTGCGCAAGGGCAGCTATTTTCCCTGCTTCCTCGAACCGCGGCGCCTCGCCGAGAAGGCGCTCACCGCTGTCGTCCAGGAGGCCTACATCCAAGGCATCTCGACGCGTTCGGTCGATGACCTCGTGAAAGCCATGGGGATGAGCGGTATCTCCAAGAGCCAGGTCAGCCGGCTGTGCGAAGAGATCGACGTCCGCGTCAAAGCCTTCCTCGAGCGCCCGATCGAGGGCGACTGGCCCTATGTCTGGATCGACGCGACCTACCTCAAGGTGCGCCAGGCCGGCCGCATCGTCTCGGTCGCCGTCACGATCGCCGTCGGCGTCAACAGCGACGGCCGGCGCGAGGTGCTCGGCATGGCGATCGGCGCGTCGGAAGCCGAGACCTTCTGGACCGACTTCCTGCGAGGCCTCGCGCGGCGCGGCCTGCGCGGCGTCAAGCTGGTCATCTCCGACGCGCACGAAGGCATCAAGGCCTCGGTATCGCGCGTGTTCAGCGCTACCTGGCAGCGCTGCCGGGTGCACTTCTCCCGCAACGCCCTCGCCCATGCCGGCAGGAGTGGCCGCCGCGTTGTCTCGGCGTTTATCGCCACCGCGTTCGCGCAGGAAACCGCCGGTGATGCCAAGACCCAGTGGCGCAAGGTCGCCGATCAGCTCAGGCCCAACGTCCCAAAGCTGGCAAAGCTCATGGATACCGCCGAAGAGGACGTGCTCGCCTACATGTCATTCCCAGCGCAGCACCGCACCAAGCTGCATTCGACCAACCCGCTGGAGCGCCTGAACGGCGAGATCAAACGGCGCACCGATGTCGTCGGCATCTTCCCCAACGAGGACGCTATCACCCGCCTCGTCGGCGCGATATTGCTCGAACAGAACGACGAATGGGCCGTCCAGCGCGCCCGCTACATCACACTGGAAAGTGTCGCTCAGTTGAGCGATGATCCGCTCGTCACGCTGCCAGATATGGCAGCATGATCAGCCCCGCCCACACCGGGGATCGCCGTTACCGCGCCGGCGAAGCTACACCACCTGGTGGGACACGATCTATCCGCCGCGCGCGCCACAAGGCCGCGATGGATGCGCGCATCGCCGCGGAGCGCAGACAGATTGAGGGACCGCTGGACCCTGACGGCGAGTCGGGCAGCGCATAGGAAATGGGCCGACTGCAGCCAGCTTTTTGACATGTTCTGGAAGAAGCTGACTTGCTGACTTGGGCACCATCACAGGGCGCAATCGCGGGTTCAATTCTGGCTTTGTACTGCTTTCCGAGATTCGCCCTATCAGCGCCCGCTGCGCAAATCGATCTTCAGTTTCTGCTGGTAGACCGCGATCCGCTTCTTCGCGCGCGCGACGACATCGTCATAGTAAAGCATCTCGGAGTAGATCTCGCCAAGCGGTGCGCGGGTTACCGGATCGAGCATTGTGCTCGCTTGGAAATACCCCTTCCCGTCCGGAAACGGAATCCAGTTGTTGAGCCTGAGCGGATTGACCGTGTCGCCGATCAGATAGCAATAGAATTTGCGCAGCTTGCCATGCGACTTGGCGGCTAGAAGATGCGCATATTCGAAAAGATCGCCGATATGATCATCGAGCGACACATCGGGTGCTTTGAACTCGACGATGATCGCCGATCCCTCCTTGTTAAAAAGCGCGATATCGGGCCGCTTACCGGCATTGTCATCGGCGCGCTTCTGCAGGAGCTTTCGAAACTCCGCGTCGATATCGCTGTCAAAGATTTTCTCCGTTTCTGACCAAGGTATCTGCGCGAGCGGCTTATCCGACGCGATATGGTCGAAATACTGATACTCCTCGCTAAGCAGCCAAATGTCATGGTCGGCGAATTCAGTGCTGTCCTTGCGCATCGGAAAGAAGATGCTGTGAATGATGCGCTCGTCGCGGCGCTTGCCGGTCGCCGTGCTCGCCTGCATTGCGAGTTGCTTGCGGCACGCGAGATCAAGGATCTCGACGATCGCAGCGCGCCGGACGATCAGCTGCGATAGGTTCGCCATGTCGAAATCCTTGAGCGATGCGGTATATTTCCACGACAGCTCATTGATCTTCGTCCGGAATTCGTCGGTATCCGGCTGGGTGTTGATGATGTCCTCCTTGAGGTCGAAGATCTCCGCCGTCGCGTTGATCACGCGCTCCTGATATTTGCGTAGCACCCGCTCGACGACCTGCTGCGCGCTGTCGCCATGTCGGATTCGCGTTTCGGTATCGGCGAGCATGCCCACACCGACACCGAACTGTTCGAGGATATCCTTGAGGACATCCTCCTTCTTCCAGTCCGCAGGCGCGACCATCTCCTCGATCACCGGGTCGATCGCCTCGTGAATAGCCGCGTAAGAGAGCTTCTCACCCCCGAAGAGGCCGCCTGTGCCGACCTCTTCGGGAATGTCGTCGAAATCGTCGCGTTGCTCGTTCACATGGCCGTCAAGATATTCGCCTTCGATCAGCACGATGTGATGGAAGCCGCCGACCGGACTGCGCTGCTCGGTTTTGGTCCGCAGATAGTAAGCCGTGATGTCTTTGACCGGTGATGATTTCGCGCAGAACGCGATAGCGTTGCGCGGCAGATCATAGTCTGACGCGTCGAGTTGGTAGTGCGACAGCGTGAAAAGCTGGTGCGATCCGAGCCCTTCTCCGCTCCGAGGATCGTGCTCCTCGACCTGGACCGGAACTTCGCGCGTGATCGCCGGCAGATCCGCGCGGCGCAGCCACTCGATCTTCTCCCCCTGCGTCCAGTGGTGCGTACGGAACCGCATCTCGAAATCGCCCAGCTCATCGGCAAGTCCGACGAGGCGCTGCAGGAAGGCAACGAGTGTGACGCGGCGGAGGGTCGGCGCGGCGAAAATCTCGCTCAGCCGCTCATTCTGGAAAACGCGCTCGCGCACGAGATCCTTGAGCTGCTCAAGGCGGATTGTCGTGCCGAGATCGGCGCCCGGCGCCGCGACCGTAGTGAAATCATCGAACTCGATCTGTTTGCGCGGCTCGGCGAAATGCATCGTGCGGCGGCAGACATCGTCGCCATCGCGATAGCGGGTGTCGATCGCCATCTCGGCGAAATGGTGGAAGAACTGGATGCGCCCTGCACCCTTGCACTTGCCGATGCCGACGATGCCGAGGTCATCTTTGTAGGAGGTGTCCTTGGTAAGGAAGGCTTTCAGCTGTTCGTCGCCGAGCCCGCAGCCATTGTCCGCGCACGCGACCGCCATCGCTTCGCGCTCGCCGAGCAGGTCGGCCGCCGTGAAATCGACGTCGATCAGGATCGATAGCGGCGCCACCGCTCCTTCGGCCTTCTTGCGGATAAGGAAGGAGTCGATCGCGTTCGAGATCAGCTCTTCGAACACGACATAGCGGTTCTTGCTGAGCCTCGTATTTTTGATGCTGCCCCGGATATCGAGTGTCATGTTCGTGTGCTGTTCACCAAGGGGGCGTATTCTGCAGCCGTTTTGACCGGCGCCTACGAACCGGTCAAGCGGCGTGGCTGCCCAAATGGCGGCCTTTGGAATGGACGCTGTCAGCACCGAACGACCGAATGTCGGAGGCAAATCTGACGTCAAAAAGAGGCGATTTGGTTAAATCGGTCCGCCGCTAATCGTTTCCATAGTCTGGCAGTGTCAGGAATTTCGTGTGCGGGCGGGCATAGTGGGTAAGAAGGAGACCCGATATGGCCCGACGCAAAGAACCAACGATACCAGATGAAGTGCTGGACCAATTGCTGGCCGGCGGGGATGCGGCAGCGGCGCTGCAACACGGCGGCTTGCTGGATGCGCTGAAGAAGGCGCTGGCCGAGCGCGCGTTGAACGCGGAGATGGATCACCACCTCGCCGGCGAGGACGGTGCCGGCAACACGCGCAACGGCTATGGCCGCAAGACCGTGATAACCGACACCGGCAGCCTTTCGATTGCGGTGCCGCGCGACCGTCAGTCGAGCTTCGATCCGCAGTTGATCGCCAAGTACCAGCGCCGGTTTCCCGGCTTCGATGAGAAGATCGTGTCGATGTATGCGCGGGGCATGAGCACGCGGGAAATCGCCGGCCATCTCCAGGAGTTGTACGGCATCGACGCTTCGCCGGACCTGATCAGCACGGTGACCGACGCGGTGCTCGACGAGGTCGCCAGCTGGCAGCAGCGGCCGCTGGATCCGGTCTATCCGCTTGTCTTTTTCGACGCGATCCGGGTGAAGATCCGCGATGAAGGCATGGTGCGCAACAAGGCGATCCACATCGCGCTGGGCGTCCGCGCCGATGGCGCGAAGGAAGTGCTCGGCCTGTGGCTGGAGCAGAATGAAGGTGCCAAATTCTGGCTGCGGGTGATGAACGAGCTCAGGAACCGCGGCACCGAAGATATCCTGCTGGCCGTGGTCGATGGGCTGAAAGGCTTTCCCGAGGCGATCACCGCCGTATTCCCCGACGCGGTCGTGCAGACGTGCATCGTCCATCTGCTGCGAAACTCGATGGATTTCGTCTCCTGGAAGGACCGCAAGGGCCTGGCGACGGCGCTCAAGGAAATCTACCGCGCCCCCAGCGCCGAGGCCGCCGAACAGGCGCTGACGGCGTTCGAGGCAGGGCCTTGGGGCACCCGCTATCCCGCCATCGGCCAAAGCTGGCGGCGCGCATGGGCCGAGGTGATCCCATTCTTCGCCTTCCCCGACGAGGTCCGCCGGATCGTCTATACGACCAATGCGATCGAGGCCTTGAACTCGAAGCTGAGACGGGCCGTCCGCGCCAGGGGGCACTTCCCCAGCGACGAGGCCGCCACCAAGCTGCTCTACCTGATCTTGAACCGGTCGGAAAAAGAGTGGAAAATGCCACCACGGGAATGGTCCATGGCCAAGGCACAGTTCGCCGTTATCTTCGGTGAGCGGTTCATCAGAGCCATGGCGGCATAATGTTCAATCCGCCCACCCGCACACGAAATTCCTGACACTGCCCATAGTCTGGCTCGTATTCCATCTCGCGCTCGACCTCGTCGGTGTGGATATAGTCTATGCCCGCTGAATCGAGTTCATCGCCGCCTAGAAGGACGAGTTTGCAGGTCGGGCACCTAAATTCGTCGCCGACGAACTCACGCTCCACGATCTCCCACATCGCGTATTCGTCGTTCTCCTGTTTGATGTCCTCGCCCGTCTGGTCGCCGGCCAAGAAGGCGCGACAACCGCATCCAGGGCAGGTCTCGATCCATATCTCGTCGAAGGCAACTGCGAAGCTGGCGACCTGATCGATAGGCATCATACTGTCCGCCTCTTGTGCGAGCGTTTCCCGCTCCGCCTTTTTCAACCCGGCGAACCAAGCTTTTGCCGTTTCCACCCTGAGCTTCACGGCGGCATCACTCGCTGCGGCCGCCTCTGCAACGATCTGCCTCGGTGCTTCCGCATCAGCGCCCAGCCAATCCTCAAGCGACGACTCGATGGCACGGAGTATCGCATCGCAGGCATGCCAGTATCTTGCCTCCCACGCCTCAAGGCGCATGGCGCGAAACGGAATGTCGGCAGAGTGCAGCTCAGCATTTCGCCGTTCCGAGATATCCATGCAAAACTTGTGCATCAACGGATCGAACCTCGGTACGAGATGTGCCAACCGTTCAAACAAGGTCTTGGCAGTGATCGTCTTCACGTCGGTGGTCACGTTAACGCCTGCCGCCACGAACAGTGACTTCCAGTTCGTCGGGTCCACTACTAGGCTGGGATGTCGGTAAGCCAGCGCTGCCTTGCCAAGCAGTTCCAGCGCCAGCGACGCCCACAACTGGTATTCGTCGAGATCCTCAGCCGCCTTTCGTGCCATTGCGCGACCGATGTAGACCTTGGACTTGGCATGAAGCGCCTCTCCGCTGATCGCGATGAAAACGTCGTCAGGCATCCACCAGTCTCCTCGTAAGCCTTCGTCCGCTGTGTTCGGCGACAACTTCACGCCCGTGCAGCATCCGCCAGTTGTCGATTACCAAAACCTCACCTCGCTGCAGGCAGTGCGCAGTGGGTGTCACCGACGAGAGACGAGCTCGGATCGCCTCAAGGGCAGCGTGGCCCCTCGCATCGACCGCTTCTACGCATTCGCGATCGTAGCGAAGGAAGCGTCCATCACGGGGGAGGGCCGTTGAGTAGAATGACCTTCGCCCGTTCCTGATTAGCAGCGGTGCGCCCTTCAGCAGAGCGATCTCATCAGCCGTAAATCCAAGTGTCCGCCATTCCAAAGTCGTCGTAGCGCTGCCGGGGTGCCCGGGATCCGCACAGCCCAGAACAACGTATCTGCAAGGCACCGACCTGTGACTCAGCTCGACGTGGAGCGGAAGCGCGTCAAGACCATGCGTGGCGCTTTGAGAGCGGGGATGCGCTTCTGTCCGAACGCGGGGAACAATCGCCTCTTGAGTTGCGCCAGCTCGCCCGGAGGTGGGGCGGCCTAGAAGCTCGGCTGCTCGGTCGGCGGCGACAGCGATCTCCGCCTCACACTCCAAGCTTGTAGCAAACCGGCACCAGCCATAGCGCTCCAAATCCGTTAGGAGTGAGTCCACACGATCTCCATAGGCGGGCGGTGCGTTCAGTGTCTCTTCGCATATCCGCAGCTGCATATCGACACCCAGTCTCGATTCTGTCCGGCGTGATCGAATGTCCGCTTTCGGCGTCTTCGTTGCTGCAGCTAGACGACTGTAATTAGGGCGCACAGCCGACTGGGTGGTTTCCGCGACCCGAATGGCGGGTTTCAGCAAGAAAGACGTTCGGGATTACGCCCGGCCGGTTCCCTGCCTAACCTCGCCCGGCAGAGTGTGTCGGCGGCGCCGTTGTAGTGGTTGATTCTCTGAGCACATAGGATAGCCATAGATGCCCAACCTGCTCGCATTTGTGCTTCGAACCCGATTTACGAAAAGGGAGTGGGGCCTGATGGGTGGGGCCCAATTTTTGCTGCAGTGCGGTAAGTAATTGATACAGAGAACATATTTCTGCACGTTGGTTTCCCTTCACCCGCTCCATTTTCCGATCTCACGAAATCCCACAGAGCTTTGTAAACCGCGGAAATCTGCGGTATTTTTCGGGTCATCCGGCTCGTGATCGCTCGTCCCGTCCCATGAAAGCGCAAGCGCAGGTGGGGCCTTTTTTCGAGAATTTCGGGCCTAAATTTGGCATGAGGCCCACCGGGTTGGGCCTCGCGACGAAAGGCCCGCACCATGGCTTTGACCGACATCGCAATTCGCCGGGCGAGGACCCGCGACAAGGCCTACAAGCTGTATGACGAGCTGGGCCTCTTCCTCATCGTGGCGCCATCCGGCTCCCGCCTTTGGCGCATGAGATTCAAGCGTCACGGCATCGAGAAGAAGCTCAGTTTCGGCTCCTACCCAGACGTAAGTCTGCGTGATGCGCGCAAGCTGCGCGACGACGCGCGCGATCTCCTCGCAGAGGGGAAAGACCCGGTTCTGGAGCGGCAGCGCGAGAAACTCAGAAGCGAGGCGCTGGCGGAAAACACCTTCACTCGCATCGCCAACGAATATTGCTCGGCGCGACGGCGACCGGGCCAGGGCATGACCAAATGGGCGCTGCAGCTGGCACCGCATGTGTTCGTGCGCCCTGGAGAACTGCGCCATGCGCGATGGGATGAGATCGACTTCGACGCAGCCGTGTGGACCATCCCCGCCGAGAAGATGAAGATGCGCAAGCCGCACCACGCCCCGCTCTCGACCCGGTCGATCGCCATCTGCTGGAGATCCGGTCGGTCACCGGGTCCAACGGCTATGGCTTGCACCCTGCAACGCCGCACTCCGCAGATTGGGCTATTCCACCAATGAAATGACCGCGCAACGCTTCAAGCCGCAGCGCCAGCACGCCAGAACCGGATTTCGAGGCACAGGTCCGCTTGACCTTCGCCAATCTGAAAGCGCCGCTGAAAGCGGGAGGGTGCGGCTTCGACGACATCGTCGATGTCACGACCTTTAATTCCGATCCCGAAAACCAGTTCGCTACGGTGGTGACCGTGAAAGGCGGAGACGTTTCCAGCAGGAGACTGCGCCAGTCCCGCTCGAAAGCGGACGCAGCCCCTCTAAAATCGGACCGTCCGCATCCGAGCAGCCATATCGTCAGCGCAAAAGCCGCGCAAAACTGTGGGACGAAAGTGGCAACGACTTTGGGCAGATCGCCTGGAACGGCGCAGTTTTGCCGTTTTTCGTCTGACGATGGTGACCCGGAGAGGATTCGAACCTCCGACCTCTCGATTAGGAATCGCTTGCTCTATCCTGCTGAGCTACCGGGCCACGCCGCCGCTGGTAGTCAGCCGCGCGCCGCAAATCAATTGCGCGTCTCGGGCGGGACGACGGGGACGAGCAACGGCGCGATCGGTACGCCTTCCTCGATCAGTTCCTGCGCCTGTTCGCGCGTCGCCTGGCCGTGGATCGGCGCGGGGGCCTCTTCGCCCAGATGCATCGAGCGCGCCTTGTCCGCAAAGCCGGTGCCGACCCATTGCGAGGTTTCGAGCATCTTCGCCTGGATCGCCGCCACTGCCGCCAGCGCGGCCTTGACCGCCTCGGGGCCCGGCGCCTCGCCGGTCGGGGCGGCTGATGCGGGCAGGCTGGGCGCGCGGTTTCCCTTGGCGGCGATGTTGGGGGCCATCACGGCCTTCATCACTCCGCCGTCGCCGCACAGCGGGCACGTCACCAGCCCCGCCGCGCGCTGCTCCTCATAGGCGATACTCGATCCGAACCACGCCTCGAACACATGGCCGGTGCCGCATTTGAGGTCGAAGACGATCACAGCGCGGTTACCGGCGGGATCGCGCGGCGGTGGCGGAGGACGGGGACGCGCCCGCGTGCCGCCGCGACCCGGGCCTGATCGATCTCGGCGAACGCCAGCCCCGCCGGCTCGCCCATGTCGAGCAGCACTTCGCCCCACGGATCGACGACGAGCGAATGGCCATAGGTCGCGCGGCCATCGGCGTGGAGGCCGGTCTGCGCGGCGGAGATCACGAACGCCGCCGCCTCGATCGCCCGCGCGCGCTGGAGGATGTGCCAATGCGCCGCGCCGGTGGGCCGGGTGAACGCGGCGGGGATCGCCAGGATCGTCGCGCCCGCATCGCTCAGGCTGCGGAACAGGTCGGGGAAGCGCAGGTCGTAGCAGATCGCCAGCCCCAGCACCCCCAGCGGGGTCTCCACCGTCACCGCCTGTTCGCCCGGCGCATAGCTGTTCGATTCGCGCCAGCTCTCTCCGGTCGGCAAATCGACGTCGAACAAATGCATCTTGTCGTATCGCGCCCGGATCTCGCCGGTGCCGTCGATCACATAGGCGCGATTGGCGAGCTTGCCGCCATCGTCGCGCCGCACCGCCAGGCTGCCCAGATGCACCCATATCCCGTGCTTCGCCGCCGCATCGCGCACCGCGGCCAGCACGCGGTCCTCGCCCTCGCTGGTCAGCGATGCCGCGGCGCGGGCGCGGTCGCTGTCGACCAGCCCCGACATTTCCGGTGTGAACAGCATCGCCGCGCCCCCCGATGCCGCATCGGCGACGCCCTGCACCAGCGTCGCGGCGTTGGCGGCGGGATCGATCCCGCTGGTCATCTGGAGGAGCGCGGCGCGGCTCATGCCGCCAACAGGGGGTCCAGCCCGCCCGCGCGGTCCAGCGCGGCCAGGTCGTCCGATCCGCCGATATGCTTGCCGTCGATAAAGACCTGCGGGACGGTCGATCGCCCATCGGCGCGGTCGATCATCTCGGCGCGCTTGGGGCCGCCCATCGTGATGTCGACCTCCTCATATTCCGCCTGTTTGGAATCGAGCAGCGCCTTCGCCCGCGAGCAATAAGGACAGAATGCCTTGGTGTAGATTTCGATTTTCGCCATGATGGTTCCCGAACTGTGGTGCGCAGCCCCGCTTGTCAATCCAGGGCTGTCTCGTCCAGAACGCGCGCCCAGCACAATAGGATCACGCGCGCCGCCCCGCCCCGTTTCAGCACGCGGGCACAGGCGCTTGCGGTGGCGCCGCTGGTGTGGACATCGTCGACCAGTATGATCGTCTTGCCCGCGATCCGCGCCTCGGTCCCCGGCGCCAGCGCGAACGCCCCCGCCACGGCGCTTCGGCGCCCGTCCCAGCCCAGCCCGCGCAGCACCGGCGTCGCCTTCACCCGGCGTACGGCGTCCAGATCGACTGCCACCCCGCACCGCCGCGACAGGCCCTGCGCGATCAGCGCCGCCTGGTTGAACCCGCGCGACCATATCCGCCATCGGTGCAGCGGCACGGGGACGAGCAACCCCGCATCCTCGGGCATCAGCCGCGCCATCGCCCGCGCCATCGTCTCCGCGCACGCCAGCCGCCCGCCATATTTGAGCTTGAGCGCCACCCCGCGCGCGACATCGCCGTAAGCCACCGCCGCGCGGGCCCCGTCATAGGCGGGCCGCCGCGCCTCGCATTTTTCGCACAGCGCTCCCGGCCCGCGATCGAACACGAACGGGCGCTGGCACCCCGCGCACCAGGGCGGGCCCAGAAATTCGAGCCGCCCCCAGCACGCCGCGCAGAAGCGATGATCGGCCTCGGTCACCGCGCCGCATCCGGGGCAGCGCGGGGGCAGCGCCAGCGCGGCGATGCGGGCAAGGGGAGCGAGAAGCGCCACGCTCCCTTGTCGCGGGGCACGCGCCGCTGCACAAGCGCGCCGTGTCCGACTCCGAAATCTTCGACCGCGCCCGCCGCCGCAAGCGCCGCGACCGCGCCCTGCCCCGCTATGGCGACCACAGCTTCCTGCGCGATCACATGGTGGAGGGGCTGCTGGAGCGGCTCGAAGGCGTCAAGCGCAGCTTCGCCGATGTGCTCGACCTGGGCAGCTTCGATGCGACGATCGACATCCCCGGCGCCCGGATCGCGCGGATCGATGCGGGCTTCGGCTTTGCGAAGTCGGGCGGCGGGGTACAGGCGGACGAGGACCGGCTGCCCTTCGCCGATGCCTCTTTCGATCTGGTAGTGTCGGCGGGGGTGCTCGATTCGGTCAACGACGTGCCGGGCGCGCTGGCGCTCGCACGGCGGGTGCTGCGGCCCGACGGGCTGTTCCTCGCCGCTTTTCTGGGTGCGGGCACGCTGTCGACATTGCGCGCGTCGTTCCTCGCGGCCGAAGGCGATCGCCCCGCGGCGCGCTTCCACCCCCAGATCGACGTGCGCTCGGCGGGCGACCTGCTCAGCCGCGCGGGCTTCGCGCTTCCGGTCGCCGACATCGAGACGCTGACGGTGCGCTACGGCTCGATCGGCGGGCTGCTCGACGATGTGCGTGGCATGGGCGCGGGCAATTTGCTCCCCGGCGCCGCGCCGCTGAGCCGCGAGACGCTGATGCGCGCCGCCGCCGCCTTTGCCGACCGCGCCGACCCCGATGGCCGCACGGCGGAACGCTTCGAGATCGTCACGCTCACCGGCTGGGCGCCCGATCCCTCGCAGCCCAAGCCCGCGCGGCGGGGCAGCGGCACCACGTCGCTGGCGGCGGCGCTCAAGGCGACACGGCCCGACTAGACCAGCCGCTCCAGCAATCCAATCAACGGCAGGTCGGCGGGCGGCATCGCCAGTCCGCGCATCTCGGCGGGGCGTAGCCAGTCGATCGCCGTCGCATGCCGCGACTCGGGCACGCCCTCCCACGCGCGCAGCGTGTAGAGCAGCAGCAGCAAATGCCGCTCGCCCAGCGCTTCGCTCGCAAAGGCGGCAGGCACCAGTGCGGCGGGCGACACCGTGACCCCCAGTTCCTCGCGCAGTTCGCGCGCCAGCGCCGCCTCGGGCAACTCGCCCGGCTCCACCTTGCCGCCGGGAAATTCCCACAAATCGGCCATCGGCTTCCCCGGCGGGCGCCGCTGCACCAGCACGTGCCCGTTCGGATCCACCAGTGCCGCCGCGACGACGAGAAGGAGGGGAGCACTGCTAATCACTTTGTAACACGTCCCTTCTAAACCTATTGAACCACAGGGAAAGAATTGCCCCGATGCGCGCATTCGTCCGTATTACCACCGCGCTGCTTCGCGACCGTAAGGCCGCGACTGCGGTGGAATATGGCTTCATCGTCGCGCTGATCATATTGGCGATGATGGTTAGCCTGAACGCGCTCGGCGACGTGACCACGGCCATGTGGAACAATGTCAGCACGAAGGTTCAGGCGGCGCACTGATCCGGGCGCACCCGCAGAAGCGGCGCGATTCCGTGCGTTGCACGAAACGCCGGAAAGTTCCCCCTTAGCCGTTTATTTACTCCCCCGGGTCTAGGTTGCCCCTGCCGCCACGGTCCACCGGGGCGGCCGGGTGAATGAAGCATATTGAACCTACGGAGACCGGCATGACGAAGATTCGCAATTTCCTCAAGAATTCCAAGGGCGCCACGGCAATCGAATATGGTCTGATCGCCGCGCTCATCGCCGTCGCCGCGATCGCCGCGATGCAGGGTCTGGGCAACCAGCTCAAGACCACCTTCGGCAACGTCGAGAGCAGCATGAAGAACTCGTAATCTTCTTTCTGTCTGACCAAGAAAAGGGCGGCGAAACAACGGTTTCGCCGCCCTTTTTCTGCCGACGTAAAACCGCCTGCGCTTAAACCCGTCCCATCGCCAGGAACTTCGCGCGCCGCGCCTGGCGCAGCGACTGCGGCGAAAGCCCGCTCAGATCGGCCAGTCCCGCTTCGATCGCATCGCCCAGTGCGATGATCGCCGCCTGCGGATCGCGATGCGCGCCGCCCATCGGCTCGGGGACGATGCCGTCGATCACGCCCAGCTCCTTCAGGTGCTGCGCGGTGACCTTCATCGCCTCGGCGGCGTCGGCGGCCTTGTCGGCGGTGCGCCACAGGATCGACGCGCAGCCCTCGGGCGAGATCACCGAATAGATCGCATGCTCCAGCATCAGCACCTGGTTCCCCGCCGCCAGCGCCACTGCACCGCCCGAACCGCCCTCGCCGAGGATCGACGCGATCAGTGGGACGCCCAGGTTGAGGCACTGCTCGGTCGAACGCGCGATCGCTTCGGCCTGGCCGCGTTCCTCGGCCTGCACGCCCGGAAACGCGCCCGACGTATCGACCAATGTCAGCACCGGGATGCCGAACCGGTCGGCAAGCTGCATCAGCCGGATCGCCTTGCGATAGCCCTCGGGCTTGCCCATCCCGAAATTGTGGCGGAGCCGGCTGGCGGTATCGTCGCCCTTTTCATGGCCGATCACCATCACCCGGCGTCCGCGAAACCGGCCCAGCCCGCCGATGATCGCGGCATCGTCGGCAAAGGCGCGGTCGCCGCCCAGCGGCGTGAAGTCTTCGATCAGCGCCGCGACATAATGGTTGAAATGCGGGCGCTCGGGGTGCCGCGCGACCTGGGCCTTTTGCCACGGGGTCAGCCGGGCATAGGTGTCCTGCAACAGCCGGTCGGATTTCGCCTGGAGCGGTCCGATTTCGGCGGCGATGTCCACATCGCCACCCTCGGCGGTGCGGCGGAGTTCGTCGATCCGGCTTTGCAGCTCGGCGATCGGTTTCTCGAAGTCGAGGAAGGTTGCCATGGTCGTTGCGGCTACGCGGAGCCGCGCGTCGCGTCAACGCGGCGCGCACGGGCCGCCTGTCCCAAAGCGTCGTCCAGCGCCTCCCCGAGTGGATGCCGCGCGTTGACCATCTCGACCAGCCGGCGGCTGTCGACATGCGTATAGATCTCGGTCGTCGCGATATCGGCATGCCCCAGCATCGCCTGGAGCGCGCGCAGGTCCGCCCCGCCCTCCAGCAGATGCGTGGCAAAGGCGTGGCGCAGCACGTGCGGGCTCACCCGGTCGGGCGGGATGCCCGCCTCCCCGGCCAGCGCCTGGACGATCTGATACAGCCGCACCCGCGACAAATGCCCCTTGCCCGACGGGAACAGCCACGCGCAGTCGAGCGGCACCTGCCCCCGCCACGCCGCCACCGCCGCGCGCGCGCGGTCGGAAATCGGCACCAGCCGCTCGCGCCCGCCCTTGCCCTTCAGGATCAGATAGGGGCGGTCGGGCGCGACGGCGTTGCGCGCCAGGCTCACCAGCTCGGTCGCGCGCAGCCCCGATCCGTAGAGCAGCTCGATCAGCGCGGCGAGGCGCAGGTCGAGCGGATCGGCGGGCACCCGCGCGATCCGTGCCGCGATCGCCGCGAACAGCGCATCGACATCGCCAATGCTCAGTATCTTGGGCAGCGGGCGCACCGCCGCCGGGCGGGGCAGCGCCGCGCCCGGATCGTCGGCGCGCAGCCCCTCCTCCGCCAGGAACGCGAAGAATCGCCGCAACGCCGCCGATTTGCGCGCCACCGTCGCGCGCGCCAGCGGCTGCCACTCGGTCCCCAGCCGCTCCAGCGCGGCACGGTCGGCAGAGCCCAGCCCGCCCGCCAGCGCCTCCGACGCCAGCCGCAAATCGGTGGCATAAGCGGCAAGCGTGTTCGCCGCCGCCCCGGCTTCGGCGCGCAGCATTTCGAGGAAGCGCTCGATCAGCGCGCGGTCGTCGCCGGGACGGATCGCGTTCAAGCCCGGGTGATCGCCTCGACGGCGATCATCCGCGCGTAACTGCCCATCCCCGCCGCGCGCATCGCCGCGACGATGTGGAACAGCGCCTCGGGGCTGACATAGTCCCAGCTCCGCGACTGCATCCCCACCCCGGCGAGCAGCGCTACCAACGATGCGTCGCCGCGCTGACCCGCCGCATCGATCGCGCGCGTCCAGCTGTTGGTGCCGCCGATCTGGACATCGACTGCCTGCGCGCCCCGCTGTGCCTCCGCCGCATCGAAGCGCCCGAGGCCGGCCAGCCCCGCGAGCAGCAACTGCGCCTTGCGCGGCCCCGCGGCGTCACGATAGGTCGTGAAGTCGCCATAGGATGCGCGCGCATCCGGCGCGGGATCGGCGAGCGCGAGCAACGCCCAGCCTTCGCTGCCGCGCTTGACGCTGGTCCGCCATTCCATCGCCGGCCCTTCGAGCCCCGCCGACAGCATCGATGCGATCAACTGCTCGGGCGCCTCGATCTTCGCATTCGCGGGCACCCAGGATGCGGCGCGCGCCGTCAGGATCAGCCGGGCATAGCGCGTGCGCGGAGTCTCGGCGGCATCCCACAGCGTCTGCATCGCCTTCATCCGGTCGGCGACGTCACTATCGGTGTAGGCGATGCGCAGGTCGCGCGCGACTGCTGCCGCGGCGCTCCCGGTATCGCCCTCCTGCTCGATCTCCGAATAGAGGTCGACCAGGCCGGCATTGGAAAATACGCCCGCCGTCGCCGCCAGCTCGGCGGCGGCGACGCGCGCGGCGGGATCGATATTGGGCGCCAGCGCCTGCCAATAGCGCACCTGCGGCCCCGCAGTGGCGTAGAGCGAGGCGGGCACCTCGACTCCGGTCGCAGTCGCCAGCCCCCAACGCCACGCGGTAAGCTGCGTCACGCCATTCCACTCGATCGTCACGGCACGGCGCCCCTGCGCGCCGGCGCCCAGCACCTTTTCGGACAGCAGGTTGTCGATGTCCGAAGCGCTGGTGCCCTGCCGCGCCTGCGTAATCAATTGCCCGGCCTCGTTGGGCTTGCCGGCAAGGCCCGCGCACATCGCCTTCGCCAGCGCCCAGCCGCGCTGGTGGATCGCCTGCCCCCCGCCGCTCGCCATCGGGCACATCCCCGCCGGATCACCGCTCGCCAGCGCGCTCTGCATCGCGACCTGGAACATCCGCGTGGTGTAATTGTCGGTATCGACATCGTTCACCACCGCGCGTGCCGCCATCGCCTCGCCCATGCGCAGCAACAGCCAGGCGCGTTCGGCGGCGAAATCGGCGCCGTCGATGTTGCGCGGCGTGTTGGCGGGGGACATCAGCGCGCGGCGCAGCGCGATCGATGCCCAGCGCGACGCGATCGGCGCCGCGGTCCGCTGCATCAGCGCGCGCAGGTAGCGGCCATCGGCGGCGCCGAAGCCGGTTGCCGGAAATGCCTCGTTCCCCGCGGCGAAGACACCGATCCGCGCCAGCGAATGCCGGGCGAATTCGGGCAGCTCATATTGGGTCAGGTCGACGGCGACTTCGGGCTCGACCGCCTCGCTGGCATTGCCGAAATCGAGGTTCGACAGGTCCAGCCCCGCGTCGGGCACGACCCCGACCGGCTCGCCCGGCTCGCCCGGCGCGAGCGGCTGCTGCGGCGCGCGCGTTGCGGCGGGCGCCGGGGCGGGTGCCGGCGCCGGATCGTCGAAGCCGGGGGGCAACAGCGATTCGGGCGTGTCCTGCCCCGGCGCGGGGACCGCGATCCCCGCGAGCAGCACGATCGCCAGCCCGGCCCGCACCGTCCGGCCCTGCACCCTAGTTGGTAAGGTTATCAAGCGGGACTACCTTTTCCATGCGCACCGGTTCCTTCTCGGTGGTGCGGGTGCCAAGGAAGATCAGCCCCGCTATCAGCAGGACGACGACGGCGATAAGCGCAACAAGCGAGCGGGGCATGAAAAAACAGTCCGTAAAAATGAATGCGCGCGCCTTTTGCCCGAGACCCGCCCTCGCTGTATAGCCCCCAACGATGTTGCACGCGCCAGCCCCCGAAACCGCCTGGAAGGGTAAGCCCGTCGTCCTTGTCGGACTGATGGGTGCCGGCAAGACGACGGTGGGGCGGCGGCTTGCCCAGCGTCTGCACCTCCCGTTCGTCGATGCCGATCACGAAATCGAGGCGGCGGCGGGGATGACGGTGTCCGACATTTTCGAACGTTTCGGCGAAGCGCATTTCCGCGACGGCGAGCGCCGCGTGATCGCCCGGCTGATCGACGGCACGCCCAAGGTGATCGCGACCGGCGGCGGCGCCTTTGTCCAGGAGGAGACCCGCGCGCTGATCCTGCGCGAGGCGATTACGGTGTGGCTCGACGCCGAGCCCGCGGTGCTCGCCGATCGCGTCCGTCGCCGCGACACCCGCCCGCTGCTGCGCGGGCGCGACCCCGAAATCACGCTGGCCGAGCTCGCCAAGGTGCGAAATCCGTTTTACGCGCTTGCGCCGATCCGCGTGCAGAGCGTAGCCGCGCCGCACGATACCACCGTCGATGAAATCCTGAAGGCGCTCAAACCGTGACTCTCGTTCCCGTGGCGCTCGGCGCGCGCAGCTACCCCGTCCATATCGAGGCCGGGCTGCTCGCCCGCGCGGGCGAACTGCTCGATCCGCTCGCCAAGGGGCGTCCGATGCACATCGTCACCGACGCGCATCTCGCCCCCCATCTCGCCACGCTCACCGCCGCGCTCGCGCATCCGGGCGAGGCGATCGTGCTGCCGCCGGGCGAATCGACCAAGAGCTGGCGCCAGCTCGAAGCGCTGCTCGACCGGCTGCTCGACCTCGGCGTCGAGCGCGGCGACCATGTCATCGCGCTGGGCGGCGGCGTGATCGGCGACCTTGTCGGCTTCGCGACGAGCATCCTCAAGCGCGGCTGCAAGTTCGTCCAGGTCCCGACGACGCTGCTGGCCCAGGTCGACAGCTCGGTCGGTGGCAAGACCGCGATCAACACCGCAGCGGGCAAGAACCTCGTCGGCGCCTTCCACCAGCCCGCCTTGGTGCTGATCGACCCGCAGGTGCTCGACACCCTACCGTTGCGCGAAGTCCGCGCCGGCTATGCCGAAGTCGTCAAATACGGGCTGATCGACGATTTCGCGTTCTTCGAATGGTGCGAGGGCAATGCCGCCGCGCTGATGGCGGGCGACCCGCAGGCGCGCGAAACCGCGATCGCGCATTCGGTCGGCGCCAAGGCGCGGATCGTCGCGGAGGACGAGCGCGAGACGACGGGCAAGCGCGCGCTGCTCAACCTCGGCCACACCTTCGGCCACGCGCTGGAGGCGGAGACCGGCTTTTCGGACCGGCTGCTCCATGGCGAGGGCGTCGCCGCGGGCATGGCGCTCGCCTTCGCCTATTCGGCGCGGCTCGGGCTGTGCAGCGGGCAGGAGGCGGCGCGCGTCGGCGCGCATCTCCGCGCGATCGGGCTACCCGACGGGTTGAAGGCTGCGGGGATCAGCGCGTCGGGCGCGCGGCTGGTCGACCACATGCTCCACGACAAGAAGATGGCGTCGGGCACCCTCCCCTTCCTGCTCGCGCGCGGCATCGGCCAGACCTATCTGGACAAGACCGTCGACCTCGCCGACGTCGCCGCGTTCCTCGACGCGCAGGAACGGTAAGCGGCTGTTTGGAAATGCGCCATGGCGCATTTCGCGGTGCCTGCCCGCTCCCCCACCCGGCCACCCAACGGCAGTATTCTATGGGTGGCCGGGTGGGGGAGCGGGCAGGCACCGTCTTGAAATTCGCTCTTTCGCGAATTTCCAAACGGTCTCTAAGCGCCGCGCGTCAGTGCGCGGCGCCTGCCTCCACCGTCCGGGTCGGACGCGGTGCCAGCCAGATGATCGACGCGGCGGCGACGAAGATGATCGCCGTCAGCAGGAACACATGGTTGATCGACAGCGCATAGCTTTCCGGCGTCACGGTCTGCTCGATCGTCCCGCGCACCTGCGCCAGCGAGAATCCGGTTCCCTGGAGCATCGTGCTCGTCGAATCGCTGTTCAGCTTCGACACGATCTCGCTGCGCGCGACGGTGGCGTTGTTGTAATAGATCGTGTTGGACACCGACGTCCCGATCGCCCCCGCCATGGTGCGCAGGAAGCTCATCACGCCGGCCGCGGAGGCGGTCTCCTCCGGGTCGACCGCGCCCAGCCCGATCGTCGTCAGCGGGATGAAGAAGAACGGCAACCCGATGCCCTGCACAATCTGCGGAATCGACAGCGCCCAGAAGTCGGACCCGCTGCTCCAGTACACCCGCAGGTACGAGCCGAACCCCATCCACACGATACCGAAGAACACCAGTCCGCGCGGATCGACTTTCTCCCCCAGCTTCGCGACGATCGGGGACATGATCACCGCGCCCACGCCGGTAAAGGCCGTGACATAGCCGGCGTCGGTCGCGGTATAGCCCATGCTGGACTGGAGCCACTGGGGAATCAGCACGGCGGAGGCGAAGAAGCATGCAAAGGCGAATGACAGACTGATCACCGAGACCGTGAAGCCGCGATGGCGGAACACCCGCAGGTCGACGATCGGCTGTCGTTCGGTGACTTCCCAGGCGATGAAGACCAGCAGCCCTACCGCGGCGGTGATCGCCAGCGAAACGATGAAGCCGTCCTCGAACCAGTCATGCTCGCGACCAAGGTCGAGCATGACCTGGAACGCGCCGATCCAGATCACGAGCAGCGCAAGACCGATCCGGTCGATGCCCATTTTCTCGGTGCGCGTCTCCGCCTGGCGGAGCAGCATATGGGCGCCATAGGCGCACAGCGCGGCAACCGGGATGTTGATGTAGAAAATCCAGTGCCACGACATGTTGTCGCTGATCGCGCCGCCCAGGATAGGGCCGACGATCGGCGCGATAACCGTCGTCATCGCCCACAGCCCCATGGCCTGGCCGTGCTGCTTCTTGGGGAAGATGCGCAGCATCAGCGTCTGGCTGAGCGGCATCAGCGGCCCGCCGCAGAATCCCTGCCCGATACGGCAGACGACCAGCATCGTCAGGCTGGTCGACATCCCGCACAGCACGGAGAAGATGCCGAAGCCGATAATGCCCAGCGTAAAGGTGCGTACGGCGCCGAAGCGGCCGGCCAGCCACCCGGTCAGCGGCACGCAAATCGCCTCGGCCACCGCATAGGAGGTGATGACCCACGTCCCCTGGCTCGACGAGATTCCGAGCGACCCGGAGATATGCGCGACCGAGACATTGGCGATCGTGGTGTCGAGCACCACCATGAAATTGGTGAAGGCCAGGATCGCGCCGGCCAGGAGCAGCGTGACGCCCGTGAGCGGCTTGAATTCGTCGGTATCGGCCATGGCGGCCATACTCCTGCTGGCGTAGGTCACGCCGGGTGTTGGTTAGGCGGGTGAGATCGCAGGGGGCGAACTCACCCGCCCTCGTCGAACCTGTCCCGCGCCAGCTTCAGAGGGTGGGAAGCTGGGCGCCTGGTCTTGGGGACAGAGACAGGCCGACAAGCACGTCCGGGATGCGCGATCCCGGCAATGGCAATGCCCTAGCGCGTCGAGGTGTCGATCTCCGCGCGCATCGACAGCCCGACCCGCAGCGGGTGTTCGGCCAGTTCGCGCGGGTTGAGCGCCACTCGCACCGGCAACCGCTGGACCACCTTGATCCAGTTGCCCGTCGCGTTCTGCGCGGGGATCAGCGCGAATGCCGCGCCGGTGCCGCCGGAAAATCCGACCACCCGGCCATGATATTCGACGCCGCTGCCATATAGGTCGGAGCTGAGCGTGACGCTCTGGCCCGGCTTGACCTTGGCGAGTTGCCCCTCCTTGAAATTGGCATCCACATAAACCTGGCCGACCGGCACGATCTGCATGATCGTGGCCCCCGGCGCGACGCGCTGGCCGACCTGGATCGTGCGGCTGGCCACGACGCCGTCCACCGGTGCGCGAATGACGGTGCGCTCGAGATCCAGCTTGGCCTGGCGCAGCCTTGCCTCGGCGGACAGGATGTCGGGGGCGTTGGTGACGTTGGTGCCCTGGATCAGCGCCTGGTTGGCGGCCAGATTGCCCGCCGCCGCGCCGCGCTGCGAATTCGCCTGCGCCACCGCGGCCCGCGCCTGCGCCACCGAAGCACGGGCAGAGGTGAGCGAGTTGGTTGCAGAGGTCAGTTCGTCGCCGGATACTGCACCATTGGGCGCCAGCTTCTGGCGGCGGTTGAAATCGACCTGCGCCTTGGCCAGCGCCGCCTCTGCCGAAACCAGTTGCGCACGCGCGCTGGCGATGTCGGCGGCACGTGCCTGGACCTGTGCGGACAGCGCGTCGCTCGTCGCCTCGCTCTGCCCGAACTGGCGCCGCGCCTTGGCCAGATCGGCCTCTGCGGTCGCCAGTGCGATCTGCGCGTCGCGATCGTCGAGCCGCACCAGCACGTCGCCGCGCTTCACGCTCTGCGTATCGGATACCAGGACCGCGATCGCCTGTCCCGATACCATCGGCGTCACCTGGGCGGTGTCGGCGCCGACATAGGCGTTTTCGGTCTCGACATAATGGCTGCCGACCAATGCGTACCAGCCGCCATAGCCGGCGCCCGCCACCAGCACTGCCGCCGCGATTCCGGTCAGCAGCGTCTTGCGCAATTTCGTGGGCGCCTTGGAGTCAGTCGGGGCATCGCTCGCGCTTGCGTTGAACGCGCGGTTCGTGGGGTCGGCATCAGCCATGATTCTTGTCCTTCGTAGCTTGGGGGGCGGTCGCCGCGCGCGGCGCCGAAAAGCCTCCGCCGAGTGCCCGCACAAGGGCGACATCGAGCGTGAAAGCGCGTGCCTCCAGATCGGCGACGGTCCGCTGCGACTGAAGCGCGCGGTCCTGTGCCGTGAGCACATCGGTAAATCGCGATAGCCCGCCTTCGTAGCGCTGCCGCGCAACGTCATAGGCGGCCTGCGCATCGGCCAGCGCCAGCCGCGATTCGGCAAGGCGCACGGCCAGCGCGCGCTGGCTCGTCACGGCATCGGCGACGGCGTGATAGGCGTCGGTGACGGTGCGGTCGTAACTGGCGACCGCTTCGTCATAATTGGCGCGCGCCTGGCGATAGGCGCCCTGCAACGCGCCGCCGCGAAAGATCGGCAGGCTCACCGCCGGCGTGGCGTTGCCGAAGCTCGATCCGCTCTTGAACAAATTGTCGATCCCCAGCGACTGGAAGCCGAACACCGCAGAGAGGCTGACCGAGGGATAGAAGTCGGCGCGCGCGACCTTGATCAGGCTCGCCTCCGCCTCGACGCGGGTCCGGGCGGCGACGACATCGGGGCGGCGACCGATCAGGTCGGTCGTCACGTCCGCGGGCACCCCGCGCGCCGGGATCACCGCGGTGGGCGCGACGATCGCCAGCCCCCGGTCCGGCCCTTTGCCGAGCAGCGCGGCGATCCGGTTGCGAGTCAGCGCGATCCGCTCGTCGGTCGCGGCCAGATCGGCCCGCGCGGACGGCACCGCGGACTGCGCCTGTTTCAACTCCGCCTGGGTGTCCAGCCCGGCGGCGACGCGGTCTGCGGTGAGCTGTTGCGTCTGCTGGCGGATGCTGAGCGCGGTCTCCTGCACCGCCCGCTCGGCATAGAGCTGGGCAAGGTCGGCATAGGCGTCGGCGACGTTGGTCGACAGCGTCAGCGTCGACTGGGCGAGGTCGAGCCGCGCCGCCTCTGCCTGCGATCGCGCCGCGGCATAGGACGCCTTGTTCTTGCCCCACAGATCGAGGTCGAAGCCCAGGTCGGCTTCCACGCGACCGGTGTCGTTCCATCCCTTGGGGACGAACGCGGCGGGGATGCCGTTATTGTAGCTTTGCTTGGCAACGCCGCTACTGGCCGTGGCGTCCAGCGTCGGCAGCCGCGCCGCGCCCGCCTGTTGCGCATAGGCCTCGGCCTGGCGCACCCGCGCCGTCGCAGCGGCAAGGTCGGGGGCGCCGTCCAGCGCCTCGGCGATCAGCGCGTCGAGCTGCGGATCGCCATAGGCGTGCCACCAATCCATCGCCGGCCATTCCGCCTGCGGCATTCCCGCAAGACTGGTGCCGGAGGCATAGGCAGAGGGTGGCGCGACAACCGGCGCCGGCCCCATTTTGGGCACCGTTGCACATGCCGAGAGCAGCAATATCGCCAGCGGGGCGGCGGGGCGGATTGCGCGGTGTAGGACCATGGGTGTCATCTGAAAACCTGTACTAGCGGGTACATTTTCGTTAATGGTGCGGCGCAACAAGCTTGTCAAGAGAAAAATGTACCCTATAGTACGGTTATGGAGTCAGATATCGAAAGCCCGCCTTTAGGGAAGCGTGAGGCCAACAAGCTGGATCGGCGCCAGGCTATTATAGACGCCGCGCGACACTCCTTTCTGGAGGACGGCTATGCCGCCACGTCGATGTCGGGGCTGCTCAAGACGCTCGGCGGATCAAAGGCGACCTTGTGGAGCTATTTCCGGTCGAAGGAGGAGCTTTTCGCCGCTGTGATCGAAGACCTCACCGCGGCCTTTCGCGAGGAACTGGAGGGCAGCCTGCTGGGGTCTTCCGGGATCGAAGCGACGCTTTGGAATTTTTGCAGCAGCTTCATGCGCAAGATGGAGCATCCGGACACCGCCGCGCTCCGCCGCCTGATCATAGGAGAAAGCGCGCGCTTTCCGGAGTTGGGGCAGATTTTCTACGACCGGGCCGTGATCCATGTCGAACACGCCATGACTGCCTATGTCGCGTCCCAGATCGCGGCGGGCCGGCTGCACGACGAGGACCCGAAAAAAATGGCGCAGTTCCTGCTCGGCCTTTGCGCGGCCCGGCATAATCAGCGCCTGTGGGGTGTCGTTGCGGAACAGGATGCCGAGGTGGAAGCCGATTCCCAGCGGTTCGTCGGCTATTTCCTTCGCCTTTTCCGCACGAGCGAGCCGCCGGCGCCCCTCGCCGAGTGACCCCCTGCGCGTCCCGTCAGTTGCCGTTCACGCGCAATCGGCATAGCACCGCGCGATGCGTATCCTGCTTGCTTCCGCCGCCGCCGCGCTGATGGCGACCACCTCCGCCCTCGCCCAACAGGCGCCCGCCCCGATCCTGACGACGCCCGAAGCGCGTGACGTCTGGACCCATGCCGAACCGGAGGTCGCACGCGTCACCCATGTCGATCTCGATCTGCGCGCCGATTTCGCCGCGAAGACGCTGTCGGGTACCGCAGCGCTCGACGTACTGGCGGCGAAGGGCGCGAAGCAGATCGTGCTCGATGTCGACGATCTCGCCATCACCGCCGTCACCGATGGCGCGGGCAAGCCCCTGCCCTTCGCGGTCGGCGCTGACTCGCCCGATCTCGGCGCCGCGCTCACGATCCAGCTCAAGGGCGCGCGCCGCATCGTCATCGCCTACGCCACCCGCCCCGATGCCAGCGCGCTGCAATGGCTCGCGCCCGAACTGACGGCGGGCAAGGCCAAACCCTATCTGTTCAGCCAGGGCCAGCCGATCAACAACCGGAGCTGGATTCCGACCCAGGACAGCCCCGGCATCCGCCAGACCTGGACCGCGAAGCTCACCGTCCCCGCCGGGCTCGTCGCGGTGATGAGCGGCGAGCGGATCGACGGCGCGCAGGGTCAGCCCGCCGCGAATGGCGAACGCAGCTATCGCTTCCGCATGGACAAGCCGGTGCCGCCCTATCTGATCGCGCTGGCGGTCGGCGATCTCGCGTTCAAGGCCACCGGCCCGCGCTCAGGCGTATGGACCGAACCGTCGCAGCTCGATGCCGCCGCGTCCGAAGTCGCCGATGTCGAAAAGATGATCGACGCGGCGGAGGCGCTGTACGGCCCGTATCGCTGGGGGCGCTACGACATGCTCGTCCTGCCGCCCAGCTTCCCCTATGGCGGGATGGAGAACCCGACGCTCACCTTCCTGACCCCGACGATCATCACCGGCGATCGCTCGAACACCGATGTCGTCGCGCACGAGCTGGCGCATAGCTGGTCGGGGAACCTCGTCACCAACGCGACCTGGTCCGACAATTGGCTCAATGAGGGCTTCACCACCTATTTCGAGAACCGCATCATGGAGGCGGTGTACGGTGCCGAGCGCGCCGCGATGTACGCCGATCTCGACTGGGACGGGCTGGTATCGGACATCAAGGACGCCGGCGGCGACGCCGCGCCGACGACCCGGCTGCACGGCGAACCCGGCGAAACCGCGGGCCAGCTCGATTATTTCAAGGGATCGACCTTCCTCCGCACGATCGAGGCGGCGGTGGGCCGCGCGAGATGGGACGCCTATCTCCGCGCCTATTTCGATCGCCACGCCTTCCAGCCGCAGACCACGGCGGGCTTCCTCGCCGATCTGCGCAAGAATCTGATCCGCGGCGATGCTGCGCTCGAGGCGAAGCTCCAGCTCGATCGCTGGGCGTACCAGCCCGGGCTTCCCGACAACGCCGTCCATGTCACCTCGGCGACGCTGGCACAGGTCGATGCGAAGCTCGCGGCGGTCAAGGCGGGCGGCCCGGTGTCTGCGGTTCAGCCCCAGGGCTGGAGCACGCAGCAATGGCTGCGCTTCCTCAACGGCCTGCCGCGCGCGCAAAGCCCGGCGCGGCTCAGGGAACTCGACGAGACGCTGGGGCTGTCCGCTTCGAGCAACGCCTATGTCCGCTCGGCGTGGGCCGAACTCGCCATCGCCAACCGCTACGATCCCGCGCTGCCGTCGATCCGCGGGCTCGTCACCAGCGTCGGGCGCGGGCTGCTGATCCGCCCGGTCTATGAGGGGCTGATGAAGCAGGGCGACTGGGGCCAGCCGATCGCCCGCGCCTATTTCGAGGCAGCGCGCGGCGGCTATCACCCCAATACGGCGGCGCAGGTGGCGAAGATCGTCCAACAATAACCACCGTCACGCCGGCGGGCGTCAGGCTGGCGCGCCCGCCTCCTGCGGCGCGCCCTCGGGCTCGCCGCGCCGGTCCGGCGATGGGCTGGCGTCGGCGGCGATCACAGTGCGGCTGCGGCCACTGCGCTTGGCTTCGTACAGCGCCGCGTCCGCCCGCGCGACGACCGCCTCCAGATCGCGCTCGCCCGCCGCCGCCGCGGCGATCCCCGCGCTGAACCGCAGCGGGCGTTCCAGCCGCAATGCTTCTGCCCGAATACGGCCCAGCACCTCGGCGGTCTCCGCCGCGCTCAGTCCGGGCAGCATCAACAGGAACTCCTCGCCCCCCCAACGGCCGATCACGTCAGAGCGCCGAACCGCTGACTTCAGGATCGCGGAGAGGTCGCGCAACGCCGCATCGCCGGCGGCATGGCCTTCGGCATCGTTGATCCGCTTGAAATAATCGATGTCGATCAACCCGAGCGACAGCGGCGAGCGCGCATCCGCCGCGCGCGCCAGCGCCACGCTGCCCTGCTCGGTGGCATGGCGCCGGTTGGGCAGCCCGGTCAGCCCATCCGACGACGCCAGCGCCTCCAGCGCCCGCCGATGCCGCCGCCCCATCCACAGGAACAGCGCCAGCGCCAGCGCCAGCGCGCCTGCCACCCCGCCCAGCAGGATCAGCCGCTGCCGCTCATAGCGCGCCCGCTCCTGCTCGAACACGACTTCGCGCTCCAACGCCTTGTTGCGATCCACCTGCCGCTCGATCTCCACCTGGCTGGCCAGCGTCGCAGCCTCGCGGCTTTTCTTCGCCTCGATGTCATCGCGGTACATATCGGCATAGCGCTTCATGTCGGCATAGGCTTCGCGGAAATTGCCCAGCCCCGCCTGCGCCATGCCGCGCGTCTGATAGAGCGGGAATTTGATCGCCGACCGGCTGGCGGGCGCCTCGAGTATCGCCGTGGTCAGCGCCACCGCCTCGGGATAGCGCTTGAGCCCATAGGCAATGCGCGATCGATAGGCCATCAGCCGGGGCCGGGCCATCTGGTCGTCGCCGAACAGCCGCTCCGCCTCGTTGCACGCGCCCTCTGCCTCGCCGAAGCGCTTCAGCGACAACAGCGACTGGCATTTCGACATCACGGCAAAGGCCGCGAAATTGCGGTTCCCAAGCGACAGGCTCAGCCGATAGGCGGTGTCGAAGCCGCCGATCGAGCTGACGAAATCCTTCATTCCCGTATGCGTCATCGCCCTGCGAAACGCCGTGGAGGCGGTGAGGAAGGTCAGATTGTTGGCCCGCGCCCAGCGTTCGCCCTCGTCGATCAGCGCCAGCGCCTCGGCACTGTCCCCCGCCTTCATCAACACGCCCGCGACATCGATCGCCAGCAACGCGCGCTGCTCGGCCATGCCCTGCTGGATCGCCAGGCGATATGCGGCGCCCAGTTCCCGAATTTCCGCCACCGGCTCACGGCTGAGCGACCCGATCACTGCGCGCGAGCAGATATCCTCGATCGAATTGGGCGTGACAAAGCGCCGCGCCGCCTTGATCCGATCGGCGATCGGCTTGAGCGCGGCGGGGTCGCTCTGGCCGAATGCCAGTTGCGCGAGCAGCTCCATGTGCGGTGCGTCGCGCGGGCTGGGGGCGAGTGCGAGCCCGGCATTGGCCGCTACGACCTCGTCCTCGCTGCGTTCCAGCGTGCTATAGGCCAGCGCCTGTGCGGCATACAGCCATGCCCGGTCGATCCGGCCCAGATCCTTGCGCGCGAGTTGCGCAGTGATCGCGGCCAGTGCGCGCGCCGGATCGGCATTCACCTGCCGCTGGAAATCCGCAACGATCGGCGGAGACCCGATGCTGCACATTGCCTGCGCCGGCGATCCCGCCAGCACCAGCGCCGCCGCAAGCGCGCCCAACGAAATCCCTGCTGCCCGATTCGCCACGTCCGACCCCCGTATAGTTACGGAGCCTGGGTGCCATCTTCATGGTTAATACTGGGTAAGTATGCCCCGCGGCAGATTGTTTTACGCGGAAATTCTCGAAATGCTATTCATGAGCGCGCGCCGCGCTGATCGCGAACCACAGCCAGCCGCCGATCAGAGTCAGGCCCCCCAAGGGCGTCACCGCCCCCAACCAGCGCGGGGCGCCCAGCGCCATCAGGTACAGCGTCGCCGCAAAGATCGCGCCGCCGGCCACGAAGCACCATGCCGGCCCGCGCATCGCCATCCGCACCGCGACGAGCGCAGCGACGGCGTGGATCAGCTGATACTGCCCCCCGGTGCGCAGCCACTCCGCCGCCTGCGCACTGGCCGCGCCATGCGCCCCGAACGCCCCCGCCGCGACGGCAATGGCGCCCGACAGCGCGGCGAGGATGGTGAGGTTCTTCACTTCGCCTCCAGATCCGCCGCAGCCGCAGCCGCCTGTCCCGCCGGGGTGAAGATGCCGTCGCGCCCGGCATACAGGTCGCCGCTCTCGCGCTGGAGCTTCAGCCGCTCAAAATCGCGCCGGCGATATTCGGCTTCGGTCTTGTCGGCCTCCTGCATGTCGACGCCCACCGCCGCCATCGCCCGCCGTGCCATCACCATCGCGCTCTCCAGCACTTCGCGGACGGCACCCGCGATCGGCGCCCCCTTCATCTTCATCACGCTGCGCCGGTCATAGGCGCGCACGAAGATCGTCGCCTTGGGAAAGCTGTGGTGGATCGCCTCCAGCTTCTCGGTATCCAGCCCGTCGCCGTCCTGGCAGAACAGCAGCAGCTCGGCATCCTCCGCGCCCGCCTGGCGCAATATGTCGAGCCGGGTGCCGTCGCCATAATAGACCTTCATCCCGAACTCGCCGGCGACCTGGATCATCTCGACATCGGTGTCGACGATCGTCACGGGAATCCCCTGCCCGATCAGCATCTGCGCCACGGTCTGCCCGAACCGGCCATAGCCGACGACGACGGCGTTGCTCCCGTCCTGCTGCGGCCCGTCCAGCCCCTCGGCGCTGGCCTCGGGTTCGGTGCGCAGCCGCTTGGTCGCCATCATCAGGAACGGCGTGGTCGCCATCGACAGCGTCACGATCGCGCCAAACACGCTCGCCGCCTCGCTCTCGACGAGGAACGCCGCCTGTGCCTGCGCGAACAGCACGAAGCCGAATTCGCCGCCCTGGCTCAGCAGCACGCCCAGCGCGAACGCCGATCGCGGCTTCATCCCGAAGAGCAGCCCCAGCGCCATGATGATCGCCGCCTTGGTCGCGATCAGCGCAATCGCCATCCCCGCCACGAAAAAGGGTCGCTCGGCAATCGCATGAAGGTTCAGCGTCATCCCCACCGCGAGGAAGAACAGCCCGAGCAGGATCGCGCGGAACGGCGCGACATCGGCCTCCAGCTCGTGCCGATACGGCGAATCCGCCAGCATCACGCCTGCGATAAACGCCCCCAGCGCGGCGGACAGCCCCAGCGCCTCCATGATCGCAGCACTCGCGATCACCGCGAACAGCCCGGCAAACACGAACATCTCGCGCTCGCCCAGATTGCCGATCAGCTTGAACAGCGGGCGCAACAGATAGCGTCCGGCCAGGATCAGCCCGACGATCGCGACGACGGTATAGACCGCCAGCAGCCATCCCGGCGGCCCGTTCTGGTCGGCGGGGTTGCGCGACAGCGCGGCGACGATCGTGATCAGCGGCACGATCGACAGGTCCTGGAACAACAGGATCGCGAATGCGCGCTCGCCGAACGGAGTCCGCAGCCGCCCCGCCGATTGCAGCATCGGCAGCACCTGCGCCGTCGACGACAGCGCCAGCGGCAGTCCCAGCGCCAGCGCCGCGCCCAGCGACGACCCGGTCGCGAACCACACGATCCCCGCCACCGCAACCCCGCACAACGTCACCTGCAGGAACCCCAGCCCGAAAATCTCGCGCCGCATCCGCCACAACCGGCTGGGGCTCAGTTCCAGCCCGACGAGGAACAGCAGCAGCGCGATGCCCAGTTCGGCAATCCCCATCTTGCCCTCGGCATCGCCGACCAGCCCCAGCACCTGCGGCCCGACCAGCGCCCCCGCGACGAGGAACCCCAGCGTCGCACCGATCCCCAGCCGCCGAAAGATCAGCACGAACACCAGCGCAAAGCCGAGCAGCGGCACGCCGTCATGGAGCAGCGACATTCCCGAATGCTCTTCCATCAGCCCCGTCCCCCCGCCTGTGCAGCCGCCTCCGCCGCCGCCTCGAACGCCAGCCGGATCGAGGCATGCCGCCCGCGATGCGGCAATGCCGGCGCGAACAGCTCCAGTCCCGGCCATTCGGGCGGCGCGTCGCGCTCCCCCGCCAGCCAAGCCGCCAGCGCATCACGCGCCGCCGCCAGTTCCTCGGCGCTACGCCCGACGACATGCGCGCCCATCAGCGACGCCGAAGCCTGCCCCAGCGCGCACGCCCGCACCAGCATCCCCACCGCGGACACCCGCCCCTCGCCATCGGTCTCGACATCCACCGTCACCCGGCTCCCGCACACCGGCGAGCGCTTCTCAACGCTCGCCATCGGCGCGGCCAACCGCTCCTGATAGGGGATGGAGGCGGCGAGCCGCAAAATCTGGGTATTGTACAGCGGCGCGTTCATCCGCCTGAACCTAGGGGACGAAGCCCCGCGATGCGACTCCTACCAAGGGATGGTTGCGCGATTTCGGAGGGGGCGGGGCTGGCAGCAGCCCCCCCGTCATCCCGGCGAAGGCCGGGACCCATTCAGCCCCTCCGCTGAATGAAAGAACGCGGACGGAGCACCGAAAGAACTCTGACTTCCCTCAGGATGACACGGCTTTTGCACGATGCTATAATCGCCCGCACCAATAGAATATAGTGCCATTGCCTCATCTTTACTTCCCGTCATGCTGAACTTGTTTCAGCATCCATGGCGCAACCAGCCTGTGCATTGCCTGTTGCACCATAGATGCTGAACCAAGTTCAGCATGACGGCGTGAGAAAAGGGCGAATGCTTCCGTAAGCAACAACCCTAAGCCAAGGGAGGGAAAAGCCGCCATGTCCGACAAACCCGTCGCCGAACGCCTCCAGGTCAAACATGGCCGCCGCCTCGCAGTAATCGGCGCCCCGCCCGCCCTCGACGCCGCAATCGGCACAGATGCCCCCCGCGCAGCCCCGTCAGAAGCCGAAGTCGTCCTCCTCGCCACCCCCGACCGCGCAACCTTCCTCGCGCAAGTCCCCCGCACCGCCGCCGCGATCGCCCCCGCCGCAATCCTGTGGGTAGCCTATCCCAAACTAACCTCCCCCCTCGCCGCCGACCTCAACCGCGACACGATCCGCGCACTGGCGCTGGCGCATGGCCTCGACACGGTGAGCCAGATCGCCGTGGATGCGGACTGGTCGGCGATGCGGTTGAAGCGGGTTTAGGGGGTGGGCTCGGAGGGAAGCGCCCCATGTGTGGACGGCTCTCCGTTGGCAAGGGTTTGCGAGCGGATGCACTTGGTGGTCGGTGCGGCCATGTGTCCGGCCTTTGATGCGGCTGTCGTTGCCGCTGGCCATAATGCCTTCCGCGGACCGGATCCCTGATCAATTGCTCGCACTCGGGGTGCGGGGGCGTAGTAGGGTGGTCTGATCCGGGGGTGTCGACCGGCTTTCGTGCAATAGCTCCTTTGCCCTTTCCAACCTCGCAGCGCAGCCTTCAGCCGCGCAGTCTCATGCGGCGACGGCCATCGGCTCGCGATAGCGTTCTCCGTGCATCATCATGGCCCATGCAATCCGGGCGTTCTTGTTCGCCAGTGCGATAGCAGCAACCTTTGGCTTGCGGCGCTCGAGCAGGCGGACGAGCCAGGTCCGGCGCGTGCTCTGCATTGCGCGTCGGATCACGGCCATGGCGCCTGCGAACAGCATCTGCCGCAGATAGCGATTGCCGGCCTTGGTGATGGACCCCAGCCGCTCCTTGCCGCCGGATGAGTTTTGCCGTGGCACCAAGCCCATCCACGCTGCCATGTTGCGGCCGCACCGGAAGACCGACGGGTCGGGCACGCATGCTATCAGTGCTGACGCCACCAGCGGCCCGATGCCGGGTACTTCCATGAGACGACGACCAAGCTCCGTCGAACGGGCCAGGCCGAGGACCTGGCGATCATTCTCGAGGATCTGCTGCTTCACCAGCTTCCATTGGGCAACGAGCATCTGCAGACACTGACGCGCTGCTGCAGGGAGACGCGCATCGGCCGCATCGTCGATGACCTCGAGCAGCCGGTCGACGCCACGGCGCCCAACCGGTGCGACGATCCCGAACTCCGCCATGTGCGCACGAATGGCATTGGTGAGCATCACCAGCTGACGGTTGAGCATCAGGCGCACCTTAGTGCAGCATCATCGCGCTTTGCTCCTCGGGCGCTTTCGGCGCAACGAAACGCATGGTGGGGCGCGTCACTGCCTCTGCGATCGCCTCGGCATCGGCCATGTCGTTCTTCTGCCGCTTCACATAGGGCTTCACATATTGGGCAGGCATCAGCCGCACCTCATGGCCAAATTTGGCGATCTCGCGAGCCCAATAATGTGACGTCGCGCAGGCCTCGATCCCGACCAGACAGGGCGGCAGCTTTTCGAAGAACGGCAGCAACCGCGCCCGCGTCAGCCGCTTCTGCAGAATGGTTGTGCCGGCTTCATCCAGCCCATGCAGCTGGAAGACCGACTTCGCGATGTCCAATCCGATCACATGTACGTTCGCCATGGCACTTCTCCTCCATTCGACCGGAGCAGATTAGATCGACTCCGCGGTGATGGAGAGCCGTCCACGGCATCAGTTGCGGACATTCGGCATCCGTGGTCAATTGACCGTATGAGTGGAAATCCTGACTACAATGCGCTGATGCGCGACGTTTGCGTGGGGAAAGGTTGGTGCGGCGGAATCGTTAATGGCGAGCCGTGCCACGTAGACTACCTTATCCCAGAAACAGGGTCTGTAAGCGCCGAACAGTTCGTCGAATGGCTATTTCAGGCCGAGGGCCTCGATCCATCATCCGAACCTGCCAAGTGGGGAAAACATAAAGACGGGCTGCGCGAGGCATTCGTCCGCCACATGGGTGCGGACGTGGTCGATGCTTCGGCACTCAAATGGGATGTCAGCTAACCACCGATTCCGGGCACTCGCGGCGAGCTTCGCCTGTACCGTCCGACGCAGCAGCCGCCCCCTTGCAATCGCGGCGATGTTCCCCATATGTGCCGAACTTGCCGCCTTCCGGCGACCGCTCTTTGATCCCGTTAGTTATCCCCTCACGTGCACGAAGCGGCGCGCTTCGCGGGCTCGACTCATGTTCCGGCTGGCGGTTCCCGCCAACTCCACAAGCCTAAACTTCCTAAACTTCGCATCCCCTCGCCGGCCCGTAGCGAGGCCTGCCGAAAAACGCGCATACGCCTAAACTTCCTAAACTTCGCTCGGTGGCCACCACCCCAGCGCGGTGGCAGCTAACCACCACTACCAGCCGCTCCCCACACTACCGCCGCCGCCCCACACTAGCATTCCCCGCATCCTCGTCCGCATCCGCAGGTCCCCCAAACACCGGCTCCCCGCGCCGCCGCCGGTCGACGAACTCCGCGATCCCCGCGCTCGTCCGGTCCAGCAGCGGATAGGTCGAGGACGAGGTGATCCAGCGCGGGCGCTGGGCCGGGCCGCCGCCGACGGTGTCGAACACCAGCACCATCAGCAGGAAGACGATGCTCACCAGCACCAGCCCCTTCAGCGCGCCGAAGCCAAAGCCCAAGGCGCGGTCGATCGGCCCCAGAAAGCCATCGCGCGTCCGCGATCCGATCGCATTGGCGATCATCCGTCCGCCGAAATAGGTCGCCCCCGCCAACATCGCGAACGCGAGCACCGCGCCGCCCTGCGCCGTGCCCACCACCCCCGCCAGCGCCTGCGACAGTGGCGTATGGAACAGCTTGAGCGCCAGCACGACCAGCAGCCAGGCGAGCAGCGCCAGCACTTCGGTCACGAAGCCGCGCATAAAGCCCAGGATCGCCGCCCCGCCGATCGCGAGCAGCACGATGATGTCGAGTCCAGTCAAGTTCATGGCAAAGCGCCCTCCCGCGCGTCCTTTACGCCAGCACAGCACCGCTGCGGAAGCGATTTGGCGCGCTACCGCCCCAGCAAATGATCGACGAATGCCCCCAGCGTCCGGAACCCCGCGATCGACAGGCCGCCGCCATCGGGCTTGGCCCCCGCCTGCCCCTGCGGCGCCATCGCGCGCCCAAACCCCAGCTTCGCCGCCTCGCGACACCGCAGCGGGCCGTGCGCCACCGGGCGCACCTCGCCCGACAGCGCGATCTCGCCGAACGCCACGGCGTCCGCCGCCATCGGCCGCTCGGCCAGCGCCGAGACCAGAGCCGCCGCCACCGCCATGTCCGCAGCCGGGTCCTGCACCCGGTATCCGCCCGCGATGTTCAGATAGACTTCGCAGGTGGAAAAGCTGAGGCCACACCGCGCCTCCAGCACCGCCAGCACCATCGCCAGCCGCCCGCTGTCCCAGCCGACCACCGCGCGCCGCGGCGTCGCCCCGCTCGCCAGCCGCACCACCAGCGCCTGCACTTCGACCAGCACGGGCCGCGTCCCCTCCAGCGCGGGGAACACGATCGTCCCGGTCACGCTCTCGTCGCGATTGGTGAGGAACAGCGACGAGGGGTTGGCGACTTCGCTCAGCCCCTCGCTCTCCATTGCGAACACCCCGATCTCATCGGTGCCGCCAAAGCGGTTCTTGGTCGCGCGCAGGATGCGGTACTGGTGGCTGCGCTCGCCCTCGAACGCGAGCACGGTATCGACCATATGCTCGAGGACGCGCGGCCCCGCGATGCTGCCGTCCTTGGTGACATGCCCGACGAGCACCAGCGCCGTCCCGCGCTCCTTGGCAAAGCGGATCAGCTCGCCCGAACTCGCGCGCACCTGGCTCACGGTCCCCGCAGCACCTTCGATCAGGTCCGAATGCATCGTCTGGATCGAATCGATGATCAGCAGGTCGGGCGCGCTCCCCTCGCCCAACGTCGTCAAAATATCGCGCACCGACGTCGCCGCCGCCAGTTGCACCGGCGCATCGCCCAGCCCCAGCCGCCGCGCGCGCAGCCGCACCTGGTCCGCCGCCTCCTCGCCGGAGACATAGGCGACGCTCAGCCCCCGCAGCGCGATCTTCGCCGCCGCCTGGAGCAGCAAGGTCGACTTGCCGATCCCCGGATCGCCGCCGATCAGCGTCGCGCTCCCCTCGACAAAGCCGCCGCCCAGCGCACGGTCCAGCTCGGCGATGCCGCTGCGCATCCGCTCGGGCAGCGCGATCTCGCTGTTGAGCCCGCTCAACTGGATCGTGCGCCCGCCCGATTGCAGATTATGCCGCGCCTGGAACGGAGTCGCATTCGCCGCCACCTCCTGCACCAGCGTGTTCCACTCGCCGCAATCAGCGCATTGCCCCGCCCATCGCGACGCCACCGATCCGCACGCCTGACACACATATCGTTTCTGGGGCTTCGCCATGGCGGCGACGCTAGCCGATCCGGAACAGGAAGGGAACACCGCTTGTGTGCGCGCCGTCAGAAGCTCGCCATCAGGTTGAGCGAGCCATAGAGCGTCGTCCCCCCGCCGGGCGCGTTCGGCGCCGCCTCGAGGAAACTCCCCTTGGCCAGCACCACCCCGTCCGCCTCGAAGCGCAACCGCCCCGGCCTGACCCACCAGCGCAGCCGCGCGTCGAGCTGATGCCCCGCAAACGCCCCCGCCTGCCCGCTCGCATCGCGCACCCCGGTCGTCGAGAACGCGTCGCGCCGCTCGGCCAGCCACAGCGCGTGATAGCTCGCAAAGGCGTCGACGCGCGCCGACGGCGTCACCTCCGCCCGCGCCCCCGCCGCCGCGATATTGGCGCGCCCCACCGCGTTATAGATACCCGAGGGCGCGAGGTCGGCGCGGCGCATCCCGAACAGCGTGTCGAACCGGCCATAGCTGCCACCCGGCCGGTCGCCGCTCGCGCGATCGACCTCCACCGACAGCCGCGGCTTCCACGCCCCCGCCAGCGTATAGCCGACATCGCCATGGACGAACCATGCCGACACCGGCAGCACCGCCGCCGCGGGCGCCGTCGATGCGCGCACGCGGCCCGACTGATAAAACCCCTCGACTTCCGCATCGACCCGCCCCTTCGCCGGATCGCGCAACAGCCGCCCGCCATAGGTGTTCAGCGATCGGTTGCGCGTCGGTCGCCCCGGCATGTCGCGCTCGCCGAGATGGTAGAAACTCGCCTCGACCATCACCGGCCCGATCGCGTGCGCCTGCGCCACCGTCCCGCCCCACAGCACCAGGTCGAACCCCTCGCGATCAGGCGCGACGCCGTTGCGGTCCAGCGTCGCGGCATCGTCGGGCCGGCGCTGCTGCGGCAGGACGTAGAGCAGGTTCGCATGCAGCCCCGCCTTGCCCGTCAGCTCGGCTTCGACGCCGGTATAGCCATTGGTCGTGTTGCGATAATCATCCGCCGCGACCAGCCGCCGCGATCCGATGTTGAGCATGAACCGCCCGCCCCGCACCACCGCCTTCACCCCCGGCGCCAGCGGCAGCGCGACCGCGGCATAGGCCTGGACCAGCTCGGCGGCATTGACTTCGCCCGTCGTGATCGGCCGCCCGGCATCGCCATAGGCCCGGCTGTCCCACAGCTCGCCGACCAGCGCCACCGGCCCCGACTGATAGCGCGCGAGCAGCGTCGAGCGGACATTGAACAGCGCCCCGCTGCTATCGGACCCCGCGACCGGCGACGCATCGATCGCCTCGTACCGCAGCCGCACCGTCGCGCTCAGATCGAGTCCGTCCTCGGCGGCACGGGCGGGCGCCGCCGGCCCGGACTGGGCGGCAGCCCCCACCGGCATGACAAGCGCAACCAGCCCCAGCATTTCGCGACGCATCGAACTTCCCCCCGGAAATGCCCCGCTTCCGCTTTACCCCGTTACCGCGCCGGGAGAGAGCGACTTCGCATTGCCCGCCGCAAAGCTCCGCTTCGACTGGGCGCCATGAACTTGCCCCCTCCCCCCCCGGTCGCTATGCGCAGCGCAACATGCACCCCTCGGACCTCCGCGTCGCCCTGTTCAGCGGCAATTATAATTATGTCCGGGATGGCGCGAACCAGGCGCTGAACCTGCTGGTCGGGCATCTGCTCGCGCGCGGGGTTCAGGTGCGGGTCTATTCGCCCACTGTCGAGACCCCGGCGTTCGCGCCCACCGGCGACCTCGTCAGCATCCCCTCCTGGCCGCTCCCCGGCGAGCGCGGCGAGTTCCGCTTCGCCACCCGCCTGCCGCGCAGCGTCCGCGACGACATCGCCGCCTTCGCGCCGAACCTGGTCCATGTCTCGTCGCCCGAATTTGTCGGCCACGCCGCGATCCGCTTCGCGCGCGCACACGGCCTGCCCGTGCTGGCGTCGCTCCACACCCGGTTCGAAACCTATCCGCGCTATTACCATCTCGGCTTTCTCGAGCCTTTGGTCGTCCACCTGTCGAAGCGCTTCTACAACCGCGTCGATACCGTGATGGTCCCCGGCCAGTCGATGTGCGACCTCCTGCGCGAATGGGGCGTCACCACTCCGATCGGCATCTGGTCGCGCGGCGTCGACCACGCGGCCTTCAATCCGCAGCGCCGCAGCCTCGAATGGCGCCGCGATCTCGGCATCGCCGATGACGAGTTCGCGGTCGGCTTTCTCGGGCGGCTGGTGCTGGAAAAGGGGCTCGACATTTTCGCGGGCGTCGTCGCCGCGCTGGAGGCACGCGGGGTCAAGCACCGCGTCCTCGTCGTCGGCGACGGCCCGGCGCGCGACTGGTTCGCCGAGCGCGTCCCCGGCGCCGCCTTCGCCGGATTCCAGCGCGGCGAAGACCTCGCCCGCGCCGTCGCGTCGATGGACGTGCTGTTCAATCCGTCGGTGACCGAGACCTTCGGCAACGTCACGCTGGAGGCAATGGCCTGCGGCGTCCCCGTGGTCGCCGCCCGCGCGACCGGCGCGGTCGACCTGATCGAAGACGGCGTCAACGGCTTCCTCGTCCCCCCGCGCGAAATCGCAGGCTACACCGACGCCATCGCCCGCCTGGCGCAGGAGCCGGAGTTAGCGGCATCGGCAGGCGCATCGGGCCACGCCAAGGCGCTGGGCTATGAATGGGACCGGATCAACCAGGCGGTGCTGGAGGCGTATCTGGGCTTGGTGCGGGGTTGAGGGGGGCGACTGCCGTCGTGCCGGATCAGTCCAGGCCGGTCTTGCCCGGCGCCCAATAGGCCTTGGCGAGCAGGCGCGCCGCCGGAAACGGCTGCGACCGCAGGACTTGCCTCAGCCTCTGTATCGTCCGTGCGTTCCCGGTCAGCACGATTGATGCGCCGGCGGCTGCGGCCTCGGAGAGCCCCGCCTCCATCGCGAAGATATGGCCATTCCCGCCTTTCCGCACGACCAGCGCCAAAGGATCGAGGCCCAGATGCGCGGCAACGCGCCGAGCGCTCTCGACGTCTTCGACTTCGAGGCAAGCCGATACGGCGCGCGTCGGGTCCTGGTGAATCGCCGCATAAACGAGCCCGATCGAGGTCTCATCCCCGACGACGAGTAGCGGACCCGGCAGGCACGACAGGTCCAACGACGCGCGCGGACCGAAGATATCGCACCGATCGCCGGGCGCCACCGTACGGACCCACCCGCTTCCCGGTCCATCGCCATGGGCGTAGCCCAGAATACACATCCGCCCGGTCGACGGGTTCCACTCGACCGGAGTATAGGTCCGCGCGACGAAGGCGGAGCCCATCGCGATCTGCACCTTCTGTCCGGGCAGCCATGCCACGTCGGCAAGCGCGGGCCCCTCCAACGTGATCAGATGGAAGCGATCGGCCAGTTGCTCGTTCGCGACGATCGTCGCGGGCTTCATCCACAGGCGCATCACCGCCTTGCTGAACCGCCCCGGCTCCTTGGTGGCGCGTTCGGGCGAGCCGGCGGCGAGCATCACGCGACCCTCACGGAAAATTCGTTGCCGCGCCCCGCATCCGGCAGCGAAAACGAAAGATAGCCGTTGGCGGGATCGCGGACATAGGCCTGATATTCGGGCTCGAACGCATTCTCGCCAAGAATCACTGCGCCCGGCTTCAGCCGCTGCTCAACCAGCTTGAGCACCGGCAGATACAGCGAGAAAGCACCATCGACCAGCACCATGTCGACCGCGCCGCCCACGTCCTTCAACGTTTCGAGCGCGTCGCCGGCGCGGATTTCGACCAGATCGCCGAGTCCCGCCGCGTCGAGATTCGCGCGCGCCCGCGCAACCTTGCCGGGCTCCATCTCGCTCCCGATAAGGTGCCCGCCGCCATTGTCGCGCAGCGCGGCGGCGAGATAGATCGTCGAAATCCCCATCGACGTGCCGAACTCAACGATCCGCGTCGCCCCGCGGGCGCGGGCGATCGCATAGAGAAAGCGCCCATATTCTGGCGAGACCGCAAGGAAATTATCGGCGTAGCGGCGATAGACCGTCGAATAGTCCGCACGCTCCCCGGCGAGAATATCCGAGATCATCTGCTCGGCCCCGCCCGGGCCGTTGAAGATCGTCATCATCGCCTCGAAATGTTCGCGGTCCGAATTCTCGGCGTCGCGATGGAGATCGTTCAGAAGATCGGCGACCCGGCTGGTCTGCAATGTGTTCACGCGCTTTTCCCTTTTTTCCGCGCTGCAAGCGGCACGGCCTCGACGGAGTGATGCGAAAGGGATACCGGGGCGCGGAGATGACGTCATTACGAAGCCACGACATACTATTATCGAATCTCGCCAATCCTGGAGGGCATGATGCCGATCCTGAACGCTATCGATGGTTTCGAGTGGATCGACCCCGACGATGTCCCCCGGCCGATCGTCGCCTTTGGTGCCCAAATGTCCGATGCGGACGGCTTCGAACTCGAACCGCATCGGCATCGCAAGGGCCAGATGCTGCTCGTCCAGCGCGGCGCGCTCAGTTGCGAGGTCGAAGGCGGGCTGTGGATCGTGCCGCCGCGCAGCGCGATCTGGATCCCCGGGGGCGCGCTGCACGCCATTCGCGCGTCGGGTGCGCTGGAAGGCTATGACGCCTTTGTCGATTCCGATGCCGCCGCGCGCCTGCCGCGTGCCTGTTGCGCGGTGGCGGTGACCCCGCTGCTGCGCGAACTTCTGGCGCGGGCTGCGCATCTGCCGTATTTCTATGAGGACGAAGGCGCAAATGCGCGACTGGTGGCGGTGCTTCTCGATGAACTGGCGATAGCGCCGGTCGAGGATCTCCATCTCCCGATGCCAAGCGATCCGCGCCTGCGCAAAGTCGTCGACCAGATGATGGCCTCGCCCGCAGATCGGGGAAGCCTGAAGATCTGGGCGCACCGTGCCGGCATGGGCGAACGGACGCTGGAGCGGCTAATCCATCGACAGACCGGGATGAGCTTCGGCCGCTGGCGCCAGCAACTCGGCGTCGTGCTTGCCGTCAAATGGCTCGCGGGCGGCGCCTCGATCCAGCAGGTCGCCGGGGAACTCGGATATGAAAGCGTCCCCAGCTTCGTGACGATGTTTCGAAAGGCGCTCGGCACCTCGCCGGGACGGTATATGGCGGAACGTCACTCGGGCTGACGATCCGCCCCGACCCTGTGTCCCCTATTGCCGATCAAACAACTCTCGCCTGGGACGCGCTTGTGCCTAGCTAAGGCCGCAGCGCGATCACCCCCTTGACTCCCCCCACCACCCCGCTAAACACTGAACCATATGGTTCAGCATCCCTCCCCCGCCCTCGATCTCTCCTTCGCCGCCCTGTCCGATGCGACGCGGCGGGGGATCATTGATCAGCTTGGGCGGGGCGATGCCTCGATCACCGTGCTGGCCGACCGGTTTCAGATGACGCTGACCGGCATGAAGAAGCATGTTCAGGTGCTGGAGCGCGCGGGGCTCGTCGTCACGCAGAAGGTCGGGCGGGTGCGGACCTGCACGCTGGGCACGCGCGGCCTCGCGGCGGAGGCGGCGTGGATCGAGGCGCATCGGCGGCTGTTCGAGGACCGCTTTAGCGCATTGGATGAAATTCTGGACGAACTGAAACAGGAGGAACAGGATGACTCAGCAAGGTGACACTGCAGCGGCCACGCCCAACCGCACCTCGGTCGAGCGCAGGGGGACTCGCGAACTGGTCGTGACGCGGGTCTTCGATGCCCCGCCTGCGCTCGTGTACCGGGCGTGGAGCGAGTCCGACCTGTTCCGGCGCTGGTGGATGCCGCGATCGGCGGTGGGCGTGTCGCTCGTGGCGTGCGACCTCGACATGCGTACCGGCGGCAAATACCGGCTGGAATTCAGCGCGGGCGGGCCGGACACCATGGCCTTTTACGGCAAATATCTGGAGGTGGTGCCCAACGAGCGCATCGTCTGGACCAATGACGAGGGCGAGGAAGGCGCCGTCACCACCGTCACCTTTGCCGAGCAGGACGGCAAGACGCTGCTGACCTTCCACGAAGCCTATCCGACCGCCGAGGCGCTGGAGGAAGCGCTACAGGGATCGGCCGCCGCGCTGCCCGAACAGCTCGAGCAGCTCGACGAACTGCTCTCCGCCACCGACGCATGACGCCCGGCGCCTGCGGGAGGGTCCCGCAGGCGCTATCGCCAGTCGAACCCCAACGGCGCCTCGCGAAACGCGAACCGGTCGAGGTGGCGCGCCACCGCGCCCTTCAGCCCTTCGAGCTGTTCGTCGGACGACGCGTCGATCCGCACGTCCAGCCCCGTTTCGGCGACGTTGAACGTCACCACGGCGTCGCCGGGGAACGCCATGCCGCGCGCGTCCTTTGGGAAGATCACCGTGCCGTTTTCGGGGGTGAATTCCACCTGGAGGTTATGGCTCCAATGCTTGCACAGCTGCTGGAGATATTTGCTCGCGCTTTCGGTCGGCACCAGCGCCGACGCGCTTTTGGTCGTTACGGTCATTCTGTTTCCCTTCTCCCGCGGCGCCGGCGGTAAACCCAGCCGGCGCCGGAGCATTTCCAGACGCGGCATTTACAGCCGCTCGATCTTCCGCGCCGCTTCGTCGAGGATCGCGGCGACTTCGTGGAGCGTGTCGGCCCCGACCTCGGGATCGCCCAGCCGCTCCTGGAGCACCGTGCGCAGATTGCCCATCGCGCGCCGGATCGGCCCGCCGCTGGTACGCGCCTGCTGGCTGCCCAGTTCCGCGAGCCGGGCGAACAGCGCGGCGACCACTGCGGCATTTTCGGCGAGGTGCGCGGTGCCCGCCTCGGTGATCGCGAACTGCTTCTTCGCGCCCTCGGTCCTGGTCTCGGCGATCAGGTCCATCTCGTCGAGCAGCGTCAGCGTCGGATAGACCACGCCGGGGCTGGGCGCATAGCCGCCGCCCGACCGTTCCTCGATCTCGCGGATCAGGTCGTATCCGTGGCGCGGCTGCTCGCCGATCAGCTTGAGCAGGAGGAGGCGCAGTTCGCCCCCGTCGAACATCCGCCGCCCGCGCGGACCGCCGCCGCCCTCGGGCCGACCCCAGCCGCCGCGACCGAAGCCGCCGCCAAAGCCGCGCGGTCCGGGACCGCATTCGCGCCGCTCGTGGCGGCCATGTTGGCGATGATGAAAACGCATTTGGTTTATTCCTGTCTGAGTCGTGATGGGTCTAAGATATATCTTCGTGACGTTTGCACAAGCCCCCTATGGGCAACTTTTGTCACTTTCGCCCTCAGCCCCTATCTTGGCGCCATGCCCGATCTCTTCGCCGCCCATGAACAGCCGACCGTCGCCGCCGATCCCCCCGCCGGCGCCCCCCTCGCCGATCGCCTCCGCCCGCGCCGGCTGGACGAGGTCGTCGGGCAGGAGCATCTGACCGGGCCGGAGGGCGCGATCGGGCGGATGGTCGCGGCGGGAAAGCTCAGCTCGATCATCCTGTGGGGCCCGCCCGGCACCGGCAAGACCACGATCGCCCGCCTGCTCGCGGACGCGGTCGGGCTGCGCTTCGTCGCGATCTCGGCGGTGTTCTCGGGCGTGGCGGACCTGAAGAAGGTCTTCGCCGAGGCGCGCGAGCACGCCCGGATCGGCCGCAAGACGCTGCTCTTCGTCGACGAGATCCACCGCTTCAATCGCTCGCAACAGGACGGATTCCTGCCGTTCGTCGAGGACGGCACCGTCACGCTGGTCGGCGCGACGACCGAGAACCCGAGCTTCGAGCTCAACGCCGCGTTGCTCAGCCGCACGCAGGTGCTGATCCTCCACCGGCTCGGCCACCCCGCGCTGTGCAAGCTGCTCGATCGCGGCGAGGCGCTGGAGGGCCGCCCCCTCCCCCTGACGCCCGAGGCGCGCGACGCGCTGGTCGCCAGCGCCGATGGCGATGGCCGCTTCCTGCTCAACCAGGCCGAAACTTTGTTCTCGGTAACGTTCGAAAAGCCGCTCGATCCCGCCGCGCTCGGCGATTTCCTCCAGCGCCGCGTGGCGGTGTACGACAAGGATCGCGAGGGGCATTACAACCTGATTTCCGCGCTCCACAAATCGATCCGCGGCAGCGATCCCCAGGCCGCGCTCTATTATCTCGCGCGGATGCTGACCGCGGGCGAGGAGCCGCTCTACGTCCTGCGCCGCCTCACCCGTGCGGCGGTCGAGGATATCGGCCTCGCCGACCCCCAGGCGCTGGTCCAGTGCATCGCAGCCAAGGACACTTATGAATTCCTCGGCTCGCCCGAGGGCGAACTGGCGATCGCCCAGGCGTGCCTCTATCTCGCCACCGCGCCCAAATCGAACGCCGCCTATGCCGCGCAGAAAGCGGCGTGGCGCTCGGCGCGCGAAACCGGATCGCTGATGCCGCCGCAGAACATCCTGAATGCCCCGACCAAGCTTATGAAACAGATCGGCTATGGCAAGGGCTACACCTATGACCACGACGCCGAGGACGGCTTCTCGGGCGACAATTACTGGCCCGACGAGTTGCCGCCCCAGACCTTCTACACCCCCACCGATCGCGGCATGGAAAAACGCATTTCGGAGCGGATGGCGTGGTGGGACTCGATGCGCGAGGCTAAACGCGATGACTGACTGGGACGACGCCGTCGCCACCGCCTGCGCGCTGCCCGGCGTGGTCATGGCCTCGCATTACGGAACCCCCTGCCCCAAGCTGAACGGCAAGGCGATTCTGGCGCCCGGTCGCGAGGCCGGAAGCTTCTGCCTGATGGTAACGCAGGCGGAGAAGTCGCTGCTGCTCGAAACCGACCCCGACACCTTCTGGGAAACCGACCATTATCGCGGCTATCCGGCGGTGCTGGCGCGCTACGGCACCGACGCGCGCGACCGGATCGCGCTCTATGTCGAGCGCCGCTGGTGGGACCTCGCCAAAAAGCCCCAGCGCATCGCCGCCGGGCGGGCGGAGCGGCCCTGACCTTCACCGATTTCATCGCGATCGACTGGTCGGGCCAGGCCGTCGAGCGTCCCGCCGGGCTCGCCGTCGCGCATGTCGGCACAGGGACAGGCGCGCCCCGGCTGATCGATCGGCGATGGTCGCGCGCCGACATCGCGGAGTGGCTGGGCGAGTTGGCCGACACCGGCACCCGCGCGCTGATCGGGCTCGATCTGTCCCCCGCCTTCCCCTTCGACGACGAAGGCGCCTATTTCCCCGGCTGGGAAGCCTCCCCGCCAGACGCCCCCGCGCTGTGGGCATTGGTGGACCAGCTCAGCGCCGACGATCCCCACCTCGCCGCCAGCAGCTTCGTCGCGCATCCCCATGCCCGCCGCCACTTCCGCCAGCGCGGCGATTGCGGCGACCTGTTCCCGGCCGGGCGCGGGCGTTTCCGGGTGTGCGAGCATGGGCAGGAGGCGATGCGGCTGTCGCCCTATAGCTGCTTCAACCTGGTCGGCGCGTCGCAGGTCGGCAAGTCGAGCCTCACCGGCATGCGCGTGCTCCACCGCCTGCGCGGGCGGATCGGGATGTGGCCGTTCGATCCGCTGCCCGCGACGGGGCCGGTGCTCGTCGAAATCTACACCTCGCTTGCCGCACGGCTGGCGGGGATGCGCAAGGGCATCTCGAAGATCCGCGACGCCGCGACGCTGGACGCCATGCTCGCAGCGTTCGGATCGGACGCGCATGCCCCGCTGCCCCGCTATGACGATCATGCGACCGACGCAATGCTGTCCGCCGCCTGGCTGCGGTCCGCCGCCGCCAGCCCCGCCCTGTGGCGCCCGTCCCGGCTGACACCGGCTCTCGCGCGCACCGAAGGCTGGACCTTCGGCGTGCCTTGAGCTGGCCCGTTCGCTGATAAGTGTCCGATGAATCGGTGCTTGAACCGGGTAGCGTTACAACATATCAGCTTTGTTGCATTGCAACCAAGATCGAGCGACGCCGCGTTGAATTCCTGCAACAAACCCCTTGCGAGGCTGACCGGCCCCCGTGGAGCGCCCTCGGGCGGTCGGACGGTGCCGACGCTGGCGTTGCTATGGGCCGCATTGCTGGCGTTCGCTTGGCAGAGCATCGTCACGCAGACGCATCGCCATGTCGATACCACCACCGTGTTCGGCCAGTCGATCGCCAGCATCAGCAACGGCGACTCCGACGATCAATCCCCGGTGGATTCGCCCGCGAACTGCGTGATCTGCCGCGAAGTCGCGCATGCCGGCCCTGCGCTGCTCCCTACCGGTGTCACGCTCGACACCCCGGCGCGGTCTGAGTTCCGCGCAGCCGCATCCGACCTCCTGCGCCAGCAATCGATCGAGCGCTCGCATCGCTGGCAGAGCCGCGCACCACCTCAAATCCTCCACGCCTGAACGAACCGTATCCGACGCCGCGCGCCCTTGGCGCTCGCCGCCGAAGACGGTTCGCCGTCGATACGAACAAGGTTCCTGGAGTAGTTTCCCATGCGTCATGCATTGCTTTTGAGCGCAGCGTCGCTCGCCCTCGCGCTTCCTGCGGCCGCCCGCGCCGCCGATCCCGACACCACCAAGCCCGCGGCGCCCGCCACCGCGGCACCCTCCGCTCCCGCCGACGCCGAGCCGGCGGATCAGGACCGGCGCAAGACCGGCGAGGAAATCGTCGTCACCGGCATCCTGCCGCAGAGCGAGAAGGACGTGCTTTCGGGCACCACGGTCCTCTCCGGCGAAGACCTGACCCGCAACCTGCGCCCCAGCATCGGCGAAACGCTCGCCCGCCAGCCCGGCGTCTCGGCCACGTCGTTCGGCCCCAGCGCCTCGCGCCCGATCCTGCGCGGCTTCCAGGGGGAGCGCATCCGCGTGCTCAGCGACGGGATCGGCTCGATCGACGTGTCGAACACCTCGGTCGACCATGCCGTGATCATCGACCCGCTGCTCGCCGAGCGCATCGAAGTGGTGCGCGGTCCGTCCGCGCTCCTCTATGGGTCGTCGGCCGTGGGCGGGGTCGTGAACGTGATCGACAGCCGCATCCCCCGCGCAATCCCGGCGGACGGCTATCGCGTCAATTCGATCGCGAGCTATGGCTCGGCGGCGAACGAGCGCTCGATCGGTGCCGCCGGCGACGTGGCCGTGGGCGACAAGATCGTTCTCCACGCCGATGGCTCGTACCTGAAGAGCGGCGACCTGCGCATCGGCGGCAATGTCCTGTCGTCCAGCGCCCGCGCCGCCGCGCTTGCCGCCGCCGCCGGCCCGACGACCGAGGACGATCCCGATTTCGCAGCGAGCGCCGCGCTCAAGGACAAGCTGCCCAATTCGGCGGCGAAGACCTGGACCGCGGGCTTCGGCGCCGCGCTGATCACCGACACCGGCAATCTGGGCATTTCGTACAGCCATTATGACAGCCTCTACGGCGTGCCGATCCGCTACGCGACCGAATCGGGCCAGGAACAGGAAGGGCCGCGGCTCAGCGTCCTCCAGAACCGCGTCGACCTGCGCGGCGAAGTCGAAACCGGCGGGGGCTTCCTCGACAAGATCCGCGTCCGCGCCGGCTATGCGAATTACCGGCATTTCGAGCTTGAGGAAGACGGCGCGGTCGGCACCGCCTTTTACAACAAGGGCATCGAAAGCCGGCTTGAACTGCTCCAGGCCAGCCGCGGCGGGTGGAGCGGCGCGTCGGGCGTCCAGTATTTCCATCGCGACTTCGACGTCGAGGGCGACGAGGCCTTCCTCCCCAAGAACAAGACGAGCCAGCTCGGCCTGTTCACGCTCCAGCAGCTCGATCTGGGCGCGCTGCGCGCTGAAGCCGGGCTGCGCTACGAGCGGAGCGATCTTGAGGCATCGCCGGTCGACGGCGACCTCCGCTTCTTCTCGGGCAAGCGTCAGTTCGACGCCGTCTCGGGATCGGCGGGCGTCTCCTATGCACTGGCAGACGGCGTGCGCATCGGCGTGAACCTGTCGCGCACCGAACGCGCCCCTTCGGGCGAGGAGCTGTTCGCGCGCGGCGGCCATGCCGGCACCCAGTCCTGGGAACTCGGCAACCCCGACTTCAAGCTCGAAAAGTCGTGGGGCCTCGAAGGCACGCTGCACATCCACCAGGATCGCTTCAGCTTCGATGCGTCGGCCTATTACAACTGGTTCTCCAACTACATCTCGGACAACCAAGTGGACAGCTCGATCTGCCAGCTCGCCGCCGATCCCAGCGAGCGTGAGGTCGACTTGCCCTGCTTCCAGTATCAGCAGGCCGATGCCCGCTATTACGGGTTCGAGGCCGACGCTTCGTTCAAGCTCGCGCAGGTTGGCCAATACGCGATCAACATCGATGCGCTGGGCGATTATGTCCATGCGACCATCGTCGATGTCAGCCCCGTCCCCCGCATCCCGCCTGCGCGCGTGCTGGGCGGGATCGAGGCGCAATCGGACCGCGTCAGCGCCCGCGCCGAAGTCGAGCATGTCTTCGCGCAGGACCGGATCGCCCCGTTCGAGACCACGACCGACGCCTATACGATGGTCAACGCCTCGATCGGGTTCAAGCCGATCTCGGGCAACGACAAGGTCTCGCTCCTGCTCAGCGCGAACAATCTGTTCGATGTCGAGGCACGCCGGCATACGAGCTTCCTGAAGGACTTCGCTCCGCTGGCCGGCCGCGATCTCCGCGCAACGCTGCGGTTCGGCTTCTAGCCGCCGCCGGGTGACCCGCCCGGGCTCCGCATGCCGGAGCCCGGGCGGGTTGCACGCCAAAATACTTGACCCGCCGCCGCGACCCGATCAAACGCACTCGCGATCGCACTGTCTTTGCGTCAGGTGGCCGGTTTAGCTCAGCTGGTAGAGCAGCGGTTTTGTAAACCGAAGGTCGCGGGTTCGATTCCTGCAACCGGCACCATTTTTCGGCAGCCTCCTGCCCCCTGCGGGCCCCAGAGCGGCCGCGGCGCGTCAGCCGTGCAGCAATCCGTCGCGATCAGCCGCCGCGCCCTCGCTCTCGGCCTGACGGATCAGGACCATCACCTCCTCGATGATCGAGCGCATCATCGCCCCCGCCAGCGTGTCGTCGCCGGCCTCGATCGCCTCGAGCACCGCCTTGTGCGCGGGCAGGCTGGCGCTACGCCCCTTGAACCGGTTGGTGAAGCGGATCGAGGTTCGCAGCGCGGTGCCCACCAGTTCCTCGAACTGGGCGAAGAACGGGTTGCCGCAGGCACGGAGGATCGCGATGTGGAACGCGATGTCGGCGTCGAGCGCATCGTCGTCGCCGCGCTCGGCCGCCTCCATCCGCGCAAATCCCGCCGCGATCCGCGCCTTGCCCGCGGAGGTGGCATAGCGCGCGGCGAGTTGCGCCGCCACGGGCTCCACCGCGAGGCGCAGCTCGCTGAAACTGCGCAGCAGCGGCAGCGTGAACTTGCGTTCGAGCAGCCAGCGCAGCACGTCGGTGTCGAACAGGTTCCATGCCGAGGTCGGCTGCACGATCGTCCCCTGGCGCGGGCGCGCGGACAACAGCCCCTTGGCCGTCAGCATCTTGACCGCCTCGCGCGTCACCGACCGGCTGACGCCATGCTGCACGGTGAGCTCCGCCTCGGTCGGGAAGCGCTTGCCGTCATATTGCCCCGTGACGATCGCGCGCCCGACCACGTCGAGCAGGCCATGTGTGAGGTTGCGGCCCAGCGCCGTGCGCGCTTGGCTGGGGACAGGATCGATCATGGGTGCTGGTCGCCGAATCGAGTGGCTGGGACAAGAACGCTGGCCCGCGTCACGCGGTCCGCGCCGCCTGCCATGCAGCGACGAGCGCAAGCGCCCGCTCGCGCACCACGGCGGCGGAATCGCCCGGCTTGTACAGCGCGCCGCCCACACCGATCCCCTCGACACCCGCCGCCAGCCATTCGGCAAAATTATGCGCTCCCGTGCCGCCGACCGCCCAGACGCGGACATGCTTGGGCAGCACTTCGCGCACCGCCTTCAGATAGGCGGGTCCAAGCGCGACTGCGGGAAACAGCTTCAGCCGCCGCGCGCCCGCGGCAATCGCCTGGAACGCCTCGCTGGGGGTGACGAATCCCGGCATGGGCTCCAGCCCGCATGCCACCCCGCGGGCGATCACTGCGGGATCGGTATTGGGCGTGACCATGATCGTGCCGCCGGTCGCCGCCAGTGCGTCCACCGCGGCGACGTCGAGCACCGTCCCGCCACCGATCGCCGCACGATCGCCCAGCCTGTCCTGGAGCAGGCGAATGCTGGTCGTCGGCTCGGGCGAGTTGAACGGTACTTCGATCAGCCGGATGCCGGCCTCGACCAGCGCCTCGCCGATCGCCAGGACCTCGCCGGGCGCTATGCCGCGCAGGATGGCGACGATGGGCGCGGTGCCCGATGCGAGCAGGTCGTCGATGGTCATGGGGTCTCCAGCAGGGCAAGGCCGGCGAGCGAACACGCATCGCCGGTATAAGCGGTGGCAGTCAGGCTGCGTGCGGCCAGCGCCTGGGAATAGCGTTCGACCAGCGCCGGATCGCCGATCAGCGCGATCTCGCCGGTGGCAGCGGGCGCGATCTCGGCAATCTCGGCTCCAATCACCAGGCCCGAGAGGAAACCGCGCGCCCAGGCCCCTCCGACGCCGCTGCGCAATTGCGCCGCACGCGCCTCGAACAGCGCACCAAGCAGGTGCCCGCCCGCGTCGATCCGCGCGAGCCCGGTGGCAAAGCCGGTCGCCTCGTCGGTGTCCGCACCGTCTTCGGCAGAGGCGCGGGTCAGCGTGGAATGGTCGCGCAGCAGCGCAAACAATTCGCCGGTCAGGAAGGTCTGGAACCCGGTCACCCGGCCATCCTCGACCTGCGCCCATTTGCTGTGCGTGCCGGGCAGCGCGACGAGATGCCGTCCGTGCGCCAGCGCCGGGGCGATCGCCATCGCGCCGAATATCTGCGTCTCCTCGCCGCGCATCACGTCCGCCGCACCCGATGCGCGGGTGCAGGCCAGCCCCGCACCGATGGTGACGGGAATCGCGTCGAGCGCGAGATGCACGGCCCCCCGGCGCCACGCCGCTGCATCCGCGGGGCAATCGGCATAGGGTATCTCGACCCAACCGTTGCGCGAACCCACCATGCCGCACAGGCGGATCGCGCTTGGTTCGCCGGTTTCGCGCCACGGCGCGAGCGTCGCGCGCAGCACCTGTTCGGGGGGCGCGCCCAGATTTCCGATTCCGGGGCCGGTCGCCCGTTCGACGACCACCCCCTTCTCGATCCGATAGAGCCGCAGGTTGCTCGTGCCCCAATCGCCCGCGACGGCATAGCTCATCGCGCAGGCCCTGGGATGGAGTGGTGCTGGCAAAGCGCCATGTCGTTCCACGGCCGGCTTTCGCCCGGCACGGCCTCGACAGGCCGGATCAAACCCCGTTCCAGAACCCACCTCCCGCTCGGCGCCCACACACTCCCCGCGCGCCGATGTCACTAATCATATAATTGGAACCACAGAAGAGGCAATCGCCGCGATGCATATCCGAGCCTGGCGGCGGCGCGCATCCTATCGGCGCCCCGCTGGCCACACGGGCGCGTCCTTGCCATCGGTCATCCGCACCGGCGCGATATCGCCGTTGCGCGTATAGTGTACCCGGTCGATCGCGATCTGCCGCTCGCCCTTGAACGGCGCCGGCCCCGCGGGGCGTTCCCAACGGTGATAGACGATCAGCCAGTTGCCATCCGGTCCCCGAACGAAGCTGTGATGCCCCGGTCCCTGGTGCTTTGCGTCGCTGCTGAGGATCATGCCGCGATAGCGCCAGGGCCCTACCGGCGACGCGGAGGTCGCGTAATGCACCGAATAGTCCGGCCCGTTCCAGCGCCCATGGCTATAGGACAGGTAATAGCGTCCGCCGCGCTCGTGCATGAACGCGCCCTCGGTGAAGCGCGGCGGCTGCGCGACAGGCACCTCGCGCGCGATCTCGGTCATGCTGGTCTTGAGTTCCCACACGCGCAGCTTCGCCCCGGCGCTGCCGCCTGCATACATATAGATGCGCTTCGACTTCGGATCGACAAAGACCATCGGGTCGATCGCCTCGAACCCGTTGCCGCCGGTCACCAGCGGACGCCCGCTATCGCGATAGGGCCCCTCCGGTCGATCGGCGATGGCAACGCCGATCCGGCTGGGCGTCGGATTCTGCGGTCCCACCGAGTAATAGAGATACCATTTGCCCGCGCGCGTCGCGACGGCGGGTGCCCACAGGAAATGCTCCTTGGCGCCGTCGTCGCCGATCCAGCCGATCTGGTCGCGCCGGATCAGCACCCCGCGCGGGCGCCAGTCGCGCAGGTCGCGCGACGAGAACGCGCCAAAGCGGTCGGCTGCCCAACTGCCCCCCGGCCCCCCGGTCGGGAACACCCATAGTTCGCGGTCGATGACGACGGCGTGCGGATCGGCGCCCTCGAATTGCGGATTGCCCTGCCCCGCCGGTGCATCGGCACCGGTGAGGACGAGGGTGGAGACCGCAAGGACGAAGGCCGCAGCAACCCGGCGCATCAGAAGCGCGTCCGCACGCTGACGGCGTACAGGCTGTCATCGGTGCGCGTGTCGCGCCAGATAAAGTCCTCGCCGATATAGCTCTGGTAGCGCGAGCGCAGGATGTTGCTGCCCTCCACCGTCAGCGTCACGTTCTTGTTGAGGTCATAGCCGAGGCTGAAGTCGAGCCGCCCGTTGGGCCGCACATAGTTGAGCCAGGCAGGGCTGTCAGCCGGGCGAACGTCGCCGGTCCCGGAACGGTCCTCGTCGAAATATTCCGAGCGATAGGTATAGACCAGGCGCGCCGATATCCCGCTGCGGTCGTACAACAGGCCGACATTGTAGTTGTACTTTGACACGCCCTGCAACGAATAGCCCGCGAGCGGATCGTCGCCGCCGACCTCGGAATCCGCGAGCGTGAAGTTGCCGAACACGCCGAACCCGGCCAGATCGCCCGGCAGGAACGAGAAGAACGTCTGGCCGCTGACCTCGATGCCCTTCAGCTTCGCAGTGCCGACGTTGCGCGGGCGCGAGATGTTGTAGACGATGCCGTCGATCGTTTCCGCAGTCACCCCGTTGACCACGCGGTTCGAAATGTCGCGATAATAGCCCGCGATCGCGAAATAGCCGTCCTTCCAATAATATTCCGCCGTCGCATCGAAGCTGTCCGACTTTTGCGGCTTCAGGTCCGGATTGCCGCCCGATCCGCCGTTGCGGATGTTGGGATTGGTCGAGACGATATAGTTGAGCCCCGGGTTGAGCGACCCGAACGCCGGCCGCGCGAGCGTCTTGGCATAGGTCGCGCGCAGCTGAAGCCCGCCGCCCAGTTGCAGCCGCGCGCTGGCATTGGGGAGCCAGTCGGTGTCGGTCTTGCCCACCGTGGTCGTGACGGGCGTGCCGCTGACGATGCCGGTGCCCGTAATGTCACGCTCGGTACGCGAATAGCGGACCCCCAGCTTGCCATCGAGCGTCACCGGCCCGCCGCCGAACGGGATCTCGTACCCGGCCTGCGCATACCCCGCATAGCTAGTCTCGGCCACGTCGAAGCGGCGCGTCGGATCGAATGCCGGCTGCCCCGCCGGCGCACCGAAGAAACTGCGCAGCGCCTCCTGCCCCGTGCCCGACAACAGATAGTCGCGCGACGGCAGCACAAATGTCGCGCCGTTGTTGATCTGCGGAATCCCCGGCGCGCGCATCAGCGGCAGGTTGGCGGCAGTGATCGGCGTGGCGAACGACCCTCCCGGCGGCGCGACGCCCAGCTGGACCTGTTCGAACAGCGCAGTGCGGTCGGCATAGCGCCCGCCCAGTTCGATCGTCTTCAGCACGGTATCGAAATCGTAGCTGACGTCGCCCTTCACTGCGAACAGGCCGCCACTGGACCGGACATAGTCCTGGAACAGCGCGTTGATGAAGCTATAGCCGGTCGCGTCGACCATCGGGTTGCCCGGCGCAGTCACGCTGGGCGTGTTGCCGCTGTCGAGACCGATCGTCACCGACGGAATCCGCTTGCCGATATCGACGACGAAGTTCGCGTTGTTGACGATCGAACGCTCATAGCTGACGTCGAGATTCGCCTTCAGCTGGTTGCGGTCGAACTTGAGCCCGGTCGCCGCCAGCCAGGTGTCGGTGCGGTTGTCGTGCGCCTGCGTCGAGGTGAAAGCCTCGGGATTGTTGAACGTCGCGCTGCTGAAATTGCACAGCCGTTGCTGGGTGATGGCGGACGGATCGGTCGTCGCATTGGAATTGAACCCGTCGGGACCGACATTCGCGGTGAAGCACTGGTCGGTCGGCACGACCCCCGTCACGCTCGACGCGGTACCGAGCCGGTATTCGTAGAACGCTGTCGTATATTTGCTGCGAAACGCCGAATAGAGCCCGTCGACATACACCTCGAGGCTGGGCGATGCCTGCCATTGCAGCGATCCGTTCGCCTGCGGCCGCTGGTACCGGCCATATTCGTTCAGCCCGCCCGCCGAAATCGGCAGCAACAGCCCGGCTGCCCCCGCGGGTCCCGCGTTGCCCGACCGGCGGTCCGCGACATAGTTGGTCGGGCGATTATACGGGATGTCGTACCACGACACATTGATCAGCGCGCCGATCTCGCCGATCCCGGTGTCCCAGCGATCGGTCGCGAGGAAGCTGACCTGCGGGCCGAGCTTTTCCGCATTCGACGGGTAATTCAGCTTGCCGCTGATCGCGATCGTCGGGTCGGTGTAGTTGAACGCCTTGTTGAGCCGCAGGTCGATCGAGCCGGCGACGCCGCCCTCGATCAGGTTGGCGGTATTCGACTTGTACACGTCGACGCGCGCGATCGCTTCTGCGGGCAGATCCTGGAACGCGAAGCCGCGCCCGTCGGCGGTGAAGATCTCGCGTCCGTCGAGCGTGGTCAGAATGTCCGACAGGCCGCGGACCAGCGGGCTCACAATCTCGTTATTGCCGCCGACCGTCACCTGCACGCCGGGCACGCGCTGCAATGCCGCGGCGGTCGTCGGATCGGGGAATTTGCCGATGTCCTGCGCGACGATCGAATCGACGATCTGCGGCGAGGTGCGCTTGATCTCGGCGGCCTGGGCCAGGCTCGCGCGGATGCCGGTCACGACGATCTCGTCGCCGGCATAGTCTTCCTGTGGCGCCGCGGCGGCAGCGTCGGGCATCGCGCCGGCGTCATTTGCGGGGGGTGCCGCCTGACCATTGGGCGAAGTCGCCCCTTCGGGCGTTGACTGGGTCTGGGCGTGCGCCTGGGCGGCCATGACGAACGCGAGGATGGATGCTGAAAGCGCGAAATACCGGCGCATGAAACCTCTCCCTGATGTTCCGGCCGGCGACAAGGAGGTGCCGACTCCGGTATGGGCGAGCCCTCTATCTGTTTGATTTTAGAGGATCAAGCGAATTTATCTTATTAATCACTTGTCTGAGAATGGCCGATCACCTACCCTCTTTCGATCGGAATGCAGGCGCCATGGGGCGTCCGCGCCCGCCTGAAAGACAGGCCCGCGAGACGGGTCGAAGATCGATCGAGGAGAGACTCAAGGATGCGCCACGTCATCATCGCCACGCTGTTGGCAGCAACGTGCACCAGCCCGGCATTTGCGACGCGGACGGAACGCGCCACCTTTGGCACATTGCCCGACGGACGCGCCGTCGAACGCGTCACGCTGACCAACGCGCACGGCATTTCCGCGACGGTGATCGCGCTCGGCGCTGCGTTGCAATCGGTGAAGATGCCCGATCGCGCGGGCAAGGTCGCCGATGTCCAACTCGGCTATGACACGCTCGAAGGCTATGTGACCAAGCCCGAATTTTTCGGCGCCACCGTCGGTCGCGTCGCCAATCGCGTGGCGAAGGGCCAGTTCACGCTGGACGGCAAACCCTATCAGACCCCCGTCAACAACGGCCCCAACTCGCTGCACGGCGGGACGAAGGGCTTTGACAAGGTGCTGTGGCAGGTCATCGACGTACGGAATGGCCCCACCGCCTCGGTCACGCTCCGCTATGTCAGCCCGGACGGCGACATGGGCTATCCGGGCACGGTGACGACCACGGCAATCTATTCGCTCGACGAGAAGGACGCGCTGACGATCGAATACCGCGCGACGACGGACAAGCCGACCTATGTCAACCTGTCCAACCATGCCTATTGGAACCTCGCGGGTCCGGGCAGGAGCGCGATGGGCCATGTCGTGACGATCCCGGCGGACCGCTACACGCCGACCGACGCGACCTCGATCCCGCTCGGTCGCCATGCGAGCGTCGCGGGCACCGTCTTCGATTTCCGGAAGCCGACGCCGGTCGACGAGCGGGTGCGCGACGCGCGCGACGAGCAGATCGCCTTCGCGCACGGCTATGACCATAATTGGGTGATCGGCGACGCCGTCACGCCCGATCAGCACCGCATGGCGCGCGTCGTCGAACCGGTGTCGGGCCGCGGCTTCGAACTCTGGTCGAACCAGCCGGGGCTGCAATTCTATTCGGGCAATTTCTTCGACGCTACGGTCAAGGGCAAGGGCGGCCAGCTGTATCGCATGGGCGACGCCATCGTCCTGGAGCCGCAGATTTTTCCGGACGCGATGAACCAGCCCGGCTTCCCCTCGATCCGGCTCAACCCCGGCCAGACCTATCGCAACGTCATGACGTACCGGCTCTTCATCGCGAAGCGCTGACACGGGAGTAACAAATGAAAAAGCTATTGCTGGCCGCGCTCGCGGCGACGAGCGCGCTGAGCGCCGCCACTGCCGATGCCCGACCGCGCTGGACCGAGGCGCAGGCCGCCAATTGGTACGCCAAGCAACCCTGGCTGGTGGGCGCGAACTACACCCCTGCTTCCGCGATCAACCAGCTTGAAATGTGGCAGGAGGCGACCTGGGACCCCAAGCGGATCAACTATGAACTGGGCCTCGCCCAGGGCATCGGGATGAACACGATGCGGGTGTTCCTCCACGATCAATTGTGGACGCAGGACCCCGAGGGCTTCAAGCGCCGCATCGACGAATTCCTGACCATCGCCGCCGCGCACGGCATCCGCCCGCTGTTCGTCCTGTTCGACAGCTGCTGGGACCCCGACCCCAGGCTCGGGCCGCAGCATCCCCCCATTCCGGGCGTCCACAATTCGGGCTGGGTGCAGGGACCGGGCCTGCCGGGACTGCGCGACAAGAGTCGCTACCCCGCGTACAAGGCCTATGTGCAGGGCGTCGTCGGCGCATTCGCCAACGACGATCGCATCCTCGGCTGGGACATCTGGAACGAGCCCGACAATGGCGCCGACCAGTATAAGGGCCAGGAGGGCAAGGAACCGCTCGTCCGCGCGCTTCTGGCGCAGGCGTTCGACTGGGCGCGCGATGCCGATCCGTCGCAGCCGCTGACGTCGGGCGTGTGGCAGCATGACGATTGGACGCCGACCGGCGGCAAGCTGACGCCGATGGAAAAGCTCCAGATCGGCCAGTCCGATGTCGTCTCGTTCCACGATTACAGCTGGCCCGAGACGTTCGAGGCGCGGATCCGCCAGTTGCTGCCGTATAACCGACCGATCCTGTGCACCGAATATATGGCGCGCGGCAACGGATCGACCTTCGACGGCTCGCTGCCGATCGCCAAGCGCTACAATGTCGCGATGATGAATTGGGGGTTCGTCGACGGCAAGACCCAGACTCGCCTGCCCTGGGACAGCTGGAAAAAGCCCTATGTGATGGAGGAACCGACGATCTGGTTCCACGAGGTGTTCCGCGCCGACGGCACCCCCTATCGCACCGCCGAGACCGACCTGATCCGCCGCCTGAGCGCCGCGCCCAAAGGGGTAGTGCCCGCCGCGCCAACCCCAGCCCCCGCGCCGCGCGCGCGCCGGCGCAGTTGACGCGAGCGGAGGCCGGGCAATCCCGGCCTCCGCCTCAGCCCTTCGGCGTCCTGCCCCGGCTGTGCCCGCGGGTCATCGGGTCGGGCTTGGGCGGTGGCTTCCAGCCCTTGGGCGGCGTGACGCGCTGCTGGCTGGTGCCCAGTCCCATGCGCCCCGGCTGCTGGCGGACAAGCCCCGAGGTGTCGATATCCGCCACATCCTCGGCGCTCGCGCCTGCGCGGAGCAGGTTGATCCGGTCGCGCAGCCGCCGCGCTTCCTCGAAGTCCATCGCTTCGGCGGCAGCTTCCATCTGCGCGTGCAGGTCGTCGATCGTTTCGCTCATCCGCTTTCAACGCCGCGCGACGAAAGGCGTTGCGGCGTGCGGGCGCGACTTGTGCATTGCCCGCTGCCGAGTCTCCCCGTACAATCGATTGCAAGTCCGATGACGGACAGGGATGGAGGGGATTCAGGATGCGCGATGCGAACATGCCGCAACTCGGCCGGCGGAGCGTGCTAACGGGTGCGGGAGCAGCGGCGGTAGCGACGATGATGACCGATCCCGCCACCGCGCGGCCCCAGGCTGCACCGGCCAGCAATACCACCGACGCCGTCCGCGCGGGCGTCGGCATTGCCGAAGCCGACACGCGCAGCGGCAAGGTCGCCGGCTATGTTCGCCGCGGCATCTTCGCGTTCAAGGGCATACCCTATGCCGACACCACCGCCGGCGCGCACCGCTTCACCCCGCCACGCCCCGCAAAGCCATGGGACGGGGTCCGCAGTTGCCGGAACTACGGCCCCGTGGCGCCGCAGGACAAGGGCACCGGCCGGTTCAACGACGAGGAAGCATTTCTCTTCCAGTGGAACGACAGCGTCGAGAGCGAAGACTGCCTGCGCGTCAACGTCTGGACCCCCGGGATCGCCGACGGTGCGCGGCGCCCGGTGATGGTGTGGCTCCACGGCGGCGGCTTCGCAGCGGGGTCGGGGCATGATCTCCCCGCGTTCGACGGGCATAATCTCGCGGTGCGCGGCGACGTCGTCGTGGTCGCGCTCAACCACCGGCTCAACCTGCTCGGCTTTCTCGACCTCTCGGCGCATGGCGCGCGCTATGCCCGGTCGGGCAATGTCGGGATGCTCGACATCGTCGCCGCGCTCGAATGGGTGCGCGACAATATCGCCGCTTTCGGAGGCGATCCGGGGCGTGTGACGATTTTCGGCCAGTCGGGCGGCGGCGCGAAGGTCAGCACGCTGATGGGCATGCCCGCCGCGCGCGGGCTGTTCCACCGCGCAGTGGTGCAAAGCGGCTCCTTCGCCTCGGCCAAGAGCGTCGAGAGCCAGCAGCGGCTGGCGGCGCTGATGCTCGCCGAACTGGGCATCGGCGCGGGGGAATTGGCTCGCCTCCACGCGCTGCCCTATGCCGATCTGCGCCGGGCGAGCGAAGCCGTGCTCCGCCGCGAAAATGGCGGGGGCATCGGCCCCGCCGCAATCGGAACGCGCCGCTTCCGCGAGGCGCTGGGCTTCGGTCCCGTGGTCGATGGCAGCGTGCTGCCGGCGGTGCCGTTCGGCCCCGATGCGCCGCCCGTCAGCGCCGACGTGCCGATGATCATCGGCACCACGCTCAACGAATTCACCACCGGGATCAACCATCCCGAAGTCGAAGCGATGACTCGCGCGGAGCTGCTCGCGCGCGTCGAGGCGATATATCCCGGCAAGGCCGCTACGATCGTCGCCGCGTTCGCCCGGCGCACGCCCGCGGACAAGCCCTTCGATCTCTGGTCGCGGATCGCGAGCGCGCCGGTGCGCCAGGCGGCGATCGCGCAGGCGCAGGCAAAGGCGCGCGCGGGCGGCGCCCCGGCCTATCTCTACTGGTTCGGGTGGCAGACTCCGGTGCTCGACGGCAGGCCGCGCGCCTTTCACTGCGCCGAAATCCCCTTCGTCTTCGACAATGTCGAACGGTGCAAGACGATGACCGGCAACGGCCCGCGCGCCCATGCGCTCGCCGCGACGATCGCGGATGCGTGGATCCGGTTCGCCCGCACCGGCGACCCCAACCATCCCGGCATGGCGGCGTGGTCGCCCTATACGGCGGCGGCACCCGCGACGATGGTCTTCGACGATTCCCCGCGTCAGGTCGTCGCGATCGACCGCGACGAACTCGCCAGCCTCGGCTGACCGAGGCGCCGGGCGGGCGTCACGCCGATTCGCGCTGCACCAGCCGCGGCTCGATCAGTTGCGATTGGGTGTCTTCGCCCCCCAGCCGCGCGATCACCATCTCGGTCATCAACCGCGCACCGAGCCGCAGATTCTGGTCGATCGTGGATAGCGAGGGCGCGAAATGCTCGCCGATCGGCAGCCCGTCATAGCCCATCACCCGCACATCCTGCGGCACGCGCACCCCCGCCTCGGTCAGTGCGCGCAGCGCGCCGATCGCGGTGACATCGGCGCCCGCGACGATGCCGTCGGGCAGGTCGGGCGCCGCCCCCAGCCAGTCGCGAATATCGGCATAGGCCGCGCTCGGCTCGAACCGCACCGGCAGCACCGACATGCCCGCGCCCAGCCCCGCTTCGTCCAGCGCCTGCCGCACGCCAGCCAGCCGCTCGCCGAATTCATGCCCCTGGATCGGCCCGGCAAACGCCACCGTCCGGCACCCTTGCGCGATCAAATGGCGCGCCGCCATCCATCCGCCCTTGCGATTGTCCGACCCCACCGAACAATGATGCTGCCCCTCCAGCACCCCTCCCCACGCCACCATCGGCTGATAGCGGCGCGAGACCTCCTCGATCACGTCATACTGGTCCGAATGGCCGACGATGATGATCCCGTCGACGCGTCCGCTCCCGACATAATCGTCGAGCCAGCGCTCATCCCTGGGCAGGATACGCGACAGCAGCAGGTCATAGCCGCGCTCGGCCAGTTCGTCCGCCAGAAAGCCGGTCATCGTGCTGAAGAATGGGTCGGACAGATGCTGGGTGCGCTCATGCCCCAGCGGCACCAGCACCCCGATCGTCCGCGTGCATTGCAGGCGAAGGTTGCGCGCGACCAGATTGGGGCGATAGCCGAGTTCGTCGGCAAGCTGGTTGATCCGCGCGCGGGTGTCGACGCTCACCCGCCCCGTTCCCGAAAGCGCCCGCGACGCCGTGGCGGTCGACACCCCGGCGAGCGCGGCGAACGCCTTGAGGTCGCGGACTACCGCCATGCCGGCTACGCCGCAACGGCGGTCGCAACGCCTCCGCCCAGCAGCGCGCGCTCGCCAAGCAGCATCGCACCGTACAGCCCGGCATCCTCGTCGAGGCAGGTCGGCGCGATGATCTCGGCGATCCGCGCATCCTCGATCAGATAGCCGCGGTTGAGCGCCACCGCCTCGCGCCGGATGCCCTCGATCAGCCCCGGCGTCTTGAGCACCCCGCCGCCGAACGCGATCCGGTGCGGCGACAGCGTCGCGAGCAGCGCGACGGAGAGGTGCGCGAGGTAAAAGGCGATGATCCGGTGCCCTTCATGGTCCGCGGGCAGTTCGGACAACGGCACGCCCCAGCGGTCGAGAATCGCCGGGCCGCTCGCCAGCCCCTCCATGCACGCGCCGTGGAACGGGCAGCGGCCGGCAAAGCCCAGGTCGTCGGGGTGCCGCGGCGGATAGAAATGCCCCATTTCGGCATGGCGCACCCCGGCGATCGGCACGCCGTCCATCACCGCGCCGCCGCCAATGCCCGTGCCGACGGTGATATAGACCACCAGCCCGCGCTGCCCGCCGATCGCAGCCTCGGCCATCGCCGCGCCGTTGACGTCGGTATCGAACCCGACCGGCACGCCGCCGAACGCATCGCCGATGATGTGCGCCAGCCGCACCCCGGTCCAGCCCGGCTTGGGCGTGGCGAGGATCGCGCCCCATCCGGGCGAATCGAGGTCGCGATCGACCGGCCCGAAGCTGCCGATCCCGAACCCGGCAATCGCCCCGTGCCGCGCCTGCGCCGCCGCGAACCACGCGATCGCCGCGCCCAGCGTCTCCTCGGGGCTGGTCGTCTCGATCCGCACGCGCTCGGGCAGCAATTCGCCGCCGCGCGCCAGCCCGCAGATGAACTTGGTGCCGCCCGCCTCGATACAGCCCAACAGAGGTGCAGGCATCACGCGGCCGCCTCCGCCTTGGGCAGGCGGATGAACATCGTGGCGACGGCGCCCGCCAGCATCAGCGCGCCGGCGAGCATGATCGCGTTGCGCGGGTCGCCGCCCAGCAGACTGTCGTAATAGAGCGGCATGGTCACGGTTTGGAGTAGCATGGGGAGCACGATGAACATGTTGAAGATGCCCATGTAAACCCCTGTTCGCTCCGCGGGCACTGCGCGCGCCAGCATCACATAGGGATTCCCCATCATGCTGGCCCAGCCGAGCCCGATCCCGAACATCGGCAGGAACAGCATTTCGCGCGTCCCGATATTGGGCAGCGCCAGCATCGCGACCCCCGATGCGGTCAGGCACAGCGCGTGGAGCGGCTTCGATCCGATCCGGCGCGCGATCGGGATCATCGCGATTCCCGAGCAGAACGCGATGAAATTATAGAAAGCACCGACCTGCCCGTTGATCAGCGTCGCCTCGCGGAACGCCGCGCTCTGCGGGTCGCTGGTGTCGAACAGCGAACGCGACAGCGCGAACACCACGAACTGCCAGTACGTGAACATCGCATACCATTGGAACAGCTTCATCAGCGCCATCTGGCGCATCGCCACCGGCATTTCGGCGATCGCCGCGCCGATTTCCTTCAGCGTCGCCGCCGCCCCGCGCGGCATCGCCCGGATGCGCGCCTTCTCCTCCGGCGCCATCGGCAGTTCGCGCACGTTGAGGATCGACCAGAGGATCGTGGTGATCGACAGCACCGCCCCGACGATGAACGCGACATAGGTGAAGGTCGGGATGCCGTTCGACGCGAGCGAATCGCGGCTCAGCCCGAACCAGATCAGCAGCGACGGCGCGAGGTAGGACAGCGTCTGCGCCGCCCCGGTGAACGACGCCTGGGTCAGGAACCCCAATGGCTGTTGCCGCTCGTCCAGCCGATCGCGGACATAGGCGCGATACGGCTCCATCGTCACATTGTTGGCGGCATCCAGAATCCACAACAGGCTCACCGCCATCCACAATGTCTGGCTGAACGGCATCGCCAGCAGGCTGAGGCTGCACAGGATCGCACCGACGATGAAATAGGGGGTGCGCCGGCCCCAGCGGGTGTCGGTACGGTCGCTCATCGCGCCGATGATCGGCTGGACGATCAGCCCGGTCATCGGCCCGGCGAGCCATAGCAGCGGCATCGCCGCCTCGCTCGCGCCGAGAAAGCCATAGATCGGGCCCATATTGCTCTGCTGGAGCCCGAAGCTGAATTGCAGCCCGAGGAACCCGACATTCATCTGGAGGATGCGCCAGATCGACAGCATCGGCTTGCCCGGGCTGGGCATGCCAGCGCGCGCCGACTCAGCGCGCGGCAGGGGGTCGGTCATCGGTCACCTCTCCAAACAATCGATTGCAGCAACTCTATCGTCGCAAAGCACCCGCCGTGGCAAGCGCCGCGCTCCAAGCATCGCTGGCTGTTGTTCTTGATCTTCGCGGGCGTTCCGCCATACCCTCCCGCCAATGTCAATCGATTGCGCACACGGCCGGAAGCGCCGCACAGGAGAGGAAGATTTCCATAATGACACTCAGGATGGGACGGAGGTTCGCACGTCTTACGATCGCCGCCACGGCATGTCTCGCGCTGGCCACCGGCGCGGCGCACGCGCAGAATGCCCCCAAACCGCAGCGGCCGCGGCTTAGCATGCAGCCCGCCCTCGGCCCCCTCCCCGAAGCATGGCGCGCAGCGGAAGTGATCCCGCTCTGGACCGGCGCGATGCCCGAAAGCGGGTTCAAGGCGCATCCGGTGCCCGCCGATTCGCCCGGCACTTTCCTGCGCAATATCGAAACGCCCGCGATGCGGCTGTTCCGCCCCGCCCGCCCGAACGGCGCGGCGGTGCTCGTCATTCCCGGCGGCGCCTATGACTTCATCTCGATCCTCAACGAAGGCGTCAGCGTCGCCGAAAACCTGACGGCGAAGGGTTATACGGTGTTTGTCCTCACCTATCGCCTTCCGGGCGAAGGCTGGTCGCACCGCGCCGACGTGCCGCTTCAGGACGCGCAGCGCGCGCTCCGCACGATCCGCGCAAAGGCCGCCGATTTCGGGCTCCAGCAGGGGCGATTCGCAGTGCTCGGCTTCTCCGCCGGCGGCCATCTCGCCGCGACGCTCGCCACCGATTTCGGGCAGGAAGTCTATACGGCGCGCGACGCGACCGATCGGCTCGATGCGCGCCCGGATGCCGTCGGGCTGATCTATCCGGTCATCACGGCAAAGCCGCCCTTCACGCATGGCCTGTCGGCGGAGCGCCTGCTCGGTACCCGTCCGACCCCCGAAGCGATCGCCCGGCGCTCGCCCGCCGATCGCGTCACCACCGCGACGCCGCCGACCTTCCTCGTCCATTCGCTCGACGATGGTGCGGTGCCGGTCGAGAACAGCCTGTTGATGCTCGAGGCGCTGCGCGCGGCGAAGCGCCCGGTCGAGGCGCATTTCTTCGAGGAAGGCGGCCATGGCTATGGCCTGGGCGCGCCCGAGGCGTCGACCGGGCATTGGATCGACTCGTTCGACCTCTGGCTCCAGCGCGTGTTCGCAACCCCGCCTGCGCCGGTGTCGGACCGCGACTGATTTGCAACACCTGACGCCGGCCGGGGGCTGAAAGCCCGCCGGCCGGTTTGTCTAATCCCTTGTAGCGGCTGGAGGAACTGCCCTCCCTTCGCCAATTTCCGCCCCCGCTTGCATTGCCGGATTCTCGCTGCTAATTCTTGAGCAATCGATTGCGCAGACACATCGATCGTTAGGGAGGATCCAATGAAGGCCATGATTTCATTCTCGACCGTTGCGTGCGTCGCGTTGCGCAATCGTTTAACCATGACATATTTGCTGACCGGCGCAGCCGCCCCGGCAATCCTGCTCGCCACCGCGCTACCCGCTTATGCGCAGGACGCCGCTCCGGCGGCCGACGTCACCGACGACAGCGAAATCGTCGTCACCGCGCTCAAGACGGGCGCGCAGCAGCTCGACAAGGTGCCCGTAGCGATCCAGGCCTTTTCGCAGGAGACGCTCGGCAATCGCGGCGTGCGCGACGCGGCGGACCTGATGCAGTTGATTCCGGGTGCCTCGCAGGCGCAGGAAATCGGCGCCGGCTATCGCATCTTCTCGTTCCGCGGCTCGGGCGCGGGCGGCGCGGTGGGCGACGGGATGATCGGCTATTATCTCGACGACACGCCGTTCGGCGTGCCCAACAACCAGAGCGCACCGCCGCTGCAATTTTTCGACATCGAGCAGGTCGAAGTGCTGCGCGGGCCCCAGGGCACGCTGTACGGCCAGGGGTCGATGGGCGGCACGATCATCTATCGCACCAAGAATCCAAGCCTTGACCGGATCACCACCAGCGGCGATTTCGAACTGTCGAACACGCGGGATTCGGGAAAGCTCAACTATCGCGCCGCAGGGGCGGTGTCGGTCCCGCTCATCACCGACAAGCTCGGCATCCGGCTGAGCGGCGGCTATGAAAAGCGCGCGGGCTACAACGACATCTACTCGGGCGCCCCGGTCGGCGAGCCGTATAAGACCGACGCGAACAACATCATTTCGAAGGATTTACAGGCCGTCATCCTGTGGAAGCCCACCGATCGCGCGACGGTGCGCCTGCGCGCGTGGCATTTCAGCACGGATCAGGACTATCTGAACGTGATGAACTCGGTGAACCCGCCCTATGCGGCGTATCAGGGCACGATCGACGGCTATGACAAGCGGAGTGCCAATTATTATTCGGGCACCTTCACCTATGAATTCGACAAGCTGACGCTCACCAACGCCACCTCATATCAGGATTCGAAGCCCGGCGGATTCGGCCTCGCGCTCAATCTGGGGGAACCGCTGGGCATCGGGCTGCTCGTCAATGGCGGCCACGCCAACAACTTCGTGAATGAATTGCGGCTGACCACGTCGGACGGCGGCCCGCTGCACTGGGTGGGCGGTCTGTTCTATCAGAAGGCCAATGGCTATTACACGTTCAAGCTCGACTTCCCGACGCTGAAGAGCGAAGGCGAAACGATCACCCGCACCGAGAATGCCTCGATCTTCTCGGAAGTCAGCTATGAGCTGTTCGACGGCAAGCTCGTCCCGCTGCTGGGCCTGCGCTATGTCCGCGACAAGCGCAGTTCGGAATCGGTATCGAACGGCGTCCCCGCGACGAGCGAGGCGGAGCCCGACGCGCTGACGTGGCGCGCCAACCTGGCCTATTACGCCACCGACGACTGGATGTTCTTCTTCAACGCCGGCACCGGCTTCCGCAGCGGCATCCTGCAATCGCAGGCCCAGGCCGATGCCGTCACCGCCGATGGCGTGCCGAGTTCGCTGTCGCTGACGCCCGACAAGCTGCGCAACCTCGAAATCGGCGTGAAGGGATCGTTCGCCGACGGCAAGGTCCGCGTCGCGACCAGCGTGTACGACATCAAATATACCAACCTCCAGGCGGCATTCACCACGTCGATCGGGCTGTCGGCCTTCGCAAATCTCGGCGATGCCACCACGCAGGGTGTGGACATCGAACTGGCCTGGGATACGCCGCTGAAAGGGCTGACGCTCAGCTCGGTCGCCAATTTCAACACGTCGGAATTCACCAACGTGAAGTCTGCCTTTGCCGGCGCCGATCCGCGCGTCGCCAATGGCCAGGAATTGTACAACACCCCGCCCTTCAACGTGCGTTTCGACGCCAGTTTCGATCGCAAGGTCGGCGAGATCGGGGTCTTCGCCAATGCCTCGGCCACTGCGGTCGGGCGCGCACGCAACGGCGACGCGACGGTCGACACGCTCGACCCGTACGAGCTCTACCGCGCCAGCGCCGGTATCCGGATCGACAATTACGAGTTCCGCATCTTCGGCGAGAACCTGTCCGATTACCGCGGACCGACCTCGGCGAACGGCCCGACGCTTCTCGCCGGGCCGCGCCCGCTGACCGTCGGGGTGGGCCTGCGCGTCAACTACTGAACCGAGCATCCCTCTCGCCCGCCCTGCCCTTGGGAGCAGGGCGGGCATTTTTTTGCCCTTCTGCATTTTCGAGCAATCGATTGCGGATCGCCCGGCGATGCCATATCCTCACGGCAAAGAGACTGATCGGGAGAGAGACATGCTGGCCGCACGCGCAACCCTCGGGGCGCTGTTGATCCTTTGCGGCGCGCTCGACGCGCTGCCCGCCGCCGCCGCGAAGATCCAGGATCGCTGGGTCAGCGGCTGGGGCACCGCCCAGCAACTCGCGCCCCAGCCGATACCCAAGATGCCGCCCCGCCCCGCGGGCGAGACACGCCCCGCGCCGCCGCCGCCGCAGGGGCCCTCCCCCCTCGTCCCGACGCCGGAGACGATCGGCGACCAGACCGTCCGGATGCTCGTCCGCACCTCGATCGGCGGCACGCAATTGCGGCTGCAATTCTCCAACGCCACCGGCGGCGCCCCCGTCACGATCGCGCGCGCCCGCCTCGCCAGGAGCGCCGGCGAAGCGCGCACAGTGGCCGGGAGCGACCACGCCGTCTCCTTTTCGGGACAGCCGGGCGTGACGATCCAACCCGGCGCCGTCGCGATCAGCGATCCCGTCGCGCTGCCGGTCAAGGCGCTCGAAATGCTCGCCGTGTCGATCTACCTGCCCGACCAGACCCCCGCGAACACGATCCATCCCCTCGGGCTGCGCACCACCACGCTCGCCCCCGGCGACCGCACCGGCGATGCCGACCTGCCCGGCGCCCAGACCAACCGCTCCTATTTCTGGCTGACCGGGCTGGAGGTGCTGGCGCCCGCCCGCTCGGCAACGATCGTCGCGTTCGGCGATTCGATCACCGACGGCTATGGCACCACGCCCGGCCGCAGCGCCGCCTGGCCCGATCTGGTCGCCGAGCGGTTACAGGCCGATCCCGCCACGCGGCATCTGTCGATCGTCAACATGGGCATTTCGGGCAACCGCGTCCGCCGCGACGGCGCCGGACTGTCGGCGCTGGCCCGGTTCGACCGCGACGTGCTGGCGCGGCCGGGGGTGCGCTGGATGATCCTGCTCGAGGGGATCAACGACATCAACATCGCCGCGATTCCCGGCATCCCGCCCTCGGAGGATGTCGACGCCGCGATGCTGATCGCCGCCTATTCGCAGCTCATCGATCGCGCGCACCTTCATGGCATCAAGGTCATGGGCGCCACCCTCACCCCCACCGAGGGCCTGTGGATGTACGGCCCAAAGACCGAGACCGTGCGCCAGGCCGTCAATGCCTGGATCCGCACCGGCGGCAAGTTCGACGCCGTGGTCGATTTCGACGCAGCGGTCCGCGATCCCGCCCGCCCCGCGCGGCTCAACCCCGCTTATGACCCCGGCGACCATGTCCACCCCAACGACGCCGGCAACGCCGCGATGGCCGCCGCACTCCCGATCGGCACCTTCGCCGCCCCCTGAGTCCCGCGCTTTTGCAATTGCAGCGGCGCTGTTGCAAAGGAGGCTGACCGGGCGGCGATAGCGCTGCCCGCTACGGAGAGCGGATTTTGGCAGGGAAGATCCGGACCATCTACGATCTCGCCAAGCTGGCGGGCGTGTCGGCGGCGACCGTTTCGCGCGCGCTGGCGGGCAAGGACATGGTCAATTCCGAAACCTCGGAGCGCATTCGCAAGCTCGCCGAGGAACATGATTTCCGCCCGAGCGCGCTGGCCCGCAACCTGCGCACGCGGCGCCGCGGCGCGATCGGGGTGGTCGTCCCGCTGGGGCATGATCGCGGCCAGCATCTGTCCGACCCGTTCTTCATGACGCTGATCGGCTATCTCGCCGACGAACTGACCGAGCGCGGCTTCGACCTGGTGCTGTCGCGCGTGATCCCGAGCCGCGACGACTGGCTCTCGCGGCTGATCGACGCCGACCGCGCCGACGGCTTCATCATCGTCGGCCAGTCGGACCAATCGGGCGTGCTCGATCGCATCGCCGCCGATTATCTGCCGATGGTCGTATGGGGCGGCTTCGTCCAGGGTCAGGTCCATTGCTCGATCGGGACCGACAATTTCCTGGGCGGGCGGCTGGCGATGCAGCATCTGATCGACCGCGGCTGCCGCAAGATCGCGTTCCTCGGCAATACCCAGGCGATCGAGCCCTCGCTCCGGCTCGAGGGCGCAAAGGCCGCGATCCAGGCGCGCAGCGATATCGAACTGATGGATACGCCGACCCATTTCGCGCCCGAGGTGAGCGGCACCGACATCGCGACCTTCCTGACCCAGATCGGCGACCCGCCCGACGGCATCTTCGCCGCGTCCGACGTGATCGCGCTGACCGCGATGCAGGTGCTGGCGGCGCGTGGCCTGTCGGTGCCGGGCGACGTCCGCGTGATCGGCTATGACGATCTCTACGTGGCGCAGACCAGCGTCCCGCCGCTCTCCACCGTCCGCCAGAACATCGCCGCCGGCGCCTCGCACCTCGTCGGCAGCCTGTTGCGGCGGATCGCGGGCGAACAGACCGGCTCGGTAATCCTCAACCCCGAGCTGATCGTCCGCGAAACCACCTGAAAAGGGTTACAGCGTTTCGCCGGTCGGCGCGGTGCACTGGAAATTCTCGGGAGCGCTAGGATCGCCGCCCTTGAACCGCGCATAGCTCGGATAGGGGCATAGCGGCCGCGCCGCCGGGGCGGGCTTGGTGCGGTGCGCCACCACGGCCTCGGGCGCCTTGCCCTGCTCGACCCAATCGACCACCGCGCCGAGCATATCGAAGCTGTCGAACGCATCGCCGCCCGCGCAATGCCCCATGCCGGGGACCATGTAGAAGCGGCTGGCATCGGCCCAGCCTGCGCCATTGGCCTCACCCGCGCGCCGCCAGTAATCCAGCGTGTCGAATGCGGAGAACCACGCATCGCTGACCCCGTGGTAGAACAGCACCTTGCCGCCCTTGCCCAGATAGGTGCTGAGGTTGGTCCAGCTATCGGTGTCGGTCAGCCGCTGCATCCAATCGGCGCGGATCGCCGCAGCCTGTGCGTCGAGGTCGATCGTCACTTCGCGATTCGGCGGCCCCAGAATATCGGTGCGCCCGTCGACGATATAGCCCGAAACCGGCCCGGCGACATCGACGATGCCGGTATCATAGGGCACCGGCGCATAGAGCGCGCGCCCGCTCGCGTCCTTCGGCCCGGCAAAGGCGCGCTCGAGCGACCCGACCTGCGCGGCGCTCAGGCACCCGTCCTGCTTCTCGCCCGCGCATTGCAGCGCGGCGGGGCGGAAGCGGCACTGCGCCACATTCATGATCATCCCGTCGGCCAGCCCGTCCAGCGCGTCGCATTGCTGGAGCAGCCCGGCCTTGATCGCCTGCCGGTCCGCCGTCGTGAAATTGCGCTCGGGCAGCGCCTTGCCCTGCGCGTCGCGCGGCGCCGACTGGTTGAACATCACCTTGGCATAGCCGGTGCCGAGGTTGGAGAAGCCCGTCCGCATCGCCGGCGCGCCGATCACCACTCCGTCGAACATCTCGGGATAGCGCTGCATCGCCAGCATCGTCTCGCGCCCGCCGGTCGAGCATCCGGCCATATAGCTGTGCGCGATCGCCTTGCGGTAATAGCGCGTCGTGATCGCCTTGGCCGCGACCGTCACGGTGCGCACCGACGCCTCGGCGAAATCCAGCGCGGCGCGCTGGTCCTCGCGGAAACTGCCGTCGAACACTGCGCCCTTATGCCCGCTGTCATGGCTGGCGACTGCGAAGCCGCGCGCCAGCGCCGAATCATCGCCCACTGCCTCGACGCCCAACGGCGCCCGGATCGAGCCGTTCAGCCCGCCCCCGCCCTGGAGCAGGAAGCGCCCGTTCCAGTTGGAGGGCAACGCGATCTCGAACCCGATGCCGTAATCGCGGCCGCCCACGCCCTTGCGCGGCGCGATGACTCCCGCGACCTTGCAATATTGCGGCAGCGCGACCTTGAGCGATCCGCCAAAGGGCAGCGGCGTCTTCCCCGCCGCCGCCGGGGCGACCAAGGTGGTCGCCGTAATCTGCACATCGTCGCCCAGCGCCGCCCGCGCCAGCGCCACACAGGCGGCGGCGGGGCTTTGCGGCGCCGGCTTTTGCTGCGCCTGTGCGGGCATCGCGGCGACGACCGCCGCAACGCCAAGAACCATCCGGTAGCTGCCCAAAATCCTCTCCATTCTCTGCCTCCCGCCGGGCGTCAAAGTCCCGTTGCAATCGATTGAATGATTCAGTACCCCAAGGCTGCGAAAGGCGCAATGACGGCGCCGCTAGCACGGGAGCGGATGGAGCGGGCGAAGCGTGTGAAGCGCTCGCTACGCGCCGAAGAGGGGCCGACGCGGCGCGTGCCGCGGCGTTGCGCCGCTTGCAGGCGCCGATTGCATCCTCCCACCGATCGTTCGCGGGGCGCGCCTGATCAGGCCCGCTCGCTCCGAAGCAGAGGTAGGAATAGAGAGTGCAAAAGACCGACCCGAACCCCAGCGGCGATCTTGAATTTACCGTGTCCCCCTGGACCGCGCAGCATGTCGCCGCGATCCGCGACGACGAAGCCGCGCTGCCGCGGATCGCGCTGGCCGATGTCGCGCGGGTCAGCGCCACGATCGATATCTGGGACGCCTGGCCCGTCCAGGATGCCGATGGCCGCCCCTCGGCGCTGGCAGGCGACGCAACATTGTGGATGGCGCTCGCCTCGCCGCGCTTCCCCGACCCCGACGAGCGCCACGGCCATGCGCGCATCCATTTGTTCCGCAAGGATGCAGGCGGCTGGACGCATCTCGGCCCGGCAATGCCCGACGGCTTCTCGCCGGGCAGCCGCGAATGGTCGGGCTCGGCGGTGCTTGGCGAGGATCGCCGCACGCTCACGCTCTATTTCACGGCCACCGGCTTGCGCGGCGAACCGGCGCCGACCTTTGCCCAGCGCATCTACCGCGCCGAGGCGAGCTTGCGCGCCGCCGACGCGAACGGCCCGGTGTTCGAGGACTGGCGCGGCCTGACCGAGTTGTTCGTCGAGGACCCGCGCTGGTACATGGCCAGCGACGCCGGGTCGGGATCGGTCGGCACGATCAAGGCATTTCGCGATCCCGCCTTCTTCCAGGATCCGGCCACCGGGCAGCGCTATCTGACCTTCGCCGGCTCCGACGCGTGTTCGCCCTCGGCGTTCAACGGGCTGGTCGGGCTCGCGGTGGCGCAGGACGATGCGAACCGCTCCTGGGCGATCCAGCCGCCGATCGTCACGGCGGCGGGGCTCAACAACGAACTCGAACGCCCGCATCTGATCTACCAGGGCGGCGCCTATTATCTCTTCTGGTCGACGCAGCGCCATGTGTTCGATCCGGCGGGGCCGACCGGCCCGACCGGGCTGTACGGAATGGTCGCGGATCGCGTCGAGGGGCCGTGGGCGCCGCTCAACGGATCGGGGCTGGTCCTCGCCAATCCCGCCGAGGCGCCGGCACAGGGCTATAGCTGGCTGGTGCTTCCCGACCTTACCGTCATAAGCTTCATCGACAATTGGGGCCCACCCGCCGCGGACGAACCGCGGCGCTTCGGCGCGACGTTCGCGCCCGAAGTGCAACTGGTCCTCGACGGCGCGACGGCGCGCCGCAAAGCGTGACAGCGCTCCCGGCGAGCGGGCGCGAACCGTAGAACAAGGCAAGCAGGAGAGTGGTATGAAGGCTAGGATCAGGATGTGCTGCGCGGTTGCGCTGGCATTGTCGACGACCGCGACGGCAGCCTGGGCACAGGCGCCCGCGCCCGCTGCGCTTAGCGCAGAGGACGAGGCGAAGCTGGCCCCCGTCGCCCCCGAACTGCGCGACGCGGCGCGCCGCGCGATGGGCTTTTCAAAGATGATGGGGCCCATCACCGAGGAGGCGGTACGCGCCTCGCGCAAGGGCGGCGGCGGCTTCCCGCCCGCGCCCGAACGCCTCGCCGAAATCGCCGTCGACGAACGCATGATCCCCGGCCCGCAGGGCGCGCCCGAGGTCAAGCTGTTCGTGATCAACGCCAGGGCGGGCACCCCCCGGCCCGGCATCCTCCACACCCATGGCGGCGGCTTCATCCTCGGCACCGCCGCGACCGATGTGCGGCGGCTCCAGGAACTGGCGCGCGAACTGGATTGCGTGATCGTCTCGGTCGAATATCGCCTGGCCCCGGAGACCGGCTATGCGGGATCGACCGAGGATAATTATGCCGGGCTGCGCTGGATGTACGGCAATGCCGCCACGCTCGGGCTCGACAAGGCGCGGATCGCGGTGATGGGCGAAAGCGCCGGTGGCGGCCATGCCGCGCTGCTCGCGATCGCCGCGCGCGACCGCGGCGAGATCCCCCTCGCCTTCCAGCTTCTGGTCTATCCGATGCTCGACGATCGCACCGGCGGCGTGACCAAGGTGCCACCGCACATCGCCACGGTCGGCTGGAGCGCGTCGGAGAACCAGGTCGGCTGGCGCGCCTTTCTCGGCCAGCAGCCGGGCACCGCCAGCGTCCCCACGCGCGCCGTGCCCGCCCGCACCCAATCGCTGGCGGGACTGGCGCCCGCGCTGATCGTGGTCGGCGGCGTCGATCTCTTCGTCAGCGAGGATATCGACTATGCCCGGCGGCTGAACGAAGCCGCCGTCCCGACCGAGCTGTTGGTCATCCCGGGCGCATTCCACGGCTTCGACCAGCTCGCCCCGGCCACGCCCCAGGCACAGCAGTTCAACAAGGCAAAGGTCGACGCGCTACGCCGCGCGTTCCAGGCGACCAAGTAACCCGCACGGGGCGAGAGGCGGCATCGCCTTTCGCCCCGCCGCATTTGCGGGGATTGGCTATGGTCTTGTACAATCGATTGCGATACACTTCGTCACATGCGGTAAACGTAACGGCAAGTTGCGACCGCGCGAACCAGGGTCATTCGGTGCACGGGGGCGGGCAGTGTCCCGTCGGTCCGGCACCGGCGGCCCAGACACGCTAGGAGCGGACATGAAGACCCTGAAGATGATTGCGGCGGCGCTGCTCGCCTGTACCGCCGCGACGCCCAGCCTCGCCGCCGATGGTCCGGAGCTTCGCGTCGGCGCGGCGAAGGTCGACATCACCCCCAAGAGCAATCCCCTGCCCGGCCAGTTCACCGGCGTGCTCGACCCGCTCTATATCCGCGCGATCGTCGTCGAGGATGGCGGCACCCGCGCCGCGCTGGTAACCGTGGATGCTGGCGCGATCGGCACCGATACCTGGACCTATGTCACCCAGCGCGTGGCCAAGGAGCTGGGCATCCCCGCGGCGAACGTGCTGCTCACCGCCACCCACACCCACAGCGTCCCCTTCGGCCCGAACAAGGATGCAGGCGCCCAGATCGTCGAGGCGATCGCCAGCGCGGCAAAGACGCTGCGCCCCGGCCGCTTCGCCTATGGCAGCGGGGTTTCGTACATCAACGTCAACCGCAACATCATCGACCCCAAGACCCGGCGCTGGTGGGAAGGTCCCAATTATGATGGGCCCTCGGACAAGACTGTCGCGGTGGTCGCGTTCGAGGACCTGGCCGGCAAGCCGATCGCCGTCTATTATAATTATGGTGTCCACGCGGTGCTCACCGGCACGCTCGACCTGATCAGCGCCGACATTCCCGGCGCCTCGTCCAACTATATCGAAAAGTCGATGGGCCCCGACGTGGTGGCGGTCTGGTCGACGGGTGCTGCGGGCGATCAGAATCCGATCTTCTTCAACCAGACCTACGCGCTGCGCGACATCCGCATCCAGGATTATGCCGCGCGCGGCGAGGATATCAGCAACGCGATGCCGCCGGGTGGCAAGGGCATGGACCGCACCAATCCAAAGGTCGCGACGCTGATGGAGCAGCAGAAGCAGATGACGCTGAGCATGGGCCAGATGCTCGGCGAGGAGGTTCTGCACGTCGTGCGCGACGGGCTGGAGCGCCCGCAGACCCGCGCGACGATCCGCGGCGCCAGCACCAGCATCCAATGCCCGGGCCGCAACCGCACCGACAGCGGCCGCGCGGGCTTCCCCGGCGTCTATACCGATGGCGACCCGGTCTCGATCAAGCTCAGCATGGTCCGCATCGGCGACGTCATGCTCGGCGGCGTCGATGGCGAGGTGTTCACGACGATCGCCCAGCGCTTCAAGCGCGAATCGCCCTATAAGCATACGATGATGGTCACGCTGACCAACGGCATGGCGCGCTCGGGCTATATCCCCAACGACGCCGCCTTTGCGCAGAACACCTTCGAAGTCGTCAGTTCGCGGCTCAAGCCGGGCTGCGCCGAGGACAAGATCGTCGACGGCCTGCTCGATCTGGTTGCCCAGACCGAGAAATAAGCGAGTCGACCGCTCACAGATACCCCCGGGTCGCGCACGGGGAAATGAAGGCGGGCGGGGTCGAAAGGCCCCGCCCGTTTTCGTCTGTCCCGCTCTATTCCGATTGCATCAGCGAAATTCGAATTGCATATCTGGTAGAAAGGGCTGGTCGGCGCTCCTCCAGGGGGCGTCAGCTTGGTACCATAAGAGCATCGAGGAGCAGGGCGTTGGCGGGAACGAGCGGAATCTTGAGCCCTGCCGCGCGCGGATCTGCGCGGGGCGCTTTCCTCACCCCCGCCTATCGCTGGGGCTTCATGCTGGTCGTCAGCCTGTTTTTCCTCTGGGCGCTCGCCAATAATTTCAACGACATCCTGATCCGCCAGTTCCAGAAGTCGCTCGGGCTGAACCGCGCCCAGGCGGGCTTCATCCAGTTCGTCTTCTATATCGGCTATTTCGTCGTCGCGATGCCCGCCGGGCTGCTGATGCGGCGCTGGGGGTATAAGGCGGGCATCCTCACCGGGCTCGGGCTCTATGCCGCTGGCGCGCTGCTCTTCTACCCCGCATCGATCGCGATGAGCTTCGGCATGTTCCTGTTCGCGCTGTTCGTGATCGCGGCGGGCGCCGCCTGTCTGGAGACTACCGCCAATGCCTATACCGGCGCGTTCGGCGATCCCGGCACGGCGGTCCAGCGGCTCAACCTGGCACAAGCGTTCAACGGCCTCGGCGCCTGTATCGCGCCGGTCATCGGCGGGCTGCTGATCTTCTCGGGCGTCGAGCATTCGGACACGACGCTCGCGGGCATGAGCGAGGCGCAACTTGCCGCCTATCGCGCCGCCGAAGCGACGACGGTCCAGCTTCCCTATCTCCTGCTCGCGGGCGCCGCGCTGCTGGTCGCCGCGGCGGTCGCGGTGACACGCCTGCCGGAGGGCCGCACCCACAGCGACACGCCGCTTCGCACCCAATTCGCCACGCTGCTCCGCCATCGCCCGCTCACCGGCGCGGTGGTCGCGCAGTTCTTCTATGTCGGTGCACAGGTCGGCATCTGGAGCTATTTCATCGATTTCGTGAAGGACGTCGCGCCGCAAGTCTCCGAACGCAACGCGGCGTACCTGCTCTCGACCAGCCTGGTGCTGTTCATGATCGGGCGCTTCACCGGAACCGCGGTGATGTCGCGCATCCGCCCGACGACGTTGCTCGGCGCCTATGCGGTCGCCAACGTCGCGCTCTGTGCAATCGCTGCCACCGGCGCCGGCTGGCCGGCGATCGGCGCGCTGATGCTCAGCAGCTTCTTCATGTCGATCATGTTCCCGACGATCTTCGCACTCGGGGTCGACGGCCTCGATACCGCGCGCCCGCTGGGCTCGTCGTGCATCATCATGGCAATCATCGGCGGCGCGCTCTTTCCGCCGCTGATGGGGCTGGTCGCGGTAGCGACCGGCGGGGTGCCCGCCGCGCTGCTGCTCCCGCTGCTCTGCTTCGCGATCATCGCCGCCTATGCCTGGCGGGCGCGCCGCGCAATCGCGGCATGATCACCCGCCGCCAGACATTGCTCGCCGGTGCCGCCGCCCTCGGCGCCAGCGCAGTCGGCGCGCCCATCGCCCGCGCGGCACCGCCCCGCCGCGCCGATCTCACCATCCCCTTGCCCGATGGCGTGCTCGAGTTGTTCGCGCTCAGCGACCGCGCCGTCCGCGTCCGCTTCGCCCCGCGCGCATCGCTCACTTTGCCCGACAGCACGATGCTGCAACCGATCGTCTCGCCGCCCAAGCCCCGCATCGCCGAGCGCGACGGCACCACCCGCCTCACGCTCCCCGGAATCGCCTGCGAATGGTCCCCCGGCACCGGCTGCCTCAGCTTCCGCGACGCCACGGGCCGCCTGTTGCTCCAGGAGGCGCCCGGCACCCGCCGCCTCGCCCCCGTGCCGCTCGGCCTGTCCGTCGAACAGGGCTTCGCCTCGCCGCCCGACGAGCACCTCTTCGGCACCGGCTGTTTCCAGGACGGCCACCTCAACCTGCGCACCCTGCCCCGCCGCCTGACTCAGGTGAACACCCAGATCAGCCTGCCCTTCCTGCTCTCCAGCAAGGGCTATGGCCTGCTCTGGCACAATCGCGGCATGAGCGAGCTCAACCCGCCCGGCACCATCGTCCCGCTGGCCAAGGCAGCGGCGGGCGCCGAAGCCAGCGCCGACGTCACCACCGCCACCGGCAACGCCCGCGTCGCCCGGCGGGAGGCGCGGTTCGAGACCGAGTTCATCACCACCCGCGCCGGTCGCCACGCCTTCCTGCTCGACATCGGCAAGAAGATGGCGTCGCGCCACCATGTCGAGATCGACGGCAAGCTGGTCAGCGACCACAGCAACCTCTGGCTCCCCCCCACCACCAGCTTCTTCGCCGATCTGGAGCCGGGCACGCACCGGGTCCGGGTCCTCGCCAATGCCGACGACGCCCCGACGCTGGCATTCGGCCCGGCGATCGACACGACGGTCTGGCGCTCGCCCGTCGCGGAGGCGATCGACTATGTCGTGATCGCCGGGCCCTCCTCCGCCGAAATCCTCTCCGGCTATCGCGGCCTGATCGGCGCCACGCCGATGATGCCGCTCTGGGCGCTCGGCTATATCCATTGCCGCGAGCGCTTCCATTCGTCCGACGAAATCCTCGCCACCGCCCGCGAATTCCGCGCCCGCCGCCTGCCCGTCGATATGATGGTACAGGACTGGCAATATTGGGGAAAATATGGCTGGAACGCGATGCGCTTCGACGAGGCGCACTATCCCGATCCCGCCGCGCTCGTCCGCGACCTGCACGGCATCGACATGCGGCTGATGCTGTCGGTCTGGTCGAAGGTTTCGCGCGACACCGACCTGGGCAAGCAGGTTGCGGCGCGCAACTTCTACATCCCCGACACCGACTGGGTCGATTTCTTCAACCCGGACGCCGCCGCCTTCTACGCCGACAACCAGAATCGCCGCCTCGGCGCGCTTGGCATCGACGCCTGGTGGCAGGACGCGACCGAGCCCGAGAATGACGATCTCGTCGGGCGCCAGACCGCCGCCGGCCCCGGCGAGCGCGTGCGGATCGAATATCCGCTCCACGTCTCACGCACCGTGTACGATGCCCAGCGCCGCGCCTTTCCCGATCGCCGCGTGATGATCCTCACCCGATCGGCCTTTCCGGGGCAGCAACGCTATGGCGCCGCCACATGGTCGGGCGACATCGGCAATGACTGGGAAACGCTGCGGCGCCAGATCCCCGCCGGGCTCAACATGGCCGCGGCGGGCTATGCGTGGTGGACGGTCGATGCCGGCGGCTTCTTCCGCCCAGGGCCCGGCCAGTACACCGACACCGCCTATCACGAACGCTTCCTGCGCTGGTTCCAATACGCGACCTTCCTGCCGCTTCAGCGCGTCCATGGCTATATGACCGACACCGAATTCTGGCGCTATGGCGAGACGGTGGAGCGCGTCGCGCGCGACTATCTCGATCTGCGCTACCGGATGCTGCCCTACACCTATTCGCTCGCGGCGGAGGCCAGCGCCACGGGAATGCCGCTGATCCGCCCGCTGCTCTTCGACTTCGCCGATGACGCGACGGCGCTGGGTCAGACCCACAGCTATATGTTCGGCCCCGCCTTCCACGTCGCCCCCGTGCTCGAAGCCGGGGCGGCGACATGGCCGGTGTACCTGCCCCGCACCCCCGGCGGCTGGCACGACTTCTGGACCGGCGAGCACCGCGAGGGCGGGCGCACCCATACCGTCCCCGCCCCGCTCGATCGCATCCCGCTCCATGTCCGCGCGGGCAGCATCGTCGCGCTGGGCGCGGTCCGCCAATCGACGGTGGGGGCACCGGGGCAGGACCTCGAACTGCGCATCTATCCGGGCGCCGACGGGCAGACCGCGCTCTACGAGGATGACGGGCTGACCTATGACTATGAGACACGCGGCTCGGCCCGCATCGCGCTCGACTGGGACGATGCCCGCGGCGAACTGACCATCGGGCGGCGCGCGGGCGCCTATCGCGGGATGCCGCCAACCCGGACAATCCAGGTGCGGCGGATGGGCACGCCCGGCCCGGCGCAGCAGATCGTCTATGCGGGCAGGACGGTCCGGGTACGGGTATAGCCATTCATGGCAAGGGCCGCTTGACCCGATAACTTGTCGGACTATTGTCGGCGGCACGGGAGCACGGTCGAACGTAGCGTCCGGATTTGGGAGGTAGGGGTGAAGGGCTTCGTGGCGTCACGGCGCGCGTTCGTGGCAGGGACCAGCGCGCTGGCAATTGGTGGCGCTACCGGGGCGCCGCTGTGGGGCGCGGAAACGCCCGCACGCGTCCAGCCTGTCCCCTCGCGCCACGTTCGGCTGAAACCGTCGATCTTCGCCGATTCGCTCGCCGCCAATCGCCGCTACCTGCTGTCGCTCGATCCGCTGCGCCTGCTCCACAATTTCTACGCGTCCGCCGGCCTGCCGACGCGCGGCGAGCGCTATGGCGGGTGGGAGAGCGACGGGATCGCGGGCCACACGCTCGGCCATTGGATGAGCGCGGCCTCGCTGATCATCGCGCATGACGGCGACCCGCAATTATCCGCCAAACTCGATCTCGCACTAACCGAAATGGCGCGCATCCAGCAGGCGCACGGCGACGGCTATCTCGGCGGCACCACCGTCCCGCGCCAGGGCAAGAGCGCCGACGGCAAGATCGTGTTCGAGGAGGTTCGCCGCGGCGACATCCGCACGCGCGGCTGGGACCTCAATGGCGCATGGGTGCCCGTCTACACCTGGCACAAGATCATGGCGGGGCTGATCGCCGCGCACGGCATCGGGAACGCCCGCGCGCTGCCGATCCTGCTCGGCACCGCCGACTATTTCGGTCGCATCATCGAAGGGCTCAGCGACGCGCAGGTGCAGGAATTGCTCCACGCCGAACATGGCGGGATCAACGAAGCCTATGCCGAAACCTATGCGATCACCGGCAACCCGCGCTGGCTCCGCATCGCCGAGCGGCTGCACCACCGCGAGGTCCTCGATCCGCTGACCGGACAGCAGGACAAGCTCGCCGGGCTCCACGCGAATACCCAGATTCCCAAGCTGGTCGGGCTGGCGCGGCTGCACGAACTGACCGGCAATCCCGCGCATGCGACGGCGGCGCGCTTCTTCCACGATCGCGTCGTCCATCACCACAGCTATGTGATCGGCGGCAATTCGGAACGCGAGCATTTCGGCCCGCCCGACCAGCTCGCCGACCGGCTGAGCACCGCGACGTGCGAAGCGTGCAACAGCTACAACATGCTCAAACTGACCCGGCACCTCTATGGCTGGTCACCGCACGGTGACTTGTTCGACTATTATGAGCGCGTCCAGCTCAACCACATGATGGCGCACCAGCGCCCCGACACCGGCCAGTTCGTCTATTTCATGCCGCTGGAGACGGGCGCGCGGCGGGCCTATTCGGCGCCGGAGAACAGTTTCTGGTGCTGCGTCGGCTCGGGGATGGAGAGCCATGCCAAGCACGCTGATTCGATCTTTTGGCACGATAAATTAACGCTTTACGTCAATCTCTTCATACCCTCGCAGCTCGCCTGGCGCGAACGCGGGCTGACCCTCGATCTCGACACCGCCTACCCCATGGACGGGGAGATCGCGCTGTCGGTAAAGGCCGCCCCCCGCACCGCCACCGGCATCGCGCTGCGCATCCCTGCGTGGGCGACGTTCGCCACGTTCCACCTGAACGGCACGCCGATCGATCCCCCCCGCCGCGACGGCTATGCGATGCTCCACCGCCGCTGGCAGGCGGGCGATCGCATCACGCTGTCGCTGCCGATGACCCTGCGCAGCGAGCCGCTGCCCGGCGATCCCGCGACCGTCGCCTTCCTCAGCGGCCCGCTGGTCCTGGCGGGCGATCTCGGGCCGGATGCGACCGCGTTCACCGGCACCCCGCCCGCGTTGCTGGCACAGGGCAATCCGGAGGGTACGCTGCGCGCCCAGCCCGGCGCGCACCGCTATCAACTGGCGCCGGTGCTCGGCCCCGCGGTCGAGCTGAGCCCGTTCTACGCGATGTACGATCGCCGGACGGCGGTCTATTTCAAGACCTTCACCGAGGCACGCTGGGCGGCGGACAAGGACGCCTATCTCGCCGCCGAGGCCGAACGCGCCGATCTCGTCCGCCGCACGATCGACATCTTCCATATCGGCGAGATGCAGCCCGAGCGCGACCACGCGCTGACCGCGACCGGCGGCGCCCCCGGCGAATTCTATGGCCGCAAGTCGCGCCGCCTCCCCGCCGGGCAGAGCCTGCGCTTCCGCATCGCGCGCCGCGCGGGGCCGTCAGTGCTCCAGATCACCTATTGGGGCGACGATATCGATCGCGTCGCAGAGATCAGCGCCGACGGCACCCCGATCGCCACCGAACGCCGCGCCGGGCCGAAGCGCAGCGACTGGGTCGTCCGCGACTATCCGCTACCGCCGACCACCACGGCCTCATCCGAAATCGCCATCCGCGCGCTGCAAGGCGACAGCGTCCTCTACGGCGTGCGCGTCATCGCGACGCCCGCCCCCTGATCCCAAGCCCGGAGACACTCTATGCAACGATCCCGCCCCCTGACCGCAGCCTTGCTGCTCCTCCTAGCCTCGGCAGCGCCGATCGCTGCCCATGCCCAGAGCAATGCGCCGGTCGCGATGACCATCGACGCCGGCAAGCCCGGCCCGAAGATCGATCGCAACATCTTCGGCCAGTTCGCCGAACATCTGGGCACCGGCATCTATGGCGGCGTGTGGGTGGGCAAGGATTCGCCGATCCCCAATGTGCGCGGCATCCGCAAGGATGTGGTCGCTGCGCTGCGCGCGATCCGCGTGCCCAATGTCCGCTGGCCCGGCGGCTGCTTCGCCGACGAATATCACTGGCGCCACGGCATCGGCCCGGCGGAGAAGCGGCACAACACGATCAATTCCAACTGGGGCGACTCGGTCGAGCCCAACAGCTTCGGCACCGACGAGTTCTTCGATTTCGTCGACCAGATCGGCAGCGAGGCCTATGTCTCGGTCAATGTCGGATCGGGCACCGTCCAGGAGGCTGCCGACTGGATGGCCTATATGACCGCCGATCCCACCACGACGGCAGGCAAGGAACGCGCCGCCAATGGCCATCCCGCGCCGTACAAGGTCAAATATCTCGGCATCGGCAACGAAGCCTGGGGCTGTGGCGGGTCGATGACCCCGGACCATTATGTCGACACGATGAAGCCGTTCGCCCGCTTCACCCGCAACTTCAACCCCGCCCAGACCGGCGCCGAGACGATGCAGCGCATCGCAGTCGGCCCGGATGGCGAGGATACCGGCTACACCGAAGCCGTGATGAAGGCGTATAAGGGCCACAACTGGGCCTGGAGCATCGAGGGGCTGTCGCTCCACAGCTACACCACCGCCGGCTGGCCGCCCTCCTATGCCAGCGAGAATTTCGACGAAGGCGCCTATGCCCGGCTGGTCAAGGCCACCTATGCGATGGACGGCATGATCACCAAGCATTCGGCGATCATGGACAAATATGATCCCGAAAAGAAAGTGCCGCTCGTCGTCGACGAATGGGGCGTCTGGCTGAAGCCCACGGCGGGCACCAATCCCGGCTTCCTCCAGCAGCAGAATTCGATGCGCGACGCGATCATCGCGGCGGTCAACGTCAACATCTTCGCCCGCCATGCCGATCGCGTCCGGATGACCAACATCGCGCAAATGATCAACGTCCTCCAGGCGATGATCCTGACCGACAAGGACAAGATGGTACTGACCCCGACCTATCACGTGTTCAAGATGTACCTGCCGTTCCAGGACGCGACCTTCGTGCCCGCCACCTTCGACGCCGGCACCTATAAGGAAGGCGATGTGACGCTGCCCCGCATCGACGCGATCGCCGCGCGCGATACCGGCGGCAAGCTGTGGATCGCCGTCACCAACCTCGATCCGCGCAACCCGGCGCAGGTCCGGGCGTCGGTTGCGGGGGTGAAGCTGCGCTCGGTCTCGGGCCAGCTGCTCACCGCGCCGCGGGTCGACAGCGTCAACAGCTTCGCGGCACCCAATGCGGTGGCGCCAAAGCCCTATTCGGCAAAGGCATCGGGCGACGGCATCACGCTGGAAGTGCCCGCCAAATCGGTCCTGGTCGTCCAGGTCGAGTCCTGATGCGCCCTGCCCGGGATGGCGCCACTGCCATCCCGGGCATCGCTCTCAGAGCTGGCCCACCGCAACCGGCTCGGGCGCGCTGCGCACCAGCGGATTGCGCAACGGCAGCGTGAACGGCGCCGCCTCGATCTCGAACACATCGCCCTCCTGCGTCCGCACCCCGTCGCTGAACGACAAAGTCGCAGTCCCGAAGAAATGGACATGGATGTCGCCGGGAATGCGGAACAACGGATATTTGAAGTGGTGATGCTCGAGGTTGGCGAGGCTGTGCGACATGTTCGCCTCGCCCGACAGGAACGGCTTTTCCCAGAGCACCGCGCCCTCGCGCCGGATGCGGCTGGTGCCGCGCACGTCCTCGGGCGGCGTTCCGACCAGCAGCTCGGGGCCTAAAGCCGCCTGGCGCAGCTTCGAATGCGCCAGCCACAGATAATTGTGCCGCTCGGTCACATGGTCGCTGAACTCGTTGGCAAGGCACAGCCCCAGCCGGTGCGGGGTACCGTCCGGCCCGATCAGATAGATGCCCGCCAGCTCGGGCTCCTCGCCGCCATCCTGCGCGAAGGCGGGCATCGCGAGCGGCGCGTCGGGACCGATCAAATGCGTGCCATTGCCCTTGTAGAACCATTCCGGCTGCTGGCCGACATCGCCGGGCGCGGGCTTGCCGCCCTCGACGCCCTCGAGGAACATCCGCATCGAATCGGTCTGGTGCGCGGCGGCGGCGGCGTCGCGGTGCATCTTGTCGCGCCCCTCCGCCGAGCCGAGATGCGTCAGCCCGGTCCCGGTCAGGATCAGGTGCGCCGCGTCGGGATGGTCGATCGGCGCGAGCAGCCGCCCCGCCGCCTGCTCGGCAGCCAGGTCGACCGCCTCGTCCAGCCCAAGCGCCTCGACCGTCTCGGCAATCCCGACGCCGCGCTCGATCGCCGCCATCGCCAGTGCGCGGACACCGTCCACGCCGCGCACGAAATGCGCCTCCCCGCCCCGCGCTGCGATCACCCGGCGGGTGCCATCGGCGGCGCGATGCTGCGAAAGTCGAAAACTCATGCCATGCTCTCCCGAACTGCGCGGCTCGCCGAGCCGCTCGATTTAGTCCGACATATCAGCCGAAATCCGAAAGGCAATCAGGCGTTGCTTGGCAAAGCGCCCCTGATAAGGGATGGTGCCACAGTGGAGGCGCATGCGCATGCCGATCAAGGGGGAGGACAATCTGCCCTCCGGAGAGATTGCAATCGACCAGGTCGTCCGATCGCCCAAGGGCTCGGGCCGCCGCCTGCGCGGCGCCGTCGCGCATTATCTGGGCAGCGCGATCGTGTCCGGACGGATCGCGCCCGGCGAGCGGCTGACCGGCGAAGTCGAGAATGCCGAGGCGCTTGACGTCTCGCGCAGCGCCTATCGCGAGGCGGTGCAGGTGCTCACGGCCAAGGGGCTGGTCGAAAGCCGTCCCAAGGCGGGAACGCGCGTGCTGCCGCGCAGCCGCTGGAACATCCTCGATCCCGCCGTGCTGGCTTGGGCGTTTTCGGGGGAGCCGGACCTGGATTTCGTCCGCGACCTGTTCGAACTGCGCGCCATCGTCGAGCCCGCCGCCGCGCGCCTCGCCGCCGAACGCCGTGACAAGACCGACATCCGCGACCTCAAGGATGCGCTGACTCGGATGCGGCGGCACACGCTCGCGACCGAGGAGGGCCGCGCCGCCGATCGCGATTTCCATGACGTGCTGCTGCGCGCCACCCACAACGCCGCGCTGATGGCGCTCAGCGCCAGCATCAGCGCCGCGGTCAACTGGACGACGCAGTTCAAACAGCGGATGCGCGCACTGCCGCGCGACCCGGTGCCCGACCATGCCCGCGTCTGCGAAGCGATCATCGCGGGCGATCCCGAACTGGCGAGCAGCGCAATGCGCACGCTGGTCGACCTCGCGTTGGACGACACGCGCACCGCGATGTGACGGGGGCGTTAGGTCTTTTCCCGCGCCCCCGCGCAAGCGGGGGTCCAGAGCCCCAAGCGCACTGCCTGCGACTCTGGGCTCCTGCTTGCGCAGGAGAACAGAACCCCGAGACCGACGCAGCCCCCGCTTACCGCAGCAGCGCAGCCTCGCCCCATGTCACGGGATCGGAAAAACGCATCGCGGTCGGCGTGCGCGCGACCAGCTCGACGATCTTCACCCCCGCCACATCGGCGGTCAGCGGCACCGGCGCCGCGCCGTATCGCACCGGCTTCGACCGGGCGAGCAGCTTGCCGTCGCCATAAATGGCGAAGGTCACCGGCTGGCTGCGATCGCGCGCGGACTCGTCGATGCCCACCATCGCGCTGAACCGCCGATAGCCGTTGTTCCGCACTTCGATCCGCGAATTGGCCAGCACGCCGACGCCGCTGTCAAAGCGCTTGCCCGCAATCGCCAGTTCCGCGCCATAGGGCGTCGCATCCGCCGCCGCGCCGCCCCAGCCGCCATAACGGGGCCGCTCGCCGCCGCCGCGCGTGCTCATCCACGGCAGGATCGCGCGGTGGATCAGCGGCTCGGCCTCGGGGACGACCACGCCGTCGACCGCGGGGTTCACCACCCCCGGCTGCTCGCTGAGATAGAGTCCGTCCACCAGTTTGCGCGTGCCCTCGGCCGCGAATAGCAAGGTCTCGCGCGCACCGAGCTTCAACCGGGTCTCGCGGCGGAAACTCTGGCTCGCGCCGCTCCACAAATCGGTCAGCCGGACATCGGCATCGGCCAGCATCTTGAGGTGCGCAGCGGTCAGCACCGCCTCAATCGGCGCGGAGGTGCGGTTGAGCACCGCCACGGCCTTGCGCCCATTGGCGAGCGTCTTCACCAGAATCGACACATCGCCCGAGTCATAGGCGAGCACCGCCTGGTTCCCCGCCGCGTCCTGGTTCAGCGCGATGACGCGGGCATTGCCCAGCACGTCGAGCATCGCCGGGGGCGCCTTGCGCAGGTCGTACCCGATGAACAGCGGCGCATTGACCATCGCCCAGAGCGAGAAATGCGACCGCGCCTCGACCAGGTGGTTCTCGTCGAACTCGCCGCTGCCGACGAAAAGCATGTCGGGGTCGTTCCACGATCCCGGATGCGCATAGAGCGGACGCCGCAGCACGCTGTCCAGATTGTGCAGCATCCGGCTCCAATTGGCCGAGATATCCTCGCTGGTCCGCGAGATGTTGCCGACATCCTTCGACCAGGACCGCGAATCGGCGGCGCCCCAGATGCAGATCGAGAACAGATAGTCATTGTCCGGGTTGTGCCGCTCCAGCGCCGCGCCGACCTCGGCATAAAGCCGCCGCACCGCCGCCACGTCGGTCCGCGCGAGCGAATCCGAATCGACCAGCGGCTTGAAGGCGCGATACTGGCCCGCCATGACCTTCGGATCGGTTGCGGGAAGCCCGCGAATGCCGCAGCCATCGACCTTGATCAGGTCGAAGCCCCAATCGGCGAAATAGAGTTTTATGTCCTGGTCGACATGCCCGAACAGCCCCACTTCGCGCTCGGCGACGGTGCCTTCGGGCTGGTTGGGGAAGGTCGAGGTGAAAACCTGCCCGCAACTGTTGCGCCCGATGTCCGAATAGATGCCTGCCTTGAGCCCCATTGCGTGCAGACGGTCGGTGAGCGGGCGGAAGCTGGTGGTGCCATCGGGCATCGCCGCCGAAGGAAAAGTCGTCGTGCGGATCATCATCCGCCCGTCGGGCTGGCGGCGCTTCAGCCACCAGCCGTCATCGATGTCGATATAGCGATAGCCCTTCGCCGCGAGCCCCGACTGGACGATGATCGTCGCCGATGCGAGCAGCTTTTCCTCGTCGATGTCGCTGGTGAAGGCGTTCCAGCTATTCCACCCCATCGGGGGCAACGTCGCGCTGCCGCGCGAATAGGCGGTCCAGCGGCCCGCCGGCGCCAGCGGATCGCCCTGTGCCCACGCCATCGGCGCCGCCAGCGCCAACATCGCGGCCGCGCCGCTCGCCCATTTCTTGATCATGTCGTGCCTCATGGCTTGGGAGTGGCGGCGACGGGCTTGCCGCGCGTCAGCATGAAGGAATCCACGTCGAGCGTGCCGCCGCCCGGCTGGGGATTGAAGCAGGAGATCGCGAATTGCTCGCCCTGGAAGGTGCCCGTGCGCCATGCAAAAGCGAGCGGGAAGTCGCCGCCCAGCCCCTTCCACGCGCGCCCGTCGAGGCTGTACGACAGCACCGCGCGATCCTGCACGAAATCGGCGTCCACTGCGATCCACAGCGCATTGCCCGTAATCGGCTCATTCGGCACGCGCAGGTCGATCTTCGGGCCGCTCTGAGTGCTCTCGACCACCGACATCGCCAGATAGGGCTTGCCGTCCGCAGCGCGGCTGGCGGCGATGCTCGCGCTATACTGGCCGAACGTCCCAAAGCCGCAGCGATCGCCCGCCCGCACCTGACGGATGTCCAGCTTCACCACCGCGCGGCTCTGCGGCCCCTGTCCCTTCTGCGTCAGCGTGTTGCGCGCCGACCAGATATCGTTCGCCTGTGTCGCGCGCAGCCGCAGGAAACCAGGCCGCTCGCGCAGCGACCAGCGCGTATCGTCGGGGTTGTGGTTCCATTGCCATTGCAGGCCCAGCCTGGACCGCGCGAAATCGTCCGAAGTCGCGGGCTCGGCGAAGGCAAAACCCTGGATCGGCTTGCGCGCGCGATCGGGGACGCGATCGGGCGCATCGGGGGTGCCCCAGCGCGGCCAATCGTCTTCCCAGAAGACCGGGCTGAAATTGGTCATCCGCCCGATCGACCCGGCATCGACCATCACGAAGCCGAACCATTGCCCGTTCGGCAGGTCTACCAGCGCACCCTGATGCCCGCCGCTCTTGTCGTCGATCTGGTTGCGCGTCTCCCACGGCCCGAACAGGCTGCGCGCACGCGATACCGTCATGCCCAGCCGGGGCGGGATCGAATTGAAGATATAATAATAGCCGCCGCGCTTGATGACCTTCGCGCCCTCGGCACCCTTGATGTAATGGATCTTGCGCGCATCGACGACGGTGCGGAACGCCTTGTCGAGCGTCAGCAACGTGATCGTCCCGTCCGCCGTGCTCGCCGTCGCGATATAGCCGGTGCCATCATCGTCGATGAAGAAGCCGGGATCGAACGCCTCGCGATCCAGTTGGTGGAACTGCCAGGGCCCGCGCAGGTCGCGCGCAGTATAGATCCGCGTCTTCTGCCCCACCGGAGTCACGGCGATGTAGAACATGCCCTTATGGTACCGCAGGCTGGTGGCGTAGAGCCCGCCGCGATAGCCGTTGCCGTTCTTCAGGTCATATTGCTCGCGCCCGTCCAGCCTGTCGGTGACATGCGCGTGGAGCGTCCAGTTCACCAGGTCCTTCGAATGCAGGATCGTGATGCCGGGCGTGTTCACGAAGGTCGTTGTCGCGAAATAATAATCGCTGCCGACGCGGATCACGTCGGGATCGGGATAATCCGCATAGAGCACGGGGTTGCGGAACGTCCCGTCGCCCTGGTCCGATCGCCACACCTGCGCCGATGCCGGCAGCGCCGCCGCCAACAATATCGCACTCGCCACAAATGCCTTCACGTCCGTCTCCCTGTCCGCTGGTTCAGCGCCGCGCGGTGAATGCGAGGTTGCGGCTGAAGAACGGCATCACTTGTTCCTGGAACCGCGCCGCGACTGCGCTGGTATGGTCGCCGGCATAGATTTCGAAGCCATTGGCGATGCCATAGCGGTCGAGCACCTCGTGCAGCTTCTGCGCGTCGAAGCGCAGCCCGTCCTTGTCGCCGACATCGATCGCAATCGCGCGATAGCGCCGCAGAGCGCCGATATACTGGTCGACGAATGCCAGCGGCGCGTTCGCTGCCCATTTGGCGAGCACCTCGGGCTGGACCACCCCAGCCTTGGTCGGCAGGTCGACGAACAGCGGCGGATTCTTCGGGTTGGGCGACCATGCGGCGGCGGTGGCTAGCTGCGCGCGCTGGCCCCAGCCAAGCTTGGTCGCGGCTTCGAGCGAGGGCACTGCCTCCAGCGCCGCCCCCGCCTTCGCATCGAACTGGGCCGGGTCGCGCGGCGACATGCAGCACGGGCTCATCATGTAAAGCGCGCCGAACACATCGGCATGCTTCATCCCGATCCGGCTGGCGCCATAGCCGCCCATCGAATGCCCGACGAGCCCGCGGCTCTCGCGCGCGGCAATCGTGCGGTAATGCGCGTCGACATAGGCGACCAGATCGCGCGCGACGAACGCCTCGAAATCGCCCGTCGTCGCCGAGCTCGAATACATCGATCCGTTGTGGATCGTCTTGCTGTCGGGGAACACGACGATCATCTCCGCCGCGCCCCTGGCAAAGGCGCCCTCGATCGTCTGGGGGACGTGGATTTCCTTGCTCCACTGCTCGGCGCCGATCGAATAGCCGTGGAGCGCATAAACCACCGGATAGCGGCGGCGCGGGCTCTTCGCATAGCTGGGGGGCAGCATCACGATCACGTCGCGGTCGGGGGTCTCGCCTTCCAGATTGCCTTCGATCGCCGGCGAATGGACCTTGATCCGCTCGACCGCGAGCGGACGCGCACCCGCCACCGGCGCCGGCACATTGGTCGTAACCTGCGCGCGCGCTTCGCCGGAAACGCCGCAGAGGAGCAGCGCAAGCGCGGCCCCGACCGGACGGATCAATGCGGACATGTCTCTCTCCCCCTCGCCGGGCTCGTGCCCGGCTTTCAGGTATTTGTCCGACTATTGTATCGCGAGTCAATCGGCTTCGGCGCGCCTCAGCCGCCGCGCAGCATCTGCATCACCATCGCGCGAATCCGTCCGTAATTCGCGCGCAACGGGCCCAGGATGCCGCGCTGCTGCTCGTCGAGATGCGCCAGCGGATGCCCCTCGCCGCGGAATACATAATGATCGAAATAGGCGCGCCACGCCGCGCGCTCGCCCGCAGGCCGCTCGGCGATCGCGATCATCGCCAGCATCATCGCGGTGTAGGGCGCATCGGGGCCATGGCTGAATGCGTCCCACCAGTAATTTGCCAGGATGTTGAATGGCGCCGTCGCCTCGACCTGGTGCCACCACAGCTTGGGCACATAGATCGCGTCGCCCGGCCCCAACTCGGCGACGCGCGCCAGCGGTCGTGCCGCCTCGAAACGGGGGTAGCGCGGATCGGGCTCCGCGCTCCCTGCGGCCAGGCTGACCGGGCGCCCCGCCATCGTATGGTCGATCGGCCCGACATACAGGTCGCCGATCGCCTCGGGCGGATAGAGCGTAAATCGCCGCCGCCCGGCGACGACGCACGCGACATTGTCATAGGTGTCGTTGTGGCAGGCGACGGTCGAGACATTGCCGATCCACACGCGCGGCGCGACGGCGGCGGGCACCGCAGCGACTCGGTTCTCCGCGGCGAACCCCGGCAAATAGCGATCGGTGTCGAGCGACCCCATATAGACGGTTGCGCCGCCCGGCGTCGCCGCGCTCTCCAGCACCCGGTCCAGCGCGTCGAGCAGGCGATACTCGGCCCGCTCGAAATTATAGCCTTCGAGCCGCTCGCCATAGCTGTAGCGCCCCGCGATCGCCGCATCGCCGACGAACGCCTCGGCGCGGATGTCGCTCGCGAACCGCGCGAGATAGGCGCGCAATGCCGCCGGCGAGTCGCGCGCCGCGTCCAGCGCAGGCCAGTCCGCGACCACGCCCCGCGCCACCACGGGCTCGCACCGTTCGGCGATCTCCGCCATGAAGCGCGCAGGATCGTGGAACGCCGCCGCATCGACCTCGGCGATCCGCGCGCTCACGCCGCCGTCAGCCGCTCGTTGCGGCGGCGCGCGAGCAGCGGCACCTGGCTCAGCGACCCGCTCACGCACAGCGCCGCCTGCAACTGCCCGCTGCGGAACAGCGCGAGCACCTCGGCATCGTCGAGTTCGGCCAGCGCGTCGCGGCTCACCGTATACAGCCCGTCGAGCGTCAGCCGCTGGCCATCGTCGAACTGCAACGCGATGTCGATCGGCTCGATCAGCTTGAGCCGCATCAGTTCGCGCACCAGCGCGCGGCTTGCCTCGACCCCGCGGACCAGTTCGCCCAGCGCCCGCTGAACCTTGCGCATCGCATTACTCGGGGTGCCGTCGTCCTCGAACAGCGCAACCGACGCGCCGGCCCCGAATCGCGGATGCCCCAGGTCGATCGCAATGTCCGCTTCGGCAGTGAAGAATCCCTGCCGCTGCATCTCGAGCGGCTGAAACACCGGCTGCCCCTGCGCGGTCACCTCCACCAGAAGCTCACCGGGCTGAAAACCGAGCAATGCCGCCGCGTAGAATTCGCCGGTGTCGGCGCTCTTGGCGAAGAAGATCGGACAAACCGCTGCGGCCGCAGCGAATTCCTCGGGAACAACCATCACGAAATGCGGGTGCGGATCGATTCCGCCGAGTCGCATCCGCACGTCGCGATGCGACTCGCTGTTCAGCAGCTCCAATTGCTCGGCCATGTCCCTCTCCCCCTTTTTTACCGGCTTTGCCCAAGCCGGGGCGCGAGGCAAGTCCCCGCCAGCACGCGCAAATCCATCGGCACTGTGCAGTTTCGGCAACAGCCTTAAGCGATCTTATTACGCCGACATAATCCTCTTGATAGCGCTAACTTTCGCAAGTAGCTTGCCCGCAGACCGAAGCAAAGATTTCGGATTTTGGGAGGGATGTCTGCGCGCCCCGCATGGGGTTCCTGGCGCATCTCCATATCCGTGAGCGCGGTTGAACGCGATGGGCAGCTATTGGGGGGAGTACATCCCGGCCGCTCGCAACGAACTGGAGGGGAATGACTGAAATGAATCGAGATTCGTCGAGCAATCGATCAGTAGCGCGCAAGCTGCTGCTGTCGGCAGCGTCGAGCGCCATCGTGCTCGCCTGCATCGCGCCTGCCGCCGCGCAGGATACTGCCCAAACCACCGCAACCAGCGACGAAGAAATCATCGTCACCGGCATCCGCGGCTCGCTCCAGCGCAACCTGGACATCAAGCGCGAGTCCTCCGGCGTCGTCGATGTCATTTCCGCAGAGGACCTCGGCAAATTCCCGGATTCGAACGTCGCCTCGGCGCTTCAGCGTCTTCCCGGCGTCGCTATCCAGCGTTCGGGCTCTCGCGGTGACGCGACTGGCGTCAGCATCCGCGGCTTCGGCGGCGATTTCGTCCGCACGCTGTACGACGGGCGTCAGCTCTCGACCGCGACCGGCGGTCGCGGAATCGACTTCACGACCGTCGGCGCCGATTTCGTCGGCCGGCTGAGCGTCTACAAGACGCCGGACGTCGAGCTGTCGACCAGCGCCATCGGCGGCACGATCGACATCTCGCTGCCCAAGCCGCTCGACCGCGAGGGCTTTGTCATGGCGGCTTCGGCATCGGGCTCGATCCAGTCGCGCGACAAGGGCATCACTCCCACCGGCGGCCTGCTGGTGTCGAATACCTTCGCCGATGGCCAGTTCGGCGTGCTGGGCAGCGTCGCCTATACGCGCCGCGATACCGAATCGAACCAGGTGTTCATCCCGGGCTGGATCGGCGCGCAGGGAGGCGGCAAGCTGGGGCTCTACGCCTGCCAGCTAACCGCGACCTGTACCTCCGCCCAGATGACCGACGCCAACCGGACCGGCAAGGCGACCTGGTTTCCGCAGCAGCACGGCATCAACCAGCAGTCGACGCAGGACAAGCGCATCGACGGCCGCATCGCCGTTCAGTGGCAGCCGAGCGACGACATCCTGCTGACGATCGACGACAATTACAGTCGCCAGACCGTTTCCAGCCAAAGCTACGGCTATGCTGCCTGGTTCAACGGCAGCGACCTACGCAACGTGAAGACCGATGCGAACGGTGTGGTCGTCGATTTCAACCAGTTCGGCACGCCGATGGACTTCAACGCAAACCGTTCGAGCAACGTTTATGAATCGAACCAGGTCGGCGCGAACCTGAAGATCGACCTCGCCGAAAACCTGAAGTTCGAGGCCGACGCCGCATTCGCCCGCGCGACCCGCAATCCGGGCAAGAGCGGGTATAACGACAGCATGGACATCGGTTATGGCGGCACCAACGCCAACAACACGACCGTGCTGGGCGCGAATACCGGCGTCACGATCCTGGGCGCGAGCAAGGATTATCTGCCTCAAATCCATGACATCGGGCCCGCCGGAAATGTCAGCCGATTCCTCGACACCTCGGTGGTCGGCTCGCACGTGATCGTGCGGGGTACCAACTACAATCATGACACGGTTCGCCAGTTCCGCGGCGCGATCGGCTGGGAAAAGGACGGCTTCCTGGCAAAGCTGGGCGGCCAGTACATCGATGACACGTTGTACCAGCAGGGCGATAGCACCTTCACCAACGGCGTGTTCGCCAGCCGCTCGGGCTATGGCACCTGTTCGGGCCGCACGGGCGGTTCGTCGGGCGGCATCTGTCCCCTGCCTGCCAACGTCTATCAGGGAACGGTAAGCACCAGCGGCTTCATCCCGGGATATTCGGGTAACCTGGCGCCCGGCTTCTTCGTGTACGATCCCTATGCGGTGTACAAGCTGCTCGAAGCAAGCGGCGGTTCGGTGGCGCCCTCGTTCAACCCGGGCAGCGTCCTCGAGGTCCATGAAAAGACTTGGTCGGTGTGGTTCAAGACCAAGTTCGAGAATGAGATTGCGGGCATGCCGTTCACGATCGCTGCCGGCATCCGCAACGAAACGACGCATCTCCAGACGACGGCAATCGGTCGCCGTGTGCTTGGGCTCTCGATCCCGGCAGGCGATCCGACACTGATACAGCCCAATCCCGCGCTGGGGCCCAACCGTGACGGCTATTCGGCCAGCACGGAAATCCGCAAGAAGTCGAACTACACGTTCCTGCTACCCAGCATCGACGCGAAGTTGGAAATCACGCCTACCCTCGTGTTCCGCGCCGATGCATCGCGGACCCTGACTCGTCCGGGTCTCAGCAGCCTGAACCCAGTGACCAGTCTGGGCACGCTGCGTGTCGGCAGCCTGTCGGCAAGCGGCGGCAATCCGGACCTGAAGCCCTATCTCTCGGATAACTTCGATGCGGGCCTGGAATGGTATTACCAGCGCAACTCGTATCTCGCGATCAACGCCTATCTGAAGCACATCACCAACTTCATCGTCGGCGGCGTGACGCGTGGCCCGATCGACGGCGTGATCGACCCCAGCACCGGCCAGACCGCGATCTTCAGCATCAACGCCCAGATCAACGGGCCTGAAGCGACGGTAAAGGGCTTTGAAATCGCGGTGCAGCATGTGTTCGGCGACAGCGGTTTCGGCTTCCAGGCCAACACCACCCTGCCGAGCAGCAATCGCAACTACGACAAGTCGAACGTCACGGGCGGCGCCTTTGCCGTTACCGGCCTTGCCAAGTCGGCGAACTTCGTTGGCTTCTACGACAAGAACGGGTTCCAGATCCGCGGTGCGGTCAACTGGCGCGACGAATATCTGTCGGGCATCGGCCAGGGCCAGGGCGGTGCCTATGGCGCCGAGCCGGTCTATGTCGATGCGCAGCTTCAGGTCGATGCGTCGGCCAGCTACGACGTGACGAAGCAGTTCACGATCTTCGGTGAAGTGACCAACATCAACAATTCGACCTACAGCACCCATGGCCGCTTCGCGAACCAGGCGCTCGACATCTGGTCCTATGGTCGCCGCTTCACCGGCGGCGTGCGTTTCCGCTACTAAGGTTCGACCCAACCTGGGGTGCCCGCGATACCGGGCACCCCAATTTTTCTGCAGGATCGCATGGTACGACCAGTCCGGAAACTCGTGATCGTAGGCGGCGGCACCGCAGGCTGGCTAACTGCCGCAATCATCGCGGCGCGGCACAAGAGCCGCATTCCGCATAGTTTCACCGTAACTTTGGTCGAATCGCCCAATGTGCCGATCATCGGCGTCGGCGAAGGCACCTGGCCGACCCTGCGCTCGACGCTCAAGAAGGTCGGCATCTCCGAAACCGATTTCTTCCGCGAATGCGACGCCTCGTTCAAACAGGGCGCGCGCTTCGCCCGCTGGACGACCGGCGCGGTCGACGACAGCTATTACCACCCGCTCGTGCTCCCCCAGGCATTCGGGCAGGTCAATCTGGCCCCGCACTGGCTTCGCGATGCGCAGGGCGAAAGCTTTTGCGATGCGGTCTGTCCGCAGGGCAAATTGTGCGACGACGGGCTGGCGCCCAAGGCGATCACCACCCCGGAATATGAAGGCGCGGCGAACTACGCCTATCATCTCGACGCGGGCAAGTTCGCGCCGTTCCTTCAGCGCCACTGCACCGAGAAGCTCGGCGTGCGCCACGTCCTGGCCGATGTGCGCGAAGTGAAGCTCGCCGAGGATGGCGATATCGCCGCGATCGCCACCGAACAGGCCGGCGACATCGAGGGCGATTTGTTCGTCGATTGCACCGGGTTCAAGTCGCTGCTGCTCGGCGAGACGCTGGGCGTGCCCTTTGTCGGGTGCCGCGACATCCTGTTCTGCGACACCGCGCTGGCGGTGCAGGTGCCCTATGACAGCGAAACCAGTCCGATCGCGTCGCAGACCATCTCCACCGCGCAGAGCGCGGGGTGGATCTGGGACATCGGGCTGCCGACGCGGCGCGGCACGGGCCATGTCTATTCGAGCGACCACATTTCCGATGATGCGGCGGAGGCCGAGTTGCGCGCCTATCTCGGCCCCGCGGCGGATGGCTTGCCGGTGCGCAGGATCGCAATCCGCCCCGGCCACCGCGCGCAATTCTGGAAGCGCAATTGCGTCGCCGTCGGCCTCGCCGCCGGGTTCCTCGAGCCGCTGGAGGCCTCGGCGATCGTACTGATCGAGCTGTCGGCCAAGCTGATCGCCGAGCAGATGCCGGCGTGCCGCGAAGTGATGGACGTGATCGCATCGCGCTTCAACGCGACCACGCTGTATCGCTGGGGCCGGATCATCGACTTCCTCAAGCTCCATTACGTGCTGACCCAGCGCACCGATACCGACTTCTGGCGCGACAATGTCCGGCCCGAGACGGTCCCCGAGCGGCTCCAGGAGCTGCTGCTGCTGTGGCGCTACCAGTCGCCCGGCTTCCATGACGAATTCGACCGGATCGAGGAGGTATTTCCCGCCGCCAGCTACCAATATGTGCTGTACGGCATGGGCTATCGCACCGAAATCGAGCCGCTGGCGATTCAGGACGAGGCGCGTGCTGCCGAGCGCGCGATCCGCGAGAACAAGGCGAACACCGAAAGGCTGCGCAGCGCCCTACCGCGCAACCGCGACCTGATCCGCAAGATCATCGACCACGGCCTCCAGCCGATCTGACTGCGCTGCCTGCGTCGGGGTGACGGCGCGGGGGCTATCATATGAGGGGTATTGACCATGACTATCCGATCGTCGCGCCGCACCGGCACGCGCCTCCTGCTGCTGGCCGGGATCGCGCTTGCGCCCCTCCCCGCCCTCGCCCAGTCGAGTCCCGCCAGTGTCTCTCCCGAACGCGCCCGCGCCGACCGGATAGCAGCGGACCTCGTCGCCAAGCTGACGATCGACGAGAAGCTGGAACAGCTCCTCAACACCGCGCCCGCGATCGATCGGCTCGGTATCCCCGCCTATAATTGGTGGACCGAATCGCTCCACGGCGCGCTGGGATCGCTGCCCACCACCAACTTTCCCGAACCGATCGGCCTCGCCGCGACCTTCGATACACCGCTGGTCCAGGACGTGGCCAGCGCGATCAGCGCGGAGGTGCGCGGCCTCCACGCGCTGTCGCGCCAGACCGGGCGGATGGGCCGGATCGGCACCGGGCTCGACACCTGGTCCCCCAACATCAACATCTTCCGCGATCCGCGCTGGGGCCGGGGCCAGGAAACCTATGGCGAAGACCCGCATCTGACCGCATCGATGGGCGTCGCCTTTGTCCAGGGCATGCAGGGGCCGAACCCCGACCTTCCCGACGTGGTCGCCACGCCCAAGCATTTCGCAGTGCATAGCGGCCCCGAATCGACGCGCCACAGCGCGAATGTCTATGTCTCGCGCCACGATCTGGAGGACACCTACCTCCCCGCCTTCCGCGCCGCGATCGTCGACGCGCGCGCGGGATCGGTGATGTGCGCCTATAACCGGATCGACGGCCAGCCCGCCTGCGCCAGCGACCTGTTGCTCAAGGAGCATCTGCGCGGCGCATGGGGCTTTACCGGCTATGTCGTGTCCGATTGCGACGCCGTGAAGGATATCCACGACAACCACAAATACGCCCCCGATGCCGCAACCGCCGTCGCCGCCGCGCTGCGCGCCGGGGTCGATAACGAATGCAATGGCGCGACGCTGGGCGATACCGCCGGGCTGGCGGGGCGCTATCGCGAGGCGCTGACGCGTGGCTTCATCACCGAGCGCGAAGTCGACGACACGCTCGTCCGCCTCTTCTCGGCCCGCTACCGCAACGGCGACCTGCCCGGCGTGCGCAAGGCGGAGGGGACGGTCGCCGCGATCGGCACCCCCGCCAACGGCGCGCTGGCGCTGGCGGCTGCCGAAAAGAGCCTGGTGCTGCTCAAGAATGACGGCATCCTGCCGCTCCGCCCCGGGCTGCGCATCGCGGTGATCGGCCCGCTCGGGGACGCGACGCGCGTGCTGCGCGGCAATTACTCGTCCGCGCTGTCTGCCCCGCCAATCTCGGTGCTCGACGGCCTGCGCCGCGCCATGCCCTCGGCGCGAGTCAGCCATGTCGCGTTCGGCGAATCCTTCACCGACGGCGACCGCGTGCCCACCTCGGCGCTGCGCGGCCCCGACGGGCGGCCCGGCCTGCTCGCGCGCTACTACAATCCGGTCGAGACGCCCCCGCGCCGCTTCGAACCCGGCGCGGCAAGCGCCTATATCGCCAAGATGCGCTATTCCGACACGCCCGCCGTCACCCGGCAGGAAGCCGATGTCGCGGCGCGCAGCCTCGATCTGGCGCAGGTGTCCGACCATCACCGCGTCGTGTTCGCCGGGTTCCTCGTCCCGCCGGAGACCGGCACCTATCGCCTCGGCATCACCGGCTTCAACGGCGCGATGAAACTGGAGGGCAAGCCCTTTGCCGATCTCAGCAAGTCCGGCTGGGGCAGCCTGCCCACGCTCAAGACGATCCGCCTGCAAAAGGGGCATCGCTACCCGATCGAGATCACCTCGGAATCGCACGGCCTCTCCGGAATCGACCTGGTGTGGAAGCGCGTATCGACTACGCCCGACGCCGATCTGAAGGCCGCCGCCGCACAGGCGGACGTGCTGGTCGCGGTGGTCGGCCTCACCTCGGACTTGGAGGCCGAGGAATCCCCCGTCGAGATCCCCGGCTTCAAGGGCGGCGACAAGACCACGCTCGACTTGCCGCCCGACCAGATCGCGATGCTCGAACGCGCCCGCGCCACGGGCAAGCCGATCGTCCTCGTGGCGATGAACGGCAGCCCGCTCAACCTGTCCTGGGCAAAGGACAATGCGGCGGCGATCGTCGAAGCCTGGTATCCCGGCCAATCGGGCGGGCTCGCGATCGCCAATGTCCTGTCGGGCAAGGCCAATCCTGCCGGGCGGCTGCCGCTGACCTTCTATAAGAGCATCGACGACCTGCCACCCTTTGGCGATTATGCGATGGAGGGCCGCACCTATCGCTATTTCAAGGGCACCCCGGTCTACCCGTTCGGCTATGGGCTCAGCTACACCCAGTTCGGCTATGCCCCGCTCAAGATCGAGACCAAGGGCAATGCCGCACGCGGCATTCGCGTGACGACGCAAGTGCGCAACACCGGCGCCCGCGCCGGGGACGAAGTCGCCCAGCTCTATCTGAACTTCCCCGCGGTCCCCGGCGCGCCCGGCGTCGCACTGCGCGGGTTCCAGCGCGTGACGCTGAAGCCCGGCGAGGTGCGCACGCTAAGCTTCGACCTATCCCCGCGCGACCTGAGCGCCGTGACCGTCGAGGGCGTGCGGCAAGTGCTGGCGGGCGAGTACCGGGTGAGCGTCGGGTCGGGCCAGCCCGGCACCGGTGTCGCCAGTGAATCGGGCAGTTTCAGCGTCAAGGAAGCGGTGGCGCTGCCGAAGTAGTATCTGCTCCCTGCGCAGGCAGGGGCTCAGAGCCAAGGGCGGCACCGCCTGCGACCCTGGGCTCCTGCCTGCGCAGGAGAACAGGTGTCGCGAATGCGAGAACTACCCCCGCAACTCCGGCCCGCGCAGCACCACCGTCCGCCCCGGCGCCAGCGCCACCTCGACGCTGCGCCCACCCAGCCGAACCGTCCGTCTCCCCGCAATATCCCCGGTCAGCGTCGCCCGGGCCAGCGCCCCGTCGCGCCACTCCAGGTCAACCCGGCACCGCCCCCGCGCACGCAGCCCGCGAATCGACCCGCTCGTCCATGCACGCGGCAACGCAGGCAGCAGCATTATCGTATCGCCCCGGCTCTGCATCAGCATCTCGGCGATCGCCGCCGCGCCGCCGAAATTACCGTCGATCTGGAAGGGCGGGTGCGAATCGAACATGTTCGGATAGGTGCGCCCCGGCCCCAGCAGGAAGCGCAGGATGCTGTGGGCGTGCTCGCCATCGCCCAGCCGGGCCCATAAATTCGCACGCCACGCCGTCGCCCAGCCCGTCGATTCGTCGCCGCGAATCTCCAGTGAACGCCGCGCCGCCGCCGCCAGCGCGGGCGTCTCGTCGAGGCTGATCTGGTGGCTGGGGTACAGGCCGTACAGATGCGAGACATGGCGGTGCTGCGTCTCGGGCGCGGCGGCATCCCAATCGGCCTGCCATTCCTGCAATTGCCCCTGCGCGCCGATCCTGTCGGGGGCCAGCCGGGCGCGCATCGCCCGCATCTCGGCCACCAGCGGCGCGTCGGTCTTCAATATCTCCGCCGCCTGTGCGGTCTGGTCGAACAGGTCGCGCAGGATCTGCATGTCCATCGCCGGGCCGGCACAGATCGACGCCCCCATCGGATGCGCATTTTCGGGCGACAGCGACGGGTTGGTCACCATCATACCGGTCCCCGGATCGCGCTGAAGCGTATCGACAAAGAACAGCGCCGCCCCGCGCAGCAGCGGATAGATCGAACGCAGATACGCCAGGTCGCGGCCATAATCATAGCGGTCCCACAGATGCGTGCACAGCCACGCACCGCCCAGCGGCCACAGCCCCCATTGCGCGCCGTCGATCGGCGCGGTCGCGCGCCACAGATCGGTGTTGTGATGCGCCACCCATCCGCGCGCGCCATACATGTCGCGCGCGGTTTGGGCGCCGGTCTCGGCCAGCCCGCGCACCATGTCGATCAACGGCGCCGCGCATTCGGCCAGCGCCGTCGGCTCGGCGGGCCAATAGTTCATCTCGGTGTTGATGTTGATCGTGTATTTGGACTCCCAGGGGGGCGTCACGCTGTCGTTCCAGATGCCCTGGAGGTTCGCCGGTTGCGTTCCCGCGCGCGACGAGCAGATCAGCAGATAGCGGCCATAGCGGAAATAGAGCGCGGCCAGCGCGGGATCGTCAGTCGTCTCGCTGGTGCGGATGCGCTCGTCGGTCGGGCGGTCGGCGGCTGGCGTGGTGCCCAGGTCGATCGCGACACGGTGGTACAGCGCCTGATGCGCCTTCGCGGTATCGGCGGCGATGCGCGTGAAGGGCACGGCGCTGGCGCGCTCGATCTGCGCGCGCGTGATCGCGGCGGGGTCGCCGCCAACGTCCTTTGCGCCGCGATAGCTCGTCGCCATCGCGACCAGGATCGTGATCGAATCGGCACCGCGCACTGCGATGCGCCCGTCGCGCGCCTCGATCGTCCCGCCCTTCGGCAGCACCCGCGCCCGCGCCTCGATCCGCAGCGCGCCCGCAATACCCTTGGCGTCGAGATTCTGCCCGGACAGTAGGAGCAGGTCGCCCTCCGCCCGCACCGACGCACGCTGCGGGGTTTGCAGCGCGACATCCAGGTCGATCGAACCCCGCTGGTCACCCTCGACATGCACCGCGATCACCTGAAGATCGGGCGACGCGACCACGATGCGCCGAATTTTGCCCTTCGCCGTGACGAAGGTCGTCGTCGCGACCGCGCTGTCGAGGTCGAGTTCGCGCTCAAACCCCTGCACGCCCGCCGCGTCGACGCCCGGCATGTCGAGCAGCAGGTCGCCAAAGGTCTGGTACGGCATCTGCTGGAGCGGCTTGGCCATCAGCTTCGCATTGGCCAGCGCCTGCGCCTCGGCGAACTTGCCCGCGAAGATCAGCCGCCGCACCTCGGGCAGCGCGGCCTGCGCATCGGGGTTGACGGGGTTATAGGGGCCGCCGCCGTAGAGGGTGTCCTCGTTGAGCTGCAACCGTTCCTGCGCGGTGCCGCCGAACACCATCGCGCCGATGCGTCCGTTGCCGACCGGCAGCGCCTCGACCCATTTCGCCGCGGGCTGGCGATACCAGAGCCGGTCGCGCGGCGGCGGCGGGGTCTCCCCGTGCGCCGCGCCGGGCAGCGCCAGCCCGGCGACGACCGCCGCCGATCCCTCGATCACCGCACGCCGGGTAACGCCTGTTTCGTCGGTCATCAGCGTTCCCCTTTAGCGTGCGGCGATTATCGGAAGCGTCAGCCTGCCGTGGGCGCGGTCTCGGGCACCGCGTTGGTCGGCTTGGCGCCCCACAGCGCGTAGAACAGGATGTACAGTTCGCACACCGCAGTCAGCAGGAACGAGGTCTGGAGCCCGAACTCGTCGGCGAGCCAGCCCTGGACGATCACCAGCGCACCGCCGGCAATCGCCATGATCAACAGCCCCGAACCCTCTTCGGTAAGCGGGCCGAGGCCGCGAATGCCGAGCGTGAAGATCGTCGGGAACATGATCGAGTGGAACAGCCCGACCGAAATCAGCGCCCACATCGCCAGCGGCCCATCGGTCACCACGGTGACCAGCATCACGACGAACGCGCCGATCGAGCATGCCGCCAGCACCGTCTCGGCGCTGATCCGCTGCATCACCAGTGCGCCGACGAAGCGCCCAACCATCATCCCGCCCCACAGGAAGGTCAGGTAATTGCCCGCCTGCTCATGCGTCAGGTTGGCGATGTTGGGCTGGCTGACGAAATTGACGAACAGGTTCGCGACGCCGATCTCGGCGATCAGGTAGATGAAGATCGCGGGGATGCCGAACACCAGGTTGCGGTGCTTCCACAGCGAATGGTTGCGGCGGTCCTCGCGGGCGACGCGGCTGGTCGCCTGCCCCATTGCGGGAAGCGGGAAGCGCGCGATGATCACGGCGAGCACGACGAGCACACCCGCGACGATCAGGTAAGGAAGCTGCACCGACTGCGCATCGGCAAGGCGCTCTGCGGCGGTCATCGTCGCGCCGCCATCGGTGCTCGTCCCCGAAACCGACCGGCCGAGGATCAGATAGGCGCCAAAGGCGGGGGCGAGCATCGTGCCGAGCGAGTTGAACGCCTGGACAAGGTTGAGTCGCGAGGACGAGGTTTCGGGCGGGCCGACCACCGCGACATAGGGGTTGGCCGCGACCTGGAGCAGCGTGATCCCGCTAGCGATCACGAACAGCATCGCCAGCGTGACGCCATAGGACGGGATGCGCGCCGCCAGGATCATGCCCAGCGCACCCACCGCCATGATCGACAGCCCAACCACCAGCGACTTCTGGTACCCGATTCGCTCGATCAGCTTGGCCGAGGGAATCGACGCGAAGAAATAGGCGATGAACCAGACGCTCTCGATCAGCGTCGTCTGCGTGTAATTAAGGTCGAACACGCTGCGAAGATGGGGCAGCAACGTGTTGTTGATGACGGTGATGAACCCCCACATGAAGAACAAGGTGGCGAGCAACGTCAGCGCAGCGCCATAGCTGCGTCCTCCCCCTCCGGAAGTCGCGTTTGTAGTGCCGGCAGACTGTGGGGCCATTGCCATTCGACGTCATCCTCATTGTGCCCCGGCGGGTTACGCCGCGGGGGTTGCTCTTCGCTTTCTAGTCGGAGTATTGAAGCTCCAGCGAGGCGTCAACCATCGACGCCGCCGCACAGCATAATGGGTTGAGGGGAAGCCGTCATGAGGAATTGGGTCATCGCTGCAGCCGCGATCGCATCGACGCTGCCGGCTGTCGCACAGGCGGGCGAAGCGCGGCGCGCGGCGTTCGGCGCGCTGGCCGACGGGCGCGCGGTCGAAGCGGTGACGCTCTCCAACGGGCACGGCGTGCGCGCGACGGTAATCAGCTATGGCGCGATCCTCCAGTCGCTGATCGTCCCCGACCGCGCGGGCAAGGCCGAGGAAGTGACGCTGGGCTATGCCGACATGGCGGGCTATCTGAAGGCGCCCAATTATTTCGGCGCCACCGTCGGTCGCTACGCCAACCGGATCAAGGGCGGCAGCTTCCAGATCGACGGCACCGCCTACACGCTCGCAAAGAATAACGGCCCCAACGCGCTCCACGGCGGCCCCCAGGGCTTCGACAAGCGGCTCTGGACGATCACCAGCGTGAACGACGGCCCGACCGCGAGCGTCGTGCTCAGCTATACCAGCGCCGATGGCGAGGAAGGCTATCCCGGCGCGCTGACCGTCACCGCGACCTATTCGCTCAACGAGAAGGACGAGCTGAGCGTCGAGTATAAGGCGACGACGACCAAGGCGACGATCGTCAACATCACCAACCACAGCTTCTTCAACCTGGGCGGCGAAGCGTCGCAGCGCGGCATCTATGGCCATGTCCTGACGATTCCCGCCGAGGCGACGACGCCGGTCGACCGCACGCTGATTCCCACCGGCGAACTGCGCCCGGTGGCGGGCACGCCGTTCGATTTCCGCAAGCCCATGGTCGTCGGCGCGCGCATCCGCGATGGCCGCGATCCGCAGATCGTGTTCGGTCAGGGCTATGATGAGAATTTCGTGATCGCCCGCGACGTCTCGGCGCAGCCGCGCCCCCACGCCCGAGTCGAGGACCCGGTGACCGGTCGCGTGATGGAAATCCTGTCCAACCAGCCCGGCGTCCAGCTCTACACCGGCAATTTCCTCGACGGCACCGCGATCGGCCGGTCGGGCCTCGCCTATCGCCAAGGCGACGGGATCGCGCTCGAGCCGCAGCTTTTCCCGGACACGCCGAACCAGCCCGCGTTCGGCTCCGCCCGGCTCAACCCGGGCCAGACCTATCGCAACATCATCGTATACCGCTTCTCGACTGCCCCGGCGTCGAACTGACACCAACCGACAAGGCCCCTTGATGACCGACACCCCCCCGCTTCCCCGCGCGCTGCGCAGCCGCGCCTGGTTCGACAATCCGGCGAACATCGACATGACAGCGCTGTATCTCGAGCGCTATCTGAACTTCGGGCTTAGCCTGGAGGAGCTGCGTTCGGGCAAGCCGATCATCGGCATCGCGCAAACGGGGTCGGACCTCAGCCCGTGCAACCGCCACCATCTGGTGCTGGCCGAGCGCGTGCGCGAGGGGATTCGCGAGGCGGGGGGCATCGCGCTCGAATTCCCGGTCCACCCGATCCAGGAAACCGGCAAGCGCCCGACCGCAGGGCTCGATCGCAACCTCGCCTATCTGGGTCTGGTCGAGGCGATCTATGGCTATCCGCTCGACGGCGTCGTGCTGACGACCGGATGCGACAAGACCACGCCCGCGTTGCTGATGGCGGCGGCGACGGTCAATATCCCGGCGATCGCACTGTCGGTGGGCCCGATGCTCAACGGCTGGCACAAGGGCGAGCGCACCGGGTCGGGGACGATCGTGTGGAAGGCGCGCCAGATGATGGCCGCGGGCGAGATCGACGCCGACGGCTTCATCAAGCTCGTCGCCTCGTCGGCGCCGTCGACCGGCTATTGCAACACGATGGGCACCGCGACGACGATGAACAGCCTGGCCGAGGCGCTGGGGATGATGCTGCCCGGATCGGCGGCGATCCCCGCGCCGTATCGCGATCGCCAGGAAGTCGCCTATCGCACGGGCCTCCGCATCGTCGAGATGGTCGCCGAGGACCTCAAACCCTCCGACATCCTAACGCGCGAGGCGTTCCTGAACGCCATCGTCGTCAATTCGGCGATCGGCGGATCGACCAACGCGCCGATCCATCTGGCCGCCATCGCGCGCCATATCGGCGCCGAGCTGGACCTCACCGACTGGCAGACGCACGGCCATGACGTGCCGCTGCTCGTCAACCTCCAACCTGCGGGCGAATATCTGGGCGAGGATTATTACCGCGCCGGCGGCGTCCCCGCCGTGGTGAACCAGCTCATGCGCCAGGGGCTGATCCACGAAGACGCGATGACCGTCAACGGGCGTACGATGGGCGACAATTGTCGCGACGCGACGATCGAGGACGACAAGGTGATCCGCGCGTTCGAGAACCCGCTGGTCGAACGCGCCGGCTTCATCGTGCTCAAGGGCAATTTGTTCGACGCCGCGATCATGAAGACCAGCGTGATCGGTCCCGAATTCCGCGACCGCTATCTCTCCAACCCCGACGATCCCGACGCCTTTGAAGGCCCCGCCGTCGTGTTCGACGGGCCGGAGGATTACCACCACCGCATCGACGATCCATCGCTCGGCATCACCGACCAGACTTTGTTGTTTATGCGCGGCGCCGGCCCGATTGGCTATCCGGGCGCGGCAGAGGTCGTGAACATGCGGCCCCCCGCCTATCTGATCCGCGAAGGTATCCACGCCCTGCCCTGCATCGGCGACGGGCGCCAGTCGGGCACGTCGGGCTCGCCCTCGATCCTCAACGCCTCTCCCGAGGCGGCGGCGAATGGCGGGCTGGCACTGCTGCGCACCGGCGATCGCGTGCGGATCGATCTGGCGCGCGGCACCGCCGACGTGCTGATCTCCGACGAGGAACTGGCGGCGCGGCGACAGGCTCTGCTCGACGCGGGCGGCTATGCCTATCCGGCGTCACAGACGCCGTGGCAGGAAATCCAGCGCGCGCTGGTCGGCCAGATGAACACCGGCGCGATCCTCGAAGGGTCCGAGCGTTTCCAGCGCATCGCCCAGTCGATGGGGCTGCCGCGCGACAATCACTGATCCGGTGCGGCCCGCGCTCGGGCCAAACCATTGGATATGTGTCGCTAAAGAAAAGCTGCTGTAAGGACCGGGTGTCGCGCCCCCATATCGGGCGCGACCAAGGGCGGACCCACCGCCCCGGGAGCGCTGCATGACGACGAACCCCTCCCGCGCCACGCCCGCAATCGGCGCGGGACTGACCTTCGCGATGGCCGCAGCCGCCGGGATCGCGGTTGCGAATATCTACTATAATCAACCGATGCTCGCGCTGATGGAGCGCGACATGCCGGGGCCGCTGACTCCGCTCATCCCCACCGTGACGCAACTCGGCTATGCTGCGGGGCTGTTCCTGCTGGTGCCGCTGGGCGACCTGATCGAGCGCAAGCGGCTGATCCTGATCCAGTTCGCGCTGCTGGCGCTGGCGCTGGCCGCATCGGCGCTTGCGCCGGGGGTCGGACTCCTGCTCGTCGCGTCCTTGCTGCTCGGCATGGCATCGACCGTCGCGCAGCAGATCGTGCCCTTCGCCGCCCATCTCGCCAGTCCGGAGCGCCGCGGCGCGACGGTGGGGACGGTGATGGCGGGCGTGCTGGGCGGCATCCTGCTCAGCCGCACGCTGGCGGGGTTCGTCGCGACTCATGCCGGATGGCGGGCGATGTTCTGGGTCGCAGTGCCGCTGGCGCTCGCGGCGGGCTGCTGGATGGCAGCCCGCCTCCCGCGCAGCCACCCCGATTCAGAGCTGCGCTACGGCGCGCTGATGCGCTCGCTCGGCAGCCTGTGGAGCGAATTCGGCGCGCTCCGCCTCGCCGCGATCACCCAGGCGCTGCTGTTCGCCGCATTTACCGCCTTCTGGACGATCCTCGCCTTCCGGTTGCAGGACCGTTTCGGGTTGGGTGCGGACATTGCCGGGCTGTTCGGCATCGCGGGCGCCGTCGGCATCCTTGCCGCGCCGATCGCCGGCCGCTTTGCCGATCGCCGCGGACCGCATGGGGTGATTGTGTTGGGCGCCGCGCTGACCCTCGCCGCATGGGCGATGTTCGGGCTGTGGACCTCGATCGCCGGGCTGATCGCCGGGGTGATCCTGCTCGACTTCGCGGTGCAGAGCGCGATCGTCTCCAACCAGCACATCGTCTTCGCGCTGCGCCCGGAAGCGCGGGCGCGGCTCAACACGATCTTCATGGGTGCGATGTTCCTCGGCGGCGCCGGCGGCTCGGCGGCGGCTACCCAGGCATGGGGCGTGGCGGGTTGGAACGGCGTGGTGGCGCTGGGCGCGGGGCTGGGCGCGGCCGCCACCGCGCTCCAGCTTATCGGTGCCGCGCGGCGCCGCTGAGCCGGGGCAGGCCAACCGCCAGCGCTATATTTCGTACCTTGGCGCATCGTGAACCCATCGGCTCCAGTCTCCGGTGACAAGCCGGGCGCGGGCGCGCCCAGCTTCGTTGGAGCGGATGTAAACGACTGACTTTGAAAGACGTCTTCCTGTTGCTCTTGGGCATTTTTACGGGCTTGGGTTGGCAATGACCGTCACGCCGAAATCGGACGCTCGTGAAGCCCCGCAGTAGGTTGACTGTACTTCCCGCGATGCCTTTGCCTTACCTTCGGTGCCGATCGGGCGTCACGCGAACCTTCGTCGCCAGACTCTGCCGGCGGCGCCCCGCTGGCGGCCTCTCCGGCGTGCTGCTCCGATTAATTTCTCGCCGGCTGTCAGATTCCGCGCGGTTGCGCGTCGTCTTATCGAAACCTGACGAAATGCGCCGACGACCCGGGGGGAACCAGTGCGATTTTCGAGCAACTATCCACGATCGACGCCGCGTCTGGTGCGTCGATCGATCTTCTCCGCGCTTGCCGCGATCGCGACGTTGCTTGGCGGCGCGGCGGAAGCACGGCCCACGCCCGACAATAGCCGCCGCCTGGAGCTGGAGCGGCGCCTGGCCGGTCCCGATGGCGCGGTGATGGTCGTGGCCCATCGCGGCTGCTGGCAGAGGACGTCCGAAAACAGCATCGACGCGATCCGCGCCTGCATTGCGGGCGGCATCGACATGGTCGAGCTGGATGTTCGCCTCACCCGCGACAATGTGCTGGTGCTGATGCACGATGCCACGGTCGATCGGATGACCGATGGCAAGGGCAAGGTGTCCGATCTCGATTGGGCCCAGTTGCGCCGGCTCCGCCTGCGCGAAGGCAAGGGCGGCAGCACGGCGCTCACCGATCGCCGCATCCCGACCTTCGAGGAAGCATTGCGCGCGGCGAAGGATCGCATCCTCATCAACCTCGATCCCAAGGCGCGCCTGTCGCCTGCGATGCTCGCCATGGTCGACAAGGCCGGTCGCCGCAGCCAGCTGCTGTTCAAGGCCGACGCGCCGGCGGACCTGCTGCTGCGGGAAGGCCCCTGGCTGGGCGGCGTGCGCTTCCAGCCGATCCTCCGCCAGCCGCAGATCCAGGCCGACCCGGCGGCGGCCATCGCCGCTTACGATCCGCTGCACCCGGTCAGCTATGAAATCGACGTCAAGGACCGTGCCTTTACGCCGCTGGTGGCGCCCGCGATCCATGCGCGGTGCGCCCGATATTGGGTGAACAGCCTGGCCGGTCGCGCCTATGGCGACAAGGCCGCGCTCGCCGATCCCGACAGCGTCTGGGGTCAGCTCGTCGCGCTCGGCGTCGATGCGATCCAGACCGACGAGCCGGTCGCGCTCAAGGCCTATCTGCAACGAACCCGCGCCGCCACGCACCGCTGCGAGTCCCGGCGAACGCCGTAGCGCCCCGGCGCCCGCCCGCGCCTTCCCGATCGCTTCAAACCCTCATTTCCACCGACAGGACAGCTATGCCCATGAAACATGCCCCCGCGCTCCGTTATGCCATCGCCAGCTCGGCACTGATCGCCGCGATGCTCGCGGCGCCCGCGCAAGCGCAGGACAGCGCGGTCGATTCCGCCAAGGCGCAGGACCAGGCCGAGCCCCGCACCGATGAGGGCGAGGAAACCGCCATCGTCGTGACCGGCTATCGCTCGTCCAACGCCGCCGCGATCGACGCCAAGCGCCGCGCCGTCGGCGTCACCGACTCGATCGCGCAGGACCAGGCAGGGCTGCTGCCCGACCTGACGATCGCGCAGGTTGCCCAGCGGATCCCCGGCCTCGCTTTGGTGCCCGACTTTGCCACCGCCGATGACCGCTCGCCCGACCTGGCCGAAAGCGTCATGATCCGCGGCATCGGCTCCAGCTACAATCTGGTCACCATCGACGGCCTGCCGCTCGCCACGACCGCCCGCGATACGCGCGGCGCCCGCATCGAGCTGCTGCCGCCGTCGTTCGTCAGCCGGATCGATGCGGTGAAGACGATCACCGCCGATCTCGACCCGCATGCGCTCAGCGGCCAGCTCAACCTGATCACCGCCAGCGCGCTCACCACCGGCAAGACCAGCCTGATGGCGCGCGCGTCGATCGGCGACAATTCGACCGGCGGCGAGATGGACGGCAAGAAGGGCAAGAACCTGCGCGCCGACGCCACGTTCAGCAGCGCCTTTGGCCAGAACCATGATTTCGGCGTGGTCGTGTCGGGCTCCTATGCCCGCTACAATTCGACCAATTACGATCAGAAGCCGGGCGCCGTCGACACCAGCTATATCCTGTACGACAAGACCACGGGGAAGCCGCTCGCGAACTATAATAACCTGAGCAACACCAACGGCTTTTCGGCGGCGGCGCGCAACCAGATCTTCGCCTATTACGACACGGTAACCCGCGCGTCCGGCGTGACGAAGCTGGAATACAGCCCCAGCGCGGCGACCTATGCGTCGATCTACACCGGCTATTTCTTCCAGAAGGAAGACGAGATCCGCAACGAGTATCTCGCCACCGCCGACACCAGCGTAGCACCGACCAACCAGACCGCGACGTCGGGCACCTGGGCCAAGGGGCGCACGGCGCTTGGCTATTCGCATCAGCCGCAGAAGCGCGAGACGTTCGTCGTCTCGGGCATTCTCGACCAGGATCTGAGCGACAGCATCGTGATGCACCTGCGCGCATCGCATTCGCGCGCCCGGCTCAACACCATCCGCGATCGTTCCAAGTTCAACATGAGCAGCAACCTCGCCGCCGGTCGCTTCTCCTATGACCTGAGCGATGGCCGCCCGGTGCTGTCGTTCCCCGATCCCGCCTTCGGCAACGATCCCGCCAACTATGTCCAGAGCTATATCCAGCACATCACCCAGCGCGCGACGCAGGACCTGAGCTTCGTGAGCGCCAACCTGGCCTATAATTTCGGCCCCGAGGATCGCGGTCTCGGCTTCAACCTCGGTGGCAGCTTCCAGAGCACCGACCAGACCTATGACGAGGGCCAGCAGAGCGGAAAGCTGCCCAACGTCAATGGCGTCGCCGTCAACATGGCTAGCTTCGTCAGCAAGACCCGGCTGCACACCACCGACCCGAAGGTCGATTATCTGCTGATCGACGATAGCGCCTATCGCGCAGCCTGGGCCGCCGCCGGCTACCCGAGCACCGACGACAACAGCAGCAACAACATCCAGTCCGATTACCAGCTAAACGAGAAGGTCGCCGCCGCCTTCGCCGAAGCCAATTACCGGACGGACAGCTTCAACGTGCGCGCCGGTTTGCGCTACGACTCCACCGTCAACAACATCGATCTGTTCGCGCTGGATGCAAATCGGCCCGCCACGCCCAACAAGGGCGCGCAATACGTGCCGACCGCGCGCAAGGCGGACTATGCCTATCTGCTGCCCTCGGTCATCGCCAGCTACGATGTCGGGCACGGCGTGATCGTGCGCGCCGGATACAGCAAGACGATCGGCCGCCCGAACTTCTCTTATTATGCCATCGGTGAATCGATCGGCCTGCCCGACGACAGCGAAGACGCCACGATCAGCATCACCCGCGGCAATCCTGACCTGAAGCCGCGCACCTCGAACAATTTCGACGTGTCGTTCGAATGGTATCCAACGCGCGGCAGCATGGTTTCAATCGCCTTGTTCTACAAGGATATCAAGAACCTGATCTTCACGCAGAACATCACCGAAGCCGGCTACCAATATGACGGCCAGACCTACACGGCGCGGATCACCACGCCGATGAACTCGCAGTCCGCGTCGCTCAAGGGTATCGAGGCCTCCGCCCGCCAGGATCTGGGCGACTGGACCAACGGCGTGCTGAGCAACTTCGTGCTCTCCGCGAACGGCACCTATATCACCGGCAAGCAGGACGTGCTGCGCGCCGACAAGACGTTGCGCAAGGTCGATGGCCTGGAGGGACAGCCCGAATTCCTGGCCAACGCCACGGTTTCGTATGAGACGCCTGTCTTCGGCGCCTCGGTCGCCTATGGCTATGTCGGCGACTATCTGAAGTCGATCAACGAGAATGCCGAGATCTTCGACATCCACAGCAAGGATCGCGGCGAGTTCTCGGCGCAGGCGCGGGTGAAGCTGCTTGAGAATGTGACCTTCATCGTCGAGGGGCAGAACCTCACCAAGACGAACATCGAATATTATCGCAAGATGCCGACCGGCAAGCTGCTCGCCGAACGCGCGCAGAAGGGCCGCGTGCTGTGGCTCGGAGTCAACGCCCGGTTCTGACCTCGCGCATCCTGGGGGAGCGGCGCCGCGCCCTCCCCCATGCCTTTTTCCAGCGGATAGGAAGAGACACGCCATGATCCTCAAATTGGTCCGGGCAGCCGGCGCGCTGGCACTCGCCTGTTCGGCCGTCCCGGCATCGGCCACCCCCGTTTGCGCTCCCACCCCGCGCATCGCCGCGCTGCAACGGGCCTGGGCCGACCCGCGCGGCCCGGTCCTGATCGCCTCGCATCGCGGCGGCCACCTCAAGGCGCCGGAGAATTCGCTGGCCGCTGTCGACGAAGCGGTGGCCGCAGGGGCCGATGTCGTCGAAGTGGACGTGCAGGTCAGCGCCGACGGCGTGCCCTTCCTCCTGCATGACCGTACGCTCGAGCGGACCACCAACGGCACCGGTCGCGCCGCCGAAAAGAGCTATGCCGAACTGCGCGCGCTGCGGCTGAAGGGGGGCGACACGCCGCCGCCGACCCTGCTCGAACTGCTGAGGCACAGCTGCGGGCGCGTGTTGGTCGATCTCGACATGAAGACCGACCAGTTTGCCCCGGTGGTCGCACTCGTCCAGGGCCTGGGCATGGTCGATCAGGTGATGCTGTTCGATGCCGACAGCAACCTGCTGCGTGCGGCACGGGCGATCGAACCGAAGCTGCAGGTGATGACCCGCCTCACGGCAAAGACCACGCTCGACGACATCAACCAGGGCCTTGCACCGGTGCGGATCGTGCATGGCGATCCGGAATCGCTCAATCCTGCGGCACGCGATGCGATCCGGCAGATGCCGGCGCGAATCTGGGAAAATGCGCTGGGAGAAGTCGATGCGCTGATGGCAGCGGGATCGCCCAAGGCTTGCCCGGCGCTCAAGGCGATGCAGGCGCTGGGTGTCAACGCGATCCAGACCGACCGGCCTGCGCTGCTGCGCGTATATCTGCGCAAATGCGGTTGAACCCCGCTACTGCCCAAAGCCCCAGTTGAGGCTCAGGCGCACCACACCCGGCACCGAATAGCTGTCCTTCAGCCATTGCGTGCCGGGTCCGGTGATGCTGGTCAAACGGGCACGCGTGACATTGGCGAGATCGAGGATCGCACTGAAGTTCCCGCCGAAATGATAGCGCCCCTGGATGTCGAACTGGGTGCGTGGCGCCCAATAGACATCCTGCCAGGCGGTATCGGGCGCGATGCTGCGTAGCGCCTTGCCCGTCCGGTTCATCGCGGCGCGCACTTCGAAGCCGCCCCGATTGTAGAAGATCGCAAGGTTGCGGATTTCACCCGGCTGGCCAACGAGCCGGTCGAGCTTGCGGGTGGCGCCGCTCGTCATCGGCACCGTGACCGCGCCGTTGAGCAGCGTCCAGTTCGCGCTGAATCCAATGTCCTTCAGCAGTGGCGAGATCGCGCCCAGCGATCCCACCATCGCGCTCAGTTCGAGACCCGTGATATGCGCAGCGGTCGCGTTGGTGGGCCGGGTTACCGATGCGTTGCGATAATAGACGCCGTCATGGGCATATCCGCGCGTGGTCGCATCGAATATCTCGTCCTGGATCGCCTTGTGGAACAGTGCGCCAGAGAGCATCCCGTCGAGGCCGCGCGGAAGCGTCCATTCCATGCTGAGATCGAAATTGTCGGACAGGCGGGGGCGGATGTCAGGATTGCCGAGGCTGACCTTCACGCCCGGAGCATCGGGATCGCCCACCTCGCTGCCGGCGGCGAAGTTCACCACGGATCGCGGCGCATAGGCCTCATAGCTGGGCCGCCCGATCGTGCGGCTATATCCCGCGCGCGTTTTCAGCGCCTGCAGCGGCCGGAAATTGATCAGTATCGAGGGCAGCAATTGCGCATAATGCGAGCCCGTCGCGATGGTCGACCAGGTGTCGTCCACCGAGAGATAGCCAAGGGTCGAGGTTGCAGTGCGCTCAAGCCGAAACCCGCCCAGCAGTTCGATCGGACCGCGCAGAAACCGGGCCATCGTGTAGCTGCTCAACACGGCTTCGACATGGTCGAAATCGTCCTGATGGTCGTTCTCAACGCCGTCGGTGATCGAGATGCTCGCCTGGTTCGCATCGAACATCTGCCATGCGCGCACCGGATCGATGACGATCAGCCGCAAGCGGTTCTGGTTGAACGGCAACCGCGCGTCGCTGACATAGCCCACGCCATCCAGCGTGAGATCGCGGTTGAGCGTTCCAAACGCCAGGCTCTGATAGGCATAGGCATAGGTGCTGCGCGTCCAGGCGACGCCCGCGGCCAGCCCCAACCCCTCGTCGCCGTCGGCCATATTGTGCCGCCAGTCGCCGCGCACGCCCGCGATCGCCGCTGTCGCCTGGCGTGCGCGCCGCCGCCAATAGTCCGCCGTATAGAGCGACAGGTCCTGATAGGCCTGCACAGGCACGTTGAAGCTGAACTGCAGCGGCGCGCTGTCATAGCCAAAGCCGAGCGCCGGTGTTCCGACGACATCGCCGATCCGATCCTGCCCCGCCGTGAACTTCACCATCTTGTAGCGCTCGCGCATCGTCGCCCGCGACAGGCCGACGCGCAGCGCGAGTTCATCGCGCGCGCTCGCCTGCCAGTTCGCATCGAGCTGGAGCACGCGCGTCTCGCTATGCGTCACGCCGGCGCGATACCCGACCTGAACCGAGGCGGTATCGAAACGGCCCGAAACGGGCGTCTGGTCCACCACGTGCGCCAGGTCCGGATCGATCGCGATCTCATTGCGCGTATAGCCGTCGCGGAAGCGATAGTCCGCCACCATCGCCGACAGGCGCAGCGTGTCGAGATCGGCTTCCGCACGGATCGTGCCGCCGAGATGGCGGCGATCGCTGCCATTGTACCAATATTTGTCCTGCCGCGGCACCGCGATGCCATTGCCGAGCGTGCCGTCGCGCACGGGGCGGCCCGCATCGTCGTAGAAGACGAGGAACGCGCTGTCGCTGGTGGCGTGGACGTTGCTGTTATTCTGGAGCCGCTGATAGTTTGCGGAAACCACAAGGCCAAACTGCCCGTCCGATCCGAAGGTGCGGCTGGCCGTGGCGGTGGCATGGACGCCGAGCCGGCCCTGGGCCTGAACCCTGCCGCGTTCGCTGGGGGAAGCCAGCCCGGCCTCGATCGACAGGAACGCGCGACCGCCATTGTCAAAGGCACTGCGCGTCTGGAGATCGATCGCCGCGCCGATTGCGTTGGGATCGAATTCGGGCGTGAAGGTCTTCACCACGAGCAGGCGGCTGACAAGCGAGGTCGGCAGCAGGTCCAGCCGCACGCCGCGCTCCGCGCTGTTCGAGCCGGCATCGGGAATGCCGGTCGAGGCGACCGGCAGGCCATTGATCGTGACGTTGTTATAGGCCTGGGTCAGCCCGCGGACGACCGGCGCGATCGGGACGTCGCGCGGGTGCTCGTTATCGGCGATCGGCACCACGGAAACGCCGGGGATGCGGCGCATCGCATCGACGACGGTGCTGTCGGGCAGGCGGCGCACCTCATCGCTGGATATCGCATCGACGACGTTGCGGGCGCGCCGCTTGATCGCGATCGCCCTGCGGTCGGCGATCCGCTGGCCGACTACGACCAGCGTGTCGGATGCGACGGCTTCCGCGGGCGCCGCGTGAACCTTCGCACCCGGTCGATCCGGGCGGTCACGCGCGCGCGACGGGGCTTTCATGACAGCGCCCAGCCTGAAGATCAGGATCGTCTCGTCGCGCCGCCGAAAGCCGAGGCCGGTGCCCTGCAGAAGCACTTCCAGCGCCCGGGTGGGCGACAGGCGCCCATGAACGCCGCGGGTGCGCAGTCCGCGAAGGACCGCCGGATCGGCGAGCACCTGCACGCCGCTCGCTTGCGAAAACTGCGTCAAGGCAGGCGCGAGCGGTCCGGCCGGGATCGCAAAGGTCGCGCGGCGCAGCGTGGACTCATCCGCACTGGCGGGAACTGCGGCCAGGATCGCTACTGCCGCCTCAAGGCAGCAGAAGGCCTTTGTCCGCATCATCCCCCTAGAACCCGCCGCCGGCCCGTTGCCTGAAGATGCGGATCGGCACCACGACGGTCATGATCGCTCGAGGATATAGGCCTGCTCGGTCTGCCGGACCTTGAAGCCGTAGAGCACACCCAGATTCTCGAGCACCACGCCCGGCTGCGAAAGCCGGAACCGACCGGCGACGCGCTTCCGAAGCAACACCGGATCGGTGACGGTGATCGCCCGCCCGGTCCAGCGCTGGAGATGCGGCAGAACCTGCGCAAGCGGCATGTCGGCAACCTGCAGCCAGCCATCGCGCCAGTCCGAAGCCGAAGAACCGACGAACGCCATCGGCGTGGCGATCCTGCCATCGGCCAGCACGGAACGGTGCGCAGCCGGAACCAGCACCGCCGAAGCATCGCCGTCGGTGCCAAACCGCACCAGCCCGCGCTCCACGGCCAGGTCGACGCTGTCGCCGTTGCGCGCGAGATCGAAACGCGTGCCGAGGACCGTCACCCGCCCCTGTCCGGCGGAGACGCGAAACGGACGGCCTTCGTCATGCTCGACGTCGAACAGCGCTTCGCCGGCCTCCAGCGCGACGTCGCGTCGCCCGTCGTCGATCTTCGCACGGATGCGGCTGGCGCCGTTCAGCACCACCCGCGAACCGTCCGCCAGGGTGAAGCTGCGGACTTCCCCTGCCGCAGTCGCAAACTCCTGCGCCGGCGTCATCGCAGAGCGAAGCTGCGGCCAGGAAAACACTGCAACCGCCGCGCACGCAGCGGCGGCCATCCCGATCGCGGCGCGGCGACCGTGCCGTGGCCAGTCGCGTTCCGGTGCCCGTGCCTGTCGCTCGTGCAGCAGCAGGCCCTGGGTGACGGCGTCATCCATGCACGTGGCCCATAACGCGTCGAACGTCGCGCGACGCCCCGGCGCGCCCGCCAGCCAATGGGCGAACGCGGTCGCGTCGACTACGCCGCTCATGTGGCGGGCGACCCACAGCGCCGCTTCCTCGTCTTCCTGATCCTGCAAATAATCCGCCGTCATTGGGTCTGGCGCCCATCCAGCTCCGCCATGCCTCTGTGCAACGCGAGCACGGCGCGGGCCACATGGGTATCGACGGCAGCGGGACTGATCGCCAGAGCCGCACCCACTTCCTTGGCGGACATACCGTGCAGACGCCGCATCATAAAGACCTGGCGGCGCTGCTCCGGCAGCCCGGCCAGGATCTCGGAGACTTGTTGCATCCGCTCACGCTGCAGCAATACCTGTTCCTGCGACGGCGCCTCTGCGGGGATGTCGGTCCCGTCCGGCAGCGCCTCTTCGGCCCTGCGCTTATGGAACCGCGTCTGATCCACGATCAGATTATGGGCGATGGTGCGCAACATGCCCCCCAGATTGGCAACCGTGCCCGAGCGGTACTGGGCCAGCCGCACAAAGCTGTCCTGCACCACGTCCTCGCTGGCCGAATGGTCACCGAGGTGCCGATAGGCGAGGCGATACACCTCGCGGCGGAACAGCCGGTACATCGATTCGTCGAAGTTCAAAGGGCAGCTCCCAGGGTGCTGCGCTGTCGCCTATAGAGACGGCATTACAGCTTCATGGCAGCGTCCCCGCGCAGCGCCCGACCGGCATCGGCACCGATGTGCAAAAGGGGGCGTTCGCGCGCTCTGCGTCTGTTATGCCTCGGCGAAGCGATAGCGATAGGCGTCGCCGTCGCGCAGCACCTGCCCGGCCGACGTGCCACGGAAATGCGCGGGGAAGCACATCGTGTCGCTGTCGGCGACCCGCTCGAGGACTGACTTGCGCACCGCGACCGCCGCGGCGGGATCGTCGTCGAACGCCAGCGGCAGACCGGGCCGCACGAGCTGGATCGGATGATGGATCACGTCGCCCCAGAAGATCGCCTCGGCCCCACCGGCGCGCGCATGGATCGTGCAGCAGCCGGGCGAATGGCCGAAAGCGGGTTCGAGCCAGATGCCGTCGCCGATCTCGAGCAGCGCCGCGGTCGGGCTTTCGACGTCGACAATGTCGGCCAGCCCCGCCTCAACCACCGGCAGCACCGAATCGTCGAATGCCTCGCGGTGCGGCGGCACCATGTCCTGCGCCGCCCAATGCTCATAGTCGCGCTTGCCGAAAATGTAGCGGGCATTGGGAAAGCTCGGCACCCAGCGACCGTTTTCCAGTCGGGTGTTCCAGCCGACATGATCGAAATGGAGATGCGTGCACATCACCATGTCGATGTCCTCGGGCGCCAGTCCGATCGCGGCGAGGTTCGATAGATAGGGCGTATCGAGCATATGCACGCTGGGCACTGAGCGCTGCTTGCAGTTGCCATTGCAGCTGTCGATCAGGACGTTGCGGCCATTCAGCGTTACCACGAAGCTGTGCATGCTGAGCATGAGCGTCGAGCTGGCCGGATCGGCGGTCAGATCGGGATCGTGGTGCCAGCCCGCAAGCCGTGCAAGATCCGCACCTACGATCTGCGGAAAGATCATGGAAAGCGGCATGCCGTCTTCCATTTCCATTACCTTGCGGACACTGAGGCGACCTAGTTGCTGCGTTTGCATAAAATATCCGCTGATATGATTGCCTAACAATCCTTGTTGATGCTTTGCTTGTCAACCGGAGTGCCCCGGTCAGCCAGGATGGTTGCCGAGCATTGCCGCCCGACCTAGCGTGCATCGCTCCCCTTCGGACGGACTGACCCTTGGCAAACCCTCCCCTCTCGCGCGTGAAGACGGCTCCGGCCAAACCGGAGGATCTGGCCTCCCTCGCGGAGGCGAGCCACCAGCAGCGGCTCGATGCCGCGGTGGAGACCCTGGTTGGCGAATGGGCGGGAGTGATCCCCGCGCTCGATCGCGACGTGCGCGCGATCGCCGCGCGGATTGCGCGGATCGACGATCGGCTGCGCAATCGCACGGCTGCAATCCTCAAGGATGCCCGGCTATCGGACAATGAGTTCCGCCTGCTCGCCGGCCTGTTGCGCCGGGGTGGCGCGCATCGCGCGGCGCCGACCGAGCTTGCCGGTCGCTATGTCCCGGTGACCTCGGGCGGCTTCACCGGCCTGGCGCGTCGGCTCGAGCGGCGAGGGCTGATCCGCCGGATCGCGCATCCGAGCGACCAGCGATCGGTGTTGATCGAACTCACCGACGAGGGCCGCGCCTTGGCCGACGAAACGATGCGCCAGGTCGCCGACGTCGAACGCACGCTGATGGGATCGCTATCGTCCGCCGAGCTCCAGCGCGGCAACCGGTTCCTGCGAACGCTGCTCCATTCCATCGAACGAGCGCTCGACTGAGGCTCAGGCCGGGACGCGCTCCTGGACGGGGACGCAGTCGACCGCCACGTCGCCCTTCTCGTCTCGCTGCAGTCGGACGTGCTTGACCCAGGCGGGATCGCTCGCGGGGAAATCGGTGCGCCCGTGGCCGCTGCGGGTCTCCTCGCGCGCGAGCTTGGCGGTCGCCACCAGTTGCGCCGCAAGCGCCAGGTTGCGAACGTCCTCGGCTGCGAACAGGTCGCTCGTCTTGATATTGCTGGCCGCCTCGGCGCGGATCGCCTGCAGCTTCTCGATCGCATCCTCGAGTTGCTCGCGGTTTGAGACGACGCCTGCCTGGCGCCACATGATCGCCTGGATCGTCCCGACCATCTCCATCGGGTCGACATCCCCGCCCGGCGCCGCGAGCCGCTCGCGCTCGGCGGCCACGGCGCTGGAATCGATCACCGCAAAGTCATGGGCGGTGGCGAAGGCGGCAGCGCTGCGCCCGGCGATACCGCCGAAGGTCTGGGTCTCCAGGAATCCGCAGCCCTGCATGCGATCCCCGCCGTGCACCCCACCCGAGGCCTCCCCCGCGGCATAGAGCCCCGCCACCGGCGTGGCGGCGTTCACATCGATCCGCGCGCCGCCCATCAGCCGTTGGAACATCAAGGTGATCGGCACGACCTGCCCGGCTTCATAGGTGCCCACAGGCGCGCGCGAGCGGGCGATCTGCCCTTCCTCGACATGCCAGACGACCGGCCCGCGCCCCTCGAAATTCTCGGTATAGACCGCGCGCGCCATCATGTAGCGCGGCGCGCATTCGAGATTCTCGGGATCATATTTCTCCATGATCCGCTCGCCCAGCGCGTTCATATAGTGCGCGCCGAAGATCGGTCCCGCAGGTGGCGAATCGCGAAACTGGGCGAACTCCATGTCGATCAGCGGCGCGCCGGCATGGAATGCCAGTGCGTAGGAATCGCCCGTGGTGCGGGCATGATGCTCGACCACTTCCTCGCAGAGGATCGAGTAGAGCCGGTTCACCCCGCCCGCCGCGAGCACGATCGACTTTGCGCGGATCACGAAGGCGTTACCTTGCGCATCCACGGCATGCGCCCCCGCGACGCGATCGCCATCCAGCAACAGGCGCGTGACCATTACATATTCTCGCAGCTCGACACCGTCGTCGAGAATCGCCTGGCGCATCGGCAGGATGACATTGGCATGCACGCCCTTGCCATGCCCCTGCGCCATCAGCGTGCGGCGCACCGAATGGCCCGCGCGCTTCGAGAGGAACCAGCTGCCGTCGGCATTGCGGATGAATGCGACGCCGCGCCGCTCCATGTCCTCGGCGATGCCGCGGCCATGTTCGGCGCACTGGGCGACGAGATCGCGGTCGCAGATGCCGCCGCTGGCGTTCGCCCAATCCTCGATGAACAATTCGGGGCTGTCGGCGTCGTCGAGCAAAGGCACGCTGAAGCCGACCAGTGCGTGCGGGCTCGATCCGCTCTGCCCCACTTCGCCCTTGTCCACCAGCATGACGCGGGCGCCTGTGGCAACGGCTTCGAGCGCCGCGCGCGTCGCGGCTGAACCGCCGCCGATCACGAGTATGTCCGTCGATACGTCCTGAGCCAATGCCGGTCTCCCCGATGGCGATCGGCGCGCCGCCATCAGCCCGTCGATGCAAAGACCGCTACCTATGGTTGCGTTTCGCCAGCGTCAATATATCTTAGTGCTAAGGTATATTGAACGGGCAAGGCAAGCAGAATGCGTATATCGCAATGACCCAAATGACCGATGGCAGCATCATCGTCGAACTGGCGCGCTCGGGGCTGACGCTCACGGTGCCGCCGGGCGAATCGATCCTGGATGCGGTGCGCGCCGCGGGGATCGCTGCCACGTCGAACTGCGAACAGGGGACGTGCGGCGCCTGTGAAGTCACCGTGCTCGCCGGCGTTCCGGACCATTTCGACGCGGTGCTCTCGCCAAAGGATCGGGCGGCGGGGAAGACGATGATGATATGCTGCTCGGGCGCGCTGAGCGAGCGCCTCGTCCTCGATCTTTAGGCCCGCGCGCGGCTTGCGCGAAAGAGGGCGTGACACGCCAAATGCGTTTTGATATACAATCGTGACTATCAATTTGCGCCGGGACGCGCTTGCATCGCGGGCCTTCCGCGCCGACAAGATTGGTTCGGATACGGAGTCTGATTTGCTCTCGACCCTCAAAAATGCCTGGTATGCGGCAGCCTATTCGCACGAGATCAGTGACGCCCCGCTGGCGCGGACGCTGATCGAGCAAAAGATCGTGCTGTTCCGCGGCAGCGACGGCACGCTCGGCATGATCGCCAATCGCTGCCCGCACCGTTTCGCCTCGCTTTCCGCCGGACGGCAGATCGACGATACGCTCGAATGTCCCTACCACGGCCTGCGCTTCAATCGGCAGGGTGAATGCGTGTTCAATCCGCATTCGAAGAACCATGGGCCGCTGCGCGCCGCCGATATCCGTTCCTGGCCGATAATGGAGCGGTACGGCATCGTCTGGTTCTGGCCCGGCGACCCCGCACGGGCCGATCCCACGGCGCTACCGACGATCGACTTTCTCGAAAAGCCCGATGAATATGCCGTGGTGCGCGGCATGCTGCATGTCCGCGGCCATTATGAGCTGGTGGTCGACAATCTTCTCGACCTGAGCCACGCCGCCTTCATCCACCCGCAGTTCAGCGGCGGGAACTATACCCCCGAGCAATTGCTCGCCGCAACCAAGCAGAAGCTCGAGCGCCGGGAGCGATCGATCGTCAACCATCGGCTTCGCAGCGGGCTTGGCCCTTCCTCGGCGCATGTCCGGCTTTTCGGCATGGACCCGAACGTACCCGTCAACACCGATACGACGATGACCTGGCACCCGCCGGCGATGCTGGATTTTGCGGTCGGTAGCTGGGAAGTCGACAAGCCCTGGGAGACCGGGGTGCACATCCCGCAGCTCCACTTCATCACCCCCGAAACCGAATTCACCTCGCACTATTTCTTCGTCAACGGCCGCAATCGCCGCCAGGACGAGCCCGAGATCGATCAGGCGATGCTCGACTTCTTCGACCTCGCCTTCGCCCGCCAGGACGAGCCGATGATCGAGATGGTTCAGGCCAATATGGGCGAGATCAGCGACATCAACGAACTTAACCCGATCCTGCTGCCGACCGATGCGGCGCCCGTCTCCGCACGCCGGATGCTCGCCGCGCTGATCGAGTCCGAACACGCCGCAAACGACGCGCCGGTTGCCTCTCTCGAAAAGGTCGTAGCGGCAATGTAACGCGCGTTGACCTCATGGGATTGCTATAATATTGAGTATACAATCGCGACGAAGAAGCGCGGAGAGTTTGGCCGGATGGCCGCCGTGGGAGGTGTCGCGTGATCCGTAGGCTGTTGTTGGCACTGTGCCTGTCCGTCGCTGCAGCGGGGAGCGTTGCCGCCCAGCCTGCCTCGCCGCCACCCGCGCCGGGCGACGAGAGCCATTGGCAGGAAGTCGGCGCGACCGGCTTCGCCACCAAACGCCTCGTCCTCGCCTCGGCATGTGCCGAAGCCTGCCCCTGGGGGGAACTCGGCGAATTCGTCCGCGATGCGATGAAGCCCGCCGGCTATGAGATCATCCTGTGCCGCAACTGCAACCGGACTGAAGGCCCCCGCATCGTCGCCGAGGCGCGTTTCCCGCCGCCGCTTGTCGACGACGACCTGCGCCATGGCACCGTCAAGCGGATCAAGGCGCGGATCGATTTCGGGATCACCGAAGCGTCCATGATGAAATGGGCCTATGAGGGCAAGTTCATCTACGCCAAGGATGGCCCCTACCCCAATCTCCGGCTGATCGCCCGGATCGAGGATCCTACCTATCTGCTTGTCGCGGTAAAGCCGGGGCTGGGCATCACGAGCCTGGCCGAGATCCGCGAGCGCAGGCTGCCCGTCCGCATCCTGACCTGGATGCAGCCCAGCGAAGCGCCGGTGCTCGATTATTACGGGCTGGATCGCGAAAGCCTGAAAAGCTGGGGGGCGTCGATCGTCACGCCCAAGGACGTCACCGCGGAGACCCCGTTCGACGTGATCATCTCGAGCCTCGCCAGCCCTGCCAACAACCCGGAATCATCCTTCTGGACCAAGCTGACCGTCTATCACGATCTGGACTATCTCGAACTCCCCCAGGACCTTCGCGACCAGATGGTCGCCAAGGTCGACATGGTGCACACCGTCGCGCGCTGGGGAGTCCTGCCGGGTGTCGACCGCAACATCGCCAGCGTAGGCCGCTCGGGCGAAGTCGTCTTCGCGCGCGACGATATGCCCGACGACATGGCCTATGCCGCCGCCAAGGCGATCGACGAGAACCGCGGCGAGCTCAAATGGTTTGTCCGCCCCTATTCGATCGATCCCAGGACCGTGGGCGACGGCAAGGGCGTGCCGCTCCATCCGGGCGCCGCACGCTATTATCGCGAGAAGGGATATATCAAGTGATGCACCGGCCCTTGTCGATCGCGTTCATCCTGCCGGCGGCTCTCGCCACCGCGATCGCCTTCTATCTGCTCGCCTTCGCCAATTTCGGCACCTTCATCTTCTTCGGCCTCCCGATCCTGGTGGGCGTAGCGTCTGCGCTCGTGCTTTGGCGCATGGACCCCAGGCGTACCTCCGCCGACCACATCACCGATGCGCTGCGCATCTATTACGGACTACACCTGATCTGGTCGTGCTACCGCTACTGGTTCACCGGTGGCCAGCCCGCGGTACCGCATCCGATCGGCGGCCCGTTCATAGACTCGCTGGTAGCGATGGGAATGTTCCCGGGCATCAAGACGCTGGAGGGACTGATCGGCATACTCCTGCTCGCCAACCGGTTCGTTCCGCTGGCGCTGGTGATGGAAGTGCCGACGAGCTTCACGATCTTCTATCTGAACGTCGTGATCGTCGGCGCGCCACGTCAGCTGCTGACCGGACCGCTGGAACTCGGCGTCAACTGCGCGCTGCTGCTCGCCTATTTCCGTTACTACCAGCCCTTCCTCGTGGCGCGCACCGTCGCCGCGCCCCCCCGGTTTCTGGCGCGCAGCCAGTTGGACGACCCGGCGCCTAGCCGCCCGCAATAATATAATCGCGCAAATATCCCGGCGAACGATCGGGAAATGATCCAGCGGAAGGGAGACGATGCAGAGTTCCGACACGGGCATGAGCCAAGGCGCCGCGCCGGCTTCGCGCGACCTGACCGACCTGATCGACCTATCGCCATGGAGCGGCTTCCAGAAAGCGATGCTGGCATGTTTCGCGCTGGTTTTCGCGGTCGACGGGCTCGCCAACCAGTCGCTTGGCATCGCGCTTCCTGCTTTGATCGCGGACTGGAGCACGTCGCGCGCGACCTTCGCGCCGGTGGCGGCGGCGAACCTTGCCGGTGTCGCCTTCGGCTCGATCCTGGGCGGTCTGCTGGGGGATCGGATCGGACGGCGCTGGGCGCTGATCGGCGCAGTGCTCCTCTTCGGGCTGATGACCGCAGCGTGCGCGCTGGTGCAGGACCCCACCCAGTTGATGGCCGTCCGCTTCATCGACGGCATCGGCATCGGCGCAGCCATTCCCAATGGCGCGGCGCTGATCTCCGAATTTACGCCCAGCCGGCGGCGCGGTCGCGCCATCGCGATCGGCATGGTCTTCATCCCGATCGGCGGCATCATCGCCGGGGGACTTGGGGCTTCGGTCTTGGAGGCGCTCGGCTGGCGGGCGATGTTCCTGGTTGCGGGATCGCTTCCGATCGCGCTGGCCGCGCTATTCCTGTTCGTACTCCCTGAATCGCCAAGCTTCCTGCAGCGCGCCGGCAAGCATGACGAACTGGCGCGGCTGCTGGAGAAATGCCGGATCCGGCTCGAACCGAGCCAGCATTTCACGGCGCCGCGGGCGGCGAAGGGGATGATGGCGCCGCTTGGGCTTTTGCTGTCGGCCGACCTTCGGCACCGCACGCTGCTGTTGTGGGGCGGATTCTTCACCTGCCTCATGGCGTCCTACACGATCTTCAGCTGGGTCCCGACGATGCTCCATATGCTGGGGTTCGACCTGACCATGACCAGCCTTGGGATCACGGCGTTCCACGGCGGCGGCGTCATCGGCGCCTTGCTGAGCGGCATCGTGCTGGATCGCAAGGGATTCAGCACCACGCATATGGCACTTGCCGGCGGCGCTGCCGTGATCGCAGCAATCCTCGCCGGATTGCTGAGTCTCGACATTGTCGCGGTACTCGTCATCCTGCCGATGATGCTAATACTCGGCTTCTGCATCGCCGGGCTGCACAACACGCTCTACACGCTGGCCGCCAACATCTACCCGACCGAAGCGCGCGCTACCGGCGTTGGTATAGCTTCGGCTACCGGCCGGCTCGGCGCAGTGCTGAGTTCGTTCACCGGCGTGATCTCGCTCGATCTGGGCGGGCCGCTGGCCTTTTTCGGCGTGGTCGCGGTGTTGCTGGCGCTGTGTGGCCTGTCGGGTGTCGCGGCCCGCGCCGGAGAACGCCGCAAAACCCTGGCGCATACATCCGCTGTTCCGTCGCATGCCGCCACCGGGAGCTGAAGCCATGACCCTTACCCACCACCTCCGCACGGCGGGCGCATCGCTGATCGCGCTTGCCCTGCTCGCGTCCCCTGCGCTCGCGCAATCCCAGCCGACGGTACAGACTGAACAGGGCAAGATCCGCGGCACCGCGGCGGACGGGGTCAAGCGCTTCTACGGTATTCCGTTCGCGACCGCTCCGGTTGGCGATCTGCGCTGGAAGGCGCCGATCGCAGCGCCCAGGTGGCAGCGCGAGCGCAGTGCCACTGCGTTCGGGCCCGCATGTTTCCAGGCATCGCCGCCCGATAGGCCCGCCATGCCAATGAGCGAGGACTGCCTGACGCTCAACGTCTGGGCGCCGGCGGAGGCCAAGGAACCGCTCCCGGTGATGGTCTGGATCCATGGCGGCGGCTATCTGGCCGGTGCGAACAGCGAACCGCAATTCGAAGGCAGCAATTTCGCGCGCCGCGGGGTCGTCCTCGTCACGATCAACTATCGCCTCGGCCCGCTCGGCTTCCTTGCCCATCCGGAACTGACCGAAGAGGCGTCGTACGGGGCATCGGGCAATTATGGCATCCTCGATCAGATCGCGGCGCTGAAATGGGTCCAGGCCAATATTGCGGCCTTCGGCGGCAATCCGGGCAATGTGACGATTTTCGGCGAAAGCGCCGGTGCAGGCGCGGTTAACATCCTCCAGGCGTCGCCGCTCGCACGCGGCCTGTTCCATAAGGTCATCGGCGAGAGCACGTCGCAATTCGATCCCGACGGGGGGCTGGTAGGTCGCAAGGACATGCGCCAGGCCGAAGCGTATGGGAAAGCATTTGGTGAGAAACTGGGCGCGCCTTCGCTGGCCGCGCTCCGCGCGCTGTCGCCAGAGCAGATCTATTCGCAATTCACTTTCTTCTGGCCCACCGAGCTCGACGGCTATGTCCTGCCCGACCTGGTCTATCATGTCTTCGCGCAGGGAAAGCAGAACGACGTTCCTACGCTGGTCGGCTCCAATTCCGACGAGGGCGGCACGATCAAAGTGCCCTGGGTAAAGCGCGACGATACGAATGCGGCGACCTATGACAGGCTTTACGGCGGGCTGAGCGATCCGCTCCGCCAGTCCTCGACCGACGCCGTCCAATGGCAGATGCGCGTCTGGGCGCAGTTGCAGGCACGGACGGGCAAGCAGAAATCATGGCTCTACTGGTTCGATCAACCCTGGCCCGGTCGCAAGGCCGACGGCGCGTTCCACGGCAACGAGATCGTCTACGTGTTCGGCACGCTGAATGCCGAGCAGCAGCCATGGGCCGATGAGGATCGGACGCTCTCGAACCTGATGACCGATTATTGGGTGAGCTTCGCGCGCGACGGCGACCCCAATGGCGCAGGGCTGCCGCAATGGCCGAACTACGATCCGGCCGCGCCACGTCTGATGCGGCTCGCACCCCGGCCCGGGGTGATCCCCACCCCTCGCGCCGAGGCCCAGGCCTTTCTCGACGCCTATTTCGAGGCCCGGCGCTAAAGTCCGCGATCGGCCAGCCAGCCGGCGATCAGTTCGGCGATCGCGTCGTTGTTGGTCTCGGTTGGAAAGCCATGGGTATTGCCGCTGATGCCGCGGTCGTCGAGCAACACCTCGTCTGCCGGAACGCCGGCCCATTTGAGGAACGCGGCGGTGCAATGGTCGTAGGCGGCGTGATAGGAAGCGCCTCCGGTCAGCACTATCACCGGGATCTTCGCGATGTTGACCAGCGTGCGCCGCGGGCCGGCGGGCAACCAGCAATCGGATCGGTCGGCGCGGCCGGAAGGCACGCTGCGGAGCGCACCGAAATCCTCCGTCTTCTCCACGGGGGGCGTGAACCGGAGCGGAGCATAGGTCAGGCCGAAGGGCCGCGCGACCGGGTCTCCAGGCGCGCCGAGCGGGGGCGTGTTGTAGAAGGGCGGGCCATTCGGCTCTGCCGCAACGATCGCCTTGACCAAGCCCGGGCGCGCATCGGCAATCTGCCAGCCGGTCGTCCCCGCGCGCGAATGGGTCACCAGAATCGCGGGGCCGATGCGGTCGAGCAGGGCGGCGCCGGCCTCGCGGTCTATTGTGTCGACATAGGTGCTTAGCGCGACCGGATCGCGCGGTGCACCGAACGGCACTTCGATCGTCGAATGCCGGCCCCGCGCATTCTGTTCATAAGCAGGATCGCCCGCGCGGTTGACCCCGGGAAAGCGCGTGGCGGGCTTGGGCTTGGGTGGCGCCGCGATGGGGCCCCGGTCCGGCAACCGGCTTGGGGGCATCAGCTTGGGTCCGTCGACCGGTTCGTAATGCGGCGAACGGCCCAGTGTCGGCCGGTCGACGACATAGACTGCATAGCCCATGCGCAGGAACAGAGTCGCCCATCCCTCGCGGCCATCGGGCGTGCTCCAGAAGCTCGCGCCGGTGGATGCGCCGCCGTGGAAGAAGATCAGCGGATAGGGATGCGTCTGCTTCGCCGGGATCTGATATTCGACATACATGGCATCGGCGACCACCATCCCGGTCGGTAGCGGGACCTCCCGGCCCCCGGCGTAGAAATTGCCCTGGCGCGCGATCACGAGCGGGGGCTTGGCCTCTTGCGCGAAGGCTGCAGGCAAGCCAGCCGCACACAGTGCAGCGGCGATCCCGGCGAGGCGGAATGATGCACGGGGGGCCATTGGTTACTCCAAAAAGGCGCAATCAGCGCCGCAATGCCAAGCTGAGATAGGTGATCGCAATCGCCGCGGCGAACCCGGCGATCGCCGCCAGAGCATGGCTCGGCACGGGCAGCCTTGCGTTGGCATGCACGGCAAGCATCGGACGATACCGCTCCAAATAGCCGAGCGACATGATTGCATTGAGCGCAATGATGATCACCGCCACGCCGACGCCGAAAGGCTTCCCATGTGATGCAGTGACGAAGGCGATCATCAGCGTGATCGGCCATGCCGCGACCACAGCCAGCGCGGCAAAGCGATTGGCGAGCAGCGCGACGCCGATCCCAACCTCAAGCGCCTTGACGACAGCCATCAGCCCGGCTGCGGCGATGGCGGGCACCAGGCCCGGCCCCGGCTGAATCGAACGATCGGGATAGAACTCAAACCAATAGTTCAGGCCGTGGAACAGGAACCAGCCGCCGTAGAGGAACTGGCACCCGTAAGCGAACCCGGTGAACGCCCGTAGGCGCTCACCGGTCTTCCCGTTTTCCGGAGGGGGCATGTCAGTCGATCAGAACTTTTTCGATAGCTGCAGCGACACGAACCGTCCCAGCGAACTCGAATAGGACGAGTCGAAGCGGATCGGTCGGTCGCCGGCGTTCACCACCAGGGGGGGATCCTTGTCGAACAGGTTCAAAGCACTGAGCGAAATCCCCAACCCCTTGGTGAGCCAGCCGCTTTCACCTTCAAAGCGATAGCTCAGCGTAAGGTCGACCGTGGTGTTCGCGGCGATGTTCATATATTTGTCGGGCACCGCCGCGGGCAGATAGTCTCGGGTTATGGTGCGCTTGTTGACATAGTTGATGAACGCAGTGGCCGAGAAGCCGCCCTTGTCGATCCCCAGTTCGATCCTGCCAGAGAAGCGCGCGGGAAAGCCGAAGTTGTTCACCTGGTTGCGCGAAGGCGCAGCCGGAACCGGGGACGTGTTGTAGCTGAACACATAGTTCCCCATCGCCCCGAACCGATAGTTCGCCCAGCCGGTTTCCGCGAGATAGTTGATCGAAAGGTCAAGGCCGTCGGTCCGCACAACGCCGCTATTGTTTCGACGCGCATCGACGATCGCGATCACGGTGGTGGGATCGACGACGCCCAGCACCGGCAGCTGCGGATCCGCCGTCAAGGTGTTCCAATACGCAACGTACTGGGCGAGTGTCATTGTCGATTTCGTCGGGAAGTAGACCGGGTTGAAGACGATGAAATCGTCGTAAAAGCCCGAATTGAGCACGGCGCCGATCGGCGCGTTATACGCCGCGACGTCCACCTTATCCTCGTAGAGGATGTTGTAATAGGTAAGCGAGAAATTGAGACCGGGGACCAGCTTCGAATCGGTCTCGATGCCGAGCGACCAGGTGGTCGCCTTTTCGGGCTTCAGGTCGGGATTGCCGCCGATCGGATAGACATAGGTGAACGTGCCGTTGGCCGGGCTCAGCCCGACCGCTGAGCCGCTGTTCACCCGCGGCAGGAAGCCTGCGGTCGCATATTTATTGGCATCGACAAGGGTCGGTGCCCGGAACGAGGTACCATAGCTGCCCCGGAAACGCAGCCCCGGAACCGGCGAGTAATTGACGCCGAACTTGGGATTGGTGGTATCGCCAACGTCGCTATAATGGTCGTAGCGCACCGCTGCGCTGAACTCGAGCTGGTGGAGCCCGGCCACTGCGTTCGACGCGCCGAACAGCGGCACGAACAGCTCGGCATAGGCCGACTTTACTTCACGGCTGCTGCCGACGGGGATACCCGAAAAGACGCCCACATTGGCCGTACGCGTGTTCGAATATTGTCCGTTTCCGAACAGATAGTCATGATGGTATTCGCCGCCCACCGCGGCGCGGACGTCGCCGCCTCCGAGCGAGAAGAGGCTTCCGCCGATGTTGGCGGTCCCACCATAAAGTTCGAATTTCGAAATGGTTTGCGTGGTGGCGCGGAACTGCGCGAGCGTAGCCTCGGAATTGCAGTCGTGGCTGTTCCCGTCACAGAAGGGATTGAAGAAGGCGACGTCGGTCGGCTTGGCGACGCCTGCCACGGTGGTGCCGAGCACCCGGTTGAGGCCGTTGGTGTTGATCTGGTTGGTAACGCGGCTTTCGCCATAATTCTTGCTGTAATAGCCCGTGACATTGGCATTCCACGAACTGCCGAGATCCGCGTCAAACCCTCCCGCCAGCGACCATAACGCTTCCGATCCGGTGTTGATCGTCGGCCCCAGATCGTTGAGGAAATTGTAGGTTACCGTCACCGTCCCGTTCGTCGGGCAATCGAGCGTCGCGCTATCGTCCACGGCGGCAGGATTGCACGGACTGAACGGGTTGTTGCTGGGAACCGACAGCGTGGCATTCTGCGCCTGATCGCGGAAGACGTAGGAGCGTTTCGAGTAAAAGCCGTCAAGGTTGAAGGTGATGCTGTCGCCCAAAGCCTGGCGGAATGTAGCCGTTACCGAATGCCGCTCGCCGCTCGGCGCGGCATCGCTGCCGAGCCACTGGCTCTGCCGGTTCACCCCCGTCGTCAGATCGCCGAGCGTGACGCCCACGCCATTCTGACCGGCCGGGATTCCATAGGCGGTCCCGCCGCTGCTAAGCTGGACGTTGCCCGGATTGGAGAAGGTCGGATTAAGACCGCCGCCAAAGGGCGACAGGTCGCTATTATACAAATCGGGGCGGTCCCCTGCCTCAAGCGCGGTGCGCTTTTGATATTCATAGGCCACGAAAAAGCCGCCGCTCCCCCACGAACGTCCGAGGGCCGCCGAACCGATATACTCCTCCACCGAATCGGCAATGCCGACGCGCGCCTGCACCTCCAGGATATTGGCCGGGCGCCGCAGGATATAGTTGACCACGCCGCCAACGGCATCCGAACCATAGATCGCTGAGCCGCCGTCGGCGACGACTTCGATGCGCTCGAGCGCGATGCCGGGAATATTGTCAGCATCGAACAGTTGACCATTGGCACCCTGGGGGGCGACCCGGTGGTTGTTGACGAGGCTCAGCGTCGCTGCGGTACCCAGACCGCGTAGATTGACCGACTTCGCGAAAAAGGAGTTGAGCGACGTGTTCTGGATCTGCGAGCCGCCAGCCTGATCGTTCGAGCCGCCGAAATTCACGACCTGCGGCAGTTTGCGCAGCGCATCGTTGGTGGTGCTGACACCCAGCCGCTGGATGTCATCGCGGGTGATGGGAATGACCGCCGAGCCGACCGGCGCGACACCCTCGATCCGGGTGCCGGTCACGATGATCGCCTCTTCCTGGCTCATGTCCGTGGATTGATCTGCCTGCGGCCCGCTCGCGCCGCTGTCCTGTGCGTGCGCGGCACCGCCGTGCAGCATGCACATAACGAGCAAAGATGCAGATACCATCTTCGATGCGCGCGTGCCGATCGAATGTTTCGCTTTCATTATCATTCTCCCTCCCAGTCCCCAGTCTTTCGCCAGGCTGCATCTGAAGCTTGATCACCGAGACGATGATGCCAGATTGCAATATGATTTTGTATATTATTTAAGATACCGTCGTCAATTGGGACCTTGGGGCGCACTCGAAATGCCGTTCGCGCGACGATTCAGCCTGATCAGATGGTGGGGAGCAACCCGCGCCTGCCCCGCCAGCATCGGGCGATAGTGCTCAAAATACAGAAGCATAAGGGCGACGTTGACGCCCAGTTCCGGGGGACCGGTCAGGATGCCGCTCAGCCGCGCGGTGACGAAGGTATTGAGATAGAAGATCGTCACGGCGGTCGGAATTTCGACCACAAGTGCCAGTGGCACGAAACGATTTACGAGTAGCAGAACGCCGACAAAGCCCTCGATCGTCTTGATCGCCGGGAAAGCGTGCATTGCGACCAGCGACTCGACGAACGGACCACCGACAGGATGATTGATGGCGGGCTGCAGGTCCGACATCCAGTAACGAAGGCACGACCATAACAGGTGTCCGCCCATATAGACGCGCAGCAGGTCGGCGGTCTGCTCGGCGGTGGAGTATCCGGGGTGACGTCGAGTGTTCCAGAATGCTGCCGCCACGCCCGCGATCATCGGCAAGCCGAAGAAGAGAAATGAGTCGAAGCTCAAAAGGTTGAAGGTCAGACCGGCCGCGATGATCGCTCCGCCAATGACGGTTTTCACAGTGGCACCCATCACCTTCTCCCCTTGACCTTCGGTACAGTCATTGGCGCAGGCGGATTGTTGAGATCGCATCCGACGATCTTCGCGCCTTCGCGCGCGAAGGCGCGCGCTGCGGCGCGGCCCTGCCCCCCGGCGGTACCGGTGATCAGTGCGATCTTGCCCGCAAGTCTTGCCATCGATCCTCCCCGACCGGAGGCACGTCAACCGCCGCCTGGCTAAGCCAATCTGCTGAGCCCGACCATGCGAGTCAAGGAATGATATACTAGATTGGCTAACGATACCGGCTACTGCGGCAAAAGCCGATCGAGCGGCATCCGGACATAGGAGATCTGGCCGACTTTGCCGGATCGCCAGTCGGTCCATGCGCCATGCGCGGTCCCGCCCCCTGCGCCAACCGCACTGATGAAATCGCCGCGGACCGAATAGTCTTTGAGGTAGATTTCGGGCTCGAGCGAAGCCTGAGTCGATACCTGCACCGCCGCGCCGAACCTGCCGTCCTCACGGGCAGCGGCCATGAAGACGTGGTAGCTCCTGTCGGCCCGATAGCCGCGCCATAGCAGCACCAGCGTGCCGTCCTCGGCGTAGGCAATGGCCGGGCGCGAGGCACGCACCACGCCTGGCGGTGCGGCGGGCATGGTGGCCAGGCGCCAGTGCGCGCCGCCGTCGGCGGAGAGCCGCACGATCGGGGTTCCGCTCTCTTTCGTGACGTTCGCCAGCGCATAGGTGCCGTCCCTCAACGGGTGCGCCGCGATCGGGGGATAATGGACGAGCCGATCAAAGCCGTCGGCTTCGGCAACGAGGTGGCGCGTGAAAGTCTCGCCGCCGTCATCGCTCGTCGCGAAGACAATGCAAAGGCATCTGGCCGCGGCGACGGGCACGGCATCGGCCAGATAGCTCACCGCGAGTTTACCGTGGGCGGAGACCATCGTGCCGTCCCAGCGCTGAGGCCAGCCTGCGCCGCCCCATGCGCGGATCGGCCCCCAGCTGGTGCCGCCGTCCGAAGATACGGTAAAGAAGCGCTGCGAGTGCGACTTCTCGCCCGGGGGTGCGGGAAAGCCACCCGAGACGGTGATAGCGCCGGTACGCGAATCGATCACGCCGCGCCCGCCGTCCCATGGCACCTTGGTCGCCTCGACCGGGATCGCAGGGTCGAGGACGAAGCGCTCGCCATGGTCGCTCGCGATCAGTCCCTGCGTCGGTTTCCAGTTCCTGCCCCAGTCGAGCGAGATTCGCATCCCGACCTTGCCATAGGGATGGCTGCCCTCGGGGGCGCCCTGCGGCAGGACGCCTGCCAGCGTCGCGCCGATCATCAGTTCGCCTTTGGGGCCGATATCGACATAAGGCGAATTGCAGACCGGGGTTTCGGGCGAACTCCAGTCGAGTTGCTGGTGGGTGAAACTCCGACCGCCGTCGATCGACAGCGAGAGATGGCATATCAGCGAACGCTGCGTGTCCTGGTTCGCATCGGCCATAGAGATGTGACGCCAGACGATCGCCACGCGGTTCGGGTTGCGAATGTCGACTGCGATTTCGGGCACCGCCGCGGAGAAGGCCGGATCCTCGCCACTCAGCATAATGTTGGTGAGCGGCAACGCCCGTTCCGCCGGGCGCGACACGCAGGAAGGCAGCGCGAGCGTGGCAACTCCGATTGTCAGGGCTTGTCCTAGTCCGGCCTTCCGCATCATCCCTCTCCCATCATAGGCGGAGACGCTTCGCAGCAATCGATTGTATTTACAATTGCCTAAACATATACATGAGGCAACGCCATTCTCGCGCTGCGAGGAGGGACAGCGAGAGGATCAAAACGATGACGTCAAACCGCCGGGACGGCCGCACCACGCTCGCGGGGGCAGCATTTGCCGCAGCACTCACGATGGTTTCCACCACGGCCTTCGCGCAGGCGGCGAGCGATCCGCCGGCACCGGCCGTTGTGATCGAGGACGATGGCACGGTGCGCGTGCCCCCGATCTCGGTCCCGGTCTCTCGCTTCCTGACGCCGCAGGGCAAGGCCTATCTGACCCGGCATCTCCAGAACATGCAGGATCCCCGGTCCAAGATGCTGCCCGACGACGGTGTCCCGTTCTTCCTCAAACCCTATCTGGAGTCGGCCAGGGCACAGTTTGCGCTGGATCGCGCCGATATCGTCATCGCAGGCGTCAAGGGCCTTTCCTTCACGCCCAAGGGCGGCATCGCGTCCGGCAAGCGGGACAAGATCCTGATCAACCTGCACGGCGGCGGCTTCATGATGTGCTATCCCGCCTGCGGCGAGATGGAGTCGATGCCGATCGCCGCGCTGGGCGGCTATAAGGTGATCACGATTGATTATCGGCAGTCGCCGCAGCATCGCTTCCCGGCGGCAAGCGAAGATGTCGCGGCGGTCTATCGCGAGCTGCTCAAGACCTACAAGCCCGAGAATGTCGGCATTTATGGCTGTTCGGCGGGCGGGATGCTCGTGGGGATGGCGCTTGCCTGGTTTGACAAGGAAAAGCTCCCAATGCCCGGCGGGGCAGGCATTTTTTGCGCGGGGCTGACGCTGTCCGACGGTGCGGGGTTCGGCGGCGACGCCGATTTCGTCGTCGCGCCGATCGGCGAGGCCAACCTTCCCGCCGAACCGCCCCCGCCCTTGGGCAAGGGCCTGCCGCCGCTTCCCTATTTCGCAGGAGTCGACATCACCAACCCTCTGGCGGCGCCGGCCAACTCGCCTGCGCTGCTGGCGAAGTTCCCACCGACCCTGTTCATCACCGGCACGCGCGCATTCGAGCTGAGCTCGGCGGTCTATTCGCACGGGCAGCTGGTGAAGGCCGGCGCGAAATCGGATCTTCATGTCTGGGACGGGCTATTCCACGGCTTCTTCATGAACCCCGACGTCCCCGAATCGCGCGACGCGTTCAAGGTGATCGTCAACTTCTTCGACGCAAACCTGGGCGCCGCCAGGTAGCGGTCACGACGTCGGCGGTTCGCCGCCGACGATCGTTGCACCGACCCAGTCGTAGCGATCGTTCGGCGCCTCTTTCGGCCGGACCGGGCGGAAACTGTCCGCCGCGTTGATGTCGCCCTTGCCCTTGTAGCGGGCCTGGACGGGATAGGGGTAGACCGGGCGGTTGCGGATCGTGCCGTCGTCCAGGATTGCCGTGCCGACGATCGCATCTGGGGCGGTGCCGCGCTCGACCCAGTTGATCATCTGGCCGAGCAGGTCGTGCTGATAGGCGACGGTGCCACCCGAGCAATGGTAAACACCGGGAAGCATGTAGACGCGCAGGAACGGATCGGTGCCCGCGAATCCGCCCATCGTATCGCGGACGCGCTGATAATAATCGGGGAGCAGGTAAGAGCCGCCGGCATTGTCGGCCTCGCCCTGCCACATCAGCAGTTTGCCGCCCTTTGCCTTGAATGCCGACAGGTCGGGGTTGTTGGCATTGTAGTAGCCGCCGGCCTTGAGCAGGTCTTTCACTGCGGCGGCGTCAGGCTTCCAGTTTGTCCAGTCGAAACTCTGGTGTGAATTGCCGCCATAGATCATGAACTTGATCTGGTTGGCCGCCAGCGCATAGCCGCGCGACAGAAAACTTCCGGGCCCGGTCCACAGCAATTCGGAGCCATAGGGCTCGCCACCGAGGAACAGCGAGCGCCCCTGCGCGTCGACTGCGCCGCGATAGAGCTTTCGCATAACATCGGCCTGTCGCGCGGTGATGCAGCCCTGGGTCGTGCCCGGCTTGCATATCAGTTTGGCGGGATCGAAGTTGCAGACGCGGGGATTGTCGATCTGGCCGTCCTCGAGGCCGTCGAGCCCGTCGCACGCGTTCATCACTGCCTTGTGGAGCAAGGCGGTCGATTCGTCGGTGAGGACGGGATTGCCTGCCGCGTCCTGCGCGACTTGCGATTCGTGGATGATGCGGGTGACGCCGGCGGTGATCCATAGCGCCGGTGCGCCAGCGACGATCCCGTCGAAGTCGTCGGGGTAGCGCTGCGCCTCCATCATCGCCTCGCGCCCGCCGTTCGAGCAGCCGATGAAATAGGAATGATCGGGCTTGCGGCCATAATAGGTCGCGAGGATCTGCTTGGAGACGACAGCCGTCACGTGCGCGGCGCGATAGGCGAAATCCTCGCGCAGCTGAGGGGCATAGGCGGCCCACAATGTGTCCATCGGTTCGGGGCCGACATGCCCCGAATTGTTGAAACTCACCGCGAACGCGCCGCCGAACGCCTGGGCATTGTTGCAGCGGGGCGAGACGCTGTCATAGATCACGCCGCACGCGCCGCCGCATCCGCCCTGCAGATAGCGACCGGTATAGGTCTGCGTTGGCAGATAGAGCTCGAACTGGATCTGCGGCGCGATCATGCCCTTGACGCGGCAATATTCGACCGTGCCCTTCTTCTCCAGCACCGCAGAGGATATCCGCGACGGCGCGCCCTCTACCGACAGCAGATCCTGCCCGGGCAGATCGGCGCACGCCATTGCCGCGGGAATTGCGGCCCGCTCGGGAAGCGGGGCATAGGCGACCGGGGGAAGCTTCGCTTCCTGCGGCTGCGCGACGCTGGCAATCGGTCCAGCGGACAGCGCAGCGAGCATCGCGAGCGCCGTAACGACCAGCGTTGGCTTCGATACCATGTCGTTCTTTCTCCCTTGTCGCTTAGCGATTGCGGCAATCGCGATCGGCGAAGAATTGGAAGGTCTCGGCCAGATAATGCGTCCAGGCGTCGCCATGGGTCCCTTCCGGGATGACTTGCAGCCGCGCATCGATGCCCGCCGCCTTGGCGCGATTGGCGAGACCCTCGCTATCGGCGATCTTGGCGAGCGTGTCGCGGCCGCCATGCACCAGCAGCATTCCGGAGAGCCGCTTCAGCCTTTCGACCGGATAGTCGGGCCAGGGTGGCCCACCGCTCGCCGATACCGCGCACCAGCGCTGCGGCTGGGTACGGGCAAGGTGCAAAACGCCCGTCATCCCCATCGAATTGCCCATCAGATAGATGCGCCGCGAGTCGATGGCATAGTCGCGCGTCGCGCGATCGATCACGTTCAGCACGTCGGCCTCGGCGAGCGCGGATTCGGCTTGGGGAGTCGTATCCAGCGGCTTGCCGCTCCGGCTGAGCGAGGACGGCAGCGGCAGGTTCGCGCCATAGTCGGCCATGCCGTTATAGCCGCTCGGCGAGACGACCACGAAGCCATGCCGCTCCGCTTCGCGCTGGAGCTTGCCCGCAGCCTCTTCGAACGGCTGGTCCGCCGTGGCCGCATAGCCGTGCAGCACTACGACCAGCGGCATCCTCGCACGCGGGCTCCAGGCCGAGGGTAGATAGACACGATAGGGGATCTGCTTTCCGCCCGCCTGCGGCATGGCGTAGCTAAGCGACCGATCGCCGGTTGCCGGGCTGTGCGGCGTGGTCGCGCAGCCGGCCAGTGCCAGCAATGCCGAAGCGAACAAGCCTGCATGTCTCAACCTGGCACCGCCGACCATGCGTCATCCTCTCAAGGGTGTTTCCGCCACGCTCAACCGAGCCGGATCATGCTGACGAACAGATACAGATTGTAGATTTGCAGCAGCACCGCGAACCCACCGAATAGGATCAGCGCGCGGCCGGGGCGGAACCCGGCCGGCCGGGCGAGGGGATGCTCGGGCAGCAATCCCGGCTCGGCGGGCTGGCCGCCCCATTGCGGGGAGGCGCGCCAAGCGAAAGCCGGCCGGTAGTAATCGCGGTAACAGAGCATCAGCCACAGATGCGGGAGAAGCACGCAGAGCCCGCCGACGATCATGTCGGCAACCGCCGCCAACAGTGCGGGCGTGTCCTGCGTGCCCCCGAGCCAGCGAGCAATATCGTCGAGAATCAGTGCGTCGAGCATGAAGGTGATGAACGCCACCGGCAGCGTCGCGGCCAGCAACAGCGGAACGGCCCGGTTGGCCAGCAGCGAAACGCCGAAGGCAATCTCCATGATCTTTGCCGCCTGGAAGAACCAGCCGGTGTTGATCATCTCGACGACGAGCATGTGCTTGATCCGCAGGTCTGCGGGCATTCCGACATGCGGCAGCATTGGAATGAAGCCGAAGAACCAGTTGAGCCCACTGAGCAAATAAAAGACGCCGAGCACGATCCGGGCCGCAAGCACCAATCGATCGAACAGGGTCCCGCTCGCGGACGTCATGCCGGTTCCTGACGCGCCGGGCCGTCGGCGCCGACCCGCGCGAACCGGCCCAGGTGGAATAGCAATGGATCGTGATCGCACGCCTCGAAAGAGATCACGCGACCGAGGAAGATCACGTGATCGCCACCCTCGAAGCGGTTCTCTACCCGGCATTCGAGATGCGCGAGGCAATCGTCGAACAGTGGCGCACCGCCCAGGCCCTCCCGCGTCACGATTCCGGCAAATTTGTCATCACCACGCACGGCGAAGCGCTTGGCGAGATCCTCCTGATGCGCGCCCAGGATATGGACGGCAAAGGTTTCGCACGCGGCAAATGCCCGCATCGAGCCCGCAGTCCGCGCCAGCGACCAGAGGATCAGCGGCGGATCGAGCGACACCGAATTATAGCTGTTTGCGGTTACGCCATATTTGCGCCCCTCGGCGTCGACCGTAGTGATCACGGTGACTCCGGTGGCAAAGCGCCCCAGCGCTTTCCTGAGTTCGGCGGGTTCGATTACGCTCACAAGAGGCTTTCGATTGAGGGCTAGGCCGGCTTGTGCATCGCGGCGATGCGATAACGGCGGACCGATACGAGTTCGAACACGCCGGCCGCGACATAGGGATCGGCCGAGGCGATCTCGCCGGCGCCTGCCTCATCATCCGCCTGCACGATCACGACGCTGCCGATCGGTCGCTCTTCAGCGTCGAGCAACGGCCCGGCGAGCGCCATGTCTGCGCCGAGGCGCTTGCGATAGGCGATATGTTCGCCACGCAAGGCGTCGCGCGCGGCGGCGTTGCCCAGGTCGCGATACTCGACAAGGAAATGCACCATGCTCAGGCGGCCGCGCCGACGGGCTGGAGGTTTTCCGCCAGCGGCTGGAGTTCCTGCCATTTGCGCTCGGGCTCGAAGAAGAAGGTCTCGGCGGTGATCTGGGTCCAGTCGAACGCGCCCTGATCGGCCTGGGGGACTTCGCCGGTCTCGATCATATGCCGCACGGTCTTGAGCATCATCCGGCGAAAGGCGACGACGGCCATGTCCGAACGGCCAAGATGCTCCTTGGTGCGGTCCACCATCCGGCCCATCGTCTCGCTCACCGCATGGTCCTGCAGGGCCACGCCCGAAATGCCGGACATGTTGGCCGTGCGCATCATGTCGCGATCCTGATTGTACCAAACGCTCATTCCGTTGGTCTTGAAGAAATTCTCGTCATGGGGCGTGTTGGCCTCCGCCATGCGGTGCGCGCGATCGATCGTCTGACCGGGATCGTAAAAGAACTGGATGTGCCACGTGCTGTAATCGTCGCGCGGCACGAAGGCGTTGACCAGGCGCCGGTTGCGGCGGAATTCGGGCGCCTTGGGCCCATCGGGCGGGATGAAGGTGTAGAAGGGCATCGGGACCTGGGTCATGCGCCCGTTCTTGAGGTTCTCGTCGGCGTTGCGCACTGCGCAGTAGCGCATGCCATAGCGGGTAAACTCGACCTCGAGCTTGGGGCGCAGGTCCTTCTCGTGCGGCCATTTCGCCGGATGCTCCCAGGCGCTTTCCTTGTGCAAGATGCCTGCGTGCGAGGAATCGACCGCGCCTTCGAGCGCCTGCGAATAATTGCATTCGTAGATGACCTTGAACGCCTCGCAGCTCCCCTCCGGCATATCGAACCAGGGAAAATGCGGGAATTCGGGCTCGCGTTCGGCAGGCCCCATATAGGTCCATACCATACCGCCGGCGACGCGCGTGGGATAGGCCTTGACCTTCATCGCCTTGGCCAGCTTCGAATTTTCCGGCTCGGCGGGGGTATCGAGGCACTGGCCGGTCACGTCGAACTTCCAGCCGTGGAACAGGCAACGCAGCCCGCACTCGCCGTTGACGCCCAGCGCGAGCGACGTGCCGCGATGCGGGCAATGTTCGTCGAGCAACCCGATCCGGCCCTGGCTGTCCATGAAGGCAACCAGATCCTCGCCCAGCAGGCGGATGCGCACCGGCTTCCCGTCCGCGACCAATTCCTGGGTCAGCAGCGCCGGCATCCAGAACCGCCGCATCAAATTGCCCATCGGGGTGTCGGGGCCGATGCGGCAAAGCAGTTCGTTATCATCGTGAGAGAGCATTGACGCACCCGGGTTTGTTAGACAATAAGTTATATTATCCTGCCGTGACGCGAAAGTCACTAGCTATCGTGCCCTCGGAGAAGCTGTTTTGGATCTCGACGACGTCCTGCCCGTGGAGAATTTTTCCGATCTGACGATCCAGTTGCTGTCGGAGCGGCTCCTGCGCTCGCGTTCGCCCGAACAGTTCATCTATCGCGAAAGCGAAATGGACGAGCTTTGGCGGTTGCTCGACATCGCGATTCGCTCGGGCGATCCCGACGGACTTCGCGACGAGGCAAGGCTGCGGCAGATGCGCGAGATCGTTCACCGCGCGCACGATCTGGTCGGGATGGACGGCAAGCCGCAAGAGGCGGCCGCGGTGCTTCGCGAAGCGCTGGTCTGAAACGCCCCCTCCTCAACGCCAATAGACGAAGCCCATCGCATTGCCCGTGCCGGCTTCGCTGCGATAACAGGGCACGTAATCGAGGACATGCGGCTCCAGCCCCCGTTGAGCCATCGCGCTTGCCACGGGCATCCAGTTCTTCATTTCCGACGTGCCGTCGCGGAACGTTTTCTCGCCCAGCGCCAGCGCGGGCTCGAAATCGCGATTTCGGATTGCATCGAGGAAAGTGCGATCGACGCTCTCGTCGATCACGAAATGGGTCAGCCCACCGCTGGCGATCAGCGCAACGCGCTTGTCGCTATCCCATCCCCGGATCGCTTCGAGCAGCGATCCGCCGAGCTTGTAGCAGCGGCGCGCGCTGGGCTGGTTGGGGGGATAGAAGGTATTGATTGTCACCATCACGCTGGGGCACGGTCGATCGCGCATGATGCGGCGATAGACGAAGCCCCAGGCGTGCGGAGTCTCGCTGCGCGGCATCTGGGCGAGCGCGGCGACATCGAATTCGTCCGTCATCGCCTGACGGATGATAGCCAGTGCGAGGTCCGGGCACCCCGGATAGTCTGCGCCGCCGGCGGGGATGTACCCCTTGAGCGAGGCTTCGATCCCCGGAGGTAATTCCTTGAGCCGTTCGGGGCCGAATTCATAATTGGTGATGGTATCGCCATAATGGACCGCGAAGGCGGGATTGAGCGCGGGGCGATAAATCTCGTTCTGGTCGTTGCCGACGACCACCGCGACATCGATCCGGGCTTCCTCGAACAAGTCCGCCAGCCGCTCGATATTGGCCTGGCACCGCGCCTGCCGCTCGTCCCACACCGCCTTGACCGTCTGTTCGGCGAGGCCTTCACCCGCGCGTGCGGCGACCAGTTCGTCGAACGACCAGGTTCCCCCCTTCCACGCGTGGCAATTGGCCTTGTCGGCGGGAACGCGCACGCCCCAGGTCTCGGTTTTGGTCACCAGCATCGGTCCGTGGCTGGTTCCGATACCCAATACGATCTCGGCCATGATGCGTGAAACTCCCTGTTGCCTGAGGCTTACGCCGCATGCCGACCGCAGCGGCACTTGATGCGTCACCCATTATCGGCTACCTTAATTGTATACCAATCCTGTTTGGGCTAGTCAAACCCGGCAGGGAGTCGCCTCACGAGAAGGGATTTGAGATGGCAAGCAAGGCCGATACGATGGATGGCACGCTCGACGTTCAGGCTGACTGGCCGGTCGTGGAGACGAGCGCCGACGCATTGGCGAAAGTGCGTGCGCTGCTGCCCGAGATCGGCGCGAGCGACGCCAAGTTCGAGCAGGACCGGCGCGTTTCCGACGCCGTGGTCGAATCGATGCGCGCGAGCGGGTTGTTCGGGCTGGTGATGCCCCGCAATCTGGGCGGTTCAGAGCGCGGTTTCGCGGATCTCGTCCGGGTGACTGCCGAGATTGGCGCGGTTTCGGGCTCGGCTGCCTGGGTCTATGGCGTGCTCGCCGGGCATAGCTGGCTAATAAACCTGTTCCCCGAGGAAGCGCAGCGCGACGTGATGCGCGATCCGACGACGTTGATCGCGACGGTGTTCCGGCTGGCCGGCGAAGTCGTCGAAGAAGGGGACGGCTATCGGCTAAGCGGGGGGCTCGGCCGCTTCTGCTCGGGTATCGATTATGCGACCTGGGTGATCATCGGCAACGCCGTCAAGCGCGCCGACGGCAGCGTCGAGCCGCGCTTTTTCGTGGTGCCCAAATCGGACATTCAGGTGCTCGACGATTGGCACACGATGGGCATGCGCGCGACCGGGAGCCGCTCGATCAAGATCGACGACGCCTTCATTCCAGCGTATCGCAGCTGTTCGCTCGCCGACATGCTCCGTGGGTCGACCCCGGGCGCGCGCGTCCATGACGGTGCGATCTACCGGATGCCCTTCTCCAGCGTCGCGCCTTTCTCGATCGTCGGTGCGCCGCTCGGCATGGCCAAGGGCATGGTCCAGCGCTTCGCGCAGGAACTGGGCGGCAAGCTGGCCGGCGCCGATCCGCTCGACATCGCGGAGCAATCCGCGACGCTCGCGCGCATCGCCGAAGCCTCGGCCGAGATCGACGCGGCGCTCGCGCTGGTGATTTCCGATGCCGAGATGATCGATCGCGCCACCGATCCGCGCGAGATTACTCCGCTGCTCAGCGCGCAGATATCGCGCGACTGGGCCTGGGCGGTCCAGCGCGCCCGCCACGCCGCGAACCGCATCTTCGAGGCGTCAGGCGGGACCGCGATCTACGACGGCCAGGCGATGCAGCAGATGTTCCGCGACTTGAATTCCGGCGCGCAGCATTTCGCCTTCACCTGGGATCGCGCGATGACCGGCTATGGACGCGCCGCAGCGGGGCTAAAGGCTGGCGATTTCACCCTTCCCAAGCGCAAGTGAAGCGAGTCAGTCTTACGGGATAGGGGAAAGGTGATGTGGCGCGCGATCGAGAAATATGGAGTGATCTTCTGCCGCTTCTATCTGGGCGGATTCAACTTAATTTCGGGTCTCAACTACTTCATTCTGTTCTGGCCCCAGCCGAAGATCGCCGACACCGCAGGCAATGCGTTCGTGCTCGCGTCGATGGAGCTCAACCTTTTCACGATCGCCAAGTTTATCGAGATATTCGGCGGCGCCTGCCTGGTATTCAATCGCTTCGTTCCGCTCGGGCTGGTGGTGCTGATGCCGGTGACGCTCAACATCTTCCTGGTCAACGTGCCCTGGTCGCCTTTTCCGCACATCCAGATGTCGGTCGCGCGCAATCTGGCGATGCACCTGGTCCTGCTCGCGGCCTATGCCAACTATTTCTATCCGATGCTCAGATTCCGCTCGGCGCCGCAGCCGGTCTGGCGCGACCCGGCACGGATCATACGGTCTCTCTGACGAGAAAGGCAGAATATGCCCACTTTCGCTTTCGCCCTGGACGGCAAAGCCGATCTGATGAGCCTCAATCCGCTCGAGATGACCAATTTCGAGATGATGGGCGCGATTTTCGGCATTGGCGGCGTGCTCCTTGCACTGCTGCTGCGGCACCACGCGGCGAAGCGCCAACTCCCCCATGTCTTCACCGCCACCGAGACCGAAGAGGATTCGATCCTCTAGAAGGAAATCCATGCCCCCGATCGACGCGCACTGCCACGCCTCGCCGCTCTGGTACGAACCGGTCGAGGTCCTGCTGTTCCAGATGGACCGGGGCGGCGTCGAAAAGGCCGTCCTTACCCAGTTGCTCGGCCAGTTCCACAACGACTATCAGCAGGAGTGCGTCAAGCGCTTCCCGACTCGGCTCGCCAGTGTCGGCGCCGTCGATCCGCAAGCCCTGGATGCGCCGCAACAGGTACGGAAATGGGCAGGCCGCGGCATGGTGGGCCTGCGCCTGCGCCCCGATGCGCGCAGCCCCGCCGGAGATCCGTTCGCGATCTGGCGCGCTGCTGCCGACGCCGGTCTCGCGATCAGTTGCGCGGGACCCACGGCGCTGTTTCTGTCGGAGGGCTTTGCCGAGCTGGCCGCAGCATTTCCGCACATGCCGTTCATCCTCGAACATCTTGGCGGCTGGGTGCGGCCCGATTGCGATCGGAGCGACGCCAGCTGGCAAGCCATTCTGGCGCTTGCCCGCCTCGCCAATGTCAGCATGAAGATCGCCGCGCTGGGCCAGCTCGCCCCGCGCCCGATCAGTCAGCGACTGCCTGAGGCGCCCCCAATTCTCGATGATGCCGAGGGCGCGCGACTGATTCAGGCACTCGACGCCTTCGGTGCCGCACGGTTGCTCTGGGGGAGCGACTTTCCCGTGGTTTCTTCGCGCGAGGGCTATGGAAACGCACTGGCCTGGACGCGCGCATTGTTCGCCGATCGGCCCCCGGCCGAGGCGGACGCGATATTCCGTGGCAATGCCCAGCGGATTTTCTTCGGAGATCGGCCTTGAACCCATTTTGAATATTGCTATACAAAACGGTATATCATTGTGACGGGATTGTATCATGGCCTATGACGCTGCGGAGACGATCATCTGCGTTTCAGCCAACGGCAAATCGGACTCATCGAGCGAAAAGGCGGCGCTACGCATGCTGATCGCGACCGCAGACGGCCTGCTCGACTTCCGCCGCGCGGCGCCGACAGGCGAATGGGTACGGCAGGAAAAAATGCTGCTCGAAGGGCAACATGTGAGCTCCCTGGTCTACGACGACCCAACCGGACTCCTATTTGCTTGCCTGCATTTCGAAGGTGGGCTGCTGGTCAGCGCCGATCGTGGCGAGACTTGGGAAGCGCGCAACAAGGGCCTGCAATCCGGCCATGCCTATTCGCTGCTCGTCCAGCATGTCGGCGACCAGACAATCCTCAACCTCGGCACCGAGCCGGTGATGTTCTATCGCAGCTTCGATCTCGGCAAGAGCTGGACGGCCTATCCCAAATGCATCGCCGTGGAGGGTACCGAACATTGGTTCTTCCCTCGCTCCGCGCCGCACATCAAGCATATCGCCGCGCACCCGGCGCGGCCCGACCGGATCTACATCTGCGTCGAGCAGGGCGATCTGCTGCGCAGCGATGACGGCGGTGAGAATTGGACCTCCATCTGCTCGATGGAGCGCGAGGACGACAAGTTCCGCCGCGACCAGCACCGTGTCACCTTCTACCGCGACAATCCCGACGAGATATTCCTCACCACGGGGATCGGCGTCTATCATTCGACCGATGGGGGCGACAATTGGGAGCGGCTGACCGACACCTCGCACCCATGCGCCTATCCCGACCCCTTCTTCGTCCATCCCGACAAGGAGGAATTGTTCATGGTCGGCGCGGGCATGAACCCAAATCCCAATTGGGGCGCGGCGGGGACCGCCTATCCCAAGTTCATGCACAGCCTGGATCACGGCAGGAATTGGGAGCCGGTGATGAACGGCATGCCCGATCCCATCGCCGGCAACCTTGAAGTGGCCGCGATGCACGTCTCCGCCGAGGGCGGCGTCGAACTCTATACCGGCTCCTCGTGCGGCGAGCTTTTCATGAGCACGGACGGCGCGCAAAGCTGGACGCGGGTGGGGGACAAGCTGCCGGCAATGTCGAAGGGGCCGCATTTTCGCCACTTCCTGCCGCCGGAGGAACGCATCGCCTATGAGGAGAAGCTCAAGGCGATGAACGCCTTCGCGTGAGCCGGTGGAATGGGGGGGCCGCTTCCGGCCCGAGATTGATTCCCGGGCGGGTTGGGATTTGGGCGTCGTGATGATCGATTCCCACGCGCATCTGATCAGCGACGATAACGTCGCCTATCCACGGGTCGGGGCAGACTGCACGGCGAGCTGCATCATGACCGTCGAGCAGTTGCTGTCCGAGATGGACGCAACCGGCGTCGATCGAGCGGTGCTTGTGCAGCGCGGCTCGGTCTATGGGTTCGACAGCGCCTACGTCTGTGACAGCGCGGCTCGATATCCGAAGCGGCTGGCCGCGGTCTGCTCGATCGATGGATCGCGATCGGATGGCGCAGAGATGGTTCGCTATTGGGTGAAGGACCGCGGCGCCGCCGGCATCCGGCTGATGGAGCTCGTCCGAGGCGAGGACGCGGGCTGGCTCGGCTCGACCGAACCGGGCGGTGCCTGGCGGGAGGCCGCCGAACGCGACGTGCCGGTCTGCGTCCATTTCTTTCCCTGGAATCGGTTGGAAGGGCTGGCCCGGCTACGGTCGATCCTCGCCGACATCCCGGGCCTGAAGGTGGTGATCGATCATTTCGGCGCAATGCAGAGCGACGCCGGACCGCCGCATCATGGCGTCGATGCGGCGCTGGAGCGGCTCGCTGACTTCGCGGGCGTCAACGTCAAGTTCACGACGATCCCGCTCGGCAAGCTGGCGGAGGCCGGCATCGACGCAGGCCCGGTCCTGCGCCGGGTGATGGACCTGTTTGGGGCCGAGCGGATGATGTGGGGATCCGATATCGCCCAGTCCCCGGGCAGCTATGCCCATATGACCGAGCTGGCCCGCAAGGCGGTGCGCGAACTGGCCAGCGCGGACCAGGAGGCGATTCTGAGCGGCACCGCCCGTCGCATCTACGGCGCCCGCTGGGCCTGAGCCCAGCCGGGTTTCTCAGTTTCGCCGCGTCTGAAGCTGGTGGTATCTGAAGTGCCTGCGCGCTTCGTCGAGCCGCATTCCGGTCCGGCAGGCTTCGCGGATCGATTCCTCCGCAGCATGGATTTCCTCGGCGGCGCCGAGCACCGCTTCCTCATGCGCCTGCGGGATCACGATCACTCCGTCCGGATCGCCGCGCAGGATATCTCCGGGGGCCACTCGCGCGCCGCCGATATTCACCGCGCAGCCAGTCTGCTCGACCTGTACGCGATCCTTGCCCGTGCGCATCCAATGGCCGACGCTGAACACCGGATAGCCCAGGCTGCGGCACAGATGCACGTCGCGGCTGATCCCATCGATCACGGTCCCCGCCAGGCCGCGGCGATGCGCGATCTCTGTCAGGATATCGCCCCAGATCGTCGCGTCGGTGCGCCCGCCATTGTCGATCACGACGACATGCCCGGGCGGCACATCATCGATATAGTCGCCCACCGTCCCCGGCGGCGTCGACGCCGGGCCGCACAGCATCGTAAACGCCCTGCCCGCCATGCGGAAATCGGGGTCGCGCCCGGCGATCGCATAGCATTGGCCGACGATGCCCAGCCGGTCGAGCGCGTCGCTCAGCGTGGCGGTGTCCAGCGCGCCCGCGCGCGATACGTTGCGGTCGTCCGTCATCAGTCCTCGCGTTTCAGCATATATTCGTAATTGGCGCCCAGCACGGCGCTGGCCAGTTCGTCGGACTCGAGCCTGCGGACCATCTCCGCTTCGCGCCGGGCGATCTCCTCGGCCGCTGCCAGCACGCGTTCGATATCGGCGGGTGCCACGAACACCGCCGCGCTCGAATCGCAGACCACATAAAAGCCCGGATGCACCGTGAAGGCGCCGACACCGATCGGCACGTCGGTGGCATCTTCGTACACGCGGGCACGGGCGGTTCGCGCCGTGTAGCCGCGCGAGAAGACCGGGAAGTTGATCTCGCAGGCCTCGTCGATGTCGCGCACCGGGCCTTCGGCGATGACCCCGGCGACGCCCTTCTGCTTGGCCCCGCGCGAGAGGATCCCACCCCAGCAACCGGCATCGATCCCGGTCGATTGCTCGACGACGATCACCTCGCCCGGCGCGCAGGCATCGATCGCCGCAGCGCCGAGATGAACCGGCGGGCGGCCTGCCGGCGGGCTTCCCGCCTTCAGTTTGACGGTATGCACCCGCCCGGCGATGCGCCGCCCCGGCATTGCCGAGCGTAGGCCGGTGACGCAGCCCGGCAGCCCGAGCTTGTCGAGCGCATCCGAGACTGCGCAGGCATCGAGACGTTCGAGCCGGGCGACGAAGGGATCGCTGCTCATAGCGGCCCCTGCCCCGGCAGCGTGCCGAGATTGAACACCTTCCTGGCATTGCCTTCGAAGATCGCGGTCTTGTCGGCATCGCTCAGCCAGTCAAAGCCCTGGATGAAGGGCGCGATGTGATCGAAGGTATGGCCGGTATCCGGATTCATCGCCGAGCCGACGCCCGGACATTCGGCGCCGAACAGGCAGCGATCGGCGCCGACGGTCTTGATCAGCAGCCGCAGCGCTTCCTCCGAATAAAGCACGGTGTCGAAATAGAGATTGCGCATCGAATCGAGGAACTCGAATCCCCGCCGAGCCGCCGACGAGCGGAACCGGCCGATATGATAGGGGATCGCACCGCCGCCATGACTGACCACGATCTTGAGGCTGGGAAAATGCTTGAACACGTCCGATTCCAGCAAGCCGTAGACTGCGATCGTCTCTTCAAGCAGGAAATTGAGGGTGTAAGGCGCGCGCCGCGAACGCGACCCCGCCGAATGGATGTGCGCCGGCACGTCCAGTTCGCACAGTTTCTCGTATAGCGGATACCAATAACGATCGCCCATCGGCGGCGGCTCGGTCCCCGAATTCTCATAGGGATCGGGATTGAGCAGGCAGCCCTTGAAACCCATGCGCACGCAACGCTCCAGCTCAGGCAGCACGTCGGCGATCGGATCGCCCGCGACCTGCGGCAGGCCCGCGATCGGCGCAAAGCGGTCCGGCAATAGCTGGGCTTGCCGCGCGATGATGTTGTTGGTCTCTTCGGTGAACCAATGAACCAGATTGCCCGGCTTTTCCGAGTGCATCATCTGGAACGGCCGGGGGCTGAGCAGCTGGTACTTGGTCCCGACCCGGTCGAGCATATCGAGATGGCCGCACGGCGCCATCTCCTTCTTGTTGGTATAGGCTAGGATTTCGGCGTCGCTAAGCTCGGGGAAACGGCGTCCGTGCTCGCCCCGATGCGAGAGCAACAGCGACTTGTAGACCCACAATTCCGCCGGCGCGCTCACATGTCCGTGACAATCTATAATCATGCTCGTCGACCTCTCCTCGCAGGCTGGCTGCCACGATCGTAATACAATTTTGTATAATCATCCACCGTTGCGGGTCAAGCCGAGCATCGCCAGGCACCGTAGCTTCGCCGTTCCTCGGCCAGTTGCCGAAAGTTTTGAAGATTTTGTGGCTATATAATCGCGGCGGCATAAGTTAGCGACGCGAAGCCGCAGCGTGCGTCGGTCGTGGCGCGCGGCAACCGAATGGGGACCAAGGGTAGAATAATGTTAGAGACTGCCAAGAACGGCATTGGTGTGCCGGCCAAGATCGCAAACGAGTTGCGATCACTGGTGGCGCGCGGCACGCTTGCTCCCGGAATGCGCCTCGGCCAGAAGGAGTTGGCAGAACAATTCAGTGCCAGCCGGGTCCCGGTGCGCGAGGCATTGAAGCTACTCTGCTCCGAAGGGATCATCGAACATGATCCAAACCGTGGCTTTTTCGTAACGCGGCTGTCCGGAGACGAGGCCGAGCAATTGTTCACCCTTCGCCATCTGGTCGAGGATGAACTGCTGCGCACGGTGGAATGGCCGAATGAAGAGCAGTTGGAAGAGCTCGCCCGCCGGGCGCAGGAGCTGGAGGATTTGCTCAACCGCGGCGACCGATCGAGCTGGTGGGACCGGCACGGCGAATTCCACAAGATGATCTTCGACCTTTCGCCCAAGAAGACGATCGTGCGCGAAGCGATGCGACTATGGGCGCTGACCGACCGCTATCGCGCACTGCTGCCGCTCCCGCGCGGCGACAGCCAGGAGCGCAAGGTCCTGAGCAAGCATGAGTTCCTGACGGTCCTGCGCGAACAGGATACCGAGAAGCTGCTCGCCGTCCGCCGGCTTCGCCGCGAGGCATTCGAGCGGCTGCTGTTGGAAACGCTCGAGGCCCGCGGGCTCTAGCTCGGCGGCGTCCGGCCGAGGATGAGGTCGGACGCCTTTTCCGCAATCATCATCACCGGCGCGTTGGTGTTGCCCCCCACGACACGGGGCATCACCGATGCGTCCACCACGCGCAGCGCCTCGAGTCCGTAAACGCGCAGGTCCGGATCGACGACGGCGCCGATCGCGCAGGTGCTGGAGGCGTGGTGCGCCAGGATGCTGGTGCTGCGGATATAGGCGTCGATTTCGGCCTCGTCCTCCACGCCGCCGGGCATCAGTTCCTTGCCGACCAGACTGCCGAGCGGCTCGGTGCGGAAGAAGGCGCGCATCTGGCAGATCGCGGCGCGCATCGTCGCCAGGTCGCGCGGGTCGTCATACATGCCGATGCGGATCTCGGGCGGCGCCGCCGGATCAGCCGATCGCAGGCGCACCGAACCGCGGCTGCGCGGGCGAAGCAGGACGCAGAACGCCGTCATCGCATGGCCGGCGCCCTTGCGAATGCCGGGAAACCAGACCCGCGCATCCAGCCGGGTCGGATAGAGGTTCGCCTTGATATCCGGGCGGGCCAGTTTCGCTTCGGTACGCATGAAGCCAAATGCAGTGACGGGCAGTTGCGTCGCGCGTGCCGCCATTCCCAGCATGTAGCGCGTCACGTTCCCGGCGAGCCGGTCGAAGCGCAGATTGGCTTCGAAGCCGATCGGCCGGACCAGTTCGTAGCCGACGCCCGTCAGCGGATGCTCTTGCAGATTACGGCCGACCGGCAGATCGGCAACGACGTCCAGTCCCAGCCCGGCCAGCGCTTCGGCAGGGCCAACCCCGCTGAGCATCAGCAGCTTGGGGGAGTTGTACGCGCCCGCCGACAGGATCACTTCGCGCTCCGCCCGGATGATCCGGCTTCGCCCGCGCTTGACGATCTCGACGCCCACCGCGCGCCGGCCCTCCAGAACGATGCGCGTCACGGTCGCATTGGTGCGCACCTGCAGGTTGGGGCGGTTGGTGGCGGGGCGAAGATATTGCGTTGCGGCACTGGCGCGCCTGCCGTTGGCCACCGTCACCTCGGGCGGCGAGAACCCCTCGCCCGCATGCACGCCATGCTGATCGTTGCTGACGACATGGCCCAAGTTGCGCGCGGTCTCCATCGTCGCGTCGAACAGGGGTCCGGCGGCGTCGACCGGGGTGACGGTCAGCGGCCCATCGCCGCCGTGCCATTCGCTCGCGCCGCGCCAATTCCCCTCGGACCGCCGGAAATAGGGAAGCACATCGCTCCAGCCCCAGCCGGTTGCGCCCAGCGATTCCCATTCGTCATAGTCGAGCGGGTGACCGCGCGAATAGACCATGCCGTTGATCGACGACGTACCGCCCAGGCATTTGCCGCGGGGGAGCCACAGCTTGCGACCGCCCAGCTCATGCTCGGGCTCGCTCCAGTAATTCCACGACAGCCGCTCGACATACTGGAGCTTCATGAAGGCGAACGGCATTCGCAGGAACGGGTGGCGATCCTGACCTCCTGCTTCGATCAGCAGCACCGAATTTGCAGGGTCCTCGGACAGCCGATTGGCTAGCACGCAGCCGGCCGACCCTGCGCCGACGATGATGAAATCCGCCCTGTCCACGCGTTCCTGCGCCTCACTGCCGCGATTGTATTACATCATTGTATTACAATCTTGGCTCATGCAAGCTTGGCGCGAGGAGAGCGCAGTGAACGCGGATCGATTCCATATCGCCGGCCGATGGGTCGAACCCCTCGGCACGGAGCGCATCGCGGTGTACAACCCCGCCGACCTCACGGTCCTCGGCCATGCCGTGATGGCCAATGAAGCCGACGCGGATCGCGCAGTGGCGGCTGCCCGCACCGCCTTCGCAAAGTGGCAAGGCAGCAGCCGGGAGGAAAGGATCGCGCTGATCCGCCGCATGCGCGCCGCCTTCGAGCAACTCGCACCCGAGTTGGAGCGCCATCTGGTGCGCGAGATCGGCATCACGACGATGGTCGCGCAGGGCCAGACACGCATGACACTGTCGCATTTCGACGGGATGCTCGAGGTGCTGCCCGGATATGCCTTCAGCCAGGCGATCGGCGACGGCGTCGAGCTTGTCCGCGAGCCGATCGGAGTCGTGGCCGCGATCACAAGCTGGAACGCGCCGGTCAGCCAGATGCTGTGCAAGGCCGTGCCCGCAATCGCCGCGGGCTGCGCCGTGGTCATCAAGCCCAGCGAACAGGCGCCCTTGTGCGCGATGCTGCTCGCCGAGGCGATGGCGCGCGCCGACATTCCCCCCGGGTTGCTGAATATCCTCAACGGGCGCGGGCATGATTGCGGGCGGCGGCTGGCCGAGCATCCCGATGTCGATATGGTTTCCTTCACCGGATCGGTCGCCGGCGGCGGCGCGATGGCCGCGGCTGCGGCGCCGACGATCAAGCGCGTCCATCAGGAACTTGGCGGCAAATCGCCCAACATCCTGCTGCCCGACGCCGATTTCGCCGAGGCCGTGCCCAAGGGCGTGCTGATCTGCATGATGGCCGCGGGCCAGGCCTGTGCCGCGCCGACGCGAATGATCGTGCCCGAAGATCGCTTCGAGCACGTCGCCGCGCTCGCGGTCGCGGCGGCGCAGAAGCTCGCGGTCGGCCCGCCCGACCAGCCCGGCATCGCCTTCGGCCCTCTCGCCAACGAAGCGCAATTCCGCCGCGTCAATGCGATCCTCGAAAAGGCGATAGCCGACGGACAGCCATTGCTCGCCGGCGGCCCGGGACGGCCCAGCCATCTCGCGACGGGCTATTACATCGCACCGACCATCTTCGGCCCGGTCTCGCCCGACGCCGGCATCGCGCGCGACGAGATTTTCGGCCCCGTGCTGTGCATCCTTACCTATCGCGACATGGACGAGGCGATCCGCATCGCCAACGCGACCGAATACGGCCTGTCCGCCTATATCGAATCCGCCGATCCGGCGGCGGCGCGGCGCATCGCCGGGGCGCTGCGGGCGGGATATGTCAACATCAACTATCCGCCGTGGAGCGCCGCCGCGCCCTTTGGCGGGTTCAAACGCTCGGGCAATGGCAAGCAGTACGGAGTCTGGGGATTCGAGGAATTCCTCGAGACCAAGGCGATCGTCGGATGAGCGACACGAACGCCAAGCCCGACGCGCGCGCGATCGTTTCCTTGCTCGTCCTTTCGGCAATCGTCGGGCTCAACACGGTCGATCGCAACATGTTCGGCCTGCTGCTGCCGCAGATCAAGCAGGACATCGCAATATCGGACGCCGCGCTCGGCTTCCTGATCGGTCCCGCCTTCATGATCGTCTATTCGGTCGCGGGGCTGCCGATCGCCTGGCTCGCCGATCGCAGCAACCGCCGCAACATCGTCGTCGCCGGGCTGGCGTTGTGGAGCGGCGTGACCATGCTCACCGGCTTCGCGCAGACGCTGGCGCACCTGTTGGTCGCGCGGATCGCGCTGGGGGTCGCCGAGGCCAGCAACATGGCGCCCACTTCCGCGATCATCGGCGACCTGTTCCGCGGCGGATATCGCGTTATCGCGATGGCGGTGTTCGCTGCGGGCGGACCGATCGCGATCATGGTCTTCTTTCCGCTGATCGGTGCCGTCGCGGCGAAGGGCGAATGGCGCAGCGCCTATTTCATGATGGGTGCGATCGGGATCGGGGTGGCGCTGGCTGCGCTGCTGGTGGTCCGCGAAGCACCGCGCGAGGTGCCCGCCGCCGATCTGCCGGAATTGATCCCTGCCGGCCTGTTCGCGGTGGCATTCCGCATGCTGCGATCTCCTTCTTTCGGGCTGTTGTGCGCCGCCGGCACGATGATCAGCATCAGCCTGGGCGCGATGACCGCCTGGCTGCCGAGCTTCATGCAGCGCGTCCATGGACTGGATCCCCGGGGCACCGGGCTGTTGCTCGGTATGTACCGCGGCGGCTTCGGCGTCGTCGCGACGCTCGCCGCCGGGCTGATCGTCACGCTGCTGATGCGGCGCGACCAGCGCTGGCTGGCGTGGTCGCCGATGCTGCTGACCCTGGGGCTGATCCCGGCGCAACTGCTGCTGCTGCTCGCCGACGGGCCGACCGGATGGCACATCGGGCTGGCGCTCGATTCGATCCTGATGAGCGCGATCACGCCCTGCCTGCTCGCGCTCCTCGTCACCCTGCTCGACTCGCGCGTTCGTGCAACGGGGGCGGCGCTGTATCTGCTGATCTTCAATCTGGTCGGGCAGAGTATCGGGCCGCTCGCGGTCGGAACGCTCAACGACGGGGTCTTCGTGGCTTCGGGAAGCCACGCCATCCGCACTTCGATGCTGATCGCGCCCGCCGCGCTGGCAGTCGGGGCCGGCTTGCTTGCGGCGCTGTCGGTTCGCCAGTCCAGAGAGCTAGCGCATTAGATCGTCGCCATCGCCCCGCCGCAGCGCGAGGAAGCTGGCCGCAGAGAGCAGCAGGACCGCCGAAAGCGCGAGGATCGGCAGCGGAAAACTGGCACCGGTCAGGCCGGTTGTCGCGCTGGCATAGCCCAGCAGGATCGCGGCGACGCTGATCCCGATCGCCATCGCAAGGCGCTGGACCACCGCCGCGATCGAATTGGCGCCGCCGAGCTTGTCCTCTGCAAGGCCGGAAAAGGTCAGCGCGCCGAGCGTCGAAAGCTGGATGGCGTGGAGCATGCCGAACAGGAACAGGAACGCGCCCAGCAGCCAGAGCGACGCATCGCCCTCGAACGCGAGCAGGCCGACCAGCAACGCTCCCATCGCCACGCTGTTGGCGACGAGCAATCGCCGTATGCCGAGATGCCTGAGCAAGGGATCGATGCCCAGGCGCAGAGCGATCTGCCCAACGGCAAGCGTCGCCATCAGATAGCCTGTAGCGACCGCGGATGCGCCCAGAGCGAGCTGAAAATAAAGCGGGAAGAGAAACAGCGTTGCGCCCAGCACGACCCGCGATAGCGCTCCCCCCAGAACCGCCACCGCGAAAGCACGATGGCGCAGCAGCCGCAGATCGAGGATCGGATCGGCGCGGCGCGCGTGCCAGCCATAGGCCAGGCAGGCGGCGACGCCGATGCCGAGGCCCAGCATGGCGGTGCGGCCGAACGCGCTTTCGGCGGCGACGACTTCGAGGCTGGCGAGGATCGCGACGAGCGCCACCGCGACGAGGACGAACCCCCAGCCGTCGAACCGGATCGGCGCGCCGGGCGCAAAGCGCTTGAGAAAGCGGATCGCCATCGCCACGCCCAGCACGCCCAGCGGCAGATTGATGAAAAATATCCAGCGCCAGTCAAAATAGGTCGTGATCATGCCACCGATCACCGGCCCCAGCATCGGCCCGAGCAGCCCTGGGATGATCATATAGCTCATCGCGCGGACGAGCTGGTTGCGCGGGAAGCTGCGCGCCAGGATCAGCCTGCCGACCGGAGCCATCATCGCCCCGCCCATCCCCTGCAGGAACCGCCCGACGATCAATTGCGTAAGGTCGGCGCTGACTCCGCACACGAGCGAGCCGAGGATGAACATCAGGATCGACGCGATGAACACGCGTTTGGCCTCGAAGCGATCGGCCAGCCAGCCGCTCGCCGCGAGCCAGATCGAGACGCTGATCAGATAGGCAGTGAGCGCGACGCTGGTCTCGTGCGGCGTGACATGGAGCGCTTCGGCGATTTGGGGCAGCGACGTCGCGATGATGGTCGCGTCGAGGCCCTCCATGAAGAAGCAGGCGCCGACCGTCAGCGGGATCGCGCGCGATGCGGCCAGGGCCGATGGCGCCACCGTCTCAGGCGCGCGCGCAGGATCGTCGCGGAAATCCATAGGCGGCTATCGTGATATCCCTATCGACATTGTATATTCTTCGGTATACCAATTTTCGGGTGTCGAGAAGCTGCTTCTTCTCGAAGACGTCGTCGATGATCGCGAGAGTTGGGAGAAGGATGTGAAGACACGCGCCGCAGTGGCTTTCGAAGCGAAGAAGCCGCTGGAGATCGTCGAGCTGGACCTCGAAGGGCCCAACGCCGGTGAAGTGCTGGTCGAGATCATGGCGACCGGCATCTGCCACACCGACGCCTATACGCTCGACGGGCTCGACAGCGAGGGGCTGTTCCCCTCGGTGCTGGGGCATGAAGGCGCGGGCATCGTGCGCGAAGTCGGCGCGGGGGTGACCAGCGTGGCGCCGGGCGACCATGTCATCCCGCTCTACACCCCCGAATGCCGCCAGTGTAAGTCGTGCCTCAGCGGCAAGACCAACCTGTGCACCGCGATCCGCGCGACGCAGGGCAAGGGGCTGATGCCCGACGGCACCACGCGTTTCAGCTACAAGGGGCAGCCGATCTTCCATTATATGGGCTGCTCGACTTTCTCGAACTTCACCGTGCTCCCCGAGATCGCCGTCGCGAAGATCCGCGAGGACGCGCCGTTCAAGACGAGCTGCTATATCGGCTGCGGCGTCACCACCGGGGTGGGCGCAGTGGTCAACACCGCGAAGGTCCAGGTCGGCGACAATATCGTCGTGTTCGGGCTGGGCGGCATCGGCCTCAACGTGCTCCAGGGTGCGCGGCTGGCGGGCGCGAACCGGATCATCGGCGTCGACATCAACCCTGACCGCGAGGAATGGGGCCGCCGCTTCGGGATGACCGATTTCGTCGACGGCCGCGGCAAGTCGCGCGAGCAGACGATCGCCGAAATCCTGGCGCTCACCGATGGCGGCGCCGACTTCACCTTCGACTGCACCGGCAATACCGAAGTGATGCGTACCGCGCTGGAGGCCTGCCATCGCGGCTGGGGCACCAGCATCGTGATCGGCGTCGCCGAAGCGGGCAAGGAAATCAGCACCCGCCCGTTCCAGCTCGTCACCGGGCGCAACTGGCGCGGCACCGCGTTCGGCGGCGCCAAGGGCCGCACCGATGTGCCGAAGATCGTCGACTGGTACATGAACGGCAAGATCGAGATCGATCCGATGATCACCCATGTCCTCACGCTGGAGGAGATCAACAAGGGCTTCGACCTGATGCATGCGGGCGAGAGCATCCGCAGCGTCGTGGTGTATTGAGCGCGATGGCCGAGATCCGCATCACCACCCGCGACGGCGTGGAACGTCCGGTCGCGATGACGCCCGGCTATTCGCTGATGGAAGCGATCCGCGACGCGGGCATCGACGAACTGATGGCGCTGTGCGGCGGCTCCTGCTCGTGCGCGACGTGCCATGTCTTCATCGATCCCGAATTCGCCGACCGGCTTCCGCCGATCAGCGAGGACGAGGACGATCTGCTCGACAGCTCGGACCATCGCGGACCGACATCGCGCCTCTCGTGCCAGATCCCGCTGTCCGACGCGCTCGACGGCCTCGCCGCGACGATCGCGCCCGAGGACTGAGCATGGCGGAGCACGCAGCAGATCATGACGTAATCATCGTCGGCACCGGCCATGGCGGCGCGCAGGCGGCGATCGCGCTACGCCAGCACGGGTTCGAAGGCGCGATCCTGATGCTCGGGCGCGACAGCGTTCCGCCCTATGAACGCCCTCCCCTGTCCAAGGACTATCTCGCGCGCGAAAAGGCGTTCGAGCGCATCCAGATCCGACCTGCTGCCTTCTGGACCGACAAGCGCATCGCGCTGCGGCTCGATGCCACCGTAACCGCAGTCGATCCGGCGGGGCACCGGGTGACGCTGGCGGGGGGCGACAGCCTTTCCTACGGCAAGCTGATCTGGGCGGCTGGGGGCGATCCGCGGCGGCTGACGTGCGCCGGGGGCGACCTCGCCGGAGTCCACAGCGTCCGCGACAAAGCCGATGTCGACCGGATGATGGCCGAGTTGGATGCCGGCGCCAAGACGGTCGTCGTGATCGGCGGCGGTTATGTCGGGCTCGAGGCGGCGGCGGTGCTGACCAAGCTCGGCTGTACCGTCACGCTGATCGAAGCGCTCGATCGGGTGCTCGCGCGGGTGGCGGGCAAGGCGCTTTCCGCCTTTTACGAAGCCGAACATCGCGCGCATGGCGTGACCGTGCGCACCGGCTGCGCGGTCGATTGCATCACCGGCGACGGCGTCAGGGCGAACGGCGTCCGGCTGTCCGACGGAACGGTCCTGCCGGCCGACATGGTCGTCGTCGGGATCGGCATTGTCCCGGCGGTCGCGCCACTGACCGCAGCGGGCGCCGCGGGCACCAATGGCGTCGACGTCGACGCCTTCTGCCGCACGTCGCTGCCCGACATCCATGCGATCGGCGATTGCGCCGCGCATGCCAACGCCTTTGCCGGCGGCGCGGTCATCCGGCTGGAGAGCGTCCAGAACGCCAACGACATGGCATCGATCGCCGCGGCATCGATCTGCGGCGATCCGCTGCGCTATCATGCCCTGCCCTGGTTCTGGTCGAACCAATACGACCTCAAGCTGCAGACCGCAGGCCTGAGCCTGGACTATGACGCCACCGTGCTGCGCGGCGATCCCGCGACGCGCAGCTTTTCGGTCGTCTATCTTCGCGAGGGGCGGGTGATCGCGCTCGACTGCGTCAATGCGGTCAAGGATTACGTTCAGGGCCGCAAGATGGTCGAGGCCGGCAGCGTGGTCGATCCGGCGCTGCTTGCCGACACCGCGCGTCCGCTGAAGGCGCTCCTGCAGATGGAGTTACCGGCATGACCGATCCGAAATCCGGCATCCTCGACAATAGCGAGCGCGTTGCGCCCGAGATCGTGGCGCGGGCGCAGGGCCTTCCCACGGCCACCGTGCACGAGGCCGGCGGCAAGATCGGCGTCATGCCCTATGCGATCAAGCCGGTGCATGCGCACTTCCGCGTGTGCGGACCCGCGCTGACCGTGCAAGGCCCGCCCGGCGACAATCTGTGGCTCCATTATGCGATCTATGCCGCCCAGCCGGGAGACGTCATCGTCGCGCATTGTTCGGGCAAGTTCGATCATGGCTATTGGGGCGAAGTCATGTCGACTGCGGCAAAGGCGCGCGGGCTGGGCGGACTCGTCCTTGATGGGTGCGTGCGCGATCTCGATCTGCTCGGCGACGTCGGGTTTCCGATCTTCGCGCGCGGGCTTTGCATCCGCGGCACGGGCAAGGACCGCGAGGCGACCGGCTGGATCAATGCGCCGGTGGCGTTCGAGGACCTGACCGTCCGCCCCGGCGATCTCGTCATCGGCGATGCCGATGGCGTCGTCATCGTCCCCCGCGAGCGCGTCGGCGAGGTTGTTGCCGCGAGCCATCAGCGCGACCGCGACGAGATCGAGATCTGCCGGCGCCTGGAACAAGGCGAGACCACGCTCGATATCTATTCGCTGGGCTGAGCCGGGCTCAATCCCGAACCAGTCCCGTCGCGACATCCTCCAGCGATCGTCCGCGCGTCTCCACCATCAGGAAGATCGTGAAGAGCAGCTGGAGCACCATGAAGGCAGCGAAGAAGCCGAAGATATAGGCGGGCGCGACGCTGGTGAGCAGCGACGGCATGACGAGGGTCAGGATCGCCGCGAGCACCCAATGCGTGCCGGTCCCCAGCGCCTGCCCCGTCGCGCGCGCGGCAGTGGGGAATATCTCCGAGATATAGACCCAGATCACCGCGCCCTGGCCGATCGCATGCGCGGCGATGAAGGCGAAGATGCAATAGGGGACCAGCGCATAACGCTGCGCCGCAAAGCCATAGGCGACCATCGTCAGCGAGACGATATAGCCGATCGAGCCGATCAGCATCAGCCGGCGTCGTCCGGCATGGTCGATCAGCGACATGCCGATCAGCGTGAAGATCAAATTGACCACGCCGACCCCAACCGTCGCCATCAGCGAGGTATTCGCCCCGCCGCCGGTGAGGTCGAAGATCCGCGGTGCGAAATAGATGATCGCGTTGATCCCCGACAACTGGTTGAAAAACGCCAGCAGCACCGCGAGCCGGATCGGGCGCCGCAACCTGCCGTCGAAGAATCGGCCAAGCGGCATGCCCTTGTCCGCTGCGGGGTCGATCGTCGCCTTCACCTCGTCGATGCTGGCGCCCGCAAGCGCGAGGATACGGGCCGCCTGCGCCTCGTCGCCGCGGTGCAGCAGCAGCCAGCGCGGGCTTTCGGGGACGAGGAACATCGCAAGGAGGAACACGATCGACGGGACCGCCACGGTGCCCAGCATGAAGCGCCAATCGTCGGGCCCGCTGCCCGCGATCAGCATATTGGAGATGTAGGCGACCAGGATTCCGGTCACGATCATCGTCTGGAACAGCACGCCAAGCCGCCCGCGCCACGCCGGCGGCGCGATCTCGGCGATATAGGCGGGTGCCGCGATCGTCGAGGCGCCGACGCCGAGCCCGCCGAGGAAGCGGAAGAAGATGAACGACCAGGGGTCCCAGGCAACCGCCGATCCGATCGCCGAGACAACATAGAGCGCACCGATCGCAATGAGCGTCGGCTTGCGCCCGAAGCGGTCGCTCGGGATATTGCCGAACAGCGCCCCGATCACCGTCCCCCACAGCGCCGAGGATATGGCGAGGCCGTGGAGCGCATCGCCCATGCGCCACACGCGCTGGATTGCCTGTTCGGCGCCTGAGATGACCGCGGTGTCGAACCCGAACAAGAGCCCTGCCATCGCCGCGATAAAGGCCCAAAGCCGGATGGATCGATTGGGCATGGCACCCCTCGACGCGGGCATTATTCGAAGACCTTTTCGAGCGCCGATTCGATTTCCGCGCGCCCGGCGAGATAGCCGGAGAGCAGCGCCTTGCGGTCCCGCGCCGCCAGCGCATCGATCAATTTTCGCTCGGGGCTTTCGGCCATGGTCCTCGGCATCAGCGCGCGATAGCGATCGGTAAGCCGCCAAAGGCGCATGGCTTCTCGCAGCAACAGCTTCTCGGGCGAGAGATCGAACAAGGCGTAGCGCAATTGTTCCAGCGAGGATGCCCAGCGCTGGAATTCCTTGCCCTGATCGATCGCGTCCACGGCATCGAATTGCGCGCGGAACGCCGCAAGCTGGGTGTCGTCGGGCCATTCGGCGGTCTGCAGCAATTCGGATTCGAGCCAGCTTCGCAGCTTGTAGAGCTGGCGCGCTTCCTCGATCTCGAGCGGGGAGACGAAATAGCCGCGATTCCGGTCGTGGCGCAGAAAGCCCTCGGTGGCGAGCAGCTTGAGCGCCTCGCGAATGGGCACCTTGCTGCGACCGAACCGCTCCGCGAGCTGGGTCTGGCCCAGATGTTCTCCCGGGAGCAGGCTGCCGCGCACGATCATCGCGCGCAAATTGTCCGCCACCTGGTTCGGCAGCGCACTGTCGTTGGCGTCGTCGTTAGGCAAACTCGCAATCTCCCGTTAGAGTCATCCTGCCCTGCCCGGACTGACCGTTACGTGGATCGCACCCTCGATACCACGCCCTGCCGTGGCCAGGATCGCGTCATGAACCCGGTCCAGACCAAAATCGTGGCTGCAAAGCTTGTCAATCGGCCATGTCCCGGCCGCGATGATGTCGAGCGCGGTCTGCACCGCGCGATAACTGTGTCCGCGCGGCGCCCGTACCGTCAGATAGCGCTTCTTGATCTCGTTGATCGGGACCGACGCGCCCAGGCCGTTCAGGCTCAGCCAGGCACCCTTGGCCGACAGCGAAATTGCCAGTTCGGCGATGCTGCCGTCAGGGTCGCCCGTCGTATCGACAACGACATCGACGCCCATGCCCCCGGTCGCGGCCATGACGATTGCCGTCAGGTCTTCCTGCAGCGCGTCGACTGCAATGTCCGCGCCGAGAGCGAGCGACAGATCGAGTCGGGCTCGGTCGCGGGTCAGCCCGACGAGGATCACCGTGCGCGCGCCAGCGGCTTTTGCAGCCAGCGCGCAGCTCAGCCCCTGTTGCCCGGGTCCGAACACGAGCACGGTCTTGCCCAGCCCCGCGCCGCCATCGAGCACCGCCCATTGCACGCCGTTGCCCAGCGGCACCGCCATGGTCGCCTGGCGCGCGTCCATCGCCGCCGGGATTTTGTGGATCACCGCGTTGGGAGCGAGATACATATGTTCGGCGAACCCGCCCCACAAATGCGGCGCGATCTCGGCGTTGCAGGTGCCGTAGCGCAACGTGTTGAAGCGGTCCTTCACATTGAAGAAATCGGCCTCCATGCATAGCCGGTAGTCGCCCTGTCGGCACCAGTCGCAATGCCAGCACGGCAGATATTCGTGCAACGCGATGCGGTCGCCCGGCCTGAGCCCCCAACGCTTCGCGGCGCCGGCGCCGAGCGCTTCGATTGTGCCGACATTCTCATGCCCCATCACGCAAGGTGCAGTGTTCTCGCGGCGATACATTTCGGGGTCGCTGCCGCCGACGCCCGACGATTCGATCCGCAGGATGCCGTCATCGTCACCGAGGCGGGGCATCGGAAACTCCCGGATCTCGGTTTTTTCGATGCCGGTTTTCACCGCTGCGCGAACCGCCGTCATTTACCCGTTCCTCCCCGAATGCCCTTCGGCGTCCCTTTCACCATGGCGTATCACAGCCATTATTGTTAGGCAAAAAGAGATAATCATTTTCCGGGGGCGGGGTTTTTAGCGCCGCGGGTTGCAGTGACGCCTCGCCTCCTCAGCGCGATTGACTAAATTGGTATACAATATAGGCATACGATATGACCGATATTTTGCGCGCCGCCACGACCGATGCCCCGGGAATCGACGTGAAGGAGATGATCGATCGGGGCGCCTGGACGCCGTATCAAAAGCTGGTGCTCGCGCTGATCGCGCTGGCCTATGTAACCGACGGGGTGGCCAATCAATCGCTCGGGCTCGCAATCCCCGCGCTGATGCGCGACTGGGGATTGGGACGCGGGGCCTTCGCCCCGATTGCAGCGGTTGGACTGGTCGGGCTGACGATCGGCGCACTCGTCGGCGGCGTGCTGGGCGATCGCTTCGGCCGCCGCTGGACGATGATCGCGAGCACGGCCTTTTTCGGCCTGGCCACCATGGCGCAGGCATGGGTGACCAACCCCACCGAATTGCTCGTCCTGCGCTTCATCGACGGCATCGGCATCGGCGCGATGATTCCCAACGGCGCGGCGATGATCGTCGAGTTCACCCCGGCCCGCAAACGCGCCTTCGCGCTGTCGATCGGCATGGCGTTCATCGCCGCCGGAGCGATGGTCTCGGGCCTGATCGGTAACCTCGTCGTCGAACCCTATGGCTGGGAGGGGATATTCCTGGCGCTCGGCGGGATCGGAGTCGCGGTATCATTGTTGCTGCTCGTGCTGCTTCCGGAATCGCCGATTTTTCTGGTGGTTTCCGGCGCCGGGCGCGCGCGCATCCGCGCCGCCGCGCTGCGCTGCGGAGTCGAGATTGGCGATGCTCCGCTGGTTGCCGTCGGCCCGCCGGCCGGTCCGAAGCGAATGCCGCTGTCGACTCTGTTCGCGCCCGCTGTCGCGTCGAGCACGGTCTTCTTGTGGATCGCCTTCTTCTTCTGCCTGCTGGCCAATTATGCGATGTTCAGCTGGGTGCCGGCGATGCTCGCCAGCCTGGGCTTCGCGCTATCGCTTACCGGGCTGGGGATGACCTTCCTGTCGCTCGGCGGGATCCTCGGCGGGATCGGCTGCGGCTGGCTGATTGCCCGCTATGGCTCGCGGCTGGTCGTTCTGATCCTGGCGGGCGGCGGTGTCGCCGCCTCGCTCGCGCTCGGCACCTATACCGGCAGCGTGGCGAGCGGCGCGCGCGCGGACCTCAGCGTGGTTCTCGCGTTGCTGTTCGTGATCGGCATCTTCGCGTCGGGCCTGCTCAACGGCCTCTATACCTTCTCCGCTTTCATCTATCCCGATCATGCCCGCAGCACCGGGGTCGGCGCCGCCGCCGCGGCGGGCCGGATCGGCGCCATCGCCAGTTCCTTTGCCGGCGTATTCGCCCTGTCGGCGGGCGGCGCATCGGGCTATTTCCAGCTCATCGCCGGGTCGCTGGCCATTTCGCTCGTCATGGTGGCGTTGATCAAGCGCCAGATCGCGCGGGATGCCTGAGCCTGCGCCTGGTTGCGCGCGACAGCGGCACGGCACCGGGGTAAGTGTTGGCGATGCAGTTCCGATTCCTGGAATATTTCATAGCGCTCGCTGAGGAGCGGCATTTCGCACGTGCCGCCAAGCGCTGCAATGTAACCCAGCCCACCTTATCGGCGGGCATCGTGGCGTTGGAGAGTCTGCTCGGGAAGCGACTTGCACTGCGCGACCGCCGCTTCATCGACCTCACTCCGGAAGGCTATGCCATCCTTCCCCATGTGCGCGCGCTGATCGCCGGCCATGACGAACTGCGCCACTCGATCGATGCCGGCGGCTCCTTGCGCGGCGAGCTTCGCCTTGGCGTGATTCCCGCCGCGATGCCCCAGATCGGGGGGCTGATCGGCGCGCTCCACGCGAGCCACCCCGAGCTCCGCGTCGCGGTGCGCCAGCTCACCTCTGCGGCGATCGTGGAGGGGATCGGCAATTTCGAGCTCGATGCCGGCCTGACCTATCTCGAAACCGAATCCCGCGCCGGCATCCAGTCCGTGGCGCTGTTCGAAGAATGCTATCGCTTCGCCACGCATGTCGAAGGGCGATTCGGTGCGCGCCAAAGCGTGACGCTGGCCGAGGTCGTCTCGGAGCCGCTCTGCCTTCTCCATCACGGCATGCAGAACCGCCGGATCCTCGACGGTCATCTGGCGCGGGCAGAGCTTGCCGCCGCCCCCGTCGCCACCAGCGATTCCTATCTCGCGCTGCTGTCCATGGTTGCCTCGGGCGGCCTGTCCAGCGTCATGACCACCAGCCATGCCGGGTTTGTCGGGCCGGATCTCAAGGTTCGGCTTATCGAGATCAGCGACTTGCCACAGTCCAACGGCGTTGCGCTGATCGTCACCGATCGCGGCCCCGTATCGCCCTTCGCACGGGCCGCGCTTGCCGCCGCCCGTGCGCTGCAGAGCAACCTTCCCTGATAGAGCGCTTCTATCACTGATCAGCGCTACTGATTTGAATTTCACGTCGATCCGCGCACAGTCGCATTGTGGAGACGGGCAGCGACATCGCGGAAATTGTGGGTGCACATGCGGACTGCGAAGGACCGCTCTTGCCGATATTGCACGACGTCCAGGCCCGCTTCGGCTGGGTTTCGGAAGCGTCGATTGCGCAGATCGCGGCCGCGCTCAACCTCAGCCGTGCGGAAGTTTCCGGCGTGGTCAGCTTCTATCACGATTTTCGCCGAACCCCCGATCCGCGCCCCGTGATCCGGCTTTGCCGCGCCGAATCGTGCCAGGCGCGCGGCAGCGAACCGCTTGCCGCCGCGGCGGCAACGCTTGCCGGCGAACGCATCCGCATCGAGGCCGTCTATTGTCTCGGGCTCTGTTCGGCAGGGCCCGCCGCGATGATTGGCGGCGACGTCCACGCCCGGCTCGATTCCGAGCGAATTGCCGCGCTGATGGCGGTGCTCTGAGATGCAGGTGCGGATCTCCGACGACGCGCTCGCCATTGCTTGCGGCGCGGACCGCGTGGCGCAGCGCTTCACCGAACTGGGCCATGCGGTCGTCCGCACGTCGAGCTGGGGGATGCACTGGCTCGAGCCGTTGGTCGAACTGGATGGCATTGGCTATGGTCCGGTCGGCCCCGGCGACGTCGACGCCATTATGGCCGGGACTGCGGACCATCTCCGCATCGGTGCGATCGCGGACCATCCCTTCCTCGCCAGCCAGACCCGCCTGACCTTCGCGCGCGCCGGCAGAACGCGCCCGCTCAGCCTCGAAGATTATGCCGATACCGGCGGCTGGCTTGGCCTGCATACCGCCCGCGAGATCGGCGGCGAGGCGATCGTCGACATGCTCAAGGCATCGGGCCTGCGCGGTCGCGGCGGCGCGGGGTTCCCGGCCGGCATCAAATGGGACACGGTCCGCCTCGCGCGGGGACATCGCAAATACATCGTCTGCAACGCCGACGAGGGCGATAGCGGCACCTTCGCCGATCGCATGTTGATGGAGGGCGACCCCTTCTGCCTGATCGAAGGCATGGCGATCGCCGGCCTGGCCGTCGGCGCGGGCAAGGGCTTCGTCTATATCCGTTCCGAATATCCGCATGCCATCGCCAAGATGCGTGCGGCAGCGCTGCTCGCGGCGCCGTTGATCGCACCGTTCGAGATCGAGATCCGCGTCGGCGCCGGCGCCTATGTCTGCGGCGAGGAAACCTCGCTGCTCAACAGCCTGGAGGGCAAGCGCGGCGAAGTCCGCGCCAAGCCGCCGCTACCGGCGATCGAGGGGCTGTTCGGCTGCCCCACCGTGGTCAACAACGTGCTGACCCTTGCCGCCGTGCCCTTTGTGCTTGCCGAAGGCGCGCAGGCCTATGCGGAGTATGGCATGGGCCGCTCGCGCGGCACGATGCCGATCCAGCTTGCCGGGAACATCCGCTACGGCGGATTATACGAGACCGCGTTCGGCGTGACGCTGGGCCAGTTGGTCAACGACATCGGCGGCGGCACGGCGAGCGGGCGTCCGGTGCGCGCGGTGCAGGTCGGCGGGCCGCTCGGCGCCTATTTCCCGCCCGCATTGTTCGACACCCCATTCGACTATGAGGCATTCACTGCGGTCGACGGTCTGATCGGCCATGGCGGCATCACCGTGTTCGACGACAGCGTCGACATGGCGGCGCAGGCGCGCTTCGCGTTCGAATTCTGCGCCATCGAAAGCTGCGGCAAATGCACGCCCTGCCGGATCGGCGCGGTGCGCGGCAAGGAGACGATCGACAAGCTCATCTCGGGCGATTCGGTGGCTTCCAATCTGGCCCTCGTCTCGGACCTTTGCGAGACGATGAAATTCGGCTCGCTCTGCGCGCTCGGCGGGTTCACGCCCTATCCGGTGATGAGCGCGATCACCCATTTCCCCGAAGATTTCGGGCCCGAGCGGCAGGCGGCGGAATGATCCGGCGGCCGCCCTTCAGCCGCGATACCGATCGCGACGGGCCAGTCTTGGAGCAGCATCATGGGATATGAACCCCAGCCCGATTTCGGTACGCCGAGATCATATGAATCGACCGACGTCACGCTGACCATCGACGGGCGCGAAATCAGCGTGCCGGCGGGCACGACGATCCTGCGCGCCGCCGCCGAAATGGGGACGTCGATCCCCAAATTGTGCGCCACCGACACCCTCAAGCAGTTCGGGTCGTGCCGCCTTTGCCTCGTCGAGATCGACGGCCGTCGCGGCACGCCCGCCAGCTGCACGACCCCCGTCACGCCCGGCATGGTCGTCCACACCCAGACGCCGACGCTGCACAAGCTGCGCAAGGGCGTGATGGAACTCTATATCTCCGATCACCCGCTCGATTGCCTGACCTGCGCCGCCAATGGCGATTGCGAGCTGCAGGACCAGGCCGGCGCAGTGGGCTTGCGCGACGTGCGCTACGGCTATGAGGGCGAGAACCATCTCGGCCAGGCCAAGGACCTGTCGAACCCCTATTTCGACTTCGATCCTTCCAAATGCATCGTCTGCTCGCGTTGCGTGCGCGCCTGCGACGAAGTCCAGGGCACCTTCGCGCTCACCATCGACGGCAGCGGCTTCGCGTCGAAAGTCTCGGCGAGCCTGCCGAGCGACGATTTTCTCTCTTCCGAATGCGTATCCTGCGGCGCGTGTGTTGCCGCCTGCCCCACCGCGACGCTGCAAGAGCGCGAGGTCGTCCGCGTCGGTACGCCCGATCGCTCGGTCGTCACCACCTGCGCCTATTGCGGCGTCGGCTGCACCTTCCGCGCCGAGATGCGCGGCGAGCAGCTCGTCCGGATGGTGCCGTGGAAGGAAGGCAAGGCCAATCGCGGCCATAGCTGCGTCAAGGGCCGCTTTGCCTGGGGCTATGCCAACCACCAGGAACGCGTGCGCAATCCGATGATCCGCGAACGCATCGACCAACCCTGGCGCGAGGTAAGCTGGGGTGAGGCGTTCGCCTATGCCGCAAGCGAGATCCGCCGCATCCAGGCGCAATATGGCCGCGATTCGGTCGGCGGGATCACCTCCAGCCGCTGCACCAACGAAGAGACCTTCCTCGTCCAGAAACTGGTCCGCGCGGGCTTCGGCAACAACAATGTCGATACCTGCGCGCGCGTCTGCCACTCGCCGACCGGCTATGGCCTGAAGACCACGTTCGGCACGTCCGCGGGCACGCAGGATTTCGATAGCGTGATGGCGTCCGACGTGATCCTGATCATCGGCGCCAATCCTACCGACGGCCATCCCGTCTTCGCCAGCCGCATGAAGCAGCGGCTGCGCCAGGGCGCCAGGCTGATCGTCGTCGATCCGCGCCGCATCGACATGGTCCGCACGCCGCATATCGAGGCCGAACATCACTTGCCGCTGCGCCCCGGCACCAACGTCGCGGTGCTCACTGCGATGGCGCATGTGATCGTGACCGAGCAACTGGCCAACGAAGCTTTCATCCGCGAACGCTGCGACTGGGACGAATATCAGCATTGGGCCGAATTCGTCGCAAACCCGCGCAACTCGCCCGAGGCGCTCCAGCCCGTGACGACGGTCGACCCGCAGGAACTGCGCGCGGCGGCGCGGCTCTACGCGACCGGCGGCAATGGCGCGATCTATTACGGCCTCGGCGTCACCGAACATAGCCAGGGCAGCTCGACCGTGATGGCGATCGCCAATCTGGCGATGGCGACGGGCAATATCGGCCGCCCCGGCGTCGGCGTGAACCCGTTGCGCGGACAGAACAACGTTCAGGGCGCCTGCGACATGGGCAGCTTCCCGCACGAGCTTTCGGGCTATCGCCACATCTCGGACGGCGAGACGCGCAGCCTGTTCGAGGCGGATTGGGGCGTGACGCTCGATCCCGAACCGGGTCTGCGCATCCCCAACATGCTCGACGCCGCGGTCGAGGGTACGTTCAAGGCGCTCTACATCCAGGGCGAGGACATCCTCCAGTCCGATCCCAACACCAAACATGTCTCGGCCGGCCTCGCCGCGATGGAATGCGTGATCGTCCACGATCTCTTCCTCAACGAGACCGCGAACTACGCGCACATCTTCCTGCCCGGCTCGACCTTCCTCGAAAAGGACGGGACCTTCACCAATGCCGAGCGCCGCATCCAGCCGGTGCGCAAGGTGATGCGCCCGCTCAACGGCCTCGCCGATTGGGAAGTCACGATGGGGCTCGCCAATGCGCTCGATCTCGGCTGGGACTATGCGCACCCGTCCGAGATCATGGACGAGATTGCCCGCCTGACGCCTTCGTTCGCGGGCGTCAGCTTCGCGCGGCTCGATGCGCTCGGCTCGATGCAATGGCCGGCCACCGCGGAAACGCCCGACGGCACGCCGGTGATGCACATCGACGGCTTCGTCCGCGGCAAGGGCAAGTTCGTGGTGACCGACTATATCCCGACCGACGAGAAGACCGGCCCGCGCTTCCCGCTGCTGCTGACCACCGGACGCATCCTCAGCCAGTATAATGTCGGCGCACAGACGCGGCGCACCGAGAATGTCGCCTGGCATCCGGAGGATCTGCTCGAGATGCACCCCGTCGATGCCGAGGATCGCGGGATGAAGGACGGCGACTGGGCGAGGCTGGCCTCGCGCGCCGGCGAGACGACGCTGCGCGTCAAGATCACCGATCGCGTCGCCCCGGGCGTGGTCTATACGACCTTTCACCACCCGGCGACGCAGGCCAACGTCATCACCACCGACTATTCGGACTGGGCCACCAACTGCCCCGAATATAAAGTGACCGCGGTCCAAGTGGCCCCATCCAACGGCCCGAGCGACTGGCAGGAGGACTATCAGGCGCTCAGCGCGCGTTCGCGCCGCATCGCATCGCCCGTGGAGCCCGCCGAATGAGCCAGCATGCCCACCTCGCCCACATGGCGAACCAGATCGCGCGGAATTTCGCCTCGATGGACGAGATGGATGCCGTGGCGGCAACTGCCGATCATATCATCAGCTTCTGGGATCGACGGATGAAGGCCGCCATCCTCGCCGATCCGTCGGGCCTGCTACCCGTCGCCGCCGCTGCGGTCGACCGGTTGCGCGAGGGCGGCGCCGTACCGCATCAGACCCGCGCTACCGAATTCGTCGGAGTCGATGAAGTCGGCGGCTCCGACGCCGGCTGAACGGCAGTCACTGGACGGCGCATTTATCCGACACACGTCCATAGGCAACAGCCGATAGGCCACTCATTGAAGTTCAAAACACGGCTCCCGTGCCTGCCCGCAAGCGGATGGGATCGCAGGCGGTCAGACGACCGGAAGCGGAGTGGCGGACGATAGACGTTCCGGTCATAATTCCCGAAGCCGAGTAGCTCGAAGTTCAGGCCGGCATCGCTCGTAGCGCGCCGCATGTCACTCCGGCACGAATCGTCTCAAGCCCGACGGTGCTCGCAGGCATCGCCAAATGTGGTCACCCCGAATGCGGTCATGCGCTCACCATCGCTACCGGCAAAGGTGGCCGTTACCGATGCTCTCGCCGTCTGCGCCGGGACGAGACTGCATGCCAAGCGACCAGCATTCGCGACGAGAGACTCGAAACGATTGTCATGGACGCCCTGGCCGACCGGCTGCTCCGCCCAGAACGGAGGTAATCCTTGGCAAGCTGCGATCCAACGACCCCACAGTTCGGCAGCGCTACGCTCGTCGGTTCATCGCCAAGGTGGTGGTAGCGCCCGCCTTGATCACCATTACGGGGCCTATCAATCCACTGGCTATCGCTGCCAATGGGGATCCCGATGCCCGGACACCAATGGTGCCCTCCATTGATCGGGAGTGGTGCCCCTGGCCGGACTCGAACCAGCATGCCTTGCGGCAACCGATTTTGAGTCGGTCGCGTCTACCAATTTCGCCACAGGGGCAGCGGAGGGCGTGGCTAGACCAAGGGCGGGCCGGCTGCAAGCGGGGGCGCGCAGGAAAATCGTCCGGGCGCCCGCGCCATCAGCTCCGCGGCGCCTGCCGGCGATAGCTCAGCGCCTCGGCGACATGGATGCGGCCCACGCCCTCCGTCCCGGCAAGGTCGGCGATCGTCCGCGCCACGCGCAGCACGCGGGTATAGCCGCGCGCCGACAGCCGCATCGCCTCCGCCGCCTGCGCCAGCAGCGTGCGCCCGGCCTCGTCGGGGGTGCAATGCTCGGCCAGCAAAAGTCCCTCCGCCTCGGCATTCATCCGCGCCGCCGCACCGGCATAGCGCGCCGCCTGCACGCTCCGCGCCGCCGCGACCCGCGCCGCGACCTCCGCCGACCCCTCGGCGGGCGGCGGCATCACCAGGTCGGCGGCGGTGACCGGCTGGACTTCGATGTGCAGATCGATGCGATCGAGCAGCGGCCCCGACACCTTGGCCTGATAGTCGGCCGCACAGCGCGGCGCGCGGGCGCAGGCGAGCGCGGGGTCGCCCAGATGGCCGCAACGGCACGGATTCATCGCAGCAATGAGCTGAACCCTGGCCGGAAAGGTCACATGCGCGTTTGCCCGCGCGACGCTCACCACCCCCGCCTCCAGCGGCTGGCGCAGCGAATCGAGCACCGCGCGCTGGAATTCGGGAAGCTCGTCGAGGAACAGCACCCCCAGATGCGCGAGGCTCACTTCGCCCGGCTTCACCTTGAGCCCGCCGCCGGTCAGCGCCGCCATCGACGCCGAATGGTGCGGGCTGCGAAACGGGCGGGTGCGCGTCAGCCGCCCGCCCGCCAGCGTCCCCGCGACCGATGCGACCATCGACACCTCCAGCGCCTCGGCGGCGTCGAGCGGGGGCAAGATGCCGGGCAGGCACGAGGCGAGCAGCGATTTTCCCGCGCCCGGCGGCCCGACCATCAGCATATTGTGCCCGCCCGCCGCCGCGATCTCCAGCGCGCGCTTGGCGGTCTCCTGCCCTTTCACCTGCGCCAGGTCGGCGCCCCGGCCGACCGGGTCGGCCTCGCCCCCCACCGGCGCCGACAGGAGCTGGCGGCCCTTGAAGTGGTTGAGCAGCGCGATCAGGTCGGGCGCGGCGATCACTTCGACTTGCCCCGCCCATGCCGCCTCCGCCCCCTGCGCCGCGGGACAGACGAGCCCCTTGCCGATCTCCGACGCGTGCAGCGCGGCCAGCAGAACGCCGGGCGACGGCGCGATCCGCCCGTCCAGCGCGAGTTCGCCGACGACGACATAGCCCGCCAGCGTCTCGGCATCGACCACCCCCATCGCGCCCAGCAGCGCGAGCGCGATCGGCAGGTCGAAATGCGACCCTTCCTTGGGCAAATCGGCGGGCGACAGGTTCAGGATGATATGCTTGGGCGGCAGCGCGAGGCCGATCGCCGCCATCGCGGCGCGCACCCGCTCGCGGCTCTCGCCGACGGCCTTGTCGGGCAGCCCGACGACCACGAACTTGGGCAGTCCGGCGACGAGATTGCACTGCACTTCGACGGCGCGCGCCTCGAGCCCCAGATAGGCAACCGTCGATACGCTCGCGACCAAACCGGCTCTCCCCCTGCCCCGTTCGCGAGCATAGCGGCAATTCTCCATTGTGGAACGGTTCGCCGCCGAAATGGTGCGGCTCGCCGGGAGGCGTCTTGTATGAGCAACACACGCCACCCAGCTTTGCAAGATGACGACCGCCCGAACCCCGCTGCTCCGGACCCTCTTCTTCGCGACCGGCGTGCTGCTCGTGGCGGCGACTCCGCTGGTCGGGATCATCCCCGGTCCCGGCGGCATCTTCGTGTTCGCGGCGGGGCTGGTCCTGATGCTTCAGAATTCGCCCTGGGCGCGGAAACGATTCGCGCAACTGAAGCGCCGCTGGCCGCGTTCCGGCCATTACGCCGACAGGGCGCTGCGCCGCCGCAGCTTCCGTCGCCGCAGACAACGCGCGCAGGATGCGGAAATCGCACGGGCAGAGGCGGTGGCGCTGGGTTTCCCGGCGGACCCGCGTTGACTTTGGCGCATGCCGCCCGTATGGGCACCCGACACGCGGCCGCCCCAGTGGTGGCCCTTTTACGTTCTAGATACTTGAGGATGAGCGATGAAGCGGACCTTTCAGCCGAGCAACCTGGTGCGTGCGCGCCGGCACGGCTTCCGCGCGCGGATGGCGACCCCCGGTGGCCGCAACGTGATCCGCGCCCGCCGCGCCCGCGGCCGCAACAAGCTGTCGGCCTAACCGCCGTACCGCTTTCGCGGCTCACCGAGCGCAAGCACTATCTCGCGGCGAACGCGGGGAAACGGGCGCCTATGCCCGGTTTCGTCCTGCTCGTTCGCCCGCGGGACGATTCCGATTCGACGATGCGAATCGGCATTACCGTATCGAAGAAAGTCGGCAACGCCGTCATCCGCAACCGGATGAAGCGGCGTTTCCGCGCATTGGCGCGCGAAATCCTGCCCGAGGCGGGCCTGCCCGGCGCCGATCACGTGCTGATCGGGCGTGCCGGCGGGATCGAGCGCGACTTTGCCGATCTCCAGCGCGAACTGGCCAAGGCATTGGCAAGGGTCCAGCAGGGCAAGGCGCAGCAGGCCAAGGTCCCGCGGTGATCGCGCGCGCGCTGATCCTCGTCGCGCGGGCGTGGCAACTCGGCCCTTCGCTGATCCTGCCGCCCAGCTGCCGCTACCAGCCTTCCTGTTCGGCCTATGCAATCGAGGCGCTTCGCCGCTATGGGGCGGTCAAGGGCAGTTGGCTCGCCATCCGACGAATCGCGCGCTGCCATCCATGGGGCGGGCACGGCCACGATCCCGTGCCATGACGGAATTTCCAGGGAAACACCGGTGAAAGAAGACCAAAAGAATTTCGTGATCTTCGCGTTGCTGGCGGCGCTGATCCTGTTCGCCTGGCAGCCGATCATGCACTGGGTGTTCCCGCAACAGCCCGCCGCGACGACCAAGCTGGTCAACGGCAAGAGCCAGCCCGTGCCCAATCCGGCGGCCGATCCGACCGCCGATTCGCCCTCCGCGCTGCGCGATCGCGCCGCGGTGCTGGCCGAAACGCCGCGCGTCGTGATCGACACGCCGAGCGTGAAGGGCTCGATCAACCTCAAGGGCGCGCGCTTCGACGATCTCGTCCTGGTGAAGTACGACGAAAACATCTCGAAGAATTCGCCGCCGATCCGGCTGCTGTCGCCCACCGGCGCGGCGGGCGCCTATTTCGCGCAGATCGGCTGGCAGGGCGTCGGCACCCAGGCGCCGGGCGCCGATACCGTGTGGCAGGCCAGCGCCCCCCGGCTCACCCCGACCACGCCGGTCACGCTGACCACCACCAACGCGACCGGCCAGCGCTTCCAGATCGATCTCGCGGTCGACGAGCATTACATGTTCACGATCCGCCAGACCGTCACCAATCTCGGCGCGGCGCCCGTGGCGGTGACGCCCTTCGCGCTCGTCTCGCGCTCCAGCCGCTCGACCGATGTCGACCAATATGTCGCGCATGTCGGCCCGGTCGCGGTGGCCGCCAGCGCCGCCAACTATATCAACTATGGCGATGTCGAAACCGCGCCGAAGCAGTTCACCACCACCGGCGGCTGGGCGGGCTTCGCCGACCATTATTGGCTGACTGCGATCGTCCCCGACCAGAAGCTGCCCGTCTCGCTCCAGCAGCGCGGCACCCCGGCCAAGACCTATCAGGCCGACTATCAGCTGACTCAGCCGATCAACCTCGCCCCCGGCACCAAGGCCAGCTATTCGAGCCACTTCTTCGCCGGCGCGAAGGAAGTGAAACTGCTCGAAGACTATCAGGACAAGCTCGGCATCGACGAGTTTGATCGCGCGATCGACTGGGGCTGGTTCGGGATGATCGAACAGCCGATCTTCTATTATCTCGACTGGCTGTTCCGCCTCGTCGGCAATTTCGGCGTCGCGATCATCCTGCTGACGATCACGATCCGCGCGCTGCTCTTCCCGATCGCGCAGAAGCAGTTCGCGTCGATGGCCAAGATGCGCGTGCTCCAGCCCAAGATGAAGGCCCTGCAGGAGCGCTGGAAGGACGACAAGCCGCGCCAGCAGCAGGAGATCATGAAGCTGTACAAGGAGGAGAAGGCCAACCCCGTCGCGGGCTGCCTGCCGATGCTCCTCCAGATCCCGATCATGTTCGCGCTGTACAAGGTGCTGTTGCTGACGATCGAGATGCGGCACCAGCCGTTCGTTTTGTGGATCAAGGATCTGTCCGCACCCGATCCCGCGACGATCCTCAACCTGTTCGGCTATCTGAACTTCACGCCCCCCAGCTTCCTGGCGATCGGCATCGTGCCGGTGCTGCTCGGCGTGTCGATGTATTATCAGATGAAGCTGAACCCGGCGCCGCTCGACGACATGCAGAAGCAGATCTTCGCGATCATGCCGTGGATGCTGATGTTCGTGATGGCGCCGTTCGCGGTGGGCCTCCAGGTCTACTGGATCACGTCGAACATCCTGACGATCCTCCAGCAGCGCTGGCTCTATTCGAAGCATCCGGCGCTGAAGGAGCCGCTTCCTAAGAAGGACGCGCCCAAAAAGGAAGTGGCGGTCAAATGAGCGGATTCGACGAAGACGCGATCGAGGCCGCGCGAAAGACCTTTGCGGGCCCCGTCGCCTTCCTGAAATCGGCGCCCGAACTGCGCCACCTGCCCCCTGCCGAGGTGCCCGAAGTCGCGTTCGCCGGCCGCTCGAACGTCGGCAAGTCGTCGCTGCTCAACGCGCTGACCAACCGCAACGGGCTGGCGCGCACGTCGAACACGCCGGGGCGGACGCAGGAGCTTAACTTCTTCGACGTGGGCGATCCCCTCGCCTTCCGGCTGGTCGACATGCCCGGCTATGGCTTTGCCAAGGCGCCCAAGGATATCGTCCGCAAATGGCGCTATCTGGTCAACGACTTCCTGCGCGGGCGTGACGTGCTCAAGCGCGCGCTGGTGCTGATCGACGCGCGCCACGGCATCAAGGATGTCGACCGCGAGATTTTCGACATGCTCGATGCCGCCGCCGTCAGCTACCGGACGGTGCTGACCAAGGCCGACAAGATCAAGGCCAGCGAACTCGCCGAAGTGACCGAGCGCACTGCCGACGAAGTGCGCAAGCGCCCCGCCGCGCACCCCGACATCCTCGTCACGTCGAGCGAAAAGGGCATGGGCATCCCCGACCTTCGCGCCGCCGTATTGGAAGCCATCGGTTGACCCCCGCCGGGCGACAGCGTCTCGCCGGGCTCGACGTTTTCCGCGGGCTGGCGGTCGCCGGCATGATCCTGGTCAACACCCCCGGCTCGGGCGAGCATGTCTGGTGGCCGCTGGACCATGCCGCCTGGGACGGCTTCACCCCCACCGACCTCGTCTTTCCCGCCTTTCTCTGCGCGATGGGCTTCGCGCTCGGGCTGTCCTTCCCGCGCCGGATCGATGCGTCGGACTGGACGCGGATCGTGCGCCGCACGCTGTTGCTGATCGCGATCGGATGGGCGTGGCAGATGCTGGCGCGGCCGGGGCTGGAGACGTTCCGCGTGTTCGGCGTGCTGCAGCGGCTGGGGCTGTGCTACGGGCTTGCCGCGACACTGACGATCCTCACCGCGCGCCGCGCCGCCGATGGCCGGAGCGTCCCCAGTGCCGCGGCGATCGGGCTCGCCACTGCGGCGCTGCTGCTCGGCTATTGGGCGGCGATGGCGCTGGTCCCCGTCCCCGGCCACGGCGCGGGCATCCTTACGCCTGGGGGCAATCTGGCAGGCTATGTCGACCGGATCACCGTCGGCACCGCGCATATGTGGCGCTTCGGCACCGATGCGGCGGGCAATATCGCCTATGATCCCGAAGGGCTGCTCTCCACCATGCCCGCGCTCGCCAACGTCCTGCTCGGGCTGCTGGCGGCCCTGCTGTGGAAGCGCGCCCCAAACCGTCCGCTGCTCCGCATCGCGTTGGCGGCGGGGATCGTCGCCGCGCTCGGCCTCGCGCTCGCCCCGCCTTCCCGCTCAACAAGAAGCTGTGGTCGAGCAGCTACGCGCTGCTGACCTCCGGCCTCGCCGGACTGATCTTCGTCGGGTGCGAGATCGCCGCCCGGCGCGACGCAGTTCGCCGTGCGCTGTGGCCGCTAGACGTGCTCGGGCGCAATGCGATCCTCGGCTATATCGTCTCGCTGCTGATCGGGCTCGCGGGGATGCGGCTGGGGTTCCAGGCCGCCGGTTTCGATGCGATACACGGCGCCGTGCCCGACCCCTATCTCGCCTCGTTCCTTTACGCTGTCGCAGTACTCGGGCTGGTGCTGGCGCTGCTGATCCCGCTCCACCGCCGCGGCATCCACCTGAGGCTGTGACGATGGCGCCGCTCTTCTCCTATGGCACGCTCCAGCTCGACAGCGTCCAGCGTGCCCAGTTCGGCCGGCTGCTGGAGGGCAGCGACGACGTGCTCCACGGTTTCGCGATCATCGAAATCCAGATTCGCGACCCGCATGTGCTGGAGGCGAGCGGGATCGAGACGCACCTCGCCCTCGTCCCCGGCGACGGGCCCCCGATCGCGGGCAAGGTCTTCCAACTCACCGAAGCCGAACTCGCCGCCGCCGACGTGTACGAAAGCGAGAATTACCGGCGCGACTGGGTCCCGCTCGCCTCGGGGAACCACGCCTGGGTCTATGTGAAGGCCTGATCCACTGCTCAGCGCCGGACCTTGGCATCCGTCCGGTCCACCACGGCAAGGATTGCGCTTGCGGTCAGCGGCGGTTGCGCGAGCGGACGGATCTCCTGCGCCTCCTCAAGCGTGCGCAGCCGGGCGGCAAAGGCCGTCGGCACCGCCGGGTCGGCCCGGGCCAACATCTCGGGTCCATACCGCCACCACACGCTGTCCAGCAGTTCCGCGATCAGATCGGAGTCGAAGCGGAAGCGGATATGCCGCGCCGGAACCCCGCCGACGATTTCGTAGGGCAGGACATCGCGCGTCACGATGGCGCCCGTTGCCACGACCGACCCGGTGCCCAGGGTGATCTTGCGCGCCAGGGTGACATCGTCGCCGATCCAGACATCGTTTTCGATCGTTATCTCTGCCGGATCCCGGCTAAATGGCGTGGTCCGGTACTTGCCCGTTTCGAACTCAGTCATGTAATCCGAATTATACGGCATGACTCGGTGGTAGGTGATCGGCGAGGTCGTGACTCGGTCGAGCGGGTGCGGGTCCCCCATGATCGTCACGCCCCGCGCGATCGAGCAATAGCGGCCGAGGACGGCGTCGACCGACAGCGCCGACCGGCTATAGCTGAACGCGCCGATCCGCGCCGGAAATGCCGCACCCGCCGCCACGGTGGAATATTGCTCGAGGCTGGAATCGACCCTGATTTTGAGCCGGTCGCCCACCCGCATCCGCGTTCCCGCGCCGAACTTGGTGCCGATGTGATAGTCGCGAAGAAGCGCCAGAAGCGCCTTGTTGGCCTCGAATTCGACTGCCTCCATGCGGGTAGATCCTTTCTGTCTATGCCAACGAAAGCGGGAGCCGTACCCCCGCTCAGGCCGGGTTATGCTTGGCCAGAAACGCCTCCAGCGCCTTCAGAAACTCCAGCCGGTCGGCACTGCGCGAGAAATGATGGTCGCCCTCGGGCTGCTCGACATAGGTCACGTCCTTGCCCGCCGCCTTCAGCTCCTTCGCCATCAGCCGCGACTGGACAGGCTGGACGACCCGGTCCTTCTTGCCGTGGAACAGCAGCACGGGAATCGAGAATTGCCCCGGCGCGAACAGCGGCGACACGCCCTTCAGGTCGGGCGCCTGCTCGCGCAACCAATCCTTGCGCGCGCCGGAGCCGAGGAACCGGGCGTCCTGGCGCTGCATCCGGTTGAGGTCCGAGACCCCGGCATAGGATACCGCGCACCGATATAGCGTCCCGTCGCGCTGCGCCGCGCGCATCGCCGCGTACCCGCCATAGGAGGCGCCGACCATGCACACGCGCTTGGGATCGGCGATGCCCTGATCGGCCAGCGCCTTGACCGCGTCGTTCAAATCGTCCTGCATCGCCAGGCCCCATTGCCCCTCGCCCTTCTCGGTAAAGGGCGTGCCATAGCCCGACGAGCCCCGGTAATTGGGCTGGATCACCGCATAGCCGCGATCGGCGAGGAACTGCGTCCACCAATCCCATTCCTCGGTATCGCGCGCGAACGGCCCGCCATGCGGCATCACGATCAGCGGCAGGTTCTTCGCCTCCGCCCCGCGCGGCAGCGTCAGCACCGCGGCAATCTCCAGCCCGTCGCGCGCCTTGTACCGGATCGTCTTGACCCGGTGGAGCCGCTTCATCCCGAGCGTTTCGTTGTTCAGCCCGAGGAGCGTCATCGAGTCCTTGGCGGGCTCGAACAGGAAATAGGCGCCCGGCGCGTTGGAAAAGCCGACGCGAACGATCGCCTTGCTGTGATCGCGGTTGAGCGACACGATCTCCGGCTCGCCCCCCTTGATCATGCCCGCCACCCTGGCTTGCAGCGCCGCCATCTCGGGATCGGTCCACTCGATCCCGGGCCGGTCGCGGTTCACCCGGACGCCGAGATAGTGAAACCCGTCCGCCGCGGGCACCGGTCCGCCGATATCGAACCCGGGCGTCGCGAACAGCATCTTGCCGCGCTTCAGCGTCGCGAGATCGAGTTCGTAGAGCGCCGACAGCCCCTTGTCGTCATCGCCGACCATCACCGCCTTGCCCAAATCGGGCAGGAACATCGCGGGCACCGTGAGCGTGTCGTCGCGCGTCTTGGCCCGGTCGATCACACGGAACGCGTTGCCGTCATGGTCGCGATAGAGCAGCCGGCGCGACCGACCGTCGTCGGTCATGCCTATGCCCATCCGCACCACGCCACTGCCGTCGCTATACCAGCTCCACACGCCCTCGCGGCTCGTCTGAACCACTTTGCGCCTGCCGGTGGCGAGGTTGATCTCCTCCACGCGCGGGTAAAAACCCGCTTCGTTGCTGTACACCGAGGTTTGCAGCGCCATCATCACCCGCGGCGTGCCGTCCTTGGCGACCCAGATCACGTCGTCCGCGCTTTGGGCGGCATCCTTGGCGGCCAGCACCGTGATCTTGCCCGTCACGACGTTCACTGCGGCCGCGCGGGTGATATACCATTCATCGCCCTCGACCGGCGCGAGCCGCCCGATGCCGATCACGAGCCATTCGTCGTTGACCCATTTCCACCAGTTCAGGTCGACCTCGCCCAGCCCGATCAGCCGGGGCGCCCCGCCCTCCAGCGGCACGATCGCGAAATATTGCGTGCCCTTGTTCGCGACCTTGGCGGCGAGCGTCTTGCCGCCGGGCGCGATTTCGGGATCTTCGATCGCCGGAAGCTCGGCGAATATCTCGGTCGGCAGCGGTTCGCGCTTCGCTTCCTGCGCGGCGGCGGGGCCGCCAATTGCAGCAAGCACCAGGCACAGCCCAAGAAGTCGCATCATCCCCCCCAAATTCAATTCACGAATCCGCCCGGCGTCATCGTCGCGTGTTTCTGGCACGTAAGCAAGCGTCGCCAATGGTTGCCCGCCCCGGGTTCGGCGGCTATCCCCGCCGCATGAAATTGATCATCGGCAACAAGGCCTATTCGTCCTGGTCGCTCCGCGGCTGGCTCGCCTGCAAGCAGTCAGGGCTTCCGTTCGAGGAAGTCGTGGTGCCGCTGTACGACGATCAATGGGACAAGCGCCGCGAAGGCGACGAGTTCGCGCCCTCGTCGGGCAAGGTGCCGATCCTGTGGGATGGCGAGGCGGTGGTGTGGGACAGCCTCGCGATCGTCGAATATCTGAACGACAAGACCGACAACACCAAATTCTGGCCGCAGGGCGATGCCGCGCGGGCGATGGCCCGGTCGATGGCGGCGGAAATGCACTCCAGCTTCGCCGCGCTGCGCCGCAAGCACAGCATGAACATCCGCCAGGTCTATCCGCCGCAGACCCCCGACGCCGACGTGGTGCAGGACCTGTCGCGGCTGTTCGAGCTCTGGGCCCAGGCGCGCGCGCGCTTCGGGGGCGAGGGCGATTTCCTGTTCGGCGCGTTCGGCGCGGCGGACATCATGTTCGCGCCGGTGGTGACCCGGCTCGTCACCTATTCCTTCCCCACCCCCCGCTTCGCCCAGGCCTATATGCTCGCGGTGCTCCAGCACCCCTATATGCAGGACTGGATCGCCGCGGCGCAGGAAGAGGATTGGGTGATCGAGCAGTTCGAGATGACGCCGGCCTGATCGACGCGCGTGCATCCCGCCGGTTTCAACAGGGACCGTGCCAGAACACACCCGGACCGACTTCCGAATAGCATTCCGGCAGCATACCGAAATCGCCCTTCTTGCGGGGCACTTCATAGCCCCAACCGCCGTCGAAAAACGGCTTGATCGTGATCGCGACGCCCCACCGATAGACGGTCACGTCATGGGGGCGCAGGCTCGCAATGGCCGGTGGCAATGCCTGTTCCGGTATATCCACCCAGGGCTGTGCCGGGTTGACCGGGTTGGCCGCCATCAGCGCGCGCGCTTCGGCGCCCACTGCGCGGAGGATGCGCTGGTCATAGGTCGGGCCAGTGCAACTGAACGGCAAGGCAAGTAATGCGAGGGTCATGACCACGGCGCCACGCGCAAGGCAGCCTCTGCGTCTATCCGGTGCGATCTCGGCGATGTCCTCTCCATGCATCTCGACAGCATGAACGCCTTCGCCGTTTGTGCAAGTGGGTGACTGGCTCACGCTATTCGGGAAACAGTCGTCCAGCGCTGGAACAGTTGGAAGTGGCGCCCGCCCAATCTCCCAGGTGCGGTATCCGCCTCCGTAAAAGCCCGCATTTCCCCGCCCATGGAACGGGGCAGGGCCTGACCCCTCTATAGTATCTGCAGGCAACTCGTTTCCTGCCGTAACTCTACTGTCCGCGATGAATGGGCTTCTGCACAATGAAAACGACGCTTCTTGGCGGCGCGGCTTTGGCTGCGCTGATGTTTGCCGCCCCTGCATTTGCTCAGAGCACGTCTGCCGAACAAGCCGAGCTTGTCGCGCTTCTGCGCGCGCAGGCAGCGGAGATCGCGGCCCTGCGCGCCCGGCTCGACAAGGTGGAGGCAAGCGCGCCCGCAGTCGCGGCGCATACCTCCGCGCCCGCAGCGACGCAGCAGGCGCCTGCTGCCAATCGGCTGGCGATCGCCAATGAGGAAGCGACACCCGACTCCTTCGCGCCCCAGATCGTCCCCGCGAGCATCGCCGAACAGGATGTCGCCCAGGCGCGCGCGCTGGCGCAGAACCTTGCCGGCGTGACCACCGAGTGGCGCGGCGGACTGCCGATCTTCCGCTCGGCGGACGGCAAGTACATGTTCAAGATGCGCGGCCGCATCATCAACCATGCCGGAACGACCTTCGGCTCGAAATATGGTGCCCGCAACATCACCACGACCGGCGCCCGCGCGCTGCGCATCGGCATCGAAGGCGCCGTGGGATCGCATTTCTTCTACCAGTTCGAGAATGACTTCGCCGACAACGTGTCCGACGTCGGCACGATGTTCGTGGGCTGGCGCAATACGATCGGCGACATTTCCTACGACGTCCGCTTCGGCAACATGTTCAACGACCGCAGCTTCGAAGGCTCGGGCGGTTCCGACGCCCCGCCCTTCCTGGAGCGCAACGTCGTCGCCACCGCGATCATTCCGCAGCGCGGCTTCTATGGCATCGCGCTCATGCCCCGCATCTTCTGGAAGACCGGACACGCATCGGTCACGATCAGCGGCGATTCGGTCGATGCCAGCCAGCTGGTCAGCGACAGCCGCACCGTGATGGGCCGCGCGCACTGGAACCCGGTCAAGAGCGATCGCTCGGTCCTCCATCTCGGGCTGTGGGGCTTTGACGAGAAGCTGGCGGTCGGCCCCGGCTCGCTCACCCGCAACACCGTGATCGGCGGGCGCTTCAACGGCACGCTGCGCGTCTCCACCGGCACGCTGGTCGGGGGCACCGGCACGACCGGCTATGGCATCGAAGTCGGCGGCTATACCGGCCCGTTCTGGGTCATGGGCGAGGCAGGGCGGCGCGAAGCCAGGCTCAACGCCGGGCGTCCGAATTTCGAGACCAAGGCATGGAGCCTGTCCGGCGGCTGGTTCCTGACCGGGGACCTTCCCCCCTATAATCCCCGGCTGGGCACCTTCGCGCAGCCCCGGGTCCTGCGCCCGGTGTTCGAGGGCGGGCCGGGGGCGATCGAGCTTCTCGCGCGCTACGAGAATATCGACCATTCCGGGCTCCCCACCCTTGGCGACGGCTGGGCGGCGACGGCCGGGGTCAACTGGTATCTGGACAGCGTCATCCGCCTCCAGTTCAACGTGATCCAGTGGAACACCAACAACCGGACCGGCGCCTATACCGGCAAGGACAATGGCCAGACCGTCAGCGGCGGCTTCGGCGTCACCTTCTGACGCGCGGCGGGGCTACAGGGGCGGGTCGCGAACCCGTCCCTGCGCCACCCAGACCTAAAACCCGCTCCCGTCCTTCCGCACGAAACCACCCCCCGCCGGCAGGTGCATGTCGATGTCCGGATAGTGGCACGCGCCGTTACCCGGCCCCCCCACCGCGACGAACACGCAATCGGCGTCGCTGCGGTTGACCAGCATATGGCCGTTGCCGTCCCCCTTCGGAAACGCGGCGACATCGCCGGGGCGCATCGGCGTTTCGCCGCTATCGTCGATCAGCACCGCTTCCCCCGCCAGCATCACCACGCACTCGTCTTCGCCTTCGTGCCAGTGGCGCTGTGCCGATGCCGCACCGGGCTTCAGCGTCACATGGCTGAACCCGAAATCGCAAATCCCGCTCGCGGGCGCCAGCCGACGATACCAGCGCCCCTGCACCGGCCCGGCAAATTCGGGCGGATAGCCGGTCGCATTGGTCTGCGGGATTGTATCGAGATCGAGCTTGGGCAATGCCACCTCCGCATAATGTGGAGACCATGGTGCCTGACGTCGTCGAACTTACCAAGGCGCTGATTGCCGCCGAAAGCGTCACCCCCGCGCGCGGCAGCGTGTTCGACGTGCTCGAGGCGGCTTTGGCCCCCCTAGGCTTCACGGTCGAGCGCTTCGTCGAGGGCGAGGCGCCCGACGGGCCGGTCGAGAACCTGCTCGCGGTGCGCGGGAACACCGGCCCGCATTTCGCCTTTGCCGGGCATCTCGACGTGGTCCCGCCGGGCAATGGCTGGACGAGCGGCGCGTTCGAGCCGGAGATCCGCGGCGACCTGTTGTACGGGCGCGGCGCGGTGGACATGAAGGGATCGATCGCGGCCTTCGTCGCCGCGGTGGCGCAAATGCCCGCGTCGGGGACAATCAGCCTCATCATCACCGGCGACGAGGAAGGCCCCTCGACCTATGGCACGCCCAAGCTGATCGAGCGCATGGCCGAGCGCGGCCTCAAGCCCGATCTGTGCATCGTCGGCGAACCCAGCTCGGCGCATCGGCTGGGCGACACGATCAAGATCGGGCGGCGCGGGTCGGCGGTGATCGATATCGTCGCGATCGGGCAGCAGGGCCATGTCGCCTACCCGCATCTGGCCGACAATCCCGTCCCCCGGCTGGTCCGCGCGCTGGCGGAGATCGACGGGATCGTTCTCGACGCCGGCAACGCCTGGTTCCAGCCTTCGAACATCGAGATCATCGATCTCGCGGTCGGCAATCCCGCGACCAATGTCATCCCGTCGCGCGCCGGCGCGCGGATCAGCATCCGCTTCAACGACGAACAGCGCGGCGACGACCTCGTCGCCCGCATCACGGCGATCGTCGAGCGGCATGCCCCCGGCGCACAGGTAAAGGGCCGCGTCTATGGCGAGGCGTTCCTGACCGCCCCCGGCGCGCTGTCGTCGCTGGTCTCCGACGCAGTGCAGGCCCGGCTGGGGATCACGCCCGAGCTGTCGACCACCGGCGGCACGTCCGATGCGCGCTATCTGGTGAAAATCTGCCCGGTCGTCGAATTCGGGCTGGTCAACGCGACGATGCACAAGCTCGACGAAGCGGTGGCGCTGGCCGATCTCCACGCGCTGACCGGCGTGTATGCAGACGTGCTGCGGCGGGTGTTCGCTTAACCCATCGCCCGGCGCGGCGTCACCGCGCGGGCCCAGCTCAGGAAATCCTCCTCCGCCATCGGGGTCGCGATCGCATAGCCCTGGAGGATGTCGCAGCCGATGACGCGCAGCACCGCGGCCTGTGCCTCGCTTTCGATCCCCTCGGCCACCGCCTCGCAGCCCAGGCCGTGGACCAGCGCGATCACCGCCTGCGCGATCGTGCGCGCCTCGGGCTGGTCGGCGACATGCTCGACCAGGCTGCGATCCAGCTTGACTCGGTCGACGGGCAGTTCGCGCAGCCGCGCGAGGTTCGAATAGCCGGTGCCGAAATCGTCGATCGCGATGCTGGCGCCATCGGCGCGGAGCGCGGAGATCGCCTCCAGCACGTCGGGCGAACAATGCATCGCCAGCGTCTCGGTAATCTCCAGCTCGAGCAGCGCGGCGGGCGCGCGCGCGGCATGCATCGCCTCGCGCAGCCGGCGGAAGAACCCCGCATGGTCGATCTGGCGCGGGCTGATATTGACCGCCAGCCGCTGGCGGACGCCCAGCCGTCCCCAGCGTGAGATGGTCTCCGCGACGTTGTTGACCACCCATTCGCCGATCTCGACGATCAGCCCGGTCTCCTCGGCGCGATCGATGAACGCCCCCGGCAGCTTGAGCCCGTCGGGATGCCGCCAGCGGAGCAGCGCCTCGGCCCCGACGATGCTGCCGTCGACGGCGCTCACCTGTGGCTGGAACACCAGCGCGAACTGGTCCTTGTCCACCGCCTGGCGCAGGTCGCTCTCCAGCTGCGCGCGCTCGGCGATCCGCGTCGCCAGCGCATCGGTGAAATGCTCGGCGCGACCGCGGCCCGACGCCTTGGCATGGTACATCGCGACGTCGGCGGCGCGCATCAGGTCGTGCAGCGTCGCGCCATGTTCGGGGCGCAGCGCGATGCCGATCGAGGCGCCGATCGACACTTCCTGGTCGGCCAGGTCGAACGGCTCCGACAGCGCATAAAGGATGCCGCGCCCGATCCGCTCGGCCTCGCGCGGATCGCCGATCTCGGGGAAGAACATCGTGAACTCGTCCCCCGCCAGCCGCCCGATCAGCGGCAGGCGCGCCGGCCCGATTGCGGCAAAGCGCTCCGCCACTGCCTGGAGCCGGTTCGCGACCATCCCCAGCAGCAGGTCGCCGGTGGCATGCCCCATCGTGTCGTTGACGGCCTTGAACCGGTCCAGATCGATGAAATAGAGCACCGCGAGCCCGGTCGGCGTGGCATCCGCCAGCAGCCGCTCGGCGGTGCGCCGGAAATTGGTGCGATTGGGCAGCCCGGTGACCGGATCGAACATCGCCAGCCGCTGGACATGCTCGATATTGGTGTGGAGCTGGCGAAACAGCGCGTCCATCGCCGCGGCGAGCGGGGGAACGCATTCGCGCACTTCCGCCGGGATATCGCTTTCGAGATCGCCATTGGCGGCGCGCGACAGCCGCGCGATCGCGGCGTCGATCGCCTCCGCAGTCGACGCAACGGTACGCTCGGCCGATGCCCAGCACATCACGCCGCACACGATCGCCGCGATCAATGCGCGCGCGGCCGATTCGACCGTGACTTCGCCCGGAGTCGCGGCGGCGATGGCGAGGATGAACGCCACGGCCCCCGCGCACATCGCGAAGGCGATCGCACGGCTCTTTAGCGAAATCCCTTCCACTTGCGGCCCGAACCCCCATCCCAAAATCGTGGCGCAGCTGACACGAAGGTGAAACATCGCAGCTTCGGGTTAAGATTTTCGTGGCGCGCGATCCGGTTGGCGTCGAAGGATAATATACAGCGCTCCGCTGCCGCCATGGCGAGGATGCGCGCCGCGGACCGCCGCGATTCGATCCGAATGGCGCGACGACGCCAGCCAGTCGCCCACTGCCGCGCGAATCGCGCCGCGCGCGTGCGGGCGCTCCGATTCGGCGCGCGGCGGCTTGCCCGTGACGAGCAACAGCACGCGGTCGCCCCGCCGCACTGCCTCGTCGAGCCCGCGATCGAGCCGGTCATAGGCCGAGGCGAGGTTGTGCCCGTGCAGGTCGACTGCGCTTTCCGGCGCGACGAGCCCGCGCGACAGCCGCCGGTCCCATGATCCGTCGAGCGTGTTCGCGGAGGGCTTGGGCGCGCTGGGCTTTACCTCGCGCGGCGGCGGGACGCGGCCCTTGACCTTCGCGAGCGGTGCAGGAGCCGGGGCGGGTGCAGGCAGCGGCGCTGGCGGCACTGGCGGTACGGCGCGCGGGGCGCCCGCGGTGCGGATCGGCGTAACGGTGGCGATCACGCGCTTCCACAGCGCCGCCTCGTCGGGGGCCAGCACGCGACCGCGTCCGGCGCTGCGCGGCGAATCCCCGCTCACGCGCGCCTGCGCCGGTTCACGGGGCGGACGCGACGGCCTGGAGCCGGTCGATCGCACCCTTGGGCAGCAACAGCCACGCCGTCCCGCGCGCCGACATTCCGCCCGCGGTCGCCCGCGCATTGTCGCCCGCGCCCCAGAAGGTGTCGAAGCGATTCGCCCCCTTGATCGCCCCCCCGGTATCCTGCGCCACCCACAGCCCGGTGGCGTCGGTGCGATCCATCGAGAGGAAGGCAGGCGCGCCCAGCGGCACGAATTTCGGGTCGACGGCAACACTCGCCGCCCCCGTCACCGGCAGCCCCATCGCGCCCAGCGGGCCGGGGCCGGTCAGTTCGCGGAAGAAGATGAAGCTCTTATTCTCGTGCATGATCGCGCGCCCCTCTTCGGGATGGGCACGCAGATAGGCCATGATGCCCTGCATCGATGCCTGTCCGGGGCCGAGCAGCCCGCGATCGCGCATCAGCTTGCCGATGCCGGTATAGTCGCGCCCATTCTGCCCGGCATAACCGATCCGCATCACCCCGCCATCGGGAAGCCGCAGCCGCCCCGATCCCTGGACCTGGAGGAAGAATATCTCCACCGGATCGGCGGCCCAGGCGAGGATCGGCGCGCGCTGGTCGATCGCGCCATCCTCGATCTGCGCGCGGTCGAAATAGGGGACGAAGGCCTTGCCCTCGACTCGCCCGCGAATGCGCTTGCCCTTCAGATCCTGCGAAAACAGCCCCAGATCGACTTCGATCAGGTCGCTCGGCGGCCCATAGATCGGCACCTCATAGCCCCGCCGCCGTTCACGCGCGCCATGGATTTCGGGCTCGTAATAACCGGTGGCGAACGCCTTGCCGTCGGCGATCTGCGCGGTTTCGAAGAAGCGCGCGAAGAAATCGGGGGCGGTGCGCGCGGGCCAGCTTTGCGCCGCCTGACAGCTCGGCGCCCAGTCGGCGCCCTGGGTCAGCCCGGTGGTGTCGGGGCGGCGCTGGAGTGCGGTGCAGCTCAGCTTATACGCGGCGAGCGCGCGCTCGGCGCCCGCCTGGGTGATCGGAAGCGCGTCGACCGGAGGCCCCGCGACGACGCCCGCCCCCGCGGCGGTAGCCACGCCGCTGGCAGCCGGGGGTGCCGTGATCGGGGACAAGGGCGTCGCCGGAGTCGGCTGGCGCACCGGCACCTGCGTCGCGCCCGCGGGCGGCCGGCGGAGTGTTCCGCCCCCGCTCGAGCACGCGCCCAAAACCGCGGCAAGCGCGACTACCCCCGCTGCGCGAAGCGCGACTCCCCCCAATGCGCGCATCGTTCGTCCTTTACGCTTCGTCGGTCTCGACCAGCTTCCAGTTCGGATCGTCGCTGCGCAGTTTGCGCGCGAAGGTCCAGATATCGTGCGTCTCGACCGCGTCGGTCATAGAACCGGCGACGACCACGCCGTCCTGATCGCGCGTCACCGCGGCGATATCGGCATCGAAGCGCACGGTGATCCGCGCCTGCTTGCCCTCGACCGTCACGTCCGAAATCACCGCGCGCTCGATCGCGACGAGGCGGTTGTCGAGGACATGCCCCGCCGCATTGCGCTCGGCGATGGCGGTGGCGAAGGCGTTGCGGACATCGTCCTCGGCGAGCCAGCCCAAAGTTTCCTCGTCGCCCTTCCAATAGGCTTCGAGGATCATGCGATAGGCGGACTTCGCGCCGTCGACGAACTGCGCGACGTCGAAGCTGGGATCGGCGGAGATCAGCGCGCGCAGCCCGGCCTCTGCCCCAGCCTCGACCGAACGGCTGCTGACTTCGCGCACCTCCGGCGTCACGTCGATCGTGCGCGGAATCGGGGACAGCCCGACGCGCTCGTCGGCGGGCTTGGGCAGCGGCTGCTCATGTCCGGTCCGCTTGCCGAGGACCGAATAGAGCCGGAGCGCCAGAAAACCGGCGACCATCGCAAAGAGAATGACGTAGAACACTGAGCCTCCAAAGCCTCGCCATAGCGTACATAGGGCTTCGCGTCCCGCGATTCAAATCGCGAGAAGCGTCCGCCGATTGAACTGCCGCAAAGCGCCTGCTAACCGGCCACGCGAACAACGCATGCCGCATGTGAAACTATCCGGCAAATGAGGAAGCTTTAATGGACGAGAACGAAACCGTCGGCGCACCCGCCGCGAATGGCGCCGACACCGCCCCCGCCGTGGGCGTCCTTTCGCAATATGTGAAGGACCTCTCGTTCGAAAATCCGAACGCGCCGGGAATCTATCAGGCGCAGGCTGCGCCCGCGATCGATGTCCAGTTCAACATCGGCTCGGGCCAGGTCGGCGAAGACGTGTACGAAGTCGTGCTCAAGGTCGAAGTCCATGCCCAGGCCGAGACGCAGACGGCGTTCCTCGTCGATCTGAGCTATGCCGGGCTGTTCGCGCTGCGCAACGTCCCCGCCGAGCATCTCGACGCCTTCCTGCTCGGCGAAGCGCCGCGCATCCTGTTCCCCTTCGCGCGCCGCGTGCTGGCCGATGCCGTCCGCGACGGCGGCTTCCCGCCGCTGCTGCTCGAGCCGATCGATTTCGGCGGCATCTATCTGCAGCAGCGCGAACAGGGCAATATCGAGCAGGCGGCGGGCAACGCCTGATCTTTCTCCTGCCTGACGGGATTGTCGGATGAAGCTGGCGCGCAGCCTCGGCTCGGTGGGGGGCCTTACCCTCGCCAGCCGCGTGCTCGCGCTGGTCCGCGATTCGCTCCAGGCGCGCTATGTCGGCGCGAATTTCGCGTCGGATGCGTTCCTGGTCGCGTTCCGCCTGCCCAACATGTTCCGCGCCTTTTTCGCCGAGGGCGCGTTTTCATCGGCGTTCATCCCGATGTTCAACCGCAAGCTCGCGGAGAAAAGCGGCAAGGTCGCCGCCTATGACTTTGCCGAACGCACGCTGGCGGTGCTGTTCGCGTTCCTCGCGGTGATGACCGTGGTGATGCTGGCCGCCGCCTGGCCGCTCACCCTGCTCCTGTCCGGCGGCTTCGCGCGCCAGCACCCGACGCCCGAACAATTCGGCTATGCGGTCGAGCTTTCGCGGATCACCATTCCCTATCTGATGCTGATCTGCCTCGCCTCGCTGCTGGGCGGCATTCTCAATTCGCTCGACAAATTCTGGGTCAACGCCGCCGCGCCGATCCTGCTCAACATCGCGATGGTGACCGCACTGTTCGTCTTCCACTGCACGCCGGAGGAGACCGCGCGCGCGCAGGCAATCGCCGTCCCGCTGGGCGGCGTGCTTCAGCTCGTCTGGCTGGCGCTGGCGTGCCGCGCATCGGGCGTATCGCTGCGCCTGCGCCGTCCCCGCCTCGATCCCGAGGTCAAGCGGCTGATGAAGCTCATCCTCCCCGCCGCGCTGGGCGCGGGCGCGGTACAGCTCAATCTCGTCATCTCCACGGCGCTGTCGGGCTATCTGCTCGACGCCGGTTCGATCTCGTACATTTATTACGCCGATCGGCTGAACCAGTTGCCGCTGGGGATGATCGGCATCGGCCTCGGCACGATCCTCCTCCCCACCATCTCGCGCCTGCTGGGTGCGGGGCGGGAAGCGGAAGCGATGGAGACGCAGAATCGCGGCATGGAGCTGGCGCTGTTCCTGACCTTCCCCGCGATGGTCGCGCTGATCGTCTCCGCCGAACCGATCGTGCGCGGGCTGTTCCAATATGGCCAGTTCACCCCCGAGGACACGGTGCGCTGCGCCTGGGCGCTCGCCGGCTTTTCGATCGGGCTGCCCGCCTATGTGCTCGTGAAGGTGCTGACCCCCGGCTATTATGCGCGGCAGGACACGAAGACACCGGTGCGGTTCGCGATGATCTCGGTCGCGGTCAACATCGCGGCAAACCTCATGCTGATCCCGTGGATCGGCCATATCGGCCCGCCGCTGGCGACCGCCCTGTCCTCCACGGTCAATGTCTGGCTGCTATACCGCACGCTCGTCGCCCGCGACCATTTCGTCGCCGACACGCAGCTCCGCCGCCGCCTGCCCCGCCTCGCGCTGGCGGCTTTGCTGATGGGGCTGGCGCTGTTCGCGGGCGACCGGCTGCTCGATCCGTGGCTCAACGGGCGGATCTATGAGCGCTATCTCGCGCTGGTGATGCTGGTGGGCGCGGGCTGCGCGATCTATGCGGCCGCCTGTTTCGTGACGCGCGCCTTCCTGCTGTCCGACCTCAAGGCACTGGTCCGCCGCCGCCGCGCCTAGACGCTTCCCCCGGCTCCACCGCCCCGCTACAGCCCGCGCGTTCCCGGCCCCGCATCGCGGCGGCGCCCCCGCTGCCGGAAACCCGCGACCGGTCCAACGGTCGAACGGTCAATCGGGCGCGGAGTAGATTTCATGCGCGTCATTTCCGGCATTCAAACCACCGGCAATCTCCATCTCGGCAATTATCTCGGCGCCATCAAGCAATGGGTCGCCATGCAGAACGCCATGGAGGCCGATGGTGGTGAGTGCCTGTTCTTCCTCGCCGATCTCCACGCGCTGACCGGCAACGTCACCCCCGCCGAACTCGCCACTTCGACGATCGAGATGGCCGCGACCTTGCTCGCCGCCGGGATCGACGACCGCTCGATTCTGTTCAACCAGGCGCGCGTTCCCGCCCATGCCGAGCTGTGCTGGATTCTCCAGGGCACCGCGCGGATGGGCTGGCTGAACCGCATGACCCAGTGGAAGGACAAGGCGGGCAAGAACCGCGACGGCGCCAGCGTCGGGCTGTTCACCTATCCGGTGCTCCAGGCCGCCGACATCCTCGTCTATCAGGCGACGCATGTGCCCGTGGGCGAGGACCAGAAACAGCATCTGGAGCTGACCCGCGACGTCGCCGCCAAGTTCAACACCGATTTCGGCGTCGAACTGTTCCCGCTGCCCGAGCCGCTGATCAGCAAGGCGGCGCCGCGAATCATGTCGCTGCGCGACGGTCAGGCGAAGATGTCGAAGTCCGATCCTTCGGACCTGTCGCGGATCAACCTGATCGACGACGACGCCACGATCGCCGCCAAGTTCCGCAAGGCCAAGACCGATGCCGAGCCGCTGCCCGAGTCGTTCGACGCGCTGGCGGAACGGCCCGAGGCGAAGAACCTCGTGACGATCTTCGCCGCCTTGTCGGATCGCGATCCGCAATCGGTGGTGACGGAGTTTGCCGGGCAGGGCTTCGGCGCGTTCAAGCCCGCGCTCGCCGATCTGGCGGTATCGGTCCTCGGCCCGATTCGCGAACGGCTGACGCGGCTGCTCGACGACCGCGGCCAAGTGGGCGCCCAGTTGGCCCGCGGCGCCGATCGGGCAGGCGCGATGGCGGCGCCTACGCTGCTCGCGGCGAAACGGGCGGTGGGGTTGCAGGTGTGACGGCGGGCTGACCGGTTCTCCTGCGCAGGCAGGGGAAGCACATAAGCACAGGCATCGTCATCGCCCTCACCCTTCCCACCGCCTACGGCGGCGGGCCCCTTCCCTCTCCCAACGGGAGAGGGAGGGAGCGCCGAAGGCGCGGAAGGGTGAGGGTGACGGAATCAAGCGCGCGGACGCCGGAGTCGCCCCTACCCCTCCAGCGTGCGCATCAGCGAACGCACCGCGCCGTCAATCTCGACATCCTTGGTCCGCAAATCCTCGATCCGGCGGACCGCATGGATCACCGTCGAATGGTCGCGCCCGCCGAACTTGCGCCCGATCTCGGGCAGCGAGCGCGTGGTCAGCCGCTTGGCGAGGTACATCGCGATCTGGCGCGGGCGCGCGATCGCGACCGCGCGCCGCTCGGAGATCAGGTCGAGCTGCTTGACTTCGAAATGCGCCGACACCGCGCGCTGGATTTCGTCGATCGTGATCCGGCGCTGGACGCTGCGCAGGACTTCGCCCAGCGTCACCGTCGCGAAATCGATCGTGATCGTCTCGTTCGACAGATTGGCATAGGCCACCAGCCGATTGAGCGCGCCTTCCAGCTCGCGGACGTTCGACGTGATTCGCGCCGCGAGCAGGTCGATCACCTCGTCGGGCATGTCGACCGCGGGCATGGCTGCCAGCTTGCGCACCACGATCGCACGGCGCAGCTCCAGCTCGGCGGGCTTGATGTCGGCGACGAGCCCCGACCCCAGCCGCCCGGCCAGCCGCGACTCGAACCCTTCGAGCGCCTGGGGCGCGCGATCGGCGGCGATCACCAGCCGCTTGCCCGACGACATGAACTCATTGACGGTGTGGAAGAATTCCTCCTGCGTCGCGTCCTTGCCGCCGATGAACTGCAAGTCGTCGATCATCAGCAGGTCGACCGAGCGCAGCCGCGTCTTGAAGGCATGGGTATCCTTCGCGCGCAGCGCCTGGACGAATTCGAACATGAAGCGTTCGCCCGTGACATAGATCGCCGTCGCGCCCGGATTGGCGTCGAGAAACGCATGGCCCAGCGCGTGCATCAGGTGCGTCTTGCCCTGCCCGGTCCCCGAATGGAGATAGAGCGGGCTGAACCGCGGCGTGCCGGGCTCGGCCACTGCGCGTGCGGCGTTGAACGCCACCCGGTTGGTCGAATCGACGACGAAATGCTCGAAGGTGAATCGCGGATCGAAGGTCGGGCGCTCGACGAGCGGCGCCGCGCGCGGGGCCGGGGCTGCTTCGGGCTCGGCGGTCAGCACGCGCAGCGGCTCGTCCGCCAGCGTCTCGAGCGTCACCGCCTCGACATCGGGCAGCACGCCGCGGAATTCGAGCAGCAGCCGCTCGGCATAATGGTTGCGCACCCATTGCGTCATGAACGCAGAGGGCAGCCCCAGCCGCACCGCCGTCGCGGTCGACCCTTCGACGAGCGTCACCGGCTTGAGCCACTGGTCGAACAGCCGCTGCCCCGCCGAGCGCCGCAGGTTGCCCCGCACATGCGCCCATGCCTTGCTGACTGCTTCCATCCCGATACGCTCCACCGACTGCACTTGAGTCACAACGACACACCTCTCCCCTCGCGGAAAAGCGAACTTTTCCCACGCACCCTATCGTCACGACAAATTGCCCTGCGCCGTCGGATTGGTCCCCGAACACGGCAGTTGGGCTATGTTACGCCCGACGCCGACAGCGACGGGAGGGCCGTTTTAAGAACCCATTTGCGAGTCGAGCAAGTCCAGCGGACGTAAAGAATCTGAAATAGTTTGGTTGACAGGCCGTGACTCGCGCTTTTCCGCGGGTTTTAAATTTTATCCTTATAAATCAAATAGTTAAACTGTTTGAATTGTTGCAACTTCGCGACTCGTGGTTTTCCGCGACTTGCGCAGTGTTGACGCCACCGACACCGATGGCGATCCGCGGCGCACGCGAAAAACCCCGCCGGAATGGGTCCGGCGGGGCGAATTCGGTCGGGAGGGTGCGATTAGGCGAGCGCGACGAGACGCTTGGTCAGCCGCGAGAACTTGCGCGAAGCGGTGTTCTTGTGGAGCACGCCCTTGGCGACGCCACGGGCCAGCTCGGGCTGCACTGCGGCGAGTGCGGCGGCAGCTGCCGGCTTGTCGCCGGCTTCAAGGGCCGACTCGGCCTTCTTCACGAAGGTGCGGATGCGGCTGACGCGCGCACCGTTGATCTCCGCGCGGCGGTCGTTCCGCCGGATACGCTTCTTCGCTTGAGGCGTATTCGCCATGCCGTATCGTTCCTAGCTCAAATTGGGAGGCCGCGGGAACAGCTGCCCACGTCCGGAAAGAGGCGCCCCTTAACGGCTGGCGCGATTCGGGTCAACAGTTTGCGTGTGATAGTGACTCACTTCTGGCAACGCGGGCACCAGAAGGTCGATCGCCCGGCATCGACGCGCCGCTCGACGAGCCCGCCGCACGCACAGGGCTCACCCTCGCGGCCATAGACCCGCCATTCCTTCGCGAAATAGCCCAGTTGCCCGTCGGGCCGGACATAATCGCGCAGCGTCGACCCGCCGGCCAGAATCGCCGCCTCCAGCACCTCGCGCACCGCCACGACGAGCTTCGCCAGCCGGGGCCGCGTAATCGTCCCCGCCGCACGCGTCGGCGCGATGCCCGACAGGAACAGCGCCTCGCACACATAGATATTGCCCAGCCCCGCGACGATTCGCTGGTCGAGCAGCAATGCCTTTACCGGCGCGATTCGGTCCTTGAACCGATCCGCGAGCAGCGCAGCCGTGAACTCCGGCCCCAACGGCTCGGGCCCCAAAGCGGCAAAGGCGGGCCATGCCGCCAGCGCGGCAGTCGGCACCAGATCGAGCGACCCGAACCGCCGCGCATCGTTGAGCGCCAGCCGGTGCGCGTCGGTTTCCAGCACGACATGGTCGTGCTTGCCCAGTTCCTCGGGGTCGATCCGCCACCGCCCCGACATGCCGAGGTGGAAGATCAGCGTGTCCCCGCGATCGGTATCGACCAGCCCATATTTCGCCCGCCGCCCCAGCCCCAGCACCCGCGCACCGGTCAGCCGCTGTCCCAGATCCTGCGGGAACGGCCGCCGCAAATCGCCGCGGCGCAGCGTCACGCGACGGATCACCTGCCCCTCCAGCACGGGGGCCAGCCCGCGCACGGTGGTTTCGACTTCGGGAAGCTCGGGCATGCCAACCCCCTAGCCCTGCCCGGCGCCCCCCGCTAGAGCACCGCCATGTCCGACACCGTTTCCTTCGGCTATCAAGAGGTAGCCCCGGATGAGAAGACCCGCCGCGTCGGCCAGGTCTTTTCCAATGTGGCCTCGCGCTACGACCTGATGAACGATGCCATGTCCGGCGGGCTGCATCGGCTGTGGAAGGACCTGTTCGTCCGCCGGGTGAAGCCGCGCATGGGCGAACATATCCTCGACATGGCGGGCGGCACCGGCGACATCGCGTTCCGCATGGCCCCCTCGGGCGCGGCGATCACCGTCGCCGACATCAACCCGCAAATGCTCGAAGTCGGCATGGAACGCGCCGCCAAGCGCGGGATCGACGGCCTCGTCTGGACCGAGGCGAATGCCGAGACGCTCCAGTTCCCCGATCGCTTCTTCGACGCCTATACGATCGCATTCGGCATCCGCAACGTCACCGACATTCCCAAGGCCCTGCGCGAGGCGCACCGCGTCCTGCGCCGCGGCGGGCGCTTCTTCGTGCTCGAATTCTCCACGACGGTATGGCCCGGCTTCGGCCAGGCCTATGACGCCTATTCGCACCATCTGGTGCCCAGGCTGGGCAAGCTGCTCGCGAATGACGAGGATAGTTACCGCTACCTCATCGAATCGATCCGCCGCTTCCCCGACATGCCGAAATTCGAAGGCATGATCCGCGACGCCGGCTTCGCCCAGACCAAGGTCGAGCCGCTGCTCGGCGGGCTGGTCGCGATCCATTCGGGCTGGAAGATTTGAGGATGCACCACCAGTCTTCTCCCCTCCCTGCAAGGGAGGTGGACCGCATATGGAACAGGAGCCTTCTCCCCCACTTCTCCGTCATGCTGAACTTGTTTCAGCATCCATCGCGCCACAAACAGCGGCGCGGCAAGTTGAGGGTTGGATGCTGAAACAAGTTCAGCATGACGGCGTGATAAGGCGCACGCATCCATATGCGCTTGCCCTGCCCTCCGGGGGAGGATTTTTCGCATGACCGCCCCCGCCATCCACCTGTTCCGCCTGCTGCGCTGGGGCCGCATTCTCGCACGCCACGGCGCGCTGCGCGGGATCGAGCGCGATCCCAACACCCCCGGCCCGGTCCGCCGCATCGCCCGCATCGCGCGTCTCGGCGCCCGCGTCCCCGCAGTCCCCGCCTATGCCGATGCCTTCCAGGCGATCGGCCCCGCCGCGATCAAGCTCGGCCAGACGCTCGCGACTCGCCCAGACCTGGTCGGCGAGGAGGCCGCGCACGACCTGCTCCGCCTTCAGGACGCGCTGCCGCCCCTCCCCTTCGCGGTGATCCGCCAGCGGATCGAGGCCAGCTATGGCCGCCCGCTGGAGACGGTCTTCGCCTCGATCGAGGAAGAGCCCGTCGGCGCCGCCTCGATCGCGCAGGTTCACCGCGCGGTGACCACCGATGGCCGCGATGTCGCGGTAAAGGTGCTCCGCCCCGGCATCGAGACCGAATTCGCGCGCGCGATCGAAACCTATGAATGGGCCGCGGCGCAGGTCGAGGGGATGGGCGGCGAGGCCGCGCGGCTGCGCCCCCGGCTGATCATCGAGCATTTCAAGCGCTGGACCGCGCGCGAGCTGGATTTCCGGCGCGAAGCGGCGTCGGCGTCCGAACTGGCCGAGGGCATGACCGCCGAGCCCGATTTCGTGGTGCCCCAGATCGACTGGCAACGCACCACGGGCAAGGTGCTGACGCTCGAATGGATCGACGGGATCAAGCTGTCGAACCGCACTGCGCTGCTCGCCGCGGGCCATGATACCGCCGCGCTCGCCGAAAAACTGATCCGCGCCTTTCTGCGCCAGGCGATTGCGGACGGCTTCTTCCATGCGGACATGCACCAGGGCAATTTGTTCGCGCTCGCCGATGGCCGCATCGCCGCCATCGATTTCGGCATCATGGGCCGGATCGACCGCCGCGCGCGAGTCTGGCTGGCCGAGATTCTCTACGGCCTCATCACCGGCAATTATAAGCGCGTCGCCGAAATCCATTTCGAGGCGGGATATGTCCCCGCGCACCACAATGTCGCCGAGTTCGCGACGGCATTGCGCGCGGTGGGCGAGCCGATGCGCGGGCTGCCGGTGAAGGAAATGTCGGTCGGCGGCATGCTCGACGGGCTGTTCAACATCACCCGCGATTTCGACATGCAGACCCAGCCGCATCTGCTGCTGCTGCAAAAGACGATGGTGATGGTCGAGGGCGTGGCGCGCACGCTCGATCCCGACATCAATTTGTGGGAAACCTCCGCCCCGTTCGTGCGCGAATGGATCCGCACCGAACTGGGGCCCGAGGCGGCGATCGCCGACCGGCTGATCACCGATCTGCGCACCTTCGCGCGGCTGCCCGAGCTGATCCGCAACATCGAGCTGCGCTATCCCACCCCCGGCGGCGCGCCCCCCGCCCCGCCGCTCAAGGAAATCCAGGTCGTCCGCGTCGGCGGTGGCTGGCGCTATGCACTGGTCGCGATGGTATCGGGCGCGTTCGGCGTCGCCGCTGCGGTGCTGCTGCTGTCGTGAAGCCCGCCGCCCCGCTCTGGCTGGCGGCGCCGTCGCGCTTTGCGGGGCTGTCCCGGAAGCGGGCGCGGTGGGTGCTCGCGCTCGTCGCGCTCGGGCTGCTGCTGGCGCTCACCGCACTCGCCTCGGTCGGCCCGGCCCCGGTCAGCGGCGCAGGCGCCCCCAGCCGCGACGACCAGAGCGACGTGGTCCTCTATGAATCGATCGTCGACGGCATCCGCCACGGCGGCGATTACTACACCGTCGCCGCCGGAGCCTTGCGCGCGGGCGACTATCCGCTGCGCCCCTTCGTCACCTTCCGCCTGCCCGGTCTGGCGCAAATTCAGGCGCACATGCCCGCGATTATTGTCATTATATCTTTGTATTTGCTGTCTTTTTGTGTCGTTATCGCCTGGGCGATCCGTCTGCGTGAAGCCTTGCGCGGCTGGGCACCGCTCACCATCGCGCTGGCGCTGGTCGCGGGCGGGATGATGGCCTTTGTCCAGAGCGATCTCTGGGCCTTCCACGAAATCTGGGCGGGCCTGCTGATCGCGCTGTCGCTCGCGCTGCGCCGCCCCGATCGCTGGCTGACCGCAGTGGCGATCGCGCTGATCGCGATGCTGATCCGCGAGACTGCGGCGCTCTACGCGCTGGTCATGCTGGGCATGGCGTGGCGCGACGGCGCCCGGCGCGAGGCGCTGGGATGGGCCGTCGCGCTGGCGCTGTTCGCCGCGGCGCTGGGCGCCCATGCCTTCGCGGTCATGGCCGTGACGACCCCCGCCGACCCCGCATCGCCCGGCTGGGCGGGACTGCACGGGCCGGGCTTTGCGGTGCAGGCCGTCGCGCTGTCGACCGCGGTGCGGCTGTTCCCGCTGTGGATCGCGGCGCCGCTGGTCGCGCTGTCGCTGTTCGGCTGGGCGGCGTGGCGCGATCCGCTGGGAAGCCGTGTGTGGGCAACGATCGCCACGTTCGGCGCACTCCTGGCGCTCGCCGCGCGGCCCGACACCTTCTACTGGGCGCTGATGATCGCCCCGCTTTCGCTCGTCGGGCTGGTGTTCGTCCCCGACGGACTGCGTGACCTGATGCGGCAGGCGCTCGACAAACGCCGCATAACGGTGACAAGGGTAACGCGATGAAGCGGATATTGCTGATCATCGGGGGAGGCATCGCCGCGTACAAGGCGTGCGAACTGGTCCGGGCGTGCCGCAGGGCCGGGATCGGTGTGACCTGCGTGCTCACTGAAGGCGGCCAGCATTTCGTGACCCCCATGACCCTCGCCGCGCTGTCCGAGCATCAGGTCTACACCACCCTGTGGGACCTGAAGGACGAGGCCGAGATGGGCCATATCCAGCTCAGCCGCGAGGCCGATCTCGTCGTCATCGCCCCCGCCACTGCCGATTTGCTGGCGAAGATGGCGGCGGGCCTTGCCGACGACCTCGCCACGACGCTCCTGCTCGCCACCGACAAGCCGGTGCTCGCCGCCCCCGCGATGAACGTCCGAATGTGGAGCCACGCCGCCACCTGCCGCAACGTCGCGCAGCTCCGCGCGGACGGGGTGACCGTGCTCGAACCCGACGAAGGGCCGATGGCGTGCGGCGAGTTCGGCGCGGGCCGCCTGCCCGAACCCGATGCGATACTGGCGGCGATCCAGGCCGCGCTGGGCGGCGACGGCGGACGGCTGGCCGGGCGCCATGTCCTCGTCACCGCAGGGCCGACGCATGAACCGATCGATCCGGTCCGCTACATCGCCAATCGCTCCTCGGGGAAACAGGGCTATGCCATCGCCGCCGCGCTCGCCCGGCTCGGCGCGCGGGTGACGCTGGTCTCGGGGCCGGTCGCGCTTCCCACGCCCTCCGGCGTAACCCGCGTCGATATCGAGACGGCACAGGACATGGCCAATGCCGTCGCCGCCGCGCTCCCCGCCGATGCGGCGGTAATGGTCGCCGCCGTGGGCGACTGGCGCGCCGAGACGGCCGGACAGAAGATCAAGAAGGGCGATGCCCCGCCGACGCTCGCGCTGTCCGAGAACCCCGACATCCTCGCGCTGCTCGCCCGCAGCCCGCACCGCCCCCGGCTGGTGATCGGCTTCGCGGCGGAGACCGAGCATGTCGTCGACCACGCCACCGCCAAGCGCACGCGCAAGGGCGCCGACTGGATCGTCGCCAACGACGTGTCCGGCGACGTGATGGGCGGCCCCGATAACAGCATCCACCTGATCACGGCGAACGGCGTCGAAAGCTGGGAACGGATGCCCAAGGAAGCGGTCGCCCAGCGACTGGCCGAACGGATTGCCGATGCGCTTTAGCCCCGCCCTGCTCCTGCCGCTGCTCGTCGCCGCGTGCGCCACCCCCGCGGTCGAGCGATCGCCCTTGGCCCCTGCGCTCCGCGCCGAAATCTATGGCGCGGCGCGGCCCGCGACGGTTGCGACGCTGGTCGTGGTGCTGCACGGCGATGCGGGCGCGGACCATTATCGCTTCGCCGAAGCGGCGGCGCGCGCGATCCCCGGCAGCGTCGCCGTCGCGCTGCTGCGCCCCGGCTATGCCGATGCGGCAGGGCGCACCTCGCCCGGCGAGCGCGGCGCCGGGACTGGCGACAATTACACCCCCGATCGGATCGCCGCCGTCGCCGAGACGATCGCGCGGCTCCGCCACCGCTATGACCATGCCCGCGTCGTCCTGGTCGGCGATGCCGGCGGCGCGGCGGTTGCCGCGAACCTTGCCGGGATTCGCCCGGCGCTGGTCGACGGGCTGGTGCTAGTCGGTTGCCCCTGCACGCTGCCCGAATGGCGGCGCTACATGCAGCGCCAGGCGCCGGGCCAGCCCTGGGCCGCGACGGTCGCCAGCATGGACCCGCTCAAGACCGCGGGCGGGCTGCTGCCCACGCTGCGCGCCGCCGTGCTCGTAGGCGCCGACGACAAGGTGACGCCGGTGCCCTTTTCGCGCGCCTATGCCGAGGCGCTGACGCTGCGCGGCATCGCCACCGATTATCGCATCATCCCGGGCAAGGGGCATGACCTGCTCGGCGATCCCGAAGTGCTCGCCGCCACCCAGCGGCTGGCCGCCGCGCTGCCCAAGAGGATCTGACATGCTGCCCCCGATCCGCATCGCGCTCCAGCGCCTGCCGCATGGCCAGGGGCTTCCCCTGCCCGCCTATGCGACCGCCGGTGCTGCGGGCATGGACGTCGTGGCGGCGGAGGATGCGCTGCTCGCACCGGGCGCGCGTCAGGCGATCGCGACCGGATTCGCAATGGCGATCCCCGAGGGGTTCGAGGTCCAGGTCCGTCCGCGCTCGGGGCTGGCGCTCAAGCACGGGATCACCTGCCTCAACACCCCCGGAACGATCGACAGCGACTATCGCGGCGAAGTGAAGGTGATCCTCGCCAATCTGGGCGATGCGCCTTTCCCGATCGCCCGCGGCGACCGGATCGCGCAACTCGTCCCTGCCCCGGTCCAGCGCGCGCTGCTGGAAGAAACCGACTCGCTGGACGCCACCGCGCGGGGCAGCGGCGGCTTCGGATCGACCGGCACATGATCGCCGCGCTCACCCCGGTCATCGCGATCGTCGCCCCCGCACAGGCCGCGACGATCGACTGGAACGGCCTCGCGCCGCTTCCCTATCGCGCGCCGCCGATCGTGACTGCGGAAATGCACCAGTTCGTCCAGCGCGAGACGATCGCCCGCAAATGCCCGCTGCCCGAAGGCGCGACCGGCGTGTCGGTCGACGTCGCGGTGCTGGTCGATGAGAATGGCGGCATCCGCGTGACCGTACCCCGCTCGGTCCAGTGCCCCACCGCCGAACAATATGCCGCGGCACTGGTCGCAGGCTTCGCGCGCAACAACCTGTTGCCGCGCATGGGTGCGGGCGAGCAATGGTACCGCACCACCATTACCTTCGCCTGGGCGAAATGAGCCTGAGCGACGCCGAGCTGGACCGTTACGCCCGTCACATCGTCCTGCGCGAAGTCGGTGGCGCCGGGCAGATGCGGCTGAAGGCCGGGCGCGTGCTCGTCGTCGGCGCGGGCGGGATCGGATCGCCTGCGCTCCAATATCTCGCCGCGGCGGGGGTCGGTCGCATCACGATCATCGACGACGATCATGTCGACGTCTCGAATCTCCAGCGCCAGACGCTGTTCGGCACCGGCGATGTCGGACGGGCCAAGGTCGATGCCGCCGCCGCGCGGCTCCACGCGCTCAATCCGCATGTCGAGGTGACGGCGCGGCAAGTCCGGCTCGATCCGGCGAGCGTCGCCGACTGGCTTGCCGGGCACGACGTCGTCCTCGACGGGTCGGACAATTTCGCGACGCGGCTGGCGGTCGCGGACGCGGCGCTGGTGCTGCGCATCCCGCTGGTCTCCGCCGCGGTCGCGGAGTTCGAGGGCCAGCTCGGCGTGTTTCGCGGCTGGGAGCCCGAAAAGCCCTGCTATCGCTGCTTCGTCGGCAGCGATCCCGAGCGGCCCGAGACGAGTTGCGCCGAACAGGGCGTGCTCGGCGCGCTTACCGGCATGATGGGCAGCCTCGCCGCGCTCGAGGCGATCCGCGCGCTGGCTCCGTTCGGCGACGACAGCGCGGGAACGCTGCTGCTCGTCGACGCATTGTCGCTCCGCTTCCGCACGCTGACGCTGCCCAAGGACCCCGGCTGCCCGGGCTGCGCGCCTGCTATTTCCGCTTTCCCTCTTTCGCACGGACGTTTCGAATGACTCCCCCACCCAAGCGCGTGCTGGTCACCGGCTCCGCCGGTTTCATCGGCTTCCACACGGCCAGCAAGCTGCTTCAGCGCGGCGCGACCGTGCTCGGCGTCGACAATTTCTCGGACTATTACGACGTCCGCCTCAAGGAATCGCGCAACGACATCCTGGGCAACCACCCCAATTTCTCGATCGCGCGCGTGTCGATTGAGGATTCGTCTGGGTTCGGCGACGCGTGGCGCAGCTTTCGCCCCGACGTGGTGATCCACCTCGCGGCCCAGGCGGGCGTGCGCCATTCGATCGACCATCCCGCAAGCTATATCGGCGCGAACCTGATCGGCACGTTCAACGTGCTGGAGCTGGCGCGGCACTATCCGGTCCGCCACCTGCTCGCCGCCTCGACCAGCTCGGTGTACGGCGCCAATACCGACATGCCATTCACCGAGGACCAGCGGACCCAGACTCCGCTGAGCCTCTACGCCGCGACCAAGGGCGCGACCGAGCTGATGGCGCACAGCTATGCGCATCTGTTCGGCACGCCGACGACCTTCTTCCGCTTCTTCACGGTCTATGGCCCCTGGGGCCGGCCCGACATGGCGCTGTTCAAATTCACCAAGGCGATCCTCGAGGGCGAGCCGATCGAGGTGTTCAACGGCGGCGACATGGTCCGCGACTTCACCTATGTCGACGACCTCGCCGAAGCGATCGTCCGCCTGTCCGACGCAATCCCGGGCGACCAGCCGGTCGAGAGAGACAGCCTGTCCCCCGTCGCGCCGTTCCGCACCGTCAATATCGGCGCGGGCTCGCAGACGCAGCTGATGGACTATATCGGCGAAGTCGAACGCGCGCTGGGCCAGACCGCAGTCAAGAAATACCTGCCGATGCAGCAGGGGGACATCCACGCGACCGAAGCGTCCGCCGCGTTGCTCCAGCGGCTCACCGGCTACATGCCCACAACGCCGCCCAGCGTCGGCGTACCTGCATTCGTGCGCTGGTATCTGGAACATTATCGAAGCTGAAACGGGTAATGATCAATGCCCCGTCCAACGCATTGATTCAGCATAGCCACGGGTGATCGCATGACAATCGAATGGCCTGCACACGCGCTCCGCCTCCAGGACTCCATCAAGGCGGGCTCTGCGACGATCGGCATTATCGGCATGGGCTATGTCGGCTTGCCGCTCGCAGTGGCCTTTGGCGAGGCGGGGTGCCCCGTCCTCGCCTTCGACCTCGACGATGCGAAGATCGCCGCGCTGAAAGCAGGACAGAGCTATATCAACCATATCGAGGGCGGACGCATCGCTCCGCTGGTCCGCGCCGGGACGCTCGACGCCACTGCCGACCTGGCCCGGCTGGGCGAGCCCGACGTGCTGCTGATCTGTGTCCCGACGCCGCTGTCGCGCCATCTCGAGCCCGACCTGAAATATGTCGAGGACACCACCCGCGCCATCGCCGCGACGCTGCGCACCGGCCAACTGGTGATCCTCGAATCGACGACCTATCCGGGCACCACGCGCGAAGTGATGCAGCCGATCCTGGAGGCCGGCGGACTGGCCGCGGGCCATGATTTCTTCCTCGCCTATTCGCCCGAGCGCGAAGACCCGGGCAACGCGACCTATTCGACGACGAAGATCCCCAAGGTCGTCGGCGCCGACGACCCGATCTCGACCGCGCTTTCGGTGGCGCTCTACGCGCATGTCGTGCCCCAGACGATCGCGGTGTCCTCGGCCGCCACTGCCGAGGCCGTCAAGATCACCGAAAATGTGTTCCGCGCCGTCAACATCGCGCTGGTCAACGAGCTGAAGCTGATCTTCACGGCGATGGACATCGATGTGTGGGAAGTGATCGACGCGGCGAAGTCGAAGCCCTTCGGCTTCATGCCCTTCTATCCCGGCCCCGGGCTGGGCGGGCATTGCATCCCGATCGACCCCTTCTACCTCACCTGGAAGGCACGCGAGTTCAACCAGCATACGCGCTTCATCGAACTGGCCGGACAGATCAACGCGGACATGCCCCAGCACGTCGTCCGCGTGATGGCCGACACGCTCGATGCGCGTTTCGGGCGTGGGCTGCGCGGCGCGCGCATCCTCGTGCTGGGGGTGGCGTACAAGAAGAATGTCGACGACATCCGCGAGAGCCCGTCGCTGCGCCTGATGGAGATGATCGAGGCGCGCGGCGCGACCGCGGACTTCCACGACCCGCACGTCGCGCAGATCAACAACACCCGCGAACATCCGACGCTCAACTTCCGCCACGGCGTTACGTGGGACCTAACGGCGATCGCGGACTATGATGCAGTCCTGATCGCCACCGACCATGACGGCGTCGATTATGCCGGGCTGGTCGCGTCGGCCAAGCTGGTGATCGACACCCGCAACGCCTGCGCGCGAGCAGGCGTTGCGGGGGAGAACATCATGCGCGCCTGAAGGTTCAGTCCAGCGTCGCCATGAAGCTGCGCACGGCAGGCGCGATGTCGGGGCGCTGGAGCGCGACCGCGAGATTCGCCTGGATGAAGCCCGCCTTGTCGCCGCAATCGAAGCGCGTGCCCTGGAAGGTCACACCGTGGAACGCCTGGCCGCCGATCATCCGCGCCATCGCGTCGGTGAGCTGGATCTCGCCACCGGCGCCCTTTTCCTGGCCCTCCAGCACGCGCATCACTTCGGGCTGGAGGATGTAGCGCCCGATGACCGACAGGTTCGACGGCGCGGTGCCCGGCGCGGGCTTCTCGACCAATCCCTTCACCTCGGTCAGCGTGCCATCCTGGGCACCCGGCGTGATGATGCCGTAGCGATGCGTCTGGTCGTCGGGGACGATCTCGGCGCAGATCAGGTTGCCGCCGACCTTGTTATAGGCCTCGACCATCTGCTTGAGGCAGCCCGGCTTGCCGAGCATGAAGTCGTCCGCCAGCAGCACGGCGAACGGCTCGTCGCCGACGATCTCGCGCGCGCACCATACCGCATGGCCGAGGCCCATCGGCTCCTGCTGCCGCACATAGGCGACCGCGCCCGGCTTCAGCCGCGTCGCGTCGAGCACCTCAAGCGACTTGCCGCGGCTCGTCATCGTGTTCTCGAGTTCATAGGCGATGTCGAAATGGTCCTCGATCGCGGATTTGCCGCGTCCGGTGACGAAAATCATCTGCTCGATCCCGGCTTCCAGCGCCTCGTCGACGGCATATTGGATCAGCGGCCGATCCACGATCGGCAGCATCTCTTTCGGCATCGCCTTGGTCGCAGGGAGAAATCGCGTCCCCAGCCCGCCGACGGGAAACACGGCCTTGCGCAGCGGCTTGATCGTCATTGTTGGTTCACCCCGTTTGTAGTCGAACGCCGATACCGAGCCGCGCCGCGTTGCGCAATCGGGTCGACTGTAACCTCTCGGTTAGGCGATCGCGCTATGAGCGACCCATGACCATAGCGCCCAAGCGAATCCTGGTGGTGTTCGGCACCCGCCCCGAAGCGATCAAGCTGTTCCCCGTGGTCCAGGCGCTGGGCGCCGTCCCGGGGATGGAGGTGCGCACCTGCGTCACTGCGCAGCATCGCGGGCTGCTCGACCAGGTGTTGGAGATTGCGGGGATCGTCCCCGATATCGACCTCGACGTGATGACCCCCGGCCAGTCGCTCGACGAACTCACCGCGCGGCTGCTCGCCGGGCTGGGCCGCGTGCTCGATTCGGAGCAGCCCGACCGGGTGATCGTCCAGGGCGACACCGCCACCGCGATGGTCGGCGCGCTGACCGCCTATTACCGCAAGCTGCCCGTCAGCCATGTCGAGGCGGGGCTGCGCTCGGGCGACATCTACCAGCCCTGGCCCGAGGAAGTGAACCGGCGGATCGTGGCGCCGATCGCCGACCAGCATTTCGCCCCGACCGAAACCGCCGCCGCCGCGCTCCGCCGCGAGAATATCGATCCCGCGACGATCCACGTCACCGGCAACACGGTAATCGACGCGCTCCACGCCACGCGCGCGCGGATCGAGGCGGACCCGTCGCTGGCCGCCGGGCTCGACGACATCGCGGCACGCTTTGCGGGCAAGCGGATCATACTCGTCACCACCCATCGCCGCGAGAATTTCGGCGAGGCAATGGCGGGGATCGCCACGGCGATCGGACAGATCGCAGCGCGCGAGGACGTCGCGATCGTCTTTCCGATGCACCCCAATCCGAACGTCGTCTCGGTGATGGAATCGGTGCTGGGCGACCGTCCCAATATCGCGCGAATCGATCCGCTCGACTATCCGCACTTCATCCGCGCGCTGGGCATGGCCGAGCTGGTGCTCACCGATTCGGGCGGGGTGCAGGAAGAGGCCCCCGCGCTGGGCAAGCCGGTGCTGGTGATGCGCGAGACCACCGAGCGGCCCGAGGGCGTTGCGGCGGGCACTGCGAAGCTGGTCGGGACCGACCCTGCGCGAATCGTTTCCGAAATCTCAACCCTATTGGACGTACCCAGCGCCTATGCCGCCATGGCACGCGCCCACAATCCGTTTGGCGACGGCCATGCCGCGGCACGGATTGCAGGGATCGTCGCACATGGTTTCGGATTCTGAGCTCAAGGTCGCAGTCCTCGGCCTGGGCTATATCGGCCTTCCCACTGCGGCAGTAATTGCGCGCACCGGCGCGAAGGTGCTGGGAGTCGATGTCGACGCCCATATCGTCGAGACGGTCAATTCGGGGCGCGTGCATATCGAGGAAATCGACCTGGACGGCCTCGTCTCGGGCGTCGTCGCGCGCGGCAACCTGCGCGCCTCGCTGGAGATCGCGCCTGCCGAGGTGTTCGTGATCGCCGTGCCCACGCCCTTTGGCGAGAACCATGCCCCCGATATCGGCTATGTCCTGAAAGCCGCGACGACGATCGCAGTGGTGCTCAAGCCCGGCGACGTCGTGATCCTCGAATCCACCTCCCCCGTCGGCACGACCGAGAAGGTCGCCGAACTCCTGGCCCGATTGCGCACGGACCTGCGCATTCCCGGCCATTGCACCGGCAGCGCCGATGTCGCGATCGCCTATTGCCCTGAGCGCGTGCTGCCGGGGCGCATCCTGGTCGAGCTGATCGACAATGACCGCGTCATCGGCGGGATCACGTCGCGCTGCGCGCGCAAGGCGCTCCAATTCTATCGGCGCTTCGTACGCGGCGCGTGCGTGACCACGACGGCCAAGGCGGCGGAGATGACCAAACTGTCCGAAAACGCGTTCCGCGACGTCAACATCGCCTTCGCCAACGAATTGTCGCTGATCGCCGAGCGGATGGGCGTCGATGTCTGGGAAGTCATCCGCCTCGCCAATCGCCATCCGCGCGTCAACATCCTGTCGCCCGGCCCTGGCGTCGGCGGGCATTGCATCGCCGTGGACCCGTGGTTCCTGGTCAGCGCCGCGCCCGAACAGACTCCGCTGATCCGCACCGCGCGCGAAGTGAATGACGGCAAGGTCGAGCATGTCATCGCCAAGGCTGCGGAAATGGTGGCGGCGCATCCCCGCACCCGAGTTGCGTGCCTGGGCCTCGCGTTCAAGGCGAATATCGACGATTTCCGCGAGAGCCCAGCGCTCAAGGTCGCGACCGCGCTGGCGCAGCGCTTCGGCGACCGGATCGTGATCGTCGAGCCCTATGCCGACGCCCTGCCCCCCGCGCTGGCCGATACCGGCGCGGTGCTTATCGACGTCGATGCCGCGCTGGAGAGCTGCGACGCGCTGATCGTGCTGGTCGACCACGACATCTTCCGCTCGATCCCGCTCGACGAGCGCGCGGACAAGCAGGTCTATGACACGCGCGGGATCTGGCCCGATCAGCCGCGACCGGGGATTGCGGGCGAGGCGCTGCGGCTGGCGAGCTGAACGGCTACTTCCTGCGCACGATCAGCGACTGCCAGTCGCCGCTTAGCGGCTGGGCACGCTCGGCGAGTGCCGCAGGAACCAGCGGGCGCGTCGGATTGGAGTCGATCCTGGCGATCTCGGCGTCGATCGTCGCGACTCGGTCGGCCCAATGCGGGTGCGACCGGCTGCGCAGGAACCCGCCCGCCTTGCTCGGCCCGAACTTCTTCCAGAACGCCACCGATGCGCGCGGCGGATAGCCCGCGTTGGCGAGCAGATAGACCGACAAAAGGTCCGCCTGAAGCTCGGTTTGCCGGAAATATTTCACATTGCCGCCCAGCCCCGCGAGCAGCCCCCAGGTCACACCCCGCGCCTCCAGCCGATCGCGGTGGTGCAGGATATTGTGCGAGAATTCATGCGCGACGACCGCAGCGAACTGGTCCGCCGGATATTCCTCCAGGAAGCGCGCGCCGATCTGGACCATCGTGCCGTCCGCGGATGCGGGATAGGCCGTTCCCAGCAACAGCTCGAAGCGCGACTTGCATGCGGGCAGCGGCGTGACCGTCGCGCTCCCCGCGACGCCCCCGCGAAGATAGGCGACCTCGACCGGCGCGCTCGGCGGGAGCGCGGCGATCGCCAGCTGCGCCGCGACCAGCCGGTCGGTCGTGCCCGGTTTACCCGCGATGGCGGCGAGATCGACCGCGCCGACCCGGAGCAGCGAATCATCGCGCCTCAGCCCCGCTTGTTCGGCGGGGCTGCCCGCGACCACCCCTTCGATCGCGATGGGTGCTGCAAAGCCGAAATGCGCGCGCGCCGCCTCACGCGCGCCGGCGTCGAACTGGTCGAGCGTGTGCAACTGGATGCCGAGCCCTGGCTCCTGCCGATCGCAGAGCGGGGCATTGGCCGTGGCGAGCCGGAAGCCGACCGTCGCGAGCGCAAGGTCGGCATCGCGCACTGCCTCCATCGCCTCCGCAGTCGGCCGTTCCTGCGCAGCGACGCCGGCGACCGGCAGCGCGAGCGACGCGACTAGCGCCGATGGTGCGAGGAAAGGCTTGAGGGCGGCTGATAATGTTAAGCGATACATGACGAGTCCTGACGAGCGAATCGGCGTGGCGGCGATTCGGGACGCCGTCCTAGCACCGGTCGGCGCAGGCCGGGCCCTCACCGTCATGCATATCACACAATCGCGACCAGCCGTTGCCGCGCACAGTCGAATAGCAATCTTCCGCCGGAAAAACCGGGAACCCCGGACCCAATTTGCGTATCGCTCGTTAACCCCTTGGCGATTATGCTGCAGTGCGTTAGTTACTGGTACGTTCGCAGCACGGGTCGGCGGTTGCGAACAGGAGTTCGGATAAACCGAACCTGTGTTGCGTTCTGGTCACTGCGACGAACTGTTAAGGTGATCGGGACGAAGTGGTGTTGCGGCTGACGACCTCCTATGTCATAGGAAAGTCGGACGAGAGCACCGGAGCTCGAAGAGGGAGTATAATATGTTTTCCAAGCTTCTTACGGCTGCTGCCGTAGTTACGATGGCGGCAACGCCGGTGATGGCGGCTCCGGCCTCCAAGCTGTCGCTCTCGCGCGCTTCGACGGCGAGCGAAAAGGACAGCGAGCTGGCTCCTGCCATTATCATCGGCCTGATCGCGACTGTCGCGATCGTCGGTGGCGCGGTTGCGATCGCGAACAACGACGATGAGCCCGACAGCAACTGAGCTGTACGGCAGTTGAGTTACGGAGTGGCGGCCTTTGGGTCGCCACTTTTTTTTCGCGTCTGCGCATCCGTCGCGGTCCGATGCCTGTAACCAGTGTGTGTTCCCGATGATTTCCAGGTTCTTCTCCCGCACTGCGCGGCCGACCCTCACCGGGGCGGTTCCCGAAGGACGCCGCCTCTACGCCATCGGCGACGTTCATGGACGCCTCGACCTTCTCGACCGCCTGCTCGACCAGATCCACGCCGACAGCGCCGCGCGCGGCTCGCTCGACTATGAGCTGATTTTTCTCGGCGACCTGATCGATCGCGGCCCCGAATCGGCGGGCGTCGTCCAACGCGTGCTCGACCTGTGCTCCTTTCGCCCGTCGACTCGATGCCTGTTCGGGAACCATGAAGAAGTATTCCTGAAGGCGCTGAAGGGCGATTTGAAGGCGCTTGCGTTCTTCAACAAGATCGGCGGCCGCGAAACGGTCCTCAGCTACGGCATCTCGCCCGAGGCGTATCTGGATAGCGACTATCCGACCCTGCTCGAAATGCTGGTCGAACGCGTTCCCGCCGCCCATGTCGATTTCATCGAACAGCTCGAGGACATGATCATCCTGGGCGATTATGCCTTTGTGCATGCTGGGGTAAATCCCAACGAGGTGCTGGCGTTGCAGACCCCGGCGGAGCTTCGCTGGATCCGCCAGCCCTTTTTGAACCACAAGCACCCGCTCGAAAAGATCATCGTCCACGGCCATACCGTTTCGGAGGCCGTGGAGATCGGGCGGCACCGTATCGGCATCGACACCGGCGCTTATGCCAGCGGGCGGCTCACCGCGATGGGCTTCGAGAACGACCAGCGCTGGGTGCTCGACACGGCCTGAGCGCGCCAATGCCTCAATGATAGCCCTCGGCGCCGACCTTGCCGCGGAACACCCAATAGGCCCAGCCGGTATAGGCCAGGATCACCGGGATCAGCACCCCTGCCCCTACCAGCATGAAACGCTGGCTGACCGCCGGGGCGGCGGCGTCCAGAATGGTAAGGCCGGGTGGCACGATATCCGGGTAGAGGCTGATCCCCAGCCCCGCAAAGCTCAGCAGGAACAGCCCCAGCGCGAGCAGGAACGGCAGCACGTCGGACTTGCGGACCAGCGCGCGCCAGAAGGCGAACGCCAGCACCGCGACGAGCAGCGGCACGGCCGCCGTGAACACGATGTCGGGATAGGCGAACCAGCGCGAGACATAGTCGGCGTCGAGTGTGAGCGTCGCGAGGCTCACCAACCCGATCGCCGCCAGCGTGATCACGCCGAAACGCCCCGCCAGCCGCCGCGCATGCGCCTGCCCCTCCCCCTCGGTGCGCCAGATCAGCCAGCAGGCGCCGAGCAGCGCATAGCCCGCAACCAGGCTGACGCCGGTGAGCAGGCTGAACGGCGAGAGCCAGTCGAGCCACCCGCCGGCATACGCCCGCCCGGCGATCTTCACGCCCTGCAGGATCGCGCCGAGCGCGATTCCCTGGGCCAGCGCGGCGACCAGCGATCCCGCCGTGAACGCCACGTCCCACCAGCGGCGATGCCCGGGATCGCGCCAGCGGAATTCGAATGCCACGCCGCGGAATACCAGCCCGAGCAGCATCGCGATGATCAGCGGGTAGAGCGCGGGCATCAACACCGCATAGGCAAGCGGAAACGCCGCGAAGAGCCCGCCCCCGCCCAGCACCAGCCACGTCTCGTTGCCGTCCCACAGCGGCGCGATCGAGTTCATCGCGCGATCGCGCTCCTCGCCCCTGAGCGTCGGGAAGAGGATACCGATGCCGAGGTCGAACCCGTCCATCACGACATAGGCGAACACCGCAAAGGCGATCAGGAACGCCCAGATCGTGGCGAGGGTCGGATCGGCGGTCATGCGGGATCCTTGCGCTGGGGCTGGGCGGGGCCCGGCACCACTCCGGCGGTGCGCACCGGCTCGCCTTGGGGCGGATCGCTCTCGCCGACCTGCACGCCCTTCGCGATCAGCCGCAATATGTACCAGGTCCCGAACCCGAAGACGAAGAAATAGACGATGACGAACGCGACCAGCGAGGTCCCCACGGCGGGCGCGGCGAGCGGCGACGCGCTGTCGGTGGTGCGCAACAGGCCATAGACGGTATAGGGTTGGCGCCCGCTCTCGGTCGTCACCCAGCCGGCCAGCACTGCGACAAAGCCAGCGGGCCCCATCAGCAGCGCGAATCGGTGCAGCAACCGCCACTCGTACAGCTTGCCGCGCCAGCGCGCGACAAGGCTCCACAGCCCCAGCGCGAGCATCAGCATCCCGATTCCCACCATGATCCGGAACGACCAGAAGACAATCGCAACCGGCGGCTCCTGATCGTCGGGAATCGTGTCGAGCCCGGCGAGGGGAGCATTGGAATCATGCTTCAGGATCAGCGAGGAGGCCTTGGGGATGGAGACCGCATAGTCGACGCGCTTCTCCGCCTGGTTCGGAATGCCAAACAGGATCAGTGGCGCGCCGTGCGGGTGGCTCTCGAAATGCCCCTCCATCGCCATCACCTTTTGCGGCTGGTGCGCCAGCGTGTTGATGCCGTGCGCGTCGCCCGCCAGGATCTGGACCGGCGTGATCAGCGCCGCCATCCACATCGCCATCGAGAACATGATCCGCGCGCGCGCATTGTCGCGGTCGCGCAGCAAATGCCACGCCGCCGCGCCCCCCACGGCAAAGGCGGTGGTGAGATAGGCGGCGATGACCGTGTGGACGAGGCGATAGGGGAAGCTGGGGTTGAAGATGATCGCCAGCCAGTCGCCCGCGGGCACGAACTGTCCCTGCGCGTTGATCACATAGCCGACCGGCGTGTGCATCCAGCTGTTCGCGGCGAGGATCCAGAACGCCGAGATGAAGGTGCCCAGCGCGACCATGCCCGTCGCGGCGAAGTGGAGCCCGCGCCCGACCTTCTCGGTCCCGAACAGCATCACGCCGAGGAACCCGGCCTCGAGGAAGAACGCAGTGAGCACTTCATAGGCCATGAGCGGCCCGAGCACCGGCCCGGTGCGGTCGGAGAAGACCGACCAGTTGGTGCCGAACTGATAGGAGAGCACGATTCCGGAGACGACGCCCATCGCGAACACGACGGCGAAGATCTTCACCCAGAAGCGGAACAGGTCGAGGAATTCCTGCCGCCCGGTGCGCAGCCACAGCGCTTCGAGGACGAACAAATAGCTCGCCAGTCCGATCGAGAACGCCGGGAAGAAGAAGTGGAAGCTCACCGTGAATGCGAACTGGATTCGTGCCAGCACGATCGGATCGAATGCAGCGAACATGCCCGACTCCTCGTCCGGCAGATGGGCCCGGCTGGCCCGCAACGCAATAGGGCCGGGAGTTACCCCGGCCCTATATCAAGATTTGTCTGCAGCGGCTTACTGCGCGCCGCCCTCGGGGCCCGCGCCGGGCGGGGACCGCCTGCGCCTGGGGCACTGCCGCCCTGTTGCTGCTGCTGCATCATCTGCTGCATCATCATCTGCTGGATCACCGCCGCCGGAACCAGGTCGTCCATCGCGACGTCGAACACCAGAATCTTGTCCGCCAGTTCGTTCTGGGCGCCGGGCTCGGCGCCGTAGCCGAGGTTGGGCGGCAGCCAGAAGCGGAACTTCGACCCCTTCTTCATCAGCTTCACGCCTTCGGTGAAGCCGGGGATCATCGGCTGGCCGATCTGAAAGCGCATCGGCGCCTCGGGCTGGAATTCCTTGCCGTCGCGCAGCGTGCCGTGGATCTTGAGCGAGACGCCGTCCTGCTCGTTGGCGGTCGGCCCCTCGCCGGCCTCGATCACCTGATATTGCAGGCCCGAGGCCGTGGTCTGAATGCCCGACTGCTTCTTGTGCCACGCCAGGAACTGATCGTCGGGCAGCTTGACCGCGACCTGCTCGCGGGTGCCGTGCCAGGCGAGCGCCAGCGCAAGCGCGATCGCTGCGATCACGCCGACCCAGAGCCAGATCTTGTACGAACGCCTGAGCGGCTGAAGCGGAACGGCAGTCACGGACATCGAATCTTGCTCCAGCACGGGCATCCAGATGCCCTAAATTCCCTAAAGTCGCGCACCCGCGCCATTCCGGCGCGGGTCGCGGCCTTATTTACCGGGCGCTGTCGCGCTCGACGCGCTTGCGCTCGAGCTTGCGCGCGCGGCGAACCGCGGCGGCGCGTTCACGGGCGCGCTTCTCGCTGGGCTTCTCGTAATGCCGGCGGAGCTTCATCTCGCGATACACGCCTTCACGCTGCAGCTTCTTCTTGAGTGCGCGCAGTGCCTGATCGACGTTGTTGTCGCGAACGATGATTTGCATAAGGCCGTACAGCTCCGATCTTCATTCAATAGAACAGGGTTCGCCGGGACATGAGGTCGCGGTCGTTGCGGGGCGCCCTACCAGCCGGATTCCCATTTTTCAAGCCAAAGTGTCGCTTAGCATCCGGTCCGCCGCGCTTGCACTGTGGCCCGGGGGCCACACTCCGGAACATTACACTGCGTTGCAGTCTCGCAACCGGCCCGATAGGTTGGGCGCCCACTGCCCCCCGCATGAGCCAGCTTGCCAACGCCTTGGACCTAGAGACCCGCCTCCTCATCGTCGATGACGATCCCGGCATCCGCGAACTCACTTCGGGGTTCCTGGAGCAGCACGGCTATATCGTCGACACCGCATCGGGCGGGGCCGAGATGCGAGTCGCGCTCGAAAAGCACGAATATTCGCTGATCGTGCTCGACGTGATGATGCCGGGCGAGGACGGGCTGGCAATCCTGCGCTCGATGGACCGCGAGACCGGACCTTCGGTGATCATGATGTCGGCGATCGGCCAGGATATCGACCGGATCGTCGGGCTGGAGATGGGCGCCGACGATTATCTGGTGAAGCCGGTCAATCCGCGCGAGCTGCTGGCGCGCATCCGCGCCGTGGTCCGCCGCAGCGCCGCCAGCGGTGCAACGCCGCGCGGCCCCGAGCGCCATTATCTCCGCTTCGCCGGGTGGCGGCTCGATCCGGTCGGGCGCCAGCTTTACGACCCGGACGACGTCGTGATCAACCTGTCCGACGGCGAGTTCCGGCTGCTGCTCGCGCTGGTCGAGCGGCCCCGGCGGGTGCTGACCCGCGACGTGCTGCTCGACTTGTCGCGCGGGCCGATGGCCGAACATTTCGATCGCGCGATCGACGTGCAGATGAGCCGGCTGCGCAAGAAGCTGGCGCGCCCCGCGACCGAAGACCTGATCCGCACCATCCGCAACGAAGGCTATATGTTCGTTGCGGAAGTCGTGCAGAAGTGACGCGCGCGAGGTCGATCGTCGTCCCTATCGTACTGCTGGTGATCGCGGCGGCGCTTGCGGGGACGGTGGTCCAGTTCACGATCATGTTCAACGGCCCGCCGCCCGGCTTCGGCCCGGTGCCGATCGGGCGCATCGCGCAGGTGCTGCGCAGCGGGACGCTCCCCGACGATGCCGCGCGGAGGATAACGCTGAACCGGGTATCGGGCGATGTTTTCGGGCGCCCAGACGAACAGCCCTCCAGCGCGCGCGATGCGGCGATCGCCGAGCGGATCGGCGTGCCGGTCGAGCGCGTCCGCGGATTTTACCTCTTCCCCGCGCGCGACCCTACCGAGGATCTGCGCGGCAGCTTCACGATCGCGCTGGCGCAGGAGAATGGCTGGCTGGTCGCGGCCAGCCCCGAACTGCCAACATTTACCAGCTGGCACGTGCGCCGGCTGTCGATCATGCTCGCCACGGTCTCGCTGTTGTCGCTGTTCGCATGGGCGGTGGCCCGGCGCATTTCGCGACCGATCCGCCATCTGGCGGATGCCGCGACGCGCGCCCGCGTCGGCGCGCGTTCGGTCATCCCGATGGAGGGGCCGCGCGAGATCCGCGAACTGGCCGAATCGCTGGAGGCGATGCAGGAGCGGATCCTGCAACAGGCCGAGGGGCGCGCCGCGATGCTGGCCGCGATCACCCATGATCTGGGCACGCCGCTGTCGCGGATCGCGTTCTGGATCGAGCAGTTGCCCGATGCCGCGCGCGACCGCGCCAATGGCGACATTGCCGAGATGCGCGAGATGCTGGGCGCAGCATTGCGCTTCACGCGCGAGGACGGAAGCAGCGTCACCCATGTCCGCCTCGACCTGGGCAGCCTGATCGAGAGCCTGGTCGACGATCTGGCAGCGGCGGGACGCCCAGTGGAGTGCGCGATGGGGCCGCGCGTAGTGATGCGCGGCGATCCGGCGGCGCTGCGGCGGATGTTCGTCAACCTGGTCGAGAATGCGGTGCGCTATGGCGACCATGCCGCGCTCGCCTGGTCGATCGTCGACGGGATGGCGCAGGTGACGGTCGACGACGAGGGGCCAGGCTTCAGCGGCGACCCCGAGATGCTGTTCGCCCCCTTCGTGCGCGGCGAGGCCTCGCGCAACCGCGCGACCGGCGGCACCGGACTGGGGCTGGCGATCGTCAAGCATATCGTCGAAGCCCATTCCGGCACTGTCCGGCTGGAAAACCGGGCGGGCGGCGGCGGGCGTGTGCGGGTGCGGCTCCCCGTCGAGTAAGCCCGCCAGCGGCCTGCAACATTGCGACATATGTGGCGACGTCGCGACATCGCGCGGCAGGGCTGGCCTGCGAAATCGGGTCTGGGCAGATGGAGACACGACCTTGCACGACCATGACCTTGGCCTGAGCCACGACCTGCGCGTCATGACTGCGCTTGCCAGCCGCCGCCGCGCGCTTGGCTTGTTCGCGGGCGTGGGGACCGGCGCCGTGCTGGCCGGATGCGACGGCGGGAGCAGCAGCACCGCGACGTCCGCAACGGCCACGCCGACTCCCACGCCGACCGCAACCGCGACCGCCACTCCGACTCCGACCCCCACCGCCACGGCAACCACGACAAGCTGCGTCGCGGACCCGGCCGAGACCAACGGCCCCTACCCCGCCGATGGCACCAACACCTCCAGCGGTTTGACCTCCAACGCGCTGACCGCGTCGAACGTGGTGCGCAGCGATATCCGGTCCAGCTTCATCGGCACGTCGACCACCGTGGCATCGGGGGTGCAGCTCACGCTGACGCTGACGCTTGTCGACGTGAATTCGAGCTGCGGCGCGCTGGCAGGCTATGCCATTTATGTGTGGCATTGCGACGAGGCGGGAAAATATTCGCTCTATAGCCTGCCCGCCGAAAGCTATCTGCGCGGTGTCGGCGTGACCGATTCAAACGGCCAGGTGACATTCACCACCATCTTTCCCGGATGCTATTCGGGGCGTTGGCCGCACATCCATTTCGAGGTGTTCTCCAGCCTGAGCAACGCCACGAGCGGGCGCTATGCCGTGCTGACCTCGCAGCTTGCGATGCCGTCCGCCGCATGTTCCGCAGTGTATAACGGCGTGAGCGGCTATTCGGCGAGCATCGCCAATTTCGCTGCCGTATCCATCAACAGCGATACCGTTTTCGGCGACAACACCGCCGCCCAGGTTGCGCAGCAGACCCCGACGCTGAGCGGCAGCGTCACCGGGGGCTACACCGGTACGGCGGTTATCGGCATCGCGCGCTGAAGAGTTCCACCCTTGTGGTGGCCGCCCCGCTTGCCGAGGTGACGGGAGGGTCACTTCCCGGCTTGCGGGGCGTTGGTATAGTGGCCCGATGGACATCCGCTTCCCCGCACCGCGCCACCGGCTCCGTTCGATTCTCGGCGGATCGGCGGGCAATCTGGTCGAATGGTATGACTGGTACGCCTATTCGGCATTCACGCTATACTTCGCCCCGCATTTCTTCCCGGCGGGCGACCGCACGACGCAGTTGCTGAACACCGCCGCGGTGTTTGCAGTCGGCTTTCTGATGCGCCCGATCGGCGGGTGGCTGATGGGGGTTTATGGCGACCGGCATGGCCGCAAGGCGGGGCTGACGCTGTCGGTGACGCTGATGTGCCTGGGCTCGCTGATCATCGCGCTGACGCCGGGATATGAGACGATCGGCACCGCGGCGCCGGTGCTGCTGGTGGTCGCGCGGCTGATGCAGGGGCTGTCGGTCGGCGGCGAATATGGGGCCAGCGCCACCTATCTCTCCGAAATGGCGGGCAAGCGGCACCGCGGATTTTTCTCCAGCTTCCAATATGTCACGCTGATCTCCGGCCAGCTCGTCGCCTTGCTCGTGCTGCTGGTGCTCCAGCGCGTGCTGAGCGAGGCGCAGCTCGACGCCTGGGGGTGGCGCATCCCCTTTGCGATCGGCGGCGCGCTGGCGGTGATCGTGTTCTGGCTGCGGCGCGGGCTGGCCGAGACCCAGAGCTTCGAGAATGCGCGCGGCTCGGGGCAGCGATCGGGGTTCTGGCAGCTCGTCACCCAGCATCCTCGCGAGGCGGCGGTGGTGATGCTGCTCACCGCCGGGGGCACGCTCGCCTTCTACGCCTATTCGATCTACCTCCAGAAATTCCTGGTCAACACCTCGGGCTTCGACCGGACCACCGCGTCGCAGATCAACGCCGCCGCGCTGGTCGGCTTCATGCTGCTCCAGCCGCTGGCGGGGGCGCTGTCCGACCGGATCGGGCGCAAGCCGCTGATGGTCGGATTCGGCGTGCTCGGGGTGCTGCTGACCTACCCGATCTTCAGCGCGCTGGAGCAGGTGCGCAGCCCGATGCTGGCGTTTCTGCTGATGCTGGGGGCGCTGGTGATCGTCACCGGCTATACCTCGATCAACGCGGTGGTGAAGGCGGAGATGTTCCCCGCGCATATCCGCACGCTGGGGGTCGCGCTGCCCTATGCGATGGCCAATGCGATCTTTGGCGGGACGGCCGAATATGTCGCCTTGTGGTTCAAGGGCGCGGGGTGGGAGCGCGGCTTTTACTGGTACGTCACCGCGATGATCGGGGTGTCGCTGGTCACCTATCTGCGGATGCGCGACACGCGGACGCACAGCCGGATCGTCGAGGATTAACCGAGCATCCCGCCGCCGCCGCGCACCGCGAGCACGCGCCCGATCGAATCGAACAGCGCGTCCATCGCCACCGGCTTGAACAGCACGTCGTCGGCCCCGGTCGCCAGGCAGCGTTCGCGCAGGTCGATCGCGGTGTCGGCGGTGACGACGATGATCGGCAGATCACCCTTGGCATCGCCGCGCGCGCGAATCTGCCGGATCGTCTCGAAACCGTCGGTGCCCGGCATGCGGAGGTCGACGAGGATCACGTCGAACGTTTCCGCATCGATGCGCGCGAGCCCTTCCTCGGCCCAGCTCGCCTCGGCCATGGTCGCGCCCGCGACATCGAGCATGTCCTTGACCACCCGACGGTTCATCGGGTCGTCTTCGATAAACAGGATATTCATCGGCGCGTGCCGAGCGAGGCGATAGGCATTTTTGCGACCATTTTTTTCATGTGGACGGTGCTATCGCGCTATGCCGCCCGGGAGACAAGCGGGTCGGACCCGCCCGGATTGGAATTTTCTTGCGCGGCGGCAAGCATCGCTTCGACGAGCGCCGCGCCGGCCACAGGTTTTTCAATGACTTGCCCTACGCCGCTTTGCATTAGTTGAGATATAGTCTCAGCATCCGGGCGCACCCACAGAATCGCCGAAGCGATGGAATCGCCGGCCCGGGCGGCACCGACAAGTTTCCCCAGCGTTTCCATCGGATCGCCGCCGCTCGCCTTGAGTGTCGATTCGTCGATCAGCATGTGCGTCATTCCGCCCTCGGCAAGCGCCGCCAGCGCCTCCTCGACGGTGCCCGCGAACCGCACTGCCGCGACCCTGGGCTCGAACAGCGTGCGCAGCATCGAGCGCGCGATCGGATTGCGATCGACGATCAGCATTCCGCCGGCCGCCCCGGTATCCCGCGCATCGGCGACCGGCGCCGCCGCCAGCACGAGCGGCAGGTCGACGATGAAGCGCGATCCCTGCCCCTCGTCGCTCTCCACCGCGATGTCGCCGCCGAGCGCGCGCGCCAGGTTGCGGCAGATCGCCAGCCCCAGCCCGGTGCCGCCGAAGCGGCGCGTGGTGCTGGTGTCGACCTGGCGGAAGGACTCGAATATCTCGTCGAACTTGGCCGCAGGGATGCCGATCCCGCTGTCGCTGACCTCCAGCCGCAGCCGCAGGGCATCGCCCGCACCCTCCTGCACCGCGCGCAGCCCGACGCTGCCGCGCTCGGTGAACTTGACGGCGTTGGACAGCAGGTTGAACACGATCTGGCGCAGGCGGCCCGCGTCGCTGACGATCCAGTGCGGCGCGTGGCTGAGCTGGAGGTCGAAGGTGAGCCCCTTGGCGCGCGCCTGTTCCTCCCACAGTCGGGTGACGTCGCGGAGCATCGCGCACAGGTCCATCGGCGCGGGATCGACGACGAGGTTGCCGGTCTCCATCTTGGCGACGTCCAATATGTCGTCGACCAGGCTGCGCATCGTGACCCCGGCATCATGGACGATGCCGATCCGGTCGCGCATCTGCGGCGCCAGTCCGGCATCGGCGAGCATGACCTGCGTCATCCCGAGGATGCCGTTGAGCGGGGTGCGGATCTCGTGGCTGGTGGTCGCCAGGAACTCGGTCTTGGCCTGCAGCGCCTTTTCGAGCGCGATATTGGTGTGGTGGAGCACGACATTGGCGGCGCGGACCTGGTTGCGGCTGCGGCGCAGCGTGACCACGCCGAAGCTGAGCAGCGCGATGATGACGAGCGTCGCGCCGCCGATGCTGAGGAAGAGCGTGCGCTGAAACTGCACCTCGCGGATCGCCTCGGCGCGCTGGAGATTGGCGATCTGCGCCTCCTGCCGCGCGAAATCGAACCGCGCCGACATCAGCGATGCGCTGGCCGTCGTGGAGACCTTCACCGCCTCGTCGTTCAGCCGCCGCAGCGCCTCGAGATGGCGCAGGGCGAGGCGGATGTCGCCGGATTTCCGGAAGATCTGATAGGCGTAGAGATGCGCCGTGCGGAACTCGATGGACGTCGTGGTGAGGTCCAGCCCCGCGAAACATTCGCGAATGAACCGCGCCGCGCCCGCCTCGTCGCCCCGATCGGCCGCAAGCCGCGCGGCGGTTGCCAGCAACGACCGCCGCAAGCCGATCGCGTCGTTCGACCGCGTGAGCGCAAAACCGCGCTCGATCGTGCGATCCGCCGCGTCGAACTGGCGCGCCTCCACCTGGTTGCGGGCGAGATTGGCCAGGACGCGGGCTTCGGTAAGGGGCTTGTTGATCCCTCTGGCGATCTTGAGCGCGGCCAAATACTCGGCCTCTGCTTCCCGATACCGCTCCAACGTGAGCAGGACATTGCCGCGGCGGTTATGGATCGTGAGGGACAGGATCGGATCACCAGCGAACGCTTCTGCCGCCTGCTTGTAATAACGCTCCGCCCGCGCATCGTCGTTCGCAGAGCTATAGAGCGCTCCGAGATTCTGGAGCGCGAGCGCCTCGCTACGGCGGTCCTGTAACGCGCCGAACGTCCGATACGCCTCCTGAAACGCTCCCAACGCGGCAGCCGCCTTATCCTCGAGCATCCAGAGATTGCCCTGTGACATCAGGAGATCGCCCCGTACTTTCAGGGGCTGCTTGATCCATGCGATGCTATCCAGCGCCTTGGTCAGCACCGGCTCGGCCAGCGCCGCGCGATTGGTCCGAAGGTAGATTTCGGCACGCAGCCAGGATGTCGATGCGAGCGCCAGCGCAAGTGCCTGCCGATCGGCGATCCTGCTGGCTGCGGCTTCGGCGCGGAGAACCTCGGGCAGCGCAGTCGAAGCATCCTCCACGACGCTGGCGGTGGCGTCCGCGATCGATCGGGCCACGGGCGTGGGAATATCGGGAGTGGCTGCGCGCAATGGCGCCGACGCCAGCAGGGCCAAAGCGAAGGGAATGGCGAACGAGCGTGAACGAATCACGCGCGTTTCCAGATACTTTCCGGACGCGCAAAGGGCGAATGGCCCGTGCCGCCCGGCGCCAGATGGCCGTCCTCGGCGACGAATTTGCGAAACGCGTCGAACCCGAGCGGGCGCGAGATCAGGAACCCCTGGACCATGTCGCAACCCATCACGCTCAGCAGCGCCAATGCCGACGGCGTCTCGACCCCCTCGGCGGTGACTTCCATTTCAAGCGCGTGCGCGAGGTCGATCGTCGACCGGACGATCAAGGGGTCGCGGTTGCTGCTGGTCAGCTGGAGCACGAACATCTTGTCGATCTTCAGCTCCTTTGCAGGCAGCTGCTTCAGATAGGCGAGCGACGACAGACCGGCGCCATAATCGTCGATCGCCAGCTCGACACCGATGTCGGCGAAACTCTGCAAATGGCGGATCGCGCTGTCCGGGTCGCGGATCACGGCGGTCTCGGTGATCTCGAACCCCAGCTTGGCATCGGTCGCGCGGACGATGGCGCACGCCTCGGCGACGAAGCTCGCATCGGCCAGCAACAGGCCCGAGATATTGATGAACAGCCGCAGGTCGCGACCTTCGCCGGCAAGCACGCGCTGGTCGACAATCACCTTGCGCAGCGTCCACAGCGTGAGCGCAGCAATCTCGCCCGCTTCCTCCGCAACCGCAATGAAATCGCCCGGCAGGATCAGGCCCCGTACGGGGTGCTGCCAGCGCACGAGCGCCTCGGCGCTGGCGATCTGCTGCCGCCGGACATGGACCTTGGGCTGGTATTGGAGGAACATCTCGCCCTCGGCGATCGCGCGGGGCAGTTCGCGCATCAAGGTGAGCTTGTCGAAGGCAAGATCCGCGCGCGACAAGTCGAGCATCACGACCCGCCCCTGCCCCCGCGCCTGGTCCAGAGCGGACTCGGCGGCTTCGGTCAGCCGGACATCGTCGCAATCGCCCGCGGGCGCCACCGCCACTCCGAAATGCAGCTGAAGCTGATAGGGCTCGCCGTCGATATCGACCGGGCGCAGGAACGTCTTGCGCAGCCGATCGACCTCCGCCGCGGCTACAAGTGGGTTCTCTCGCTCGAATGCGATTTCGACCAGCGCGCGGCCCGCGCTGACGATTCGCGTACCCTCGCAGAGCGACAGGATGCGATCCGCTACGTCGACCCCCAGCGAATCGGCGCGCGGGCGTCCCAGATGGCGTCGCAACGTCGCGAAGTTCGAAATCTCGCACAGCACCAGAATCCGCCACGCGGCGACGTCTTGGCTGCTCGCCGCGTCGCGCGCGCCGTTCCACATCGCCTGGTCTCGTCGCGACGCGCGCGCCGGCGCGACGGGCGAAGAAACATCATTATCTGCAATGGCTTGAGAGGCCTTCTCCGCTCCTCCCGACGGGACGTCCACCCCCGCAGAACCGGCGCATGCGATGGACGCAACGGGGATTTTCGAGGCCGACATGTCCCATTTCCTATCCCCGAACGGCTGAAAGAAGGGTTAATTTTTCTCCGAGAGAGAGCCCGGCGCGCCCGCTTTACGCCTGAAATCATTATTGATTAATGATTAATGTTACGCTAACCAATCGGGAGCGCCCGAGGCGCACATTGGGAGACCGACCATGTCCGCGTTCAATTTTTTCTTCCGTGACGGTGCGACCGGCGACGACATCCGCCCGTTGTAAATAGTCCGTTTGCTCCGGGCCGGAGCGCTGTGGCCTCCTGATGGGGGGCACCCGACCGGCCCGGAAAAAACTGAAAAGGCGGCCTATGGCCGCTTTTTTTATTTGTGCAGGCGCGAACAAGACTACCGCTGTAACGAATTGTCTGGCAGCACGCGCTTGTCCCGGCGGCGGGGGGCGCTCGGGCGCCCAAGGCTTTTCACATGGGGGAATTAGCGTGCGTATCGCAATGATTGGAACTGGTTATGTAGGCCTGGTTTCGGGGGCCTGCTTCTCGGATTTCGGCCATGAAGTGGTTTGCGTCGACAAGGACGCGCGCAAGATCGAACTGCTTCATCAGAATGTGATGCCGATCTACGAGCCCGGTCTGGCGGAACTCGTCGCTTCCAATGTCCGTGCCGGCCGGCTGTCGTTCACCACCGACCTTGCCGAGGGCGTCAAGGACGCCGATGCAGTCTTCATTGCCGTCGGCACCCCGAGCCGTCGGGGCGACGGCCATGCCGATCTCTCCTATGTCTATGCCGCCGCGCGCGAAATCGGCGAAAACCTGACCAAGGCGAGCGTGATCGTCACCAAATCGACGGTCCCGGTGGGCACCGGCGACGAAGTTGAGCGCATCCTGGCCCAGGTCGCGCCCGACAGCGGCGCGATGGTCGTCTCCAACCCCGAATTCCTGCGCGAAGGCGCGGCGATCGAGGATTTCAAGCGTCCTGACCGCGTCGTCGTCGGCACCGACGACGAAGCGGCACGCGAAGTGATGCGCGCCATCTATCGCCCGCTGTCGCTCAACCAGTCGGCGCCGGTGCTGTTCGTCGGACGCCGCACGTCCGAACTGATCAAATATGCCGCGAACGCCTTCCTGGCGGTCAAGATCACCTTCATCAACGAAATCGCCGACCTGTGCGAACAGGTGGGCGCGGACGTTCAGGAAGTGTCGCGCGGCATCGGCATGGACAACCGCATCGGCGGCAAGTTCCTCCACGCCGGCCCGGGCTATGGCGGCTCGTGCTTCCCGAAGGACACGCTGGCGCTGATGAAGACCGCGGCGGACAACGAAACCCCGCTGCGGATCGTCGAGGCGACCGTGCAGGTCAACGACAGCCGCAAGCGCGCAATGGGCCGCAAGGTGATCAAGGCGATGGGCGGCGACGTTCGCGGCAAGACCGTCGCGATCCTCGGCCTGACCTTCAAGCCCAACACCGACGATATGCGCGACGCGCCCAGCCTGTCGGTGATCGGCGCGCTGCAGGACGCGGGTGCAACGATCCGCGCCTATGATCCGGAAGGGTTCGAACAGGCCCGGCCGCTGCTTCCGGGCGTCGAATTCTCGGCCAGCCCCTATGCCGCTGCCGAGGGGGCGGACGCACTGGTGATCGTCACCGAATGGGACGAATTTCGTGCGCTCGATCTGGACCGGATGCGGGAAACGCTCGCGACGCCGCTGCTGGTCGACCTGCGCAACATCTATCCGCCGGCAGAAGCCGAAAAGGCCGGCTTCAAGCTCGTCGGCGTCGGCAAGGGCGGGTAACCGAACAAGGGCCGAGGGCGCCTTCGCGGAGCCTTCGGCCCATTGCCGATTTGACGCGCTAAACATTATCTAGATCGTCGCGCGGGCATCGACGCACTAGGTCGGGCGCGATGACAGCGACCGTTTCCCCTCCCGGCACACTCACCCACCTCCAGCGGCTGGAGGCGGAGAGCATCCACATATTGCGCGAAGTCGTCGCCGAGGCCGAGCGACCGGTCATGCTCTATTCGGTGGGCAAGGACAGCGCGGTGATGCTGCACCTTGCGAAGAAGGCCTTCTACCCCGCGCCGCCGCCCTTCCCGCTGCTCCATGTCGACACGACGTGGAAATTCCGCGCGATGTACGATCTGCGCGACAAGGCGGCGCGCGATGCGGGGATGGAATTGCTCGTCCACAAGAACCCCGAAGCCGAGGCGCAGGGGATCAATCCGTTCGATCATGGCGGGCTCCACACCGATATGTGGAAGACCGAGGGGCTCAAACAGGCGCTCAACAAATACCGTTTCGACGCGGCATTCGGCGGCGCGCGGCGTGACGAGGAGAAGAGCCGCGCCAAGGAGCGCATCTTCAGCTTCCGCACCGCCAGCCACCGCTGGGACCCCAAGCAGCAGCGTCCCGAACTCTGGCATCTCTACAACGCCCGCAAGGCCAAGGGCGAGAGCATGCGCGTCTTCCCGCTGTCCAACTGGACCGAGCTGGACATCTGGCAGTACATCCTCGCCGAGGGGATCGAGATCGTCCCGCTCTATTTCGCGGCCCCCCGCCCTACCGTCGAGCGCGACGGGATGCTGTTGATGGTCGATGACGCGCGTTTCCGGCTGAACCCCGGCGAAGTGCCGGTCGAGCGCTCGATCCGCTTCCGCACTTTGGGCTGCTACCCGCTGACCGGCGCGGTGGAGAGTGAAGCGAACACGCTGGAGGCCGTGATCCAGGAGATGCTGCTGACCACCACCAGCGAGCGCCAGGGCCGCGCGATCGACCATGATCAGGCCGCCAGCATGGAAAAGAAGAAGCAGGAGGGATATTTCTGATGGCATCCTCCTACCGCCCCGACGCGCTGATCGCGTCCGACATCTCGGCCTATCTCGCGCAGCACCAGAACAAGTCGCTGCTGCGCTTCATCACCTGCGGATCGGTGGACGACGGCAAGTCGACGCTGATCGGGCGGCTGCTGTACGATTCGAAGCAGATTTTCGAGGACCAGCTATCGGCGCTGGAGAGCGATTCGAAGCGCGTGGGCACGCAGGGGCAGGAGATCGACTTCGCGCTGCTGGTCGACGGGCTCGCCGCCGAACGCGAACAGGGGATCACGATCGACGTCGCCTATCGCTTCTTCGCGACCGAGAAGCGCAAGTTCATCGTCGCCGACACGCCCGGCCACGAACAATATACCCGCAACATGGTGACCGGCGCATCGACCGCCGACCTGGCGGTGATCCTGATCGACGCGCGCAAGGGCGTGCTGACCCAGACGCGGCGGCACAGCTTCCTCGCCCAGTTGATCGGCATTCGCCACATCATGCTGGCGGTGAACAAGATGGACCTGGTCGGATATGATCAGGCGGCGTTCGAGACGATCGTTGCCCACTATCGCGACTTTGCCGAGGAGATCGGGATCGGGGGCTTCACGGCGATTCCGCTGTCGGGCTTCCGGGGCGACAATGTCACGACGCCCTCGCCGAACACCCCCTGGTATGCCGGTCCCACGCTGATCGAGCATCTCGAAAGCGTGCAGGTCGACAGCGACGCCGATCGCGGCAAGCCGTTCCGGTTGCCGGTGCAATGGGTCAACCGGCCCAATCTGGACTTTCGCGGGTTTGCCGGGCTGATCGCGAGCGGCAGCGTGCGACCGGGGGACGCGGTGCGCATCCTGCCTTCGGGCCGGACGACGCGGGTCGAGCGGATCGTGGCGCTGGGCGGGGACCTGGCCGAAGCGGTGGCGGGCCAGTCGGTTACGCTGACGCTCGCGGACGAAGTCGATTGCTCGCGCGGCGACGTCATCGCCGCCGCCGACGCGCCGCCAGAGGCTGCCGACCAGTTCCGCGCGACGATCGTGTGGATGGACGCGGCGGAACTGCTGCCCGGTCGCGCCTATTGGCTCAAGCTGGGCACCCAGATGGTGAGCGCAGTGGTGCGCGAGCCCGAGCATACGATCGACGTGAATACGCTGGCCAAGACATCGGCCAAGACGTTGAGATTGAACGATATTGGCGTCGCCGAAGTCGCGACCGATCGCCCGCTGGTATTCGAGCCCTATGCCGACAGCCACGATCTGGGCGGGTTCATCCTGATCGACAAGGCGACCAACGCCACCGTCGCCGCCGGGATGCTCAGCTTCGCGCTGCGCCGCGCGCAGAATGTCCATTGGCAGGCGATCGAAATCACCCGCGAGGCGCATGCCGCGCAAAAGGGCCAGCAGCCGCGGCTGCTGTGGTTCACCGGCCTGTCGGGCTCGGGCAAGTCGACCATCGCCAATCTGGTCGAGAAGAAGCTGCACGCGCTGGGCAAGCACAGCTTCCTGCTCGACGGCGACAATGTCCGCCACGGGCTGAACAAGGATTTGGGCTTTACCGATGCCGACCGGGTGGAGAATATCCGCCGCGTCGGCGAAGTCGCCAAGCTGATGACCGATGCCGGGCTGATCGTGCTGACCGCGTTCATCTCGCCGTTCCGCGCCGAGCGCGAACTGGTGCGATCGATGCTGCCCAAGGGCGAGTTCTTCGAAATCTTCATCGACACGCCGATCGAGGAAGCCGAACGGCGCGACGTAAAGGGGCTCTACAAAAAGGCGCGTGCCGGGCAGATCGCCAATTTCACGGGGATTTCGAGCCCCTATGAAGCGCCCGCGAACCCGGAAATCCGCATCGACACGACCCGCACCACGCCCGAGGCGGCGGCGGAGCGCATCGTCGAGGAGATTATCGGGGTGTGGTCGCCGGTGGTGTAACGGGGCGGCGCGCCGTCACTTCCGCTTTGGCTTGCCGCGCGCGAAAAAGGCGAGCGCAAGCAGCGTGACCAGCGCAGGCAGCAGAATCGCCAGGGCCTGCCGCAGGAACGCGCTGGGCGGATTGCAGCGGATAGCGCCGAAATACTCTTTGGTTCCAGGGACGGGTTCGACGAGATCCTCAGACGCCCAGCGCATGCACGTCCGCCCTGCGCCCGCTTCATACTGTGCCACCCATTGCCGTGCGCGCGCCTCGGTCGGGAACGTCGGGCCATAGAATTTTACGACATGGTGGTGCCACAGCGGATAGGCATCAATCGCGCCGAACCAAAGCCCGACGAAGAGCGAGAGCTTGACCTGATGGGCGGTGAACGGAAAGCGCGGGAACGACATGCCGCGCGCTATGCCATCGCGCGGCGATTCTGGAAATATGGCGCGTATCGCATCAGCTGAACAGCTGGAGCAGCCGCGAATCGGTGACACGGCCATCAAAGCCGTGGGTGAGCCTTTCGCGGAACAGCTCGCGGTCCGCAGCCTCCACTGCCGCCGAATCCTTGTCCCAGTCGACTTCGACGAGCAGCGACAGCGGGTCGAAGCGCAGCTTGCCCTGCTGCATCGCGATCAGCGTCAGCTCGACATCGGCGAAATGGCGCTTGTACGCGGGGTGGAACAGGTCGCCGTCATAATTGCTGCGCGCCCAATCCATCGTCGCCATGCCGAACGCCGCGAGCGCGCCCGCCCATTTGCCGTCGTTGAAGGCGAGCAGGCCGCCATCGCGCGTATGGAGCCCGCGGAGCCCCACCGAAAGCCAGTTGCGGCTGGAGAACACATCCTGCGCGACATAGGCGATTTCGGACGCCTGGCTGCGGCGGAAGGCGGTGTTGGCGGCGCGGATGAAGCCGACGCGCTCGCTGTCATGGATGCACAGCAGCTTGCCCGTCGCCCCGGCGCGGCGCGCAAGCTGCGTGGCCGAGCGGTTGGCCATCTCGCCGTCGATGAAGGGCATCAGGATCAGCGGCTGCCCCGGCACGCCGATATGATCGGGCAGCGATTCCACCGTGGAGATCTGGATCGACAGCGCCATGTCAGGCGGCTCGCGCCGGCTGCGCGTTTTCGGTATCACACATTCGGTTGACCCCCCGGATCGATGCAGAATTCGCCTTCAGGTGCCCGCGAAAGCCGTGCTAGGTCAATCGGGTTCAACCGGGAAATGTGGAGATCATGACGGAAGAGCCAAAAAACGACGCGGCACCGATCGACAATGGCGCCGATTTTTCGGGCATGGTCAATTCGGCGGGCAGTCTGTTCCTGAACGGCTGGGCCGTGACACGCGCGGGCGATCCGTGCCAGGTCACGGTGTTCGTCGACGGCGTCGAGGCGGCTTCGATGATGAGCACCGAAGAGCGCGCGCATTTGGCCCGCCGCAATGCCTCCAAGGGGCTGGGCGGGTGGAGCGTGGACCTGCGCAAGCTGCTCAAGCCCGGCCCGAACCGGATCGACGTGCGCCTCCCGAATGGCAAGTCGCTGCGCCGCAGCCCGTTCATCCACCACGCGCCGCCCGCGGTCCGACCATTGGCCGCGGGGGAATCGCGGCTGTATCAGGGCCACGCCCAGCTGGTCGGCCAGGACGCTCTCCGGGGGTGGGTAATGGGCCCCGGGGGCGATACCGCGGTGGTCACGGTCCATGTCAACGGGCGCGAGCCGGTCAGCTTCCTGGCCGACAAGCCCCAAATCGAGACCATCGACGGCACGCAGCGCACCGTGTTCGGCTGGTCGATCGACCTGACCGACGTGCTGATGCCCGGAATGAACGTGATCGAAGTGCGCGATGCCGAAGGCCGCCCGCTGGGCGCGAGCCCCTTCCTGCAACGTATTCGGAAACAGCCGGCTGCGGCGGCGCCTGCACCCGCATCTGCGCCTGCGCCCGCCAAGCCCGCGGCGGCGGCGGCGCCTGCCAAGCCAGCGTCAGCGCCCAGCGCCCCTGTGGCCGCCTCGACGCCCGCGCCGCCCAAGCCTGCCCCGGCACCGCCGGTCGAGCCCGTTCCGCAACCCGCAAAAATGCCGTCCGCGGCCGACCTCGACGAAATGTCGCTCGACGATATCAGCCTGGCTATGGCGGGGGGCATGATCGCAGTCGAGGCGCCGGTGGTGCCGCCGGTGACGGTGGTGGCGCAGCCGGTGCCGCGTCCCGCACCGGTCGACCGATTCCGCCATGAGCCCGGTTTCTTCGAGCGTCTATTGCGCAACCTGAAGCGCTGATCCGGCGCGGGTGAGCCGGGCGAGCCACGCATCCGGCTCCCCCGCCAGCGCGCGGGCGGTCGCGGCGAGCGTGTGCGCCAGCGCATCGCGCCGCCACACCCCCTGCGTCATCGCCAGCGCCGGATCTGCCTCCAGCCGCGCCACGGCGTCCGCGTAGAAATCGGGCCCGGGCTCGGGCGCGTCGTCGGCGATGTGGACATAGTCGGCATCCGACCGGGCGGCGGCGCGGACCATTGCGAGCGCCGATGCCGGCGACCCGTCGCCGACGCATATCCCATAGCCCGCCGCAAGCGCGAGCGCAGGCGCGCCGCCGCCCGCGAACCGGATCGTGCGCGCCGGAAGCGATTGGCGAGACAGTGCCAGGGCCGTCGCGCCGCCCGCGCCCAGCAGGATCGCATCGAGCAAAGGCGCACGCAGCGCATGGCCGGCGATCGCCCGCGCCTCCCCCCATGCACTCGCAAACGGTGCGGCGGCGAGGCGGCGGAGCGCCGGGCTTCCCGATTCGAGCGCCCGGCGGATCGCGGCGAGCACCGCCGGGCGATCGGTCGCATCGGCGACGGCGCCCAGGCTGGGATCGCCGAGCATCCGATCGGCGACCTCGACGCTGTCGGCCATCGCCACCACGGGCGTCCCCACCGCCCAGGCGCCGAGCGCAGCCTCGATCGAATCGCCGCCGAGCAGCAGCGCGACATCGGCATCGGCGGGTGCGAGCCCGACCGGCACCGACAGGACCAGCCCCTCGCCCGCGGCAAGCCGGACAAGCGCGGTCAGCCAGTCGCGTCCGCGGTTGCCCGGATCGAGCACCGCGACGCGTATCCCCTCGCCGCTGCCGGCGCGGGTCAGCCGGGTCAGCCAGTCGCCGCGGCGCTGGCGGATATCGGCGACCGGACGGGCATCGTCGCCGCCCGCGCGGACGATCGCGTCGAGCCAGTCGCCATCGCCCGCCACCCGCGGCCCGATCGCCCGCGCAGCGCCCGCCTGGGGCTCCGCGACCGCGCCGAACGCGAGCAACCGCACCTGATCCTCAGCCAGCCCGGCACGAATCAGCGAGCGCGCCAGCCCACGCCGCGGGACGAGGGTGCGCACCGCGGACTGCACCGCGCGAAACCGGCGCGCGGCGAGCATCGCCACCAGCGGGAAATCGAGCGCCTCGACCAGATGCGTGACCGCAAGCCCCGCCTCGACCAGCGGCACGATCAGCGGCGCCGATGCGGCACCGCAGACGATCGCCGCGCGATACGCGCCCGCTTCGGGAACGCCGTCGAAACGCTCGATCGCGAGCCCCAGATCGTCCCCGATGGTGCGCGCCAGCCGGGCCGCGCGCGGATCGTCGGGTGCCGCCACCAGCAGCAGCGGCGCCGGTGCCGATCGATAGGGCGGTGCCAGGGCCGGCGCCGCCGCCGGCAGCACGTCGCGCGCGGCGCGCAGCAGCGTGAAGATCGTCTTGGCGATCTCCGGCGCCGGGCCGCGCCCGCTCCAGTCATGAACCAGCCGACGATAGCCATCGATGCGGCCTTCCGCCTTCGGATAATAATCGCGGAGCCATTTCCAGTCGAACCCGGAGATCGGCAAATGCCCGGCCTCCGCCCCCTCGAGCAGGAAGAAGCGATAGGCATCGTCCCGCGCCGCCGCTTCCGGATGCGCGGCGAGATAGTCGCCATAGTCGAAAAACGGATTGGGATTGACCAGCCGCCATTCGGCGCGCGCGCGGGCAAAGGCGGCGAGCGCCGGGACCTTCGCGTCGGGAAGCTGGCGCGTGACATAGGCGATGTCGAACCCCGGCACCGGCTGTAACCGGGCGCGGTCGCCCTCCATCAGATAATGCGCCAGCGGCCCCATCGGCATCGCGGCGTCGCCCGGCTGCGCGCGATACCAGGCGGGATCGAACAGCGGATGCGGCCACAGCCCCGTCGCCTCGCCGCTGCGCAGATAATGGTCGAGCGGTTCCTCGCCCTCCGGCACGCCCGGCTGGCTGCGGTAAAAACCCGGGTCGAACACCCCGGAGGCGCGCACGACGCGCCACGCCTGGCGCTGAAGGGGAGTGAGCGGCGGAGTCATCGGGGCACCATCACGCAGCGATCATCGTTCGGCAATGGCGCGCAGTTGCGCCGCCAGCGTCGGATTGCGACCGCGGGTCCGGGCGTGGGACAGATGGTGCCGCGCCGCGAACACCGGGCTGACCGCGGGACCGCTGAGCAGCGTCACCCCCAGCGCCAGCGCCTCGACGGCGGTGAGCCCCGCCGCATAGGGCTGGGTATTCACGATCGCGGCGCAGCGGGCGAGTTCGGCGAGATAGGCGTGGTGGCCGGGGGGCGCCGCCACGCGCTCGACCGCGATGCCATGGCCCGCGAGCAGCGCCGTCACGCGCTCCAGCGTCCGGGCGTGCAGATAGCGGCGATCGATCAGCGTCACGCGATCGACGCCCTCGGGCCATGCCGCCATCGTCGCCGCAGTGATCTTGGCGGGATTGCCGACCAGCGCGGTCCCTGCCTTGGGCACGTCGCGCAAGCGGAGCAGCGCGGCGGGCGGGGCGTAATCGCAATAGCCGCCCTCAATCGCGATCAGCGGCTCGGCATAGAGCGGCTGGAGCTCGGCGGGGGATTGCCAGGCATCGCCGATCCAGCCGTCGAACGCGTCGATCCCGGTCGTCGCCGACTGGCCGCCGACCCATTTGTACATCCGCGCGGCGGGCTTTGCCGACAGCGCCTTGAGCGCGGCGACATCGGCCCAGCCGCCGAGATCGAACAATATGTCGATGCCCTCCCCCGCGATGCGCTGGGCAAGCTGGGCGGGTTCGAGATGCGCGACCGGGTGCCAGCCCGCGGCGATCCCCTGGAACGCGGCGGTGCCCTCATCCGCCCTTGTGCTGCGCGCGAAGCAATGGAGGTCGTGATGCTCGGCCAGCGCGGCAAAGGCGGTGAAGGTCAGATGATGGACCGGCGAATTGGTGAACAGCGGCGAGACCAGCCCGATGCGCCGCCGGCCCGCGCGCGGCGCGCGTTCGGGCAGGCGTGGCAGGCGGAGATGCGCGCGCGAGAACGCCATGAGGCGCGCGCTGAGCGCGGCGCCGTCGGTATCGAGGTACAAAGCCGCCATCAGCGCCGTAAGTTCGGCATCGTCGCCATGATGCGGATCGCCGAGCAGGGGCGCGACCAGATCGCGCGCCGCCTGCGCATCGCCAAATGCATTGAGCGCGAGGTTGGCGAGCCCGAGCCGCGCCGGTGCATTGCCCGGCGCGCGGGCGAGCACGGCGTTGAGCGCAGTCTCCGCCGCCACGGGATCGCCCGCCGCCTGATGAATGCGCGCCAGCAGCGCCTGTGCCTGCCACAGCGCCGGCGACAGCGCCGCCGCAGCCTCCGCCAGCACGCGCGCCGTCGCGGCATCGCCCTGGGCAAAGGCGATCAGCGCGAGGTTGTGCTTGATCTCCGGCGCTGCGGGGGCGAGCGCCTCGGCCTGACGGAACAGCCGGGTTGCGTCGCTCCATTGCGCAGCGTCGCGCGCCGCCTGCGCCTGGCGCAGCAGTGCGTTCAGCCCCGTTTGGTCCATGGTCCGCCGCCGCTCAGGCGACGCGCTTGACGTCGCGCACCGGCACGGCGGGGGCGGCCTCCGGCGGCGGCGCGTCGAACAGGCGCGTCTGCTCGCGCATCGATCGGCGTTGGACCAGCGCGGTCTCGGGCATTTTCCCCGGGCGCATCGCATAGGGAAGGTCGATCGAGGCGAGGATGTTCGAAAAGGCGCGAAGCGCGTGGCTTTCGGAAAAATTGCGCTCGACGAACGCCACCGAGCGCTCGGCCATCGCATGCCGCGCCTCGCTCGAATCGAGCAGTTCGCAGACCCGGTCGACCCAGTCCTCGGGCGTCTCGGCCTGGAGCGCGACGCCTTCCTCCAGCCGCATCCCCTCTGCGGCAATCCCGCTGAGCACGCAGGGGGTGCCGACGCGCAGCGCATCGACGACCTTGCCCTTCATCCCCGCGCCGACGCGCAAGGGCGCGACCATCAGCGCGCGCGCGGCGAGGAATTCTGCGGCATCCTCGACCCAGCCGGAGACGATCACGCGATCGTCCGTGATCCGCTTCGCCATCGCGTCGAACCCGCTGCCGGCGATGTGGAAGGTCACGTCGGGGTTGCGATCCCGGATGCCGGGCCAGCATTGGTCGAGGAAGAATTCGACGGCGTCGCGATTGGGCAGATGGTCGTAGCTGCCGAGGAACGCGATCCCTTCGCGCGGGCGATCCGCGACCGCCACCTCGACCGGCTCGGCGATCCAGGGCAGGATGCGGACGTTCGAGCGCAGCCCCATATGGCTTTCGATCACCGCGCGCTCGATCTCGCTATAGGTCAGCACGGCGTCGCACTGGCGAAAGATCGTGACTTCGGCGTTGCGAGTCTTGAGCGCGCGTTCGAATCCCGACGAGGACCCCGCAAGCCGCGCCGAGCGCAGTTCGCGCAGGAAATGGACGTCGGCGCAGTTGAGCACGATCTTCGCCTTGGGCGCGCGCTGGCGGATGCGCGGGATCAGCCCGGCGGCAGTGCCGAAGCGGTGGATATAGATCAGGTCGAACTCGGCGCCGCGCCGATCGATCACATCGCCCAGGCTGGTGAAGAACGGCGCATAGAGATGCTCGCACCCCGCGCGTTCATAGGCATCGGTGTACATGCCGAGATGCGCGCAGTTCGACGGCGCGATCGTGACCTTATACCCCAAAGCCTGGAGCGTGCGGATTTCCTGGCTGATCGCGAAGCTGCCCGCGTCGCGATCGAAGCGCGGGGACTGATAGTCGAGCACCAGCGCGCGGCCGGCGATGCCGCGATCCTTCTCCAGGTCGGGCGTCGTCCCCTCGGCCCCATGCTGGGCGAAGGCGCGGCGCCATTTCTCCTCGAACCTGGGGCGGTTGATGTCCTGGAACCGCTTCATCCCCGATTTGCGATCGGTGCCCGACGTGCCGCCCTCGTGATGGATCACGGTGGATTTGGGCGCGTAGAGCGTGCGCAGCCCCTTTGCCCGCACCGCGAACGCGATGTCGGTATCCTCATAATAGCCCGGCGCGAATTCCTCCGCGAACCCGCCCAGTTCCTCCCACACGCTGCGCGCGACCATTATCGCGGCGCCCGACAGATAATCGGCCTGGCGGGTATAGTTAAAGCGGGGCTCGGCGGGGTTGCCGCCGCGCCCGTAATTCCAGGGCTGGCCGCTTTCCCACACGATCCCGCCCGCTTCCTGCAACCGCCCGTCGGGATAGATCAGCCGCGCGCCGGTGAGCCCCACGGCGTCGAACGCGTGGAACGGGAAGCGCAGTTCCTCGAGCCAGCGGGCAAGCGGTTCGGTGTCGTTGTTGAGGAACACGATATGCGCGCCGGTGGCGACCGCGGCGCCCGCGTTGCAGGCATGGACGAAGCCGCGCGCCTCCTTGTGCCGGACACGCTTGATCCCCGGGAAGATCGTCTCGGCGTCCAGCGTCGCGTCGCTTGACCCGTCATCGACGAGGATCAGTTCGAACGGCAGCCCGGCGCAGGTGTAGAGCAGCGCGTTGATGCAGAAATAGGTGAAGTGGAACTTGTCGTGGACCGGCACGACGATCGAGAATTGCGGCGCGGCGCAGGGTGGGATCGCGCGCGGTTCGAACCGCGACTGGTGCGGCTGGGGCCCGCGCAGGACATAGCGGTGGCAGGCGCTGACCAGGCCGATCAGCCCTGCCCCCTCCGCCCCCAGCGCCGCGAGCCGCTCCAGCGTGATCGTCAGCCCCTGGTAACGCTGTTCGGCAAAGGGGATCAGCCCCGGACGCTCGACGCGCGTGACATGCGTCTGGAGCGCCGCGCCGGGGGTGAGGATCGCATCGAACAGATGCTCGCCGCGATGCAGCGGCTCGCCCCAATGGCCCTCGCGCACCTCGACCCAATGGTTCTGTCCGTCGAGAATATCGGGCGGGAGCGAGACGAGGATGCCGCGGTCGCTGTCCTTGAGCGACAGCATAGCGCCGGCATGAAGGCGACCGTCGATCGTGACATAGACCGCCGCGCTGTCGCCCGGCGCACGGGTGCGCGCGGCGACGATGTGCAGATAGGCGCCGGTGACCGCGACGGTGACCCCGGCCAGCGCGGCGGGCGTGGCCGCGTCCAGCTCGGGCAAGGGCGTGACGCCATAGTCCTCGTCGTGGATCGCGAAGGGCGGCGCGAAGAGCTGGCGTGCCTCGCCGAGCGGGAGCAGGCCATAGCCATGGTCGGGATCGGCGAAGCGGCCCCGCCGGTCGCGCGCGAACAGCGCCAGCACCGATCCGGCGAGGTCGTCGGGCGCCTTTGCCGGCATCGCGGGCAGCCGGTCCGAATCGATCGGCAGGATCGCTTCGCGCAGCACATGCGCGCCGCCGCTGAAGATATCGGCGTGGAGCGGTGCGGACTCACCGCGCGGCCAGCGAAGCAATGCCCCGCCGACGCCGAACTCCACAACCTCGAACCGGCTCATTCCGCCTGTTGACCCCTTGGTACGCTGCGCCGGAACATCGCCCGATTGGCGACAATTCCCATTATAGCCGTAGAGAGACGGCGACGGCCATTCAATCACGGAGTATTCATTGCCCCGAAACGGTGCGCAACCCGATCTTGCCGCGCCGCGATGTTGACCGCGGTGCAGGCTGGCGATAGCGCTGCTTGCGCCGGGCCCCGGCAAGACCAAGGCCGAGCCTCGGCAAGACCAGATTGTCGCGCGAGCTTGCGGAAAGAAACACGCGGATGAGCCGCCGAACCGTCATCGTCCACTACCACCTGTTCAAAAATGCCGGCACCTCGGTCGACGGACTGTTGCGCCGGCATTTCGCAAGCGCGTGGCGCGAAGTCGAGTTCCACGGTATCCCGCCGCGCCGCAACGGCGCCGCGCTGGCCGGGTTCATCGCCGCGCATCCCGAGCTCCAGGCGGTGTCGTCGCACACCGCGATGCTGCCGCTGCCGGAGATCGAGAATGTCGACATCCTGCCGATCATCTTCGTCCGCCACCCGCTGCTCCGGCTGAAATCGGCCTATAGCTTCGAGCGGCTTCAGCAGATGGACAGTATCGGCCCCAGTCTGGCGCGGGTGCTGCCGTTCATCGGCTATGCCCGGGCGCTGGTCGCGCTGGGCAATCGCCAGGCGATCAATTTCCAGACCGAGCGCTTCTGCGCGAACGAGCCGCCGCGCAAGGGGACCGAGATCGAACGCGCGCTGCGCACAATCGAGCGACTGCCCTATGTCGGGCTGGTCGAGGCGTTCGACGAATCGGTGGCGCGGCTCGAGGCGTATCTGAAGCCGCATTTCCCCGATTTCCAGGGCGAACCGCTGCGGCTCAACGTCACCAACCCGACCCAGGCGACCGTCGCCGAACAACTCCGCGCGCTCCGCGACGAAGTCGGCGCGCGGCAATATGCCTTTCTGACGCGGCATAACCGCGACGATATCGCGCTGTTCGAACGCGCGCAGCAGGACTATCGGCAGTGATCGACGCCCCCGCCGCCAAGCCGCCGACCCATGCCGAGCTGAGCCCGCCCCCGATCGCGCCGACCGCGACGATTGCCGCCGACGGCCAGATCGACGCGCGCTGGCGCCTCTCTGCGCCCCGGCACGAGGATCTGGCGCGGATCCGGTTGCTGCCGCCGCGCGGCACCGCCAGCCTGACCGCGATCGAGAAGGGCACGACGAGCAGCGAAGTGCGGCTCGCCTTCGTGCTGCCGCGCGAATGCCTGCCCCCGGCGGGCGAGATCGAGCTGGGCTATACCCATAGCCATGGCGTGAGCAGCCCGATCCGATGGGTCAGCGTGTTGCTCGTCGACACCCAGGGCGCGACGCATCGGCTGGAAAAATCGCAGCCGACGCACGAACACCGCACCGGGCGGACGATCCACGGCACGACGCGCTTCGTCGTCCCGGCGGGGATCGAAGGCGAATTGATGCTGGCGATCCAACTCGGCCAGGCGCCCGGCGACGTCGAGCTGGAGCGCGTGACCTTTCGCGGGCTCGTTCCCGGCACCCTGCCCCCCGCCCCGGCGCGCGCGATCGAGGAAACCGGCGCCGAGGGACCGAGCAACGCGTTGCTCGACATCGATGTCGACGCGCTGATCGCGCAGATCCAGGCGAGCGACGATGCCGAGTTCATCCGGACATCGATCCGGCTGTTGTACGAGATGCGCAACCGCAGCGCGCTGCACCGGCTGTTCGTCGATTCGGGCGAACTTGCCCCCCCGGCGGGCGCGCCCGAGCCGCTCAAATCCTTCGCCATCTATTATTATGCGCGCGCGATGCTCGACCTCAACGCCGCAGCGACGGCGCGGACCTGCCTGGAGGCGCTGCTCGACGACGAGAGGCTGCACGCCGCATTGTTGCCGCTGGACCTGGTCCAGGCGCGCAAGCTGCTCGCGCGATCGTGCCTGCGCATCGGACGCACCGACGAGGCGGAGGAAATCTATCAGCAATTGCTCGGCGACCGCCCGACCGACTGGGACGTGCATTACCAGCTCGGCGCGATCCGCGGCGTGACCGACGTCGCGGCACGGCGGCTGTATCACGGCACCGCCGAGGCGCTGGCGGCAAAGATGCCCCCCGCCGCGATCAGCTATATCGCCGAAGCCTTCATCGCCGAGGGCGAACCCGATCAGGCGGTGCGCCGCGCCGCCGCCGGGCTGAAGGCCGGGGGCAGCGTCACCGAATTGTTCCTGACGCTCGCCAACGCCTATCTGGCGGCGGGCGAGGAGCGCGGCTGGCAGGACCAGCTGAACAATTACTTCACGCGCAGCGGGCTGACCGCGCCCGGGCTGATCCCGCCGTCGAAGCGCGAAGGCCATGTGTTCGACCTGCCCACCCCGCTGACCCGGCCCGATCGCAACGGGCCGCTGGTGACGGTGGTGATGACCTGTTTCAACGCCGCGGAGACGATCGAGCTGGCGGCGCGATCGGTGCTGGCGCAGACGCACGGCAATCTCCGGCTGGTGATCATCGACGACCTCAGCACCGATGGCTCACGCGCGGCGATCGAGCGGCTGGCGGATGCCGATACGCGCGTGGTGCCGATGTATAATCGCACCAACATGGGCACCTATTGCTCGAAGAACCGCGCGCTGGAGGCGTTCCGCTCGGACTTCTACACCTTTCACGACAGCGACGACTGGATGCACCCGCAGCGCGTCGCGCTCCATCTCGAGGCGATGGCCGAGCCGGGGATCGCCTTTTCGACATCGATGTGGATCCGGATGGACGAGATGGGTCGCGCCGTCGTGCGCCGCGCGGGCGGCTATCTGCACGAGAACCCGACCTCGACCTTTTTCGGCGCCGATGTCCTGACGCGGGTCGGCTATTTCGATTCGGTGCGGACCGGCGCCGATTCCGAATATGCGTGGCGCGTCCGCCAGATGCTGGGCCGGAATACCACGATCGAGCTTCGCCGCCCGCTGGCGATCGGGCTGCACCATGCCGCCTCGCTGACCCAGAGCGGCGTCGCGGCGTTCGACGAGCATCGCTTCTCCGCCGTGCGGCTGGAATATTGGGAAGCCTGGGTGCGATGGCACCAGGACGCCGCGAGCGCGGCGGATACCGAGCGGCTATACGTCCCCTATCCGCTGGAGGCGCGACCGTTCGAAGCGCCCGCAGCGATCCTGCCCCAGCCGCCAGCGTGACACGCGGCGTGCCCTGCCGACACATGACGGGGAGGCGCTTTGACGTGACGCCGTTTTGCGCCAAGGTGGCCCGCGCGAGGCGAGGGGGAATCCGATGAGTGCCGTGCTGTATTTCTTCGCCGATACGAGCCGGTGGTTCGTCGACTGGAAAGGCACGATGTACGCGCACCAGAAGCCCGCCGACCTGAACCTGTTCCTGCGATCGATGCCGCTGCGCGTGGTCGACGGCAGCCGCTGGGCGGGATCGACCGGCGCGGGCGGATATGTCGTCGCAGCCGATGCGAAGGACACGGGCTATCGCGCCGACTTCTTCCGCGCATCGGGTGAATTGCACGAAAGCGAGACGATCGCGATCGACGCAAGCGTGCTGGTCGATGCCGAATGGCAGTTCGGCGCCTATCCCGACGGATGGATCGAGTCCGAGGCCGCGCTGGCGATCGCCGGGGCGGAGACGATCCAGCTCGGGCTGTACCTCCCCAGCGTCGCCGGGCTGGGCAGCAAGCCGATGACGCTGCGCATTGGCGGCACCCCGGTCTATGACATCGCGCTGCCCCGCGGCGACGGGATCGTGACGCCGGTGTTCGAACTCGACCCACTGCGCCGCGCCGAGCTGACGCTGACCACGACCGCCGAGCCATCCAACCCCGCCGATATGCGCGAGCTGGGCGTGTTGGTCTTCGAAGTGAAGGCCAATGGCGCCCTATGCCGCACCTCGATCGCCCGGCAGTGAGCAGCAGCAGATGAGCAGCGACCCCGCAACCCAGCGGCTGACCCGCAACCTGATGGTGCTGGCCGATGCGCTGGCAAAGGCGACGCGCGAGCGGATCGCGCTGGAGACCGAGGCGACGGCGATGCGCCGCCAGCTGGTGCAGCTGGGCGCGAGCGCCGACCGCGCGCCGCTGACCGAAGCGGCAGCGCAGCCGGCGCGCACGCGGCGCGGGCGGGCGGCGGTGGTGAGCTGGGACCTGGCGCACAACCCTGCCGGGCGCGCCTATGCGCTGTACGACCTGCTCTCGGTCGATTGGGAGCCGCAGCTGATCGGCCCGCTATGGAGCCGCTTCGGGGGCGCTTTGTGGCCGCCGCTGGAGGGCATGGCGCTCGACATGCGCGCGTTCCCGGCAAAGGGGTTCGAGGATTTCTTCACCCTCGCCGCACTGGAGGCGAGCCGGACGCGCTTCGACCTCGTCCATGTCTGCAAGCCGCGCTTCCCCAGCCTGTTGCTCGGCTATCTGATCAAGCGCCACAGCGACTGCCCGATGATCGTCGATGTCGACGACCATGAGCTGGCGTTTTTCGAGGACCGGACCCCGGCGAGCTTCGAAGAATTGCTGGCGGGCGGCACCGCGGCGTTCGACGAACCCTATGAGGCGCTGCTGACGCGCGCGTGCGAGGCGCTGATCGGCGAGGCGGATGCCGTGACCGTGTCCAACGTCGCGCTGCGCGACCGGTTCGGCGGGCATATCGTCCGCCATGCCCGCGACGAGACGGTGTTCGACCCCGCGCGCTATGACGCCCCACGCGCGCGCGCCGCAATGGGCATCGCCGAGGACGAGTTCGCGCTGATGTTCGTCGGCACGCCGCGCGCGCACAAGGGGCTGGGCGACATCGCCGCCGCGCTCGACGCGATCGGCGACGCCAGGATCACGCTCAACATCGTCGGCGACTTTCCCGACCCGAACCAGGTCCAGGCCTTTGCGCGGTACACGCAGGCGACGATCCGCTTCTTTCCCAATGCACCGTTCGGTGACCTGGCCGGAATCCTCGCCGCCGCCGACGCGGTGCCGATCCTTCAGGACCCCAGCGACCCGATCGCGGCATTCCAGATCCCGGCAAAGATCTCCGACGCGACGGCGCTGGGCAAGCCGGTGCTGACGACCGCGGTGCCGCCGCTGCGCGACGTGATCGCGGCAGGCGGCGCCATTGCGGTTACGCCCGAGACGCTGGCGGAGACGCTGCGCGGGCTCGCGGCGGCGAAGCGCGCGGGGCACAGCGACGCGCCGGCGATCCGCCGCTTCTTCCTGGGCGAGCTGAGCAAGTCGGTGAACGCGACGCGGCTGGCGCGCGCGATCGACGAGGCGCAGGCCGCTAGTGGCGGGGCCTATCCGCAATTCGAACGGATGGCGGCGCTGGCGGCCGAGACCTTCGGTGCGCGCGTCGCGGCGACCGCGGCGATGGACGGGCCCGCCCCCTCCCCGACGTCGGGCGAGCGGATCGACGTCGCGTTCTTCTGGAAGCAGAACGACACCGGGCTGTACGGGCGCCGATCGGACATGGTCGTCAAGCATTTGCTGCAATCGCCGCGGATCGGGCGGGTGATGCTGTTCGACGCGCCGATGACCAGCCAGCAGCTGATCGCCGCCGAGAATGAGCTGTTGTCGAATTCGAGCCAGAACGGGTTGGTGCTGCGCAATTCGATGGCGCGCTGGCTGGGTGCGCTCGATACCGATCGGTGCAAGCAGCGGCTGTTCATCGCGGGCGACGCATCGCGCACCGCGCTCTATGGCCGCGACCTTCCCGCCGCCGAGCGCTATCCCGAATGGGTCGCTGCCGAACTGGCCGCCGCGGGCTTCGCGCCCGAGCGCACGATCGCCTGGGTATGCCCGGTGGTGTGGGATTTCGCCGCGATCGCCGATGCGATCCCCTTCGCGCTGCGCGTCGCCGACCTGATCGACGACCAGCGCGCATGGCAGGCCGCGCCCAAATATCTGGAGCGCGTCGACGCGGCGTATCGCGAGACGCTGGCGCGGTGCGAATTGGTGTTCACCAATTGCGACCCCGTCGCCGACGCCTTTCGCGATCATGCGCCGCAGGTCCATGTCGTGCCCAACGGCGCCGAACTGTTCGCGGCGGGCGATACCCCCGCGGCGCCGCACCCGCTGCTCGCCGGGGTGTCGGGGCCGATCATCGGCTATGTCGGCAATCTGCGCGACCGGATCGACTGGCCGCTGCTCGCGCAAGTGGTGCGCGCGCGGCCGCAATGGAGCTTCGTGCTGGCGGGATCGACGCATGACAGCCCGCAGTCGATCGAGCTGGCGGACTTCCCCAACGTCCACCTGACCGGGGTGGTCGAATATGCCGGGCTGCCGGCGTTGCTCCGCGCGTTCGACGTCGCGATCATGCCGCATGAGCGCAATGCGCTGACGGCGCGGATGAACCCGCTGAAGATCTACAATTACTTCTCGGCGGGGCTGCCGATCGTGTCGAGCGATGTCGCCAATCTCGACGAGATGACTCCTTTCGTCCGCGTCGCGACCAATGCCGAGGACTTTATCGCCGCGATCGAGGCCGCGTTGGCGGCGCCCGCCACGGTCGATCCGGCGCGCGCGGCGACGCTGGCGGCGATCAGCTGGCAGGCGCGGGTGACGGCGATGCTCGACCGGGTGTGGCCGGCGCTTGCCAGCGCGTGACGCCGCCGCCGCGATAAATGGCGCCGCCGCCGCCCGCGCCAGCGATCGCGCTGACCGGTACGTTCGACGTGCGCAACTATGGCGACCTGTTGTTCCCACTGATCGCCGCGTGGCGTCTGGCGCGGCACGGCATCCGCGTCGAGGCCTATTCGCCCGTCGGCACCGACACCGGCTGGGCCGACACGATCGCGCCGCGCCCGATCGCGGCACTGGCCGAGGCGTGGGACCGCTATGCCGCCTTCCTGATCGGCGGGGGCAATATCATCCATCTGCGCAGCGCAAGCCTGCCCGACTATCCGGAGGCGATCGATCGTTGGGCCTATCCCGGCCTGTGGGCGGGCGCGGCGCGGCTGGGGGCGCTGACCGGGCGCGCGGTGCTGTGGAACGCGCCGGGGGTGCCGCATCGCTTTTCGGACGAGGCGCGCGCGGAGATCGTCGCGCCCGCGCTGGCGGAATCGGCCTATGTCAGCGTGCGCGACCGCGCGAGCCGCAGCTATCTGAAGCATCGCGGGGTGGCGGTGGTGCCCGATACCGCAGTGGAGATCGCCGCGATGTGGCCGCGCGAGACGCTGGCGGGGCATTGGGCGGCGCTGCTCGCGCGCAAGCGGATGGCCGCCGGGCGCTATGTCGCGATCCATATCAAGGCGCGCGCGATCGACGCCGGGGGCGAGGCCGGGCTTGCCGCGCTGCTCGACGGCCATGCCGCCGCGACGGGGCGCACGCCGCTATTGGTGGCGATCGGGCAATGCCATGGCGACCATCTCGTCGCGCAGCGCGTTGGCGCGGCGATGGCGGCGCCGCACCTGCTGCTCGACGATCCGCTCGGGCTGAAGGAGATTGCCGCAGCCATCGCGGGCGCGGAGGCGTATATCGGCTGCTCGCTCCACGGCTATATCACCGCCTTCGCCTATGGCCGCCCCGGGCGGATCGTGGCGCGGCCCCGGCTGATCAAGCAGGACGGGTTCCTGGCGCAGATCGGACGCGAGGCGGACCTGTTCGAACGCTGGGCCGAGGCACTGGCGCCGCGCCCCGAGCAGGATTCCGGCGAGAGCGCCGCGGCGCTCGCCGGGCTTGCCCCCGCGCTCGACCGCCATTGGCGGCGGATCGCGCGGGAGACGCTGGGGGCGCGAGAACGCGCCTAGAAACCGTATCGCAAGGTCGCGCGGACGTTGCGGGGCTCGCCATAGATATAGCCGCCGAACCAGGAATTGGTGTTGTAATATTCCTTGTCGAACAGATTGTTGACGTTGAGCTGGAGCGACATTTGTTTGGTCAGGTCATATGCGGCCATCAGATTGACCAGCGCATAGGGCGCCTGGCCCACCGGCTCCACCACGCCAGTGGCTGGATTCTCCGCAGTCTGGGGCGGACGGCTCTCCCAGCGGAGCGAGCCGCCGATGCTCGCGCCCGCCAGCGCCCCGCCCAACTCATATTTGGTGGCCAGGCGGAACACCTGCCGCGGCTGATGCGCCTGGACATCGACATCGTACGCGTCGACCGCCTTGAAGTCGCTCCAGCCGACGCTGATGTCCCAGCCGCGCACCACTTCGCCCTGCATTTCGATCTCATAGCCCTTCGACACCGTCCCCTGCGCCGGGCGGGAGGCGACCTCGGTGGTGCCCGGAACGAGATATCCGGTGTCGGGAACGGCGAAATTGTCCTGCTCGATGCGGAATATCGCAGCCGATGCGCGCAGCCTGCCGTCCATCAGGTCGGCCTTCACGCCCGCTTCGTAGTTGTTGCCTTCGAGCGGATCGAGATAGCGCCCGTTGCGGTCGCGCGCGGTCTGCGGGTTGAAGATGCTGGTGAAGCTCACATAGGCCGAAAGATTGGCAGTGAAATCAAAGATCAGGCCAGCATAGGGGGTGACTCGATTCTTGTGCTCGATCGTATAGGGCGCCGGCGTATAGAGCGCCGCCTCCTCGTCGCGCGTCCAGGTCGTGATGCGTCCGCCCAGAATCGCCTTGAGCGGATCGAAAAGCTGGAGCCGGGTGACGCCATAGAGCGAGGTCTGCTTGGTCGTTCCGAAACCGCTCATGCGATAGCGGTCGCCCCATTCGGGTTCGGCATAGCTGCCGTCCCATGTGTTGAAGTCCCCGACCGGGGCGACGGTGCTGGCGATCGGATCGCGATTGGTCCAGCCGCTCTTCTGATGGCTGTACATCGCGCCCACCACCAGTTCATGCTCGCGCCCGAACAGCCGGTAGCCGCCCTTGACCTGGAGGTTGAGGCTCCATTGCTTCGGCTGGGTGCGATACCAATAAGGCCATACCTCCATGCCGATGCCGGTGGTCTTGTCCGGATTGCCCCATAGCCAGATCAGCTTCGAATCTTCGGTCTGCTGGAAATAGGAAACGTCGCCGCGCAGCGACCAGCTTCCGCCCAGATCCTGCTCGAGCGACGCGAAGGCCGCGATGTCCTCGGTATCCCACGCATTCCAGTCGGCGCCCGTGGTCCGCGAGCGCGACCAGTCGGCGATCGAGCCATCGGCGTACCAATAGGGAAGCTGGGCCCACATCACGCCGTCGCGCTCGACCTTCTGGTAGCTCGCCCCTACCCTCAGCCGGGTGCCCGGCCCCAGATCGGCGGTGATCGTACCGTAGAAGGTCGTACCCTTGACGGTTTCGAGGTCGACAAAGGCGTCCTGCGTATACGCCTCGGCCACGAAGCGCGCCCGCACCGCGCCGTCGGCCGCCAGCGGGGTGCTGACGTCGACAATGCCCGAGAAGCGATTCCACGAGCCGGCGTCGAGCGTCACCGTGCCGGTAAACTCGCGCGCCTCGGCCTGTTTGCGCACCATGTTGATCGATGCGGAGGGCTCGCCCGCCCCCTGCAACAGGCCGGTGGCGCCGCGGATCACTTCGACCCGATCGAAGATCGCCGTGCTCGATTCCTCGAGACCGACATTGCCGGTGGCGAAGGGCAGTCCGTCGAGCTGAAAGTTGGTGATGTCGAAGCCGCGCGCCGACAGGAGATTACGACCGCGGTCGACGCGCTTGACCGAAAGGCCGGTGGTATATTCGAGCACGTCCGAAATGGTCGTCGCCGCCTGATCATTCATCTGCTCGCGTGTGATGATGGTGATCGACTGGGGCGTCTCGCGCGGAGTCAGATCGAGGCCGGTGGCCGCGGTGTTCCGATCGATGCCGCTGCCATAGACGACGATATCGTCATTCTCGCGGTCCCCACTATCGGACGCCTGATCGCCAACGCGGTCCTGCGCCAGTACCGGCACCGACAGCGCGCTGGCCGCCAGCAGCGCGAGTTTCACGAATGGAAGTGTCGAACGTATCACCAAAGCCCCCCTGAGCAATTCTCAGGCGCGCTTAGCTCTATTGCGAATGCGACGCAATAGAGTGACTGCGACGCGGTGACCTGACGCGCGCAGCAGGGGAGCGGACGGGCTAGGTGTGAAGCCTCAATAGGTTGTTCCGTTCCAAGCCGAGGCGGCTGATAGGTGTTTTGGATTTTAGGCTGCCGTGCGGGCGATGCCAGTTGTAATTGTGGAGCCATGGATCGAGCGCCGCCTTGCGGTCGTTCGAGGTTGGGTAGGCGATGGCATAAGCCCATTCCCGCAGGCTGGTCTGGATGAAGCGCTCGGCCTTGCCGTTGGTTTTTAGCGTGTAGGGCCTTGTACGGATATGGCGTAATTCCAGAGCTTTGCACGTGTCGCGGAAGGCTCGACTTCGGTAGCAGGAGCCATTGTCGGTCATCACGAGGGTCACGGTGATGCCGAGGTTTCGGTAATATGCGATGGCGGCATGAAGAAAGGCGACGGCGCTTTCCTTCCTTTCGTCGGGGAGTATCTGGCTGAAGGCGACGCGCGAGGCGTCGTCGATGCAGACATGGACGAACTCCCAGCCGACCCGCGGCTGTTGGACTGCCGGTCGCCGGTGATACGGTGGCCGACGCGCTCGAAGCGGCCGAGTTTTTTTGATGTCGATGTGGATGCGTTCGCCGGGGTGCTCACGCTCATAACGGCGGACCGGTTCGGCGGGTTCAAGATCGCGCAGCCGGCTGAGGCCGAGCCTCGAGAGTACCCGGCTGACGGTGGCTGGAGAGACGCCGACGGTGATGGCGATCTGCTTGCCGGTGATGCGCTGACGGCGCAGCGCGGCGATCTGCTCAGCGATGGCGGGCGGTGTAGGCTTACGCAGCCTGTGCGGGCGTGAAGGCCTGTCGGGCAGGTCAGCCTCTCCCTCGGCGCGATACCGGGCCAGCCACTTGGCCACGGTTCGGACCGAGACACCGAAGGCCGTTGCGACGGCCTTCGGTGTCTCGTTTAGCTTGGTCACGCGCCGCACCATCTCGGCTCGACTGGAGCCGATCGTTCGGGCATTCTTGTGGATGTTCATCCGGCTCTCCTGGTTCCTGAAGCTTCGCAACCTCAGTCTCCCCGGTTCGGGTCGGATGAACAACCTGTTGAAAGCTCACAGCTAGAGCGCGCTGATCGCCCGCCCCTGCGTCGTTTCCAGGAGAAAGGCGAAGAAGCCGCGAGCGTCGGCCTCGGTCGCGAAAAGCGCCTGTTTCACCCAGAAGGCGATGATCCGGGCGCGGTCGGTTTCCGTTAGCGCCGCCACGCAATTGCGGTGCAGGCCAAAGCTGAGGATCTTCGAGTCCTCGAGCGCCCCCAGCACCCGGTCAACTTGCGATGGCGTAGATGCAAAATGCGCAAACATCAATTTGCTGTTACGTGGGCCGAACCTGTAGAATTTCTCCGCCCCGCCCAGAAGAAATTCTATATAGGCGTAATACAGAAAAAGATCAGTGACGTTGTGTTCGGAACCATGCATGAAGTCATCGAACTTCACGCCTTCGCGTTGCTCGACATACTGGACGAGCGACTGCGCGATGTTCGTCGACATCATATAGGGAGTCGTCATCGGCAGCGAGAAATCGCGCGGCTCGATCCCAAAATAATTCAGGCTGTTCTGAAGATAATGATCAAGCGCGCCATGGTTGCCGACACGGGACGAGCGCATGAGCCCCGTCGCGGGATCGAAGAAGTTGCGGATCGACACCGGCCGGACAAAATGGTTCTTCGCATCGAGCAAAAGATAATGGTCGTTTTCCATATAGATGCTGACCAGCAGCTTGAGCGACTGCTGCGTCCGCCAGCCACTCTCGCCGACATGCGGTCGCATCAGATGCGAGGCGGGGATCACTTCGACCTGTGAAAGCAACTCGCCATATTCATCTACGACAAACCGCTTGAGCGCGGAATAGGTCGCCTCCGGCGCCATTTCGTTGACGATGATATAAATTTTCCCGATGTCGCGATGCCGGAAGAATTTCTGGATTGAGCGCGCCTGGAGCTTGAGCAGCGCGATTTCAGGCTCATACACCACCGTCGCAATGTCGATCTTGGCGGGCAGTTTTGGGGGTTCGGACACGTTGCGATCCTCTTGGTCTGGCAGGTTCAGGGCCATGTCTCTGGGCAGGCCGTTCCCGCGCGAGCGGCGGTCCCGCCACGCACCCGTATAGGCCAGCGGCGCGGGAGAGAAGGGCGGTTCGTAAAACCTGGTGTGCGATGGCGAGGCCCGCGTCGAGATCGGCCAGGGTCGCGACGAGGCGCTCCGATCTCGACGAGGTGATGCGCGCGCTCGAGGCCCAGGATTTCAAGGTGTTTGGGCTCCATCGCGGGCGCGTAGCGGATATGGACGCTGGCGACCTGGCGCGCATCAAGGCCGTGTGGCTGAGCCTGGGCCTCATCGCCAGCATCGAACATGGCGACCGGATCCTCGACGCGATTTCGGAGTTGGCCGCGGCTGGCTCAGCGATTTAGCAGGAAGCGCTGGGTCGCCTCGACTGCGTCTTCGGACGGTACGCCCGCGAGCAGCAACAGGTTGAGATAATTCAGCGCCAGCGTCGTCGCGGCGGTCACCTGCGTGTTCTTGACTTCGAACACGGTCTGGATCGCGTTGACGACGTCGACATTGGTGCGCACCCCGCCCTCATAGCTCTGGGTATTGGCGTACACGCTCAGTTCCGCGGACTCGATCGCCTTCGAACTGAGCGCCAGCGCCTGCTGGCCGCCGTCGACCAGCGCGTAGAGCCGCTGGAGCTCGACGCGCGCGCGCGCCTCGGTCGCGCGGCGCTCTTCCGCGGAACGCCGCGCGGTCGCATTGGCCGCGCCCGACTGGAAGAAGGTGCCGGCGTTCAGCGGCGCGTTGACCGAGAGGCCGACATAGCTCGATTCGACCCCGGCGCGCGACGAATAGGTTGCGCTGGCGCCGACCACGGGGAACATCGACCCGCGCGTACGCAGCGCCTCGAGACGCCCGATACGCTCATTCTCGCGCGCGGCTGCGATCTGCGGGTTCGCAGTCTCCTGCCGCATCAGGTAGGAATCGGCCGGCTGGAGCGCGATCGGTCCGAAATGCGACGGAAGCCGGAAGTCGTCGGTCTCGACCGCCCCCCCGGTAATCGATTCGAGCCGTGCCGCCGCCGCGATCTGGTCGCTGCGCAGCAGGACGCGGTTCGCCAGCGACTGTTCGTAGCGAACCTGGATGTCGCGCGCGTCGGTGATCGTGCCCAGCCCGTTGCGATACAGCCGCTCGGCGCGATCGGACTGGGTGCGCAACGCCTCGATCTTCGACTCGTTGAGCGCGCTGGCCTCGTTCGCCTTGATGATGTCGGTGATCGCCGTCACCGTCCGCACCGCCAGATCCTGTTCGCGCACCTCGAACGTCGCATCGGCATAGCGCCGGCGCGGCCCGCGCTGCTTGAGCGTGGCATAGCCGCTGACGCTCACGAGCGGCTGCGTCACGCTGACGACGTGCCGCGTGCCGTTCTCGGTCGGGATATTGGCGAAGCTGTAGCTGGCCGAGGGCAGATAGCCCGCGATCGACTGGTCCGCGGTCAGCCGGTTGACCTGCCGCTCGGCGACCGCCGCGCGGAACGTCGGATCGTTTTCATAGCCAAGGTCGAACGCCTTGACCAAGTCCAGGGCATTCGGGCTCGGCGCGGTGTCGGGGCCGGAGCGTCCGGTGGCGATGCCGTTGAGCATCCGGATGCGCTGCGCCTCCTGCTCGGCGCCGGTCGGCGCGGGGCCGCCGGGGGCGGTTTGCGCCGGCACGCCGCTCGGCCGCGTGGGCTGCGCCCCGGGACGCGCGGGGACGCCCAGGGGCTGATCCGGAACCGGACCGGGTGTCGCGATCGGTCGCGGCGACGGCGCGAGCGGGTATTGCCCCGGCTGGCCACCGATGCTGGTCTGCGGCAGCACCGGGCTCGACGGCACCGGATCGGTGGTCACGGGCGGTGGCGGCGTGGTCTGCGGGAGCGCGGCGATACCCGATTCCCCGGACGACGTGCTGGTCTGCGCATGTGCTGGCAGCACCGAGAGGGCCGCGACCGCCGCGCAGCAAAAAAACCGAGCGTGCGCCATTAGTCCCGGAATGCCTTCGCCATCTTGTCGGTGAGCGGTTTCAGCAGATAGCTCATGAACGTGCGTTCGCCGCGCTTGATGATTACGTCCACGGGCATGCCCGCGACCAACGTCTTGCCCTCGAGCCGCTTGAGCTGGTCCGCGGGGACCTCGACCTGGGCGAGATAATAGTCCTCGCCTTCCTTCAGCGTCTCGCCGGGCATCGCCTTGAGCTTGTCGACGCCCACCGACTTGACGACGCCCTGCAGCACCGGCGTCGTGATCTGGTTGAACGACACGAAGCGGACATCGGCGGTCTGGCCGACGCGAACCTTGTCGATCTGGCCCGGCGCCACCTTGGTCTCGATGAGCATCTGCCCCGTATCGGGCAGGATCTCCATCAGCACTTCCTTGCCCGCGATCACGCCGCCGTCGGTGAAGACCTTGAGGTTGACCACGGTGCCGCTCACCGGCGCGCGAATTTCACTCAGCGACTGGTTGAACTGCGCGGCGTGCAGCTTGGGCGCCGCCGCCTCGCGCGTTGCCTGCACCTCGGACAATTCCTTGGCGACCGCCGAGAGGAATTCGGACCGGACCTGCGCGATCTGCGCGTCGATCTTGCCGACTTCGGACTCGGCGCTCTGGAGCGCGGCGGTCTGTTCGGCGACCGACCTGCGGTTTTCATTCTCCTGCGACTTCGGCACGAAGCCCTGCGCCGCAAGAGCCTCGACATTGGCGAGTTCCTGCGTCAGCGTCCGCAACTGCTCGCGATGCGAGGCGATCGAGCCCTGCATCCCCCGCTTCTGCGCCTCGAGCCCGCGAACCTGCTCCTGGAACTGCGCGCGGCGCGTCTGGAAGAAGCGAAGCTGCACCGCCTTGGCCTCGGCGACCCGCACCGGATCGACCTTGGCGAGGTTCGCAAGCTCCGGATCCCACTGGATCTCGCGACCGAACATCTCCGCTTTGGCGCGCGATTCGCTGACGAGGACGTTGATATATTGCTGGAGGATCTCGCTGACCGTGGCTTCGGTGTCGAGCGGGTTGATCCGCAGCAGCACCTGCCCCTGCTTGACGATCGAACCCTCCTGCACGAGCACCTTGGTCACCACGCCGCCCGCGGGATGCTGCACCGCCTTGCGATAGCCCGCCACGACCAGCGTGCCCTGCGAAACGCTGCCCGCGTTGATCGGCGCGGTCACCGCCCAGATCAGGAACAGCACCATGGCAATCACAATATACCGACTGCCGCTCTTGCGGATCTTCGATTCCTCGACCTTTGCAGGCTCGAGTTGCCGATCCTCCAGGCGCGAGGGATGATAGGGATTCCAGCCGTTGACCCAGCGATCAATCGACTGGTCCATCCGACGCAAGAGGCCCGGCCGTTCGGCCGCGCCTGTATCTGCTGCCGTCGCCATGCGCCTTACTCCTAGGATGCCTTTTGCTTCAGCGCGCCCGCCGGAAGCGGGACCGCACGAAGATGCGGCTCCCCGCCGCGTTCATCCCGGTCGCTTTTCGCGTCCTCGGGCTTGCCGATCTGCAGGTTGCGCACCGCGCCGATGATCTCGGCGGTCGGGCCGAACCCGACCTGCAGCCCCTGCCGCAGGACGAGCAGATTGTCGGCGACGGTCATCAGCCGCGGGCGATGCGTGGTGATCGCAAAGCTGGTGCCGCGCGCCTTCATCGTCATGATCGCCTTGACCAGCGCGCCCTCGCCAATCTCGTCCAGGCTGGCATTGGGTTCGTCCATCACGACATATTTGGGATCGCCATAGAGCGCGCGCGCGATCGCGATCCGCTGGCGCTGCCCGCCGGACAACGCGAAGCCCGTCTCGCCCAGCATCGTGTCATAGCCGTTCGGGAAGCCGAGGATCGTCTCGTGCATGCCGATCAGCGTCGCCGCATCGACGACCTTTTCCGGGTCGACGTCGCCGAGCCGCGCGATATTCTCCGCCACCGTCGCCTCGTGCAGGTCGATCTCCTGCGGGACATAGCCGACATAGGGGCCGACTTCCTCATGGTCCCATTCGGCCAGGTCGACGCCGTCGAGGCGAACCGTCCCGGCTTGCGGCGCCCAGATTCCGATCAGCAGCCGCGTGAGCGAGGTCTTGCCCGAACCGCTCGGCCCGATGATCGCAACCGCCTGCCCCGGCTCGATATGGAAATTGACTTCGGCGACCACCGGACGCGACGCGCCCGGGGGCACCGCCGTCACGGCCTGGACGTCGAGCCGCCCGGTCGGCGCCGGCAATTGCATGCGGTCCGCAATCACGCGGCGGTCCGCCAGCAGCTGGTTCAGGTGCGCATAGGATTGGCGCGCTGCGATGATGTCCTTCCATCGGGCCATCACACGCTGGATCGGCGACACGGCGCGCGAGATCAGCATCGATGCGGCGATCACCATGCCGCCCGTAATCTCACCGTTGATCGCGAGATACGCGCCCAGGGTGAGCTGCATCGACGGCAGGGCGCGCGACAGGAACTTCGAAACGCCGCCGGTCAGCCCGGTCGATTCGCTCGCATTGACCGAGGACTGAAGATAGTTGCGGTGCCGCTCATACCAACGCTTGCGGACCGCTGGCAGCATGCCGAGCGCCAGCGTCGCCTCCGACTGGCGAAGGCTCGACTGGGCGAGCCGTGACGCCTCGGCATTCTCTTCATTGGCGCGGCGCAGGATCGGCCCCGATACCTTCTCGGTCGCGTAGGTCGAGATCAGCATCACAACCACCGCGCAGGCGATGAACACCGCGAGCAACGGGTGGAACAGGAAGCCGACGATGATGAAGATGATCGCGTGCGGAACGCCGATCAACGCCAGAATCGGCTCACCGGTGATGAACTGGCGCAGTGTGACGAGATCACCGAGCAACTGCTGGACGTTGACATGCTGGCGACCGACCGCGCGCCGGAACGAAGCGTCGAACACTTCGGAGGCAAGGTCCCAGTCGATCCGCAACGATATCCGGACCAGCAGGCGCGATCGAAGCCAATCGAGCGCGCCCCAGAAGACGTATACCCCGACGACGAGCATCGCCAACGAACCGAGCGTCACCGCACTGCGCGAAGAGATCGCGCGATCCATCACGTTCCACATATAGATGATCGGCGCGAGTTTCAGAATCTCGAGCACGGTCGACAATGCGAACACAATGTAGAAAGAATGGCGGGTGTCCCGGAGGAGCCGAGCCAGTGGCTTTAGATCTGTCGACTGACCGCCCGGAACACTTGCCATACACACATTACCCTAAAACGCCCCTTTACCGGTCGTGCGCCAACTGGTGGAAGAGGTCGTCGTCTTCGCCGATCACCTTGATATCGATCGCGTCGCTGGCGAAGGCGTGGCTGTCGCCACCCAACACATCGACTTCGGTGAAGCCGATCGAAGCGAGCTGATCGAAAGCCCCTTCGATCTGCGATAGCGCATCTGCCACCTGCGCGTCCACCACCAGTGCAATCTGGTCGTTGCCGCTGAAGATGCTCGACGGCCCTTCGGACGTCAGGTGATTGAACAGCGACTGGATTTCGCTGAGACCATCGCCGCTGAGCGCGCCGAACTGGACATATACCGGGCCGCTGCCGCTTTCGACATGGACCTGATCGATGCCGTAATCGGCGATGTCGCGCAGCGTCGTCGCGAGATACTGGCCCGAGTCGGTCGCGTCGACGACCAGACTGTCTGCCGTGAAGGCATTCAGCATCCCCGATTCGAACAGCGAGGCAGCGGCGCCGTCGAGGATCTCGACCGGCTCGGTGCTCGCATGCGTGTCCGCGCTGTCGTCGCTGTCGGTCGACGTCGTGAGGAAGGACGAGAAGCTCAGCGTGCTCGACGAAGCCGAGTCCTGGACGAAGGTGATACCCGTGGCCGCAGTGATGCTGGCCATCGAAGCCTGCTCCTCGGCGGAGTAGCTGGCCGGATCGGCGTCGAGGCCGAAATGATCGATCCCTGCTTCGCTGAGCGAGGTACCCAGCCGATCGAGATCGCTGAGGTCGCTGATCGACACACGCAGCGTCACATCGAGCGAAGTATCGCTCTGCGACACGTCGAACTGCGGCAGGTCCGAAGCTTCGACCTGGCTCAGATCACCCGCATCGACATGGAGCACCTCGACCCCGGTCTCGACCGCGACCTTGTCGACGTGCAGGTCCTGCAGGCCCTTGAGCGTCGTGGTGAGTTCGGTGCCGACCGCGGTGACCGTGATGACGTCGCTCTGGACGAAGTCCGTGCCGCCGGCGCTGAGCGCTGCTGCCGTTGCATCGGTGATCGTCGCACCCGCGCCATTGGCGTCGATATGGTCGATCCCGACACCGACCAGGTCGAGCGATTCGATCTGCGAGACCGATGCGGTCACCGTGATGTCCGCGCCCGCATCGAAGGTCAGGCCCGCTTCGGTTATCGCATTGGCCTGCGCATAGTTCATCGTCAGCGCACCGTCGCCGGTGACGCCGATATGATCCACGCCGCTCGCCGCAAGCGTGCCGGCAATGGCCGACGTGTCGAAGCCCGCCGCCAGCTTGCCACCGTCGACGGTGACCGTGACGTCGAGCGACGCATCCGATTGTGCGTCGGTGAAGGAAACCGCACGACCCAGCGAAATCTTGTCGAGGCTGCCGCCCAGGCCGAGCGACAGGACGCTGACCCCGTCGGTGACCGCAACCGAGTCGACACCGAGGTCCGCCAGCCCCTTGAGCGAGGTGTTGAGCTGCGTACCGTCACTGATCACGGTCACTGCGTCGCCGTCGGCGAACGAGATGTTCCCGCTTGCGAGCGCCGCGGCCTGCGTCTCGGTGATCGTGATGCTGTCGTCCGCGACATCGATCGTGTCGATGTTCAGGCTCGCCAGCCCGCCATCCGCCGCCAGCGCCGAAACCTGTGCGTCGCTAGCAGTGATGGTGATGTTCGCCGACGCATCGAACGTGAGACCGGCATCCGCAATCGAGGATACCTGGCTGTAGTTCATCGTAAGCGCGCCGTCGCCGACGACGCCGATCTGATCGACCCCGATCGCCGCAAGACCCGACGCCGTGTCGCCGAGGTCGAAGCCGCTGTCGAGCGTGCCCGCATCGACATTGACCGTCACGTCGAGCGAGCCATCGGTCTGGGCGAGGTTGAACGCGGCCATGCGCCCCAGCGAAATGCTGCCGAGGCCCGAACCCGCGTCAATAAACAGCTGGGTTACGCCGTCTTCGACCGCGACCGAGTCGACACCGAGGTCCGAAAGCCCCTTGAGCGTCGTATTGAGCTGGGTGCCATCGGCGATGATCGTGACATTGTCGCCATCGACGAAGTCAATCCCCGCACCCGCCAGCGCGGCAGCCTGGCTCTCCGTGATCGTTACATCGTCGCCGACGACGTCGATATGGTCGATGCCAAGCGCGCCGAGATTGGTCAGGTCACCGAGCAGTGCATCCACATCCGACGAACCGATCGCGACCGCGACATCCGCAAAGTCCTCGATGCCGAGCGAACCCGCGAGCGCGTCCGCCTGCTCGAGCGTGAGCGTCAGCGTCTCGCCCGTCGGAACGGTCAGGGTATCGAACCCTGCGGCGACGAGGTTGGCTGCGGCGGCGGAGACCTCGGTTGCAGTGCCATCGAGTGCGCCCGAAGCGATCTCGAGTGTTACCGCACGACCGGCCGCGAACGTGGGGATCGTTGCCTCGCCGAGCGACACCAGGCTCTGGCGGCCCACTTCGATTACGATGGCATCGTCGCCGGACACGGTGTCGACACCGATTTCCTGGAGTTCGGCGAGCGTGAAGGGCGAATTCCCGCCGTCGAGCGCGATGTCGACCGAATCACCCGCGAGCGTAACGTCCGCCCTGAGCAGCGCCGAGCCCTGCGCGACGGTGATGACGCCGCCGTCGCCGTCCACGACGATGCTCTCCACCGACGGGAAGGCATCGATATTGTCGATGAACGACGCGAGTTGCGCCGCAGTCACCGAAATCTCGGCGGCGTCGGTCGCCGGCGTGACGCTGATCAAGCCAGTGAACAGACCGTCCTGCCCGTCGCTTATCGTGTAGCTGAACGTGATGGTGCTCGCGCTCCCGCTCACGAAGGTCAGCGTGCCGTCGGCGTTAAGCGTGACGGTGCTGACGCCGTCGAACAGAACTATGGTCTCGCCTACCGCGATCCCCTTTGAGTCGACGATCAAAAAGGAAAGCGCATCGCCATCGACATCCGTCGCGGTCGCGAGCGGCGAAAGAATGACCGCCCCGAATAGCGGCACGGTCGCATCAAGATTCGAGCCGGTAGGCGAGTCGTTGACCGGATCGACGGTCACGTTGACCGAACCGACCTGCTCCACGCCCGCCGCGTCGGCGACCGTGTAGGCGAAGCTGGGCGTGCCGTTGAAGTCTGCGTCGGGCGTGAAGGTGACGACGCCGTTCGCGCCGACGGTTACCGTCCCCCCGGTGACCGCAACCACCGAACCGACCTGAACCTCGACGCCGTTAATCTTGGTCAGCGTCACTGCGCCGCCTTCGGGGTCAACGTCGTTCGCGATCAGGTTGACCGTGACCGGCGCGCCGTCCTCGGTCGCCGTGATCGTGTCGGTGGTGGCGACCGGGGGCAGGTTCGCACCGGGCGCGTTGAGTTCGCCCTGAACGTCCGAAATCTGGTCCGGGCTCGTCGCCGAATCGATCGCCTGGGTTACCGCCGCCGCCGCAACCGCCAGCTCCGCCGCATCACCAGCGCTTGCGCCCGACGCAACAAACAGGGCTTCGATCGCATCGACGCTGGTCAGATCGACCGTTTCGCCGGTACCGATGCTCGTCGTGATCGCACTGAGCAGCGTCTCGGCGTCGAGACCGGCATCGACGCCGTCCGAGACGACCTGCGCGATCTGCGCCGCAACCTTCTGAATCTCGAGCGCAATCGCCGGATCCTGGCTGTCGGAAAGGAAGTCGAAGGTCGTGTAGTCGATACCGCTCGGAAGGCCGAACGCCTGCGAAACGGCAAGGTTCGCCTCCTCGACACTCTGCCCCGACTCCATGAGCGTCGCGATCAGCGTGGTCAGCGGGTTGACGACCGTCGAACCGATCGGCGCCTTGAGCGGAAGAACGTTCGCGAGGCCGGTGTCGATGTTGACGCCGCCCGAACCCAGGATGAGGCCCGTCCCGCCGAAAGGAATGGCGAGCGAGAATTGGCCCTGCTCGTTGCTGGTCGCCAGCGGCTCGCCATCGTCATAGGTGCCGTTGCCGTTGGCGTCGTAGAACACCGTGGCGCCGCTGATATAGCCGTCCTGGACGACGCCGTTCATCACCGTGCCGACATTCAGCGCGAGCGTGTCGGTGTCGGTCAGGACACCATCGCTGGTCGTCATCGTCAGCGTGGTATTGCCGCTGAACCCGGCGGCGCTGGTGAAGCTGGTCGCGCCGAGCGCGGCATTGACCTGCGCCAGCGTGCCCGTGATCGTGACGGTGCCGCTGCCCGAACCGGTCACCGTGGCGCCACCATCCACGGTCGCGATCGACAGCGTGCCGCTGGCGACCGAAAGCGTCGTGGTGAAGGTGCCCGTGGTACCGTCCGGATCGGAAATCGACAGCCCGGCAACGAGCACCGTGGCGCCCGTGGTCGTGGCAACATCGCTCGGAAGCGTGTTGACCGGAGCATCGTTGACCGCAGTCACGGTGCCGCTGACGGTAGCAGTCGCCGTGCCGCCCTTGCCGTCGGTTACAGTGTAGGTGAAGCTCGGCGAACCGTTATAGTTCGCAGTCGGCGTGAAGACGAGGCTGCCGCCGACCAGCGTGACGACGCCGCCGGTGACCGCGACGCCCGCGGCCGTGGTGATCGCGGTCCCATTGACCGCCGTGACGGTGAGCGTGTCCCCGTCCGCATCGGTATCGTTCGCGCGAACATTGATCGTGACCGGGGTATCTTCGGCAACGGTGAACGTGTCCGCCACTGCGACCGGGGCATCGTTGACTGCCGTCACGGTGCCGGTAACGGTCGCCGTGCTGGTGCCGCCGGCGCCATCGCTGATCGTGTAGGTGAAGCTGGGCGAACCACTATAGTTCGCGGTCGGGGTGAAGGTCAGCTTGCCGTCGGCGCCCAGGCTCACGACGCCGCCGGTCACGGTGACCGGCGTCGTGGTCGTGATCGCAGTACCGTTGATCTGCGTGACGGTCAGCGCGTCGCCGTTCGCATCGGTGTCGTTGGTCCGAACGTCGAAGGTGACCGCCGTATCCTCGGCCACCGTGAAGCTGTCGCTCGTCGCAACCGGAACGAAGTTCGCCGGCTCGTCGTCGTCACTGCCGCCTGCCGCAAGCGCGATGGCGCCGCCACCGACGGCCAGCCCAGCCAGGATCGCGATCAGCGGAACACCGCCGCCACCGTGCGCGGCACCATCATCGGCGCCGTCCTTGGCAGTCTCGCCATCCTGATGCTCCGCCGAATCACCATCGACCTTCGCGGCGCTGTGCGCGGCGACGACGATCTTCTTGCGGAACGCGGCCTCAAGGTCGCGAATGGCTTCCGCGAGATCGGTATCGAGCTTGTCGAGGAAATCGGCACCCAGGTCGAGCTGGGCAAGCATCTCGGGAGTCAGGAGAGCCTTGAGCTCTTCCACCGACATCGCCTTCACGGCGGCAGCGTCACCGCCAAGGGCTTCCAGAAGGGCCGCCGCGTCCGCGGGGACAGCTGCGGGATGCCCGTCGGCAACCTTGCCGCCCGCCTTCGCATCGGCAGCGCGCGCCGCGCCCGACTCAAGGATCGTCGACAGAAGGAACCCAACGGCGAGTTCGATCTGACCACCCTTGAGGCTGAAGAACCGCCGCCGCGGAAGAGTGATTTTGGTCGCCATTCTACCCCCTGTGTCGGACAGTCTCCTGCCCGCGCCCTGTACTTTAATACCTGTGAACGCCCGGAGCCGGCGCCTGCTACGCCGGTCTCTTCATGGGGAGTCATATCCCGAAAGCCTTCCGCGCCACAACAAATATTAACAGCGAGGGGGGATTTTTTCTTACAACGCCGCCGTTAAGTATTTAGAGAGACTGTTGAATTAGTCCTCGGGAAAGTAAATCGGCATGCTCCGGAAAATCCCCTAAGTAGCGGCAAATAATCGTCAAAATGGGGGTGCCGAGGCCCAAAAATGCTGCGCCGCGGCAAAAGGTAACTAGGCCGCATAACTGATCTGTTCAGCGCCGTCGCGTCGCAGCCCCGGGGCGCGCGGTCCCGGATCGGGACTTTCGCCCGGCGCTCCGCTGGGCTAGCGAGCGGCGATGACTATGGATTTCAGTGCCGCAGAGGCAGCCTCCCGAGGCAAGGAAGACGCGGCGCTGGCTCGCCGGATTGCCGACAATGCAGGCCGCCTGCTGCTCGACTTGCAGAATCGGGGCGAACTGGAGGGGCGCGCGCTGTGCGATGCGGGGGATCGCGAAGCGAATCGGCTGATCCTCGACATGCTGCATGCCGAGCGCCCGGACGACGCCATATTGTCGGAGGAATCGGCGGACGACCTGTCGCGAGTCGCGCGATCGCGCGTATGGATCGTCGATCCGCTGGATGGCACGCGCGAATTCGGCGAGCGGCGCGACGATTGGGCGGTGCACATCGCGCTGGCGATCGACGGCGCGCCCGCGATCGGCGCCGTCGCGCTGCCGCGGCTGGGGCTGACGCTGGGCAGCGATGCCCCGCCCCCGCTGGCCGCGCCGCAAACCCCGCCGCGGATGCTGGTCAGCCGGACGCGCGCGAGCAAGCTGTGCGCCGATGTGGCGGAGCGGATCGGGGCCGTCCATGTCGCAATGGGGTCCGCCGGTGCAAAGGCGATGGCAGTCGTCCGCGGCGAGGCCGAGATATATTTGCATTCGGGCGGGCAATATCAGTGGGACAATTGTGCGCCGGTCGCCGTCGCGCTGGCGGCGGGGCTCCACGCCTCGCGCATCGACGGCGCCCCGCTTCGGTACAACCTGCCCGACACCAGCCTGCCCGACCTGCTCATCTGTCGCCGCGAATGGGCGGCCCCGGTGCTGGACGCGGTCCGCAACTGCATGGGCTGAGGTCGCGCGACTCGCGGAGTCTCCGCGAGTCGCGCATGGACACCCGATGTCGGAACATGGTAAACGCGCCTTCATAAAGGGGGCGCTTTGACAGTCGAGATCGGGTTGCTGCTGGCGGTCGGATTCAGCTTTGCGGGCTATGCCGCGTATCTGGTCGGGCTTCGTCGCGAGCTCGTCGAGCCGAACCGCGCGTCCTGGCTGATCTGGAGCGCGGCCACCGGGCTGGAGGCGCTGACCTATGCCGCGGTCAATCCCGGCGCGCCGCAAGGATGGGTTTTCGCAGTATCCGCAGTGGCGTGCGCGATCGTGACGCTGGCGATCTGGCACCGCGCGTCCTGGGCGCCGCCTTCGGCCAGCGAGACGGCGTGCATCGCCGCCAGCCTGTCGGCGCTGCTCGTGTGGCTCGTGTTCCGCGACGCATTCTGGGCGCATATGCTCGTCGTCGCGGCGGTGCCGATCAGCTTCTGGCCGACCTGGGCGAGCATTCGGGCCGACCCTGCGCGCGAACGCTCGCCCGCCTGGGGGCTGTGGACCTTCGGCGATCTCGCCACGCTGCTCATCGCGGTGCGCGGCCCCGATCTGGGGGTGGCGGAGCTTGGCTATGTGCTGGTCGAATTGCTGTGCCATGCCAGCATCTGGTTCCTGATCGGGCTGGCGACGATCAACCCGCTGCGCTCGCTGGGCGTGCGTCGCGACGGCATATGGGCCCGCGCACGGCACCGCGCCGCCGATGCCCGCTTCCGTGTCGGGGACAATCATCTGGGCAAGGCAGTCTACGCCATGCAGGCGTTTGCCGAGGGCGACGTGCTGATCGAATTCACCGGGCGGCGCTTTCGGTCCGACCAGATCCCCAGCGTGATGAGCGGACGCCGCGACCGCTTCGTCCAGGTCACGCCCGAGCATTATATGGGGCCGTCGGGCCGGATCGACGACCTGGTCAACCATAGCTGCGCCCCCAATGCCGGCCTGCGCTTCACCGGCAGCGGGGTGTTCCTGGTCGCGGTGCGTGCGATTTCGCCGGGCGAAGAGATTGCGTGGGACTATTCGACGACGCTGCTCGAATCGAACTGGCACATGATCTGCCAGTGCCGTGCCCCCGACTGTCGCCGCGTGATCGGCAACTTCGAGTCGCTCGATCCGGAGCGCCAGGAATGGTTTCGCGCGCGTAATCTGGTCGCGCCCTATCTGCGGCGAAAGGACGATGTCGCGCCGCCCCGCCCGCCCCGGCGCCTCGCCCGGCGCTGAGCTCGGGCGGCGCATTCAGGCGGCGAGGCCGTCCGCGAGCAGCATCGCCGGCGCTGCGCCCAGGGTCAGCACCGCGCACGCGCCGCATCCCTTGCCATCGCTCCGCAGATCCAGCCCGCCTGCCATCGACAGCATCGAATTGGCGCACCAATGGAGCCCCAGCCCGCCCGATTTATGCGCGCGCGTCGAAAAGCCGCGCTGGAACAGCGTCGGCGCGTCCGCCGGATCAAAGCCTTCGCCGTCGTCGCGAATGTGGATTTCGGTGCGATCGCCCTCGTGATGCAGCGTGACCGCGATCGAGCCGTTGTTGCGCCCCGTCGCCGCGATTGCCTCGGCGGCATTGGCGAACAGATTGCCGATCACCTGGCTCAGGATCACGCGATTGCCCATCACCCAGGAAGAAATGGCCGGAAAGGTGAACGCAATCGCCGTCTCGCCCGAATAGCGGGCGATCGTCGCATTCTGCGCGACGATGTCGGTGATGTCGCATGCCTCGAGCGGCGGGCGCTCATGCGCCGCCTCCTGCTGCTTGCCGATGATCTCGAGGACATGGTGCAACGCCTCGCGCCCGATCGCGAGCTGCTCCTTGCGCTCCTCGCGCTCCTGCTCGAGCGCTTGCATCGCCGCCGCCACGAAGGCGGCGAGCTTCTGCCGCCGCGCCGCCGGGATATCGTCGCGCGCCAATTCGCCCATCGCCTTGTCCAGCGTGGCGCGGTCCAGAGTCAGTGCCCGCCCCTGGCTGAGCACGGTGCTGATCGGATTGAGCGCGTTGCGAACATTATGCATCACCGCCACTGCGCTCTCCGACCGCCCCAGGGTAAAGCTCTGCATCTCCAATTGCTCGCGTAAGTCCTTGAGTTGTTTCAGCATCGAGTTGAAGCTCGTGACGAGGCTGCCGATCTCGTCCTCGCGCGGCCTGTCGGTGAGCAGCGCGAGCGCCCCCGATGTGCGCACCAGCCCCATATGCCGTTCGACGCGGTGCAGGGGCTGGAGCACCAGCCGCGCGATCATCCGCCGCAGCACCCACAGCACCACTGCGAGCAGCAGCGACGAGCCCAGCACCGCCAGGATCAGCATCCGCCGGCCCAACAGCGACAGGTCGCGTGGCACGGAGTAGGCAACGTTCGCCACGATGCGACGGTCAGGGCCCGGAATCGGCACCGAAATCCGCGTCCGGCTGGCGCCGGGCACGACGGCAACGTCGGCTTTGGTCTGGGCGAGATCGAGCGCGGCGGGCAGCTGGAGCAGCGTGCTCACCTGTCCGGACGTGATGATGCGCGCCATCAGCACATAGCCGCGCGGGGTGCCGCTGCCGTCGCTCCGGCGCACCTGCGCGACGCCGACCGCGACGAGCCTGTCGCCCAGCCGGAGGTAGAAGCCGCGCGAACTGGCACCGCGCAGGGTCCGCGCGAAATCCAGCCGGCCGATCGCCGCGACCAGCTGCGCGCGCATCGCGGGCACATCCGCCTGCCGCTCGAGGTCGAGCCAGCGCGCGATCACGATGCTGCCGTCATTGCGGATATAGGCCATGCCGTTGACGTCGAGATTGGCCATCGCCAGCGCCGAAAAACTCTCCTCCTCGAACGCGCGGCTGGGCCGCTGCATATAGTCGTAGGACGCGGTCCAGTCGCCATAGTCGCGCACGGCATTCTCGACCTTCGCCGACAGGTCGTGGACGATCGCGCGGGTCCGTTCGACATGCCCCGTCACCTGTTCGCGCTCCAGCCGGTTGAAACTGGGCGTGATCACGCTCGCGAGCAGCAGCGTCAGCGCGATCGCGCCGACAAAGCCGACCGCCGTCAGGATCAGAACGAGCTTCGCGCCGAGCGACGCCGGCGCGCGCAGCCGCCATTGTCGCGTCATCAGCCGTGCGTCCCGCTACTCGCCTGGGGCTCGCTCGCGGCATCGGCATCGGCGAGGAAACCGGCATGCGCCAGCGTCAGCGCCGCTTCGGCATCCATCGGGCGTGCGAGGTAATAGCCCTGCAAATGGCTGCACCCCGCAAGCCGCAGCGACTGGAGCTGGCTGATCGTTTCCACGCCCTCCGCGACGACCTCCATCCCCAGCGCGCGGCCGAGATGGATGATCGAATGGACGATCGCCGCGCTCTCGCGCTCGCGCGCCATGCCGTCGACGAAGCTGCGGTCGATCTTCAGGCAATCGAGCGCGAAGCGGCGGATATTGTAGAGCGACGAATAGCCGGTGCCGAAATCGTCGAGCGCGATGCGGAATCCCATCTGGCGCAGCTTGAACAGCGTCTCCGCCGCGCGCTCGACATCGTCGAAGATCGCGGTTTCGGTGATCTCGATCTGAAACCGCTTGGGCGACACGCCGGCGCTGGTCACGCGCTCGACGACGTGCCCGACGAAATTGTGGCGGCGAAACTGGCGCGGCGAGAAATTGACCGAGACATATTGGCCGGGCCAGGTCTGCAGCGTCTTTACCGCTTCGTCGATCACCCAGTCGCCCAGCTCGTGGATCAGGTTCGATTCCTCGGCGATCGGGATGAACATCGCCGGCGAGACCATGCCATATTCGGGGCTGCACCAGCGGACCAGCGCCTCGAACCCGATCACTTCCAGCCGATCGCGCGCGACGATCGGCTGATAGACGAGGCGCAATTCGCCCTTGGCGATCGCACCCGACAGCCCGCCTTCGATCTGGCGGCGGAAGCGGATCGATTCGTCCATGCTCTCGTCGAACACCCGCACCATGCCGCGGCCCTGGCGCTTCGCCTCGTTGAGCGCGAGGTCGGCGCGGCGCATCACGTCGATGGGGTCGCTCACGGTGCCCGGCGGCACCACCATCAGCCCGACCGAGGCGCCGCCATGGACCGAATGGCCGAATACCTTGAAGCTGATCGACACCGCCTTGAGCAGCCGCTCGGCGAGCATCACCGCCTCGTCCTCGCCGGTCACCGGCATCAGCATCCCGAACTCGTCACCGCCCAGCCGCGCGACAAAGCCGTTCGCGGGCACGCGGGTCTGGAGGATGTCGCAGACGATGCGGATCATCTCGTCGCCCGCCAGGTGCCCAAGCGTGTCGTTGACCAGCTTGAACCGGTCGAGATCCATCATCGCCATCGCGAAGCACGCGTCGCCCTTCACCGCGCCGCCCAGCGCGTGGAGGAAGGCGAGCCGATTGGGCGCATCGGTGAGCGAATCATGGTTCGCCATATGGACGGCGCGCGATTCGTTCGCCGCCAGCTCCAGGGCCTGTTCCTCGAGCAGCGCAACCTTTTCGGCGAGCGCGGCGCGGGCAGCTTCGAGTTCGCCATCGACGCGCCACCGGTTGCCCAATGCCGTCGCGGTCTGCACGACTTCCTCGGCCTGGAACGGCTTGGCGATATAGAAGATCTTGTCGGCGGGGCCGGCCGCCCGGCTGATGTCGAGCGGCGAGAAATCGGAATAGCCGGTGACGATCACCAGGTTGATATCGGGATCGAGCGCGCGGATGCGCCTGGCGGTTTCCTTGCCGTCGATGCCGGGGGGCATGCGGACGTCGATGAACGCGACCGCGTAGCGCGCGCCAGCGAGGATCGAATCGCGCACCGCCGCGACGGCATCCAGTCCCTGCATAAAGTGCGCGCATTCGAAGGCGGCAGGATCGGCGGGGTCAGGCGAAGGCGACGTCTGCTCCGGCTCGTCGTCGCCGAACAGCTCGGCGGCCATCGCGGTCAGCGCCGAGGCGCTGCCCTCGGCCTGCGAGGTCTTGAAGCACTGGCGATAGGATTCGTGCATCGCAGGCTCGTCGTCAACGATCAGAATACGCACGATGCCCGATTCCCCTGTTTCGCGTCGAAGAAGAGGTAAGCAGGCAGGGTTAAGGACGCGTAAAGGCTTTTCCTGCCCGGAGCCGGGCGTATCGGCGCGGGTGCAAGTCGAACCAAGTGTTCCGTCACCCTACGTACAGTGTTTGTCCTGATTAGCGAAAATAACGCACCGCCTTTAAATCGACGTTGTGGACGCCCTCCCCCCTCCCTGAGGGCGCCACGCGTAAAGCGTATCGGCATCTCTCCTCGCCCGGGGAGATGCCATGGGGCAAGCCGAAGTCGCGACCATCCCTCTGCGGCTTCGGCTTGTACCCGCGCAAGCGCGGTTTACCTCCGCCCGCCCTCGCTTTAGGTCACAGTCTCCATGTTGGAGAAACCATGACCGCTCCCTTTTTCGCCCGATCGCTGCTGTTCGCTCCCGGGGATTCGCCGCGCAAGCTGGCCAAGGCGGGGGCCAGCGGGGCCGATCTGGTGCTGCTCGACCTCGAGGATGCCGTCGCGCCGGCGAACAAGGCCGCTGCCCGGGCGATCGTGGCCGAGCATCTGGGCACCGCCGCCCGCGCGCAGCCGCAATGGGTGCGGATCAACCCGCTCGACACTGAACACGCCCTCCCCGATCTCGCCGCGATCGTCGCGATGCGCCCCGATGGGATCATGCTGCCCAAGGCGACGCGCGCCGAAGGCGATCGGCTGCACCATTATCTGACGGCGCTGGAGGCAGCGGCGGGGCTGCCGCTGGGCGAAATCGCGACGATGGTGGTCGCGACCGAGACCGCGCCGGCGCTGTTCGGGCTGGGCGACTATGCCGGCTGTCCGCGGCTGGCGGCGCTGACCTGGGGTGCGGAGGACAGCGCGACGGCACTCGGCGCGACCGACAATCGCGACGCGGACGGCGAATATGCATTCCCGTACCAGCTGTTCCGCGCGCTGTGCCTGGCGGGCGCCGCCGCTGCGCGCGTCGCGCCGATCGAGACGATTCATGGCGATTTCCGGGACCTGGAAGGGCTCGCCGCCGTCGCCGCCAAGGCGCGGCGCGCGGGCTTTCGCGGGATGATGGCGATCCATCCCGATCAGGTCGCGGTGATCAACCGGGCCTTCTCGCCCTCCGCAGCGGAGATCGAGCATGCCGAACGCGTGACCGCCGCCTTTGCCGCCAACCCGGGCGCAGGGACGATCGGGCTGGACGGCGCGATGCTCGACATGCCGCATCTGAAGCGCGCCGAAGCGATACTGGCGATGCGCCGGGGGTGATCGCGACGTCTGCGGCGCGCAGGGAGCGTGTGGCCCCCTGCGCGCACCGTTCAGAACGTCTTCGACAATAGCAGCCGGAGCGTCGCGGCGGTCTCGCCCGATCCCCCGCGCGCGCCCATCTCTACGTCGAACGCCCACAGGCTCGGCAGTTCGAGCCGCGTCCCCAGGCTCAGCTGGAACTGCTCGCGCCGCCAGCCGCTGCTGTCGATCCGATAGGTCGCCACGCCGGGAATATCGGCATAGTCGAGCATCTGCGCATCGACATCGGCGAATTCGTGGCTCCATTCGGCGCGCAGGCGCGGGAGGACGATGCCAAAGTCGAAGGGCTGGCGATATTCGATCCGAGTCCCGAGCGTGCCCGTGACCGACCGGACCTTGCGCGCGTCGAACCGCAGATCATAGCGCCCGGCCCCTGCCTCGATATAGGCATCCAGGTCGGCGGCGAGATAGTCGCCCCGGCCATAGAGTGCGAAGCGCAGCGCGTCGCCGCCATGGTCGACCCCGAGCGACAGCGCCGCAAGCGTCATCGTGCCGTCGCGACTGCCGGTGGTTTTGGCGTTGACCCCTGCCACGTTGCGCCGCGTGGTGAAGCTCAGATCGCCTCGCCCCACCACCGCGTCGAGGAAGATGCCCTTGGCAGGCAAGATGCTGGCATAGCCCGCGAACAGGCTGCTCCTGCCCCGCACGCGCGCCGCACCGTTCCCGATCGAGCTTATGTCGTTGCCATAACCACCGCCCACCCCGACGATAACGCCCTCTGCAAGCTTGAGGTCGGCACCGCCGCTCAGCCCGGAGGTCGTGGCAGTGATCTTGGTCCGGTCGGTGTCGCGATCCCGCGTGCCGATCTCGATCGCGCCGCCGCTCCAGATTGCGACCGAACCGATCCGCCGCCCGGTATCGCCCGAGGCATCGGGATCGCCCGCGTCCTCGGCGGGAACACCGTCGGCGGCAGCCTCTGTAGCAGTGCGCGCGGTCGGCGCGCCTGTGGACGATGCCGCGATCCCCGCCGCGCCGCCGCGCGACCATGGATTGCGCGGCAGCTTGGCGGCGGCGCCCAGGCTCGGGTCCTCGCTCGACATCCGCATCCGCTCGGTGATCTGGAACGCCGAATCGTCCATGCCGGGCCGCTGCGGCGCATAACCACTGCCGTCGCGCGACATCAGGCTGACGCCCATTTGCGCCGCGCCCGCGCCGCCATTGGCGTGCAACTGCTCGGTACGCCGCAGGAAGTTCGTCACCTGGCTGCGCGCGAACCGCCGCGCCGTCTCGGCCTGCGAATCGATTACGCCGCGCAGATTGGGGTCGGTCGTAGGATCGGGCCGCGCTTGGACAGACACCGTCACGATCGCGGGCGCCGAGGTCCCATAGGCATTGCTCAGCGTATAGGCGATCACCACCGATCCGCTGAACCGGGCCTTGGGCGTGACGTCGAGGCGATAGGCTTGCGTTGCGCCCGAGCCGCTCGCGACCAGCACCGCGGTCGCGCCATCCGTCGGCGTCACGCTGACGATTGCCGCGGCGTTGAACGGACCGCCGGTCGCGCCTGCGGTCAGGTCGACCGACACGGTTTGTCCATCCCCGGTCGCCGCCGTCTTGGACAACGCCATCGGAACGGGGCCGAGCACCGTGATCGTAACCACCCCAGGCGCCGAAACACCGCCCGGCCCGACCGCGGCAAAGGCGAAACTGTCGGTCCCGACGAAACCCACTGCCGGACGGTACAAGGCGATCGTCGCCGTGGGTGCCGCCACCGCCAGCGCATCGCGGGCATTTGCGGTCTGCGCGCCGCTGGTAAGCGTCACGTCGCCATGTATGGGCTCGGTCACGATCTGGATCGCGCCATATTCGCCCGTGATCAACGGCGCCAGGTCGATCCGGATGCTGCCGGCCGAGGTCCCGACGGCGGCGCCGGTAACCGTGGCATTGGCCGAGGCCACCAAAGGCGGCGGTGGCAATGCGACGGTGACCGTGACGCTGGCCGGTGCCGAAGTCCCGCCCGGCCCGGTTGCGGTGTAGGTGAAGCTGTCGTCGCCGAAATAGCCCTTGCTCGGAACATAGGTCGCGACCCTGCCGGCGAGGCTGACGCTGCCATGCGCGGGAGCGCTTTTGATGGAAAGGCTGGTGACGACACCGGTGATCGCCCGCGTGAGGTCGATCGCAGTGCCCGGGCTGTCATAGGCAATCGCGACGTCGGAAAGGCTCGCGAGATCCGCAACCGGCGGCACCTCCACCGTGATGCCAACCGTTGCCGCGTCCGAAGTCCCACCGGGGCCGGTGGCGGTGTAGGTGAAGCTATCCGCGCCGAAATAGCCCGCGGTCGGTGTGTAGGTCGCGACATTGCCGGCGAAGCTCACGCTGCCATGCGCGGGCGCGGTGCCGACGGCGAGGCTGGTCGCGACCCCGGTGACCGAGGCACTCAGGTCGATCGTCGTGCCGCTGCTCTCATACGCGACGGTCACGCCCGACTTGTTTGCCGCCACGGGCGCACCGGGGGTGGCCACGGTGACGCTTACCGTAGCCGCCGCCGACGTCCCGCCGGGACCCGTCGCGGTGTAGGTGAAGCTGTCGGTGCCGTAATAGCCCGCAGTCGGCGTGTAGGTCGCGACATTGTCGGCGAAGCTGACACTACCATGCGTGGGCGCAGTCCCGATGCTCAAGCTGGTCGAGACGCCCGTGACCGAGGCGGTCAGGTCGATCGCCGTGCCGCTGCTCTCATACGCCACCGCAACGCCCGACTTGTTCGCCGCCACGGGAGCACCGGGGGGCGCCACGGTGACGCTGACCGTCGCCGCCGCCGACGTCCCGCCGGGACCCGTCGCCGTGTAGGTGAAGCTGTCGGTGCCGAAATAGCCCGCAGTCGGCGTGTAGGTCGCGACATTGCCGGTGAAGCTGACGCTACCATGCGCGGGCGCAGTGCCGACGCTGAGGCTGGTCGCGACCCCGGTGACCGAGGCACTCAGGTCGATCGGCGTGCCGCTGCTTTCATATGCGACGGTCACGCCAGACTTGTTGGCCGCGACCGGTGCGCCGGGGGTAGCCACGGTCAGGCTTACCGTCGCCACCGCCGACGTCCCGCCGGGACCCGTCGCGGTGTAAGTGAAGCTGTCGGTGCCGAAATAGCCCGCAGTCGGCGTGTAGGTCGCGACATTGCCGGTGAAGCTTACGCTACCATGCGCCGGCGCAGTCCCGACGCTGAGGCTGGTCGTAACCCCCGTGACCGAGGCCGTCAGGTCGATCGCCATGCCGCTGCTGTTATAGGGTACCGCCACGCCCGACTTGTTCGCGGCCACCGGCGCACCGGGGTTCGCCACGGTAACGCTGACCGTCGCCGCCGCCGACGTCCCGCCGGGACCGGTCGCAGTGTAGGTGAAGCTGTCGCTGCCGAAATAGCCCGCAGTCGGCATGTAGGTGGCGACATTGCCGGTGAAGCTTACGCTACCATGCGCGGGCGCAGTGCCGACGCTGAGGCTGGTCGTAACCCCCGTAACCGAGGCGCTCAGGTCGATTGCGGTGCCGCTGCTGTTGTAGGTTACCGCAACCCCCGACTTATCGGTCGCCACCGGTGCGCCGGGGGTAGCCACGGTGACGCTGACCGTCGCCGCAGGCGACGTCCCGCCTGGGCCGGTCGCGGTGTAGGTGAAGCTGTCGGTGCCGAAATAGCCCGCAGCCGGCGTGTAGGTGGCGACATTGCCGGTGAAGCTTACGCTACCATGCGCGGGCGCAGTCCCGATGCTCAGGCTGGTCGAGACGCCCGTGACCGAAGCCGTCAGGTCGATCGCTGTGCCGCTGCTCTCATAGGCAACGGTCACGCCCGACTTGCTCGCCGCAACCGGCGCGCCAGGGTTCGCCACGCTCAGGCTCACCGTCGCCGCCGCCGACGTCCCGCCGGGACCCGTCGCCGTGTAAGTGAAGCTGTCGGTGCCGAAATAGCCCGCAGTCGGCGTGTAGGTCGCGACATTGCCGGTGAAGCTCACGCTGCCATGCGCGGGCGCAGTCCCGACGCTGAGGCTGGTCGTAACCCCCGTGACCGAGGCGCTCAGGTCGATTGCCGTGCCGCTGCTGTTATAGAGTACCGCAACGCCCGACTTGTCCGCCGCCACCGGTGCGCCGGGGGTCGCCACGGTGACGCTCACCGTCGCCGCAGCCGAAGTGCCGCCGGGGCCGGTTGCGGTGTACGTGAAGCTGTCCGCGCCATAATAGCCCGCAGTCGGCGTGTAGGTCGCGACCGTGCCAGCAAAGCTCACGCTACCATGCGCCGGCGCAGTCCCGACGCTGAGGCTGGTCGTAACCCCCGTGACCGAGGCCGTCAGGTCGATCGCCGTGCCGCTGCTGTTATAGAGTACCGCAACGCCCGACTTGTCCGCCGCCACCGGTGCGCCGGGGGTCGCCACGGTGACGCTCACCGTCGCCGCAGCCGAAGTGCCGCCGGGGCCGGTTGCGGTGTACGTGAAGCTGTCCGCGCCATAATAGCCCGCAGTCGGCGTGTAGGTCGCGACCGTGCCAGCAAAGCTCACGCTACCATGCGCCGGCGCAGTCCCGACGGCGAGGCTGGTCGTAACCCCCGTGACCGAGGCCGTCAGGTCGATCGCCGTGCCGCTGCTGTTATAGAGTACCGCAACGCCCGACTTGTCCGCCGCCACGGGGGCACCGGGGGTCGCCACGGTGACGCTCACCGTCGCCGCAGCCGAAGTGCCGCCGGGGCCGGTTGCGGTGTAGGTGAAGCTGTCGGTGCCATAATAGCCCGCAGTCGGCGTGTAGGTCGCGACCGTGCCAGCAAAGCTCACGCTGCCATGCGCCGGCGCAGTCCCGATGCTCAGGCTGGTCGAGACGCCCGTGACCGAAGCCGTCAGGTCGATCGCTGTGCCGCTGCTCTCATAGGCAACGGTCACGCCGGACCTGTTCGCCGCCACCGGTGCGCTGGGGTTCGCCACGGTCAGGCTCACCGTCGCCGAGGCCGACGTCCCGCCGGGACCCGTCACGGTGTACGTGAAGCTGTCGGTGCCGAAATAGCCTGCGGTCGGCGTGTACGTCGCGACATTGCCAGCAAAGCTCACGCTGCCATGCGCCGGCGCGGTGCCGACGCTCAGGCTGGTGGTAACCCCCGTGACCGAGGCGCTCAGGTCGATCGCCGTGCCGCTGCTCTCATACGCCACCGCAACGCCCGACTTGTTCGCCGCCACGGGAGCACCGGGGGTAGCCACGGTGACGCTTACCGTAGCCGCCGCCGACGTCCCGCCGGGACCCGTCGCCGTGTACGTGAAGCTGTCGGTGCCGAAATAGCCCGCGGTCGGCGTGTACGTCGCGACATTCCCTGTGAAGCTTACGCTGCCATGCCCCGGCGCGGTGCCGATGCTGAGGCTGGTCGTAACCCCCGTTACCGAGGCGCTCAGATCGATTGCGGTGCCGCTGCTGTTGTAGGTTACCGCAACCCCCGACTTATCGGTCGCCACCGGTGCGCCGGGGGTAGCCACGTTGACGCTGACCGTCGCCGCAGCCGAAGTGCCGCCGGGGCCGGTTGCGGTGTACGTGAAGCTGTCCGCGCCATAATAGCCCGCAGTCGGCGTGTAGGTCGCGACCGTGCCAGCAAAGCTCACGCTACCATGCGCCGGCGCAGTCCCGATGGCGAGGCTGGTCGTAACCCCCGTGACCGATGCCGCCAGTTCGATCGGCGTGCCGCTGCTTTCATAGGCCACCGTCACGCCGGTCTTGTCGGCCGCGATGGGCGCGGCGACATAGGTGAATTGATCCGATCCCGACGTCGCGCTGGTCTGGCCGCCGACCGTAACGGTGACATCGACGACACCCGCCGCTCCCACAGGGGTAGTGACGGTCAGCTGAGTCGCCGTCGCGCCGGTCACCGTCGCGGTCGCGGCGCCGAACCGGACGGTGTTGCTGGCCGCCGTCGTGCTGAAGCCCGCGCCCGAAACGCGCACAATCGTGCCCCCGGCCGCAGGACCGCTGACGACGTCGAGGCCCGTCACCGTCGGCGCCACAGCGAGGCTGCCGCTTGAGGTCGCGGCAGTCGTCGGCAAGCCGCTCGGCGTGAAGGACCCAAGGGAGAAGGCGCCGCTTCCTGCGCTCGTGCCCTGCAAATGGACGATAACGGTACAGCTGCCCGCCGGAACGCTGACGTTATCCAGATCGATCACCCCGGCACTCGGCACCGAAGCCCCGCTATTCGAGCAGGTTCCAGTGAAGAAAGGCGAGACGAGGCCAAGGATCGTGTTCGGAAAGGTGATCCGCGGGGTGAACTGCGCGCTGGTGCTCGCATTGGGATTGCCGAACGTCACTGTCAGCTGCCCGGTGGCGCCCGCCGCAAGCTGCGACGCGCTGAAGCTCAGGCTCGACGTCAGCGCCTGCGCCGCCACCGACACCGCAAAACTCTGCGGGCTTTGCGGCGCCGCGTTCCAGTGCGCATTGCCCGCCTGGTCGGCATTGACGGTGCAGGTCCCGGCGCCGGTGAAGCTCACCACCCCGGCCGAAATCGTGCAGACTCCCGCGCTCGACGCATCGACCGTGAAGCTCACGGACAGCCCGGATGTCGCGGTCGCGGCCGGCGTATAGGTCGTCCCGCCGACGACCGCAGTCGCAGGGGCGGTGGAGGTGTACGCAATCGTCTGCGCGCCCGTCGCGATGGTGAGCGCATAGGCGCGGCTGCCCGTGAACGCCGCATTGTCGGTGGCGGTCACGGTGAAGGCGAACGTCCCCTGCGCCGTCGGCGTGCCGGTCAGGGCCCCGCCGGCGCCCAGGCTCAACCCGGCAGGCAGCGTGCCAGCGGTGACGCCGAAGCTATAGGGCGCGATGCCGCCGCTCGCGCTCAGCATTGCCGAATAGGCCGTGCCTACCGTGCCCGCGGCCAGCGTGGTCGGCGTGACGGCGATCGTAGGTGCAGCGACGTTCAGCGTGTAGCTGCGGCTGCCGCTGAACGGCGCGCCCGTGCCCGTGGCGCCGCTGTCGCTCGCCGTCACCTGTACCGAGAAGGTGCCCGATACGGTCGGCGTTCCCGAAAGCAGCCCCGCAGACGACAGCGAGAGTCCTGCCGGCAGCGCGCCGGTGGCCGAGTAGCTATACGAACCGGTGCCGCCGCCGGCAGTAAAGGTCTGCGAGAAAGGCGTGCCCGCGGTCGCATCGAGGGCGCCCGAAGCGGGACTCACGCTGATGGTCGGCGCGGCAATCGTCAGCGTGTAGCCACTGACCAGGGAATAGGGCGAGCCCGACCCCGTCGTGCTGTCGGTCGTCCGGATCGAGAAGCTGAACGAACCCACCTCGGTCGGCGTGCCGGCCAGTTCGCCGGTCGCCGCCAGCGTGAGCCCGGCAGGCAGCGTACTCCCCGCTGCCAGGGCATAATTATAGGGCGCGGTGCCGTCGCTCGCCGCAAAGCTGGCCGCATAGGGCGTGCCGGCCACGCCCGCGCTCAACGAACCGGGCGTCAGCGACAGTGTCGGCGCGGCCACGACGAGGGTGTAGCTGCGGGTTCCGGAAAAGGGTGCTCCGGCCCCGGTCGAGCTATCGGTCGCCGTCACGGAGAAGGTGAAGTTCCCCGCCCCGCTCGGCGTCCCGGACAGCGTGCCCGTGGACGTCAGCGTCATTCCGGGAGGCAATGTGCCGGCGCTATGGGCATAGCTGTATCCCGGCGTCCCGCCAGCCGTGCTGAACACCTGCGAGAACGGCGCGCCTGCCGTCGCACCCGCCAGCGTCACCGGCGACAGGACGAGCGTGGGGGCGTCGACGGTCAGCAAGAATGTCCTGGCCGAGCTCTGGTTTGCCGTGTCGCTCACGGTGACGGTGAACGTGGTCGCCGTGAGCGCCGCGCTGGGCGTCCCCGAGAGCAGGCCGGTCGTCGGCGAAAAGCTCAGCCCCGGGGGAAGCGTGCCGCCGGTCAGCGTGTAGGTGAGCGCCCCGCTGCCGCCCGCCGCGGTGACGGGGGTGCTCGAGAACGCCGTGCCGACCGGGCCGGAGACCCCGGAAATCGCCTGAGTCGTGGTCAGCGCGGGCGCTGCCGTGAAATTGCGAGTCGCCGAGGCCGGCGATACATTGCCCGCCGCATCCGCGGCGGTCGCGCGGACCGTGTGGGGCCCCGCTGAAAGCGCGCTGCCCGGCGTGAAGCTCCAGCTGCCGGCGCCGCTCGCGGTCGTGCTGCCCAACGCGCTGCCGTCGACGATCACGCTCACCGCGGCATTTGCTTCCGCGCTGCCGGTGAATGTCGGCGTCAGCGCCGTCGTGGCGCCCTCGGTCGGCGCGCTGATCGCCGGCGACGCAGGGGCTATCGTGTCGACAGTGAAGCCGTTGGTGCTGGAACTGGCACCGACCACGCCCGAATTGGTTGCGGTCGCGCGAACCGTATGTGCGCCTTCCGAAAGCGCCGAGGCGACGGCAAAACTCCACGCCCCGGCACCCGAGGACGTCGTCGTCCCGAGACTGGACCCGTCCACATAAACGGTGATCGTGCGCGACGCCTCTGCCGTCCCGGTGATGGTCGGCGTCGCAGTTGCGACCACGGCGCCGTTACTCGGTGCCGACACCACGGGCGCCGCCGGTGGCACGATATAGCTGAACTGATCCGAGGCGCTCGTCGCGCTCGTCCCGCCCGCGGTGGTGACGCGCACATCTACCGTGCTGCTGCCCGCAGGCGCGGTTGCGCTGATCGACGTCGCGCTGTTGACCGTGAAGCCGGTCGCCGCGGTCCCCCCGAAGCTGACCGCCGTCGCGCCGCTGAACCCCGTGCCCGTCAGCGTGACCGTGGTGCCGCCGGTGCTCGGGCCGGAGGTCGGTGAAATCCCCGTGACGGAGGGCGCCGCAACGTAGGTGAACTGGTCCGAGGCGCTTGTCGCGCTGGTCCCGCCCGCGGTCGTGACCCGGATATCTATCGTGCCGCTGCCCGAAGGCGCCGTCGCGGTGATCTGCGTCGCGCTGTTCACCGTGAAGCCCGTCGCCGCGGTCCCCCCGAAGCTGACCGCAGTCGCGCCGCTGAACCCCGTGCCCGTCAGCGTGACCGTAGTGCCGCCGGTACTCGGGCCGGAAGTCGGCGAAATCGCCGTGACGGTGGGCGCCGCGACATAAGTGAACTGGTCCGAGGCGCTCGTCGCGCTCGTCCCGCCCGCGGTGGTGACGCGCACATCTACCGTGCCGGTGCCCGACGGCGCGGTTGCGGTGATCTGCGTCGCGCTGTTCACCGTGAAGCCGGTCGCGGCGGTCCCCCCGAAGGTGACCGCAGTCGCGCCGCTGAACCCCGTGCCCGTCAGCGTGACCGTGGTGCCGCCGGTACTCGGGCCGGAGGTCGGCGAAATCGCCGTGACGGTGGGCGCCGCGACATAAGTGAACTGATCCGAGGCGCTCGTCGCGCTCGTCCCGCCCGCGGTGGTGACTCGAATATCTACCGTGCCGCTGCCCGAAGGCGCGGTTGCGGTGATCGACGTCGCGCTGTTCACCGTGAAGCCCGTCGCCGCGGTCCCCCCGAAGCTGACCGCAGTCGCGCCGGTGAATCCCGTGCCCGTCAGCGTGACCGTGGTGCCGCCGGTGCTCGGGCCGGAGGTCGGTGAAATCCCCGTGACGGTGGGAGCCGCGACATAGGTGAACTGATCCGACGCGCTCGTCGCGCTCGTCCCGCCTGCGGTGGTGACTCGAATATCTACCGTGCCGCTGCCCGAAGGCGCGGTCGCGGTGATCTGCGTCGCGCTGTTCACCGTGAAGCCCGTCGCCGCGGTCCCCCCGAAGCTGACCGCAGTCGCGCCGCTGAACCCCGTGCCCGTCAGCGTGACCGTGGTGCCGCCAGTACTTGGGCCGGAGGTCGGCGAAATCGCCGTGACGGTGGGCGCCGCAACGTAGGTGAACTGGTCCGAGGCGCTCGTCGCGCTCGTCCCGCCCGCGGTGGTGACTCGGATATCTACCGTGCCGCTACCCGATGGCGCGGTTGCGGTGATCTGCGTCGCGCTGTTCACCGTGAAGCCGGTCGCCGCGGTCCCCCCGAAGGTGACCGCCGTCGCGCCGCTGAACCCCGTGCCCGTCAGCGTGACCGTGGTGCCGCCAGTACTTGGGCCGGAGGTCGGCGAAATCGCCGTGACGGTGGGCGCCGCAACGTAGGTGAACTGGTCCGAGGCGCTCGTCGCGCTCGTCCCGCCCGCGGTGGTGACTCGGATATCTACCGTGCCGCTACCCGATGGCGCGGTTGCGGTGATCTGCGTCGCGCTGTTCACCGTGAAGCCGGTCGCCGCGGTCCCCCCGAAGGTGACCGCCGTCGCGCCGCTGAACCCCGTGCCCGTCAGCGTGACCGTGGTGCCGCCAGTACTTGGGCCGGAGGTCGGCGAAATCGCCGTGACGGTGGGCGCCGCGACATAGGTGAACTGGTCCGAGGCGCTCGTCGCGCTCGTCCCGCCTGCGGTGGTGACGCGCAAATCTACCGTGCCGCTGCCCGAAGGCGCGGTCGCGGTGATCTGCGTCGCGCTGTTCACCGCGAAGCCCGTCGCCGCGGTCCCCCCGAAGCTGACCGCAGTCGCGCCGCTGAACCCCGTGCCCGTCAGCGTGACCGTGGTGCCGCCGGTGCTCGGGCCGGAGCTCGGTGAAATCGCCGTGACGGAGGGCGCCGCAACGTAGGTGAACTGGTCCGAGGCGCTCGTCGCGCTTGTCCCGCCTACGGTGGTGACGCGCACATCCACCGTGCCGCTGCCCGAAGGCGCGGTCGCGGTGATCTGCGTCGCGCTGTTGACTGTGAAGCCGGTCGCCGCGGTTCCCCCGAACGTAACCGCAGTCGCGCCGCTGAACCCCGTGCCCGTCAGCGTGACCGTGGTGCCGCCGGTGCTCGGGCCGGAGCTCGGTGAAATCGCCGTGACGGAGGGCGCCGCAACGTAGGTGAACTGGTCCGAGGCGCTCGTCGCGCTTGTCCCGCCTACGGTGGTGACGCGCACATCCACCGTGCCGCTGCCCGAAGGCGCGGTCGCGGTGATCTGCGTCGCGCTGTTGACTGTGAAGCCGGTCGCCGCGGTTCCCCCGAACGTAACCGCAGTCGCGCCGCTGAACCCCGTGCCCGTCAGCGTGACACTAGTGCCGCCGGTACTCGGGCCGGAGGTCGGCGAAATCGCCGTGACGGTGGGCGCCGCGACATAAGTGAACTGGTCCGAGGCGCTCGTTGCGCTCGTTCCGCCGGCCGTCGTCACCCGCACATCCACCGTGCCGCTGCCCGCAGGCGCGGTTGCGGTGATCGAGGTCGCGCTGTTGACCGTGAACCCGCTGGCCGCCGTCGAGCCGAAGGTCACCGCAGTCGTGCCGGTGAAATCCGTCCCGGTGATCGTTACGCTGGTGCCGCCGCTCGCGGGACCCGAGCTCGGCGAGATCGAGGTTACGGCGGGCGCCGCTGGCGTGGCAGATACCACCGTTATCCTTATGTCGTAATATCCGCGCGGGACTGAAAAGCTTTTCCCGTCCGCCAGAAATTCGGTGGTCACGCCAGATGCGATCCGATCGGTGCCCGTAAAGCCCGATGGAGGCGTGTAGATCAGTCCGGTGGAGGTCGTCTGGACGGAGCCGCCCTGCTGAGTCGCTACCGCATTACCGTTCAAGATCTGGTTGCCGCCATTGGTCAGCACAAAACTGGCGCCCGCCCCGCCACCTGAGAATTTGCAGATCGACGTCTGATGATAGCCGGTATGCTTGGTGAGAATGACGTTGTTGCTGGAACCCGCGACCACGCGAAGCGACGTCAGCGTCCCGCTCCCGTTGGTGGTGTCGCTTCCAACGGTGGTGACGCTGTCGCTGGCGCCATAGGTCAAGGTACAAGTCGCGCTTGCGGCCGCGAGGGCATTGGGTGCGGCGAGGACAGCCAGGATCGCGAGCATCGCCGCAGCGATCCGCGAAACGCACCGCTTGCGATCGAACGGGCAGCCCAGGTTCAGAGCGCGCATGGCGCCACCGACTCGATTTAGCACTGAAATCCCCCCCGCCCCAACCGGGCGCCCCCGTATTCGGTGCCTGGAACCCGCCATCCCCTCGCGCGCCCGGCACCTTTGACACCAAAGAACACGACAGAATCGCGTTCCCTTCCGGCCCTATCCCTTCACTTACAGAGAGACTCTCATAATAATCAACAAATATGATTTACGCCGCATCAACGTTGATTGGCACGGAAAAACAGGCACTTAAGTACCTTTCACTTCAAAATGGAACCCTCTCATCTTGACTATTGGAACAGTACGGCACAGAAAACGAGTCGCAGCGGCACCTTCGCTGCCAGTTGTTCATCACACTATAAGCCTAGGAATCGACATCCACATTGAGGGAGTCGGAGGGCAAATTACGTGTGCTCGAAGAGTGCGCGATATTGGGAGGGGGATGCCGCTTTGTCGGATTTTTTCATCGGTCAGGTCATGATGACCGGCTTCGGCTTTGCGCAGAAGTATTTTGCGCAGTGCAATGGTCAGCTCCTGGGAATCGCGCAGAACAACGCCCTATTCTCTCTGCTGGGCACGAATTATGGCGGCAACGGTACGACCACCTTCGCACTGCCGGACCTGCGCAGCCGTACGCCCGCGGGCGGCGGATTTGAGTCCAGCGATACGAACTGGCAGCCACCCCAATATATGCTGGGCGAAGCGATGGGCACGGAGACCGTGACGCTGCTTTCCATGAACCTGCCGATGCACACGCATGGGCTGGCGGCACAGAACAGTCCTGCGGTCGAGGGCTTTCCGAACAACCAATATGGTTTTGCCGAGGTCGCGCCCGCCGGCGCCAAGCTGTACGGATCCACGCCCCTGACCGTGCTGGCGCCGCAGACGGTAGGCGCCACCGGCGGATCGCAGGCGCATCCCAACCTTCAGCCGTATCAGGCGATCAATTTCAACATCGCATTGTCGGGCATCTATCCGTCGCACAACTGACAGGGGCGCGACCGCCGGGGCGATTGGCCGGCACGTCCAGAGGAGAGCAAAGTGGATCCTTATATCGGCGAAATACGCCTGTATCCCTATGTGCGCGGCGCGCCCAGCGGATGGCAGTTATGCGACGGTTCGCTACTGGCGATCTCGGAATATGATGCGCTGTATACGCTGCTCGGCACCACCTATGGCGGCAATGGTTCGGAGACGTTTGCGGTGCCGGACCTGCGCGGCGCGGTGCCCATCCACCAGGGCACCGGACCCGGGCTGTCACACTATGTGCTGGGGCAGAAGGCCGGTACGGAAGAGGTCACGCTGACCACGCAGCAAATGCCCGCGCATAACCATATGGTCGTCGCCAACAATCAGCCGGCAACATTGGAATCCCCTTCGGGAGCACTTCTCGCCGGCGGCATCGTCAACGACCCGTTCTACACGACGAACGTGGCACAATCGACGCCGCAGCCGCTGTCGAGCAATGCGATCCAGCATAGCGGCGGCAGCGGAGCGCATCCGAATTGCGCGCCTACGCTCGCGCTGAACTACTGCATCGCGCTGTTCGGGATATATCCGATCCAAAGCTAGCACCACCCAGCCGGCGCTGATCGAAAGCGCTTGCGCCAGGAGCAACGACATGACGCAGCCCTATCTCGGCCAGATTGAAATCTATGGCTTCAACTTCCCGCCCAACGGCTGGGCGTTCGCCGCGGGCCAGACGCTCCCGCTGGCCCAGAACACGGCGCTGTTCTCGCTGATCGGCGTGACGTTCGGCGGAAACGGAACGACCAGTTTCCTGTTGCCCAATCTGGCGTCGCGCATGGCGTGCGGCACCGGCCAGGGTCCCGGATTGAGCGATCGCCCGCTGGGCGTCACCTTTGGCACGGAGCAGGTCACGCTCAGCATGAACGAAATGCCGTCGCACCAGCATGCGCTGAATGCCTGCCTGCCCGCCGGACCGACCGATGTCAGCGCGACTCCATCCCCGAACACGGCACCGGGGATCTCGTCGACGGGCGAATCGGCGATGTACGCACCCTTGGGCGGTGAGGACATGACGATGATGAATCCGATGGCGATCCAGCCCACAGGCGGCAGCCTCCCGCACAACAACGTCCAGCCGTTTCTCGGGCTCAATTATTCGATCGCGCTGGCCGGCATTTTCCCGCAGTTCGATTGAACGCGCAGGCACCGCTGGCGCGCTTTCCGGCGCGGGCGGCAGTGCCGCCATCCCTGGGGGAAGCCTTGTGCGCCCTCGGGATCGCCCTGCGGCCTGCCGCGCGGGGCGATATGCCGTTCCTGCGCGACCTGTTCGGCGGCTTTCGCGCGCTCGAAATGGCATTGGTGCCGTGGTCGGCGGAACAGAAGCGTGCGCTCCTCGACGATCAGTTCCGACTGCAACACACGCATTTCCTGCGCTATTTCCCCAGGACCGATTTCTGGATCGTAACCCAGGGAAACGCGGCGCCCGCGCCCGCGCCGATCGGTCGGCTGTATCTCGATCGCTCCTCGCCCGAATGGCGGATCATCGACATCGGCCTGATGCCCCCTGCCCGCGCCGCCGGGGTGGGCAGCGCCCTGATCGAATGGGTTCAGCGATCCGCCCGCGAGGCCGGTGCGGCGGAAATCGCGCTCGACGTGGCGCACAGCAATCCGCTTGCGCGACGGCTGTACCTGCGGCTCGGCTTCGTCGAGGACGGCGTCGCTACGGCCACGCATCAGCCGATGCGTTGGCGCGTGCCGATCAGTTGAACACCGCCTGATAGACGATGTCCGCCCCCTCGCGCGCGACGGGCACGAGGAACATGTCGAGCTCGCCGAGCGTGGGATTTTTGACGCGATACGTCTTCTGCGGAAGAATCACGGGCGACCGGCTACGAAACAACAGCGAAAAGGGGTCGCGGCGCTGCCCTATAAACTTATATGATTGCAGCGGCTTGACTTCGATCAGCGTCGCCGTGACCGCCGATGCCCCCATATCGATCTCGAACTCCTGGTTCGCAGCCGACGCAAAGCTGTGAATCGTGCGTATTTCCACTTTGCTCTCCCCCTCCGGCAACTTAGCCGGATGGGCGCGACTGTCGAGGGTCTGCTGACGGAAAACGATCCGGATCCGGGACCGTCGCGCTATTCGACGGTGACCGACTTGGCGAGGTTGCGCGGCTGATCAACGTCGGTGCCCTTGGCGACCGCGACGTGATAGGCGAGCAGCTGGACCGGCACCGCATAGACCAGAGGCGCGATCAGCGGGTGGACCTTGGGCATGGTGATCGTCGCGATGCACCCCTCGCCCGCCGCCTGGACGCCGTCATAGTCGCTGATCAGCACGACCTTGCCGCCGCGCGCCTGGACTTCCTGCATGTTCGACACGGTCTTGTCGAACAGCGGGCCTGAGGGCGCGATCACGATCACGGGGACATTGTCGTCGATCAGCGCGATCGGGCCGTGCTTCATCTCGCCCGCGGCATAGCCCTCGGCATGGATATAGCTGATCTCCTTGAGCTTCAGCGCGCCTTCCAGTGCCAGCGGGTAATCGGTGCCGCGCCCCAGGTACAGCACGTCGCGCGCGCTCGCGATGGTGTGCGCCATTGCCTGGATCGTCTCGTCATAGGCCAGCGCGCCGTTGAGCGCGGCGGGCGCCTCGGCCAGATGCTTGACGATCATCCGCTCCTCGGCGGGGTTCAGCTTGCCCTTGGCGCGCGCCAGATTGGCGGCGAGCGCGGCGAGCACCGCGAGCTGGCAGGTAAAGGCCTTGGTCGATGCGACGCCGATCTCCGGCCCGGCATGGGTGGGCAGCAACAGGTCCGCCTCGCGCGCCATCGAGCTGGTGGGGACGTTGACCACCACCGCGATCGTCTGTCCCTCGGCGCGGGCGTGGCGCAGTGCGGCGAGCGTGTCCGCGGTCTCGCCCGACTGGCTGATGAACAGCGCGAGCCCGCCCTCCTCCATCACCGGCTGGCGATAGCGGAATTCGGACGCGACATCGAGGTCGACGGGGACGCGCGCGAATTGCTCGAACCAGTATTTGGCGACCATCCCGGCGTAAAAGCTGGTGCCGCACGCGACGATCGTGACGCGTTTGATCGTCGAGAGGTCGAATTCCGGAATCGGCAGCGTGACGCGCTCTTCCATCCGCTGGAGGTACGCGCGCAGCGTCTGGGCGACGACGATCGGCTGCTCATAGATTTCCTTGAGCATGTAATGGCGGTGATTGCCCTTCGAGATCAGCTCGCCGGTGACGCCGGAGATCGTGATCGGGCGCTCGACCGGCTGGTTCTCGCGATCATAGATCTGCGCGCCCTCGGCGGTGATGACGACCCAGTCGCCTTCCTCCAGATAGGCGATCCGCTGCGTCAGCGGTGCCAGCGCCAGCGCGTCGGAGCCGAGATAGGTCTCGCCCTCGCCATAGCCCACCACCAGCGGCGACCCCAGCCGCGCGCCGATCAGCAAGTCGGGATGCTGGCGGAACAGGATCGCCAGCGCGAACGCGCCGTGGAGCTGCGGCAGCACTTCGGCGACAGCGTCCGCGGGGGCCATCCCCGCCTCGACGCGCTCGCTCACCAGATGCGCGACGACTTCGGTGTCGGTCTCGCTCTCGAACACCCGCCCGCGCGCGATCAACGCCTCGCGCAGCGGCTTGAAATTCTCGATGATGCCATTGTGGACCAACGCGACTTCGCCGGTGGCATGCGGATGCGCGTTGTTGGTCGTCGGGCCGCCATGCGTCGCCCAGCGGGTGTGCGCGATGCCGGTGGTGCCGGGGAGCGGGTTGGCCGCCAGTTCCTTGCCCAGGTTGACGAGCTTGCCCGACGCGCGCCGCCGCTCGATCCGCCCGTCGAAATCGGTGGCGATCCCGGCGGAATCATAGCCGCGATATTCGAGCCGCTTCAGCCCGTCATACAGCCGCTCCGCGACGTCTTCCTTGCCGACGATTCCGACGATTCCGCACATGCTTCAATCTCCCGCAGCCCCGCCCTAATCGAGACGCAGGCTCGCCGCTAGCGGCTCCGGCATGACGACGCGGTGACGCGCGGGTGAAGGCGATGACAGCTTGGGCGGGCTCAGCCGCCGATTTCGATCTGGTCGGCAGTGTCGACCGCGATCCGCGTCTGGAAATATCGCCCCACCGGCACCCGCCGCGCGACGCCCTTCACGCGCACGCGCTTGCCGGTCAGCACATCCTGCGGGAACGCGCCGAGCCGCTCCTTCAGCGCATTGATCGCCGCCGCGTGCAGCTCGATCGTCAGGTTGCCCGCGTCCTTGTAGTTGGCAGCCGAGTTCAGATAGGCGTTGAAGCCCGACGCGCCGGTCGATCCCACGACGAACTCGAACACGCCCGTCACCTCGCCCGATTCCGCCGCCGCCACCGCCTGTGCCGGGGTCATCGGCGCCGCAGTCTGGGCCATCGCCGCCGGTGAAAGCACGAACGCGACCGCGAGCATTATCCGTTGGAACCGTGTCATCCCGTCTTCTCCGCCTTGCGTGCCTTCATCTTCTCGCGGAAGCGATGCGCCCAACCGGGCCTCGCTTCCTGCCGGGCGCGGCCCAGCGCCAGTGCGTTGGGCTCGACATCCTGCGTGATCACCGATCCCGCCGCGACGATCGCGCCGTCGCCGACGCGTACCGGCGCGACCAGCGCGCTGTTCGATCCGATGAACGCACCATGCCCGATCTCGGTCCGCGACTTCTGAAAGCCGTTATAATTGCACGTGATCGTCCCCGCGCCGATATTCGCGCCCGAACCGACCACGGCGTCGCCCAGATAGGTGAGGTGGTTCGCCTTCGCGCCGGGGCCGAGCACGGTGTTCTTGGTCTCGACAAAATTGCCGACCTTGCTGCCCTGTTCCAGCAGCGTACCGGGGCGCAGCCGCGCATAGGGGCCGATCTGCGCGCCGCTCAGCACCGTGGCACCTTCCAAATGGCTGAACGCGTGGATCGTCACCTTGTCGGCGATGCGGACGCCGGGGCCGAACACGACATTCTGCTCGATCGTCACGTCGCGGCCGACCACGGTATCGTGCGCGAACCACACCGTCTCCGGCGCGATCAGCGTCGCGCCCTCGGCCATCGCCCGTGCGCGGCGCGCGGCCTGCCAAACCGCCTCCAGCCCGGCCAGTTCGGCGCGGCTGTTGACGCCTGCAACCTCGTGCGCATCGGTCTCGATCACCGCGCAGTGACGGCCATCGGCAATCGCCAGCATCACGATGTCGGGCAGATAATATTCGCCCGCCGCATTCTGGTTCGTCACCCGCCCCAGCAGCGCGAACAGATCGCGCGCGGCAACCGCCATCAGCCCCGAATTGCACAGAGTCTCGGCGCGCTCCTCAGGCGTCGCGTCCTTATACTCCACCATCCGCGCGATCCGCCCCTCGCCATCGGCGATCACCCGGCCATAGGCGCCCGGATCGGCGGGGCGGAAGCCCAGAACGACGGCGGCAGGGGCGTCGCCCGCGTGCAGCCGCTCCAGCATCCGCTGCATCGTCGCGGTCGTCACCAGCGGCACGTCGCCATAGAGGATCAGCACGTCGCCGTCGAAGCCCGCCAGCGCGTCCTCCGCCATCCGCACCGCATGGCCGGTGCCGAGTTGCTCGGTCTGCGCGACGGTCTCGGCGCCGTGCGGCTGCACCGCCGCCTCGACCTGTTCGCGCCCCGCGCCGACCACGACGATCGTGCGCGCAGGGTTCAGCGCGGCGACGCCGTCGATCAAATGGAGCAGCATCGGCCGCCCCGCGATCGGGTGCAGCACCTTGTGCGTATCGGATTGCATCCGCGTACCCTTGCCCGCGGCAAGGATGATCGCGGCGATCTGGCCTGTCATGGAAACCTCCGGAGGCGCGATCCCTGCCACGATAGTCTTGCCAATTCCATAGCAATGCGGGCAGTCGCGGGGGCATGGCGGATTTCCCCTTCGACATTGTCGGCTTCGATCTCGACGGCACGCTGTTCGACACCAGCGGCGATATTGCCGCCGCGCTGAACCGGGTGCTGGCGGACAAGCGCCGCGCGCCGCTTACGGTCGCTCAGGTCGTACCGATGATCGGCGGCGGACTGCGCGCGACGCTGGAGCGCGGGCTTGCGGCGACCGGCGGGAGCGATCCCGCGACGGTGGAGGCGGACCATGCCGCGATGCTGGCGCATTATGCCGCGCACATCGCCGATCACACCCGCCCCTATCCGGGCGCCGTCGCGGCGCTCGACGCGCTGCGGGCGCGGGGCGTGAAAGTGGCGATCGTTACCAACAAGCTGGAACGGCTGGCCACCGCGATCGTCGACGCGCTGGGGCTGGCCGACCGCTTCGCGACCGTGATCGGCGGCGACACGCTGGGGCCGGGCAAGGCCAAGCCCTCACCCGCGCTGCTGGAGGAAATGGTGCGCCGCTGCGGCGGCGGGCGCGCGGCGTTCGTGGGGGATTCGGCGTTCGACGTGCAGGCGGCGCGAGCAGCGGGGATGCCGGTGGTGGCGGTGGAGTGGGGCTTTTCCAACGAGCCTGTTGGGGGACTTGGGGCAGATGCGGTGATTGCGCGGTTCGATGCGCTGGTGGCGGTGCTGGAGGGGATTGGGGCGCGCCTCTGAGGGGCACTTGTAGGGCCACCCGAGCGAAAAGCCGTGGATTGCGACCATCCCGGCATGGCGGCATAGCGCCACCATGCGAACGCGGATCAAGATATGCTGCATTGCCTCCCCGGAGGAAGCGCGAATGGCAATCCATGCAGGCGCAGACGCATTGGGGCTCGTAGCGCATATGCCGTCGGGACCCGGCCCGATCTCGGACGAAAGGATCGCCGAGGTTACGGCGATCGTGCCGCCGCCGGTGGCAACCTTCCTGCTGACGTCCGAGACAAAAGCCGAGGCGATCTCGGCGCATATCCGCGCGACCAACCCGTCGACGGTGCAGATCGTGTCGCATATCGACCCGGCGGAGTCGGCGAAACTGGCGATGCTGGAACCACATGTGCGCCGCGTTCAGGTCATTCATGTCGAGGGGCCGGAAGCGATCGACTTGATTCCCCTCTATGCGCCGCACGTCCGCGCCTTCCTGCTGGACTCGGGCAGGCCCAACGCCGCGATTGCCGAGTTGGGCGGGACGGGTCGGGCGCATGATTGGGCGGTCAGCGCGGCCTTTGTGAAGGCCACGGAAAGGCCGGTGTTCCTCGCCGGGGGCCTGTCCGCCGCAAATGTGGGCGGATGCTATCCGGCAGGTCCGGCCTTTTGGTGTGGACCTATGCTCGGGGGTCCGGACCAACGGTCGGCTTGATGCCGAAAAGCTGGCGGTATTCGTGCTGGCCGTCGCGCAAGCGGACGCGGCGGTGGCGATCCCGCAGGTCGCGGTTAGGGAGGGAATTGCCTGATGCCAGGCGCCGCACGAAGTCGCGCGCTTCACAATCCTCCTCCGCCAGGAGGAGGATCAGGTAGCGAAAACTCCCGCTCAGTTGCGAATGTTTGGCATTGGCGAGTAACACTGTGAGAATGACCGCTGAACAACGTTCAAAACTATGGGCCTTCGCTCGGGGAGATATCGCTGAGACACCTTTCGAGAAGTGGTTTCTCGCGCAGGACGATCTCGAATCTCCACTCGGGGAAGACCTGCATTGGAGCCTTGCTTCAGCCGATTATCGCGACAGGGACGTGGTATGGAAACTTCGTAAGTCGCTTGCTCAACATCTTGGGGCGCACGAGGGGTGCGAATGCGCTTCCCTTCGGGACCTCGCCGCTATTCCGATGGGTGGTGACGGACTCGACGAGCGGGTGTTTGCGACGATTGAAAATGTGCGGGATCATGGAGGCGATCTTTGGTGGCTTCATCTGTCGAGATGTAGCGAATGTGGTCAGCATTGGATGATCGCTCAGGAGGAGCGCATTTTTGACGAATATTTTCTACGGCGAATTAACAAAGAATCGGCAGAACGTATATTGGAAGACAATTGGCCGGATGAATTTATCACCTACGAGCGCGTATTGAATATTGGACATAACTTCGACACGCCGTGTGTTTTCTTGAACGCAATGTCGGGATCATTGGCCTGGTCAGCAGAAGATTTGCGAAAAGCGCGTCCAGAAATCACTGTTGACGAGATTGCGCGCTTGCTTGGAGTGACGCCTAAGAACGCGACGCGCCTACTTCGGGCCAACGGCAGCTAACTACCCCCCTCAAGGCCGGTGCCCCATCCGCCACTTCGTCCACAAATGCCGCACCAGCATCGCCGGCGGCATCCGGATCGCATGGCTGCGCATGAAGAACCCCAGCCGCGTCAGCCGCCGTGTCGGCCTCCCCCAGCCGTCGCGGGCCAGCAGGCGGCGGCGGTAGAGGGGGTCCGCCAAATCCCATTCGCGCCACCGATCCGGGATCGGCGTGCCGTACAGCGCCTCGGTCATCCGCAGCGCGCGCGCCACGGCGCGGCCCAGCCCGTGATGCGCCGCGCGCGCCTCCAGCCCGTCGGTGCCGAATTCGCCGATCAGGCAGTGAATGTCCCACAGATTGCGCATCCCCCCGGCCAGATCGCCGTCGGCGAACAGATGCGCGGCGGCGTGGCACAGCATGTCGGCGGGCGACAGCATCCGCAGCCCCTCGCCCACCACAACGCTATCCCCGATCAGCCCCGCCGCATCGGGGGTGATCCGCGCAGTGGGGGGCAGGATCGTGTGGTGGACGTCGATCATCCGGTCGCGCTCGCGGTGGATCATCGGGGGCAGTTCGTGCATCCAGCGGCGGTAATAGGCATCGTCATAGGCATTGGGCTTCACCCATTCCCATCCCGCGGCGAACAGCGCCGCCTCCGCATCTTCGATCCGGTCGCGCGGCACGAGGATGTCGAGGTCGCCGATCGCACGCCCCACCCCCGCCGACAGCCCGGCGGCGACGAAGGCGGTGCCCTTGAGCAGGATCACTGGCAGCCCGGTCCCCGCCAGCGCACGGCGCGCCATCTCCGCTTCCCACAGCGCGACAAGGCGGCCCTGTTCGGCGGAGGCGCGCGCATCGCTCAGCACCCGCGCGGCGGCGGGTGGGATGGGAAGCCCCTCGACGCGGTGCGCCAGCGTGCCGATCAGTTGCTCGGCACGCGCGATGGCGAGCAGCGCAGTCCAGCCCGCGCCGTCCAGCGCCAGCACCGCGTGCGGATCGCGCAGCGCGCGCGCCAGGATAGCGGCGTCGTTCACAGCCCCGCCCATATCCGCTCGATCATCGCGATCGCGCTCTCGCCATCAGGATAGTCGATCGCGCGCGCGGGCACCGACTGGACCAGCCCGGTCAGCGCATCGAAACCGCGTTCGCCCATCGCGACATAGTTGGTCGATGCCTGGGTCAGCCGCACGAAGGTCTCGCTGGGATAGACCGTGCGCACCGCCGCCTCGAACCCGAAGCCGGGGAAGAGGATCAGCGCCGGCGCGGCGGGCGTCGCCATCGCGGCGATGGCACGGGCATCGGGGACGAGGTGGCGGATGATGCCCTTCGGCGTCCCCACCAGCACCGGGCCGAAGCGCCCGTCGGGCAGCGCCGCCTCGACCACCGGAATCGCCTGGTTCTTCAGGCTGATGAGCCGCGGGAAACCAAGGATGTGCCCCGTCGCCGGATCGAGCAGCGCGAACTCGTCCCCCATCAGCCGCCATCCGCGCGCCATCAGCAGCGCCGCCAGCGTCGATTTGCCCGCCCCCGACGCGCCGGTCATCACCAGCGCGCGCCCGTCGCGCTCCACGGCGGAGGCGTGGAGCAACACATAGCGCCGCTGGCCCAGCGCCATCTGGAGGTTCATCCCCATCTCGGCAGCCAGCAGCCCCTGCGCGAGCGGGAGCGGCGCGGCATCGGGGATCACGAAGTCGCCGCCGATCTGCACCGACGGGCGCAGCACGCGGCGCCACGGGCGCGCGGCGAAGAGGTGGACGTTGAAATCGGGGATGCCGTCCTCGGGCGCCGGATAGTCGCGGTACAGAGCGTCCAGCGCCGCAATGGGCGCACGCCAGTCGCACCCGATGCGAAAGCCGATCGGCCCGATCCGCAGCTGCGTCACATGGCGCATAGCCGCTCCACCAGCCCCGCCGCGACCAGCTCGTCGAGCCGCACCGCCAGCGCCAGCGGATCGGCATCGACCAGGTCGAACGCCGTGCCCAACCGCGCGAGCAGCCCGTCGACGCCCAGCGGCGCATCGGCCAGCGCCTCCAATATCTCGGGCACCGGCGTATCGACGATATGCGTGATGCCAGAGCTGCGGTGATAAACCAGAGTCAGCGCATCGAGCGGCACGATGCGGAGCGTCGCGGGCGCCGCCGCGCGGTACAGGGCGCCCGCCACGGCGATCAGCCGCGCGGCATTTGCAGCGATGCGAAGCAGGTGAAGCCGCTGGTCCCCGATTGCAGCCGGCGGATGTAGTTGGTGTAGGCGCGGCTGCGTTCGTAATCGGCGCCGGGCAAATTGCCCCCGGCAAGCGCGCGCCTGACGTCCTCGCCCTTGAACGGCGCGCCCGGCGGCGGGAAGGCGCCGGGGGTGTTGGGCGGTACCAGGCTGCCGTCGGCGGCGATGAAATTGCCTGCGCGGCCCGGATCGGGGACGGGAATCTCGCACGCCATCACCGATGCACTGGTCTGCGCCAGCGCCGGGCGAATCGACACGATCGCCGTCGCTCCGGCAGCGCCGAGCATGAGCGCCCGGCGACGATCGGCGCGTGGGGGTACGGTTTCTTCGGTCATCCTGCCCCTTTCCTGCGCCCTGCCGCCTTTCGCAATCGTAAATCACTGCTCGCATGGCGCCGCGGTTCCGCTAAGGAAGGGACCATGCCCCCGCCCTCCGGAATGCGCGCCTTACTGGCGCTCGGTGTCGCGATCATCGCGGCGCTGGCCAGCCTGCTCCTCAATGGCGATGTCCAGGCGGCTTTGGTCGTCCTCGTCGTCGCGATCGCCGCGGTGCTGGTCGCGACGGGCGGCGGCGATGCGCAGCCTGCGCCCCTGCCCGCGATCCTCGCGCCGCCCCCGCCCGACCCGGGGATCGGCGAAGTGATCGAGGCGATCGGCGAGCCCGTGCTCGTCATTTCGAACAACAGCGTCCAGGCGGCCAATCGCGGCGCGCGGCAATTGCTGGGCGACCACATATTGGGCGAGGACGTCCGCGTCGCGATCCGCCACCCCGCCGCCGCCGAACGCCTGCTCAACCCCAGCGATGCCGCGCCCGGCGCCCCCATCCACCTCGTCGGTCTCGGCTCGCGCGAACAGCGCTGGGAGATGCGCGTACTGCGGCTCAGCGACGGGCGGCGGATCGTGCATCTCGGCGACCGCACCGGCAGCTATGCCGCCGAGCGGATGCGCGTCGATTTCGTCGCCAATGCGAGCCATGAGCTGCGCACCCCGCTCGCCTCGCTGCTCGGCTATGTCGAGACGCTGAGCGAGGATGCCGGCGACGACGCCGCGACGCGCAACCGCTTCCTCAAGATCATGCACGGCGAGGCGCGGCGGATGCAGCGGCTGATCGACGACCTGATCTCGCTCAGCCGGATCGAGGCGGAGAAATACCGCCTGCCCGACCAGAGCGTCCGCCTCCCCGCGCTGATCGAGGAAGTCTCCACCGAATTGTCGGGAAGCCCGCGCGCCGCCGACCTGGTGACGCAGATCAGCGACGTCCCCGCAGTGCTCGGCGACCCGACCCAGCTCAGCCAGCTGCTCCACAATGTCATCGGCAATGCGATGAAATATGGCCGCGACGGCACCCCGGTCACCGTCACGGTGCGGCCCGAGGGCGAATCGATGGTGCGCCTGACCGTCGCCGACGAGGGCGAGGGCATCCCGTCGCAGCACCTGCCGCGGCTGACCGAGCGCTTCTACCGCGTCGATTCGGGGCGCAGCCGGTCGCTGGGCGGCACCGGGCTGGGCCTCGCGATCGTCAAGCATATCGTCGAGCGCCACCGCGGCCGCATCGATATTTCCAGCGTCGTCGGCAAGGGCACGACCGTGACGATCCTGCTGCCCGTCCAGCGCGTGTCATAAAGGCGTAACCCTGCGGGCCGATGGGCAGCGCCATCGGGCCAGGTACGCCGACGCGTCCCGCATGTGCGACAGGAGAATGACGATGTTTCGCCGCGTGGCATGGATTGCCCTCGCAGCGGCCTCGCTTGCGGGCTGCGACAGCGATGCCGCGCGCGAGATTCGCGTCGTCGGCTCGTCGACCGTCTATCCCTTCACGACCGCCGTGGCCGAAGCCTTTGTCAACGCCAAGAGCGGTCGCAAGGCGCCGGTGATCGAATCGATCGGCACGGGCGCGGGGTTCAAGCGCTTCTGCGACGGCATCGGCCGCCAGTTCCCCGACATTGCCAACGCATCGCGCCGGCTGAAGCGCACCGAATATGACAAATGCAGCGCCAATGGCGTCGGCGAAGTCATGGAGATCCTGATCGGAATCGACGGCATCGCGCTCGCCGAATCGAATGCCGGCCCCGGTCTCGCGCTGACCAAGAAGGACGTGTATCTCGGGCTTGCGGCTAATCCGATGGGCAAGCCCAACGCGACCCGCACGTGGAAGGACGTGAACCCCGCGCTTCCCGCAATCCCGATCCAGGTGATGGGCCCACCCTCGACCAGCGGCACGCGCGACGCCTTTGTCGAGCTGATCCTCGAACCCGGCTGCCTCGAGGCGATGCCCGAGGCGAAGGAACTCAAAAAGGCCGTCGACCCCGCGCAGTTCGACAAGGCCTGCCGCCGCATCCGCGAGGACGGCGTCTATGTCGACAAGGGCGAGAACGACAATCTGATCGTCCAGGGGCTGGCGCAGAACCCGAATGCGCTCGGGCTGTTCGGCTACAGCTATCTCGAAGAGAATCTCAGCCGGCTGCACGGCGTGCCCGTCGACGGCGTCACGCCGACCTATGAGACGATCGCGAGCGGCCATTATCCGGGGGCGCGCCCGCTCTATCTCTACGTCAAGAAACGGCATCTGAAGGCCGTTCCCGGGCTTCAGGATTTCCTCACTCTCTACGCGACGATGTGGGGACCGGGCGGTCCGCTGGTGAAGCGCGGATTGATCGCGGCGCCGCAAAAGCTGCGCGATCGCAACGCCGAGGCGATCCAGCTGGGGATTGCGCTCAACCCGGCAGAGTTGCACTGAACGCTACGCGAACGCCCCGGAGCACGTCCGGGCACAAGGCTGAAATGGGTCCCGGGTGAACGTCTACGCGCTTTTATTCCTGATTGCCGGGCTGGGTCTGATCGGATGGCTGACCGCGCGTGCGCGCGCCGCGCGCTTCGACCGCGGCCCGCAAAAGCGCCTCCATTCGCTGCCGTCGCAGCATGGCTGGTACGTGGTGCTGTGGATGATGATCCCGGCGCTGCTGTTCCTCGCGGTGTGGAACGGACTGACGCCGGGGCTGGTCCGCCAGGCCGCGCTGCAGGACCCCGCCGCCGCGCAGCTTTCGGACTTCGATTTCGAGCGCGACGCCGTGCTGTCGGAGGCGCGGCGCCTGTCGGAGGACCCGCAGGCGACCGGCGATCCGCTGGCGCACCAATTGTCGCACGCCGTCGGCGAAGCGCGTTCGCGCTACAAATGGATCGGGACCGCAGTGGCGGTGCTCCTCGCCTTTGCCGGCGGCGCCTTCGCCTTCACGCGGATTCGTGCCAGCTTCCACGCCCGCACCCGCGTCGAACGCGGGGTGATGCTGTTGCTGCTCGTCGCGTCGCTGATCGCGATCCTGACGACTTTGGGCATCTTCCTCTCGCTGCTATGGGAGTCGCTCCGCTTCTTCCAGCAGGTGCCGATCACCGATTTCCTGCTGGGCACGCATTGGAGCCCGCAGGTGATCGACGCCGCCGATCCGGGCGCGTCGCTGGGCGCGGTGCCCTTGTTCTGGGGAACGTTCTTCATCGGCGCGGTGATCGCGATGCTGGTCGCGATTCCCTTCGGGCTGATGAGCGCGATCTATCTCACCCAATATGCCGCGCCGCGCGTGCGCCGCTGGATGAAGCCGATCCTCGAGATTCTCGCGGGCGTGCCGACCGTCGTCTATGGCTATTTCGCCGCGCTCACCGTGGCGCCGGCGGTCCGCGATCTCGCGGTGTCGCTGGGCTATACCTATGCCAGTTCGGAAAGCGCGCTTGCGGCAGGACTGGTCATGGGGGTGATGATCATCCCGTTCGTGTCGTCGATGGCCGATGATTCGATCGCCGCCGTTCCCACCGCGATGCGCGACGGCAGCCTGGCGATGGGCGCCACCACCAGCGAGACGATCTCGCGCGTGCTGATCCCCGCCGCGCTCCCCGGCGTCGTCGCGGGCATCCTGCTCGCGGTCAGCCGCGCGATCGGCGAGACGATGATCGTGGTGATGGCCGCATCGGGCGCCGCGAAGATCACGCTCAATCCGTTCGAGAGCGCAACCACCGTCACCAAGCAGATCGTCGACCTGCTGACCGGCGAGGCCGAGTTCGACAGCCCCAAGACGCTGGCCGCGTTCGCACTGGGGCTGACGCTGTTCGTCATCACGCTGCTGCTCAACATCGTCGCGCTCCGCGTCGTCAAACGCTATCGGGAGGCGTATGAGTAGCACGATCGTTCCCACGGTCCCGACCGGCGCGCACGAGCCCGCCGAGCGCGCACCGACCGACTGGCGCACCCAGTCGATGCAGAAGCGCATCCGGCGCCGCTATGCCGCCGAGCGGCGCTTCCGTTTCTTCGGCATGGCTGCGGTGGTCCTGTCCGCTGCGTTTCTCGCCTTCCTGCTCGTGACGATGGTCGCGCAGGGATGGCGCGGCTTCACGCGCACCGACATCGCGATCGAGATGAACTTCCCCGCGATCGCGCTGCCGGTGACGGCTGCCCAATTGCGCAGCCCTGCGGCGGACCTGGCGCTTGCCGGGGCGGGCCTTGAGAACGCGGTCAAGGCGGCGGCGGCACAGCAATTCGGCGAAGGCGGCGACGATTTCATCTCCGATCGCGCCTGGGTGAAGGTGCGCGACGCCATAAAGGCCGATCCCGCGATCCTCACGCGCACGGTCCGGTTCGCGGTCCCCGCATCCACCAAGATCGACCAGGGAACGCGCAACGGTGGCGAGCCCGAGTTCCGGGCGGCGGCGGCGCGGCTCCAGGCGGCGGGACTGCTGTCGCGCAGCTTCAACGGCAATTTCCTGACCGCGTCGGATTCGACCGATCCGGTCGCGGTCGGCATCTGGGGCGCACTCAAGGGGTCGCTGCTGACGATGGCGGTGACCTTCCTGATCGCCTTCCCGGTCGGGGTGCTGTCGGCAATCTATCTCGAGGAATATGCCCCGCGGAACCGCTGGACCGACCTGATCGAAGTATCGATCAACAATCTGGCGGCGGTGCCCTCGATCATCTTCGGCCTGCTCGGGCTGGCGGTGTTTCTGGGGAGCTGGCAGATTGGCGGAGTCACGGTCGGCCCGCTGCTGCCGCGTTCGGCGGCGCTGGTCGGCGGGCTGACGCTCGCGCTGATGATCATGCCGGTGATCGTGATCGCCAGCCGCAACGCGATCAAGGCGGTGCCGCCGTCGATTCGCGACGCCGCGCTCGGTATCGGCGCCAGCCCGATCCAGGTGGTGTTCCACCATGTCCTGCCGCTCGCGATGCCCGGCATCCTGACCGGCACCATCATCGGCATGGCCCGCGCGCTGGGCGAGACCGCGCCGCTGTTGCTGATCGGGATGCGCGCGTTCATGGTGACTCCGCCGGGCGGGTTCACCGATCCCGCCACGGTGCTGCCGGTACAGATATTCCTCTGGTCCGACGAGGTCAGCCGCGGCTTCGTCGAAAAGACCAGTGCCGCGATCCTCGTCCTGCTCGCCTTCCTGCTCGCGATGAACGGGCTCGCTATTTATCTTCGCAACAAATTCGAGACCCGCTGGTGATGACGCAAGCTGCCCATAAAATGACCGCGCGCGACGTCAGCGTCTTCTATGGCGACAAACAGGCGGTGAAAAACGTGTCGATCGACATCGACATGGATCACGTCACGGCCTTTATCGGCCCGTCCGGCTGCGGCAAATCGACCTTCCTGCGCACGCTGAACCGCATGAACGACACGATTTCCTCTGCCCGTGTCGAAGGTGCGATCACGCTGGACGGCGAGAATATCTATTCGTCCGACATGGACGTGGTGCAGCTCCGCGCGCGGGTCGGCATGGTGTTCCAGAAGCCGAACCCCTTCCCCAAATCGATCTTCGAGAATGTCGCTTATGGCCCGCGCATCCACGGGCTGGCGCCGTCCAAGGCCGATCTGGACCTGATCGTCGAGCGCTCGCTGAAGCGCGCCGGGCTGTGGGAGGAAGTGAAGGACCGGCTGACCGACAGCGGAACCGCGCTTTCGGGCGGCCAGCAGCAGCGGCTGTGCATCGCGCGCGCGATCGCGGTCGATCCCGAAGTGATCCTGATGGACGAGCCCGCATCGGCGCTCGATCCGATCGCGACGGCGAAGATCGAGGAACTGATCCACGAGCTGCGCGGGCGCTATGCGATCGTGATCGTTACGCATAACATGCAGCAGGCGGCGCGCGTCAGCCAGCGTACGGCGTTCTTCCACCTGGGCCAGCTCGTCGAATATGGCGAGACCGACCAGATCTTCACGGCGCCGCGCCAGGAGCGGACCAAGGACTATATCACCGGAAGGTACGGATAATGTCGACCGGCCACGAACATACCGTCAAGGCGTTCGACCAGGATATCGGCCAGCTTCGCGGGCTGATCTCGCAAATGGGCGGGCTCGCCGAACAGGCGATCCACGATGCGATGACCGCGCTCCAGCGCGGCGACCTCGCGCTCGCCAAGGAAGTCCGCCGCAAGGACAAGCAGATCGACGCGATCGAGGCCGAGCTGGAAAAGCTCGTCGTCCGGGTGATCGCGCTGCGCGCGCCGATGGCCGACGATCTGCGCGAGGTGATCGCCGCGCTCAAGATCGCCGCGGTGGTCGAGCGGATCGGCGACTATGCCAAGAACATCGCCAAGCGCGTGCCGATGATCCACGCCGTAGGCGAGGAACGGATCGAGGCGCTGTCGCTGCTGCCCGCGATGGCGCAGATGGCAAGCGACATGGTCCATGACGTGCTCGACGCCTTTTCGGCGCGCGACGCGGAGACGGCGGCGGCGATTTGCGAGCGCGACAATGCGCTGGACGATTTCTACGATTCGATCTTCCGCACGCTCGTGACCTTCATGGTCGAGAACCCGCGCACGATCAGCCAGGTTGCGCACCTGCTGTTCGTCGCCAAGAATATCGAACGAATCGGCGACCACGCGACAAACGTCGCCGAAATGGTCTATTTTGCCGCCACGGGCCGTTATCTCGCCGAGCGCGATGCCGGCGAGCCCGGCGCGAACTGAGGATTACCCATGGCTCGAGTGAAGATGCTTCTGGTCGAGGACGACGCGGCGATCGCCGAGCTTGTCACCTGGCACTTCAAGCGTGAGGATTACGAGGTCAAGCACACCCCCGATGGCGAGGAAGCGTTGCTGCTCGCCAAGGAGGCCACGCCCGACATCGTGCTGCTCGACTGGATGGTCGAGGGGCTTTCGGGGATCGAAGTATGCCGCCGCCTGCGCCGGATGCCCGAGACCGCGAACGTGCCGATCATCATGCTGACGGCGCGCGGCGAAGAGGAAGACCGCGTGCGCGGGCTGGAAACCGGCGCCGACGATTATGTCACCAAGCCCTTTTCCCCGCGCGAGCTGGTCGCGCGGGTCGGCGCCGTGCTGCGCCGCGTGCGCCCGGCGCTGGCGGGCGAGGCGCTGAGCTATTCCGACATCGAGATGGACACGGTGGGGCACAAGGTCCGCCGCGGCGGCGAAATCATCTCGCTCGGGCCGACCGAATTCCGCCTGCTCAAGCATTTCCTCGAGCATCCCGGCTGGGTGTTTTCGCGCGAGCGGCTGCTCGATGCGGTGTGGGGGCATGATTCGGACATCGAATCGCGCACCGTCGACGTCCATATCCGCCGCCTGCGCAAGGCGATCAACCAGGGCGATCGGCCGGACATCATCCGCACGGTGCGCTCCGCCGGATACGCGCTGGACACGGGGAACTAGTCCACACGCGGCGCCGCTTTGCGCGCTCACCGATAGAGTCTAGGAAGCGTTTCTCGACACCAGCGGGAGCGCTTCCATGACGATTTCCTTCGAGAACCGGGTGGCGATCGTCACCGGCGCGGGCGGTGGCCTTGGCCGTGCCTATGCGTTGGAACTGGCGCGGCGCGGGGCCAGGGTCGTCGTCAACGATCTCGGCGGCGCGCGCGACGGCTCGGGCCATTCGGACGCAGCGCTACAGGTGGTCGCGGAGATCGAGGCGGCGGGCGGCGAGGCGTTCTCCAACGGCGGCAGCGTCACCGACTATGACCAGATGGTCGCGATGGTCGAGGCCGCCAAGGCGCGCTGGGGCCGCATCGACATCCTGATCAACAACGCCGGCGTCCTCCGCGACAAGAGCTTCGCCAAGATGGAGCCGGCGGACTTCGCCTTCGTGGTGAACGTCCACCTGATCGGATCGGCGAACTGCACCAAGGCGGTGTGGGACACGATGCGCGACCAGGGCTATGGCCGCATCCTGATGACCGCGTCGTCGAGCGGGCTGTACGGCAATTTCGGCCAGGCCAATTACGGCGCCGCAAAGCTCGGGCTGGCCGGGCTGGCCAAGACGCTGCATCTCGAAGGCGCCAAATACGGCATCCGCGTCAACACCATCGCCCCGGTCGCGGGGACCCGGATGACCGAGGACATCTTCCCCGAAGCCGCGTTCAAGGCCTTCGCGCCCGAGAATGTAACCCCTGCGGCGCTGTTCCTCGTGTCCGACGAGGCGCCGAGCAACATGATCGTGGGCGCCGGCGGCGGGGTGGTCCAGGCGGCCTATGTCACGCTGACCCAGGGCGCCCGGCTCCACGAGCCCACGCCCGAAAGCGTCGCCGCGCAATGGGCGCAGATCATAGACCGCGCAGGCGAGATCGTCCCCGGATCGGGCGCCGAACAGACGATGCTGATCCTCGGCAAGCTGCAGGGCTGACGCTTTCGGTTTGCAGCACCGCGAAGATTGCGGCTCGCTCCGCGCGACAGGGCCATCACGCTCTGAAGACAAGGTCTTCTGCTTTACCTTCCCGTCATGCTGAACTTGTTTCAGCATCCATCGTGCAACTTGCCTTGCATTCGCTTGCTGCGCGGTGGATGCTGAAACAAGTTCAGCGACTGTCTTTGGCGTCAAGCGGCGAGCCATGGGGATTTGCTCCTCAGGATGGCGTTTGCGAAGGTGAGCAGGCGGCGGGCGAGGGCGATCAGGGCGACCTTTTTGGGTTTTCCGCTGGCGATGAGGCGCTGATAGAGCGCCTGGAGCACGGGATTGTAGCGACTGGCGACGAGTGCGGCCATGAAGAGGGCCGAGCGGACGGTGGGGCGTCCTCCGCCGATCATGGCCTTTCCGCGCCATTGGCCGGACTGGCGGGTCCAGGGCGCGACGCCGGCGAGCGCGCTGATCTGGCGGCGTCCGAGCTGGCCGAGTTCGGGCAGTTCGGCAAGCAGCGTGCGGGCGGTGGTCGGGCCGACGCCTGGGATCGAGGTCAGCAGCGCCTCCTGATCGCGCCACAAGGGCGAGCCCCGCACGGCCTCGTCGATCGTCCGTTCAAGGTCGGACAGTTCCTTTTGCAGCGCAGCCAGCAGGCGCTCGATGCTTTTGCGCAGCGGCAGAAGCGTTGCGCGCCGCAGCCGCTGGCGCTCGCTCACCATCATCGCGATGATCTGCCGGCGCCGCGCCACCAGGTCGGCCAGCGCGCGCGTCTCGGTATCCGCCAGTGCGCGCGGCGGCGGGCGCGTTGCCTCGACAAAGCGCGCAATCACCGCGGCATCGATCGGGTCGGTCTTGGCGCGCTTGCCCAATGCGCGCGCAAAATGGCGGATCTGCGCGGGATTGATCACCGCCACCGGCAAGCCTGCTGCCCCCAGCGCGGCAGCCACCACCGTCTCATAGCCCCCGGTCGCCTCCAGCCCGATGCACAACGGGGCCGATACGCCCAGTCGCGCGACCAGCGCCTCCAGACCCTCGGCATCGCGCCCGACCGTCCAGGCCTCGCCCGCGGGCGAGACATGGACGTCCAGGCGATCCTTCGAAACATCGATACCCACATACGTCATGGTCATCGTCTCCCGGGCTTGCGCAATCGGGCTTGCCTTGCAGAGGCCCAAGCGACTGTTCGGGTTCAATGACCTTACAGCGGGCTGTTCACGCTGAACTACGGGCTCTGCAACCCTTGCATGATTCGAACTTCCCGCCGAAGCCGCACCGCATTCTTCATGCAATGCTGCAGTTGGCAAGTTACAAGCATGACGGCGTGAAAAGAAGGCGCGCGCCTCCATATGCTCTGCCCTCGGAGGTGCCGCGATGCTTGCGCTGCTGCTGTTGCTCCAGACCGTCGATAGCGATGAAGTCCCGACGCCCTCGCGGCTTTTCGCAAAGCCTTTGTGCAAGGCTGGCCCAGACGAAATTCTGGTCTGTGCCCCGCCGCCCGATCGAATCGCGCGGATGCCCGATCGCCCGGACCCCATGACCGCCGATCGCAGGCCGACACTGTGGCTTGGCGCGCATTTCGGCGTCCGCATCGGGTTCAAGCTGACCCCGGTTACGCGGTAGCCGTAACGGCGTATTGCACCACTAATACACATCTGTTATCCTTGGCCGCACAAGGAGGACCGATCCATGTATAGCGAGAGCGACCTGGCAGGCGCCGTCGAGGCGGGCGTGATTTCGCCCGAGACTGCGAATGCGATCCGAAACCATGTTGCCGCGACGCGATCCGCGCCTGCGGTGGACGAGGAAAGCTTCCGGCTGCTGACCGGGTTCAACGACATTTTCGTCGCGATTGCGATGGCGCTGATCCTCGTCGCCGTGGCGTGGATCGGCTTTTACGTCGGCGACAAGGCCATGGCGCTTAGCGCGCATGCCGGCCCGCGACAGGTCGGCGTAGCGACCGCGCTCGCCGCCTTCCCGGTCGCCGCGACGAGCTGGCTGCTCGGCGAGTATTTCACGCGCCGCCGCCGCATGGCGCTGCCCAGCATCCTGTTGCTGCTCGGCTTTGCGGGCGGGACCTTTGTCGGGCTGGGCGCGGTGTTCGGCGCGAATGCACCCTGGCTCGCCGAACAGCTGGGCCTCACCACTGACCTGCAACAGCGCCAGCTCGCCGGGACGATCGGCGTGCTCGTCGGCGTGCTCACCGCGGGCGCGACCTGGCTCCACTGGCGCCGGTTCATGGTGCCGATCACCGTGGCGGTGGGCGCACTCGCGCTCGTCGCCGTCGCGATCGGCGCGATCACGGCGTTCGTCCCCGCCTCGCGCGATGCGCTCAATCCGATCCTGCTCGCCGCCGGGCTGGTGCTGTTCGCCGTCGCGATGCGCTGGGACATGAGCGACCTGGAGCGCCGCACGCGCCGCTCCGACGTCGCCTTCTGGCTCCATCTCGCCGCAGCCCCGCTGATCGCGCATCCGATCTTCCACATGCTCGGCGTGTTCGACGGCGCGCTCGCCGCGCCGATGGCGGCGCTGGTCATCGCGCTCTATGTCGGGTTCGGGCTGGTCGCGCTCGCCGTCGATCGCCGCGCGCTGCTCGTCTCCAGCCTCGTTTATGTGCTGTGGGCCATGTATTCGCTGTTCCAGACCAGCGGCGCGATCGAGCTGGCCGCGGCGCTGACGGCGCTGGTGATCGGATCGGCGCTGCTGACGCTCTCGGCCTTCTGGCAGCCGATGCGGCGCAACGTCGTCGCGCTGCTGGGCGGGCTGCGCGACCAGCTCCCGCCGACCCAGCAGATGGTGCCGGCCTGACGCTTATGGGCCGGGGCAGCAACGCCCCGGCCTCCTCGTACCGAAAGCCACAGCATGCCCCTGTCCCTGCTCCTCGCCGCCGCCTGCCCGGCCTCCGCGCTGCCCGCACCCGCCCCCGCCGATGCGCCGCTGATCCGGCTGGTGACCGAATTCGTCGCCGCCGAGGAGCAGTTCGACCAGGCGCGCCTCGCCGAGCTGACGACCCCGGACTATGCCGAGGTGTCTCCGCTGGGCGAACTCGACCAGCGCGATGCGTTCCTCGGCTTCTACGCCGCGGACAAGAAGCGTCCCGCCCCCGCGACGATGGTCTGCGAACCGTTCGTGCGTCAGCATGGCAATGCCGCGACGGTCATCGCGCGGCTGGGCTTCGACCTCCCCGGCGCCCCGGGGCAGCCGCCGCGCGCGGTGGCGTTCCGCGCCACCTTCCTGGCGCTGCGTTCGGGTGATGCATGGAAACTCGCATCGGCGCACTATACGCCGCTGCGCCTCAAGCCTGCCGCGAACTGAGCGCCGCTACTCGACCAGCTTCATCAACCGCCGCTCGACGGGCGCGAGCACCGGGCCAAGCTCGTGCCCGCGCTTGAGCACTGCGCCGGCTTCGCCGACCAACGCCCACATCCCCTGGCGATTGCGCAGCGCGGGGCGTTTCTCGATGCGGAATTCGGGACGCTCGGCGGCGCGGCGGAATGCGGCGAACACCGCCGCATCCTTGTCGAACTGCATCGCATAGTCGCGCCAATGCCCCGCCGCGACCATCCGCCCGTACAGGTCGAGGATGCGGTTCAGCTCCAGCCGCTCGAACCCGACCTGCCCCGGCGCGCCCAGCGGCAGCGGCGTGACGGTGCCCATCAAGCGCCTTGATCAGGCACGATCGCGCTGCTCCGAACGATCCTCGCTCGCGCGCTCGGCGATCATCGTGTCCAGCCGCTTGCGCAGCGTCTCCAGTTCGCAGCGCATCAGCTCCAGCTTCTGCGTCGCGGGATCGAACATCTCGCTGCACGGCGTGCCATAGGGCACGAAATCGCGCTGCCACGCCTGCGCCTCGACCAAGGTCGAGCGCGCCGGGATGCCGACCATCACCGCGCCCTCGGGCACATCCTTGGTCACCACGGCATTCGCGCCGACCCGCGCGCGCTCGCCAACAATGATCGGCCCCAGCACCTGCGCGCCCGAACCCAGGATCACGCCGTCCATCAGCGTCGGGTGCCGCTTGCCCGCAACGCCATTGTCCGGACTGGTCCCGCCTAGCGTGACGCATTGATAGATCGTGACATTGTCGCCGATCTCCGCGGTCTCGCCGATCACGACAAAGCCATGGTCGATGAAGAAATTGCGCCCGATCGTGGCGCCGGGATGGATGTCGATCGCCGTCATCCAGCGCGACCAGTGGTTGACCGCGCGCGCCGCGAAATACCAGCGGCGCCGGAACAGCGCATGCGCGATGCGGTGATAGCCGAGCGCCCACACGCCCGGATAGAGCAGGATTTCGGCACGCGAACGCGGCGCGGGATCGCGCGCGCGGATCGAATCGATATAGGCCGTCAGACGCTGGAACATGGCCGGAGTCCCCTTTATCGCGCCCATCTAGTGCATCGGCGCCCGAATTTCCAGAACGCCCCCTGCCCGCGCTTGTTGCCGGTAAACACTATGTGTCTTGTGATGCGGCCCCCGGCACGGCATTTCCCACGCGACGACTGGGCAATGGCATAGGGCGCGGATGATCTTCGGAGTGGACCTTTCGGCGTTGCTGCCCTTCATCGCGGTGGGCTTCGCGGCGCAGATGGTCGATGGCGCATTGGGCATGGCGTTCGGCATCATCAATTCGACGCTGCTGGTCAGTTTCCTGGGCGTCCCCCCCGCGCATGCCTCGGCGATGGTCCATGCGGTCGAGACGTTCACGACGGCGGCGTCGGGGGCCAGCCATGTGCTTCATCGCAACATCAACTGGCGGCTGTTCTTCCGGCTGGTGATCCCCGGCATGATCGGCGGCGCGCTGGGCGCCTATGTGCTCAGCAATATCGATGCGTCGGCGGCGAAGCCGTTCGTGATGGCCTATCTCACCTCGATCGGCCTCTATCTGCTCTATCGCGCATGGCGCGGGGCCGTGGAGCCCCGCGAGCCCAAGATCATCGAGCCGCTCGGGCTTGCCGGTGGCTTTCTCGATGCGGCGGGCGGCGGCGGCTGGGGGCCGGTGGTGACGTCGAACCTGCTCGTCCAGGGCGCCTCGCCGCGCACGACGATCGGCACCGTCAACACCAGCGAGTTTTTCCTGACCGCGACGATTTCGGCGACGTTCATCGCGACTTTGGGGTTCGCGGCGTTCACCTTTCAGACGCTCGGCATCCTGATCGGCGGGCTGATCGCGGCGCCGTTTGGCGGGTTCCTCGCCAAGCGCGTGCCCGCACGACCGCTGATGGCGATGGTGGGCGTGCTGTTGACGCTGACCAGCGCCTATACCGTGTATCGGGCGCTCGTGGGCTAAGCCATGCGGACCCGGCGGGTCATTCTATCGGTCTCCGCGCGGTGACGGCCGTCCATGGCGCAGCGCCCCCTTCGTAGCCGCCACCGAGATAGCCGACCATCGATACGCCGTCCCACTGCGCCGAACGCGCATAGACCTCCGCAAGCGCAGCGCGGTCCGGATAGTTGAAATAGCGTCCCAGCGAATCGCGCCCCGCGCCGCCGCCGACCTTATAGTTCGCGAAGTGCAGCCCGCCCGGCTTCAATGCCCGGAATATCAGCGCTAGGACGTCGCACAGCGCCGCCATCGGCACGTGCAACAGGCTGGCATTGGCCCAGACCGCGTCATAGGCGCGAATCGCCGACAGCGCGTCGAAGCGCAGCACCCGCACCGGGCGGCCCAACCGTTGCTCGGCCAAAGCGGCCATCGCCGGGATTCCGTCGGTCGGGTCGACGGCAAAGCCATGGGCGATCAGCGCCTCCGCGTCCCGGCCGCTGCCGCATCCGAGTTCAAGGACATGGGCGCCGGGAGGCAGCGCCCGCATAAAGTCTTCGAGAAAGCGGCTGACGCGGGCCTTGCCGTTCGCCACATAGGCAGGTGCATGCTCCGCATAAAAGTCCAGCGTCGCCTGATCATAGGCAGCCGGGTTCGGGGGCGAGGGCACCATGGGGCCAGCCTAGCAAGCGCGCCACCGCGTGCAATGGGGTCGGACCGGAACAGGGATAAGGCAATGCGCACCAAACTGAGCGTCTGCCAGCGCAAGCGGCGCTTCGCTTCTGGACAGGCGGCGATTGCGGCGGCGCAGGAGGCGACGATCGTCCTGCGCCCCTATCGCTGCGATCGGTGCGGCCAGTTCCACCTGACGGGCCGGACCAAGGGGAAGCGCGCGATCCAGCGCCCCGTCGATCAATAGCGGCCTATTGAGTGATTAACTCGATCACTCCGAGCGGACCTTCCAATTTCCCAAGCGCGGTACGGCGGCCTATATCACCTCTCGTACCCAACCACCGCTTCGGAGGAACTACCGCATGTCGCTCATCGGAACCACGATCAAGCCGTTCACCACCCAGGCCTATAAGCAGGGCAAGTTCGTTGAGGTCAGCGACACCGACGTCAAGGGCAAGTGGGCGGTATTCTTCTTCTACCCGGCGGACTTCACCTTTGTCTGCCCGACCGAGCTCGAAGACCTGGCCGGCATCTATCCGACGCTCCAGGGCATGAACGTCGAAGTATACTCGGTCTCGACCGACACGCATTTCAGCCACAAGGCATGGCACGACACCTCGCCCGCGATCGGCAAGATCGACTATTTCATGCTGGGTGATCAGAACCACACGATCTCGAACAACTTCGACATCCTGCGCGCGGGCCAGGGCCTGGCCGATCGCGGCACCTTCGTCGTCGATCCCGAGGGCGTGATCCAGCTCGTCGAGATCACTTCGGAAGGCGTTGGCCGCAACGCAGTCGAGCTGCTCCGCAAGATCAAGGCTGCGCAGTATATCGCGTCGCACCCCGGCGAAGTCTGCCCGGCGAAGTGGGAAGAGGGTGAAGAAACCCTGGCCCCGTCGCTCGACCTGGTCGGCAAGATCTAAGCACCCGCCCCCCCTTTCGGGTGCTTACGCGGCCCGGGGCGGACATCCCTCCCGCCCCGGGCCGTTTCTATTTTGTGAGAGCCCAGCGCTTTTTCACACAGTTTCAGGAGTTTCCCCCATGCTCGACGCCACTCTGACGCAGCAGCTCAAAGCCTATCTCGTGAACATCCGCGAGCCGATCGAGCTCGTCGCCTCGCTGGGCGACGATGCCAAGTCGCGCGAGCTGGGCGAACTGCTGAACGAAATCGCCGCGCTGTCCGACAAGGTCAGCGTCGTCCCCGCCGCCGACGACAAGCGCCGCCCCAGCTTCATGATCCGCCGCACCGGCACCGATATCGGCGTGCGCTTCGCCGGCATCCCGATGGGGCATGAGTTCACCTCGCTGGTGCTCGCACTGCTCCAGGTCGGCGGTCACCCGTCCAAGGCCGCGCAGGAGCTGATCCAGCAGGTCAAGGAACTGGACGGCGATTTCGAATTCGAAACCTATTTCTCGCTGTCGTGCCAGAACTGCCCCGACGTGGTGCAGGCGCTGAACCTGATGGCGGTGCTCAACCCGCGCATCCGCCACACTGCGATCGACGGCGCGCTGTTCCAGGACGAAGTGACCAGCCGCAAGGTGATGGCGGTACCCACCGTGTTCCTCAACGGCGAACCGTTCGGCCAGGGCCGGATGGAGCTGGAGCAGATCGTCGCGAAGATCGACAGCGGCGCCGAAGCCAAGGCGGCGGCAAAGATCGCGCAGAAGGACCCGTTCGACGTGCTGATCGTCGGCGGCGGCCCGGCGGGCGCGGCGGCGGCAATCTACACCGCGCGCAAGGGCATCCGCACCGGCATCGTCGCCGAACGCTTCGGTGGGCAGGTGCTCGACACGATGGGGATCGAGAATTTCATCTCGGTCAGCCACACCGAAGGGCCCAAGCTCGCCGCGCATCTGGAGCAGCACGTCAAGGACTATGACGTCGACATCATGAACCTCCAGCGCGCCGAAAAGCTGATCCCGGCGCGGAGCGAAGGCGGGCTGCACGAAGTCGTGCTGGCCAACGGTGCGCGGGTGAAGGCCAAGGCGCTGATCCTCTCCACGGGTGCCCGCTGGCGCCAGATGAACGTGCCCGGCGAGGACGAGTATCGCAACAAGGGCGTGGCATACTGCCCGCATTGCGACGGCCCGCTGTTCAAGGGCAAGCGCGTCGCGGTGATCGGCGGCGGCAATTCGGGTGTCGAGGCTGCGATCGACCTGGCGGGCATCGTCGCGCACGTCACGCTGATCGAGTATGACAGCCAGCTCCGCGCCGACGCGGTGCTCCAGCGCAAGCTCGCCAGCCTGCCCAACGTCAAGATCCTCACCTCGGCGATGACCACCCGCGTCAATGGCGATGGCGAGAAGGTGTCGGGGCTCAGCTACAAGGACCGCAACAGCGGCACCGAGCACGACATCGAGTTGGAAGGCATCTTCGTCCAGATCGGGCTGGTCCCGAACACCGAATGGCTGAAAGACGCCATCGGCCTCACCCCGCGCGGCGAAATCGAAATCGACGCGCGCGGCGAGACGAGCCAGCCGGGCATCTTCGCCGCGGGCGACGCGACCACGGTGCCGTACAAGCAGATCGTGATCGCGATGGGCGCAGGCTCGACCGCGGCGCTGTCCGCATTCGACTACCTGATCCGCCTGCCCGCTGAGGAACTGGTCGAAGCGGCGGCGTGACGGCCTCTTTCCCCTCCCTGCAAGGGAGGGGATCAAGGGGTGGGTGCGGAAAAGGGCGGGGGTCGATCCCCCGGCCTTTTCCTTTGTCCGATAGCGGCGGAGGCTCGCTGCGCTCGCCACCCACCCCCGCCCCCTCCCTTGAAAGGGAGGGGAGTTTGAGGTGAAAAATCGTAGCAGTCACTATATAGCATAAAACTAATCGAGGGAGACGATCACTGGCCGCCACCTACCTCCCGACGCTCAAGCAGCTCCAATATCTGGTCGCGCTCCACGATTCGGGGCATTTCGGGCGCGCGGCGGAGGCGACCTTCGTCACCCAGTCCACGCTGTCGGCGGGTATCCGCGAGCTGGAGACGCTGATTGGCGTGGTGCTGGTCGAGCGGACCCGGCGCGTTGTCCGCTTCACCCCGCTGGGCGAGCGGATCGTGGCAAAGGCGCGGCGGGTGCTGCGCGAGGCGGATGAACTGGGCGACCTCGCCCGCGCCGCCGGGCGGCCGCTGTCGGGCGAGATGCGGATGAGCGTCATCCCCACCATCGCCCCCTTCCTGCTGCCACGCATCCTCCCGCGGCTGCGCAAGGACTATCCCGACCTCAAGCTGTTCCTCCGCGAGGAAACCAGCGGCCAGGCGTGCGAGGGGCTCCACCATGGCCGCACCGATTGCGTGCTGCTCGCTTTGCCCTTTGCGTGCGGCGAAGTGGAAACCGCGTCGCTGTTCGACGACCGGCTGTTCGTCGCCTTCCCCGATGGCGAGATGGACCCCACCCCCTCGATCCGCCCCGCCGACATCGACGAGACGCGGCTGCTGATGCTCGAGGATGGGCATTGCCTGAAGGACCACGCGCTCGCCGCATGCAACCGCCCGGAACTGCGCGCCGAGGCGACGATGCTCGGCACCTCGCTGCACACGATGGTCCAGATGGTCGATAACGGGCTGGGGCTGACGATGCTGCCCGAAATGGCGATCGACGCAGGGATTTTGGACCATACCCACATCACCGCGCGCCCCCTCGACGCACTCAACGCCTCGCGCCACATCGCGCTGGTGTGGCGCAAGGCCAGCCCCCGCGAGCGCGACTTCCGGTTGCTGGCGGAAGTGCTCGCGGCGACGCGGAGGGGCTAGGCTACGCCTCCCAGGCCGCGCGCAGTTGCTCCATCTGGTGCATGCGTTCGTGCACAATGGCGACCACCTCGATCTCGCCACTTATCTTTTGCCGCCAATAGACGAAATGATGCGCGCACCGACAGAACCAGCCCCCGATGCCGAAGGCGGGGCTGATCTGCCGCCATGCCACGCGCCGATCGGCAATCGCATCGAAGCAATCGAACAGCGTGTTGTAATAACGGTCCGCCTGATCCGCTCCCCATTCCGCATGGGTATACCCATAAATGTCGGCGACCTGCCCCTCGGCCATCGGGGAAAGCCGATAGAGGCTCACCGGTGCCGCGCCCGGAGCCGTTCTAGGAACGACTCGCGATCGACATACACCGCATCCTCCTCCGGCGAGGCGAACGCCCGCTGCAGTTCGGCCTTCAGCGCCTCGAACATCTCGCGCTCGACTCGCTCCTTGTCGCGGCGGATCAGGTCGCGGACATATTCGCTGACATTCTCGTACAGCCCCTCCTCCCCGACATTGCGCGACACGAAATCGCTCAGGGGGCCGGAGATGCGGACGTTGAGGTTCATCGGCTTGGACATGGCCGTAAAGATAAACTGGAATATCCTGTACGGCTAGCCCCAGCGCGCCGCCGCGTCCCCGTCGCTCGCCCGCGCTTCCACCCATGCGGCATCGTCCCCGCGCCGCTCGCGCTTCCAGAAGGGGGCGTCGGTCTTGAGCCGGTCGATCAGGTACGCGCACGCCTCCAGCGCCTCACGCCGGTGCGATGCCGCCGTGCCGACAAAGACGATGCGGTCGCCCGGCACCATCGCCCCGACGCGGTGGACGATCGTCACGCCCAACAGGCGCCAGCGCGCCGTTGCCGCCTCGGCCAGCGCGATCAGCGTCGCGTCGGTCATGCCGGGATAATGTTCGAGCATCAGCTCGGTCACGCCGTCGTCGCCGCGCACCACGCCGGTAAAGCTCGCCACGCCCCCCGCCCCGCGCTCCTCCAGCGCCGCGACTTCGACCGCCAGCTCGATCGGCGCGGGATCGACCGAGACGCGAATCATCCGCCCGTCACCGGCGGAAAGATCGCCACTTCGCGCGCGCCCGCCAGCGGCGCGTCGAGTGCCACGAACTTCTGGTCGATCGCCGCGCGCAGCCGCGCCGGCTCGGCAAAGGCGGCGGCATGGCCGGGGCCCTGTTCGGCCAGCCAGCAGATCAAATCGGCGACATTGACCACCGCTTCGGGCGGGTCGACACGCTCCTGCCCCGTGCCGATGCGTTCGCGCACCCAGGCGAAATAGAGCATCGTGATCGCCATCACGTGTCCATGTGCTTCAGTCCGACTCGCAGATAGTCCCAGCCGGTGATCGCGGTCAGCACCGCCGCCCCCCACAGGGCGATCAGCCCGATTTGCTGCACCCATCCCCATTCGGGGACCGCACCGGCCAGGATCAGCAGCCCCAATGCGCCCAGCTGGAGCGCCGTCTTCCACTTCGCCAGCCGCGACACCGGCAACGAAACCTGGATCCCGCCCAGAAATTCGCGCAGCCCCGACACCGTGATTTCGCGCAGCAGGATGACCAGCGCCGCGACCAGATGCAGCCCGGTGATCCCGCTCGTCGCCGTCGTCTTGCCGACCAGCAACAGGATCACCGCGGCGATCATGATCTTGTCGGCGATCGGATCGAGGAACACGCCGAGCTTCGAAACGGTGCCCTGCGCGCGCGCAAGATAGCCGTCGAAATAATCGGTTACGCCCATCAGGCAGTAGATCGCGAAGGCAACGGCATAGCCCGCCCGCCATTCAGGCCACCACAGGAATGCCGCCAGCAGCGGCACGGTGACGATCCTCGACAAAGTGAGGATATTGGGGAGCGTCAGCATCCGCGCGCTGTAACACCCTCTAGCCTCAAGCGGAATAAGCGTTGCTGGGGTCCGTGCCGCTCGGCTATGTCGGCGCCTCGCCGGCGGGTTTCCGCTGTTGAAAGGTTTGGAGAAGAAATGATCGGTGCGCTCGGTTTGATGAAGGAGCGCCGGTTCCTGCCCTTGTTCTGCACGCAGTTCCTGGGCGCGTTCAACGACAATCTGTTCAAGAACGCGATGGTATTCTTCGCGACGTACCAGATCTTCAGCTCGGTCGAGGCGGAGACCAAGTTCAGCGCCATCGCCACCGGCATCTTCATCCTCCCCTTCTTCCTCTTCTCCGCGCTCGCCGGGCAACTTGCCGACAGTTACGACAAGGCGCGGATCATGCGGATCATCAAGGCCGCCGAAATCGGCATCATGCTGGTCGGCGCGGCGGGAATTTTCCTCAAAAGCCTGCCGCTGATGCTCGTCGCCTTGGTCGGGATGGGCATTCATTCGACCTTTTTCGGCCCGATCAAATATGCGGTGCTGCCCCAGCATCTGGATGAGGACCAGGTGCTCGCCGGCACCGGCATGGTCGAGGCCGGCACCTATATCGCGATTCTCTGTGGCACGATCGCCGGCGGCCTGATCAGCCCCACCGCGGCGGCGATTACGGTCATCGCGATCGCGACGCTCGGCTGGTTCACCTCGCTGAAGATCCCGCCCGCCCCGCCGCTGGTCTCGCTAAAGCTCGATTTCAACATCTTCCGATCGTCCTACCGGCTGATCGCCGCGACGATGCACATCCGGCGGCTGTTCCTCGCGATCATCGCGATCAGCGTGTTCTGGACGATCGCCGCGGTGCTCGCGGTGCTGTTCCCGCCGCTGGTCAAGAACGTGTTCCATTCGCAAAAGGACGTCGCCAGCGTCTTCCTGGCGATCTTCTCGGTCGGGATCGCGATCGGATCGGTGATCATCAACCGGCTGTTGAAGGGGCATGTCTCGGCCAAATACGCCGTCGCCTCGGTGCTCGCGATGGCGGTGTTCGTCGCCGATTTCCACTTCGCAGCGCGCTTCTGGCCGATCCATGACGGGCCGCTGCTCAAGACGATCGACTTCATTTCGATGCCGTCGGCGTGGCGGGTGCTCGTCGACCTGTCGGCGATCTCGATCACCGGCGGGATGTTCGTGGTGCCGCTCTACGCCTTTCTGACGACCACGGTGGAAAAGTCGCAGACAGCGCGCACCGTCGCGGCGAACAACATCGTCAATTCGGGGTTCATGGTCGCGGGATCGGTGGGGATTTTCGGCATCACCAACATCCCCGGCGTCAGCGTCGACGATGCGATCTGGGTGGTATTCGCGCTGTGCCTCGCCTCGGCGGTTGCGGCATGGCGGCTGCACAAGGCCGAGGACGCGCCGCATGTGCCGGACGCGCTGCCCTGAGGCCCGACGCGCTACCCTGAGGCCGGCTACGCCTTCAGGCTACCAACAGCCTCGCGCCGACCTGGTCAGAGGATGAAGGTCGAGATGCAGATGAAGAACGCGGCGAAGCTCAGCACGAACAACCGCACGTCGCGATCGTCGCGCATCCGCTGCTCATAGGCCGCGACTCGGCGCACATGGGTGCGGAACGGGTGGCGGCGGGGCTCTACCGCAAGTGCGACATGGCGTTGCATGCCGAAGAGTTAACACCTTGTTTACGAATTGGGCCAGCCCGCAATCGCGACGGCGCGAGTCCAGCTTCGAAACATTTGAAACGTCCGGATCAGCCCGGCGCGCGTCCTGTCGTCGCGCGGACCATCAGTTCGTGGCCGAGGGTAAGCAGCGGGTTCGGGGCATTGCCCGAAAGCATCAGGTCCGCCGCGGCCCAGGCCAGTTCGCGCACCGGCTGGCGAATCGTCGTCAGCGGCGGCCACACCGCGCGGGCCAGGTCCGAATCGTCGAACCCGGCGATCGACAGCGCGTCGGGAATCGCAATGTCGGCTTCATGCGCAACCGCCAGCGCGCCCGCCGCCATGTCGTCATTGCCGGCGAAGATCGCAGTCGGGCGCGGATCCCGCTGGAGCAGCATGCGCGCCGATTCGCCCCCTGAGGCGAAACTATAATCGCCCGCCACCACCAGCGCCGGATCGAACGCGATCCCGCTGGCCTCCAACGCGGCGCGATAGCCTTGCAGGCGATCCGCCGAGGACACGTGGCTTTCGGGCCCGCTGATGAACGCGATATCGCGGTGCCCCAGCCCGATCAAATGCTGGGTCAGTTCCCGCGCCGCGGCGACGTCGTCCATCGACGTCGCCATCCCCGCGCCCTTGCGAATACCCGGAGCGATTCGAACATAGGCGATGCCGCGCCGGTCCAGTTCGTCGAGCAATGCGGTCGCCTCGGTAACCGGCGGCGACAGGATCAGGCCGTCGAGATGCGTCTCGTCGATCAGCGCCAGGACGTTCTGGACCAGATCGCCCGACTGGCTGTCAACCGGCTGGAGCAACAGGCGAAATCCCAGCTCGGTGCAGCGTTGCTGCGCGCCGGCCTGGGTGTGGAAGACATAATAGGGGCTGGGATTGTCATAGAGCAGCGCGACTTGGAACGACTTCCGCCCGGCCAGCGTGCGCGCGGCGTGGCTGGGGCGAAAATTAAGCCTGGCAACGACTTCCTCGACCCGGCGGCGGGTCTCTTCGCTGACATGCTTTTCGTTGTTGAGCACGCGCGACACGGTCTTGAAAGAGACCCCCGCGATCTTCGACACTTCCTTGATCGTGGGACGTCCGCTCATATCGTTCCCCCGCCGAATGCGAATGCGCTCGGGTGTCGCACGCTTATTTGACACCGCTGCCTTGACGCAAGCGCCGAGTTCCGCCGGCACCGATCCCGACGCCGCTCCGAGCATCTGATACTGATGCCGGGGCAGCGCAACTATCGAACATAGCCGCAATATCCGCGATCAGATTCTATTTGTCGGACTAACGTTGACGACTCATACCGTCCGTGCATATGATCAGATCATATACGATAAGATATATAAAAACACAGGAGAGGGGGCTAACATGCCTAGATTGGAAAACTACGCTCGAGGTGCGTCTGCAATTGCGCTGGCTGCTGCGCTGGTCGTCGGGGGGGCTGCGCACGCGCAGACCACGCCGCCGCCAACGAGCAGCGAGCCCGTGCAGGCAGAGGAGGACAGGCCTGCGGTGCCGGCGCCGGTGCAAAGCGCCGAGACCATCGCCAACCAGGAAATCATCGTCACGGGTTCGCGGATCAAGGGCGTCGCCCCGGTCGGTTCGAACCTCGTGTCGGTCGGCCTCGAGACGATCGAGAAGACCGCGCCGGTCAACCTGTCGCAGCTCGTGAACACCGTGCCCTCGATCTCGACGTCGGGATCGCTGGCGCAGGCCGAAAGCGCATATTCCTATTACTCGCCGCAGATCCACAGCCTGGCAGGCTCGTCGTCCAACACCACGCTGGTGATTGTCGACGGCCTGCGCCTGCCCGGCGGCGGCCAGCAGTTCAACCAGACCGATCCGAACATCATCCCGGTAAGCGCGATCCAGCGCGTCGAAGTGCTCGCCGACGGCGCCTCGACTGCCTATGGCTCGGACGCCGTCGCGGGCGTGGTCAACTACATCACGCGCCGCACCTATGACGGGTTCGAAATGAACGTCCAGAAGGGCTTCGGCGACAGCTACCGCAACACTTCGGTCAGCGGCATCTGGGGCAAGACCTGGGGCACCGGCGGCGTCTATGTCGCGGGATCGTGGACCGAGCAGAACATCCTGTACAACCGCGATCGCCCGTTCACCAGCCGCGGCGACTATCGCTCGCTCGGCGGTTCGAACAACCTCAGCTTCTCGTGCCCCGACGCGACGATCACCGTCCAGCAGCGCGGCGGCGCCGCCGGTTCCAACATCGCCAACCAGGTGTTCCTGGGCCCGAACGCCACTTCGTCGGTCGCCAATACCGGCGCCAACGCGCCGTGCAACAACTCGCTGTACAGCGTGATGGTCCCCGGCCAGGGCCGCGGCAACGTCTACATGAAAGTCGTCAATGATTTCGGCGACAAGGTGTCGATGCAGTTCACGCTGAACTATAATCGCCAGCGCACGCATTCGCCGGGGACGCCGGGCACGATCAACGCGCTTGCCTATGGCGCGGGCGCTACCGGCGGCGCGACCAATCGTTTCCCCGATCAGTACAACCCATTCTTCGTGGCACCGGCCGGCGCGCCGACCACGACGATCGAGAACGTCAACGTCCTCGCGCTGCGCGCCGATGGCGATTATGGCGAGACGCGAACGCAGGCCGACGTGATCTATGCGACCTTCGTCGCCAATTACGCGATCAACGACAAATGGTCGCTGACCTTCAGCGACGCAGCAGGCTGGAACCGTTCGGGCACGGACGCGCTCAACACCTTCTGCGGTGCCTGCGCCAACCTCGCGCTGAACGGCACCACTCAGAACGGCAACGTGCTGGCATCGGCGGTCGCGGGGCAGAATGTCGTCGCGCTCAACCTGCCGCTGACCACCGCCAACGCCATCGATGTGTGGCGCCGCCTCGACAGCCCGACCAACCGCACCTCGGCGGCGGTCCAGCGTTCGCTCTATTCGAACGACTCAGGCAATACGAACCTCAACCAGTTCAACCAGGTCAAACTCGACTTGCAGGGCGCGCTGTTCGCACTGCCCGGCGGCGATCTGAAGGTTGCGATCGGCGGCGAATATTTCTGGCAGGACCAGCAGCAGAAGTTCATCGGCGGCAACAATACCGGCCCGACGACGACGGGTTCGGGCTATCGCAACTATGAATATGGCCGCAACGTCAAGTCGGTGTACGGCGAAGTCTACATCCCGGTCGTCGGTCCGGAGATGGAAATCCCCTTCATCCACAAGATCGACGTGTCGATCGCGGGTCGCTATGACAAGTTCAGTGACGTCGGCGACACGTCGAACCCGAAATTCGCGGCGAACTGGGAAGTGGTCGAGGGGCTCAAGCTCCGCGGCAACTATTCGCGCGCGTTCGTGGCGCCGCCGATCGGGGTGATCGGCGACCCCAGCCAGGGCTATCTCTACGCCTCGGGCTCGGTCGGGCCGACGGGCGCGCTCAACGTGCCCGTCTCGGCTTTCCCGAACGTCGTCAGCGTGCCCGGCGCGCGCATCCTCGACGCCAGCGGAAACGTATCGAGCACGCCCTGCACCGCGGCGAACGTGGCTGCGGTCGCCAATGCGCGGTGCCAGATCGGCACCGGACAGGCGGCGGACGGCAGCGCCGTCGGCGCGATGCGGCGTCAGCTCGGCGGCGGCTTCACCAACGAAGTCCCGCAAAAGGGGCGCAGCTGGTCGGTCGGCGTCGACTTCGCGCCGCGCTTCCTGCCCGGTTTCATGGCCGCGGTGACCTATTTCCACAACACCTTCATCGGCGGCGTGAGTTCGCCCAGCCCCGACGCGATCGTCAACGCCGCCGGTCTGCGCAACCTGCTGACGCTCTGCACCCAGCCCACGGGTTGCACCGCGGATCAGGTCAACACCTTCGCCAACATCCCGAACGGTGCGACGATCGGCGGCACGGTGCCGCTGGTGGTGGCCTATATGATCGACCAGTCGTCGCGGAACGCACTCGATCTCAACCTCGACGGCATCGACGGGTCGTTCAGCTACCGTACCCCCGAAACCGGCGTCGGCCGCTTCTCGCTGGGCACTGCGTTTACCTGGTTCACCAAGTTCCGTCAGAGCTTCACCGGCAGCCCCGACTTCTCGATCCTGAATACCTCGGGGTTCAACACGACCTTCCCGTCGGTGGCGTTCAAGAACCGCGCGCAATTCGGGTGGGAATATTCCGGCTTCGCAGCCGATATATTCTGGAACTACACCGGCGCCTATCGCAACTGGGGCCAGTCGATCGCGGCGATCACCCGTGACGCGAACGGCAATCCCAGCGGCGGCGGCGACCGCGTCCGCCCGAACAACATCTTCGATCTCCACCTTCAATATACGATCGGCGGCGAGAGCCTGATGCGCGGCTGGCAGATCTATGCCGATGTCCAGAACGTGTTCGACAAGGACCCGCCCTTCTACAACGGCAATGTCGGCGGGATCACCGGCGCGGGCTTTGGCTATAACGCCTTCGTCTCCAACCCGCTGGGCCGGCTCACTTCGGTCGGTCTCCGCGTGAAGTTCTAAGTCACCCCAACTAATGGCCGCCCCCCGGCATCCCGCCGGGGAGCGGCTTTTTGTTTGCGGCGAACCCCGACGCGACCCCCTTCCCCCCCGGAGAGCATCATGCGCAATTCCCTCAGCCTGGCGATCGCAATGCTCGCAAGTTCGACCGCCCTCGCGCAGACCGCGCCCCCGACCCTTCCCTTTCGCGACCCCACGCTGCCGATCGACCAGCGCGTCGACGACATCGTCGGGCGGCTGACGCAGGAGGAAAAGGCGTCGCAGCTCGTCAACCAGGCGCGGGCCGTGCCGCGCCTCGGCATCCCCGAATATAATTGGTGGAGCGAAGCGCTCCACGGCGTCGCCAATAACGGCTTCGTCACCGTCTTCCCCGAGCCGGTCGGCCTCGCCGCGACCTTCGATCCCGATGCGATCAAGGCGATGGGCGAAGCGATCGGCACCGAGGGCCGCGTCCGCTGGAACCAGGTCGAACGATCGGGCCAGCCGCACCGGATCATGCAGGGGCTCACTTACTGGTCCCCCAATATCAACATCTTCCGCGATCCGCGCTGGGGCCGTGGCCAGGAAACCTATGGCGAGGACCCGTTCCTCACCGCAAAGCTGGGCATCGCGTTCGTGCAGGGCATGCAGGGCGACGACCCGCTGCATTACCGCGTCTCCGCCACCGCCAAACATTATGCGGTGCACAGTGGCCCCGAACCCACGCGGCACAGCGACAACATCACCGTAAGCCTCCACGACATGGAGGACACCTACCTCCCCGCCTTCCGCGCGCTGGTGGTCGAAGGCAAGGTCGAGTCGATCATGTGCGCCTACAACTCGGTCAACGGCCAGCCCGCCTGCGCCAGCGACTTCCTGCTGACCCAGCGGCTGCGCAATGCCTGGGGGTTCAAGGGGCATGTCGTGTCGGATTGCGACTCGATCGCCGACATCCAGCGCGGCCATCACTATGTCGCGAGCTATGCCGAGGCGGCCGCGCTCTCGATGAAGCTCGGCGTCGATAATGACTGCGCCGAATATGGCCGCACCGCCGGTGCGACGTCGGACTATGATCGCTATCTGGAGGCGATGCGCAGCGGCCTGTTGCCCGAGGGCGTCGTCGACACCTCGCTCCGCCGCCTGTTCCGCGCGCGCATCCGGCTGGGGATGTTCGATCCCGCCGGCACCGGCCCCTACGCCGCCATCCCCGATTCCGCGCTCAATTCGGCGCCGCACAAGGCATTGGCGCTCAAGCTCGCGCGCAATTCGATGGTGCTGCTCAAGAATAACGGCGTGCTGCCGGTGGCGCCGTCCAAGGTAAAGAAGATCGCCGTGGTCGGCCCGCTCGCCGATCAGGTCGACGTGCTGCTCGGCAATTATCGCGGCACCCCGCTCAAGCCGGTGACCGCGCTGGAGGGGCTGCGCGCCGAATATCCGGGGGCGGAGATCGTGTTCGAGCCCGGCACCGATTTCCTGCGCCTCGCCGAACCCGTGCCCACCAGCGCGCTGACCACCCCCGATGGCCAGCCGGGGCTGCGCGGCCAATATTGGGCGAATGCCGATTTCAGCGGCGATCCGGCGCTCACCCGCATCGATGCGCGCGTGATGTTCGATCGCAACGCCCCCGCCGCGCTGCCCGGCGTGGCGACCGTCTCGACGCGCTGGACCGGCTCGGTCGCCGCCCCGGCCGACGGCAAATACCGGATCGGGATCGAGGGCCGCAACGCCAAGCTGTGGATCGACGACAAGCTCGTCGCCGACAACACGGACCAGCAGCAGCGCGGCCCCAACCTCACCGAAATGACCTTCCGAAAAGGCGAACGCCACGCCGTGCGGATCGAACAGGCCGCCGGACGCTTCCCCCCGCGCTTCCTGTGGAACGAGATCCGCGCCGACGCGCTGGGCAAGGCGGTCTCCGCCGCGAAGGACGCCGATCTCGTCGTCGCCGTGGTCGGCATCACCTCCGCGCTCGAAGGCGAGGAGATGACCGTCAACATCCCCGGCTTCATCGGCGGCGACCGGTCGAGCATCGATCTGCCCGCGCCCGAGGAAGACGTGCTCAAGGCCGTGAAGGCGACCGGCAAGCCGCTGGTGGTGGTGCTGCTCAACGGTTCGGCGCTGGCGGTGAACTGGGCGGCGGAGAATGCCGATGCGATCGTCGATGCCTGGTATCCGGGGCAGGAAGGCGGCACCGCGATCGCGCAGACGCTATCCGGCGCCAACAACCCCTCGGGCCGCCTGCCGGTGACCTTCTACAAGAGCGCCGACCAGCTTCCGCCCTTCCGCGAATATGGCATGGCGGGCCGCACCTATCGCTACTTCACCGGCAAGCCGCTCTACCCGTTCGGCCATGGGCTCAGCTACGCCAGGTTCGGCTATTCGCCGGTCAAGCTGACAGGGGCGACGATCGCCGCAGGGGCGACGCTGGGCGTCGACGTAACGGTGCGCAACGAAGGCGCAGTCGCGGGCGACGAAGTGGCCCAGCTCTACCTGCACTTCCCCGACGCCCCCGCAATGCCGGTCCGCGCCCTGCGCGGCTTCCGCCGGATCACCCTCGCGCCCGGCGAAAGCAAGGCAGTCCATTTCGACCTGGACCCCCGCGACCTCTCCAGCGTGACCGCAGAGGGCAAGCGCATCGTCGCACCGGGCAAATACACGCTAACGATCGGCGGCGGCCAACCCGACACCGGCGCCCCCGTGACCCGCGCCAGCTTCACGGTGAAGGGCAGCCAGGCGCTGCCGGAATAGGCGAAGGTCGACCCACCCTCCCTCTCCCGGCGGGAGAGGGAGGGAGCGGCAAAGCCGCGGAAGGGTGAGGGTGACGGGCTCCGGCGAGAGGCAGTCCCGATCGTTTAACACCTGCGAAAACGGGCTGTCGCGAACAACTAGAATTGGGGACGGCCCTGGCTAGCGTACGTCGTTCAGTAGAGTATGACTGCATAATGGCTGTCTTCCGGACCACACGACCCACGATAGTCGATATCCAGTCCCAGATGCCGATTAGCGAAGGCAAGTCGCGCATACCCGATGCTGGTCGCCGGCGGCACTTGAGCTGGAGTTTCGATTTCGACTCGCGCGCGCTAACTATGGGCGAGGTCGCTCTTGACGATTGGGAGCCCGAGCGCCTTGAAATGCACCGCCTAAACCAGGCGAGTCACCGCGAAAGCATGATTCATGAGTTCGGCGAGCACTCAATCGACGCCAAAATCGAAAACTTCATCGCGATCGGTACCAAGCCATTTTCGGTCCTGTCATACCACAACGCCTTCAATCAGCAGGTACGCAGCGCATTCGTGATGGGCTACTATTACCCAGCGCTAGTAGGTGCTTGCGCGCTGGGGGAGCGAATCCTAAACCACCTTATATTAGACATGCGGGATTATTTTAAAAGCACACCCCAATATCGGCACGTGTATCGTAAAAACTCCTTCGACAACTGGGATATGCCAATCGATGCGTTGGAGGCATGGAGCATTCTCTTGCCCGAGGCGGTCAAGGAATTTCGCGCGCTGAAAGCGCTACGTCATCGCTCCATTCACTTCAACGTGAGCACCTACAGCACGCTCCGGGACGACGCGCTGGCGGCGATCCAGCATCTACGCACCATCATTGAGCAGCAATTCGGCAGTTTCGCCCAGCGGCCATGGTTTATTTCCGGCACGCTGGGACATTGCTTCATCCGAAAGGCGTACGAGGATCACCCCTTCGTCGCGACCTATTTCATCCCGCGCTGTCCGTTCGTCGGGCCGCTATTCGGCATGGGCCTCACGGAGGAGGGCTGGGAGTTTTACGATCAGCCAGATTACGGCGACGGCGATTGGACGGACGAGGAATTTGCGGTCGCTTACAATGAGCGCGACCAGACGAAGGTTGTAACCGAGAAACCGACCATAGAGCGCCTCAATGCAGTTTGATAAAGCCGAACCCCGAGACCTTTAGTTAGACTGAACACAATTATCACCGACCGATTAGATCGTCGGGCGGAACACGTTTGCTTCGACATGGCCAGCAACTGGACGCCGCTACTCTGGGCGCCTCCATTTACCCGTTGATGCGATCGTATTGAGGATTCGAGGTGGCGCTTTGGGTAGCCCTGGGGTTTGGCGCTGGGTTTGCCGGGATTTTCAGCGGCTTCCGTAGAGCGCGGACGCAATTATCCCATGGCGGCGCGTCGCTCGTGGAAGATCAGGCGGTGGATGTTGAAGGCCAGGTTGGCGAGCGTGATCTTGGCCTTGGCCCGTTCGATGCCGATGGTGCGGATGAACAGGCCCATGACGGCCTTCTGATGCGCGAACACATGCTCGACGCGGGCCCGGATCTTCGACTTGGTGGCGTTGCCGCGGCGGACATGGGCGGGCATCGGCCTGCCCTTGGGCTTTCTGCGGTGGATGCGGCTGACGCGGCCCTGGGCCTTCAGCCAACGCTCATTGCTCTGGCTGCGATAGGCGGTATCGGCCCAGACATCCGATGCGGTGTTGTCGCTGGTCACCACGTCGCGCAGCATGCGCCCGTCGTAGCGCGCGCCATCGGTGACCTGGCCCTTACGAATGAAGCCGAAGGTCCGGCATATCGAGATGCTGCTTTTATACCCGAAGCTTGGGATTGCGATATCCGGCTGCGGCTTGCCATCGGCGGTCGGTCGCGCCTTGGCGAATTTAAGCGTCCAGCGGGCATCGACATCCTTCTGGCGCGCCCTGGCGGGTTCGTCCGGCCAGATCTCGGCAGCGCTCCGGCCCGCCTTCACCGCGGCCTTCTCGGCCTCGGTGTTGCGTTGTTTGGGCGCGGCGACCAGCGTTGCATCGACAATCTGACCCCCCATCGGCAGATAGCCCCGCGCCTTCAACTGGCGGTCGAAATCGGCAAACAGCGTATCGAGCGCGCCGACCGCAGTCAGCCGCTCGCGGAACATGCGGATCGTGTTCGCATCCGGCGTCGCTGCGCCAAGATCGAAGCCCAGGAAGCGCAGCCAGCTCAGCCGATCCCGGATCAGCCATTCCATTCGCCCGTCGGCCACGTTGTTCTGCGCCGCCAGCACCAGCACCTTCAGCATCACCACCGGATCGTAGGGCGGACGACCACCCTTGGTACCGTCGGAATAGCCCAGTGCAGCTACCAGCGTCGGCCGAAACGCTTCAAAGTCCACGATCCGCGCCAGCACCTCCAGCGGATCGCCGTCCGCTGAAAGGCGCTTCATGTGGTCCGATAATCCGAAAAGCCCAGCCTGCCGCATCGTCCGCTCCCGCTGACCGCCGACAGTGAATCATCACTGCGCCAATTTGGCGAGAGGTAAATGGAGGTGCCCCTCTGCAAGCGGCCCAATTCCGGTCGAAAAGCGAGTGCCCAACGAACGACAGCTTTCAAGAAGCCAAAATCTGCGCCGATCGACCGAGATTGCGTCGTCAGCCGACGGGCAGATTCCATATAGCTTCGCACCCGCGAAAAGGGGCGGAGACCCCACGGCCCCCGCCCCTCACCTCACTACCAGCAGCCTTATTGCCGCCCGCCAGACTCCACCGTGAACCCATGCAGCCCCGCCGGATAGGGATTGACCGCGACGCGCGTCCCCATCTGCCCCTCCGGCCCGCCGAAGCTCGCCCGGTGCCAGCGGCCCTGCGCGGCCATGATCACATCGCCTGCCGATGCCGTGAACACCGGCACGCCTTCGACCTGGAGCGTCACATTGCCCTCCATCACGAACCAGAACTCGTCATAGCCGACATGGAAATGGCCAAGGTTGGAGGCGGGCGGGGTCGCCACCCCGCGGCCGCGGATGTTGTTCACGAACATGTGCTGCGCCGAGATGAACGGCCCCGCGCGCGCGCCGCCCTCGACGACGTCCTTATAGTAATCGAGATAGGGCTTGTTCATGGCATCGAACCCGCCCGGACCGCCGGTCAGCAGGCGCTGGGCATAGGCATAGCCCTGGACGGGCTTGGGCGCGGTGGGGTTCGTGGCGACCGGATAGAGCGGCATGTCGCTGGTCGCGTGGATCTCCAGATACAGCGCCGGTGCGCCGGGCAACGCCTCCAGCGTGAAGGGCACGCGGTGCGGCACGTTGATCTCAAATCCCTTGCGCGCGACGAACGGCTCCTGCCCGGCCATGCGAACCCGCACTTCGCCTTCCCAGACGATGATCCCGGTGCGGTTGTCCGAATAGGCAAGCTCCTGCGTCGTCCGGCCGGGCGCGAGTTGGTGCCAGTCGGCGATGATGTCGGCGCCACGGATGACCGGCTGGGTCCAGTTCGCCTGCCCCTTGTGGAGCGCACGGACGTCGGCGAGCTTCCACCAGGGCCGGTTCGGCGCGCGATAGGGCGTGAGCGGCGTCTTCTTGGGTGCCCACATCAGCGCCGGCGGCGGCGGCGCGAAGCGGCGCGGGCCCTCGGGCGGGCCGCCCGGCGGAGGTCCCGGCGGCGCCGTCTGCGCGCTTGCCGACAGCGCCATCCCCATCCCCGCCAGCGTCGCGGCGCACGCAAGGACGCCCCATTTTGCTTTGCCCATAATCCCTCTCCTAGACACGGTGTAGATCCCGTTCGATTTCAGATATGATATGATCTGTGCTTGCTCGTCAAACCGTTATGCAACATGAATGTGGGCAACGATCGCCACGTTCGGAATAATCGTGAGGAGTTGGAATGCTTGACCTGATCGCTCTGGCGGCTGCCGCCAGCATCGCTGCGCCACAGGGGCAGGATTGCCGCGCGATTGCTGACGCGACGCTGCGGCTGGCCTGCTACGACGCGCGCGACCGCGCTGCCGCCACCCCCGCCGCCCCCGCTCGCGCCGCCGCGCCTGCGCCCGTCGCGCCAACGGCGCCCCGCCCGCGCGCGGTGGTCGAGGCGCCAGCCCCAGCCGCCCCGGCACGCGCACTGTCCAGTGCGGAAATCGTGCGCGCCGATCGCACCGGCAAGCTCGTGGCGGTGACAAGGATGCGCCACGGGCTTCACCGGCTGACGCTCGACGATGGCCGCGCCTTCACCACCACCAGCGACACTGCAGCGCCGCCCCCGGTGGGCGCGTCCGTGCGGCTGCGACGGACGGCGCTGGGGACGACGTTCCTCGATGTCGAGGGTCGCGGCCCGCTCACAGTGCGACTGGTACGGGTTCGGAACTGATCCCCGGCGCCGGGGTGTCCACCGGCTCGATCAACTTCGTCGGATCGACCAGCGCCCATGCGATCGTCGCGATGATGACCAGCGCCGCCCCGGTCCCGAACGCCGCCGCCCAGCCATAGTTGGCGGCGATCCACGGCGTCAGCGACGCAGTGAGCGCGCCCCCGATCTGGCACCCCACATTCATCAGCCCCGATACTACTCCGGTGTGCCGCCCCGAAATATCGGCGGTGACTGACCAGAACGAGCTTTGCGAGAGGTACATCGCGCCCCCGCCCAGCGCGAGCGTCAGCACTGCCAGCGGCGCGTTGGAGACCTGCGACCCGATCAGCAGGAAGATGCCGGTGAGCACGAACGACACCATCGCCAGCCCCGACCGCCCCCAATACAGCCCGAGGCGGCGCGAGATCGCATCGTTGAGCACCCCGCCCGAAAGGCACCCGATCGTCATCGCCAGGAACGGCGCCATCCCGAACAACGCGCTCGATTTAAGGTCGAGCCCGCGCGCCTCCGCCAGGTAGATGAAGAACCAGCTGAAAAAGATCCAGATCACATAGCCGAACGCGAAATAGCTGAGGAACAGCCCCCAGACATTGCGGCTGGACAGGATCGCGCCCCAGGGCACCGCGACCTTCTCGTGCGAAGGCTCGGGCGGCAGCCCCGCTTCGATATGCGCCAGCTCGGCGGCGTTGACCCGCGAATGCTCCTGCGGCCGATCGCGCGCGATCGCATACCACACCACCGCCGCAACGATCCCGATCGCGGCACAGGCATAGAATGCCGCATGCCACCCACCGAACACGATCACAGCCGTAATGAGCGGCGGGGTGAGCCCCGATCCGGCGCCGACGCCGGCAAAGATCAGGCCATTGGCGCGCCCCCGCTCCTGCACCGGCACCCAGCGCGACACGAACTGGTTGCTCGACGGATACACCGCCGCCTCGCCGATGCCGAGCGCGAAGCGGACGATGACCAGCATCAGCACCGCATGCTGCGCCTGGGGCGGCACCAGCGCCGTGGCGATGCTGAAGATGCCCCACCAGACCAGCGCCGCGGTCAACAGCTTGCGCGGCCCGATCCGCGCCGCGAGCCATCCGGCGGGCACCTGGAACGCGGCATAGCCGAGCAGGAACGCGCTGAAGACCCAGCCCAGCGTAATCTGGTCGATGCCATAGTCCTGGCGCATCTGGACGCCCGCGACCGAAATGTTGGTGCGATCCAGAAACGCGATCGCGCTGATCACGAACAGCATGAAAACCAGCTGCACGCGCACCCGTGAGCGTCCGATAGCGGCCATAGCGCCCTCCCCTAAATCTATTTGCGGTTGGTCCGCAGAATCATATAGGATTTGATCCTAGTCGCGTTATAACGCTGCGTAAAGACCGGCACGAGCCGGCTTTTTGAGGAGGGGAAAGGCCGTGGGCGGAACGATGCGCATCCTGGGGTTGCTGCTGGGGGGCGCCTGCGCCTGCGCCGGCTTTTCCGCGCAGGCCCAGACACAACCGAGCCAGCCGCCGCAGCCAAAGCCGCTGGCACAGCGAATCGGGCATACCGACGAAGCCAGGATGCGCGCGCTGACGGCGGTCCATGCCGGTGCCGGCACGATGAAGTTCCAGCAATTGCTCGGAGCAGACGCACTCAGCACCACGCTCATCTTCGTCCACCGCGGCGTGATCGCGCCGAAAAGCGGCATCGGGCAGCATTTCCACAACCAGTCCGAGGAGATGTTCGTCATCCTCGAAGGCGACGCCCAGTTCACGATCGACGGGCGGACCTCCGCGATCCCCGGTCCAGCGGCGGTGCCCGATCGGATGGGGCACGCCCATGCCGTCTACAATCCGGGCAGCACGCCGCTGCAATGGCTGAACATCAGCGTCGGCCTGACCAAGGCCTATGACAATTTCGACCTGGGCGACACGCGCGAGGGCGCGGCGCTGGACCCGATCCCGCAGTTCATCAGCATGCGGCTCGACCGCGCGCTGCTGAAGCCGGTGGTAGCGATGGACGGTGGCGAGGGCACCGCCCAGTATCGCCGCGCGCTCGAACCCTCGGTCTTCTCGACGCCGTGGAGCTTCGTCGACCATCTGCTCCTGCCGCCGGGCACGTCGGTCGGCAGTGCCAGCAAACCCGGCATGAGCGAAGTCTATTACGTGGTCGCCGGCGAAGGCGAAGTGACCGTGGCGGGCGAGACCGCGACGATCAAGGCAGGCGATGCAGTGCCGGTCGATGTCGACCAGGCGCGCGCGCTGCGCGCCACCGGCGCAGCGCCGCTGGAACTGATGGTGATTGGCGTCGCGAAGGATCCGGCTGCCAAGGCCGCCTATGCCGCGTCGCTGATGCGCCGCCCGCGCTGACCCCATTCGAAAAGGAGAGACCTGATGCAACGACGCAATCTGCTCAAGCTGATCGCCGCGCTGGGCGCCGGCGCCACCGGCGGGGGTTCGGCGCTGGCCGCCGCGCGCCAGGCCGGCACCGCGCCCGCCGCCAAGCCGATCGTGCTGTACTGCGACCTGGCGATCGATCCTGCGCGCGAGCAGGAGATGCTCGACGCGTTCCACAACCACTTCAAGCCGGTGGCCGAAAGCTTCCGCGGTCGCGGTTTCATCGACCTCAAGATGGTCAAGCTGACCAGGATCATTCAGGGCGGCCCCGCCCCGGCCCCGGGCATCAACTATCGCTTCCAGCTCACCTATGAGAGCGAGGCGCAGCGGCAGGTGTGGATCAAGTCCGACGTCCACGAGAAGAACTGGCCGCTGATCGAGGCGACGGTGCTCAACAAGGACTATCTCGTCCTGCTCACCCAGAGCGTCTGACCTCCACAGAAAGGAAACGAGCATGCGACGCATTGGCCTTGCGGCGGCTCTTGCCGCGACCATGGTTGCGCCCGCCGCCTGGGCGCAACCCGCACAGCCCATCCAAACCGGGATCGAGCGCCTCGACCCCGCACTCGACGCCCTCATCGCGCCCGATGCGCAGGTCGAGCGCGTCGCGACCGGGTTCGGCTTCACCGAAGGACCGATGTGGCACCAGGGGCGGCTGTGGTTTTCGGACGTGACCGGCGACAAGCTGCGCGCTGTCTCGCCCAGCGGGACGGTCGAGGAGCTGATCCCCAATTCGGGCGGGCTGCCTAATCCGCCGCCCGGCGCCAATATCGGCTCGAACGGTCTGGCGCCGGACAAGGACGGCAGCGTGCTGATGGCGCAGATGGGGGCGCGGCGCATCGTCCGCGTCGATGCGAAGCTGGGCATCACGCCGTTCGTCGACAGCTATGAGGGCAAGCGGCTCAACAGCCCGAACGATCTGGTGTTCGCCCGCGACGGAGCGCTGTGGTTCACCGATCCGCCTTTTGGCTTGTATAACGGGATGAACCGCGATCCGGCCAAGCAACTGCCGTACAACGCCGTCTGGCGCTATACGAACGGCAAGCTTGCGCCGGCGATCACCGATCTCGCGCTTCCGAACGGCATCGGCTTCTCGCCCGACGGCAAGATTCTCTACGTTACCGACTATGGCCCGCCGGGTGTCATCCGCGCCTATGATGTCGGCGCTGGCGGGGCATTGTCCAACGCGCGCACGCTAATCGCCTTTCCGCGCGGCGGCCCCGGTGGCGCAGACGGGCTCAAGGTCGACCAGCGCGGCAATATCTGGGCGACCGGCCCCGGCGGGATCCGCATCATCACCCCCGCCGGCAAGGTGCTGGGCCAGATCAAGCTTCCCGAAGTCGCCGCAAACCTCGCCTTTGCCGGCGATGGGCACACGCTCTACATCACCGGATCGACGAGCATCTACCGGCTGAAGATCAAGGTTGCGGGAGTGCTGCCGCGCTACACCCGGTAGCGGTTATTCCTCGACGCGGCGGAGGTTCGCGGCGAAATGGGCCTGGCGCGCGGCATAGCCCGCCGCCGACGCCCGTAGCGCCGCGATCGCCTCTTCAGAGAGTTCGCGCACAGCCTTTGCCGGTGCGCCGACGATCAGGCTGCCGGGCGGAAAGCTCTTGCCCTCGGTCACCAGCGCGCCCGCGCCGATCAGGCAATCGTCCGCGATCACGGCGTTATTGAGCACCGTCGCGCCCATCCCCACCAGCACGCGATTGCCGATCGTGCAGCCGTGCAGGATGGCGTGATGCCCGACCGTGCAATCCTCGCCGATCGTGAGCGGCACGCCGGGGTCGGAGTGGAGCATCGCCCCCTCCTGGATATTGGTGCGGTCGCCCAACTGGATCGGGGTGTTGTCGGCGCGGATCACCGCGCCGAACCAGATACCGACCTGCTCGCCGAGCCGAACGTCGCCGATCAGATCGGCCGAGGGGGCCACCCAGCTGGAGGCGGGGACGCTCGGCGCGGCGCCGTCGATTGCGTATAGCGGCATCAGCGCGCCCCCGTCGGTGCCGCGGCGGGCGCCGTCGCCCCTGGGGCGGGGAGCGCGTAATTAGCGGCGAGATAGGCATCCACGGTCTTCTGCTCCTCGGGCGAAAGCTCGGCGCCGCGATCGATCATCGATTGGACCACGATCGCCCAATCCTGCGGCGTCTTGCGAACGGTGAGCACCTGTGCCGTGGTATGGCAGAAGCCGCAACGCTCGTTAATCAGGTCCAGTCCCGGCCCCGCGGGCGGCGGTGCCGCCTGCGTGGAGACCGCGGCGGCGGCGAGCATCGTTGCCCCCATGCCGCCGGACGCAAGCACACCGAACGCTATAGCCAGTTGTCTCAGCTTCATTCTGGCCCTCCGGAAAGCGCATATGCCACCACTTCGTCGCTCGTCGCGGGCTGAAACGCAAACCCGCCGGTCGCGACCGTCGCCACCATCTGCGGCCCGCCTTGCACCTGGTAGGTGATCGGCGTGCCATAGTTGGAGGCGGGCAGCTTCGCGCTCCACAACAGCTTGCCGGTCTTCGTCTCGAATGCGCGGATCATCGAGTCGCGCGTCGCGCCGATAAAGGTCAGGCCGCTCGCGGTGGTGATCGGGCCGCCGGCGCTCAGTTCGCCCGCATCCTTCAACATCGGGTCCTCGTTATTGCCCAGCACCTGTCGCCACGCCACGTCGCCGGTATCGACATTCACCGCGACCAGTTCGCCCCAGGGCGGGCGATGGCAAGGCTTCCCTGATTCGGGATCGAGATAATAAGCGTATCCGCCCTTCATCCCCCAGCTGCCATCGGGCTGCTTCTCCATCTGCTGCGGACTGGCGAGACTGTTCAGGTTGATGACGTACAGCCGGCTCAGCGGATCGAACGCGCCCCCACCCCAATCGGCACCGCCCAGGCTGCCGGGGAACGAGGCCACCGACGAATCGGCGCGGAGCGGCTGGAACATCACGCTCGGCGTCAGGTTGAGCCGCGCCGCGATCTTCTCGCACGCCGCGCGCAACGCCGGCGGGCCTTCGACCATATCGGTCATCTTGTAGCTGAGCCGAGTCAGCGGCGCGGGCTTGGCCGGCATTGGCTGGGTCGGCCATGGCTGCTCGCCGGGGATGTCCGTGTCCGTCGGGACGGGGACTTCCTTGACGTCGTAGATCGGCTTGCCGCTCACACGGTCGAGGATGAACAATATCGAGGTCTTGTTCATGATCGCGATCGCCGGGATCGTCCGGCTGCCGCGACGCACATCGACCAGCGTCGCGACCGGCAAGTCGACGTCCCAGATGTCGTGATGCACGGTCTGGAAATGCCACTTGTACTTGCCGGTCTTCGCATCGACCGCGACGATCGAATTGCCGTACAGATTCTGCCCCTTGCGATCCCCGCCCCAGCGATCGAAGGTCGGCGCGCCCACGGGGAGATAGGCAATACCGCGCTTTTCATCGACGACGACGAAGGTCCAGACGTTGACGCCCGACCGTCCCTTCCAGCTCTCGCCTTCCCAGGTCCCGAAATTGGCCTCGCCCGGCTGCGGGATCGTGTGGAAGGTCCACACCAGCTTGCCCGTAACCGCGTCCCACGCGCGGACATCGCCCGCTGCGCCCTTGACCGGCATTTCCTGCACGCGCGATCCGGTGATGATCAGGTTGCGATAAATGGCGGGCGGGCTGCTCATCCCCAGCGGCGCCCTCGTCCCGTTCATGACTTCGGGGGTCTTCATGTCGATCGCGCCATCGGTGCCGAAGCCCAGCGAGGGCTTGCCGGTCGCGGCGTCGAGCGCGAAGAGCTTGCCGGTGCGCGTGCCGAACACGATCCGCGCGCCCGTCTTGCCGCTGCCCGGCCAATAAGCGACGCCGCGCGTCGATGCCTGGTCGTTGCCCGGCAGCGGGAACACCCACTTCTCTTTCCCGGTCGTCGCATCCAGCGCGACGACGCGACGATAGGGCGTCGAGAGATACATCACCCCGCCCACCACCAGCGGCGTCGCTTCGGACGCCGAGAACCCCGTCCGGAACCGAGCGGGGACGCCGTCGGGAATCGGGATATTCTCGCCGACCGTACCCGACGGGCGCATATGATAGGACCAGACCTGGCGGAGCTTTCCGACATTCGCCGGGGTGATCTCGGCCAATGGAGAATGCCGCGCATGGCTCTCGTCGCGGCCATAGCTGACCCAGTCGCCCTTGGCCTGCGCGTGCCCCGGCACCGCCCAAAGGAGCGCCGCCGTCACCGCCCCCAATGCCGTTGCCGACCGGATTCGCTGGATATTTCCCATGTTCAAGCCGCCTCTCCTGTGCGTAATCTTGAGACAGCGCCCATTATTGGCTGCTTCACATTGTCTCGGTGCATCAACGGTGATAGCGCTACCTCAAATCATATACAATATGATCCCGTGCGCTTTGTCGCAGCGTTTGAAGAGAGGATGACGATGTCGAATTTGCCGCTGGGCGGGCTCCGCGTGCTGGATGTGTCGCAGGTGATGGCGGGGCCGTTCTGCTGCATGTTGCTGGGCGACATGGGCGCCGATGTCGTCAAGGTCGAGCCGCCGCGCACCGGCGATTCGACGCGGCATTCGATGGGCTTCCGGCTGAAGGGCGAGGACAGCCCCGGCTTCCTCGCGCTCAACCGCAACAAACGCAGCATCACGCTGAACCTGAAGGACGAGGAGGATCGCGCGGTCTTTTACGCGCTGGTCAAGACCGCCGACATTCTCGTCGAGAATGCCCGCCCCGGCGTGTCCGCGCGGCTGGGGATCGATTATGATACGCTGGCCGCGATCAACCCGCGGCTGGTCTATGCCAGCATCTCGGGTTTCGGCCAGACCGGCCCCTGGGCGCAGCGGCCCGGATTCGACCTGATCGCACAGGCCATGTCGGGCATCCTCAGCTCGAACGGCTTCCCCGACATGGAGCCCGCCAAGAATTCGATCGCAGTCGCCGATCTCGGCGCCGGGCTGTTCTCGGCCTATGCGATCCTCAGTGCGATCATCGGGCGCCAGACTTCGGGCAAGGGCCAGTATATCGACGCCTCGCTGCTGGAGGCGGCGATGGGGCTGTCGATCTGGGAAACCACCGAGCTGTGGGGCACGGGCAAGGCGCCGACGCCGATCGGATCGGCCAACCGCATGTCGGCGCCCTATCAGGCGGTGCGCGCCAGCGATGGCTGGTTCGTGATCGGCGCCGCCAATCAGGGGTTGTGGCTGACCTTTATCGATGTGATCGGGCGCCCGGAACTGCAGCAGGACCCGCTCTATTCCACCAACGCCGCGCGCGTGCAGAATCGCCAGCAACTGATCGACCTGCTTGCCCCCACCTTCCTCACCCGCACCAAGGACGAATGGATCGACGCGCTGCTCGCCGCCGGCGTCCCCGCCGCGCCGATCCTCGACTATGGCGAGGCGGTCACGAGCGAACAGGCCGTCGCGCGCGACATGGTGCAGATGATCCCGCACCCGGTCGAAGGCGAGTTCAAGGCGCTCGGCTTCCCCGTAAAGATGCGCGGCACCCCGCAGGAAGTACGCCTGCCCCCGCCGCTGCTCGACGAACATGGCGACGCGATCCGTGCAGAATTGGTCGAACTGGGCATGCTCGCCCCGCGTGCGGAGGCGGTGAAGTGAGCGAGGGGCGCATCGTCTTCGAGACGGCCGGCGCGCAGGCGCATATCCGCTTCGACAATCCCGCCGCGCACAACGCGCTGACCAGCCAGATGTGGCTCGACCTGCGCGACGCCGCGCGCGCGATCGCCGCCGACCCCGCGATCCGGGTCGCCACCTTTCGCGGCACGGGGGGCAAGGCATTCATCTCCGGCACCGATATCAGCAAGTTCGCCGACTATACGACCGGCGAGCAGGGCGTGGACTATGAGCGCGGCATCGACGACTGCATGCGCGCAGTCGATGCCATCCCCTGCACGACGATCGCGATCGTAGAGGGCTGGGCTGTGGGCGGGGGACTCAATATCGCCTCCGCCTGCGACTTCCGCATCGCCACGCCCGACGCGCGGTTCGGCTCGCCGATCGGGCGCACGCTCGGCAACTGTCTGTCCGGCGCCAGCCTGGCGCGGATCGCAGGCGCGGTGGGGGTCCAGATGGCCAAGCGGATGGTGCTGCTCGGCGAGTTCCTCACCGCCGACCAGTTGTTCGCAACCGGCTATCTGCTCAAGGTCGCGGCGCCCGAGGTGATCGACGAAGAGGTCGCCGCGCTGTGCCTCCGCGCCGCTGAGAACGCCCCGCGCACCACGCGGGCGACCAAGGAGATGGTCCGGCGGATGACGATGGACAGCCTGCCCGAGGTCGAGGACCTGATCGCGCAGGTCTATGGCAGCGCCGATTTCCGCCGCGGCGTCGCCGATTTCCTGGCGCGGACCAAGCGCGTTCCCGACTGGACCGGCGAGTAATCGCCGGGCCGCGGGGCCCTATTGGGGCCAGGGCTATCGCGCGGGCCTTCTTCTCACGCCGTCATGCTGAAATTGTTTCAGCATCCAAGGCGCAACAAGCGACGGAAATGCGGGCTGGGGGTTGGATGCTGAAACAAGTTCAGCGACTGTCTTTGGCGTCAAGCGGCGAGCCATGGGGATTTGCTCCTCAGGATGGCGTTTGCGAAGGTGAGCAGGCGGCGGGCGAGGGCGATCAGGGCGACCTTTTTGGGTTTTCCGCTGGCGATGAGGCGCTGATAGAGCGCCTGGAGCACGGGATTGTAGCGACTGGCGACGAGTGCGGCCATGAAGAGGGCCGAGCGGACGGTGGGGCGTCCTCCGCCGATCATGGCCTTTCCGCGCCATTGGCCGGACTGGCGGGTCCAGGGCGCGACGCCGGCGAGCGCGCTGATCTGGCGGCGTCCGAGCTGGCCGAGTTCGGGCAGTTCGGCAAGCAGCGTGCGGGCGGTGGTCGGGCCGACGCCTGGGATCGAGGTCAGCAGCGCCTCCTGATCGCGCCACAAGGGCGAGCCCCGCACGGCCTCGTCGATCGTCCGTTCAAGGTCGGACAGTTCCTTTTGCAGCGCAGCCAGCAGGCGCTCGATGCTTTTGCGCAGCGGCAGAAGCGTTGCGCGCCGCAGCCGCTGGCGCTCGCTCACCATCATCGCGATGATCTGCCGGCGCCGCGCCACCAGGTCGGCCAGCGCGCGCGTCTCGGTATCCGCCAGTGCGCGCGGCGGCGGGCGCGTTGCCTCGACAAAGCGCGCAATCACCGCGGCATCGATCGGGTCGGTCTTGGCGCGCTTGCCCAATGCGCGCGCAAAATGGCGGATCTGCGCGGGATTGATCACCGCCACCGGCAAGCCTGCTGCCCCCAGCGCGGCAGCCACCACCGTCTCATAGCCCCCGGTCGCCTCCAGCCCGATGCACAACGGGGCCGATACGCCCAGTCGCGCGACCAGCGCCTCCAGACCCTCGGCATCGCGCCCGACCGTCCAGGCCTCGCCCGCGGGCGAGACATGGACGTCCAGGCGATCCTTCGAAACATCGATACCCACATACGTCATGGTCATCGTCTCCCGGGCTTGCGCAATCGGGCTTGCCTTGCAGAGGCCCAAGCGACTGTTCGGGTTCAATGACCTTACAGCGGGCTGTTCACGCTGAACTACGGGCTCTGCAACCCTTGCATGATTCGAACTTCCCGCCGAAGCCGCACCGCATTCTTCATGCAATGCTGCAGTTGGCAAGTTACAAGCATGACGGCGAGTAAGGGAGAATATCGCGTTCTATATGATCGGTCTGCCTATTGCGCGGGCTTCTGCGCGACGATCTTGACCCCGGCCATCAGCGGCGCGCTGGGCGGCAGCGCGATCTCGCCCGTCGGGAAGCCGTTGGCCTGGAACAGATAGGCTTCGATATCGGATACCGTGCGCCCGCCCAGGCTGCCCGGCGCGCTCAGCGGCATCGTCTCCTTGATCCGGGTGAACAGGTCCCCCGCCGACGTATTGTTCCAGTTGTTGAGGAAGCCGGCGCCGACCAGCGCCGGGGCGACGTCGATCCCCGCCAGCGTCGCGCCGTGGCACGACGCGCATTCGCCGGCATAGGCGGCCTTGCCGCGCTCCGCCTGCTCCGCCGTGTACACGCCTGCCCACACGCTGCCCGCAGGCGCCTGCGCACGCGCGGTGATGGCGCCGCCCAGCGCCACCGAAGCGGCTCCCAATAGTGCCAATGCGAAGCCTGACTGCGAGTTCATCATCTACGCAACTCCCGGTAGTCGATACGCCACCAACTCGGCACTGTAATTGCCGCCGCCGATCGCTACGACAATGTATTGGCGCCCTTTTAACATATAGGTCATCGGCGAGCCACTCTGCGGCGCGGGCATATAGACCGCCCCCTTCTCTTCGCCGGTCGTCTTGTCATAGGCGCGCAGCATCGCGCCGCGGACGCCATATTCATTGGTGTAGAAGCCCGCCTCGCCGCAGATCACCAGCGTCTTGGTCGCCAGCGGCCCGAGATTGCCCGCGCGCCCGGTGCGCGGGATCTTCAGTCCCTTCAGCGCGGGGTGGTTGCGGACATTGTCGGGGGTCTCGCCATGCGCGATCTGCCATTTCAGGTCGCCCTTCGACAGGTCGATCGCGGTGATCCGGCCATAAGGCGGCTTGAGCAGCGGAAGCCCCTGCACCGCCAGAAAGCCCGGCGGAGTGGTGCCACGCGGGGGGCCACCGGGGCCGGGACCTGGACGCCCGGAGGCACCGCCCGCCCCTGCCGCTGCGGGGGGACCGGGGGCGGCCCGGGCGGACGCCCGCTCATCTCTGCCCCCATCGCCACTTGCGGGCGAAGGGTCGTTCCGGCGATCGCATGGACCTGGGGGAATTCGGATACCTTGGGGTCCGAGTTCGGCACGATGCCGACGACCGAAGGCTGGCTCTTCGAATAGACGAACACCGTATGCGTTTCGGGATCGTAGCAGCCGCCGGGCCAGTTGGTGCCGCCCTGGATGCCCGGGTTGGTGATCGTGCCCCACCGCCCCGGCTTGCTCACCACGGGCGGCGTATAAAGCGGCCCGATCTTGTAGCTCTTGACCATCTCCACCGCCTGCGCACGCAGTTCGGGCGTGAAATCGATCAAATCGTCGATCGTCACGCCCTGCACGTCATAGGCGGGCGGCTTGGTCGGGAAAGGCTGGGTCGGCGCGTACCATTCGCCGGGCACGTCGCCCGCCTCGACCTTGCGCTCGACGATCGGCCAGATCGGCTTGCCCGTCTCGCGATCGAGCACATAGAGAAACGCCTGCTTGGTCGGCTGTGCCAGCGCCTTGACGGTCTTTCCCTTGACCGGGATGTCGCACAGGATCGGCGCGCACGGGATGTCGCGATCCCATAGCCCGTGATGGACGAGCTGATAATGCCAGCGCCGCTCGCCGGTCTCCAGATCGAGCGCGACCAGCGATTCGCCGAACAGCGCATTGCCGCGGCGGAACATCCCCATCTCGTCGCCGGTCGGCAGCTCGACGGGGACATAGACCAGCCCCAGTTCCGCATCGGCGGACATTTCCGCCCAGGCGCCGGCATTACCCGCCTCGTCTGCATCGCCGTTGAGCCAGGTGTCGTAGCCATACTCACCCTTGCGCGGGATGGTGTGGAAGATCCATTTGCGCTTGCCGGTGCGCACGTCGAAGCCGCGGATATAGCCCTTCACATTCTTGCGCACCAAGGGAAGGTCGCCGGCGGTATGCGCGGCGCCCACCACCACCACGTCGCGCGCGATCATCGGCGTCGCGTGGAGCCCGACATCGGCGGTCTCGGGGTCCAGTTCCTGGTCGAAATCGAGCTTCAGATCGACGATCCCGCCCGTCCCGAAATCGGGATCGGGGATGCCCGTGGCGGCATCGAGCGACACCAGCCGATAGCCGATGGTGACGAACAGGATGCGCTCCTTCGTCCCGTCGGTCCAATAGGAGCAGCCATGGCCCGACAACTGGCGGGGCGAATTGGCGGCGCGCTTGCCTTCGTCGAGCCGGTACATCCACAGCAATTCGCCGGTCGCAGCATCCACGGCGATGCAATCGCGGCGCGAGCCCGCCGTCAGGAACAGCCGGCCCTTGATCAGCAGCGGGGTGGGCTCGAACTGATATTCCTTGCGCGCGCCGAGCACGTCGGTCTTGAAGCTCCACGCGACTTCCAGATCACCGAAATTCTCGGCAGTGATCTGGTCGAGCGGCGAATAGCGCGTGTTCGCGGCATCGGCGGCATAATAGCGCCATTCGGTGTCCGGCCCGCCGGGCGCCACCGGCGCGGCCAGCGCGCGCGATTTCGGCCCCAGCGCAAGCGCGGTCATCGTCGCGGCGGTGCCGCCTAGGAGTCTGCGTCGCGTAACTTCCCACATGGCGCTCTCTGGCTCCCTCTCCCGGTGCGCGTCGTGGCGCGCGGATCCTGTCGCTGGTTTTTACCAGCTGACGGCGATGTACTTTGCCTCGCAATATTCGATCAGGCCATGGTGCGATCCCTCGCGCCCCAGCCCGCTCTGCTTGACGCCGCCGAACGGCGCGGCGGCATCCGACACCAGCCCGCGATTGACCGCGACCATGCCGCATTCGATCCGCTCGGCAAGCTGGAGCGCCTTCTTCAGGTCGCCCGAATAGACATAGGCGGCAAGCCCATATTCGGTGGCGTTGGCCAGCGCGACGGCTTCGTCGACATCGTCGAACGGCACGATCGCCGCGACCGGGCCGAACACTTCGGTCGAGAGGATTTCCGATCCCGGCTGGACATTGGCGATCACCGACGGCGGATAGAAGAACCCGTCGCCCGCAATCGCCGCGCCGCCCAGCCGCACCTCGGCGCCGCGCGACACCGCGTCGGCCACCAGCCGCTCGATCTTGTCGATCGAGGCGCGGTTGATCATCGCGCCGCATTGGGTGGTCGCATCGATGCCGGGGCCGACCTTCATGGCGCCCATCCGCTCGACCAGCTTCGCGACGAAGCGATCCTGGATGCCGCGCTGGACATAGAAGCGGTTGGCAGCCGTGCACGCCTCGCCCGCGTTGCGCATCTTGGCGACCATCGCGCCTTCGATCGCCTCGTCGAGATCGGCGTCGTCGAGCACCAGGAACGGCGCATTGCCGCCCAGCTCCATCGACGCGCTGATCACCGAGTCCGCCGCCTCGCGCAGCAGGATGCGGCCGACTTCGGTCGATCCGGTGAAGCTGAGCTTGCGCACGCGCGGATCGTGGAGGATCGCGCTGCACACCGGGCCGGGATCGCTGGTATTGATGACATTGACCACCCCCGCGGGCACCCCGGCGTCGCGCAGGATCTGCGCGACCGCCAGCGCAGTGAGCGGGGTTTCCTCGGCGGGCTTGAGGATGACGGTGCAACCGGCGGCCAGCGCGGGCGCGATCTTGCGGGTCGCCATTGCGGCGGGGAAATTCCATGGCGTGATCAGCAGCGCGATGCCGATCGGCTGATAGCTCACCAGGATGCGGTTCGCGCCCGAGGGCGACAGCGACAGCTCGCCGTTGATCCGCACGGCTTCCTCGGCATACCAGCGAAAGAATTCGGCGGCATAGGCGACTTCGCCGCGCGCATCGCCCAGCGCCTTGCCATTCTCCAGCGAGATCAGCCGCGCCAGCCATTCCTGCCGCTCCATCATCGCATGGTAGCAGGCGAGCAGGACTTCGGCCCGGCGGCGCGGCGGCGTGGCCGCCCAGGCGCTGGCGGCGGCGGCGGCGGCATCGACGGCGGCGATCCCCTCGGCAGCGTCGCAGTCGGCGACCGAGGTCAGCGTCTCGCCGGTCGAGGGGTTGAGGATGTCGATCCGGGCGCCGCTGCTGGCGCCAACCCAGTTCTCGCCGATCAGCAGGTCGGTGGGGATGGCGAAGCTGGCCTTTTGCCCTTCCGAGGCGGGCGGCGTGTAGGTGTTGCTGGTCATCGAAAGCACCGGTTTCAGAGGGTGGCGAGGTGGCGGCGGTCGCCGGTGAAGGCGGCGCGGGTGATCGCCTGCATCGCGGTCAGGTCGAGCGGGCGCGGGTTGTTCTTGACCAGCCGCGCGGCGTTGAGCGAGTTCTCCGCGACGAAATCCTGCTGGTCCTCGGTGAGGCCGAGCGCGGCGAGCGTCGCCGGGATTTCGACCTTCGCCAGCAGATCGGCGACCGCATCGATGAACGCCTGGCTCTTCTCGTCCGCGCCGCCGCTGCCGACGCCGATCAGGTCGGCCAGTTCGGCGAAGACGGGGGCGCAGGCGGGCCGGTTATACTGCATCACATAGGGCAGCAGCGTCGCGACGCCCGCCCCGTGCGCGGTGTGGGTCAGGTTGCCGACCGGATATTGCAACGCGTGCGCCGCCGCCGTGCCCGCAGTGCCGAACGCGCACCCCGCCGCCAGCGCGGCGAGCATCACGCCGTCGCGCGCCTCGAGGTCGCTGCCGTCGCGGAAGGCGCGTTCGAGGTAGCGGAACAGATTGGCGATTGCGAGCCGGGCGAAATGGTCTGACAGCGCGTTCTTGCCGACGAACACATGCTGCTCGGTCAGCATCGGGTCGATCGGGCGGGCCAGCGTCGTGAACGCCTCGACCGCGTGGGTCAGCGCGTCCGATCCGGACACCGCGGTCAGCACCGGCGGGCACGTCACGGTCAGTTCGGGGTCGCAGATCGCGATCTGGGGGATCAGATGCGGGCTGGCGATGCCGATCTTCAGCCCGCGCTCGGTATCGGAGACGACCGCGACCGGCGTGACTTCGGAGCCGGTGCCCGCCGTGGTCGGGACCGCGACCAGCGGCATCACCGGGCCGGGGACCGCGAACTCGCCATAATAGTCGCTCGGGACGCCGCCATGCGTCAGCAGCACCGCGACGACCTTTGCCAGGTCAATCGAGCTGCCGCCGCCGATCCCGACGACGACATCGACCGGAAAGTGGCGAACATCGCCCACACAGGCAGCAATGGACTCGAGCGGCAAATCGGGGATAACCCCTTGAAATACAAAGGTTTCAACGCCGTTCGCGGCGAGATCGGCGAGCATCGCCTCGAACTCGGGCTGCGCGGCCTGGCGGGGGTCGGTGCAGAGCAGCGCGTGCCGCCCGAGCCGCGCCACCGCCGAGCCGAGCGCCGCGCGCTGGCCGCGCCCGAACAGGATGTTGCGCGGCAGCCGCAATGCGCCGAACATGGGAGGGATATCAGTCACTTGGTTTTGCTGCCTGTGGTTTTGAGATAGGCGGTCAAGTCCGCCCGGTCCTGCGGTGCGGCGATCGGTGCCGCGATCATCCTGGTCCCCGGCACGAGCTGGCGCGGGCCGGCGAGGAAGCGGCCGAGCGTCGCTTCGTCCCATTTGAGCTTCGACGCCTGCATCGCGGGCGAATAGGCATAGCCGGGCACGCTGGCCGAGCGCCGCCCGACGACGCCGGCCAGGCTGGGGCCGATGCCGTTCTTGCCCGGCACGACCGCGTGGCACGCGGCGCAGCGCGCGAACAGCGCCTTGCCCTTCGCCGCATTGCCCGCCGGGGCAGGCTCGGGCGCCGCCGCAAGTGCCGCCGCGCCGAGCGCGACCGCGCCGGCACCGGCGATCCATTTGATACGCATTACCTTCTCCCTACTCACGCCGCACCCTCCGGCTCGACATGGAGCCGCTGCGAAGCATCGATCACCAGGAACAGCAGCGCCGCGATCACGCACAGCACCGCAAGCACCGAAAAGGCCGCGAACCACCCGCTCGACGCGACGATATACCCCGTCACCGCCGCCGCGATTGCCGCGCCGATATTGCCGAGCGTATTCATCACCGCCGAGACCGATCCGGCATAATCGCCGCCGATATCCAGCGTCACCGCCCAGGACACGCCCACCGTCAGCTCCAGCCCGAACAGCGCGAGGCAGAAGCACGCCACGCTCGACACAGGATCGGCCATGGAGGCGGCCAACGGGATCATCACCGCCGCCACCAGGAAGCCGGCGACCGCCACTGCGCGGCGCGCCATCTTCAGCCCGGTGCCGCGCCGGACCAACCGATCGGAGAACCAGCCGCCGGCCAGATCGCCCAGCACGCCCGCCATCAGCGGCATGCTGGCCATCATCCCCATCATCGCGATGTCGAAGCCGCGCGCGTCGTGGAGATAGGTCGGAAACCAGGTCAGGAAGATGTTGATGCAATAGGCGTAACAGAAATACATCGCCGACAGCAGCCAGAGCTGGGGCCGCGAGAGCAGGATGCGCCACGGCACCTTGACCCGCGCCTTGCCCGCGCCCAGCGCGCCTTCGATCAGCGCGCGCTCGGCTTCGTTCACCGACGGATGTTCGCGCGGACGATCGCGATAATAAGTGAACCACAGCCCCGCCCAGGCGATGCCGAGCAGCGCGAACAGCACGAACGGCATCCGCCAGCCAAAGGCGACGATCAGCCCCGCGACGAACCACGGCGTCACCGCGCCGCCCAGCCGCGCCCCGGCATGGGTGACGCCCTGCGCCCAGCCCCGCTCCGACGGCAGCATCCAGCGCGACAGCGAGCGCGTCGCGATCGGAAACGCCCCCGCCTCGCCCATGCCGAACAGGAAGCGGCAGACCATCATCGAAGAGGCGGACCAGGTAAGCGCCGTCACCGCCGTGAAGGTCGACCACCACAACACGACCCCGGTCAGCGCCCGGCGCGGGCCGAACCGGTCGCCCAGCCAGCCGCCGGGAATCTGGAAAAAGGCATAGGCGAACTGGAACGAAGCGAAGATCCAGCCCATCGTCTCCGGCGACAGGTCGAACTCCTTGCGGATCGACGGCGCCGCCGTGGAGATCACCACCCGGTCCATATACGTGATCAGATAGGCAAGGACGGTGAGCCACAGCACCACATGCCGCACGCGCGTCGGGCGCGTGCCCGCAGCGGCGGCGGCGGGCGCATCGACAGCGGCTGGGTTCACTTCGCGGCCCCGCAGACCGAGGCCTCACGCCCGACACAGGTCTGCCAGATCGTCGGGATCTTCTTGCCCGCGACATAGACGCTGGCGATCGCGCGGGTGTTACGGATGTCCGCCACCGGATTGCGATCGAGCACGAGCAGGTCGCCCCATTTGCCCGGCGCGACGCTGCCGATGTCGGTGAGCCCGAGGAATTTGGCGTTGGTGCTCGTCGCCGCGGTCAGCACCTGGAGCGGCGTGAGTCCCGACTGGACCATCAGCTCCATTTCCCAATGCGCGAAATAGCCGGGGAAGCGCGCCGAGGGGCCGCTGTCGGTGCCCATGCCATAGCGCACCCCGGCCTTTGCCTCGACGCCCAGGCTCGCCATCGCGTTGCGCAGCACCTCGGGATATTTGGGGAAATTGGGGTTCGCCGCCAGCCGTGCCTGGCGCGCCGGGTCCTTCAGTGCGGCGATCGTGGTGGGTGCGACCGCGCGCGAGAAGAAGGGATCGTCGACGAACGGTAGCAGCGTGTAGGTGAACGACGCCTCGCGGCTGAGCGTCGAGGCGATCTGCCACACATTGCGGGCCATCATCTTGCGCGCCAGCGCGCCATCGGCGGTGCGATCGCGGACCTGGTGCATGAAGCCGTCGATACCCTCGGTCGCGAGCGCATCGGCATTGTCGTAATAGAAGATGTGCGCGACGGCCTTCTTCCGCGCGGCGTGCGCGGCAGCGACGACGGCGCTGCTGATCGTGTACGGCATCCGCTCGCCGATCATGCCGAATTCGTCGTCCATCCACAGCTTGATGAAATCGGCGCCCTTGGCGGCTTCGCGCGCGACCATCGCCTTGGTCTCTGCGGGAGTCGCGACCGACTGGTCGAGCCCGGCGACGCCGCCATAGCTGCCCTTGAACACCACCCCGCGCCCCGAGGTGAAGGCGCGTGCGCGGTCGATGCGGCCGATCCGGCGCTGGTCGGCGATCACATCATGGATCGCATCGCCATCGGTGCCCAGCGTGTAGACCGAGGTGACGCCATAGGCCGCGTAGATGCCGAGCTGGCGCTCGACATTGGCGCGATCGTAATATTTTGTGAAATTCTGGTCGATGCCGTCGACGAGGCCAAGATGGACATGGCTGTCGATGATGCCGGGCATCAGGAATTTACCGCGCAGATCGGTGACCGGCGCGCCGCGCGGCGCCTTGAGCTTCGCCGATGGCCCGACCCAGGCGATGCGCCCGTCGCGCAGCACCAGCGCCTGATCTGCCGCGGGCGCCCGGCCCGTTCCGTCGATCAGCGTGAAATGATCGAGCACCTCTGTCTGTGCGCGCGCGGCGCCGCCGACGATGCCCATCGCGACCGCGGCAAGGCCGAACGCGATCCGCGCGGACCGCTGCATCCCAACTGCCAGCATACGCGGCCTCTCCCGTTTTCATATCCTATAGGATTTGGATAGGTCCCGCCGGGGAGGGTGTCAAGCGGGGGAGATGGGCTGGACTGCGCTATCGCGTTGGGCAACTCGCGCTTTTTCCCCGCGTGGGGACACGTCGTCCGCGCCTCCCCGCGCGACAGCCTATCGCGATTGGGAAGGCGGCCTCATAAACCTGACACCCTCGCTCGACACGGTAAAGCTGACGAACTCTTCGGCCGCGCGCCTCTTGCTTTCAAGCGCACTGAAATAAATCAGAACATTCGCTTCAAAATTACTTCCCGGCGCTCCGCAATTCATGAACGTAATGGCCTGTATATAGCGCCCTCCTGCCAAGCGTTGTAACGCGTATTTCGCACCCGGCACTTCACGACCATCGATTTCGAATTTTCTTACGACACCCTTCTGGGTGGACTTAATACCGTTGCTGAACTCGACTTCTAACACGTGAACGCCGCATGACGCCGAAACTGAAGTGACCACTTTCTCTACCGGCACAGGGTGCCGAAGAAAAATTTCGTCGGAAACTGCTTGCTGAAGATTCAATGCCAGGATCAGCATTTTTAAACCTCATGTCGCGCCGTTTATCAGCAAATTATTGTTCTGTCGGATTTTCTACGCCAGCCTATCGTATTCGATATCACTTCACCCGATACTCCTCTCCCAGCGGGAGAGGGAGCTGAGCGCACCGATTTCCCTCTCCCAGCGGGAGAGGGAGGGAGCGGCGAAGCCGCGGAAGGGTGAGGGCGACGAAACCGCGACGATCCCCCCTCCCCGCGCCCGATACCCAGACCCTCAACCCTCGGGCGCAGCGCGCTCTTCCCCGGCGGCGAGCGCCCGGTCCATGCGTTCGTGCGAGCGCTCCAGATGCGTGCGCACCGCCGCCTCGGCAGCGTGCGGATCGCGCGCGACCAGTGCGTCGATGATCAGCTGATGCTCCGCCGCCGCTTCGATCGGGGCATTGGTGTGGAACAACGTGCGGAAGATGTGGAGGTGGGCGTGGAGCCGCTCGACCGTCTCGGCGATCAGGCGATTGCCGCTGCCGGTCGCGATCAGCCGGTGGAGCCGGTCGTCGGCCTCGGCGAAGCGCGAATAGGCGCGGGCGTCGCCCTCCGCCACGCCGGACATATCGGCGCCGATTTCGGTCAGGATCGCAATCGCCTCATCGGTCGTCGCCTCCGCAGCGCGCGCGGCGGCATAGGGCTCGATCAGCAGCCGCAGCGTATACAGGTCGCGGACCTCGCCGCGCGTCATCTGCGGGCTGGCGCGATAGCCGATGTTCGGCGTCTTGTAGACGAGCTTCTCGGCCTCGAGCTGGCTCAGCGCCTCGCGGATCGGCGTCTGCGAAATGTCGAGCCGCCGCGCCACGGCGTCGATCGCGATCCGCTCGCCCGGCGCGATCTGGAGCGTCATCAACATCGTCAGCAGATGATCGTACGCAAGTTCGACCATCGTCGGGCCTGCCGGCGCCCGCGTGCCCCGCGGCCGGAGCGACGCGAGCCCCGAGGGCTTGGGATCATACGAATTACTATACCGCATCGCTACTGGAACACCGCCAAGATCATGACGGATAGGTACTATAGGATATTATCCTGAGGCGGAAGAGGCTGGCCCTACGCGTTGTTACGGGGGCTATCGCCTATGGCGTCGGGCAAAACATACATGCCGTCATCCCAGCGCAGGCTGGGATCCATTCAGCCCCTCCGCTCGACCCAAAAGCCCATACCGAGCACCGAATGGATCCTGACATTCGTCAGGATGACTCCGTTTTTGTCCTATGCGATTTCCCGGGTGTTATTACGGGGGAGGCGCACCCTCCCCCGTTCCGCCTCACGCCAGCAGGATGCGCCGCACCGCGCCTTCGGGATCGTCCACCATCCGGCATTGCGTATCGAACACCATCGTCTGGCACCGCACCGGATCGGTCGGCGCCCAGGCGAGTCCCGGCTGGCTGGGGTTGCCGGTGCGCGCGAAATTGGCCCAGGCAGTCGACATGCGCTTGGCGATCGCCTGCGCTTCGGGCGTGTTGCCCGTCCCCTGTTCGCAGCGCTTGGTATTGTCGAAGCAGAAGGCGAGTTCGGCGGTGTGCCACGCGCCGGGGAGCTTATCGAGGATCGGCGCCTGCCACTGGAAATACCATTGATACACCGGCGCGGCCTTTTGGTCGTATTTCATCTTGGCCATGCGCTGGACGCTGTTGCGGTTGTTCAGCCCGCCGACGCCATAGGACAGCGTGCGGATCGCCTTTTCGGGGTGCGCCTGCTTCATCGCGTCGACCAGCGCATTGGCCTTGGCCGCGCCCATCTGGTCGCTCAGTTGCTTGCGCCATTCGGGCTCGGTCGGGTTCGATCCCCAGCGCGTGCCTTCCTCGCTGACATTGCCGAACAGCATCGGGATGTCGCGGGCGATATCGGGCGCCCCCTCGAAGAAGCTGCGCATCGTGATGGTCTTGCCGTCCACGGTCGGCCCCCAGCCGACGCGCGGACGAGGCGGGGTGCCGCCGGGTGCGGGCGGCGCGCCGGGGCCGCCGGGGCCGTTGATCTCGGCAGCCACCTTGGTGCCGGTCTCGAACAGCGTCTGCCAGCTTGCCTTTTGCAGATCGGCGATGCTGGTGGCGCCGAGGGTTTTGATCAGCCGTGTCGCAAATTCGCGCGACTGTTCGATCGCCGGCGGATTGCCGCCGCCGCCCGACTGGACCGAGGCGCGGTGGATCATCCCCTTGCCCGCCGGCATCCCGACCAGGGTCGTGACCTTGGACCCGCCGCCCGACTGGCCATAGATCATGACCTTGTTCGGATCGCCGCCGAAATTGGCGATATTCTCCTGCACCCAGCGCAGCGCGGCGATGCAGTCCATCATGCTGCAATTGACCGAATCCTCGTACGCCGCGCCGCCCAGGCTGGTGACGTCGAGGAAGCCGAGCACGTTGAGCCGGTGGTTGATCGATACCTGGACCACATCATGGTTGCGCGCCATCTGCGCGCCGTCGTGCGAGGCGAGTTCGTAGGACGAGCCGAAGCTGAACCCGCCGCCGTGGAAATAGACCATCACCGGGCGGCTGCCGCTGAGCGACGGCGTCCACAAATTCAGCTTGAGCATGTCCTCGCCCTGGAAACCGTCATCCCATTGCTGGAAGAACGTATGCTCGACCGCGCGGAAATTATGCGGAGTCTGCGGGCAGTTGGCGCCATAGGCGAGCGTGTTCAGCTCGTCGTCCCAGCGTTTGGGCGGCTTGGCGGGCAGCCAGCGATTCTCGCCGCCGGTATCGTCGCCATAGGGAATGCCCTTGAAGGTGAAGACGTCGCTGGCGATGTAGCCGCGGACCTTGCCATATTGGGTGCGGGCGACGGCGGAGCGCGGCGTGCTGGTGCCGCCCGATCCGCTGGCGGGGAAGATCTCGGCATGCGCGGCGGGAAACCCCAGCCCGCCCGCCAGCGACAGCCCCATCCCGCCCGCGCCCAGCGACAGCGCGGCACGCCGGTTCACGCCCGGAAAACCCGATCCCTTCGACATCATCTCTCTCCCTCGGCACCCGCCGTGCGGCGCGCGCGCTTTCGCCTCGATCCTACTGCCGGGCTGATCAGATCATATATGATATTTGCAGCGGGAGGTAAATCGCGATTGCGCGCCCCGACTCGGCGCTGTCTTTGCCAATCGATTGCAGGGGACGGTCGGAAAACCCGCGCAGCACCGCCGAATCATTACTCCGGTTATTTATAAGTACGTATTTACAATTACTTAACGTGATGGCTGCCGAACAATAGTCGGTTGCAAAGCATTGTTATGAATAATATCATTCCCCCCAGCCGGCAAAGACCGGCCGAACAATTAAAAAGCAAAAGGGGAAGATGATGAAAGGTTCGATGCAGTGCGTCGCGTCGCCGCTGGCCTTGGCTGCGATGCTGTATCTGGGAGCGATCCCGACCGCGCAGGCCCAGTCCCAATCGACGCCCGAGCCGCAGGCCAACGTCCGCGGGCTGGACGAGATCGTGGTCACCGCCGAGCGCCGCGAGGTCAATCTCCAGGACGTGCCGATCGCCGCCACCGCGCTGACCGGCGACCAATTACAGGACAAGGGCGTCCAGCGCCTCGCCGATCTCCAGAACGCGGCGCCGTCGCTGTCGATCACCGACCAGGGCCTGACGCAATCGGTCAATATCCGCGGCATCGGCATCGCCAGCGGATCGCCCGCGGTCGCCAATGGCGTCGCCACTTATCTGGACGGGGTGTTCCAGCCGCCGATCCTGACCGCGTCCAGCTTCTACGACATCGCCTCGGTCGAAGTGCTGCGCGGGCCGCAGGGGACGCTGGTGGGGTCGAACTCGACCGGTGGCGCGGTCTTCATCAACACCCAGAGCCCGACGACCGACCGGATCAAGGGCTATGTCCAGGGCCATTATGGCAGCTACAACGCGGTCGGGGCGGAGGGCGCCGTCAACCTGCCGATCACCTCGACGCTCGCGGTGCGGTTTGCGGGCACGACGCGCTGGCGCGACAGCTATTATGACGATTTGGGCAGCTTCGACAACAAGCCCGACCGGCTCGACGAACAGGCCGGGCGCGTCGGCGTGCTGTGGGAGCCGGGCAGCTTCCGCGCGCTGGGCAAGGTCGAGTGGATCGACAGGAATACCGGCGGCTATGCCTATCGCCCGATCCGGGGGACGGCGTTCGACAATAACCGCCAGGCGGACTTCCGCGACCTGACGTACAACGCCCCGACGCTCAACCATGAGCGCGCGTTCAACGCCAGCCTGGAGCTTCGCTACGACTTGCCCGGTGGCGTGATCCTGCGCTCGCAAAGCGGCTACACCAACAAGCGGATCAACAACCTCTACGACAGCGACGGCGGCATCCTGATGGGCGATTCGTCGATCCCGCGCGACGGCATCCTCGACACCAGTTCGACCCAGACGCAGGACCAGTTCGTGCGCGAGCGGCAATGGTCGCAGGAGTTCAACATCATCTCGCCGACCGATGGCGCGTTCAACTGGATCCTCGGCGGCTATTTCCAGAAGAACAAGGTCGACGTGATCATCGAATCGAAGAGCGGCGCGATCACCGACCCGGTCAACATCCTCAATTTCCAGGACAAGCAGACGCTCGGCGTCTTTGCGCAGACGGGGTACAAGATCACCCCCGCGGTCGAGCTGCAATTCGGGCTGCGCTATTCGCACTACAAGGTGGACGGCGACGGCAGCGTCGTCATCGGCGCGGGCGGCCCGATCTTCGGCCCTGCCGGGCTCAAGGTGTCCGACCTGAAGGGCAGCCATGAGGACGGCCGCATGACCGGCAAGGTCGCGCTCAACTGGAACCTGGGTAATGACAGCCTGCTCTATGTCTTCGCGGCGCGCGGCTACAAGCCCGGCGGCGCCAATTCGGCAACGTCGGAATTCGGCCCCGAAACGGTGTGGGATTATGAGGCGGGGTGGAAATCGAGCTTCTTCGACAACCATCTGCGCACCCAGATCGGCGCATTCTACATGGATTATCGCGATTTCCAGTTCGACGCGCTGGAGGCGGGCACCGGACAGACCGGGGTGATCAACATCTCCAACGCGACGATCAAGGGCGCCGAGTTCCAGGCGCAGGCGCGGTTCGGCGGGCTGAGCTTCGACGGCGGCGTCGCCTATGTCGATTCCAAGCTCGATTCGGTGCGGATCGTCAATTCGCGCACGCTGCCGCCGATCGGCACGCTCGGGCCGCAATGCCCGACCGGGACGGCATCGAACCCGCCGACCTGCTTCGACTATAGCGGCTATTACGCCGTGGGGGGCGGCGGGCCGAACCTGTTCTCGCCCAAATGGTCGTACAATCTGGGCGCGCAATATGAAGCCGAGCTGGGCGACGGCGTGACGATCACCCCGCGGCTCAACTATGCCTATCTCGGGCCGCGCTGGACCAACCTGATCTACTCGCCGACGCTCGATTATCTCGACGGGCGCGGGCTGCTCTCGGCGCAGATCACGCTGCGCTACCACGACTGGACGATCGAGGGCTATGCGACCAATCTGACCAACAAGGCGTGGGTTTCCGGCCAATCGGGCAACAATGAATTTTACGGCGCGCCGCGCGAGTTCGGCGTCCGTGTCTCGACGAGGTTCTGATCATGCAATGGACATATCTTGCCGGTGCGGCGTCGGTCGCCGCACTGGGTTTCGCATTTGCCGGGCCGTCGCTGGCGCCCGGCGCCCCCGCCGCTGCGCAGGCGGGGTTCGACACGCGCTGCACCGCGCTGACCGAGGCGATGCGCGACGCCTGGCCGGAAAAGGGCACGCGGATCACCGCGGTCGATTTCCGCGCCGCCGGACCCGCCCCCGCCCAGCCCGGCCCGCCGGGAATGGCCCCGCCCCCCGCGGCGCTTCCCGCGCATTGCGAGATCGTCGCGACGATGCACGAGCGGCAGGGCGTCGATGGCCAGCGCTATGCCATCCGCTTCCACCTGCGCCTGCCCCAGGAATGGAACGGGCGCTTCTTCTTCGAGGGCGGCGGCGGGACCAATGGCGAGCTGGGCAGCGCGATCGGGCGGCTGTCGGGCGATGCCGCGCCTGCGCTGGCGCAGGGGTATGCCGTGTTGTCGCAGGATTCGGGGCATGACAATGCCACCAATAGCGACCCCAAGCGCGGAGGGGCGACGGCGTTCGGCTTCGACCCGCAGGCGCGGGCGGACTATGGCGGCGCATCGCTCGCGCCCGTCACGCTGGCGGCAAAGGCGCTGGTCACGCGCTTTTACGGCAGCGCGCCCAAATACAGCTATTTCGTCGGCTGTTCGAAGGGCGGGCAGGAAGGGATGATGCTCGCCCAGCGCCACCCCGAACTCTATGACGGCATCGTCGCCGCCGCCCCCGGCTTCGCCCTGCCGCGCGCGGCGCTGGCCGAGGCATGGGATACCCAGCAATTCGCGAGCGTGGTGAAGGCCAAGGGCGAGACGCTGACCCTCGCCTCGCTCGCCGCGTCGTTCAGCGATGCCGATCTGGGGCTGGTGCGCAAGGCGGTGCTCGACGCCTGCGACGCCGATGACGGGCTGGCCGACGGGATCGTCGGGGCACAGGCGCAATGCACCTCGGCCAAGGTGGTGCCGGTGCTGCGCGGCAAGGTCTGTTCGGGCGACAAGCAGGCCGGGTGCCTGTCCACCGCGCAGATCGGCGCGCTGGAGGGTGTGCATGGCGGGCCGAAGACCTCCGCGGGCAAGCCGCTCTACGCCGGTTTCCCCTGGGATGCGGGCTGGTCCGACATGGGCTGGCGCATCTGGAAGATCGGGCTGGCGAACGGGCAGGTGCCGTCGATCAACGTGATGATGGGCGTGCCCGCGCTCGCGACGACCTTCACGGTGCCGCCAAAGGCGCCGGGGATCGGGCCGGACGCGCTGCTCGGCTATGCGACCGGGTTCGATTTCGACCGCGACGCCGACGCGATCTATGCGACCGGGGGCGGCTTTGCCCGATCGGGCTGGCAGGACATTGGCGCGCGATCGACCGACCTGTCCGCGTTCCGCAAGCGCGGCGGGCGGATGATCGTGCCGCATGGCGGGTCCGACCCGGTCTTTTCGGTCGCCGACACGATCGATTGGTGGAAGGGCGTGGACCGCGCCAATCGCGGCGCGGCGGCGGGCTTTGTCCGCGTGTTCCCGGTGCCGGGGATGGGCCATTGCCAGGGCGGCCCCGCGACCGACCGCTTCGACGCGTTCGCGGCTTTGGTCCGCTGGGTCGAACAGGGCAAGGCGCCCGAGCGGATTGAGGCCGCGGCGGGGCCGATGTCGCCATGGAAGGGCCGCACCCGGCCGCTCTGCCCCTATCCGCTGGTCGCGGTGCCCAAGCCGGGCGCAGCTGACAGCGAAAAGGCCGAGAATTTCGTCTGCGCCAGGCGCTGAGGCGGAGCGCCCCCCCCGCGCCGATGGGCGCGGGGGTTGCGGAGTTCTTCAGTCCGCCCCGGCGGGGTCAGCCTGCGCGCGTCTCGCCTGAGCCCTTGATCTCCCGCAGCGCCGGTTCGCGCAGCGAGGGGAAGCCGCGCGTCGCTGCGATCAGCCGCAGCGCATCGCCGCGATAGCATTCCCAGCCGGCGGTCGTGCCGTTGCGGCTGGCCGAGATCGCCGATGCGACCCGCTCGATCATCGTCATCGTGCCCTCTCCTGCCCGGACGAACGGGATCGCGCTGCCCGCGTCCCGCCAATACGTTATGTGTAACCTACTATCTGGTTCGGTTCCAGATCGAACCGCATCAGCGGAGAAACCCCGGAAACTCGCGACTCGATCCCGTCCTCGCTTTCGATTATATGTATGCGACACATACAGAATCGAGAGGAGCCTACCGATGCCAGCCGTACCGCTTTCCGAGCCGCAGAGCCTGTACGCGCCGCCGTCGTTGCTCGACGATGCATCGATCGAGATCACTGCAAAGGACCAGCATCATCTCGACCAGCTAGCGCGCGGTTTTGCGCCGGGCACGCCGGTCTCGATCACCTTCCTTCCCGGTGAGACGTTCGAGGACCGGATCGCTGCGGCCCAGCGCGTGCGTGCCGCCGGCTTCACCCCGGTTCCGCACATCTCCGCGCGCCGGCTCACGTCGGTGGCGGAACTGGAGGGCTTCGTCGCGGGGCTGGTCGATGCGGCGGCGGTAACGCGGGTGTTCGTCGTCGGGGGCGACCTGCCCCAGCCCGCCGGGCCGTTCGAGGACGCGCTGGCGGTGATCCGGTCGGGCATTCTTGCGTTCCACGGCATCGAGCAGGTCGGCATCGCGGGCTATCCGGAGGGGCATCCCGACATCGCCCCGGCGGCGCTCGACGCGGCGATGCGCGACAAGCTCGATGCGATTCACGCTGCCGGCCAGCGGGCATGGATCGCCACACAGTTCAGCTTCGACGCCGTGCCGGTGCTCGACTGGCTGGCCCGGCTGCGCGCGGAAGGGATCGACGAGACGGTGCGCATCGGCGTGCCCGGCCCGGCCAGCGTCAAGACGCTGCTGCGCTTCGCGACGCGCTGCGGCGTCGGCGTGTCGGCGAAGGTGATGACCAAATACGGCCTGTCGCTGACGCAATTTCTGGGGAATGCGGGGCCGGACAAGCTGATCGAGGCGCTCACCGCGGGGCTGGTGCCGGAGGTCCATGGCGACGCGCGGCTGCATTTCTACCCGTTCGGCGGGCTTGAGAAGACCGCGGACTGGGTTGCGCGGCGGGGGTGAGGCCGCGGACGCCGTACGGGCGTGAGAACCTTATAAAACGAAACTGTCATCCTGACGAAAGTCAGGATCCATTCGCCGAAACGTTCGCGCTTTTGCATCGAACGGAGCGGCTAATGGATCCCAACTTTCGTTGGGATGACCGCGTTGGAGGCGCGACCCGTCCGGATCGCGCCCCCTGCATACTCAGGCGCGGGTGGTGCGCCAGCCCTGCTGGTAGGTTTCGCGTGCGACGCGCGAATAGGGGACCGGGCTCACCACCGCGCGGACTTCGATCTGCTTGTGCGGTTCGACCGTCGTCTTGCGCGTGCCGCCGTTCGGCTCGCCCCATACGACCTTCAGCTCGGTGCCGACCGGGATTTCGTGATCGACGGTCGCGAGGCTCAGTGCCGACTTCTCGTTATAGCTATAGCCGGTGAACATCGACACGCCGACGGTGCGACCGCCGCCATCGACGACCTTGTCATAGTTGGACGAGGCATAGTTGGCGAGCGGCAGGTCGAAGAACTTGTAGTTCTCGCCGTCCGGATCGAGCATCGACGCGAAGATCTTCGCGACATCCTCGGCATTCCACGCCAGCGTCACCTTGCGGCGCTGTGCGTCCTTGTCGAGTGCCTCCAGCGCCTCGCGGCCGTGGAAGTCGTGGTCGAACTTCACGAACGGACCATAGCCCAACTCGTAAGGGTTGAGATAATAGTCCTCGATGCTCTCGCCGACAAAGCTGCCGCCGATGCCGCCGGTCGCTTCATAGCTGTCGGCGCCGAGCCATTCGCGGTACGACTTCAGCTTCTCGCCGGTGTAGATTGCGGGCAGCGGCGAGGGAATCCAGCCGCTTTCCAGCGTGTTCGACGGATAGGCGCGGCTGCCGCAAGCGACGATGCCGAATTCCTGGCCGGCTTCGAGGATCGCGGCGCGGACCTCTTCCTGCTCCTCATAGGGACCCCAGATTTCGAGGCCCGGCGCGCCCGACATGCCGTGGCGCAGCGTGCGGATCGTCTTTCCGGCGATGTTCATCGTGCTCATGTTGAAGAATTTGAGCTGCTCGACCGGGCCGCCGTTCAGCTTCTCGATGATCGCCCAGGCGTTCGGCCCCTGGATCTGGAAGCGCCAGTTGATGCGCTTGACCGGCTTGCCCATCGGGCGCGAGGGGCTGCGGTCGTCCTTGACGATCTCGACGTCATAGCCGCCGGTCGCGGCGTGATACATCAGCCAGTTCGCGGCGGGCGCGCGGCCGACATAGACGAATTCTTCCTCGGCCAGATAAAACAGGATGCCGTCGCCGATGACATGGCCATAGGGCGTCGTCGGGACATATTGCTTCGCCTTGTCGACGGTGAAGCCCTTCATCGAATTGATCGCGGTGTCGCTGATCAGCTTCAGCGCGTCTTTACCGCGGATGAACAGGTCGACCATGTGGTGCGACTGGTCGAACAGCACCGCCGAATGCTGCCACGCCCATTGCTCCGAACGCCAGTTGGAGAATTCGGGCGCCACGACCGGGTACACATAGGCCCCGATCTGCGCATTGCGCAGCATCTCCACGGGATCACCCGCCGCATTGAGCACCTGTTCCAGATTGGTCGCCGTCATATCGCTATCCTCTCACTCGCAGAAAAAATGGATTGCGCCGCATTTCTCCCGCGACGCTTGCCCCTTTCTATTATGGGCGATATTGATATGCAACACATACAAAATTGCGCAGCGAGAATCGGTGCGCACAAACGCCGGCGCAGGGTGCCGGAGGAGAGGTGAGACGTGACTCGGATTGCGCATATCCTGACGCTTTCATGCCCCGATCGGGCCGGCCTGGTGGCCGGAATCGCGGGCCAGCTTTCGGAAGGGGGCGCCAATATCCTGGAGGCGCAGCAATTCGACGACGTCGAGTCGCAGCGCTTTTTCATGCGGATCGTGTTCGACGCCCCCGCCGATGCGACCGACTCGATTCGCGAGCGAATCGCAGGCACCGCCGCCAGCTTCGACATGACTTTCCGCCTCCGCGAGCGCTCGCGCCGGACGCGCACGCTGTTGCTGGTGTCGAAGTTCGATCACTGCCTCGGCGACCTCCTGTACCGCCACCGGATCGGCGAGCTGGACATGGACGTGGTCGGCATCGTGTCCAACCACCCGCGCGAGGCGCTGAGCATCTCGCTGATGGCCGACATCCCCTTCCATCACCTGCCGGTGACTGCGGCGACCAAGCCGCAACAGGAAGCGCAGATCAAGGCGCTGGTCGAATCGACGGGCGCCGAGCTGGTGGTGCTGGCGCGCTATATGCAGATCCTGTCGGACGATCTCGCCGCCTTCCTGTCCGGGCGCTGCATCAACATCCACCACTCGTTCCTTCCGGGCTTCAAGGGCGCCAAACCCTATCATCAGGCGCATGCGCGCGGGGTGAAGATGATCGGCGCGACCGCACATTATGTCACCGCCGACCTCGATGAAGGCCCGATCATCGTTCAGGATGTCGAGCCGATCACCCATGCCGACACCCCCGACGATCTGGTCCGCAAGGGCCGCGACATCGAACGCCGGGTGCTGGCGCGCGCGGTGAACTACCAGCTTCAGGACCGGGTGCTGCTCAACGGCTCCAAGACCGTCGTGTTCACGAGCTGATCGCCATGGCAACGATCATCGACGGCAAGGCGCTGGCCGAACAGGTGACGCAGGCGGTTGCCGCCGATGCGGCGCGGCTGGTCGCGGAGCGGGGCGTGCATCCGGGGCTCGCGGTCATCCTGGTCGGGCATGACCCCGCCAGCGAAATCTATGTCGGGCGCAAGATGCGCCAGGCCGCGCGCGCGGGGATCGTCTCGTTCGAGCATCGCCTGCCCGCCGACACGCCGCAGGCCGATCTGCTGGCACTGATCGCGCGGTGCAATGCCGATGCCCAGGTCCATGGCATTCTCGTCCAGTTGCCGCTGCCGCCGCATATCGACCCCGCGCGCGTGCTCGACGCGATCGATCCAGCCAAGGATGTCGACGGCTTCCATCCCGTCAATGTCGGGCGGCTGTCGTCGGGCACCGGCGGGCTGGTGCCGTGCACGCCACTGGGCTGTATCAAGCTGCTGGAGACCGTGATCGACGATTTCCGGGGGCTGAAGGCGGTGGTGATCGGCAAGTCGAACATCGTCGGAAAGCCCGTGGCGCTGCTTCTGCTCGAACGCGAATGCACTGTGACGGTCACGCATATCCTGACGCGGAACCTGCCCGACATCGTCCGCGGCGCCGATATCGTCGTAGCCGCGGCGGGCAGCCCGGGGCTGGTGCGCGGAGACTGGGTGAAGCCGGGGGCAGTCGTCATCGACGTCGGCATCACGCGCGTCGCGCAGCCCGACGGCAGCTCGCGCATCCGGGGCGATTGCGCGCGCGAGGAAATGGATCATGCCGGCGCGGTGACGCCGGTGCCCGGGGGTGTCGGGCCGATGACGGTGGCGTGCCTGCTCGCCAACACGCTGCGCGCGGCGCGGGCGACGAGTTTTGGCTGAGGCGCTGATCCTCGCCGCGCCCGCCCGGTGCGACGCGACCGCGATGGTGGAGGTCTGCGTCACCGGGCTGCAGGTCTTTGCGCAGATCGGAGTCCACGCGCACGAACGCGGTCGCACGCAATTGCTGTCGATCGACGTCACGGTCACGCTGGACCCGCCAGACGCCGACCGGCTCGACGCCAGCATCGATTACCAGCGGATCGCCGACGATGCCGAAGCGCTGGGCCGCGCGCATATCAACCTGATCGAGACCTTTGCCCGCCGCCTGGCGACCTCCTGCCTCGCGCATCCCGCCGCGCGGCAGGTGTGCGTATCGGTGCAAAAGCCGGGCGCGCTGCGCAACGGGCTGGCGGGAACGCGCGTGGTGCTGACGCGCGGGTGACGGACGGGGCGAATGTCGCAAAGTCGCCATTCGCCGTCGCCTTGTCGCACTCGCTGTCGGGTTCGCCACGCGCCGCCGACCGGGTTGCGCTGATTAAGGGCTGGCACGCCGCTTGCTGTTTCCCACGGATCGGCAGCAGACGGGAGACAGTCGTTGGTGGAGCTATTCGTGATCTGCGAGACGCGCGATGTGCAGGAAGAGGAGGTGCGCGGCTTCACGCTGGCGCGGCTCGACGATGCCGGCGCGGTGCGGCCCTGGCCGATCCTCGTCACGCGAAAGGGCGGCAAATATTTCGGCTATGAAAATGCCTGCCCGCACGAGGGCACCCGGCTCGACACCCGGCCCGGCGAGTTCATGGACGAGGAAGGCAATTTCATCGCCTGCGGCAAGCATGGCGCGATGTTCGACCTCGACAGCGGCCATTGCTTTATCGGCCCGTGCCAGGGCAAGGCGCTGGTGCCGCTGGCGCTGATCGTCGACGACGGCGACCTGTGCCTCGCCGATCCGCGCCTGACCGACGAGGACGGGCTCGACATCCCCGATCCCGGCGAGCACCCGGAGGTGCTGATCACTCCAGATTGAGGCAGGGCGATTGCGCCAGGGCGATCAGCGGCGGGCGAGCGAGCGCAGCATCCCCTCGACGCTCTCCTGCATGTCCATTTCCACCGCCGGGCCGCCGAGCAGCAGCATGTTGGCGACGAATGCGGCATCGTTGCGCGGCTCACCCAGCGCGCCGCGCAGCAGCGGCAGATTGTCCTCGACATGCGCCATGAAGGTCAGCCCCTTGTCGACAAGCTCGGCCCAGCGGGCGCGCGTCCACAGCGCGAGTGGATAGACGATCTCGCTCCTGAAATTGGAGCCCAGCGCCTTTTCCAGGAAGCGCAGCCCGGTGTTCCAGCTTTCGCCGCCGCGCATCGGTGGCGGCGCGATCTCGCCCGCCAGCATCTTGCGCCCCGCCTGCCCGACGAAATCGTCGAGCGTTACCGGCGCCGCGATCTCGGCGCGGAAGTGCCAGAGGCCGACATTGCCGGGAAAGTCGCGGCCCAGCTGCGCGACCAGCGCCTGTTCGACCCGATCGACCGCCGCGCTATCGCCCTGCATCGCCGCGGTCATGCAGAAGGCAGCCAGCGTGTCGTTGCCGATCTCATGCGCGGTCCCGCCGGCACGCTGTTGCGCAGTCAGCGCGGGAGGCCGCCCGTCCGCCGGCACAGTCGCCAGCCCCTGTCGCTGCGCCGTCAGGAATGTCGTGATCTCCAGCCAGGGCAGGAAATGCGCGACGAACGCATCGGGATCGACATGGACGATCGCCAGGTTGATCGGTTGCTTGCGTGCGGCCAATTCGGTCATCATGGTCATGCAGGTCTCCGCCCAAGGCTCGACGGACCGGCCCCCTGCCCGATCCGTGCCCCGGCAAACCAAAGCAGAAACCATGCCATTTGGGCGGCGTGCGCCTATTCCGCGCAGCGGCGCGCGGCGGCGAAATAGTCGTCCGGCCCCTCGATCCACCGGGCCAGCCTGCCCCCGGAAGCCAATAGCGCCTGGGGCGTCCCCAGCTCCGCGCACGCGCCGTCATCGAGGAAGCAGACCGTATCGGCGAGGCGCAGCGCATCCTCGACATCGTGCGACACCAGGATGATCGGGAGCGCGAACGACTCCCGGATCTCCTCGACCAGCGCGCGCAGCACCCGCCGCGTGGGATAGTCGACCGCGGAAAAGGGCTCGTCGAGCAGGAGCAGCGCAGGGTTGCGCGCCAGCGCGCGGGCGATCGCCACCCGCTGGCGCTGGCCGCCCGAAAGCGCGCCGGGCAGGCGCTCGGCAAGCGCCGCAAGCCCGACGCGGTCGAGCATCTCCCCGGCGGCGGCATGGCGCGCGGCGCGGGGCAAATGCAGCATCGCCTCCATCACATTGCCGCGCGCGCTCCGGTGCGGAAACAGCGCATAATGCTGCGACACCAGCCCGATCCGCCGCCGCGACGGGGGGACGAAGGTCCCGCTGCCGCTGTCCATCCACAGCGCGCCGCCGCAGCGCACCTCGCCGAACTTCGGCCGGACCAGCCCCGCGATCGCGCGCAGCAGCGTGGTCTTGCCCGATCCCGATGCGCCGACCACCGCCAGCGTCTCCCCCCGGCGCACCGCCAGTTCGACGCGAAGCGGCACCGGCCCGGCATCGCGAAAGCGGCAATACAGCCCCTCATCCATGGCGCCGTTGCCCCCCGATGGCGAAGCTGATCGTCACCGCCACCGTCGCGATCGCCAGCAGGATCGCGGCCATCCGCGCTGCGCCGTCATTGTCGAATGCCTGGACGCGGTCATAGATCGACAGCGCCAGCGTCCGCGTCTCCCCCGGGATCGACCCGCCGACCATCAGCACGACGCCGAATTCGCCCAGCGTGTGCGCGAAGGTGAAGACCGCCCCGGTGACGATGCCCGATCGCGCGAGCGGCAATTCGATTCGCCACAGCCCCTGCCACAGCCCGAGCCCGCACATCGCGGCGGCATCGCGCACCTCGCCGCCAATCGCTTCGAACGCGCGCTGGCACGGCTGGATGGCGAAGGGCAGGTTGACCAGCACCGATGCGACCAGAACGCCCTGGAAGCTGAACACCAAAGACGTGCCGAACAGCCCGCGCCACGCCTGCCCCACCACCGAATCCGGCCCCATGCCGACCAGCAGGTAGAAGCCGATCACCGTCGGCGGCAGGATCAGCGGCAGCGTCAGCGCCGCTTCGATCACTGCGCGCCCGCGAAACCGCGTCGCCGCGAGCCAGCGCCCGATCAGCACCGCCAGCGGCAGCAGGATCGCAACCGTCGCGCTGCCCAGCAGCAGCGACAGCCGAAGCGCTTCCCAGTCAACCACCCCGCGCGGCCCCACCCCCCGGCGGCACCAGGCCATAGTGCGCGAACACCCGCCGCGCCGCGGGCGTCTGAAGAAACGCATAGAAGCGCCGCGCGCCCGGATCGGCGCGCTTGATCAGCACCATCCGCTGCACCAGCGGGCGGTGCCAGGATTGCGGCAGCGGGACCAGATCGAGGCGCCCGGCCAGCGCCGGATCGCTGGCGAGCGCATAGGCGACGATCCCGCATTGGGCATTGCCCGACAGCACGAATTCCAGCGCCTGCGACACGGTTTCGCCGAGCACGAGGCGGCCGCCCAGCCGGTCCCACAGCCCGGTGCGGCGGAGCACCTCTGCGGCGCGCGCGCCATAGGGGGCGTGCGCAGGATTGGCGATCGCGAAATGCTCGATCTGCGCCCGCTGGATCGCGGCAGCCAGGCCCAGGCGGCGCACTTCGCCCGCCAGCGGCGATCCGCGGCGCGCGACAAAGGCGAGTTGCCCGACGCCGAGCGCCACCCCCGGCCCCTCCGCCACGCCCGCGCGGACCAGGTCGAACACGAGTTGCTCGTCGGCGGACAGGAACAGCGCGAAGGGCGCGCCCTGCGCGAGTTGGCGCGACAGCGTGCCCGAGGCGCCAAAGGTGATCATCACCTCCCCGCCCCCGGCGCGCCGGAACTCCGCCGCCAATTGGGTGAGCGCGGGGCGCAGGTCTGCGGCGGCGGCGATCCGGGGGGCGCCCTGTGCGTGGACCGATGGGGCCAGCGACGGGAGCAGCAGCGCGGCCAGCATGCAGAGCGCGTGCGCCACGGCGGCGCGCACGCCGCTCATTCGAAATTGCTCAAATGGCCTTCGCGCCCTGCCCGGGCGCGCCATGCCTTTGCCAGTGCGGCGCTCTTGCCCGGCGGGGCGGTCACTCCGACGAGGCGCTCAAGCTGGGCATGGCCGCATGCGGGACAGCCCGGCGTGTCGGAAAACCGCACCAGCAACTCGACAATCCCGTCGCATTTCGGACAATGGAAATCGTAAATCGGCATTGCGGCCTCCCTTGGCTGAGCGCGGGGGCCGAAGCCGTCCGCGCCCGGCGCGCCATGCAGGAACCGCGCCACGAAGCGCCGTCAGAGCTTCTTCAACTCAATATCGTGTTTGCGCAGCGCATAGCCGATCTGGCGCGGAGTCAGCTTCAGATAGCGCGCCGCCTTGGCCTGAACCCAGCCCGTCGCCTCCAGCGCGGCGATCAACTGGTCGCGGCTCACCTTGACGGTGTCGCCCTTGTCGGTCTCGATCGGTTCGCGCGCCTGGTGCGGCGCGCTGGGCGCGGGCTCGGCATCGGGCACCGGCCGCGACGGCGTGACCGGCTTGAACGGTGCGGGCAGGACGCCCTTCCACAGCGACGCCGACAGGCACTCGTCGTGGCGGCACGCGAAATCATCGTCGGTGATGTCGGCTCCCCGCGCGAGCGTCGCGGTGCGCCGGATGCAATTCTCAAGCTCGCGGACATTGCCCGGGAAATAGCAGGCGTCGAGCACCGCAAAGGCCGATGCGGTCAGCTTGTGCTCCGAATGATGCTCGGCATCAAATCGCCGCAGGAATTCGCTCGCGAGCAGCGGCACGTCCTCCTTGCGATCGCGCAGTGCGGGCAACCGGATCGATACGACGTTGATCCGGTAATAAAGGTCCGCGCGAAATTCGCCCTTGCTGACCGCATCCTCCAGATTGCGGTTGGTCGCGCAGACGAGCCGGACGTCGACCTTGATCGTCTTCATCCCCCCGACGCGCTCGAACTCGCCCTCCTGGAGCACGCGCAACAGCTTGACCTGGAATGCCGGCGAGATGTCGCCGATCTCGTCGAGGAACAGCGTGCCGCCATCGGCGAGTTCGAACCGGCCCTTGCGCTGGGCGTGCGCGCCGGTGAACGATCCCTTTTCATGCCCGAACAATTCTGATTCGAGCACCGATTCGGGCAGCGCGCCGCAGTTGAGCTTGACGAACGGCTTCTTCGCGCGCGGTGAATAATCATGCGTCGCGCGGGCGAACAACTCCTTGCCCGTCCCGCTTTCGCCGCGGAGCAGCACCGTCGAGTGGCTGCGCGCGACGATCCTGATCTTCTGGAGCACCGATTGCAGCACTGCGCTGTCGCCGATGATGCCGCGCGCGCTCGCGCTGACCCCGGTTTGGTCGAGCAACTCCTTTTCGAGCAGCCGCTGATGCGCCATCAACCGCTCCCGGTCGCGTCCGACGATATCCATCAGCCGCACCGTCTGGCCGATCAGATTGGCGACCATCACGAGGAAGCGAACATCGTCGTCGATCGCGCGATAGGCCTCGTCCTCTTTCCACAATTGCTCGATCGTCAGCGTGCCGATCACCTGGTCCCGGTCCTTGATCGGGACGCCGATGAACGACACCCGCTCCCCCGCCGGGCGATCGGGATCGGGCTGCCATCCGGCGAAGAGCGGGCTCAGCGCGACATTGTCGATCACCACCGGCATCTTGGTCGTGACGATCTGGCCGACCGCGCGTTCGGGCATCCGCGCGAAATGGCGCTGCGCCTGCTCCTCGGTCCATCCGGCGCCGACTACGGTATGCGGGTCGCCATTCTCGTCCAGCAGCGCGACGATGCCGTGGTGCAGGTCGAGAAAGCTCGACAGCAAGGTGAGCACGTTCGCCAGCGTGATTTCGATCCTGCCGGGTCGAACGAGTATCTTGGTGATCTCGTACACGCCGAGAAGCGCGATATCGGCGCGTGTATGGGGCCAGCCGGGATCGCGGCCCGGTTTGTGAGGGACGATGGCAGCGCCGCTACGAAGCAAGACCAATTCGACCACCTTCCTGCCGTCAGCACACCCTCCCCCGAGTAAGTGGCTTTTTTTCACCCGCGTTGCTGCGAGCAGGAATCGTGCACCGGAAGCTTGCAGTTAAAGCGGAACTTGGCAAGCGGGTAAACGTGGTCTCGAAAGACGGCGCCTGTCGCGTTGCAAGCAAGACGCACCATCCCGCTGCATGAGTCCCTGAAATCAGCCGAACTTGTACAGCACGCCGAACCCGCCGCGCGGATAATTCCATTCAAGCTCGCCAGTGCTCTGCGTCACGATACGGCACGTGCCGCATTCGACACAGCCGTCCGCGCTGATCTCGACCTGCCCCGAGTCGGACAGGCTATAGCAGCCCACCGGGCATAGCCGCGTCATCGCGAGCAGCGCGCGCGAGGGCACGTCATGCGGCTTTATCTTGATATGCGGTCGCCCCGAATCGACCAGATAGCGATTCTGGAACAGCCGTTCCTCCACTCGTGCCGTCGCGCTCATCGTCTCCGCTCCTTGCCTGTTCAAAACCCTTCATCGCCACGCCCGCACCAGCCGGAAGGCGTCGCCGATCAGCCCGCCCAGCGTCCGCCCGGTGCGGAACGAGCGGAAAATCGCCTTTTCCTTGCTGACCTTGTCGACGCCATCGACGCGGAACCAGGTCTGCATCGCCTGGCTGATCAGTTGCGGATACAGGCCGAAGAAATTGGCCTTGTTGGCGTGAAGCAGCGCGGGGATGCCGCGATATTTCCTGAGGTCCTTCATCACGAAGGTCTTTGCCAGCCCCTGCTCATAGGCGGACAGATTCTCGCGCGTCATCGCGATCCGGCGGCGGTGAAGCGAGACCACGGTTTCCGCCGCGATGCGCCCGGTCGTCATCGCCAGGTTCGATCCCTCGCGGTGGACCGCGTTGACGAACTGCCCCGCGTCGCCGACCACGATCCAGCCGTCACCGACCAGCTGCGGAATCGCCTTGTACCCGCCCTCCGGGATCAGGTGCGCCGCATATTCCTTGCACTCCGACCCGACGAGCAGCGGCTTGATGCTCGGATGGTTCTTGAACGCTTCGAGCAGTTCGAACGGCGTGACCTCGCTCTCGGCGAAGTCGGAGACGATGCAGCCGATCCCGATCGAGATCGATTCCTCGTTGGTGTAGAGGAACCCGGTTCCCGTCATCCCCTTTGTGATCGTGCCCATCGCCTCGATCACCACGCCTTCGTTGCCGGTGATGTTAAAGCGCGCCTCGATCGTTTCGCGCGGGAGGAAGTGCATTTCCTTGACCGCCAGCGCGACGCTGTCGGGCGCAATCTCGGGCCGCAGTCCCGAACGATGCCCGACCAGCCCGTTCACGCCCTCCGCCAGGATGACGACATCGGCCAGGATCGGCCCGCCGCCGCGATCGGTGCGCACGCCGATGACCTTGCCCTGCAAGTCCTTGACCAGTTCGGTGACCGTCGTTTCGCACAACAGGATCGCGCCCGCCTGCCGGACCCGGCTGGAGAACCATTTGTCGAACTGCGCGCGCAGGATCGTGTAGCGGTTCGGTCGGTCCTCGTTGAAGTCGTCCGACCGGTAATGCATCCCCGTGTGCGAGCTGTCGTCCATCGTCCAGATACGCTGCTCGATCACGTGCCGCTCCAGCGGGGCGTCGTCGCGGAAATCGGGGATGATCTTCTCCAGCGCGTCGGCATAGAGGATCGCGCCCTGGACGTTCTTCGACCCCGAATATTCGCCGCGCTCGATCTGGAGCACCTTCAGCCCCTCGGTCGCAAGCGTATAGGCCGCCGCATTGCCCGATGGCCCGGCCCCGATCACGATGGCGTCAAAGCGTTCCTCGATCATGGCGGGTTCCTCTCTAGCTCGCCAGCCGGTTGACGCTGAGGCGCCTGGCGAAGGCCTCCGTCAGCGCGGGCAACAGCGTGATCGCGTCGGCGACGATGCCGAGATGCGCGAAATCGAAGATCGGGGCGTGCGGATCGGTGTTGATCGCAACGATCAGGTCCGCGCCCTCGACGCCGACACGGTGCTGGATCGCGCCCGAAATCCCCGCCGCGATGTACAGCCGGGGGCGGATCGTCTTGCCGGTCTGGCCGATCTGGCGGTCGGCGGGAATCCAGCCCTTCTGCACCAGCGGGCGCGATCCGCCATATTCGGCGCCGAGCACCGCCGCGAGCTTCTTGACGAGCTGGAACGCTTCGACCGTGCGCAGCCCCAGGCCCCCTGCGACGACGATATCGGCATAGGGAAGCTGCGCCTTGTCGCTGTCGCGGTCGGCGATGAACTGGACGATCTTGGTCACGATGTCGGCTTCGTCGAGCCCGAGCGCATGCTCGATCACGCGGCCCGAGCGCCCGAGTTGCGGCACCGGCATCGGCAGCACGCGCGGGCGCACCGTCGCCATTTGCGGGCGATAGTTGAGCGTGAAAATCGTGCAGAGCAGCGACCCGCCAAAGGTGGGCCGAGTCGCCGCGAGCGATCCCTCGTCGTCGATTTCCAGCTCGGTGCAGTCGGCGGTCAGCCCGGTCAGCAGCGTCGTCGCGACCGACCCCGCCAGGTCGCGACCCAGATTGGTCGCGCCGAGCAGGAGGATTTCGGGCTGATAGGTGTTGACCAGATCGGTCAGCGCCTTGGTCGACACTTCGTTGCGATAATGCGCCAGCGCGGGATCGCAGACGACATAGACAAGGTCGGCGCCATATTCGAACGCCTGGGCCGTCGCGCGCTCGAGCGCCTCGCGGCTGTCGCTCATCACGACCGCAGCGAGTTCGACCCCGCGCTTGTCCGCCAGTTTGCGCCCCTCGCCGAGCAGTTCGAACGACACGCTGTGGACCTGGCCGTGCTCGATCTCGACCGCGACCCAGACATGCTTGTACGCCCGGAAATGCTCGGGCAGTTCCTTCTTGGTGCCTGCGCGGCCGGCGGCGCCGGTGGCTGCGGGGCGCGGCGTGGGTTCGGCGGCCATGACCTCAATTCCCCTGGCTCTGGGCCGCGAAGTCGTAGAGGTCGGCCTCTACGCCCGGTGCGCGGCGGAAGATTTCGGCTAGGAGCGCGTCGGCATTCGCATCCGGCGTCCCCTCGGCGGAGACGAGATGCGCCTTTTCGGCGCGCGGCGTCGGCGTGAAGATCTTCTTCACGATCGTCGGCGACCCGCGCAGCCCGCATTTCGCGAGGTCCTCGATCCCGCAGGAGGCGGCGTTCCAGGTGATGACCTCGGCGCGCGCGGCGATCAGTGCATTGTCGATCGATCCGCGCCGCATCTCGTTGGTCGCCTCCAGCATCGTGACGAGCACCGGCAGCGCAGTGCGCAGCACCTGGATGCCGCCCTCGGCGCGGCGCTCGACGGTGATCGATCCGGCGTCGAGGTCGAGATCGGCGATCCGCGCGACATAGGTGAGCTGGTTGTAGCGCAGCCGCTTGGCGATCCCCGGCCCGACCTGCGCAGTATCGCCGTCGATCGTCTGCTTGCCGGTGAAGATGATCTCGGGCTTGCCATACTCCGCCGCGATCTTGTCCAGCGCGCTGGCCAGCGCGAAGCTGGTCGCCAGCGTGTCCGACCCCGCGAAATAGCGATCGGTGAGCAACACCGCGCGATCCGCGCCGAAGGTCAGCGTCTTGCGCAGCGATTCGGATGCGGTGGGCGGGCCCATGGTCAGCACCGTGACGACGCCGCCGAACTTGTCGCGCAGGCGCAACGCCTCTTCGAGCGCGAACAGGTCATAGGGATTGATGATCGTCGGCACACCCTGGCGCATGATCGTGTTGGTCACGGGATGGACGCGAATCTGCGCGCTGTCGGGAACCTGTTTGATGCAGACGACGATATGCATGGCGCTCACTCCCCGGTCAGGGCGCTGAGGGGTACGAAGGGGCGCTGCGGCGGGTCCTTGGGCGCGATTGCCTCCTGATGGACCTTGAACACGCGCTCGGCGATCGGCGACGACGCGACGAAATCGGCATAGGCCTGTTCGAGATGCGCCTTGCAGAGCGCGAACAGCGCAGCGTCGTCAGCCGCTTCCCCGCCGTCGCCGCGCAAATACTGCCCCATGCGCCGCATGATGTGCAGCCGCGCAACCTGAACGACCTGCGGGTCATAGGGGACACCGAGAACGTCGAAGAATTCCTCGGCGCTGGACAGGCTTTCCAGGTTTTCAAGCACGCTCATGACGCTGCTCCTGCCGCAATTGCCGTTCGTCGCGATGCGCGAGCCGGGCCTCGAGGAAATCGATGCGGTCGAGCAGTTCCGAAAGCGCCTCGCCCACCGGATCGGGCATCAGGTGATGATCGAGGTCGATCCGCCCGCCGATCCGCCGCCGCTCGCACGGATCGCGGACGACGCGCCCCGGAATGCCGATCACCGTCATGCCCGGCGGCACCGGATCGACGACGACGCTGTTCGCCCCGATCCGCGCCCCCGCGCCGACCGTGATCGGCCCCAGTATCTTGGCGCCGCACCCGATCAGCACGCCGCTCTCGATCGTCGGGTGGCGCTTGCCCGGCGACCAGCTCGTGCCGCCCAGCGTGACGCCGTGATAGAGCGTCACGTCGTCGCCGATCTCCGCCGTCTCGCCGATCACCACGCCGGCGCCATGATCGATGAAGAAGCGCTGGCCGATCGTCGCCGCCGGATGGATATCGACATTGGTGAGCAGCCGCGCGAACCACGACAGGAACCGCGCCGCGAACCGCGCCCGTCGCTGCCACAGCCGATGCGCGACGCGGTGCCACAGGATCGCGTGCACGCCGGGATAGGTCAGCAAAATCTCCAGCCGCCCGCCCGCCGCGGGATCGCGCGCGCCGACACAGCCGACGTCCGCGCGCATCTGCTCGAACAGCGAGGGCGGGGCCGTCTGCGCGGGCGCGGCGTTCAGGGCGCAGGCGTCGGTCATTCCGCTGCCGCCGCCAGGGGTGCGGACCCGCCGTGGAAATCGATCAGTTCGGCAAGGCTCACCGCCCGCTTGGTCTCGGAGGCGCGGGCACGCACCTGGGCGAGGATCGCATTGATGCGCGCATGATCGGCTTCGAACCCCACCGAGCGCAGCATCGAGCGCACCGCGGCGCTGCCCGAATGCTTGCCCAGCACGATCTTGCGCTCGCGTCCCAGCGTCTCCGGGCGCAGCGCTTCATAGGTGGCGCTGTCGCGCAGCAGGCCGGAGACATGGATGCCCGATTCATGCGCGAACACGCTGCCGCCGACGATCGACTTGTCCTCCGGGATCGGGCGCATCGCGGCGCCGGCCACGAGCTCGGCCAGCCCGGTCAGCTTGGCGAGCGCGACATGGGTGGTGCGCCCCTGCATCTCGCTCAGCGCCGTCGCGACTTCCTCCAGCGCGGCATTGCCCGCGCGCTCGCCGAGCCCCAGCACGCAGACGCTGGCATGCGTCGCCCCGCCCCGGATCGCCGCCAGCGTATTGGCGGTGGCAAGGCCGAGATCGTCATGGCCGTGGAACTCCAGCTCGATATCGGTCTCGGCGCACAGCCGCGCAAAGATGTCGCGCGTCATGAACGGATCGAGCACGCCCAGCGTGTCGGCAAAGCGGAAGCGGTGCGCGCCCGATTCCTCGATCGCGACGACCACGCGGCACAGGAAATCCCTGTCGGCACGGCTGCTGTCCTCGCCCCCGACCGAGACCTTCAGCCCCTTGTCGAGCGCATAGCCGACCGTGTCGGCGAGCCGCGCGAGCACGTCGAGGCGGCCCGTGCCGAACTTGGCGCGGATCTGGCGGTCCGACACCGGCATCGACAGATGGACGCGGCGTACCCCGGTCAGCAGCGCCGCATCGACGTCGCTGCGCCGCATCCGGCACCAGGCGATCACATCGGCGCGCGTCACCGCCTCGCGGATCTGCGTCAGCGTCGCGATTTCCTGCGCGCCCATCGCCGGGATGCCCGCCTCGATCTCGTCGACCCCGGCATCCTCCAGCGCCAGCGCGATCGCGACTTTCTCCTGGTCGGTGAAGGCGACGCCCGGCGCCTGTTCGCCATCGCGCAGCGTGCTGTCGTTGATGATCACGGGCGGGAGAAGATGGGCCATCGTCACGCGCTCCTCAGGCATAGGTCGGGTTGAAGGCTTCGGTGCGAACATCGCGCTCGCGCCAGAAGGGCGACATCTCGCGCAGCCGCTCGATGATCGGCGGCATCGCGTCGAGGACGTGATCGACGTCGGCATCGCCATTCTCACGGCTGAACGAAAAGCGGATCGCGCCGTGCGCCGCGGTGTAGGGCACGTTCATCGCGCGCAGCACATGGCTGGGCTCGAGCGAGCCCGAGGTGCAGGCCGAGCCCGACGACGCGGCGATGCCGTCGCGGTTCATCAGCAGCAGGATCGCCTCGCCCTCGATATATTCGAACGCGATATTGGCGGTGTTGGGCAGCCGGTTGTCGGGATCGCCGGTCACGAAGCTGTTGCCGATCCGCTGGAGCAACCCTTTTTCCAGCCGGTCGCGCAGCGCGGCGACGCGGGTATTCTCGTCCTCCATATGCTGCATCGCCAGTTCGGCGGCGGCGCCCAGGCCGATGATCCCGGGCGCATTCTCGGTCCCGCCGCGGCGCCCGCGCTCCTGGTGCCCGCCGCGGATGATCGGGCGGAAGCGCGTGCCCTTGCGCACATATAGCGCGCCGATCCCCTTCGGCCCGTGGAGCTTGTGCCCCGACAGCGACAGCATGTCGATTTCGGACTCGGCCAGGTTGATCGCGATCTTGCCCACCGCCTGCACCGCATCGGTGTGGAACAGCGCGCCGGCCTCGTGCGCCAGCTCGGCGAGCTGCTCGACCGGGAAGATCGTCCCCGTCTCGTTGTTCGCCCACATGATCGATACGATCGCGGTCTTCGGACCCAGCGCCTTGCGATACGCCTCCATGTCGAGATGCCCGCGCGCGTCGACGCCGATGACGTGCACCTTGATCCCGCGCGACTTTTCCAGATGCGCGACCAGGGTCAGGATCGCGGGATGCTCGACTGCCGAGGTGATGATCTCGTCGCGCCCCGTCTGGGTCTCCAGCGCGGAGAGGATCGCGGCATTGTCGGACTCGGTCCCGCCCGAGGTATAGACGATCTCATGGTCGAACTCGGCGCCGATCAGCGCCTGCAACTGTTTGCGCGCCTTGGCCAGCGCGGTCCCCACTTCGGCGCCGAAGGCGTGCATCGACGATGCATTGCCGAACTGCTCGGTGAAATAGGGCAGCATCGCCGCGACCACCGCCGGATCGGTCCGGGTCGTCGCATTATTGTCGAGGTAAACCGACGTCATGGCAGCCTCCGCTCAGTTATATTGCGTGACGGGAACGACGATCAGCGGCACGCCCACGGCCTCGACCAGCCGCGCCTGAACGCCCTCGATCGTCGCGGCGGAAAGGTGGCAGCCGACACAGGCGCCGGTGAGCTTGACCATCACCCGATTGCCGTCGACGTCGATCAGCTCGCAATCGCCGCCGTCGCGCTGGAGGCTGGGGCGGATCGCCTGAATCGTCTCCTCGATCAGCTTGATCTTCTGGAGCGTCGTCAGCGGCGCCTTGGGCTTCGCGTCGAGGTTGACGATCTTCTTCTTGTTGGGGCGGACATAGGAAGTGAGGCTGAACGCCGCCTCCGCCGCGAGCACGCCTTCGGCGACCATCTCGCCATTCACCCGCTCCAGCACGCCCTCCAGCGATTCCGCGCAGGTCGAGCAGCCGCCGCCGGCTTTGGTATAATTGGTGATTTCCTCGATCGAGGTCAGGTCGTTGCTGCGGATCGTGCGCTCGATCATGCCTTCGTCGATGCCGAAGCATTTGCAGATCAGCGCGCCTTCCTCATGGTCGTCGACCCAGGTCTCGCCGCGATAATTGGCGACGGCGGCGTGGAGCGCCTCATAGCCCATCACCGAGCAGTGCATCTTTTCCGGCGGCAGCCCGCCCAGGAACTCGGCAATGTCCTGGTTGGTGAGCACCAGCGCCTCGTCGATCGTCTTGCCGATGATCAGCTCGGTCAGCGCCGAGGACGATGCGATCGCCGAGCCGCAGCCAAAGGTCTGGAACTTGGCGTCGGTGATCCTCTGGGTCGGCTCGTCGACCTTGATCATCAGCCGCAGCGCGTCGCCGCACGACAGCGCGCCGACATCGCCGACTCCGCTCGCGTCCTCCATCGTCCCCGAATTCTTCGGGTTGAAGAAATAGTCCTTAACCTTCTCGCTATATTCCCACATGACCCGATCCTTCTCAGCCGAATGATTTGCCGCACGAGCAGCTTTGCTCGGCGTTGGGATTTTCGAAGGTGAAACCGGAGCCTTCGAGCGCGACCACGAAGTCGATCGTCGTACCCGCCAGCAGCGGCTGACTATCGCCATCGATGTAAAGCGACACGTCCTCGACGGTGACGACTTCGTCCCCCGCCAGCGGAGCCTGGACCAGGCCCATCTTGTACTTGTACCCCGCGCACCCGCCGGTCTCGACCTGGATGCGCAACCCGCCGGGCACTTCGCTCGCCTTGGCCATCGCGGTCTTCACTGCGTCGACGGCGCTGCTGGTCAGGCGGATCATCGGTGCCTCCTAGGGTGGAAATCGTCCCGTCCGGAATTCAGCAAGGAGCGTGCCAGTCCGCCAAAGCCGCGGTTTCGGAGAGGGCGGCTCGGCGCGACGGCATTTTGTCGGGCCGATTGTCAGATTCGTCACAATCGCGACGCGCGCCATGTTGCGTTGCACACAAGGCAGCCGCGTTTGTCCGCCAAACGCATTCGGCCCGGTTTCTGCATGGCGGCGCGCGACCCATGAAGGAGACAGAGATGACGACGATCGACCTGGTTCGGCTGGAAGACACTGCGTTCGGCAAGCTCGATGCGGAGGGGCGGCTGCTCAACGCCGTGTTGAAGGAGCCTATGCCCGCGGCAGGCCGGTTCGGCTTTCGCGGCGACATCGCGCTCAAGTTCCAGGAAGCTGTCGCCGATGAGAAGCGCCCGCCCGAATATGCCATCGAACAGGTGCTGGCGGTGGCCGATACCGTCACGGGAACGATCCCGGTGCTGGCGGGGTATCTCCACAGCTTCGCCTATCTGAAGGACGCAGCCGAGGTGCTGGCACCCTATCTGGCGCCGACAGGAACCTATGTGTTCTTCGTCAACAACATCGATTTCCTCAAGAAATACCGCGTGCCGCTGAGCGCCGAGGTTTCGGCGACCGTCCTGCCGCTCGACGAATCGACGGTGTGGAAGGAGACGCTCGAACTCGTGTCGATCGACAAGAACGACGTCAAAAAGCTGAGCGGCGCCGGAAAGCTGCAAAAGGTGATCGACCAGCTCGCCGCATTCAGCGACCGCTACGAAGACCTGACCTATGACGAGGGCGTCGCGCGGATGGAGCCGGTGCGCAACCGCAACGCCAATCGCCCGGTATAACGGGGCGCTGCGAGGCGCCGGGCACCGCGCGGCCCGGCGCCGTCACTCCACCCCGCAGCCGCTGTCATACTCCTCGTCTTCCTCCAGCACGACGCCTGACACACAGATGTCGCCATCGTCGACGACGAGCGCCACCGGCGTCAGCCGCGCGCCGACGCACGGCCCCTCGACGCATTCGCCGGTGCCCAGGTCGAACAGCGCGCCATGCTTGCCGCACAGGATGCGCGTGCCGTTGCCGTCGAGGAACTGGCCGCGCTCCCAGTCGAGATGCACGCCCTCGTGCGGGCACCGGTTCTCATAGCCGACGACATTGCGCCCCCAGCGGATCACGAAGACCAGCCAGGGCCGGACCGCGCCGTCCTCGTGCCGCCGCGCCAGCACGAACCCGCGCGCGCGCATGCTGGGAATGTCGTTCAGTTCGCAGATCGCATATAGCCCCATCGTCACCCCTCCTTGGCTTAGCGAAGCCTTGCAAGAATCGGCGCAGTCTGAAGCGCGGCGGCGGATGGCACAAAGATTGAATGGCAAATGCCGGTTCATTGCCGGATGGATTTGCCGATGCTCACGCTCATCAAGACCGCACAGGACGGACGCAAGCTCGAAGTCGCCGGCCTCGCGATATTGTTCGACGGCAAGCTGGAGGCGTTCGAGCTGCTCGACGTCACCGACCATCCCCGGCGGCTCGAGATCCTGCATGTCGAGCCCGCCGCGACGCACATCGCAGGGCGCGTCGCGCTCACCCGCGACGAAGCCGAGCGCGCACGCGCGGCGCTGGCGGCGGCGGAGGCCGATGTGATCGCCAGCCCCGCCGCGATCGCCGAGCGCTTTCGCCTCGCGACGATCCGGCGCGCGTGCCGCGAGGGCATCGAATAAGCGCCAAGCTCAGCCTGCGGCGCCGGCGCTTCGGTGCCGCGTCGCCGGCAGCGGGAGCATCCCCGCCTTGAACGCCGACGTCATCTGCCGCGCGCGCCGCATCGCGCTGTCGGCGGCGGCCACGGGCAAGGTTTCGTCCACCGCGCGCGTGAACGCCGCCATCCAGCGATCGAAATGCGCAGGCTCGACTTTCAGATGGACGTGCTGCGGATAGGCCGACCCGGCATAGCGGGCGGTGCCGAGCAAGTGCGTCGACCAGAAATTCTCGACGATGCGCAAATGCCCCTCCAGATCGGGGATCGTCGCGCGGAACATCGGGCCGAGCAGGTCATCCTCGAGCGCCAGCGCGTAGAAGCGCGCGACCAGCGCAGTGATATCGGCTTCGGTGGCCTCGCGGTGCTCGGTCGTCATGCTCGGATTTCTCCTGGGAGGGGGAGCGGGCCGGCGCCGATCCGGGCGAGCCGCGACGGGCCGTCCTCGGCGCCGAAACATGCGTCGAACTCGTCGCATTCGCTACACACCGGCGCGACGCACAGCGCATAATCGGTCGCGGCGCACATCATGCGGTAGAAGAACTTCTTCCACTTCATTTCCTGCGCGTTGCGCTCGGCGAGACGCGGATAATGGCGGCGCATCAGCTTGCTCAGCACCCGCCGGCTGCCAAAGCCCAGATCCTGCCAGAGATGGTCGGGCGACAGGCTGCGCCGCGCGATCATATGCGCCAACAGCCGTTCGAACGGGCTGGCATGCGCGCTGTTGACGAACAATATCTCGCGGAGCTGGCGTTCGTCGGCGGCGGGGACCACCGCCGCCGCGGCCAGCCCGCCGAGCATGCCGGCGGCGCCCGGAAACATCAGCAGGAACAGGTCGCGCAACTCGGCGCTGCCCAGCCCACAGGCTTCGGACAGCGTCCGCCCGCTCGCCTCCGCGTCCTGCGCCGCCATCGCCAGGATCGATGCGGCGACGTGCAGGTCGAACAGATCGGTTCCCGCCGCCGTCCCGTGCCAGCACAGATGCGTGTAGAGCCGTTCGGCGGGTATCGTCACGGCGCCCCCGTCATCACGCGCGCGCGTGCGTCTGGCAGTTGGTGGGGCAGACGCGCGCGCAGGCGCCGCAGCCGATGCACGCCGCCTCGTCGTGCATCGCCATGACCTTCTTCTCGATCTCGTCATCCTCGTCATCGTCGAGCGCGACGATCTCACCGTCTTCGTTGAGCCCCTTCAGCGTCATCACGTCGCGCCCGCACACTTTGAAGCAGCGCCCGCAGCCGATGCACAGATCGGGGTTGATCGATACCAGATATTCGGGCGTCCATTCGCGGCCGCCGCGCGTCAGCGCAGCGGTCACGACGCAGCCTCCAGTGCCTTGAGCTCCGCGCGCCGCGCCTCCAGCGCGGCATAGGCGTCGCGCACCCGCTCGGCGACGGCGATCACCCGCTCGACGCCGAGCGGGAGATCTTCCGAAAGATCGTGCAGGTCCATCTTGGCCTGCATCGCCTTGGCCGAAAGCTTCTTCAGATCGGCCTTGATGTCGTCGGAACTGCGCATCGGAAGCCCCTTTCAATAATCCGCGACAGGGCGGAACTGCTCGATCATCGCGACCCCGCCGTCGATCAGCTTGCCGCCCTCGACATTGAGCGCGCCGACGCTGTCGAAGCCAAAGCGGTGGACATCGCGAAGCTGCTTGTTGACCACCACCAGCCGTCCGGCGATCAGCACCATGCGGCCAAATCCCTCATGGCTCATCTTCATCATCGGCGAGACCATGAGGCCCGTCCGGCGCTCGATCGCCAGGCAGATCGCGTTGTAGAACAGCTCCAGCCGCCACAGCACATCGGGATCGGGATCGCCGATGATCGGCAGCGCGCGGCGCGCCTCCTTGTCGAGGATATAGGGCGCGAGCAGCTCGGCGTCGGTCTTGCGGTCCCATGATCCATGCGTGTCCTGCGCGCGGATCTGCTGGACGATCTGGGCCGCGAATCCTTCGATCGGCGGCGCGGCGAGTGCGGTGTCGGTCATGATCAGGCGTCCTCGTCTTCGAAATCGAACTGGCGCGTGGCCCCCTTGGCCATCACCTTGCGCAGCCAGGGCGCCGGGTTGCCCTTCAGCACGTCCTGCAGCTTGACGAGCAGGCTCTCGATCGCCTCGGGCTCGTTGACCTTCATCGGATGGATGTTCTGCGCGACGACCCGCGCCGCGCCCGATCCGCCGATCGCGGCGACATAGAGGATCGCGCAATCCCTGATCGCGTCGAGCTTGGGCGCGAGCTTGTCCTCGTCGCCATCCTCCTTCAAATCGCCTTCGAACGCGACGACCTGGTCGAGCGCGAAGCCCTCGGGCTCGAGGTCATAGATGGCGATATTCTTGGCCCAGCCGAAATGCGCGTCGACGCGCTTCAGGTCCTGCGTGGCGAACGCGACTTTCATTGGACTAGCTCCTTGGGTTCGGGGGCAGACAGGATCGAGGGATGTTCGCGCCAGTCCTCGGGGCCGGGCGCGTGGCCCTGCGCCATCAGCACATTGCCGATCGCGAAGATCAGGTCGCGCGTGCCGCGATAGCCGACGCTGACCAGATGCCCCGCGCCCAGCATGTCGAACAGCGGCAGCCCCATGCGGAACAGCGGCACGCCCAGCCGCGCCGCCGCCTGACGGCCATGGCTGTGCGTGATGAGCAGGTCGGCATCGCCCGCACGGGCCTCGAGGTCCTCGAGGTCGCCGATCAGCACTTCGGATGCGGGCAGGCGCTCGAGCACCGGCGACTGGGTAGTCGTGACCGCGGCGACGATCTCCGCGCCCATTTCGTGCAGCATCGATCCGATCGCGAACAGCAGATCGGGCTCGGCCCCGATCGCGATCCGCCGCCCGCCGATGTGGAAATGCCCGTCGAGCATCGCGTCGACGAGCTGGCCGCGCTGGCGGCGATATTTGGCCGGCACCGCGCGCCCGCTGATCTCGCTCAGGAACCCCACCAGTGCGTCGTTGGCGGCAAGCCCGGTCAGCCGGTCGAACAGGCGAAACGGCACCCCTGCCCGGGCCTCCAGCGCCACCGCGGCGGGCCGCATCTGTTCGCCGATCGCGATCGTCCAGCCTGCCAGCCCCATTGCGCGCGCCGCGTCGCATCCGGTGCCGCCGATCGTGGTGGGGGTGAAATCGTCGGGGATATGCCCGTCGAGCGATCCCGACAGATCGGGCAGGAAGGTGGCCGACAGCCCGAACGCCTCGAACAGATCGCGCAGTTCGTCGATGTCGCCCGGCGTCAAATGGCACCCCGCAAGCACGTTGATCCGGCGAGGATCGGGCACGACATTGGCGGCGCGCGGCTCGACCAGCGCCTCGACCAGCGCGGTCACGGCCTTTGCCCAGCCGTCCTGGAACGCATCCTTGAAATCGGGGGTGGAGACATAGACCAGCGCGATGTCGGCCAGCTCGGGATGCTTCTCGCGGATCAGCGCGATATAGCCCTGGACGTCGTCGCCCTTGGTCTCGGTCACCCCGGTCGAGCAGATGCCGATGATCTCGGGCTTGGTCCGCTTGGCGATGTTGAGCACCGCCTGTTCGACATTGTCATAGCCGCCCAGCACCGTCGCGACTTCGGACATGGCGGTGGTCTGGAGCGGGATCGCCTCGCGGAAATGGCGGACGAACAGGACGAGCCCGAAGCTGGTGCAGCCCTGGCTGCCATGGAGCAACGGCATCGCGCCGCGCATGCCCATGAAGGCGAGCGCACCGCCGATCGGCTGGCTCATCTTGAGCGGGTTGACGGTGCAGGCCTTGGCCGCCTTGACGAGCTGCGCCATGGCTATGCCGCCGCCTGCATCGCGCGCCGCAGGGGCCCGGCGTCGGCGAGGATTTCGTCGACCAGCACGCCGCAGCTACCGCATTTGGTCGCGGCGCCCGTCGCGCCCGACACTGCGGCGCGGGTGGCGCATCCCGTCGCCACGGCATCCTCGATCGCGCCGGTGGCGACCCCCATGCATTTGCACAAGGTCGCCGTCCGCCGTGCCGCCTCGGCTTGCTCGGGCGTCTCAGGCTCGACAGTCTCCTCCGGCTCGGCCATCGCCAGCGCCTGCCAGTCGACACCCGCCTCGGCCCAGGGGGCGGGGCGGCGGACTTCGTCCCAGATCGGATTGAACAACGTCCGCGCGATCTCGCGGACCAGCGCGACCATGCCGTGATAGCCGGCATAGGCGTAATGCCGCTCCTGGTTGATATCGAGCCACGGCATCCCGGCCTTCAGCGCGATGAACTGCGAGCGCCCGCCCGACAGCATGATGTCGGCCTCCGCGGTCTTGAGCATCCGGTACATTTCGCGCGGAGTCAGGTCGTCGAACATATGCGCGTCGGCGCCCATCAGTTCCTTGATCTTGTCCTTGTCTTCCTTGGTCGATTTCTTGATCGAGGTGCCGACGATCTCCATCCCCGCTTCCTGGAGCGCGGCGACCACCGACCAGCTTTTGACGCCGCCGGTGACGAGCAGCACCTTCTTGCCCGCCAGACGCGCGGCATAAGGCGCGATCCGATCCCAGGCGCGCGCTTCCTCGCGCGCGATCACCGCCTCGGTGCGGTCCATCAGTTCGGGGTCGGCGCCCTTTTCGATCAGCAGCCGCGCGATTTCGCGCAGGCTGTCCGACATGTCGCCGATGCCGTAGAAACTGCCTTCGAAGAACGGGATATCGTACCGCTCCTCCATCTTGCGCGCGACGTTGATCATCGCTTTCGAGCAGACCATCATCGCCGCCTTCGCCCGGTGCGACCAGGCGACTTCCTCGTACCGGGCATCGCCCGAAATGCAGGACAGGATGCGGATGCCCAGCTCGTCGAGCAGCGGCTTCACCTGCCACAGTTCGCCGGCGAGATTATATTCGCCGATGATGTTGATGTCATAGGGGGTGGTGTATTCGGGCTCGCGCGTCCCGATGACGTGGGCCAGCAGCGCCTCGCCCGCCAGCTTGTTGCCGAGATTCTTCGGCCCCACAAAGCCGGGCGAATTGATCGGAACCACCGGCGTGCCGAACTTCTCCGCCGCCGCCTTGCACACCGCGTCGATATCGTCGCCGATCATCGCGGGCACGCAGGTCTGGTACACGAACACGGCCGGCGGCGCATATTTCGCCACGATCTCCCTGATCGCCTTGAACAGATGCTTCTCGCCGCCGAACACGATGTCGGTCTCGTTGATGTCGGTGGTGAAGCCGGTCCGATAGAGTTGGGGGCCGGACGAGGCGGCGCCGCGATTGTCCCAGCTATTGCCTTCGCACGCGATCGGCCCGTGGACGAGATGGGCGACGTCGGTGATCGGTTGGAGCGCGATCTTCGCGCCGTCAAACGCACATCCGCCCGCCGCCCCGCCCGGCTGGAGCTGCTTGGTGCAGCCCTTCTTCCTCTCCTTATCGGACTTGTTCTGGTTCTTGCCGCAACCGGGTTCGTTGAAGACGTCCTGGACGGTCTGACTGAGAGAACTCATCGCCTGTCTCCTGCGCGAACCCGGTTGCGGTGTCCCGGCATCAGCGGATGATGTCGAAGCTATAGTCGGTCTTGGCCGGCACGTTGGTCGTGGCGTCCATATGTTCGAAGATGCGGTCGAGGATCGTGACGAGCACGTTGAGCCCGCCCTGATAGCCCCACACCGGATAGCGATGCTTGTGATGGCGATCGAAGATCGGGAAGCCGATGCGGATCAGCGGCGTGCCGGTGTCGCGCTCCAGATATTTGCCATAGGTATTGCCGATCAGGAAATCGACGGGGCTGGTGAACAGCAGCGACCGCATGTGCCACAGGTCCTTGCCGGGATAAGCCTGGCAGCCCGCACCGAACGGGGAACTGTCGAACAGTTCCTGCATCTTCTTCGCCCAGGCCTTGCTGCCGTTGGTGGCAAGGACATGGACCGGCTCGGCGCCCAGTTCGAGCAGGAAGGCGGACAGGCCGTAGCAAAGATCGGGATCGCCATAGATCGCGAACTTCTTGCCATGGATGTGCGCGTTGCTGTCGGCGATGGCATCGACCAGCCGCCCGCGCTCGCGCGCCAGTTCCTCGGGGATTTCGACTCCGGCGATCCGGGCGATCTCCATCAGGAAACGGTCGGTGCCGGCGACGCCGATCGGGTGGTTGAGCGCAACGGTTTCCTGGCCGTGCGCGGCGATCATCGGCAGCGTCTTCTCGGTGCAATATTCCTGCATCGAGATCGTCGCCTTGGCATGGACGGCATTGGCCGCATCCTCCAGCGTGGTGCCGCCGTCATACATGCGGAACTCGCCGTCGGTCGGCGTGTCCCACACGTCGCTGGTGTCGCCCAGGATCGTGTAGTCGACCTTCATCACGTCGAAGATGCGCTTCACTTCGCGCAGATTGCCGACAGTGTAGCCGTCGAACCCGCCGAGGAAGTTGATCTTGTTGTCGGGCACGCGCACCAGCTTGTCGACGGTACCGGCCTTGCCGTCCCAGAAATGCTCCAGCACGCCCTTCATCGCATTGTCATAGCCGGTGATATGGCTGCCGACGAAGGCGGGGGTGTGCGCGAAGGGCACGTCGAATTCCTCGGGGACGCTGCCCTTTTCCTTCGCGGTCTTGATGAAGGCGTTGAGGTCGTCGCCGATCACTTCGGCCATGCACGTGGTCGAGACCGCTATCATCTTCGGCTTGTACATGCTCAGCGTGTTCGCCAGCCCATCAACCATGTTGTTGAGCCCGCCGAACACCGCCGCGTCCTCGGTCATCGACGAGGAGACGCAGCTTGTCGGCTCCTTGAAGTGGCGCGAGAAGTGCGAGCGGTAATAGGCGACGCAGCCCTGCGATCCGTGGACGAACGGGATCGTCCCTTCGAAGCCGACCGCGACGAACACCGCGCCCAGCGGCTGGCACGCCTTGGCCGGATTGACGGTGAGCGCATCGCGCTTGAAATTCAGCTCCTTATATTCCTCGGTCTTGGTCCATTCGCGCACCCGCGCGACTTCGGCCGCATCCACCGGGTTTTCGAACTGCTCCTTCTTGCGCGCGAGCATTTCCTGATATTCCGGGCCGCGAAACAGCTCGAAATGGTCGATGACGTTATTTGCATCCTGTGGCATGCGAGCCTCCTGCGATGTTCGAATGGGGTTCCGGCGCCGCCCGCGCGGGGCAAAAGGAACGCGGTGGCGGCGCCGGATCTCGGCTATTCCGCCGCCAGCGCCAGCGGCTCTTCGGGGCGCTGCTTCCATGGCGTCGGCGTCATTTTCCAGATCGGCGCGTTGATCGCCATGTCCATGTCGCGCGCGAAGATCGCGAAGCCGTCATAGCCATGATAGGGGCCCGAATAGTCCCAGCTGTGCATCTGGCGGAACGGTACGCCCATCTTCTGGAAGACGTACTTTTCCTTGATGCCGGAGCCGACCAGGTCGGGCTGGACCTTCTCGACGAACTTCTCGAACTCATAGCCCGTGACGTCGTCGTAGATCAGCGTGCCGTCCTTGATATAATGCTGGGCGGTGCGCTGGTAATCGTCGTTATGGCCGAATTCATAGCCGGTCCCGACGACTTCCATGCCTAGGTCCTCATAGGCGCCGATGACGTGCCGGGGACGCAGCCCGCCGACATAGAGCATCACCGTCTTGCCCTGGAGGCGGGGGCGGTAGCGATCGATCACCGCCTGCATCAGCGGCTGGTATTTGGCGATGACGCGCTCGGCGCCTTCCTTGATCTTGTCGTCGAAATAGCTGGCGATCTTGCGCAGCGATTCGGCGATCTTGGTCGGGCCGAAGAAGTTGTACTCGACCCAGGGCACGCCGTATTTCTCTTCCATGTGCCGCGAGATATAGTTCATCGAGCGATAGCAATGGAGGACATTGAGCTTCGCGCGCGGCGTCGCCTCCAGCTCGGCGATCGAGCCGTCGCCCGACCATTGCGCGATCACCCGCAGCCCCATTTCCTCGAGCAGGATGCGCGAGGACCAGGCGTCGCCGCCGATATTGTAATCGCCGATGATCGCGACGTCATAGGGCGTCAGTTCGATCGCCGGCGGGGCATCGCCCATCTTGTCGAACACGAAATCGCGCACGGCATCGTTGGCGATATGGTGGCCGAGCGACTGGGATACGCCGCGAAAGCCCTCGCACCGCACCGGCACGATGGTCTTGCCGTCATATTCCTTGCTCTTGGCCTTGCTCACCGCTTCGATGTCGTCGCCGATCAGGCCGATCGGGCATTCGGACTGGACGGTGATGCCCTTGTTGAGCGGGAACAGTTCCTCGATTTCGTCCATGATCTTGGCGAGCTTCTTGTCGCCGCCGAAGACGATGTCCTTTTCCTGGAAATCGGACGTGAACTGCATCGTCACGAAGGTGTCGATGCCCGTCGTACCGATATAATAATTGCGCCGCGCGGCCCAGCTATACTGGCCGCAGCCGACCGGGCCGTGCGAGATGTGGATCATGTCCTTGATCGGACCCCACACCACCCCCTTGGACCCCGCATAGGCGCAACCGCGAATGGTCATCACACCGGGGATCGACTTGATATTCGACTTGACGCCGCAATCGCTCTTGCCGTCCTCATGGACGTTGAGGTGCTTGGCGCGCCGCTTGGCGGTCTTTTCCGGATAGACTTCCAGGACTTCCTGGATCAGCTTCCGGTTCCGTTCCTTGATCTCGGCGATGTCCGTTACCGTTGAAACGCTCATCGTGCTCACTCCTGCTTGATCCAGTAGTCGAAAGTCCCGGGCCCGTGCGCAGCAAGGGATGGGCGCAAGGGCCCGGAACCCCGTTCGCTCAGAGCATCGCGGCGGTCAGGCCGACCTGGCTCTCGTCGACGGCCTTCATGATGCCGTGCTCCATGAGCATGTCCTCGAGCTCGTCCATCGTGATCGGGGTCGGGATGATGCCCTGGCCCGAATTGTTATGGATCTTCGACGCGAGCGTCCGATATTCCTCGGCCTGCTTGCTCTCCGGCGCATATTCGATGACCGTCATGCGGCGCAGCTCGGCGTGCTGGACGATGTTGTCGCGCGGCACGAAGTGGATCAGCTTGGTCCCCAGCTTCGCAGCCAGCGATTCCGCCAGTTCCAGCTCCTTGTCGGTCTGGCGCTCGTTGCAGACCAGCCCGCCCAGGCGCACGCCGCCGGACATCGCGTATTTCAGAATGCCCTTCGAGATGTTGTTGGCGGCGTACATCGCCATCATCTCGCCCGACATGACGATGTAGATTTCCTGCGCCTTGTTCTCGCGAATGGGCATCGCGAACCCGCCGCACACCACGTCGCCGAGCACGTCGTACGAGACATAGTCGATGTCGTCATAAGCGCCGTTTTCCTCGAGGAAATTGATCGAGGTGATCACGCCGCGGCCGGCGCAGCCGACGCCCGGCTCGGGACCGCCCGATTCGACGCAGCGAATGTCCTTATACCCGACCTTCATCACGTCCTCGAGCTCGAGGTCCTCGACCGAACCGGCCTCGGCAGCGAGCGACAGGATCGTGTCCTGGCATTTGGCGTGCAGCATCAGGCGGGTGGAATCCGCCTTGGGGTCGCAGCCGACGATGAGGATGCGCTGGCCCAGGTCGGCGAGCGCGGCGAGGGTGTTCTGGGAGGTGGTGGACTTGCCGATACCCCCCTTTCCATAGAAGGCAATTTGGCGAAGTTTCGACATTTCATGCTCCTAATTGATCCGCGATTGACCGGGCTGGGGCTGACAAGCTTGACCGGCACTCTCCCGTCGCGTCGTTTCCCCTCGGCGGCGGCTGGCATTCGCAAGCGATCGACGATCGACCGATCCGGGTGCCGCGACAGACTTTGCAACCTGCGTGCCAAACTGGATCGTGTAGCAATTTCAGTGGGTTGATGATTTTTGTCGGGTGCCGCACCTGCGCCACGGCCATGTGACGAAAACGACAATCAGACCTTCGGTGTCGCAAAGCACACATGCATCACCGGCCCGCCACGGCGCGAGCACCGCCAAAACCCGCCCCTTCCGATTGGAACGAAATTTGCTTCGCGTGCTGCGCCATTGGAAGGAGAAGCATCATGCAGATTGGCGTCGAAACGTCGAAGGCCGTCGACCAGCGCCGCGTGTTCGTAGTCGACGAGGACGAGATCACCCGCGCCGCGCTCCAGTTCATGCTCCATGACGAGATCGAGACGCACGAACTCGCCAGCCTCGACGAAGCCTATGCCAAGGGCACCGACTGGCTGACCCCCGACGTGCTGTTGCTGGGCGTGTCGATCCTGAAGACGCGGGGGCCCGCCGTGATCGACGAGATCGTCGCGCGCTATCCGGCGATCCGGGTGCTGATCGTGACGGGCAAGGAGGATGAGGAGGTTGCGATCGCCGGGCTGAAGGCCGGGGCGCACGGCGCGCTCGTCAAGCCGCTCCGGCTCGAGACGGTGCGCAAGAAGATCGACACGATCCTGGGCCGCGACGGTGGCGCGGCGCTCGTGCAGCTCGGCGGACTTTGACGGCACAAGGGAGACGGCATCATGAAGATCAGCGCACGCAACCAGATCAGCGGCACGATCGCCAGCGTGACGAAGGGCGCAGGCAGTGTCAGGAATTTCGTGTGCGGGCGGGCATAGTGGGTAAGAAGGAGACCCGATATGGCCCGACGCAAAGAACCAACGATACCAGATGAAGTGCTGGACCAATTGCTGGCCGGCGGGGATGCGGCAGCGGCGCTGCAACACGGCGGCTTGCTGGATGCGCTGAAGAAGGCGCTGGCCGAGCGCGCGTTGAACGCGGAGATGGATCACCACCTCGCCGGCGAGGACGGTGCCGGCAACACGCGCAACGGCTATGGCCGCAAGACCGTGATAACCGACACCGGCAGCCTTTCGATTGCGGTGCCGCGCGACCGTCAGTCGAGCTTCGATCCGCAGTTGATCGCCAAGTACCAGCGCCGGTTTCCCGGCTTCGATGAGAAGATCGTGTCGATGTATGCGCGGGGCATGAGCACGCGGGAAATCGCCGGCCATCTCCAGGAGTTGTACGGCATCGACGCTTCGCCGGACCTGATCAGCACGGTGACCGACGCGGTGCTCGACGAGGTCGCCAGCTGGCAGCAGCGGCCGCTGGATCCGGTCTATCCGCTTGTCTTTTTCGACGCGATCCGGGTGAAGATCCGCGATGAAGGCATGGTGCGCAACAAGGCGATCCACATCGCGCTGGGCGTCCGCGCCGATGGCGCGAAGGAAGTGCTCGGCCTGTGGCTGGAGCAGAATGAAGGTGCCAAATTCTGGCTGCGGGTGATGAACGAGCTCAGGAACCGCGGCACCGAAGATATCCTGCTGGCCGTGGTCGATGGGCTGAAAGGCTTTCCCGAGGCGATCACCGCCGTATTCCCCGACGCGGTCGTGCAGACGTGCATCGTCCATCTGCTGCGAAACTCGATGGATTTCGTCTCCTGGAAGGACCGCAAGGGCCTGGCGACGGCGCTCAAGGAAATCTACCGCGCCCCCAGCGCCGAGGCCGCCGAACAGGCGCTGACGGCGTTCGAGGCAGGGCCTTGGGGCACCCGCTATCCCGCCATCGGCCAAAGCTGGCGGCGCGCATGGGCCGAGGTGATCCCATTCTTCGCCTTCCCCGACGAGGTCCGCCGGATCGTCTATACGACCAATGCGATCGAGGCCTTGAACTCGAAGCTGAGACGGGCCGTCCGCGCCAGGGGGCACTTCCCCAGCGACGAGGCCGCCACCAAGCTGCTCTACCTGATCTTGAACCGGTCGGAAAAAGAGTGGAAAATGCCACCACGGGAATGGTCCATGGCCAAGGCACAGTTCGCCGTTATCTTCGGTGAGCGGTTCATCAGAGCCATGGCGGCATAATGTTCAATCCGCCCACCCGCACACGAAATTCCTGACACTGCCAGGGCGCAGTCAACGGCCAGGTCAAGATCGACATTGGCGGCGGCACCCTGCTCACCGCCAGCATCACCGAAGAGGCCATCGCCGAACTCGGCCTTGCGCCGGGCGACGCGGTCACGGCCTTCATCAAGGCGAGCGACGTGCTGATCGGCAAATAGCGCCGCCGGCGCCGGCGTCGCGCGCGACAAGATCGCGTTTGGCAAAATGCAGCGTCATCCTGACGAAAGTCAGGATCCATTCGGTGCTCGGCCTGCGCTTCTTCGTCCAGCGGAGTGGCTGAATGGATCCCCCGGACTCACGGAACAAGTGCACCACCTGCTAAGGTGATTGCGCGATGGGACGACATTACAGGCAACTCAGCCTCGACGAGCGGATCGAGATATACCGCCTTCATGAAGGCGGTATATCTTGCCGACAGATTGCCACCGCGATCGGGCGTGATCACACGACGGTCGGTCGGGAACTCAGGCGCAATAGCAAGCCGACCAAGGTCTGGCCCGGCGGCTATGCGCCCGGGCGTGCCCATAGGCTCGCGATCAGACGACGACGATGGGACTGCCGTTTCAAGCTGGCGCGCCAGCCGGACCTGCGAGATATCGTGAAGAACGGCCTTGCGATGGGATGCTCTCCCGAACAGATCGCCGGCCGACTGGCGCTTGAGCACGGTCGCACCATGGTCAGCCACGAGTCAATCTATCGATACGTCTATCATCGCTCGGCCCAGAAGGACTACTGGCACCGCCTTCTGCCCCGCTGCAAGGCAAGGCGCGGCCGCTATGGCCGCCAGGGCGGAAGCCCGGCCAGCTTCATCAAACAGCGCAGGCCGATCGGCGAACGCCCCCTCGAAGCCCGGGATCGCGCACAGCCGGGCCATTGGGAAGCCGACTATATGCTGTTCGCCCGATATGGGCACAATGTCCTCGTCCTGCACGAGCGCCACACACGCTACACCATCCTCGACAAGCCACCCCACCGCAGAGCCGAGCTGACCGCACGCCGGATCACACGCAGACTGCGCCATATCCCCCAGGATCTGCGCAGGACCATCAGCTTCGACAACGGCACCGAGTTCGCCGAACATCACCGCCTTCACGACAGCCTCGGCATCCAGACCTTCTTCTGCGATGTCCGAGCCCCATGGCAAAAGGGCGGTGTCGAAAACACCATCGGCCGACTGCGCCGAAGCCTCCCTCGCAAAACCGACCTCGACACCGTCAGCCACAGACAACTCCGTGCCTGTGCCGACCGGCTCAACAACATCCCCAGAAAATGCCTTGGCTTCCTCACACCCGCCGAGGCATTCTCCAAAATCTCAACCGGTGCACTTCAACCGTGAGTCCACATCCCAGCCTGCGCTGGGATGACACCGTTTATGGGGTTGCGTAGCCCTGGGGCGGGCGCGGTCGGGCCGGTGTCAGTCCTCCACCGCGAGGATGATGTGCGACGCCTTGATGCAGCACAGGGTCGGCGTGCCGCGCTCCAGCTTCATGTCGCGCGCGCTCTGGGTGGTCACCACCGCCGCGATCGACGTGCCACCGTCGATCGCCACCACCACTTCGGTTTCGACCGGCCCTTCGATCATGCTCTCGATCCGGCCCGCAATCTGGTTGCGCGCCGAAAGCCGCAGCCCCGGCAGCGGCTCGACCAGGGTGACGAACGAGGATTTGATCAGCGCAATCGCCTCCCCGCCCGGATGCAGGTCCAGCGCATCGACGCTGGCGTTGGTCACGATCGCGTCGATGACCAGCCTGTCGCCGACGAGCAGCCCGATCTCGGCATTGACCGGGCCATGGACGATCGACGTCACGATCCCGCGCAGCATGTTGCGCGCGCTGGTGCGCAGCCGGTGGGTGCGAAGCGGTGCGCGGGCGAGCTTGCCGGTCATGATGCGCCTTTCTAGCGGCTCAGGACGACGACGAGGTCCTCCACGAGCCGGTCCTGCTGGAGATGGTGCTCGACGATCAGGTCGATGTCCGCCTCCGATTGCGGCTTGTACCACACGCCTTCGGGATAGATCACTATCAGCGGCCCCGCCGAACAAAAGCCCAGGCATCCGCTGGCGGTGAAGCCCACCTCCCCCGTAAGGTCGAGCGCCTCGATCCGCTTGCCCAGCCGCTCCCAGAGCGGCCCCGCCCCCGCCGCACCGCAACTGCCGCGCGGATGCTGGGGCGGGCGCTGGGTGTGGCAGGCGAAGATATGGCGTTTGTAGAGCTGCGGCAGTTCCTCGGGCAGCTCCATCACGCCGCGCTCTCGGGCGCGATCAGCCCGAACAATTCGCCGCTTTCGTACATTTCGCGCACGATGTCGCAGCCGCCGACAAACTCGCCCTTCACATAAAGCTGCGGAATCGTCGGCCAGTCCGAAAATTCCTTGATGCCCTCGCGGATATAGGGATCGGCGAGGACGTTGACCGTGGCATAGGGCGTGCCGACGGCGTCCAGCACCTTGATGACCGACGCCGAAAAGCCGCATTGCGGCGCCTGGGGCGTGCCCTTCATGAAGAGCAGGACGGAGTTTTCGGCGACCAACGCCGCAATGCGCTCATGTACGCTCATGGCTGTTTCCTTTTGGTTGGCATTGTCATTCGGGGACGAAGGTCTGGAGCGCGAGCGCGTGGAGATCGCCGCCCATCTGGTCGCCGATCGCGGCATAGACCATCTTGTGCTGCTGCACGCGGCTGCGCCCGCGAAACGCCGCGCTGGTGACGCGCGCCGCCCAGTGATCGCCGTCGCCCGCGAGGTCGACCATCACCACCTTCGCATCGGGATAGGCGGCGGTGACGCGCGCCGCGATCTCGGCTCCATCCATCGGCATCGCGCGGCGCCCTAGCGGAAGCTGAGGACTTCGAGCATGACGTCCTCCGTGCCGAGCAGCGTCGCCTGGCAGGCGAGCCGCGACTTGGAGCCGACGCCGACGATCGAATCGAGCTTCTCATTCTCCTCGCGGCCGATCTTCGACACGCCCTTGCGCCCTTCGAGGACGAAGATGTGGCAGGTGCCGCACGTCGCCTTGCCGTCGCAATTATGCTGGATCTTGGAATCGGCGGCGAGGATCGCCGCGAGCAGGGTCGAACCCACCACGGCATCCACTGTCTTGCCCGAAGGCATGATCGTCACTGTCGTCATCGTCATTTCTCCCGTTCAGTAGATGGGCGTCCCGGCGCCCGAGTTGATCGAGGATTCCTTCATCCGCGACACCACGAAGGCGATCTGGTCGTCGGTCAGGTGCGCGTGGAACGGCAGCGCGATCGCGCGGTCGGCGACCTTCTCGGTGACGAACAGGTCGCCCTTGGCCCAGCCCAGCGCGCGGTATCGCGCCTGGAGGTGCATCGGCACCGAATAGGGTTCGGCGGCGATATCCTCGGTCGCGAGGTCCTCGATGATCTGGTCGCGGCCCGATCGCGTGAAGCGCGTGCCGAGATGGACGACATAGAGGAACCAGTGCGCCTCCACGACATCGGGGGCGACATAGGGCGGCTTGATCCCCTCGAACGACTGGATGAAATGGTCGTAGAGGTTGGTGATCAGCCGGCGCCGCTCGAGGATCACGTCGATCCGGCGGAGCTGCGACAGCGCCAGCGCCGCCGCGATCTCGCTCATCCCCACGCCGTAGGGCGCGCTGGTGGTGATGCTGAGCGAGATGCGGTCGCCCGGTGCGTGGCGGCGGCTGCGGCGCAGCGCCATCGCCAGGTCGACATCGTCGGTGACGAGCATCCCGCCCTCGCCGCAGCAGATCGCGCCGGGCTGGGCGAAGTCGAACACGGCGACATCGCCGAAGCTGCCGACGATGCCCGCCGCGTGGCGCGATCCGATCGCCTCGGTCGAATCCTCGAACAGCGCCAGCCCCTGCGCATCGGCGATGGCGCGCAATTCGGGCCAGGCGGCGGGGTGACCATTGGCGTTGGCGGCGACGATCGCGCGGGTGCGCTCGGTGCGCTTGCCCTCGACCTTGGCCGGCGCGATCGTGCCCGACCAGTAATCGATGTCGGCGAAGATCGGCGTCGCGCCCGACAACAGCACCGCATGCTGCGCCTCGCGATAGCCGTGCGCGGGGAGGATCACTTCGTCCCCCGCGCCGATCCCGCGCGCCTGGAGCGCGAGCAGCAGCCCGATGGCGCCGCCGGACACCGCCACCGCGTAACGCCGCCCGACATAGGCCGCGAACGCCGCCTCGAACCGCTCGACCATCGGCCCGCCCGACAGCGTCGATCCACGCAGCACGGCATCGACGGCGGCGAGATCGCCTTCGGAGAAATCGGGATCGGACAGCGCGATCCATCCGGCCTTTGGCTCGGTCGCGGGCGGCGGCGACAGCGCGACGGGGTCGGTCATGCCGCGGCCTTCCGCGCCAGCAGGATGCCGTTGGCGCGCATCGGATCGCTGGTCATCGTCGTGCAATGGTCGCTGGTGTCGACCAGATGGAGGTCGAACGCGGGATAGCTGCGCCACGCATCCTCCAGCACGTCGCCGGCGTCGCACGCCATGCAGAACAGCCCGGGCAGAAGCCGCCGCAGCTCCCCGGTCAGCGCCCGCGCCTCGATACTCCCGAGCGGCCCCGCCAGCGTCGCGTCGATGATCGCGAGATCGGCCTCGATCAATGCCATGTCGCAGCCCCTGTCATTGCCAGAATTTCCGATCGGGATCATGGTTGAGCCACGCCAGCAGGTCGGGCAGCCGCGCAAAGGCGCTGTCGGCGATCCAGCGCCCGGCGCCATGATCCTTGCCCAGCAATTCCCACCCGCGCGCGCCGTCGCACCAGCGCAGCCAGGCGACGTCGATCTCGCCGCCCTCGGGATCGACGGTGCGCGAACAACAGGGGCTGCGCACCAGATAGCCGTCGTCGCTGGCGACGACGCGCGGGGTGACATAGCGATAGCGCTCGCGGTTCCGCAGCGCGCGTTCGATGCGGCGCAGGTCGAGTTCGTTGGGATGCGCCGGCGGCGTCTCCGCGCGGCTTTTCCAGAAGGCGGCGACCGACATCCCGTGCCCCCTCAATCCGCCACGATCTCTTCCTCGAAGCAGCCGACGACCAGTTGGCCGTCAAACTCGACGAGGTAGACCGGGGTGCAGGTCTCGACATGCGTGCCGACCTGGACGATCTCGCCCAGCGCACCGGCGGCGACGAGCATTGCGTCGGCGGGCTTGTCCGGAAAGCTGCCATCGTTGACGAGGTCGCCCAGCGCGCGGACGCGCTGCCCCCATTGATAGACCGGCTGGCGGGGCTCGAACATCACGCGGTCTCCGCGGGCGCGGTGCGACGGGGCGGCAGCGCGGAGGGAAAGGGAATATCGGCCTCGTCGTCGGCGCCGACCGGATCGATCTCCTTGCGCTTCATCCCGACGCGATTGCCGCTTTCGAGGAATTCGACGCCATAGATGTAGAATTGCTGGAGGAAGGTGCCGATGGAGACGACGAAGCCCTCCTCGCCCTTCCGGACCAGCACGTCGCCGATTTCCTTGCCGGCATAGGTGCCGTCGTTGCGCACCGTGCGCCGGCACCGCACCCGATCGCCATAGCTGTAGCGCGGCGGGTGGTTCAGCTCGACGACGTCGCTGTCGCGGACGATATTGCTCACGACGCCACCTCCGCCCGGCCCCGGCCCAGCGCGACCAGCCGCTCGCGCGCGGCCTCCGCGACCAGCGCGTCCGCATCCCCGGCCAGCCGCAGCAGCACCGCCGAGTCCGCCGTGCGCAGCGCGACGGCGTGGCGCACCCGCCAGTCGGCATCCCCGGCATGGCGCCCGATCAGGTCGCGCGCCTGCCGCTCGACTGCGCTCAGCCGCACGGCGGGATCGGGATCATGCGTCATCGCCGACAGCATCGACGGCGCGATCCGCCCCGCGACGACGCGGCGCACCTCGGGCTCCTCGTCCCGCATCAGCGGCCCCAACAGGCTGGGCGCGATCCGGCGCGCGACGACGAGGCGGACATAATAATCCGGGTCGCCCATCATCCCCACCAGATCGGCATCGTCGAGCTGCGACGCGATGCGGATGCGGACTTCGCGATGCGGGTCATGGCGCAGCATCCTTTTGTACCGCAGCGGCAGCCGCTGGACGGCGTTCCACCGCACCGCCTCTTCCGGGTCGCCCAGCAGCGCGGGCAGGCGGAACAGATCGGCATGCTTCGCCGCGATCGCCCGCACTTCGAAATGCGGATGGACGACATAGGCGCTGCCGAATTGCGGGTTCCAGTCGAAGAACCGGTCGATCCGCCGCGCATAGCGATCCTCGACACAGGCATGGCCGGGCCGGCACCCGCCGGCATCGCGCACATCGATATGGACGCAGCGACTGCAATCGATCGGCTGGCCGCGCCAGTCGATGCGCTCGTCGCCGGGCTCGATAGCGGGGTCAGGTGCGCGATCAGTCATCGTCCGCCCCGATGCGATCGAGCACGTCGAGCAGCACGCGCGCACCGATCCGGTCGCGCGCATCGAGTTCGAGCAGCTTCTCCACGGCACGGCGCCCCTCGTCGAGCTCGCCGACGCGCATGCTAAGATAGGCATAGCCCTTGAGCGAGAACAGGAAGAAGCGCGGCAGCAGCGCATCCCATTCGCCGAAGCGCGCATCCTCGGCGCGGACCTCTTCCCAGGCGGTGTCGAGCGCGTTCAGCCGCAATGCCTTTTCGATGCACAACCGCGCGATCTGGAGCGCGTCGACCAGCCGCCCCTTGTAGAAATAGAAGCGGTAGAACGCGATCAGCACCGCGGCATGATCGGGCGCGATCCGGTCGGCGGCGATCAGGTGCGTCTCCGCCACGTCGGTCAAATGGTAGCTGAGCGCCGCGCGCTCCAGGTGCCGCTGCGCCTCGAACGGCAACCCGCCGCCCAGCAACGGGCTGTCGAGGACGGGGTCCTCGAAGCGGGCGCCCGCGCCTGCGGGGCCGTCGATAGGCGAGTCGAGCACCATGGTGCGTCAGCCCGCGCTGCTGGTCGAGCACGCGACCTGCTTGGGATCGTGGAAGACCAGCCCCTGCGAGGTCATCGTGTCGACGAAATCGACGGTGACGTCGTGCAGCAGGATGCGGCTCTGCGCAGTCAGGAACAGCGGAATGCCGTCGACCGTGACGCACGCCTCGTTCTCCGCAGGCTGTGCGGCAACGCCGATTTCCGCCGACAGGCCCGAGCAGCCGCCGGGCGACACCGACAGCCGGAAGCCGCTGCCCGGCGTTCCGTCCGCCGCGAGCATCATCCGCATGAAACGCGCGGCCGATCGTGTGAGCGTGAGGTTCATGGCCTGCCCCCTTTCAGCTTTCGTGGTAGCGCGGCACCGACGTGTCGATGACGCAGGTGTTGTCGACCGGGCAGATCGCGACGCATTGCGGCGTGTCGAAATGGCCGATGCATTCGGTGCACAGCGCGGGATCGATGACGAAGGTGCCGCCTCTCTCGGAGATGGCGAGGTTCGGGCATTCCGCCTCGCATCCCGAGCAATTGGTGCATTGCGACCCGATGATCTTGTACGCCATGGCTCAGGCCGCCGACAAAAGGGCGCCCTGGCGGATCGCCGCATCGCCGCGCTCGACATGCACGATCGCGCCGCTTTCGACCTTCGCCAGATAGTCCTTGAACCAGATGATCGCGGACTTCTCGATATATTCATGCGCATACTGGTCGACCGGGTCGATCCCGGCCTTCAGCAGGTCGGCCTTGGGGCATCCGCCGATCTTCGCGACGAACACCGCATGGCAATCGTTGATCGCAAGGATGATGGTGTCGAGGCTGTCCTCCTCGCCATAGCCGCCCTGGCAATACAGGTCGACGCGGCGATGCCCGACGAACTTGGCGCCCGCGGTCGACAGCTCATAGACCTGGAATTCCTTGGCGTGGCCGAAATGCTCGTTGATGACGCCGTGGCCCTTTGTCGCCACCGCGACGAGCAGCTTGATGGCGCTGGTCGCACCGCCCAGCGTCGCCAGTTCCTCCTGGCGCGCCGCGACCTTGGCCTGGCGCTCGCCCTCGACGGCCTGCTGGTACGCCTTGCGCCCGGCGGCGTCATATTCGACTTCCATTTCCATGATCTTGTCGGTGGTGAATTCCGCCGAGCGATCCTCGCCGAGCAGCCCGACCGCGTCGGCGCGGCACTGGCGGCAGTGGCGCATCATGTTCATCTCGCCTTCGCAGCTGTCCTGCAGCGCCTTCAGCTCCTGCGCAGTCGGCCCGCGCTGGCCGTTGAGGCCGAACACCGTGCCATGCTCGGGCGCCGAGATCAGCGGCATGATGTTGTGGAGGAACGCCCCGCGCGACTTCACCGCACGATTGACCTCGACGAGATGCTGGTCGTTGACGCCGGGGATCATCACCGAGTTGATCTTGGCGAGAATGCCGCGCTCGGTAAGCATCTCCAGCCCGCGAAGCTGGCGCTCGGTCAGGATGCGCGCGGCCTCGATCCCGGTGATCCGCTTATGCTCCCAGAAGATCCACGGATAGATGTGCTGCCCGATCTCCGGATCGACCATGTTGATGGTGATGGTGACGTGATCGACATTGTACTTGGCGATCTCGTCGACATAATCGGGAAGCGCGAGGCCGTTGGTCGACAGGCACAGCTTGATGTCGGGCGCTGCCTCCATGATCTGGCGGAACGTCTCGAACGTCTTCGCGGGGTTGGCGAGCGGATCGCCCGGCCCGGCAATGCCCAGCACGGTCATCTGCGGGATCGTCGAGGCGACTGCGAGCACCTTCTTCGCGGCCTGGGTCGGCGTCAGCTTCTCGGAGACGACGCCGGGGCGGCTTTCGTTCGCGCAGTCATATTTGCGGTTGCAATAGTTGCACTGGATGTTGCAGGCGGGCGCGACCGCGACGTGCATGCGGGCATAATGGTGATGCGCCTCCTCGCTGTAGCAGGGGTGGTTCTTGACCTTCTCCCAGATCGCGGGGTCCATGTCCTCGGGGCCACCCGACGAGCCACAGCTCGCCTTGCCGCCCTCGCTCGACGTGCCGCAGCCCTTGTGCTCCGCCATTTTCTGCATGACGTCCGCGACGTCGACGACGCCGTCCTCGTCGCCGAACGCTTCGGTAAGAACGTGTCCAAGGTCGGTCATTCCATGCTCCCTCGATCAGCCCTGTCGGCGCAAGCCGGCGTTGCGAGAGGATTAAGCAACCCGCGTGCCAAGCGCGGGATTCGGCGTTTTCGAGGGGGCGGGACCGCAGGGCAGCACGCCAATGTACGGTTGCCGACGCGCCAGGCGCTGCGTGCTGTCATGAAAACGACAGGACATGCCGCACTGCACATAAACGAAGGACCCCGCGCATCGCGCGGGGTCCTCCTGGATACCTAACGCCCCGCTCAGCCCGCGATCAGTTGCTCCAGCGCAGTATCGAGCGGCGTGTCGATCGGGGTGATGTTCTGTTCGTCGAGGAAGCGCCGCTCGTTGCGGGTCAGCTGCTGCAGATCGACGATCGCATAATGCGTGTCGCTCGACCGCTTCATGATCTGCCGGGCATAGCTGCGCAGCAACTGGTCGTGGAACCGGCACCCGGCGAACAGGAAGCTCCTGCCCGTGCGCCGTTCGCGGACGCACTCGGCGATCGGCGTCTGGATGTCGATCTCGGTCAGCACCTCGACATAATCGGCGTCGGAAATCAGGAAATTGCGCGCCGGGATCGTGCTGCCATGCGGGGTGTAGAGCAACGTCGCGGCGGCGGCGGCGCGGCGCGCGTCGATCTCGCCGCCATCGGGGCCATAGAAGCGGAACCAGCGATCCTCGCCGATCCCCGCGCGGGTGATACCCTGCACTTCGGCCCAGTCGTCGTGCTGCGCCAGCGCCTGGCGCATCTCGCCGGTGTACCAGCTATCGACGATCAGCGGCAGGCCGAGCGCCGCGAGCCGCGCGTGGAACGGCGTCGGCGGCACGGGGACGCCGAACGCCTCGTCCATATAGGCCGTCACCGTGCGGCGGTGCTTGAAGCTTTCGATATGCTGCGCCGAGGCCCAGGCATTGCCCCGCGCGCGCTTGGGCAGCGCGACCTTGGTGCCGAAAAAGGCGGCCAGCGCCTCGGGCGTCATCGGCGTCGCCAGCGCGCCGGCCGCCGCCACCCCCGGCCCGAGATAGGGGACGATGCTGCCGGCGCGCAGCCCGGCGGCTACGCTGGCCAGCGCCTCGCTGGGGCATAGATCGAGTGCGATGGTCATGTCAGTCCTCCTCGCCGCCGGTCTTGCGGGCATTGACGGTGATCGGCAGCCTGGTGTCGGCGTCCATTGCGGGCAGATGCAGCACCCAGCCGTTTGCGAGCCGCACCCAGCCGCCCCACAGCGCCTCGTGCTCGACCTCGACGATCGGCTCCTCCAGGTCCTTTTTGGGGACATAGGCCGACAAGGCGCCCTCGGATCGTCGGATCATCACCTTCATCGGTCGGTCTCCTGGCTGGAATTTCGGCGCGGCAGCGGGACGGGAGCGGGCGAACGCGCGGCGTCGAGCCGCTCCCGCAGCCCCGGAACGCGATCGATCCGCTCGTTGGCGAGCGCACGGATCAGCGGTTCGCTGTCGTCGAGAAAGGGTTCCAGCTCTTCCTCGGCGATCCGTTCGGCGACGACGAAGCGCACGCGCAGGTCGCTGTCGCGCGCCAGGATGTGCAATTGTCGCAGCGGCAGCCGCTCGGCGACTTCGCGGCGAACGGTCGGATCGGCATCGAAGCTCATATTGGGCAGGCTGGCCAGGTCGATCCGCCGCGCGACCACGCGGCGCACTTCGGTATCGGGATCGCCGAGCACCAGCGGCAACAGGTCGAGCGGCATCCGGCGCACCGCCGCGAGCCGGACGAGATAGTCGCCATCCGCGAGCAACGGCATCAATTCCCTGCCCGTCAGCCGACTGGCGGCGGCCATCCGGACATGCGGATCGGGATCGTCGGCCATGCGGACGATCCGCTCCAGCGGCAGCCGCAGCGTCGCCATCGCGCGCACCTCGGGCTCGGGATCGTCGAGCAGCGCCGCCAGCCGGAACAGCGACGCATAGCGCGCGGCACTCGCCCGCACTTCGAAATAGGGGTGGTCGAGATAGGAATCGGCCAGCGCCCGATGCTCGGCAAGGAAGCGATCGACGCGCCGCGCGCGGCGATCGCGGATGCACGCCCGCCCCTTTGCGCAAAGCCCCTCCGCGTTCAGGGTCAGATGCTCGCACTCGCGGCACCGCACCGGCCGGCCGCGCCAATCGAGCGCCCCGGCAACTTCGTCCTCGGTCATCGCCTGTCGCCGCGCCGTTCGCACCGCGATCAGGCCGGGACGCAGGTCTTCGGCACCGGACAGACGGTGTCGCACTGCGCGTGATCGAAGATGCCCTCGCATTCGGTGCATTTCTTCGGATCGATGATGAAGGTGTCGCCCTTCATCGAAATCGCCGCGTTGGGACATTCGAACTCGCACGCGCTGCATCCGGTGCATTGCGACACGATGATCTTGTACGCCATGAAACGTCTCCTGCTGGGCGCCTGCGCGCAGTCCCAGTGGAGCAAGAGCCGTGCCATGGCGGGATGCGCGGCCAGCGGACAGTATTTGCGCGGTTTTTCGCGCGGCGCAGTGTCGCAAAGCCGACATCGGCGTGTCGCCAAGGCCTCTAGCCCTGTCCGGGAGCCTTCAAAACCGCGTACGCCTCAGCCCGCGCGCAGCAGGCCTTGTGTCGCCGCGTCCCGCTCGCCGCCGAACCAGCGATCGAGCGCGGCGGCGAACAGCGGACCCGGCTTCGCTGCTTCGAACAACGTCAGCGACGAGCGAAGCTTCATTGCGTCGGTTTCGCCGAACACCGCGACGGGATCGCTGAGCGCGAGATCCTGCAGCGCCTCGACGCACTCGACATAGCGCGGGCCGAGCACCGGATGCGCGAGATAGGCGCGCGCCTCTTCCAGCCCCCGGATGCCGAACCGCCGCGCCGTCTCGCTGCGCCCGAGGCCGACGAGTTGCGGGAAGACGAACCACATCCAGTGCGATCGCTTGGCCCCGCGCCGGATCTCGGCAAGCGCGCTCGCATAGACGGGCGCCTGCGCCTCGACGAACCGCTCGAGCGGCATCGCCTCATCCTCGGCCATTGCCTGCCCTATGGTTCCGGATCGGCGCCGCCGCTCCCGCCTTTGTGTTACGCCCGACCGACACAATATTTCCCACCCTGTAGCCCGTGCGAAATTCCATAATAGCAACTGCCCTCGCAGGACAAGGCATGGCTGCGCGCCCCGCCGGGTTGACGCCACGCCCGCGCTTTGATTATACATCATACGTCTTATATTTCGAGGGAGGCTGGCAGATGGTCACGCTGTACGGCGAAAGACTGTCGCGGCGGACGCTTGCCGAACGCACCGGCAGTCTGTCGCAATTCGCCGGCGTGCAGCTCTCGACGCTCGGCGACGGAGTCGAGCGCGGCATCCGCCGGCTGGAATTCCGCACCGGCACCGGCCTGCGCTTCACCGTTCTGGTCGACCGGGCGATGGACATTGCGGAATGCGACCATGCCGGGCGCGCGATCGGCTGGCACTCGCCCTCCGGCTTCCGCCATCCCGGCCTCCACGATTATGAAGGCGAAGCCGGGCTCGGCTGGTTCCGGTCGATGTCCGGCCTCAACATCACCTGCGGGCTCGACCACACGCTGTTCATGCACGACGATCCGGCGGGCCATTATCACTATGGCCCGCGCAAGACCGTGTCCTCGTCGCTGCACGGTCGCGTCGGCACGATCCCCGCGCGCCTCACCGGCTATGGCGAGCGCTGGGACGGCGACGAATGCGTGCTGTGGGCCGAGGGGGTGGTCCAGCAAGCGACGGTGTTCGGCGAGGACCTGCACCTGATCCGCCGGATCGAGGCGAATGTCGGCGGCGACGAGATCCGCCTGCACGATCGCGTGGTCAATCACGGTTTCTACCGCACCCCGCATATGTATTGCTACCACATCAATGTCGGCCACCCGGTGCTGGCCGAGGGCGCGCGCTATGTCGCGCCGATCCGCGAGGTGCTGTGGGCCGCGCATGCCGATCGATACCAGGCGCAGGGCGTCGGCTACCGCACCGTCCCCGCCCCGATCGTCAATTTCCACGAACAGGTCTGGCAGCACGACATGGCGGCGGATGACGCCGGTCGCGTCAACGTCGCGCTGGTCAACGATCGGCTGGGCTTCGGCTTCGAGGTCGAGACGCGCAAGAGCCAGTTCCCTGCCATGTATCAGTGGCAGAATTTCCACGCCGGCCATTATGCGCTGGGCATCGAGCCCTCGACCAACCATGTCCTCGGCAAGGATTTCGCGCGCGAACGCGGCGAGCTGATCTGGCTCGAACAGGGCGACGAGCGCCGCTACGACACCGTGCTGCGCACCCTGCCGGACGCCGCCGCCGTGTCCGACGCGGTCGCCCGGATCGAGCGCGTCGCGCGCCAGCCCGACGAGGAGTATCCGCAGCCGAGCGGCAATTTCCCCCCGATCCCCGGTCGCGGCGCATGAACGGCCGCACGATCCTCTATACCGGCGCGGCGGGTGGGCTCGGGCTCGAGACCAGCCTGTTGCTGATGCGGCGCGGTGCAACGCTGGTCGCAATCGACAACGACGCCGCCAAGGTGGCGGCGCTGCGCGAGGCCGCCGCCCCGATCGACACCGGGCGGCTCGTCGTCTCGACCGTCGACCTGTCCGACCTAACGGGGTTTCGCGCCGAGCTGGACCGGCTGCTCGCCGAACTCGGCGGCTTCGATATCGTGATCAACAATGCCGCAATCTATCCGTCGAAGCCGTTCGAGGACTTCTCGATCGAAGAGCATCAGCGGGTCCAGCGGGTCAACGTCGATGCCGGCATCGTCGCGGTGCAGGCGGCGTTGCCGGGGATGCGCGCGCGCGGCTTTGGGCGGATCCTCAACATTTCGAGCATCACCCTCTCGGGCGGCTGGGCGAACCTGTCGCCCTATGTCGCGTCGAAAGGCGCGCTGATCGGGCTGACTCGGGCATGGGCGCGCGAATTCGGCCCCTATGGCATCACCGTCAACGCGATCGCGCCGGGCGCCTTCCCGACCGACGCCGAGAAAATCCATCCCGACCCCGAAGGCTATAACCGGATGGTGCTCGACGCGCAGGCGATCAAGCGCCGCGGCTCGGCGGAAGACATCGCCGCGGCAATCGCCTTCTTCGCCGGCGACGCGGCGAGCTTCATCACTGGCCAGACGCTGCACGTAAACGGCGGCTGGGTCATGGCCTGAAGGACCCAACACGCATGAACATCCTCAACGGCATCCGCGTGCTCGATTGCTCGATCGCGATGGCCGGACCGTTCGCCGCACAGCGGCTCGGCGATCTCGGCGCCGACGTGATCAAGGTCGAGCCGGTCACCGGCGAATGGCAGCGCCATTCCGCCGCGGGCGGCGCGACCGGAAACCAGATCAACGTCTCGTTCCTCTCGCTCAACCGCAACAAGCGCTCGCTCGCGGTCGACCTCAAGGCCGCCGAGGGCAAGGCGCTGCTGCTCGAAATGGTCAAAACCGCCGACGTCTTCCTCCAGAATTACCGCCCCGGCGTCGCCGAGCGGCTGGGCGTCGATTATGCGACGCTGTCGGCGATCAATCCGCGGCTGATCTATGTCTCGATGTCGGGATATGGCGAGGACGGCCCCTATCGCAGCTACCCCGGACAGGATTTGCTGTTGCAGGGCATGTCGGGGGCGATGCTGTCTGCGGGCGCGGAGGGGGAGCCGCCCTCCCCCGCCGGGCAATATCTGGTCGACGCCGTGACCGCCTATTCGGCGTTCGAAGGCGCGCTTGCCGCGCTGTTCCACCGCGAGCGCACCGGCGAGGGGCAATTGGTCCAGATCAACATGCTGGACGCGATCACCACGATCCAGATGCAGGAATTGTCGGTGTTCACGGTCGGCGGCAAGCCGCAGGCGCGATCTGCCGAGCCGCATGCCCATAGCTATATCCGTGCGCCCTATGGCGTGTTCGCGACCAGCGACGGCTATATCACGCTGGCGATGGCGCCGCTCGCCACGCTCGGCGTGCTGCTCGACGATCCGTTCTTCGAGGGGATGGACGACCAGACCGACAGCTGGACCCATCGCGACGCGATCTACGCGCACGTAAAAGCAAAGCTGGTGACCGCGACGAGCGCCGAATGGCTCGAACGCTTCCGCGCCGCCGATATCTGGGCGGGCCCGGTCTATGGCTATGCCGAACTCGTCGACGATCCGCAGATCAGGCACAACGGCACTTTCGTCGAATATGACCATCCGACCGAGGGCCGCGTGAAGACCCCGGGCTTCCCGATCCGCTTTTCGAAGACTCCGTCGCAGATCGATCGCGGTGCGCCCCTCGTCGGCGAGCATAGCCGCGAAGTCCTGTCCGAACTGGGCCTCGATAGCGACGCGATCGACCGGCTGGTCGCATCGGGCGTGGTGCGCCAGCACGCATGAGCCCCGAGTATCGCGGTCTCACCTGGGATCATCCGCGCGGCTATGACGCACTCGCGGCGGCGGCGGAGGCTGCGGGCGACGTCGCGATCCGATGGGACCGGCATTCGCTCGAAGGGTTCGAGTCGCGATCGATCGCCGAGCAATGCGCGCTGTACGACCTCGTCGTGCTCGACCATCCCCATGTCGGGGAGGCCGTCGCGGCGGACTGTCTCGTCCCGCTGGAGGCGTTGTTCGCCGCGGACGAATTGGCGGCATGGGGCGCTGCGGCGGTCGGCCCGTCGCTGGCGAGCTATCTTTATGCCGGGCGTCACTGGGCGCTGCCGCTCGATGCCGCGACGCAGGTCATGGCCTGTCGCGCAGACTTTGCCGAAGCGCCTCCCACGACCTGGGACGCGGTGATCGCGCTTGCCGAACGCGCGCCGGTCGCGCTGTCGCTCGCGGGCCCGCATGCCGCGCTCAGTTTCCAGTCGGTGTGCAGTGCGCTGGGTGCCGCGCCGGAGCAGCCGCGCGATCGCTTCGTCGATCGCGATATCGCGCGCGCGGCCTATGGCATCCTCGCGGCGCTCAGCGGCGACGCCACCCGCGCGGCGGCGGAGCTCAATCCGATCGCGATGCTCGAGGCGATGGCATCGGGCGACGGGCCGCTGCTGTGCCCGCTGATCTATGGCTATGTGAACTATGCGGCGCGCGGCGCGATCCGTTATGCCGATGCGCCGCGCGGGCCCGAGGGGCGGATCGGATCGACGCTCGGCGGCACCGGCATCGCCATCTCGCGCGCCGCGACGGTAACCCCGCAATTGCTCGACCATCTCTGCTGGCTGATGTCCGACGCCGTCCAGCGCGGCTTCATCCCCGCGCATAACGGCCAGCCGTCGCTGCGATCCGCCTGGGCCGATCCGGCGGTCGATGCCGCAGCCAAAGGCTTTTACAGCGGCACACGCGCGACGATCGAAGCCGCGTCGGTTCGCCCCCGGCATAATCACGCCATCGCCTTCCAGACCGAGGCATCGCTGCTGCTGCGCACCGGCCTGCTTAACCGAACGCCGCCCGATCCGGTGCTCGATGCCGTCGAAGCCGCTTATTCCCGACATCACACCCCCGGAGCCGAGACATGACCGACGACCTGCGCTTCACGATCGAGGATCGCGTCGCGACGATCCTGATCGACCGCGCGCATAAGCTGAACGCGATGACTCCGGCGATGGCGGATGCGCTGGTCGCCGCGGTCGCCGAGTGCAACGCCTCTAACGCGGTGCGCGCCGTCATCGTCACCGGCGCGGGCGAAAAGGCGTTCAGCGCCGGATCGGACATCACGACGCTCGACGGCTATGCGACCGCCTGGGACTTCCGCAACCGCGCCGATTATTGCGACGCCCTGCGCGCGTGCCGCAAGCCGGTGATCGCCGCGATCAACGGCTATGCGCTGGGCGGCGGGCTGGAGACCGCCATGGCCTGCGACGTCCGCATCGCCTCGACCCATGCCCGCTTCGCCGCACCGGAGATCAAGCTGGGCTGGATCGGCGGCGGCGGCATGGCGGCGGGGCTGGCCTATTCGGTGGGGTCCTCGAACGCCGCGATGATGCTGCTCACCGGCGACATGATCGATGCCGATCGCGCGCTGGCATGGGGGCTGGTCAGCGAGGTCCTCCCCCCCGATCGCCTCGTCGAGCGCGCGCAGGAGATTGCGCGCGTCATCGCCTCGCGCGCGCCGATCGCGGCGGAGACCGCCAAGCTCAACCTGCGCGCCGCGTTCACGATGCCATGGGACAAGGCGATCGACTATGAGCGCGACCTCCAGGCGATCTGCTTCGCGACCGACGACGCGCGCGAGGGCCGCGCCGCCTTCGCCGAAAAGCGCGCGCCCGATTTCAAGCGGCGCTGAGCGATGCCGAACAGCCCGCGCGATTGCCGTTCGAACCGACCCGTGCTTTATGCCGACGCCATGTTCGCGCGGACCCAGGATACTCCCGGAAACGGACTGCAATGAGCCGACCGCGCATCCTGCTGACCCGGCGCTGGCCCAACGCGGTCGAGGACCGTCTCGCCGAACGCTATGCCGTGACGCGCAACCCCGACGACGTGCCGCTCGACGCCGCCGCGCTGGCCGCCGCGATGCGCGACCATGACGCGGTCTGCCCGACAGTGACCGACCGTCTGCCGCGGGAGGTCATCGCAGTCGACGGTCGCCGCGCGCGGATCATCGCCAATTACGGCGCCGGCTTCGAACATATCGACGTCGACGCCGCGCGCGCCGAGGGAATCGCCGTCACCAACACCCCCGACGTGCTGACCGACGCGACCGCCGATATCGCGATGCTGCTGATCCTGATGACGACCCGCCGCGCATCCGAAGGCGAACGCGAACTGCGCGCCGGTGCATGGTCGGGGTGGCGCCCTACGCACCTGCTCGGCGCCGGGCTTGGCGGCAAGACGCTGGGGCTGATCGGCTATGGCCGCATCGCGCGCGCAACAGCCGCTCGCGCCCAGGCGTTCGGGATGAAGCTGATCTACCACAGCCGCAATCGCGCGGACGACATGCCCGCCGACGCCTATCGCGCCACCCCCGCCGCGCTCGCCGCCGACGCCGATGTGGTGTCGCTCCACGCGCCGGGCGGGGATGCAACGCGGCACATGGTCGACGCCGCGTTCCTGTCGGCGATGCGCCCGGGCGCGGTGCTGGTGAATACCGCGCGCGGCAGCCTGGTCGACGAGGCTGCGCTCGCCGCAGCACTGTCGCAAGGGACGATCGCAGCGGCGGGGCTCGACGTCTATGCGAACGAGCCGCAGGTGACGCCGGCGCTGCTGGCCTGCCCCAATGCGGTGCTGCTGCCGCATCTCGGCAGCGCGACGCGCGAGACGCGGATCGCGATGGGCATGCGCGTCGCCGACAATCTCGATGCCTTTTTCGACGGTGCGCCGCCGCGTGACCGAGTCGCTTGACCGCGTCGAGCGCGCCGTCAACGGCTGGCTCAACCCCGACGGCGGGCGCCCGCTGATCCTCGGCCTGTGCGGCGCGCAGGGATCGGGCAAGTCGACGCTCGCGGAAGGGTTGCGCAGCCGGATGGAGGCGCGGGGCATCGCCACGGCGATCCTCTCGCTCGACGACCTGTATCTGTCGGGCGACGCCCGCGCCGCGCTGGCCCGCGACATTCACCCGCTGCTGCGCACGCGCGGCGTCCCGCTGACGCACGACGTCGCGCACGGCATTGCGCTGCTCGACGCGATCCGGACAGGCCACGCCACATCCCTCCCCCGCTTCGACAAGTCCCGCGACGAGCCCGAGCCCCCCACCCGCTGGCAACCGGTGCCGGCCCGGCTCGATCTGCTGATCTTCGAGGGCTGGTGCGTCGGTGCCCGCGCGCAGGACGATGCCGCGCTGGCGCTCCCGGCGAACGCGCTCGAACGCGACGAGGACCCCGACGCGATCTGGCGCCGCGCCGTCAACGCCGCGCTGGGGACCGCCTATGCCGATCTTTTCGCGCGGATCGACCGGCTGGTGCTCCTCGCCGCTCCCGGCTTCGACATCGTCGCGCGCTGGCGGAGCGAGCAGGAGGCTACGCTGCGTCGCGCGCTCGAAGCACGGGGCGCCAGCACCGCGGGGCTGATGGACGCCCCCGCCCTGGCGCGCTTCGTCGCGCATTATGCGCGGCTGACGCGCTGGATCCTCGACGAGATGCCGACGCGCGCCGATCTGGTGCTCCACCTCGACACCGAGCGGACGCTGACAGCGTAAAGCACGCAGGACGACGTCAGCGGCGCACGCCCGCATTGGCGATCACCGCCCTGGCCGCGGCGGGCCAGTCGCGATCGGGAACGAGGATGTTGTCGCGCGCGGTGTTGCCGATTTCGGTCAGCCAGCGCCCGCCGGTCGCGTCGGAGCTGTGCCAATTGCCGGTCGCCAGATTACCGGTGGATATCCGCCGGCGGAACATCTTGCCCGCGGTGTTGATGTTCAGCCACTTGCCCCGCGTCTCGACGACATTGCCGGTCACCCGGAAATGCTTGCTGCCTTCGTCGAGATAGATCGCGATCTTGTCGTCGATGTCGAATATGTGATTGCCGCGGATCACCGCGCCGGGGTTCGCCGACAGGCTGTAGATCGCGCCGCCGTCCATGAACCATGTCTTCACGCCGTGGATACGGTTGTTCTCCACCACCGTATCGCGCAGCGTCGTCGGACTCGTGTAGCGCGTATTGTGGACATAGCCCTTCTGGTTCTCGTCATAGTTCGGGTTGCCGCCCGCATCGTTATAGCCCCAGCCCCAGCCGACCGCGATGCCGTCATAGGGTGCGTCGCTGATGTCGTTATGCGCGATCCGGGCGCCGCTGATGTAGGTGGTCAGGATCGCGGCATTGTCCTTGTAGTCCTGGCTGACCGTCGCGACGCTGTTATTCTCGATGACGAGGTCGCGGTTGACCAGCGCGGGGTCGCCCGGATGGTGCGCGTGGGCGCGGATGCCGCCCGCCATGATCGCGCTGCCCGACAGCACCGCGAAATGGTTGCCCGCCACCCGCACCCCGGCAGTCGCGAGACCGACACCACTCAGATTGGCATTGGCGTCATTGCCGATCCCGAGCGCGATCTGCCCGAGCTGGGTGAAGCGGTTATCCTCGAACCGCACGTCGCGCGCCGCCGCGACCTGGACCGCGGCGGGCATCTGGTTCCAACGCTGGCGCATCGATTCGAACTCGACGCACCCCCAGCCGCAGCTCTGCCACGCCGCCTTGGGCCGGATCGGGGAGACTTCGGACAGGAAGGCGCCGCTCTGCTGATTGGCATAGCCGGTCGGCTGCGACGGCCCGAGCCAGCTGGTGTAGGAGAAGCGCAGCCCGCGAAAGCTCAGCCGCTCGACCGGCGCCGCCGGCGTCCCCGCGATCGAGACGAGCGCGTCGAGCCGGGGCAGCACGACCTTCAGCCGCGTGACGTCATCGTCCTGCGCGATCCGGAGGTAGAGCTTTCCCGCCTGCGGATCGAGAAACCATTGATAGGCATTGGCGTGCCAGTCATTCGCCTTGCCGATAAATTCGAGCGCATTGACGAGGAACAGCCGCGAATCCGCCGGGAAGATCGGCTTTGTGATCGTGTCATAGCCCCAGCTATTATTGTCCCAGGCGGGCTGCTGCATCGTCACGGTGCGCCCGGCGATCGACTGGACGGGCGAAAAGCGATCGGTGAAAAAGCCCGTAGCCTCGACTTCGAGCCGGTCGGGCCGCTGGATCGCCGCGACATAGGCGAGGTCAGGATTGACGATCTCGAACCCCGTGGCGCTGAACGAGAGATCGCTGGCCTTGATCTCGATCCACGGGCGCTCGGCAAGCTGGTCGTTGACCCATAATTGCCGCGCATCGATGCCCTTGGGCACATCGGCAACCCAGATCCTGCGCGCCTCGTCATAGGGGCGGAAGCCGGTGACGGTCAGCCCCCCCGACAGCATCGGTCGTGCGCCCTCGGCAGCGCGCCATTCGACGCGGTGGCCGCGCTGGCCGCCATCGGCAGCGCCGAAGCGTAGCGGGCGATCGAGGCTGTAGGTGCCGTCGGCGAGGAGGACGGTGACGTCGCCGTTCGCGCTGGCCGCGCGCACCAGCGCCTGCGCGCGTTCGAGCGACCGCACCGGGCGGGCCTTGCTCCCCGGCGCACGATCATCGCCATTGGGCGCGACATGGATCACCGCCTGCGCAAAGGCCGAGGTCGCCGCGAGCAATGCTCCCAGCGAAAGCGCCGCTCGCAACGTCGCGCGGATCGGCGATCCCAGAGCGCCAGCGTTCATTTCATCCTGCTCCCAGCGGCTTCTTATTGGCAGCGAACGATGGACAGCGCTCGCGATAGACGTATGATGTCTTATGATTAGCGCGCATGCAAGCGCGCTGTTGCCAGGAGAGTGATCGTGCCGGCTGCCCCCTTGATCGATCGTCGCTCTGCCCTGCTCGGAACAGGCGCCATCCTGCTCGCCGCGGGACTGGTCGACCAGGCGCACGCCGTCGCCGCGGGCGTGTTCGAGGATGTCCGCCGCCACGGTGCGCGCGGCGACGGCGTAGCGATCGACAGCCCCGCGATCAATCGCGCGATCGAAGCTGCGGCGAAGCGCGGCGGCGGCACGGTCGTCGTGCCGGCGGGGCGGTATCTGTGCTTCACGCTGCGGCTGCGCGACAATATAGCGCTGGTGCTGTCCGCCGGGGCGACGATCGTCGCCGCCGATCCCGACACGCATGGCGCGCACTATGATCCGCCGGAAAACTATCTCGAGGAGCAGTTCCAGGATTTCGGGATCACCCATGTCCACAACAGCCTGATCTCCGGCGATGGCGTGTCAAACGTCGCAATCCTGGGGCCCGGCATGCTGCACGGCCTGGGGCTGGACCGCGAGGGGCCGGGGGATCGCTGGCATGGCCGGGCGGGGTGGCAATCCGCCGCCGCGCTCGGCATCACGCCGCGCGCGCTGGCGCTGCGCGACGAGAAGGAGCGCGCGCCGATCGGCCGCGCCAACAAGACGATCGGGCTGATGCGATGCCGCAATTTCCGCCTCCAGGGCTTCACGATCCTGCAGGCGGGGCATTTCGGCGTGATCGCGCATGGCTGTTCGAACCTGCAGATCGAGGGGCTGGTGATCGACACCGATCGCGACGGGATCGATATCGATGCGTGCCGCGACGTGCGCATCGTCAATTGCACCGTCAACGCGCCCAAGGACGACGCGATCGTGCTGAAGAGCAGCTATGCGCTGGGCCGCGCAATGCTGTGCGAGGACGTGCTGATCTCGGGCTGCAAGACCAGCGGCTATGCGATGGGCTCGCTGCTCGACGGCAGCTACCGTCCGTCGGACTATCTTTCCCCCGACAAGCTCGGCCCGCTGGGTCGGATCAAGCTGGGGACGGAGACCAATGGCGGGTTCCGCAACATCCGGATCAGCGACTGCATCTGCACCAACAGCCGCGGGATATTGATGGGGATCGTCGATGGCGGAACGCTGGAAGACGTGTCGGTATCGGGAATACTCCTGCGCGATCCCGTCAACCACCCGCTCTTCGTCCACCATGCCGCGCGAATGCGAGCGCCGCGCGGCACCCCGGTCGGGCGAATCCGCGGGGTGCGCTTTCAGGACGTGACGGTGTCGGGCGCACACCCGCGCTTTCCGTGCGGGGTCGAGGGCATCGCCGATGCCCCAGTCGAGGATGTCATCTTCCGTGACATCGACATTGCGGCGCAGGGCGGCGGCACGCGCGAGGATGCGGCGCGCGATCCCGAATATCGCCGCGAGACCAGCCTCGAGGTCAGCTATCTCGGCACGCTGCCCGCCGCCGGCTTCTATGCCCGCCACGCCCGCCGGCTCACGATCCGCAACGTCAGCCTGCGCACCGCCGCCGCCGATGCACGCCCCGTGGTCGCGCTACGCAACGTCGACGGCGGCATCGTCGACGGGATCGCGTCGCCAATGCCGCCCGAGGCGGTACTCGACAGCCGCGACAGCCGCGCCGTCGCCCTGGGCAAGGTAACCCGCTGGGGCGACTGAAGCGCGCTCTCGCGCAGGTTCAGAAGCGAACGCGAACGCCCGCGGAGACGCGCCGCCCGGTCTGGCGATACTCCTTGGTCCGATCGGCGCTGACCGAGTAGATGAACTCCTTGGCATTGTTCAGATTCACCGCGTCGGCGAACACCGTGAAATGCTTGCCCACGTCATAGGAGAGGCTGACGTCGAGCTGGCCATAGGCGTCGAAATATTCGGGTTCGCCGTTGCGCCCCGACGCGACCTGGAGGAAATTGTCGCGATAGGTATAGGCTGCGCGCGCCGAGATCCCGTATTTCTCGTAAAAGCCGACAAGGCTGTAGGATGTTTTCGACAGTCCCTCGAGCCCGAACGACACATTGGCGACGGTGTTCGTGTAGTTCGCGTTCGAGTCGGTGTAGTTGAAGCTGGTCTGCACGCCGAATCCGTCGAACGGCGCGGGCAGCCACGATGCGAGCGACTGGCGATAGCCCAGCTCGAAGCCCTTCACCGTCGCGCCCTTGCCATTGCCCGGCACGGTGACCTGGAAGCTCACCTGGTCGACCAGCTGCGCCGTCGTCACGAGCGTCACGAAGGATTCGATGTCCTTGTAGAATACCGCGCCGTTCAGCAGCGAATCGGGCGCGAAATACCATTCGGCGCCCAGTTCGACTTGCTTCGCGCGGAACGGCTGGAGATCGGGATTGCCGCGGCGGATCGTCTCGTTGCCCGGATTGGTCTGGATCGTCTGGCGCGGCGAGAGGTCCGACAGCGTCGGGCGCGTGATCACTTTCGACGCGGCGACGCGCAGCAACAAGCGGTCGGTCAGCGACAGCCGCGCGTTGAGCGAGGGTAGCCAGTCGTCATATTTGCCGCGGAAGCTGACCGGGACCACCGGCGACACGACGATGATGTTCTGCCCGGCGCCATTGGGCCGCGCGCTGGTGACGGTGCGCGACGCGCCCGATGAGGTATAGTCGGTATTCTCATACCGCACGCCGATATTGACTGCGAGCGGCATGCCGCCGATCTGCGTGTCGAGCGTCCCCATCGCATAGCCGACCTTGACCTTCTCGTTCACCACCGACGATGCCGAGGGCGAGAAGACCGCGGGATTGAACGCCTTGCCGTCCTGTGCCGCAAACTGGTCGATCGTCTGCACCAGCGCGCGCGGATCGTAGATCAGCCAGTCGCGGAGGATATTGCCGCCGCCGCCGGAGAAGAAATTACGATCGGTCGGCTGGAATAAGGACGCCGGCAGGACCCGGTTCGAATCGCAATAGGCGCATTGCTCGCCGAACGGAGTCTCGTCGGCGGTGATCGTCTTGATCCGGCTCTGCGCCAGGACACCGGCGTTGAGCGTGAACGCGCCGCCGCCGGGCTTCCATTCGAAATCGCCGCGATATTCCTCGATCTCGTCGTCGATGTCCGAACCGCCGCCCCAGATATAGTAATGCGCGGTCAGTCCCTGCGGGTTGGTCGCGGCATTGGCGTAATTGGGGCTGGTAAAGCTGTAGTCATAGATCGGGCTGCCGCTGCGCCGGTCGAAGGACAGGTCGACATTCTTGCGCCGGATCGTCGTGAACAGGTTGTTCTCCTTGCCGCGACGGCGCGCGTCGGACACCGAGCCGTCGAGCCGGAGCCGCAGCGTGTCGGTGGGACGCCAGTCGACGTTGATGCCCAGCTGGTCGGTCGCGACGTCGCGATCATCATATTGGATGATCTGGTCGACAAAGCCGCCGACATAGCGCTGATAGACCGCCTCGCCATTCTGGACGACCTGCTCGGCGAGGATGCCGCCGGCGAAATCATAGGCAAGGCCCGTCTGCTGCTCGACGAAGCGCGCCTTTGAATAGAGCCCGTCGATCGTGACGGTGAACTTGTCGCTGGGGCGCATCTGGACCGACACATTCGCGCCCCAGCGCGTCAGTTCGCGCTCGAAGAAGAAGGGCGACAGGTTCGACGGCATCGAGACGCGCGAGAAGGGTGCCACGCCCGGCCCGATGCGGCCGCCCGCGACGCCGCCCAGAGTATAATAGGAATCGGTGCTCGACCGGCGGACATGCCCGGCGCCGATCGTGAATTCGTCGATCCGGTTCTCCTGCTTCGAATAGACCCCCGACACCGCGACGCCAAAGGTGCCCGCCGCGTTGCGCCAGCTGCCGACTGCGGAGAATTCGGGATTCCAGGTGTCGGCGAGTTCGGACCACATGCCCGATGCCGAGCCCGCCAGCTTGAACCCGGCTTTCTGGTCGAGCGGGCGCAGCGTGCGGACGTCGACGGTGGCGCCGATCGATGCGCCGTTGATATTGGCCTGTGGCGATTTGTACACGTCGGCGCCCGAGATGATTTCGGACGGCAGCACGTCAAACGAGAATTCGCGCCCGTTATTGTCGGTGGCGAGCGTGCGACCGTTCACCGTGACTGCGTTGAACTTGGGGCCGAAGCCGCGGACGGTGATGAACCGCCCCTCGCCGCGGTTGCGCTCGATCGTGACGCCGGGGACGCGCTGGAGCGATTCGGCGACATTGCCGTCGGGAAGCTTGCCCAGGTCCTCCGCGACGATCGAGTCCACGACGCCGACGGCATTGCGCTTGATGTCGATGGCGGCGCGTTCGGCGGCGCGGATGCCGGTGACGATGATCTCGGCTTCGTCTTCGGGCTCGGCGATCTGGGTTTCGGCGGGCGGGGCAGGATCGACTGCCTGAGCGGCTGCCAGCCCGCTCCAGAGCAATGCGCCTAATGCGGTAGCCCCAAGCAACGGGACGCGAATGCGATTAGCCGAGAACGCCATGGTATCCCTCCGGTTATTATTTTCTCCTGTCCACCATAACCGGCTCGCGATGTCAAATGATGATCATACGTATTACGTCTAGCGCACACCCCGGATCGGCAGCACGCATAGCGCCGAGCCGAATACGAAGACGATCGCCGCGATGAAGATCACCCGATAATCGCCCCCGCTCGCGCCGAGCAGCGCAGCGGCCATCACCGGGCTGAGGATCTGGGGGATGTTGACTGCCGTGGTCAGCACCCCGAGGTCGCGCCCCTCGTCGCCCAGCGCGCTCTGCGGCAGCACCTGCGTCATCAGCGCGATGTCGATCGACATGAACATGCCATAGCCGATGCCGATCACCGCGGCGTAGATCCACATCCCCGCCATCGACGGCAGCGCGAGCGGCGCGACCATCGCGCAGCCCATGATCAGGCTGCCGGCGACGACGAACGGCTTGCGCCGCTGGATGCGATCCGACCACCAGCCCGAGAGGAGCGACGATGCGACGAGGCAGACCAACGTCACGATCGCCATGTTGGCAATCGCGATGTTCGACGCGCCGTCGCTCAGCCGGATATAGTCGCGCAGGATATAGAGCAGATACGCCGCAACCGCCTGATACCCCATATAGATGGTGAACCGGCTGAGAAACGCCCAGGCGAAGTCGGGATGGTCGCGCGGGCTGATCCAGAAACCGCGCACGAACTCGCCCCAGGCGATCGGACGCCGCGGCATCGCGGCACTCGATGGCTCGCGATTTAGCCCGATAAAGGCAAGGCACGACACCGCGATGGCGGCGGCGAACAGGCCATAGGCGAGCATCGCATCACCCGCCAGATACCCCGCGACGACGGTGCCCGCGGTCAGCCCGGCGGTCATTCCCGCGCCGACGATCCCCGATATCCCGCCGCGCGCTTCGGGCGCGAAGCGATCGGCGATGAGCGTGGTCATCGCCGGCTGCATCGAATTATAGGCGACCGCCGCCATCACCCACAGCACGATCAGCGACCAGAAACTGGTCATCAGCGAGACGCCGAACAGCGCGAGCGACCCAAGGAGCGATCCGATCGCGATCCACGGCGTGCGCCGCCCCCATCGGCTGCGCGTCCGATCCGACAGCGCGCCGGCGATCGGCGTGGCGAGCGTCGAGAAGACCGACGTGATCGCGAACAACAGCGCCAGGTTGTTCGCCTTGTTGCCGGGATCGAGTTCGGCGATCTGGTTGGGCAGCAGCACGCCCAGCACGCCGCTGTACAGCGCCATGAGCAGGAAGAAATTGACCATCAGCGAGACCTGCAGCCGCGTCCGCTGCCGACCAGCGACATAGGCCGGCGCCGGCATCGCCGCGCTCAATGCCCGTCCCCGTCTTCGGGGACGAGGCGCAGCCCCGCCTCGCGCGGGCGGCGGTGCGGGCCGCCGCTCGACGCCCAATTGCCTTCCCTCCGTTCGCGCGCGATCCGCGCCTCGTCGACAAGGATGCCCAGCCCGGGGGAGTCGCCGAGCACGATGCCGCCATCGGCGATGTCCTGGTCGACGCTCAGCCCGACCGGCCATGCCATGTCCTGCACTTCGATCCCGATCATGTTCGGCACCGCCGCTGCGGCATGCGCGATCGGGTTGCAATCATAGCCGACCGGCGACACCGGCAGGTCGCGGACATGCGCGGCGATCGCGACGCGCTGGAAATGGGTGATCCCCCACACGCTGCCGGTCTGCACCACGTCGACCGCGCCCGCATCCAGCAGCGGCGCGAATTGCTCGAGCCCGGTCAGATTCTCGCCGGTGGCCACGGCGCAGCGCGCGGCGCGGCTGATCGCGGCGAGCCCGGCGGCGTCCCAGCGCCGCACCGGCTCCTCGATCCAGGTCAGGTCGATACCGGCGGCTTCGATCTCGGCCAGATGCCGGATCGCCTGTTTGCGGTTCCAGCTTTCGTTGACGTCGAGCATCAGCGCCGGCGCCTGGGTATTGCCGTGCAATATGTCGCGCACGCGCTTCAAGCGGCGGATGTCGCGCGCCACATCCTTGCCGCCCTTGATCTTCGCCGAGGTGAAGCCGCGCTCTGCCCAGCGCCGGTACAATGCGTCGAACGCCGCGTCCTCCAGCCCGAAGCACAGCCCGGAGGCATAGCCGCGCACGAAGCGATCGGCGGCGCCCAGCGTCCGCCACAGCGGCTCCTCCGCCATTTTCGCCTTGAGGTCCCACAGCGCCATGTCGATCGCGGCGATCGCGCCATAGGTGAGCCCGGCATGCCCGCTCTTGAACACATGCGAAAGCATGCTGTCATAGAGCATCGGCGCCGCGCGCGGATCCTGTCCCTCGACCGCCGAGAACACGCGGGCGATATCGGCATGCTGGCCCAGGCCAATGCCCTCGATCCCCGAATCGGTTTCGAGGATCAGGATGGGGACTTCGGTGATGCCCGACGCGACGACGCCGTTCGCATCGCCAACGGGGCGCCCCCAATCGTGCGAGGTGACCAGGCTGCGATAGCCGGTGACTTTCATTCACGCCCTCCCCTGCGACCGTGATGCTACGACGCATAATAGGTATTATGTATTATCTTTCGCCTTGGCAAGGCGTTGACGAAGCCTTGCGTTAGCGCTCAACGTGGCCTTCAGCCGAACACCCTCCTGAACGAGACCAGTTGCAATGACCGACACTCCCGCCGCCGAGCCGATGCGCATCCGCCGCCGCCCGCGCCTGGCGGAGGCGGTGGTCGAGGATCTGGTGAACGCCATCGTCACCGAGACCTATCCGGCCGGCACCGCCTTGCCGCCGGAGGGGATGCTGGGCGAGATGTACGGCGTCAGCCGCACGGTGATCCGCGAAGCGACGATGGCGCTGACCGAAAAGGGCCTTGTCGTATCGCAACAGGGCCGCGGCACGATCGTCCGCGATGCCAGCGCCTGGGGGATGCTCGACCCCATGATCCTCGCCGCCTTGTTCAAGCGCGAGGACGGGCTCGCCTATCTCGACAATCTCTCGGAGATCCGCTCGCTGCTCGAAGGCGCGATGGCCGCCAAGGCCGCCGAGCGGCGCACGCCCGAGACGATCGCCGAACTCACCAGCCAGACGGCGAAGCTGCAAAAGCTGATCCCCCACCCCGCCGCCTATGTGCACGAGGACATCGCGTTTCACGACATCATCATGCGGATGTCGGGCGACAAATTGAGCAAGGCCGTGATCGACGGCGTGCAGGCCGAGGCGCTGCGCAACCATGGCTATAGCGGCAAGCTGAACGTCGAGCATGTCCGCGAGACCCATGCCGCGCACGAGGCGATCTGCAGCGCGATCGTCGAGGGCGACCCCGATCGCGCATGCCGGGCGATGCGCGACCATATCGAATCCTCCTGGGCCCGCCGCCGCGCCGCGCGCCAGCCGCGCCGCTGATCGATCGGCGCCCCGGCGTCTTGACCATTGACGTATGACGTATGACAAGCTTTAGCAGGCGAGTCAGTCAGCTGGAGCCGCGTCGCTTTCCCGGCGCTGTGGCGCGATCTGAGATCGCGGCTGATCTGCGCCGATAGCCCGTTCGACTACCGATTGAGGAAAGACACGATGCGCCTTGCAGGCAAGACCGCCGTCATCACCGCCGCCGCCCAGGGCATTGGCCGGGCCAGCGCCGAATTGTTCGCGCGCGAGGGTGCGCGCGTCATCGCCGCCGACATCAACGCCGACGGGCTTGCTACGCTCGAGGGCTGCGAAACGCATGTGCTCGACCTGCTCGACGGCGCTGCGATCGCAGCATTCGGCGAGAAAGTCGGCGCAGTCGACATCCTGTTCAACTGCGCGGGCTTCGTCCATGCCGGCACGATCCTGACCACCGACGAGAAGGATTTCGACTTCTCGTTCGATCTCAACGTCAAGTCGGCCTATCGGATGATCCGCGCCTTCCTGCCCGGGATGATCGCGCGCGGCGGCGGGTCGATCGTCAACATGTCGTCGGTCGCCGGATCGGTAATCGCGGTGCAGAACCGCTTCGTCTATGGCGCGTCGAAGGCGGCGGTGATCGGCCTCACCAAGTCGGTGGCGCAGGATTATGTCGGCAACGGCATCCGCTGCAACGCGATCTGCCCCGGCACCGTCCAGTCGCCGTCGCTCGACGATCGGCTCGCGGCGACCGGCGATGCCGACAAGGCGCGCTCCGAATTCGTCGCGCGCCAGCCGATGGGCCGGATCGGATCGGCCATCGAAATCGCCGAGCTGGCGCTATACCTCGCCAGCGACGTGTCGTCGTACACGACCGGCACGATCAATGTCATCGACGGCGGCTGGACCAACGCATGACCCGCATCTGCCTCGCGCTCGACCTGGTCGACGATGCCGCGCTGATCGCCGAATATGAGCGTTGGCACCGCGTCGGCAACACCGACCCCGCGGTGACGCAATCGATCCGCGACGCGGGAATCGACAATATGGAGATTTACCGCGCGGGCACCCGGCTGTTCATGATCATCGACGCGAACGAGCGCTATTCGCCGGAGGCCAAGGCACAGGCCGATGCCGCCAATCCGGCGGTGGTGGCGTGGGTCGCGAAGATGCGGCGAATGCAGCAGCCGATCCCGGCGGCGGGGCCGGAGGGCAGCTGGCATCCGATGGACCGCATCTTCCGCCTGACCGATCACGAAGGGCGCTGATCGCCGGCCCTATTCGGCCACCACGTCGATCGCCGACACCAGCGCCTCGCCCGTCACCCCCGCAAAGTCGAGCGTCAGCACGCCGTCCCTGGCGGCTGCCGGCAGTGCCACGGTCACCGCCGTCAGACCCGCCCCCGCGCGTGCGACCGGATCGATGCGAACCGGCGCGCCGCCGCTCGGCGTGACGGTGAAGACGCGCTTGCCCGGCGCGGTCTCGACCGGATCGAACAGATGGAGCGTCACCCGGTAGCGGCCATCGGGCAGCGGCAGTGCGTAGCGGAACGCCTTGCCCGCCCGCCAGCTCGCGTAAAGCCGCGGCTCGCGGGCACCCGCGGCCACCTTCGCCGGCTTGCGCGCCTGATTGGCCGCATAAAGCTCGCGCTGGTACGGATTGAGCGTGAAGCCGAGGCCGCCGTCGAAGAAATTGTCCGAGCCATAGCGCGTGCCATCGGCCAGCGTGACGCCCTCCAGCGTGCCGGTGCGGACATGGATCGCGCGTTCGGGTCCGCTATAGCGCAAAATAATCCGGTCGCTCTGGCCGCCCGAGGTCGCCACGATCGCGTTCTCGCCCGGTGCCAACCGCACACGCGGCCACACGCAGACATAGTCGGCGCACGCCGCGCTCCCCAGCGACCGCCCGTTGACGGTCAGTTCCGCCGCAGCGAAGTTCGAATAGGCGCGCACGTCGATCACCGGATAGGCGCGATCGACATAGCGGCGCCCGGTCAGATACAGCACCGGCGCCTTGCTCCACGCCGCCTTGTAGAACCAGAAGGCGTCCTTCCGGACACTGCGGTCGAAGGTCACCAGCCCCTTGGTATTGATGTCGCTACTGTCGCCTTCCTCGCGCAGGTCGCTGGTCGCGTCGAACATCTGCCAGACCCAGCTGCCCCACAGGAAATCGAGCGGCTTGAGTTCCTTCCACGACAATTCATGGACCCCCGCCTGGATTTCCTCGGCCTGGGGGCGATAGATGCTCTCGATCTTGCCGCCATCGACATTGTCGGTGTGCTGGGTGATCGCGCCGCCGGCCCCATATTCGCCGACCCCCACCGGCAGCGTCGGATTCTCGCGGTGATAGCCCTGCATCACCGGGCCCAGCCGCGCGGCATCGGCGACGCGGCCCGACGTGTACCAGCCATAATAGAGATTATAGGCGACCGTATCCGCGGTCCCGGCGGTACGATCGCGCCCGTCGTCCTTCTCGCCGGGGAGCACTTCGCAGCACGCGGCGATCGTCGTCGGGCGGGTCGGGTCCTCGCGCTTGGCGACCGCGTCCAGCGCCTGCATCAACGGGCGCGCGTTCGACGGAGTCAGCCCCTTCGATGCCCAGTTGGTGATTTCATTGCCGATCGACCACACGCCCACCGAGGGGTGGTTATAGTTCTGGCGGATCAGCTCGACCATCTGCGCTTCGGCATTGGCCTTCATCGCGGGCGGCGTATCGGCCTGGCCCGGGATCGAGGCGAGGTTGACCAGCCCGAGCTCGGCCCACAGCACCATGCCGTTGCGGTCGGCGAGGTCGAAGAAGGGCGTGGCGTGGTTATAATGCGCCAGCCGGATCGAATTGGCGCCGAGTTCCTCGATCAGCGCCATGTCCTGTTCGTAATCGGCCTGGGTCAGCGCCCAGCCCTTGTCCTGCCGGTCCTGATGCCGGTTGACGCCGTTCAGCCGCATCGGGCGACCGTTGAGAAGGAACCCCTTGTCGGCGTCGACCGCGACCGTGCGCAGCCCGAGCGGCTGTTCGACGCGGTCGAGCAGCGTGCCGGCGCGATCGACCAGCTCGACACTGGTGCGATAGAGATAGGGATCGTCGAGCCCGTTCCAGCGCCGCGGCCTGGCGATCGTCAGCGCCGTTTCGCGCTCGGTGATCGCGCCCGCGGCGAGGTCCAACCGCTGTTCGCTGCGCGCGACCTCCCGCCCCGCGCCGTCCGCGATGCGCGTGCGCAAAGTGACGCGCCCCGCCAGGCCCGAATTGCGCAGCCGCGTCCGCACCGCGACCGTGGCGGCGGCGTCGTCGAGGCTGGTCACGCGACCATAGATTCCGGGGCCGCCATGATCGAGCATATCGATATGCGCCTGCCCGGTCACGATCAGCGACACCGGGCGATACAGCCCGCCATACATGAAGAAGTCGCCCGAGATCGGCACGACGAACTCGGTCGCGCTGCCCGGCTCGGGCTTCGAATTATCGACCTTCACGGTCAGGATGTTGTTGCCCGGGCGCACTGCGTCGGTCGCATCGACACGGAAGCGGCTGAACGCGCCTTCGTGGCGCCCGAGCTTGCGGCCATTGACCCAGACATCGGCGACGATGCTCGCCGCATCGAATTGCAGGTGGACCCGCTTGCCCCTAGCGATCGCCGGAAGCGTGAAGCGCAGCCGATACCAGCCAATCCCGCGGGTCGTGTTCGCGTCGGCGCGGCGGGTGACGCCGTAATTGCCGACCTTGTTCCAGGTGTGCGGCACCGCGACGCGCTCCCAGCCCGCATCGTCGAACCCGGCGGCAGTGGCATCGCCCCCGGTCTCGCCCAGATGGAAGCGCCAGCCCTCGGCAAGCACCGTCTCGGTGCGACCCTGCGCAAGGGCAGCGGGCGTGCCCAAAGCGAGCAGGAACAGCAGCGCCGTCGCCAGCATCCGGTGCAGCATCATTTTCTCCTGTTGCCGAGCGCGTCGGGCCCGAGCCAATGGTCGGCGAACGCGATGAAATTCCCCCAGTCGGACGCCGTCAGCGCATGCAGCCCGGTGCGGAGGTGATAGCCGATCCGCGAGCGGACCGGGGTATCCGGCGCCGGCATCTCGACGCTGTCGAGCCCGCCCGCGCCGAGCAGGCGATAGACCGAGTCGGCGCCCTTGGCAGCGAGGAACTCGCCCCGGGGATCGCTCCACCAGTCCTCGCTCGCGCTGGCGATATAGACCGGGCGCGGCGCGACCAGCGCGATCAGTTCATGCGCGTCGACCGGCAGTGCGTCCTCGCGCATCGCATAGGTCTTGAACCGCGGCGCGAACCAGTAATTGTTCATCACGCGGATCGTCTCGCCGAAATCGCGGCGATACAGCGATGCGCCGCCCTCACCCGAATCATTCGCGATCACCATCGCGAAGCGTTCGTCGCGCGCCCCGGCCCACAGCGCCGCCTTGCCATAGCGCGAATGGCCGAACACGATCACGCGCCGCGCGTCGACGCCGCGATCGGTCGCCAGATAGTCATAGGCCCGGCTCAGCCCCCATGCCCACACCGAGATCGCGCCCCAATGCGCGGGGTCGGAGGCGTTGGTGCCGAAACCGGGCTGAATGCTGTCGCCGCGCTTGTTCTCGTCGTCGGGATACAGGTCGCCGGTGCAATAAGTCGCGACGCCATAGCCGGCCTTGAGGATCGCCTCGATCGGCCATTCCGCCGCGTCGATGCCGCGCGATTGCGCGGTGGCGCTGCCCTTGCGGATGCCGGTCGCGGGCGTGACCCAGCTTGGGGTGATGGCGATCGCCGGATCGGCGGCGACCGCCTGGTTGCCGTGGAAATTGGGGCCGACGAACACCGGCACCCGGCCCGTGGCGTGCGCGGGCAGATAGAGCAGCACGCGCATCTGCGGCCCGTCGCGGCGACCGTCGAGCAGGATCGTCACCTGCCGCCGCACCGCCAGCCCGTCGAGCGCGGCGCCCTGTTCGTCGATCACATAACGTTGCTGCCGAAGCGGCGCGGGCGCCACGCCGTAGATCGACTGTTCGAACAGATGCAGCAGTTCCGCCCGCCGCTTGCGCCACCCGCGCGCATCGGTGACCGCCCGCCCATCCTGCGCGACCAGCGCGGCGGGAAGCGTGTAGGCGCCCACCCGCGCCTCGTCGGAATTGCCGTCGAGCTGCGCCGACGCGACCCCCGCCCAGCCCAGCGCCAGCGTGCAGAGCAGCGCCCCCAGCGGCGATCGACGTGTCGGAAGCTTCAGCGTCTCCTCCCCTCGCAGCGTCTTATTGGGCCTTGCGCCAAGGCGCCGCGCTGCCTCGTCACCGATTAATCCCGTTGCCAATCCAGTCAAGCATTCATACGATGATCATACGTCTTTCAAGGACGATCGGAGAGGAAGAAGCATGCGCCGTCGTGAACTTTGCCGGATGATGATGGCGACCGGAGCGCTTGCCGCGCTCCCGAGTTTCGCCCGCGCGACGGGTGAGGTGGTGCAGCTCCGGTTCGACCCGAACCGCACCGGCGCCACGATCCCGCGCGACTTCGTCGGCCTGTCGTTCGAACGCGCCCAGCTCTCGAACCCCGGCTATTTCTCGCCCGCCAACACGGCGCTGGTCGGGCTGGTCCGCGGGCTGTCGACTGCCGGCAATCTGCGCCTCGGCGGATCGTCGGGCGAGCATACCGCCTATATCGGCGACACCACCCGCCCGCCGCCGTTCGAGATTTTCGGTCCCGAGCACAACAAGACGATCAAGGAGGGCATGTTCGTCTCGACCGCGGCGCTGCGCACGCTGCGCGGTTTCCTCGATGCGACCGGCTGGAACTGCCTCTACGGGCTCAACCTCGCGCATGCGACCCCCGAACAGGCGGCGCGCGAGGCGGCGGACGTCCAGCGCATCCTCGGCCCGCGCCTGCTCGCGCTCCAGATCGGCAACGAGCCCGACGCCTTCCGCAATCGCTTCCGCCCCGCCGAATGGGGGCCGCGCGACTTTCTGGCGGAGTGGGATCGCTTCCACGCCGCAATCGCCGCAGCCGCGCCGGGAGTGAAATTCGCCGGGCCCGATATTTCGAACAAGCTCGACTATCTGACTGCGTTCGCGGGCGTCGCGCACCTTTATCCCGATCTCCTCATGCTCACCGGCCATTATTACGCGATGGGCCCCGCCGGCTCGCCCGACGCGACGCTCGACCAGCTGATGGCGCCCGATCCCAAGACGACGACGCTCCCGCTGGCGGGGGTCGAGACCGTGCAGGCAGCGGTGCGCACCGCCCGCCTGCCCTATCGCATGGCGGAGGGGAATAGCTGCTGGGACGGCGGCAAGAGCGGCGTCTCCGACGTCCATGCCGCGGCGATCTGGGGCGCCGACACGATGCTGCGGTTCGCGCAGCGCGGCTGGATCGGCGTCAACTGGCACGGCGGCGGCAACGGCATTTATGCGCCGATCGTGGGCGCGCCCTCGAGCGGCTTCACGCGGCGCCCGCTCTATTTCGGCACCCAGTTCGCGCAGGCGCTCGACGGCGCGACTTTCCTCGATACCGGCGCGACTCCCGCCGACCCGTATCTGGGCTATTACGCCCTGCGCCAGGGCGGGCGCACCCGGATCGCCGTGATCAACAAGCGCGACGCGGCAGTGACGGTACAACTGCCCGGCCTGCCGGAGGCGAAGCGGACGGTGCTGACCGGCCCCTCGGCAACCGCGCGCGACGCGACGACGCTGACAACCCGCTCGGAGCGCCCGGCACGGACGGTGGTGATTCCGCCGCTGACCGCAATGCTGTTCACGCTGGTACGTCGATGAACCCGCTCCTCTCGCGCCGCGCCGCGATCAAGGCCGGCACCGGCGTCGCGCTCGCCACCGCCCTGCCCGTCCGCGCAGCCCCCGCCGCCGCGGACTCGAACCTCTTATGGTATGAAGCCCCCGCCAGCGAATGGGTGCAGGCGCTGCCGCTCGGCAATGGCCGGCTGGGCGCGATGGTGTTCGGCGGCATCGCCAGTGAACGCATCCAGCTCAACGAGGACAGTTTCTTCGCCGGCTCCCCCTATGACGGCACCAACCCCAGGGCGGGCGCCGGCCTGCCGCGCGTGCGCGAACTGGTGTGGGCGGGGCAGTATCAGGAGGCGCAGGCGCTCGCCGACGAGACGCTGGTCGCGCGCCCCCCGCGCCAGATGTCGTACCAGCCGATCGGCGACCTGCTGCTGCTGTTCCCCGGCATCGAGAATGCCCAGAATTATCGGCGATCGCTCGACCTCGACGGGGCGATCGCGACCACGCGGTTCAAGATCCGCACCGTCACCCATCTTCGTGAGGCATTCGCGTCCGCCACCGATCGCGTGATCGCGCTGCGGCTGAGCAGCGACGCGCCGAGCGGTGCGGTCAACGTCACCCTGGCGCTGTCGACCCCGCAGGATGCCGAGATCGGCGTCGAGGGCAACGACACCCTCGTCCTGCGCGGCATCGGGCCGGGGCAGCATGGCGTGCCCGGCGGAATACGCTTCGAGACGCGCGTCCATGTCCGCCGCATCGGGGGGCGCCAGACCGTCGGGCGCGACGGCATCCGCATCGAGGATGCCGACGACGTCGTGCTGCTCGTCGCCACCGCGACCAGCTTTCGCCGGTTCGACGATATCGGCGGCGATCCTTCGGCGATCGCGCGCGCTGACATCGCTGCCGCAAGCGCCAAGAGCTGGCCCGATCTGCTCGCCGCGCACCAGGCCGAGCACCGGCGGCTGTTCCGTCGCGTGTCGATCGACCTGGGCCGCAGCCCCGCCGCCGACCTGCCGACCGACCAGCGCATCGCGCGCTCCGCCGATCTCGACGACCCCGCGCTCGCCGCGCTCTACTACCAATATGGCCGCTATCTGCTGATCAGCTGCTCGCGCCCGGGCGCCCAGCCCGCGAACCTGCAAGGCATATGGAACGAGCGGACCGCGCCGCCCTGGGAGTCCAAATGGACGCTCAACATCAATGCCGAGATGAATTACTGGCTCGCCGACAGCGCGAATCTTGGCGAGCTGGTCGAACCCCTGCTGCGCATGACCGAGGATCTCGCAATCACCGGCCAGCGCAGCGCGCGCAACGACTGGGGCGCCCGCGGCTGGGTGGCGTATCACAATACCGACCTGTTCCGGCAGGCGACGGTCAATTCCTCGGCGCTCTACGGCATGTGGCCGATGGGCGGCGCGTGGCTGCTGAGCACGCTGTGGGACCATTGGGACTATGCGCGCGACCCGGCCTTCCTCGCGCGGCTCTATCCGCTGATGGCGTCGTCCTGCCTTTTCTACCTCGACGCGCTGACGCCGCATCCGCGCACCGGCGAACTGGTGATGAACCCATCCAACTCGCCCGAAAATGCGCACCATCCCGGCGTGTCGATCTGCGCCGGGCCCGCGATGGACAGCCAATTGCTGCGCGACCTGTTCGCCCGCACGATCGCTGCGTCGACGCTGCTCGGCAAGGATTCCGGACTGCGCGCCGAAATCGCCGCCGCGCGGGCAAAGCTCCCCCCCGACCGAGTCGGCAAGGCGGGCCAGTTGCAGGAATGGTTCGAGGATTGGGACATGGAGGCGCCCGAGATCAACCACCGCCACGTCAGCCATCTCTACGCGCTATATCCCGGCGACCAGATCTCGCTCCAGCGCACCCCGGCGCTGGCAAAGGCGGCGCAGCGCTCGCTCGAAATCCGCGGCGACGACGCGACCGGCTGGGGCCTCGCCTGGCGGATCAACCTGTGGGCGCGGCTCGATCAACGCGAGCGTGCGTACAAGGTGCTCAAGATGCTGCTCCAGCCGGGCCGCACCTATCCCAACATGTTCGACGCACACCCGCCCTTCCAGATCGACGGCAATCTCGGCGGTGCGGCGGGGATCGGGCAGATGCTGGTGCAGAGCCATTCGGACATGCTCCACCTGCTGCCCGCGCTGCCGCGGCTCTGGCCGAGCGGTCGCGTCACCGGGCTGCGCGCGCGCGGCAATGTCGGCGTCGACCTCAACTGGTCAGGCGGCGCGCTCGCTGAAGCGGTGCTGACCGCCGGCACCGACGGCGATCTCCGCATCCGGTCGCGCGACGCGGCGCTCGACGTCACGCTGCGCCGGGGTGATCGGGTGCGCGTGACCCATGGCCCCGCCGGGCTGCGCGCGACGCGGCTGCCGCGCGGCTAGTCGACGGTGCCGACGCCGTAGCGCTTCCACTCCGGGCGGATCAGATGGTGATCGACGAACGCCGGCCCGTCGCACTCGACGGCGATCACCGTGGTCGGCGAATCGGGTGCCGCCTCGGGCAGCCCGGTCAGGCGCAGCGACACGGCGTCCTGGGTGAAGCGCACCGCCTCGCCCGTCTTGAGCAACCGCGCCGACAGCGCCTTTGCGCGCACGCCGCCCACCGCCACCACCGTCTCGCGTCCCGGGAACGCACGCGCCACTGCGTCGGGGGTCCGCGACGGCCAGAAATAGACGTGGACGTAGAGCGTGTTCCCCGCGGCGGTGAAATTGGTGTAGTTGCCGAACGCATCGGCGGCGCGTCCCCGCGCGCCATAGATCGCGGCGCCGTTGGTCTTCAGCCAGGCGCCGACTTCGCCAAGCACGCGCACCGATTCCGCCGGCACGTCGCCCGCCGCATCGGGGCCGATGTTGAGCAGGTAATTGCCGCCCTGCTGGACGCACAGCGTCAGGTCGTTGACGATCCGCTTCGTGCTTTTCCATTCGTCGTCGGCGCGCTGATAGCCCCAGCCGAGGTTCATCGTCTCGCACGTCTCCCACGCCCGCTTGTCCGCCGCCACCTTGTGCTCCGGCGTCGAGAAATCGCCGGGAAGCCCGTTGCGATTGTTGACGACGATCTGCGGCTGGAGATCGAACACCATCGCATTCATCGCATCCGCGCGCCATTGCTCGGGGCTGAGCGGCAGGGTCACGTCGTACCAGAGGATGTCGATCGTCCCGTAGTTTGTCAGCAATTCGCGGAGCAACCCATGGGTATACGCCACGAAGCGTTCGCGCGCGGCGGGATCGGTCGCGCAGGTCTCGCCATCGGGGTGGTGCCAATCCATCAGCGAGTAATAGAGCCCGACCCGCAGCCCCTCGGCGCGCGCCGCCTCGACGAACTCGCGAACCAGGTCGCGGCGCGGGCCCTGCTTCGCCGCATTGTAATCGGTGAGCTTGCTGTCCCACAGGCAGAAGCCCTCGTGATGCTTGGCCGTGAGCACCATGTATTTCTGGCCGGCACGTTTCGCGAGGCGGGCCCATTCGCGCGCGCAGCCGGGCCTGGGCTGGAAGTGGCGCGCGAGCCGCTCATAGTCGGGAATGGGTATGCCCTCAGATTCCAGCACCCATTCCTGGCGACCCAGGACGCTGTACAGCCCCCAATGGATGAACATCCCGAACCGCGCTTCGTGCCACCAGCGCATGCGATCGGCGCGCGTGCGCTCCTGATAGGCGAGGAGCGCGGGTCCCCCACTCGTCTGCGGTGCCCCGTGTTCCTGCGGCAGTGCCGACGCCCCGAACGGCAACGCCACCGCAGCCCCGGTTGCGCCGCTCAGGAAACCGCGACGTGCGACACGATGATCCATCCCGCGCTCCTCTGAAATCAACAAAGCCCGGCCCGATCGAGGGGCCAGGCTTCGCCACTCACACGTTCGATCTAGAGTCCTGATGACGTCGCGTTCCCCACCCCCTACCGTTCGCCCTGAGCTTGTCGAAGGGCAGTGAGACGCACCGCGCTTCGACAGGCTCGGCACGAACGGGTTTAGGTGTCGTCGTCACGATCTAGAAACGGACCGCGACGCCGGCCGAGAATTTCCGCCCGCTATAGGTGCTGTACAGCGAGTCCTCGCGGTTCGAATCGACGTAGAAGCCAAGCTCCTGGTTGGTGAGGTTCTGTGCCTCGAGACGCAGCTGGACGCTGGGCGTGATCTGGTACGAAGCCGTGGCGTCGACGAAGACCGCCGCGATATTCCCCTGCACGTCGCTGCCCGCGCGGCCCGACGGCACGCGCAGCAGGAACTTGTCGCGCCACGACGCACTGCCCCGGATGCTGAACTTGCTGTCTTCGTAATAGAGCGTGCCGTTGGCGGTATATTTGGACAGGTTGACCAACGTCGCCTGGATCGGCGTCAGGCACGCGGAGTCGTTGCAGTACGAGATGTCCGAATCGGCATAGGTGAAGTTGGCCAGCGCGCCGAGATTCGACAGGAAGCCGGGCAGGAATTCGAACCCCGACTGGATGTTGACTTCGACGCCCTTCAGCACGCCGCCCGGGGTGTTGTTCTTGGTCGAAAAGGTGAATTCGGTATCGGCAGTGTTCCCCGACCCCGCGAGCAGCGACAGCGGCAGCCCGGTCTGGCCGAACGGGACGTTCACCTGCTTGGTCTGGATGAAGCTGTCGATGTCCTTGTAAAAGCCGCCGATCGCGATGATCCCGGTCCGCCCGAAATAATATTCCAGGCTGACATCGGCGGTCTTGGCGCGGATCGGGTCGAGCAGGAAATTGCCCGCCGACACGGTGCGCGTGTTCTGCGCGATCGTGACATTGCCCGGGATCAGGTCGCCCAGCTCGGGCCGGGTCATCACCTTCGCCGCGGCAAGGCGGAAGATCAGCTTGTCGCTCAGGTCGAAGGTCAGCGTCGCGGAGGGCAGCCAGTCTTCATAGGTGCGGACCAGCGTGGTCGGCACGCCGTTGATCGAGCCGAACCCTTCCTGCGTGGTATGGACGTAGCGCACGCCGATATTGCCGCGCATCGGCACGAGCAGGTCGCCGGTAAAGTCGAGCATGCCATAGCCGCCCTTCACCCGCTCCTTCAGCGATCCCTGCTGCGGATCGTTGAGGGCATAGGCGCCGGTCTGGTTCTCGAAATTGAACACCGAGTTGAACTTGGCATAGTCGGGCGCGGCCCAGCTCGAGATGGTATCGACCGGCAGCGTGCGCCCGAAATCGCCGATCGGCGTGGTCAATTGCGCGATCGTCGTGCCGGCGGGGAGGCTGGGCGCGAGGTTCTGCGTCACGCGGTCGCGGCTCCAGCGCTGATATTCGGCCTCGCGATACGATCCGCCGACGCGCAGCTTGATGCCCTCGATCAGGTCGAGCGCGCCGTTGAGCTCTCCCGTGAAGTTGTTCGATTCGTCGCGGCTGCGCTGCATCGCCAGCGTGCCGTTGACCGTGCCGTCCGCGGACGGCGGCCCGAACCCGAAATTGGCCGGGTTGTCGACATCGATCCCCCAGTTGATCGCCGGGAAGCGGCGGTCGCCGCGGAAATCGAACGAGAAATTGTTCACATTGTTCGCGAATGTCGCGATCTGGGTGCGCACCGGCTTGTCATAGATGGTGCGCGACATGCCGATAAAGCCGTCGAGGACAAAGCCCCCGAAATCGCGCGATCCCGACAGGTTCACCTGGCTGAACGTCGTCGTATATTTGCTGTAGGTCAGGTCGTTGGTGATATCGACGCCGTTGAAGCGGCCATAAAGCAGCGTGCCGTTCGCATCGCGCTGCGCCTCCAGCACCGAGGTTTCGGCGCTGCCATGCTGGCCGGCATTGCGCGAGAAGGACAGCGCGGTGATCGTCTGGTCGCTCCGGGTGACGTCATAGCGCGAGAACAGGCCGTCCAGCGCGAAATGGGTAACGTCGTCCGGTCGCGCTTCCAGCGTCAGCGTGGCACCGAACCGCGAATAATCCTGGTCCGAACGGACGAGGCGCGGGCTGCGCGGGATGAAGGTGCCGGCATTGTCGACCAGCTCGTAATTGGCGGCGTTGGTCGCCGAATTGGGCAGGCGCGGGTTGCCGGTGGAGCAGTTGGCGGCGTTGCTCCCATTGAGCGCGCTGTTGCCCGGGCTTTGCGGCGTATAGCCGGCGGGCGAGCAGAAGCGGTTGAGCCGCCCGCTGATCACGTCGACCGCGGACCAGCCTTCCTCGCGGGTGTAGCGCTTGGTCCAGGCGGCGGAGGCGGCGATGCCGAAGCTGTCGTCGAGGAACTTCTTCGAGATCAGCCCGGTGACGCGCGGGCTGAACTTGCGGCGCAAATCGTCATAGGTCCCCTGCGCGCTCGCCGCGAGGGTGAAATCCTGCGCGGAGGCCAGCGGCCGCGGCGTCTGGAGGTCGACCGTCGCGCCGAGCGAGCCCTCCTCGATATCCGCCGACATCGTCTTGCGCACCGTCAGCGAGCTGAACAATTCCGAGGCGAAGGTGCTGAAGTCGAACGAGCGCGACGAGACATAGCCCGAGCGGATGTCCGACGAGCCCGCCGAGCTGGCGCCTTCCATCCCGTTCAGCCGGACGCGGGTGAACTGCGCACCAAGGCCGCGGACCGAGATCGTCTTGCCTTCGCCGCCATCGCCGCGGGTGATCGCGACGCCGGGCAGGCGCTGCATCGATTCGGCCAGGTTCGAATCGGGGAACTTGCCGACATCCTCGGCAGTGATCGTGTCGACGACGCCGACTTCGCGGCGCTTGATCGCCAGCGCATCGCTCAGCGACGCGCGAAATCCGGTGACGATGATTTCTTCCTGCGCGTCCTGGGCGGGTTCGGCGGGGACAGCCGGATCGGAAGGCGTGCCGGTCTGCGCAAGCGCCGGAAACGAGACTGCGAGTCCGATCGCCAGCGCCGTGGCCGACACGGTTGCACGCACAGAATCCTTACGCGAAATCATCGAAAATCCTCCCCCTCGTTGTTTTGCTCAACTTGTCGGTAGACAAACCTGTAAGACAGATTAACCTGTAAGACAACATACAAATTTGCCGGCGATATCAAGCCGGGACAGGAGAGAATGCGCCATGGATCCGACACGCCGCGAAGCGTTGCAGTTAGCCTCGAGCGCGCTGCTCTGCGCGCTGCCCGCCCTCCCCGCGCTCGCGGCGCCGAGGCGGCGTGTCGACATCCGGCGCCACGGCGCGGTCGCGGACGGAGCCAGCGTGAACACCGTCGCGATCCAGAAGACGATCGATGCCTGCGCGGCGGCGGGCGGCGGCGTGATCGTGGTGCCGCGCGGGGTGTTCGTCACCGGATCGATCGTGCTCAAGCCCGGTGTCGGGCTCGAATTGAGCAAGGGCGCGGTGCTCAAGGGCTCGGCCAATCTCGCGGATTACCCGCTGGTGCTGCGCCGCTTCGTCGAGGTCTATCCCGAGGCACTGCGCATGGCGATGATCAACGCCACCGGCAATCACGGGCTGCGCATCACCGGTGAGGGTACGCTCGACGGCAATGGCGATCCGTTCTGGCGGAAGTTCTTCACCATGCCCGAAGAACATGTCGGCACGACCAAGGTCTATTACCCCTTCCCCCAGATCGCCTTCATCCAGGATTGCGACGACGTGCTGATCAGCGGCGTCACGTTCAAGGATGCCGCGTTCTGGAACCTCCATATGTATCGCTGCCGGCGCTCGATCATCGAGGATTGCGCATATGAAGTGCCGCACGACATCCGCGCGCCGAGCAGCGACGCGATCGACCTCGACAGCTGCCAGGACATCACCGTGCGCCGCTGCCGCTTCTCGGTCGACGATGATTGCATCGCGCTGAAAGGGACGCAGGGCCCCGCCGCAGCGGGCTATGCCGACGCGCCGCCGGTCGAGCGCATCCATATCCACGACTGTATCTTCGAATATGGCCTGGGCTGCGTCACCTTCGGCAGCAACGGCACCGTGATGCGCGACATCCGCGTCGAGCGGATCACCAATGTCGGGGACATCCCGACGATCCGCTTCAAAATCCGCCCCGACACGCCGGGCCAGGTCTATGAGCGGCTGCACGTCCGCGGCGTGCGCCTCGCAGAAGCGCCCCAGCCGGTCAGCTTCTGGCACCGCGGCGAGGTGTTCTACGGCTATAACCGACCCAATTTCAGCGCCGACGATCCCGCAATCGGCCTGATCGTCAACGCCCGCCTCACCCACGGCACCAAGGTCCCGGCCAAGCCGCCGGGCGCGATCATCCGCGACGTGGTGATCGAGGACGTGAAGGGCACGACGCGCGGCTTCGGCACTATCAGCGGCAATGCGACGACCGCGATCTCCAACTTCACGCTGCGCGACATCGACGTGACGCTGACCGACTCGACACGGACGAAGCTGATCGCCAAGGGTGTGCCGGGACTGAAGCTGGAGAATGTCCGGGTGAACGGGAAGCCGGCCGAGGTGGAGGCTTAAGCTCCCTCTCCCGATGGGAGAGGGAGGGAGCCGACGAAGTCGGCGGAAGGGTGAGGGTGCGTGGACGATGTGTCACCCTCACCCTTCCCACGCGCTACGCGCGCGGGCCCCTTCCCTCTCCCATCGGGAGAGGGAGATACTCTCACAGCCGATACGCCGCCTTGACCAGGTTATACGCCAGGTCCTTCGCCACCGCGAACGCCTCGTCGCGCTCGAGGCGGTGTTCGGCGACCAGCCGGCCGAGATAGGCGCAATCGACGCGGCGGCTCAGATCGTGCCGCGCGGGAATCGAGAAAAACGCCCGCGTGTCGTCGTTGAACCCGACGGTGTTGTAGAAGCCGCCGGTCTCGGTCACCTGCTCGCGGAACCGCATCATCCCCTCGGGGCTGTCGTGGAACCACCATGCCGGCCCGATCCGCAGCGCGGGATAATGGCCGGCGAGCGGCGCGATTTCGCGGGCATAGGTGCTTTCGTCGAGCGTGAAGAGGATGATCGTCAGGTCGCGCCGGTTGCCGAACGCATTGAGCAGCGGCTTGAGCGCGCGGACATATTCGGTCGGCGACGGCCAGTCGTCGCCCTTGGCCTCGCCAAAGGTCCCGGTGACGGCGGGGTTCTGGCTGCGCAGCGCGCCCGGATGGATCTGCATCACCAGCCCGTCGTCGACGCTCATCCGGGCCATTTCGGTGAGCATCTGGCCACGGAAGCGCTCGGCGTCGCTGCCGCTCGCCTGTCCGGCGGCGACGCGGGCATAGAGCGCCGCCGCCTCTTCCTGCGGCAGATTCTCAGTATGCGCGGTCGGGTGGCCGTGATCGGTCGAGGTCGCGCCGCCCTGCTCGATGAAATAGCGCCGGCGCTGGCGCAGCGCGGCGAGATAGCCTTGCCACGTCCCGACATCCTCGCCGGTGATCCGCCCGAGCATGGGCAGGTCCTCGACGAAGCGCGGATGGTCGGGGTCGGTGACGTTGTCGGGGCGGAACGCCGTCATCACCCGCCCGCTCCAGCCGCTCGCCCGAACCGCCTTGTGGTGGCGCAGGTCGTCGAGCGGGTCCTCGGTGGTCGCGATCGCCTCGATCCCGAACCGCTCGAACAACGCGCGCGGCAGGAATTCGGGGCGCTTCAGCTGCGCATCGATCTGGTCGTAGATGCGGTCGGCATTGGTCGGCGACAGCCGCTCGGTGATCCCGAGGATTTCGTGGAACGCATAATCGAGCCACATCCGGCTGGGCGTGCCGCGCAGCAAATGGAAATTCTCGGCAAAGCGGCGCCAGATCTTGCGCGTGTCGGTCTCGGTCCAGCCGCCGTCGATCCGCGGGACGCCGAGTTCCTCGAGCGGCACGCCCTGGCTGTACAGCATCCGGAAGATGTAGTGATCGGGGATGATGAACAGCGTCGCCGGGTCCGGAAACGGCTGGTTCTCGGCGAACCACGACGGATCGGTGTGCCCGTGCGGGCTGATGATCGGCAGGTCCTTGACCGAGCGATAAAGGTCGCGCGCGATCGCACGGGTCTCGGGATCGGCGGGGAGCAACCGGTCGGGATGCGGCGCCAGCGGCGCTTCGATGGTCATGGTCTCAAAATCCCTGGGAGGCGCCGCCGTCGACCGGCAGCAGGACGCCGGTCACGAACTTCGCGGCGGGCGAGCAAAGATACACTGCGGCAAGGCCGATATCCTCGGCCTCGCCGAAGCGCTGCATCGGCGTGCGCTGGAGGATGCGCGACGAACGCGCGGGATCGCCGTCCAGCGCCTTGCGCAGCATCGCCGATTCGATCCAGCCGGGGGCGATCGCGTTGACGCGCACGCCCTGCCCCGCGACTTCGGTCGACAGCGCACGGACCATCCCGACATAGGCCGATTTCGCCGCCGAATAGGCGATCACCCCGGGCATCCCGATCAGCGAGGTCATCGACGCCGTGAACAGGATGCTGCCATGCCCCGCCTCGAGCATCCCCGGCAGCACGCAGCGCGTCAGATTATGCGCGGCGAGCACATGCGTATCGAGCATCCCGCTGAATTCCTCGACGCTGGTGTCGACCGCCAGCTTCTTGAAATTATGCCCGGCATTGTTGGCGAGGATCGAGATCGGCCCAATCCGGTCGCGGATTCGCGCGACCAGCTCGGGGATGCTGGCATAGGCGGTGACATCGGCGACTTCCCAATGCGCGCCCGCGCCCAGTTCGGCCGCGGCGGCCTCGATCACATCGGCGCGGCGCCCGAGCAGCACGACCTGCGCCCCCGCCGCATGCATCGCGCGCGCCATGCCGAGGCCCAGCCCCGATCCGCCGCCGGTGATCAGCGCGACTTCGCCGTCGAGGCGGAAGGCGGCGCTCACAGGATGCCGTATTGTGCAAAGGCCTGGGTGCTCGACATGCCGGCGTCGATCGCCCCGCGCACCGTCTTCTCGCCGCGCGCCTTTTCCGCCGCGCGCTCGACCACTTCCTGCTCGACTGCGCGCGGGATGACCAGCACACCGTCGAGGTCGCCGAACACCAGGTCGCCGGGCTGGATCGTCACCTGCCCCACTTCGATCGGGCAGCGATACTCGACCACCTTGGTCCGCACCCCCGAATCCGCGGCATAGCGCCCGCGGCTGAATACCGGCCAGTCCTGCTCCAGTATCTGCGGCGTATCGCGGTGATAGCCGTTGATCACCGCGCCATTGGCGCCGCGCTGCCGCGCCGTCGCGGTCAGTATCTCGCCCCAATAGGCACAGCGCATCGCGCCGCCGCTGGCGAGGTAGATGTCCCCCGGCTCGAGCTGGTCGAGCGCCTCGGTCAGCTTGCCGAACGGTTGCGCCTGCGGGCCATAGACGTCGATCATCAGCACCGGCATCGCCCGCCCGACCAGCTTCATGCCGGGCAGCATCGGCTGCACCGGCTGCGGCAGGAACTGGTGGACCAGCCCGAGCGTGTCGAGAATGTCCCCCACCACCGGGGTGTAGAGCTCGGTTCGGAACAGGTCGAAAAGCGCGTCGTCGGTCATTGGTTTTCCCTGCGGAAGGAGCGGCGCAGGATCAGCGCCATGAGCAATACGGCAAGCGGATAGGCACAGCCCGCGCCGAGGAAGAGGACCCTGTAATTGCCGCCGGTCGCATCGAGGATGCGCCCCACCGCCATCGCGACGAACATGCCGCAGATGCCGGCGGCGAACCCGCCGATCCCGATCACCGAGCTTACCGCGCGGGCGGGCAGGGTGTCGGACACGATCGTATAGAGATTGGCCGACAGCCCCTGATGCCCCGCGGCGGCGAGCGCGATCAGCAGCACCGCGCTCCACATCCCCGAAACGCCGGGCACGAACGCCACGGGCACGGTACACGCCGCCATCCCCGCCATCGCCACGATCCGCGCCGGCACCGCGGCCATCCCGCGCTGCACCAGCCGCGATGAGATCCAGCCCCCGGCGACGCTGCCGATATCGGCGATCAGATAGATCGTCACCAGCGGCGCGATCGACGCCATCATGTTCATGCCGAAGCGCGTGTGGAGAAAGCCCGGCACCCAGTTGAGATAGAACCACCACACCGGGCTGGTCAGCAACATCCCCAGTGCATAGGCGCAGGTGCCGCGATAGCGGAACAGCGACAGCCACGGCACGCGCGCCACGTCCGGCGCGGCGTCGCTGCGGATATAGGCAAGCTCCTCGGCAGAGACGCGGCGCTGGCGCTCGGGCACTTCGTAGAAGCGCAGCCACAGCACCAGCCACACCAGCCCCAGCCCCCCGGCGATCAGGAACGCCGCGCGCCACCCGACCCAGGCGACCACGAACGGCAGCGAAATCGGCGTGACGATCGCGCCGATATTGCTGCCGGCGTTGAAGATTCCGGTCGCGAAGGCGCGCTCTTTGGCAGGAAACCATTCGCGGACCGCCTTGATCGAGGCGGGGAAATTGCCGCCCTCGGCAAGCCCCAGCGCCCCGCGCGCGAATTTGAAGCCGAGGACGCTCGACATGAAGCCGTGCAGCACCGCGCTGACGCTCCACCCCGCGACCGCCAGCCCCAGCCCGCGCCGCACGCCGATCAGGTCCATCATCCGCCCGCCGAACAGATAGCCAAGCGCATACAGCAGCGAGAAGGTCGCGACGATGTCGCCATAGTCGGTCTCGGACCAGCCGATCTCGGCGTCGAGCACCGGCTTGAGCAGCCCGAAGATCTGGCGATCGATGTAGCAGATCGTCGTCGATGCGAAGAGCAGCGCCACCACCACCCAGCGATAGCGCCCCACCGGCTTCGCGATCGGTGCTATGACCGTCGCGGCGCTTGCGCTGGCTGGGGGGTTCATCGGAGACACTTCCTCTCAATGGCGGCATTCCGGCGCGCGGTTGCCATCCTGTAATACAGGTTTGAACGATGTCGGCGGACGACGCAAGGCCATTTTATGCTTTGCACCTCGCGTGCCGCTGCTATCGGTAAGACAGGTTGAGATCACGCTCGCCGGGAGAAGTGATTTTGTCGATCGTAGAAGAAAGCGGCACCACGCAAGCAAAGAGCGGACTGGTCGATTCGGTCGTTGAGTATCTGCTCGATCATGTCGCCGCACAGGGGCTGCGCGCGGGTTCGCAACTGCCCAGCGAGGAATCGATCCGCACCGCGCTGGGCGTCAGCCGCCCGGTAGTGCGCGAAGCGATGCGCGCGCTCGCGGGCACCGGGCTGATCGAGATGGCGAGCGGAAAGCGGGCAAAGATCGCGCCGATCGAAGGCCAGATGATCTCGCGCGTGATCGGCAACGCCGTGCTGATCGGCCAGGTCGATGCGTCCGACATCCTCGAAGTGCGCCGCGGCATCGAAGTCACGATGGTCACGCTCGCCGCCTCCCGCCGCACCGATGCGGACGCCGCCGCGCTCAATGCGCTCCTCCACGAAATGTCGGGGCTGCTCGGCCAGCCCGATCGCTATGCGCAGCTCGACATGCAGCTGCACCGGCTGCTGGCACAGGCGACCGGCAACCCGCTTTTCCCTCTGCTGATCGAGGCGTTCCGCCACCTCATCCAGGCATCGATGGTCGAGGGGCTCGAACGCTGGGCGGCGACGCCGAAGCTCCAGCGGGTCCAGGACCTGCACGTCGAAATCGTCAAGGCCGTCGCCGAAAAGGACCCGATCCGCGCCGCACGCGCGATGGAGCAGCATTTCGACGACGCGATCAACGCAATCCTCGGGCCGCTTGTCGAGGTTGCGGACGACGAGGTCGCGGAGTCGTGAACCGGGATGGCCGGGAAGGCCCCAAAGGCGGGCTTTCCCGGGCCTACCCGCTAACCCGTCCCAGAAACGCCATCACGGCCTTCCACGCCGGCTCCGCGCCCTCGGGATTGCGTGGGCGCAGCAGCGTCGAGGAGCCGTGGATGCCGCCGGTCTTGGGCACGAACTGCGTCTTGTCCTTGGCCGGCGCCGCGTCGATCACTGCGCGCGCCGCATCGATTTCCTTGCCGTCCTGCGCCGAGGTGACGAACAGCGGCATCGTGATCTTGCCCGCCGCGCGCGCGACCACGCTCCTGTCGTCGAAATACTCGCCCGGCGAGAAGGCGAGCACCGCCTTCACCGCGTCCGGATGCTCGCTGGCCACCACCAACGCGAGCGACGCCGAATAGCTGCTCCCCCACAGGATCACCGGCAGCTTCTGCCCCCCGGCCCAGGCGAGCGCCGCCTCCAGATCCTGTTTCGCCGCCATATACTCGGCGCCGGTCGCGACATGGCCTGTTGCCACGCCCAGCGCCTTGGCGGTGTCGTTGCCCCCGAACATCGCCCCGCCCGCGCGCTGGTCGATCCGCAGCGAGGCATAGCCCGCCTGCGCCAGCCGCGGCGCGATCGTCGCATATTCGTCCTTGCCCGATTCGGCCTGGTGGAACAGCAGTATCAGCGCCCTGGCCTTTTCGGGCCGCGTCGCGACGCCATACACCTTCGCGCCATCGGCGGCGGTCAGCGTCACCGGCTCGGCGGATATGGTCCCCACCGACTCGCTGGCCGGCGCCTGCGGCCCCGAATGGCACGCCGCGAGCGCCAGCGCGCCCGCCAGCACCGCGCGCCGCATCAGATCAGCCCGGCGAGCGGGCTCGACGGATCGGCATACATGCGCCGCCCCATCCGCCCGGCGCGGTACGACAGCCGCCCGGCCTCGACCGCAGCCTTCATCGCCGCCGCCATCATCACCGGGTCCTTGGCCTCGGCGATCGCGGTGTTCATCAGCACCCCGTCGCAGCCCAGTTCCATCGCCACCGCCGCGTCGCTTGCGCTGCCCACGCCGGCATCGACCAGCACCGGCACCTTCGCGCCCTCGACGATCAGCCGGATCGTCACGCGGTTCTGGATGCCCAGCCCCGATCCGATCGGCGCGCCCAGCGGCATGATCGCGACCGCGCCGACATCCTCCAGCCGCTTCGCCGCGATCGGATCGTCGACGCAATAGACCATCGGCTTGAAGCCCTCGTTGGCGAGAATTTCCGTGGCACGAAGCGTCTCGACCATGTCGGGATACAGCGTCCGCGCCTCGCCCAGCACTTCGAGCTTCACCAGCTCCCATCCGCCCGCCTCGCGCGCCAGCCGCAGCGTGCGAATCGCCGATTCGGCATCGAAACAACCGGCGGTGTTGGGCAGGTAGGTGATCTTTTTCGGGTCGATATAGTCGGTCAGCATCGGCGCGTTGCGGTCCGACACATTGACCCGGCGCACCGCGACGGTGACGATTTCCGCGCCGCTCGCCTCGACCGCGGCGGCGTTCTGGGCAAAGTCCTTATACTTGCCGGTGCCGACGATCAGCCGCGAGCGAAAGGTCTTGCCCGCGACGGTCCAGCTATCGGCGTCGACCGGCGCGCCATGGTCGCCCCCGCCGACGAAGTGGACGATCTCCAGTTCGTCGCCATCCGCCACGCAAACCTGTCCCAAAGTGGAGCGCGGGACGACTTCCAGATTGCGCTCGACGGCGATCTTCTCGGGCACCAGCCCCAGTTGCTCGGCAAGCTGGGCGATGGTCAGCCCCGCCGTGACGCGCTTGTGTTCGCCGTTCACGACGATGCTGACGGTTCCGTCGGTGTGCATGCAGGGTCCTTGGAAAATTTGATCGGGGACGCAGCCTCATATAGGGAGGGGTCCGCTGCCCCCGCAACCGAAAGGCTTGGCCGTTGGCCGATACGATCTTCGTTCTCAACGGTCCCAACCTCAATCTGCTGGGCCTGCGCGAACCGCATATCTATGGTCACGACACGCTCGACGACATTGCCGGCCGGCTCGAGGATCGCGCACGCGAACTGGGGCTGGAGATCGATTTGCGCCAGTCGAACCATGAAGGCCATCTGGTCGACTGGCTGCACGAGGCGCAGGCGCGCGGCGCCAAGGCGGTGTTGCTCAACGCCGCCGCATTCACCCACACGTCGGTCGCGTTGTACGATGCCATAAAGGGTATCACGACGCCGGTGATCGAGGTCCATCTGTCCAACCCGCACGCACGCGAGGAATTTCGTCACCTGAGCTATGTCGGCCGCGCCGCGCGCGGAACGATTGCCGGTTTCGGGGCGACTTCCTATCTGCTTGCGCTTGAAGCCGCGGCGCGCATCTGACACAGGGCGCGGTTTCATCCTTAAGAAGGGTCGCAATGCCGGACGAGACTAAGCCATCGGGAGCAATGCAGGTCGATATCGACTTGGTGCGGCAACTTGCCGCGGTGCTCGACGAGACCCAGCTCACCGAAATCGAAGTGGAGGACGGCGAACGCCGCGTCCGCGTGGCGCGCACCGTAAGCGCGGCGCCCGCGCCGCAATTCTATGCCCCCGCCCCTGCGGCACCCGCTCCGGCGGCAGCGCCTGCCGCCGCCGAAGTCGCGGCGTCGGCCCCGGCGGTGACGGCCAATGCGGTCAAGTCGCCGATGGTCGGCACCGCCTATCTCGCCCCCAATCCGGAGGCGAAGAACTTCGTGACCGTCGGGCAGACGGTCGCCGCCGGCGATACGCTGCTGATCATCGAGGCGATGAAGGTGATGAACCCGATCCACGCGCCCGCAGCCGGCACCGTCAAGGCGATCCTGATCGCAAGCGGCCAGCCGGTCGAGTTCGACCAGCCCCTCGTCGTCGTCGAATAACGGCGCCACGATGCCCGAAATCAAGAAGCTCCTGATCGCCAATCGCGGCGAGATCGCGCTGCGCATCCATCGTGCGTGCCACGAAATGGGGATCAAGACCGTCGCGGTGCATTCCACCGCCGATTCCGATGCGATGCACGTCCGCCTCGCAGACGAGGCGATCTGCATCGGGCCGCCCTCGGCGACCGAAAGCTATCTCAATATCTCGCGGATCATCGCCGCCGCCGAAGTGTCGGGCGCCGATGCGATCCATCCGGGCTATGGCTTCCTGTCGGAAAACGCCCAGTTCGCCGAGATCGTCGAGGCGCACGGGATGTTGTTCGTCGGGCCGAAGCCCGAACATATCCGCACGATGGGCGACAAGATCGAGGCCAAGCGCACCGCCGGCGCGCTCGGCCTGCCGCTCGTCCCCGGCTCGGACGGCCCGATCAGCGACCTTGCCGAGGCAAAGGCGATCGCGGCCAAGGCCGGCTACCCGGTGATCATCAAGGCGGCGTCGGGCGGCGGCGGGCGCGGCATGAAAGTCTGCACGTCCGAGGACCAGCTCGAAACCCTGATGCAGCAGGCAGGCAGCGAGGCGAAGGCCGCGTTCGGCGACGCCACCGTCTATCTCGAAAAATATCTCGGCAATCCACGCCACATCGAATTCCAGGTGTTCGGCGACGGTAACGGCAACGCGATCCATCTCGGCGAGCGCGACTGCTCGCTCCAGCGCCGCCACCAGAAGGTGCTGGAGGAGGCCCCCTCGCCCGTGCTGGGTGCCGAGGATCGCGCGCGGATGGGCGGGATCGTCGCCAAGGCGATGGCCGATATGGGCTATCGCGGCGCGGGAACGATCGAGTTCCTGTGGGAAGACGGCGAATTCTACTTCATCGAGATGAACACCCGGCTCCAGGTCGAACATCCGGTGACCGAGATGATCACCGGGCTCGACCTCGTCCGCGAACAGATTCGCGTCGCCGAGGGGCATGGCCTGTCGGTCACGCAGGACGAGATCGAGTTTCGCGGCCACGCGATCGAATGCCGCATCAATGCCGAGGACCCGCGCACCTTCGCGCCGTCGCCGGGCACCGTCACGCATTTCCATGCGCCGGGCGGGATGCACGTCCGCGTCGATAGCGGCATTTATTCGGGCTACCGGATACCGCCTTATTATGATTCGATGATCGCCAAGCTGATCGTCTATGGCCGCACCCGCGAAGGCTGCCTGATGCGGCTGCGCCGCGCGCTGGAAGAATTCGTGATCGACGGCGTCAAGACAACGATCCCGCTCCACCAGGCGCTGCTCGACGATCCCGAGTTCCAGAAGGGCGACTATACGATCAAGTGGCTGGAGGAATGGCTGGCCAAGCAGGACGCCCCGGCTTGAAAGCCACGATCTACCACAATCCGCGCTGCTCCAAATCGCGCGAGGCGCTGGCGATCCTCCGGGATGCCGGCGCCGAGGTTGAGGTGGTCGAGTATCTGAAGACCCCGCCGACCCGCGACACTCTCGCCGCGCTCTATGCCCGTGCGGGGATGACCGCGCGGCAGGGGCTGCGCGTAGCGGAGGACGCCGCCAGGCCGCTCAGGGACGCCGACGACGCCGCGATCCTCGATGCGATGGCGGCGAACCCGATCCTGATCGAACGCCCGCTCGTCGCCACCGACAAGGGCGTCCGCCTGGGCCGTCCGCCCGAGGCGATCCGCGACATCCTGTGAGCGCGTCGGGCGGAGCCATCGTCCGTCCGGGGCACAACGCCTGGCGCGTCGAGACCGCGAACCGCGTCTCGGTGATCATCGATGCCGAGGATTATTTCCGCGCCGCGCGCGACGCGATGCTCGAGGCGAAGCACCAGATCCTGCTGATCGGCTGGGATTTCGACGCGCGCATCCGCCTCGCCGATCGCTCGGACCGCGTGCCCGAGGCGCCCGAGCATGTCGGCGCGTTCATCACCTGGCTCGCCCGGCGCAACCCGGCGCTCGACATCCACCTGCTCCGCTGGGACATTGGCGCGCTCAAGACCTTCCTGCGCCCCAGCACGCTCGCCACCACGCTCCGCTGGATGGCGCACAAGCGCATCCACCCCCGGCTCGACAGCACCCACCCCACCGGCGCATCGCATCACCAGAAGATCGTGGTGATCGACGACTGCATCGCCTTTTGCGGCGGGATCGACATGACCGCGGGCCGATGGGACACGCGCGCGCATCGCGACGACGACCCCCGCCGGATCAACCCCGACGGCGCCGCCTATATGCCCTGGCACGACGCGACGACTGCGCTTCAGGGCCCGGTGGCGAAGGCGCTGGGCGAACTCTGCCGCGAGCGGTGGGAATTGTCGGGCGGCGCCCCGATCGCCCCGCCCCCGGCGCGCGACGACTGCTGGCCCGACAGCCTGACCCCCGATTTCACCGACATCCCCGCCGCCATCTCGCGCAGCCACCCCGATATTCCCGGCGTCGAGCCGGTGCGCGAGATCGAGAATCTCTATCTCGACCTCATCGCCGCCGCGAAGCACAGCATCTATGCCGAGAGCCAGTATTTCGCCTCGCGCCGCATCGCCGAGGCGCTGGCCCTACGGCTCGCCGAGCCCGACGGCCCCGAAATCGTCATCATCAACCCCGAACATGCCGATGGCTGGCTCGAGCAAAAGGCGATGGACACCGCCCGCGCCCGGTTGGTGCAGGCGCTGCGCCCGCGCGATCCGCATGGCCGGCTGCGGCTCTATCACCCCTTCACCGCAGCGGGGCAGGCGATCTACGTCCATGCCAAGGTGCTGGTGGTCGACGATATTGTGCTGCGGATCGGCTCGTCCAACTTCAACAACCGCTCGCTGCGGCTCGACACCGAATGCGACGTCACGATCGCCTGCGAGACGCCGGGGACCGAGAACAGCGCCCGCATCCGCGCGATTCGCAACGGGCTGATCGCCGAGCATCTGGGCTGCACCGACGCACAGGTAAACGATGCGATCGCGTCGGAGGGATCGCTGATCGGCGCAATCGAATCGCTGCGCGGCGAGGGTCGCACGCTGCGCCCCTATGAAGTCCCCGATCTCGCGGGCGTCACGGCATGGCTCGCCGACAACGAAGTCCTCGACCCCGAAAACCCTCAGGACCTGTTCGAACCCGTCGCCAGCGGCGGGCTGTTCCGCCGTCTGCGCAGGCCTGCTTAGCCCGTCACCGATGCCGCCACTCGGCGGTGATATCCTGTTTCAACCCGTATAGATGCGTCGCGCGCCCGTTGCGGCACGCAATATCGGCGGTGATCCGCATCCAGCGCTCGTCGCCATCGGGCCGCCGGATCTTCGCCTCAAAGGTGAAGCTCCCCCGCCGCGCGATCGCATCGGCCCGCAGCCGCCCCAGAGTCGCGCGCGACTCTGGGCAATAGAGGTTGAGCACGTCGCGCCGGTCAAGCGGCGTGCCGGGGGCGATGCCGAACAGGTCGAACACCGCCGTCGACCAGGTCAGGCTCTCGTCGGCAAGGTCACATTGCCACGTCCCGGCCAGCGACACATCATGCGCGACGCTGAAATGCAGGGGAGCCTGCGCCGCAAAGTCCGGCAACTCCAAGGCTTGCGGTTGCGGCACCCATCGGGGCCAAGGGCGAACGAACGCGAAAATTCCCATGCCGGGACTCTGGCGCGATGGGCTTAATTTCGAGTTACCCCAACGGGCCGAATGGATCCCATTACAACGCGTGCGCTGTCCGAACGGGTCCTCGCGAAGCCGCAGCCTAGATACCCGCGACCCTGCGCAGCGCGTTGTTGATGCGAGTCTGCCACCCGTCGCCGCTCTGCTTGAACCATTCGACCAAGTCGCGATCCAGGCGGATAGTGACGGGTTGTTTCGGGCTATCGGACTTCGGCCGCCCACGCCGGACAAGCTTGCGTCCTTGGAAGGCATCCGCCTCTTCGAACCAGGCGTCATCCAGCTCCGGCTTGACGTCATCCGGATCGGTCACGCTGCTCGTGATATCGCTTTCTTTCTTTCTCATTGGCCTTCCACATCGTGATGATGCGACGCTCGCCGTCGCGAGGCGTCCAAATGACAAGGACCACCACCTCGTCGTTCAGCATACCTACCGTAATGGTCCGCCGCTCCTCGCCGCTGTGCTTCACATCGGCGCGGGAAAGGTAGAACCCTTCGAAGACCCGCTCTGCATCGGCCAGGTCCAAACCACGCTCTTGCAGTATCCTTGCGCGCTTAGCCTCGTCGTAACTGTACCGCATGAGTGATTGATCCCCTTACACGTATCGCGTCCATTTTTCGTTCCCTTGTTCCTGTTCGTTCGCCTCTGTCAGACCTTAGCCAGAGACAGGGCATCGGCCCATTTCTTGTACATACGCCATTCTCACGCCGAAATCAATATCGTACGTACAATAAGTTGCCAGTCTTTGGACGTGCCGTAGTGACGAACCGCCGCGGCATCGCTAAGGGCACGCGCATGACTCAGATCACGCCCGAAATCGTCGCCGAACACGGCCTTTCGCCCGAGGAATATGATCGCGTCCTGCACGCGATGGGGCGCGAGCCCAATCTGACCGAACTCGGCATCTTCTCGGTGATGTGGTCCGAGCATTGCAGCTACAAGTCGAGCCGCATCCATTTGAAGAAGCTCCCGACCGAGGGCCCCCAGGTGATCTGCGGCCCCGGCGAGAATGCCGGGGTGATCGACATTGGCGACGGCCAGGCCGCGATCTTCAAGATGGAGAGCCACAACCACCCCTCCTATATCGAGCCCTATCAGGGCGCCGCGACGGGCGTCGGCGGCATCCTGCGCGACGTGTTCACGATGGGCGCGCGGCCGATCGCGAACCTCAACGCGCTGCGCTTCGGTCGCCCCGACCATCCCAAGATGCGCCACCTGATCGCGGGCGTCGTCCACGGCATTGGCGGCTATGGCAATTGCGTCGGCGTCCCCACCGTCGGCGGCGAAGTCAATTTCCACCCCGCCTATGACGGCAATATCCTGGTCAATGCGATGACCGTCGGCGTCGCCGATCAGGACAAGATCTTCTATTCGGCGGCATCGGGCGTCGGCAATTCGATCGTCTATGTCGGGTCGAAGACCGGGCGCGACGGCATCCACGGCGCGACCATGGCCAGCGCGGACTTCGGCGAGGACAGCGAGGAAAAGCGCCCCACCGTCCAGGTCGGCGACCCCTTCACCGAGAAACTGCTGATCGAGGCCTGCCTCGAACTGATGGCCTCCGACGCGATCGTCGCGATCCAGGACATGGGCGCAGCGGGCCTCACCTCCTCGTCGGTCGAGATGGCGAGCAAGGGCGGCGTCGGGATCGAGCTGATCATGGACGACGTGCCCCAGCGCGAAACGGGGATGACCCCGTACGAGATGATGCTCTCCGAATCGCAGGAGCGCATGCTGATGGTGCTCAAGCCCGGCCGCGAGGATTTCGCGCAAGCGATCTTCCGCAAATGGGAACTCGATTTCGCGGTCATCGGCCATGTCACCGACACGGGCCGCATGGTGCTGAAGTGGAAGGGCGATGTCGTCGCCGACATCCCGCTCGCCCCGCTGGCGGACGAAGCCCCGCTCTATGATCGCCCGCATGTCCCCACGCCCAAGCGCGCGCCGCTGACCGACTTGCCCGAAACCACCGATGTCGCCGCCGATCTGCTCAAGCTGATGGCATCGCCCGACATCGCCAGCCGCCGCTGGATCTGGGAACAGTACGACCACATGGTCGGCGGCGACACCGTCCAGCGCCCCGGCGGCGATGCGGCGGTGGTCCGCGTCCATGGCACGCAGAAGGGGCTGGCGATGACCACCGACTGCACCCCGCGCTATTGCTTCGCCGATCCGGTCGAGGGCGGGAAACAGGCGATCGCAGAGGCCTATCGCAACCTCTCCGCCGTCGGCGCGACGCCGCTCGCGGTCACCAACTGCCTCAACTTCGCGAACCCCCAGCGCCCCGAGATCATGGGCCAGATCGTCGGCTGCCTCGAGGGGATGAGCGAGGCGTGCCGCACGCTCGACTTCCCGATCGTGTCGGGCAACGTCTCGCTCTATAACGAGAGCAAGGCCACCGGCGGCGGCTCCGCGATCCTCCCCACCCCCGCGATCGGCGGCGTCGGGCTGCTCAAGGACTGGTCGAAGAGCTGCACGATCGGGTTCAAGGGCACCGGCGACATCATCATCGCGCTGGGCGAGCGTTCGGGCCATCTCGGCCAGTCGATCTGGCTGCGCGAGCTTCATGGCCGCGAGGAGGGCCCCCCGCCCCCCGTCGACCTGATGATGGAGCGCCGGCTGGGCGTGTTCGTGCGCAAGGCGATCTGCGGCGGCGCGATCACGGCGTGCCATGACGTGTCCGACGGCGGCCTGGCGGTAACGCTCGCCGAAATGGCGCTCGCCTCGGGAATCGGCGCGATTATCGACCAGCCCCAGCCCTTCGGCATTGCGGGCAGCTTCTTTGGCGAGGACCAGGGGCTGTACGTGGTTACCGTGGCGGACGAGGCGCTGGCCGATTTCCTCGTCGCCGCCGACAATGCCGGGCTCGCCGCCGATCCGATCGGCCGCACGATCGCCAGCCGGCTGATCTTCGAGCTGGAGGACGGCGATTATTGCGTGACGATCGACGATCTCCGCGCCGCGCACGAAGGCTTCTTCCCCGCGCTGATGGGTGCACCCGCCTGATCGTGGTGCAATAGGGAACAAGCCGGGTTACCGCGCGTCCGATTCGCGATACGATGCGCGCGGAGGGATTGCGTATGACCATGGCCTATTCGGGAACGTCGCTCGCCGAAACGCTGGGGCTGAAGCCCGGCATCCGGTGCTGGTTCCACAACATGCCGGAGAATGTGCGCGCAGCGATCGATCCCGAGGGGCTGTCGGTCGAGGAACAGCCGACGGCGTCCGACGGGCTGCAATGCGCGCATCTGTTCGTCACCGAACGCGATCGGCTCGCGCGCGAGATGGCGGCGCTGCGCCCGCTGCTGGCGACCAACGGCTTCATCTGGGTGTCCTGGCCGCAACCGGGCGCGACGATGACGACCGACCTTAGCCTCGATATCGTCCGCGACGTGGTGCGCCCCGCGGGGCTGCTCGAAAGCGGCCTGTGCGCGGTCGATGCGGAATGGTCGGCGCTCAAGCTGGTAAATCGTAAAGATTAGCAAACGCCCTCCTCCGGTTAACTGCGGGATCGCGCATCGCGCGCCCAATCGGCATCGTCACAGTTTAGGGAGTGCGCATGAACGACCCGGCGGCCGTCCCGTGGCGGCCCTATCCAGACATGACCGATGCAGACCGCGTGGCGCGTGCCACCGCGTTCATGGAGGACCTGCGCCTGCGCCACAGCTGCCGAACCTTCGCCGACACGCCGGTTCCGCGCGCAGTGATCGAGGCGGCGGTGCGCGCGGCGGGATCGGCCCCCAGCGGCGCCAACCACCAGCCCTGGCATTTCGCGCTCGTCTCCTCGCCCGAGGCAAAGGCCGCGATTCGCGTGTCGGCGGAGGAGGAGGAGCGGCGCTTCTACGGCGGCGGCGGCGGCACCGAATGGCTCGGCGCGATCGCCCCGCTCGGCACGACCGCGGACAAGCCCTATCTCGAAATCGCGCCCTGGCTGATCGTCGTGTTCGGCCAGCGCCGCGGCGGCCCGAACCCCGATGACCGGCTGCCCAATTATTATGTCACCGAATCGGTCGGAATCGCCTGCGGGATGCTGCTGGCGACGCTGCACCAGGCGGGGGTGGCGACCTTGGTCCACACCCCCAATCCGATGCGCTTCCTCAACCGCATCTGCGTCCGCCCGGAGGATGAGAAGCCGATAATGCTGATCGCCGCGGGCCACCCCGCCCCCGACGCGACGATCCCCACCCACGCGCTGCACAGAAAGCCGCTCGATCAGATCGCGAGCTGGCTGTAGATTCTCGCCGAAGCGGCACCGCCCCGCTCCCGGTGCACGGAAATCGCATTTGGATCAGGCGCTCCCCTCCCTGCAAGGGAGGGGCCGGGGGTGGGTGCGAGGGCGCAGCCCGAGCTTCTGTCCGCGCAGTTGAAGGCCCCGGTCGGGGCATCGAGCCCCGACCGGGGCCTGACCCACCCCTTGATCCCCTCCCTTGCAGGGAGGGGAGCGCCTGATCCCTACCCGATCGCCCCGGCTCCCCGGTGGAAGCACTTCAAACCCGCGAGAATAGAGTCTAGCGTCCGCCGGTGAACCACACCGCCGACCAGCACGAACCGACGCACCACGTCGCAGCACCGGACCGGCTGGTGTCGCTCGACATCGTGCGCGGTGTCGCGGTGCTCGGCATCCTCCTGCTCAACATCGTGAACTTCGCGATGCCCGAGGCGGCCTATGTCAATCCGCGCGCCTATGGCGGCTGGCACGGCGCCGACCTCGTCGCCTATCTGATCAATTTCGTGCTGTTCGACGGCAAGATGCGCGGGCTGTTCTCGTTCCTGTTCGGCGCATCGATGCTGCTGGTGATCGATCGCGCGCACGCGGCGGGGCGCCCGGCGGCGCGCGTGCATTTCGCGCGCATGGCGTGGCTGCTGCTGTTCGGGCTCGCGCATCTGTGGCTGGTGTGGCGCGGCGACATCCTCGTCCATTATGCGCTGATCGGGATGATCGCCTTCACGCTCAGGGGGATGCGCGTCGAACGCCTGCTCGCGCTCGGCATAACGTTGGTGCTGGCCAACACGCTGTTGTTCGCGACGATGCCGCTGATGGTGTGGCAGCTTTCGCATCCTGCCGCCGATGCAGCGGAGGCGGCGCGCAACGCCGACGCGCTGCAATCGCTGGTCAGCGCCCTCGGCGTCCCGCCCCCGGCGGAGATCGCCCGCGAACTGGCGCTGTACCGCAGCGATTACGCCACGATCCTCGCCGATCGCTTCCGTAACGACCTGGCGACTCCGCTCGGCGCGCTCCTGTTCGGCGGTCCGGAGACGCTGGCCTATATGTTGTTCGGCATGGCCGGGCTGCGCAGCGGCATGCTGCGGGGGGCATGGGCGCCGGCGCGCTATCGCCGCTGGCTGCTGGTCTGCTGGGGGATCGCGCTCCCCGGCTATGTCGCGCTCGCCGCCTATCTGGTCGCCTCCGGGTTCGGCCTGTTCGCCGTCGCGCTCGCGGTGCTGACGCTTGCCGCGCCGCTGCGCCCGCTGATGATTACAGGCTGGGCGTGCCTGATCCTTCTGCTCGCGCGGCGCGGCGGCCCGCTCGCCGCGCGGCTGGCCGCGACGGGGCGGATGGCGTTCACCAATTACCTCGCGACCAGCCTGATCTGCACGACGCTCTTCTACGGCTATGGCCTTGGCTGGTTCGGGTCGCTGTCGCGCTGGCAGCTCTATCCCGTCGTCGCGCTGGTCTGGGCGGCGATGCTGCTCTGGTCGCAGCCCTGGCTCGCGCGTTTCCGATTCGGCCCGTTCGAATGGCTGTGGCGCAGCCTCGCCCGCGCCAGCCTCCAGCCGATGCGAATCGCGCCACCGCAGTAATGCGAATGCGTCGCAATACGCTTGCGAATCAATCTCAGTCGCGGTAGGTATTGCGAACGAGAGAGAGGGTCCGATGGTCGTCTGCGTTTGCAATGCAATTCGGGAGAAGGATGTCCGCCAGGCGGCACGCGGCGGGGCAACCAGCGCCTGCCAGGCCTATCGCGCGCTCGGCCTCCAGCCCAAATGCGGCCAGTGCGTTCCTTTCGCCCGCGAAATCATCAACGAGGAACGCGCGGCTGCGTGACATTATCAATTGAGAATCGGCGGATTTCTGCGGTTTTCAGCGTGCTGCTTTGCAGCTAAGATAGGCCCCTGCTATTAGGGGTTATGCCATGAAGGGCGACGCGAAGGTCCTCGAATTCCTCAACGAGGTCCTCAAGAACGAACTCACTGCGATCAACCAATATTGGTTGCACTATCGCATGCTCGACAATTGGGGCGTCAGGAAGCTCGCCGAGCTCGAGCGCCACGAATCGATCGACGAGATGAAGCACGCCGACAAGCTGGCGGAGCGCATCCTGTTCCTCGACGGCCTGCCCAATTTCCAGCTCCTCGGCCGGCTGCGCATCGGTGAGACCGTGGAGGAAATCCTCCGCGCCGATCTCGCGGTGGAAGTCGAGGCGATCGCCATCCTGCGCGACGCGATCCAGCATTGCGAAGCGGTGCGCGATTATGTCAGCCGCGACCTGTTCGCCCATATCCTCGAAAGCGAGGAAGAACATGTCGACACGCTCGAACGCCAGTTCGACATGATCGCGCGGATGGGACTCGAAAACTACATCCAGCTCAACAGCAAGGCCGAAGACGCCAGCTAAGTTCAGGCGCCCGCTGCGGCACGACGGCCAAAGGCGGGGCGGCGCGAGACCAGCGGATTGGTCTCGCGCTCGAGCAGTTCCAGCGTCGCCTCGAACAACGGGCGCAGCTGCGCGACCAGCGCCAGCGCCTGTGTCGGCGCCTCGTGCTGCTCGACACAGTCGCGCGCCAGGAATTCGATCGCTTCGGCAAGGTCGGCCAGCGGCTCTGCGCCGAACTGGAGCGCGTCGCCTTTCAGCGTGTGCGCCGGGATCACCAGCGCGGCGGCATTCTGCGCGCGCATCGCCGCTTCGATCGCCGACACCGACTTGACTCCGTCCTCGCGGAAATAGCCGAGAATGCGCGCAAAACTGGCGCCAAGCTCCGCCCGGGCCTGCGACAACGCATTCCCCTCCACCAACGGAACCCTGCCAACCGTCGCGTCCATTCCTGACTCCGAGCCTTGAGGCAGAGTCCTTTTAGGCCGCGGCTAGTAAACAGCGTATTGAGAAGCGCCGAAAAGCGCAGTGCCTAGAGCTTAATGCTTGTCGTGGTCGAACGGGTTCTTCGGCGCGCGCAGCGTCAGCCGCACCGGCACCGCGCCGAAATCGAATTCGCGGCGCAGGCTGTTGACCAGATAGCGCTGATAGCTCACCGGCAGCAGGTCGACGCGCGTCCCGAACAGGATGAAGCTCGGCGGGCGCGACTTGTTCTGCGTCACATAGCGCGGCTTGATCCGCTTGCCGCCCGGCGCGGGGGGCGGGTTCGCCTCGATCGCGCGCTCGAACCAGCGGTTGAGCTGGCCGGTGGTGATCCGCCGCGACCATGCCTCGCGCGTCTCGAACGCGACCTTCATCAGCATGTCGAGCCCCTTGCCCGTCGCCGCCGATACGGTGAGCAAAGGCACGCCCTTGACCTGCGCCAGCCCCTCGTCGAGCGCGCCCTTGACGCCGTTGAACAGCTTGGACGGGTCCTCGGCGACATCCCATTTGTTGAGCGCGATGACGAGCGCGCGGCCCTCCTGGAGCACGCGGTCGGCGATCTTGAGGTCCTGCACCTCCATGCCCCGCGTCGCGTCGAGCAGCAGCACCACGACTTCGGCAAAGTCGACGGCGTGCAGCGCATCGGCGACCGACAGCTTCTCCAGCTTCTCCTGCACCCGCGCCTTTTTGCGCATGCCCGCCGTGTCGATCAGCCGCACCGCGCGCGGCTTGCCCTCGGCGTCGGTCCAGTCCCAGTCGATCGCGATCGAATCGCGCGTGATCCCCGCCTCGGGCCCGGTGATCAGCCGATCCTGCCCCAGCAGCTTGTTGATCAGCGTCGACTTGCCCGCATTGGGACGACCGACCACCGCCAGCTTGAGCGGGGCATCGGGCGATTCGGGGTCCTCCTCGGGCTCTTCCTCGGCGTCCGGGCGATCGATATGCGGGCGCAGCGCCTCGAACAGGTCGACCAGCCCTTCGCCATGCTCGGCCGAAAACGGGATGGGATCGCCCAGCCCCAGCGCCATCGCCTCGAGGATACCCGATTCGCCCGCGCGCCCCTCGGCCTTGTTCGCCATCAGCACGACCGGGCGATCGGTGCTGCGCAGCCAGCGCGAGATTTCCTCGTCGAGCGGCGTCACGCCCGCGCGCGCGTCGATCAGGAACAACGCGACGTCCGAATCGGCCACCGCCGCCTCGGTCTGCGCGCGCATCCGCCCGGGCAGCGTCGCGGCATCGTCATCCTCATATCCGGCGGTGTCGATGATCCGGAAATCCATCCCCAGCAACGTCGCCTCGCCCTCGCGCCGGTCGCGCGTCACGCCGGGCTGGTCGTCGACCAGCGCCAGCCGCTTGCCGACCAGGCGGTTGAACAGCGTCGACTTGCCGACATTGGGGCGACCGATGATCGCGACGGTGGGATTGGGCATCAAACTCTACCTCTCCCCTCCCGGCGCGGGAGGGAGTGACGGGGCGCGCGGCATCGCACCGGGGAACTCAACCACAGGCCGCCGGAAAAAGGAACAGGCGGGGCATCGCGCCCCGCCTGTAGCCGATCCGATCATTCGGGCCCCTTGCCGGGGGCAGCGCGTCAGCGATACGCAGTCAGCATACCCTTGGCGTCGAGCACGTACAGCATGTTGCTCGCGACGACCAGCGGCAGCGTCACCGGCGCCTTGGCCTCCATCTTCGACAGCACGCTGCCGTCCTTGGGCGAGACAAAGGCGATTTCGCCGCGGGTATTGGCAAGCACCAGCCTGCCGCCCGCCAGAACCGGCCCGATCCACGCAATCGGCCCCTTGGACTTCTTGACGTTCTTGTAATGCTGGAGCTGCGCGATCCAGCGCACCTTGCCGCTGCCGCGCGACAGGCACATCAGCCGGGCGTCGTCGGTCACGACGAACAGCCATTCGCCCGCGACCCACGGGGTCGAGATGCCGGCGATATTCTGTTCCCACATGCGGTTGCCGCTGGCGATGTCCATCGCCACCATGCGCCCGCCCTGCCCGACGGCATAGACGCGGCCCTGGTCGATCACCGGCTCGGCATCGATGTCCGACAGCGAAGAGACCGAGGTCGACATGCTCGACTTGGACAGCACATCGCCCCACAGCGACCGGCCATTCTCGTAGCGATAGGCATTGAGCTCGCCCGACGAGAAGCCCGCGATGACGGTGCCCTGCGCCGACGCCGGCGCCGCGACGCCGAACACGCCCTGCGATTCGAGGCTACCCGAAACCGTCCACGCGATCTCGCCGGTTTCCTGCGTCAGTGCGAAGAGCTGGTTGTCCTGCGTCACCACATACACATTGCCGCTGGCGATCGTCGGCGATCCGCGCAACGGCCCGCCCGGGCGCTTGTGCCACAGCACCGCACCATCGGCGGCGTTCAGCGCGACGACGTCGCCCAGCCCGTTGGTGGCATAGACGCGGTCGCCCTCGACGCTGGCGCCGCCGCCGAAGCGCGCGCCCTTATTGCCCTTCTCGGTCGCGGTCTCGGCGGTCCACAGCGTCGCGCCGGTATCGGCGGCCATCGCATGGACGACGCCGCCGGTGTCGACGACGAACAGCCGGTTGTCCGAAATCACCGGCGCCGCCGCCATCCGCTCGCGCTTCGAGGGCTTGGCCACGTCCTTGGACCACACGCGCGTCAGCGTCTCGCCGAGCGCCAGATGCCCCATCGACTTGGACGCATTGCCGCCGGGCTGGCGCCAGCCGTCATTGGGCTCCGCGGCGGGCAGCAGCACCTCGATGCCCGCCACCGACTTGTCGGCCAGGATGTCGGTTTCCGACATCAGGATCGGCACGCGATCGCCCAGGACCGGGGTCTTCTTGCCCCCGCCCTTGAACACGCCGCAGCCGCTCACCAGCGCGAGCGCCGCGATCGCGGCCGTCACCCTCAACTTGTTGTTCATTGAGCCTTGGTTTCCTTCGACTGATCGATGGCGTCGACACCCAGTACGCCCGCCAGCTGAACCGCCCGTTGACGGATCGATTCGGGGATTTTCTCGCCGCCCTGGGCGATCTGGCCGTACAGCTTGCCCGCCTCGGCGGTCTTGCCGGCCTTCAGATAGGCCGCGGCGACCATTTCGCCTGCGGTGCCCAGCCAGGGCGAATTGGGATCGGTAAAGGGCTTGAGCCGCTCGATCACCTGCTCGGGCTTGAGCGTGTCGAACTCGGCGGCGGTCTGGCGGACCAGCGCCATGTCGCGATACGGCTTTTCGAAGCCCGTATCGTTCGCGACCTGGGCAAAGCGTGCCGCCGCGCCCTTGGCGTCCTTCTTCTCCAGCGCCACATTGCCCAGCGCGATCCGCGCCATCGCGGCATAGCCGTTGTTGCCGCTGGTCGCGATCTTCTCCAGCTCGGGCGCCGCCTTGTCGGGCTGGCCCTGCTCGATCATCCGCATCGCCGCGTCATAGGCCTCGCCGCGCTTGCCCGCCGCGCTGGTCGCCAGATGCTGCGAATAGAGATATCCTGCCAGCGCCAGCAGCGCGACCACCACCGCGATCGCGATCCAGCGGCCATAGCGCTGGAAAATGCGCACCGCCTGGTCGCGGCGATACTCTTCGTCGACTTCGCGCAGAAAGGCTTCGTCAGTCGTGCCGGAGGGGGGAAGCGCCAAGATCTACTCCATGGGTGTCATGCGGGGCCGCGGGGCCGGGAGAGGGAATGATTGCTCGGTAGACCTTCAATCGCGTGCCGCATAGACCTGTTCGGGGCCGGGAAAGGCCCGCGAGCGGACTTCGGCGGCATAGGTCGCAACCGCGGCGGAAATGCGGCCAGCCAGATCGTCATAGCGCTTCACGAACCGCGCATTGCGCTCGAACATCCCCAGCATGTCGTCGATCACCAATACCTGCCCGTCGCACTGCGCCGATGCGCCGATCCCGATCACCGGCACCGATACCGCCGCGGTGATTTCATCGGCCAGCGTCTCGACCACGCCCTCGGCGACGATCCCGAACGCGCCCGCCTCCGCAATCGCGCGGGCGTCGTCGATGATCTGCGCATGTTCGGCGTTGCTCCGCCCGCGCGCGGCATAGCCGCCCAGCGCGTTGACCGCCTGCGGCGTCAGCCCGACATGCCCCATCACCGGGATGCCGCGCCGGGTGAGGAATTCCACCACCGGCGCCATCGTCGCCCCGCCCTCCAGCTTGACCCCCGCCGCGCCGGTCTCGGCCAGCACGCGCGAAGCCGACGCGAACGCCGCCTCGGGGCTCGCCTCATAGCTGCCGAACGGCAGGTCGACGATCACCACCGCATGATAGGACCCGCGCACCACCGCCGCGCCATGCGCGATCATCATGTCCAGCGTGACGGGCAGCGTCGAGGGCAGCCCGTAGATCACCTGCCCCAGGCTGTCGCCGACCAGCAGCATGTCGCAATGCGCGTCGAGCAGCTGCGCCATCCGCGTGGTGTAGGCGGTCAGCATCACGATCGGCTCTTGCCCCTTGCGGTGGCGGATCGAGGGGATGGTCAGCCGCTTCATCGGCGCGGGCGTGGGCGTCGCGCGGCTGGTCGCGGTGTCGATGGTCAGATGAGACATGCGGCGGGCTTTAGCCTTGGCGGAGGCGTGGCGCCAGCGCACCCGCTCAATATGCCGTGCAAACTTGACTCCATGTTAGATATTTTTTACATCGAGTCGCATCACACTAACATTCGCGGGGATGCGGCATGTCGTTCAAGGAAAAGATCGCCTGGATTTCGCTCGTCACCACCGTCCTGGTGTGGGGCGGCTTTTACGGGTTCATGCTCGCCACCTATGGCCGCTATCCCGGCGCGGTCTATTTCACCGGCTTCTTCGCGGCGGTGACGGCGCAGGCGGTCCTCGCGGCAGGCGCGGCGATCGTCACCGCCCTGCTGGCCCCGCGCGACGCGACCGCCGCCGCCGACGAGCGCGACAAGGCGATCGCGCGCCGCGCCTATACCATCGCCTACCCGATATTGCTGGTGCTGCTGCTCGGCGTCGTCGCCAGCATCCATCTCGGCGCCAACCCGGTCCAGATGGCCTATGCCATCATCGCCGCGATCGTGGTCGCCGAGATCGTCCATTACGGCGCGCAGATCGCCGGTTACCGCCGGGGGTATTGAGATGGCGTATCGCGAAAAGCTCGCCGGCCTGAATCTGGCCGCGATGGCACTGGTCTATGCCGTCTATTTCACGCTCGTCGCGGTTCGCCCGCCGGTGGCGCGGCTGATCGACATGCTGTGGCTGTTCGGAATCATCGCGACGGCGCATGCGTTTCTGGTCGGGCTGGGCACCCTGCTGATCCGCTTTTCGGCGGGTCGGGAAGGCGCGGCCCCCCCGGACGAGCGCGACCGTGCGATTGCGCGCCGCGGTCGCAGCGTCGCCTATCCCATGCTGCTCGCGGGGATCATCCTCGTGGGGATCGTAATGCCGTTCAGCGAACCGCCCGCCGCGATCGTCAATGCCACGCTGCTCGCCATCGTTATCGCCGAACTGACGCATTACGGCACGGTCCTCACCGGCTATCGTCGGGGCTGGCATGGCTGAGCCCCGCATCACCAACCAGATCCGCACGCTGCGCTTCCTGGCAGGCGAGATGACCCAGGCCGACCTCGGCACCCGCATCGGCGTCACCCGCCAGACGATCGCCGCGATCGAAGCAGGCAAATACTCCCCCACGCTCGAAGCCGCGTTCCGGATAGCGCAGGTCTTCGGCAAGCCGCTGGAAGAGGTGTTCCAGTGGGTTGGGTAGCCGGGCGTGTTAGCGGGGGTGTCGCCTATGGCATCGGGCAAACACAAACACCGTCATCCCCGCGAAGGCGGGGATCCATTCAGCCATTCCGCTCGACCTAAAAACCGATACCGAGCACCGAATGGATCCTGACTTTCGTCAGGATGACATGGTTTTTGCCAGATGCGACCTCCCCCGTCATTTTAGGGCTACCAATGTAGGATTTCAGCTGCTCTGATCCCCGCCGGACGGCCACCGCCGCCCGCGCTCTTTGCACTGTAGATTGCCGCCGCGAACCGCGTTCTGGACTTTCCCGAATCGAGCCCGCACAATGTCGGCGCGCGCATATCTTGCTCGGAGGTCCGGTGACGACGCCTTTCCCGCACGGCACCGTCCATGAGGCCGGCGACGACCTGCAAGCGGCGCTGCGGGCGGACCTCGGCATTCTCGCCCTGTGGACCGCGCTGACGCCGCTCGGCCGCAACGAATTCATCTGCTGGGTCGAAGATGCCAGGCAACCCGCCACCCGCGCCCGGCGCATCGCCCGCACGTGCGAGGAACTGCTCGAAGGCAAGCGCCGCCCCTGTTGCTGGCCGGGCTGCATCCACCGCACCGACAAGGCGCCAAGTGCGTGGCAACAGGCGGTGCTGATCGAGGGGAAGGGCCGCAAAGGCGCCCAACCCCGCGCCACCGACCCCTCCAAACCCTAAACTTCGTAAACTTCGCCCGCGCGCCGCCGACCCTTCAGAACCCTAAACTTCGTAAACTTCGCCCGCCGCCCCGATCACCGCGCCGACAGGTTCATCGCAATCGAAATCCGGTCGCCCGCCCCCCGATGCGGCCGCACGCCGTGCCGGATCCAGGCCGGAAACAGCACCAGATCGCCGCGCGACGGCGCGATGCGGTGCTCGACCGGCTGGGGCTGCCCGTCCAGCCCCAGCACGCGAAATCCGGGCAGCGTCATCTGCGGCAGCGGGAATCGCGGGTCCTCGAGGTACAGCTCGCCGCCCTCGCCCGGCGTCGCGACATAATAGACTGCGGCCCACAGCACGCCGGGATGCGCATGGCTCATGTTGAGCGCGCCGGGGGGCGAGACATTGGCCCACATCTTGACGTCCCACGCGACGCTCGCCGAATCGCGCCCGTCGAACTGGGACATCCGCTTCGCCAGCCGCACCGCAAGGTCGGCGAGCCGGGCGGCGGCGGGCCCGCCCCAGCCGAGCATGTCGGTCTTCGAATGCCAGCCGCCGACATTGGAGCGCTCGACCCCCACGCCCTCCCCCTGCTTCGCCCGGATCGCCGCCTCCAGCGCGACGCTCAGCGGCTCGGAATCGCTGCACCGGCCATGCAGCACCATCGTCTCGAACAGCCCAAGCTGCTCGGCACGCACGCGGATCGAGTCGAAGTCGCCAGCCATGGCTGCGCGCCTAGGCGGGCGCGGTTACGAAATCCAGCCGCGCCGCGCCGCATGCCGTGCCAGCGCGATCTGCACGATGCCGATTGCGACGATGAAGAGCGGGAAGGACACCGCCGTCGCCACGCCCTTCGCCGCGATCATGTCCGTGGCGAGAAAGACATAGCCGAACTGGACGATCACCGCGGCGAGCGAAGCCCAATACAGCGCCAGCGCATGGCGCGACCGCGCTGCCAGCGCGAGCGAGCCGAGCAGCCCTGCGCCGACTGCGACGGCATAGTCATAGCTGAACCATCCGGGCAGCGCCGCAGTATAGGCCCTGTCCCAATCGGTGGCGTCGGGCGACATCGCCGCGCCATACAGCAAATGGAGATAGAAGGAGAAGCAACCCGCCAGTCCCCACAGCACCAGCAGCGCAACTGCGATCCAATACCAAAGCGACGGTGACTGTCGTGTCTCGAATGCCATGCAATCCCCCCGGTCCGATGACTTGCACCAGCCTATAGAGGGTCAAGCAGGAATGCCAGCCCGCGCTTTACAGCAGCGCCGCCGCGAACCGATCCGGCGCGAACCCGACCAGCAGCCCGCCGGGATACTCCACCACGGGCCGCTTGATCATCGACGGTTGCGCCAGCATCAGCGCGGTCGCCTTGGCCGCGTCGATCCCGGCCTTGTCGGCATCGGGCAGCTTGCGGAACGTGGTGCCGTTGCGGTTGAGCAGCGGCTCCCACCCGACCAGCGCGATCCACCGGGCGATGCGCGCGGCGTCGATCCCGGCGGTCTTGTAATCGTGAAAATCATGCGCGACGCCCTGCGCCTCGAGCCAGCCCCGCGCCTTCTTCATCGTGTCGCACGCCTTGATGCCATAGATGCAGACGGTCATTGTGCCTCCGGTCCCCTTCGCGGCGACGGTGTCTATCGCCCCGAACGCGCCGTGTCTGCCCTGCTCGGCGCCCGGCGTCAGGACGGCGGCAGATGGTCCGGAGCGCTCTTCCCGGCATCCAGATCCTGCGCGACATTCCGCTCCCGCTGGCCGTCGAGCGGATGCCGGTTGCGCCGCTTCCGCAGGAAGAACGCAAAGCCGATCGCGACCACGATCAGGCCAACGACCAGCGTCATCAGGTTGAGCGAGGAAAGAAATCCGTTGGAAGACATTGGCTTACCCTTTATCTGTCCCCGCCCGGCCATAACGGGCCGGTCACGTCGCCAGTTCCACCGGCCCTGCGCCAGGTCAGACCGCATCCCCCAGAAAGCGCCCCAGCGTCACCACCGGCTGCCGCTCCAGCCCGAGCGCGGCGTAAAAGGCGAGCGCCGCGTCATTGCCCTCGCGCACCATGAGCTGGATCTTGGGCACCCCCCGTTCGCGCAGCCAGCCCTCGGCGGCGGCCATCAGCGCGCGGCCCGTGCCGCCGCGCCGCCGCTCCGGATGGACGGCGAGATAGTACACCCAGCCGCGATGCCCGTCCGAGCCGACCATGACGCTGCCGTCGATCCCCTCGGCGAAGCGCACGACCAGCACCGCCGAACAGGGCCCGTCCACCGCCCGCGCGAAATCGGCGGCGGGATCGTTCCACGGCCGCGTCAGCCCGCACGCCTCCCACAACGCAATCACCGCCCCGGCATCGGCGGCGATGGCCTCACTGACCGGAAGTTGCGCCATAACCTTTGTCCCCCGCCCCTGATCCGCCCGGATAGCCACTGCCAGCACCGCAGGAAAGCCGCGCTAGGCTGCGGCCAGCACCCCCAGCAGGACCGTCATCGCGCCCAGCCCCACCGACAACCGCGTCCGCAGCGTCATCCAGTCGCCCGGCATCGCCACCACGCGCACCAGCCACCGGTCGACCAGCGGCGACGCCGCCAGCAGCACCCCGATCGCGACCAGATACCCCGCGGGCCAGTCCCATCCCCACAGCCAGGGCAGCAGCGCCGCCCAGCCGATCAGGCTTGGGAGCACCGCCACGACGAACAGCCACGGCGCCTCCCTCCCACTCGCCACCGCCGCGCCCCACCACGCGCCGCCGACAAAGCTGAAGATCAGCGCAGCGTAGAACAGCCCGGCGGCAGGCACGACCCAGCGCATCTCGCCGTCAATCGCAAAGAGCAGCAGCCCCAGCATCTGGGGCAGCAGCCCGGCATAGCCCAGCCAGAGCGCAGTGCGGCCCAACGGTCGAAGGGGTTCGGGAGGAGTCGTCATCCTCCCATTCTAGGCCGGAATCCGCGCCCCGTCCCACGCGAACACGCCGCCGCTGTCGCCCTCGCCCAGCCCGGCGATCACCGACAGGAGATGCCCGGCGCTCGTCTCCGGCGTGAAGAGCTTGCCCGGCGCCACGCGGCTCTGGAACGGCGCCGACAGCCCGGTATCGACCGTGCCGGGGTGCAGCCCCACTGCGATCGCCGCCGGGCGGGTGCGGCGCAGCTCGATCGCAAGGTTGGCGATCAGCATGTTGAGCGCCGCCTTCGACGCGCGATAGCTGTGCCACCCGCCCAGCCGGTTGTCGCCGATCGACCCCACCCGCGCCGACAGCGCAGCGAACACGCTCCGCCGGTCGCGGGGCAGCGCGGCGATCAGCGCCGGCCCGATCGCGTTGGCCCGAAACAGCGCGACCATCGCCTCGGCCTCGAGCGCGGCAAAGCTCTTCTCCGGCGTGAGCCCGGCGCCGTGGAGCATCCCCGTCGCGACGATCACCAGATCCGCCGGCCCCTCTGCCACGATCCCCTGCGCCGCCGCCGCGATCGAGGCCTCGTCGAGCAGGTGGAACCGGAACGGGCGCACCCCGTCCGCCAAGGAATCGCCAGCCGCGCGGCTGCCCGCGTAAATCACGCCATAGTCCCCCGACCCCACCAGCGCCGCGACCAGCGCCCGCCCGACCCCGCCGGATGCGCCCCACACCACGGCGCGGCGTGTCATGCCCCGACGTGCCGCAGCACCAGCGCCCGCAGATCAACCCGCGCCCCCAGCCGCGCCGCCAGCAGCGCAGTGCCGCTGATCTTGCGCTGGAGGAACAGCGTGTCGGTGGGCGGGATGTGCCAGATCGCGCGGTCCGATGCCGCCGACATCGCCTGTTCGCGGATCACGCCCAGAAAGCCGCGATCGGCAAAGTCGAACAGCCCCTCGCGCGCCGTCTCGGCCAGCACCACGTCGATCATCCGGTCGACCAGCGGCCCATGCCGCTCGACCGCCGCCGGGCTCATGAACCCGGCATCCAACGCCGCGCTGCGCACCGCGTCGCGATCGCCCGCAAGGCCTGCCGCGAACAGCGTACGATAGGCCGCGCTCGTCCCCGGCGCGACCGCCCGCGCCGCGCCAAAATCGAGCAGCACGACTCGCCCGGTCTCGGGCTGATACCGATAATTGGCGAAGTTGGGATCGGTCTGCATCACCCCGAACGCGAACAGCTCGTCGAGCACCAGCCCGATCAGCAGCCCGGCGAGGCGGTCGCGCTCCGCCTGCGGCGCATCCACCGCCGACTCGATCGGGCGCCCCTCGACAAAGCTCATCGCCAGCGCATTGGCCGTCGTGAAGTCGGGCGCCAGCGTCGGCACGACAAAGTCCGCGCTGTCGCCGATCAGCGTCCGATACGCCTCCATCTGCGCCCCCTCGCGCAGATAGTCGGTCTCCTCATGGAGTTGCAGCTTCGCCTCGGCGAGCAGGGGCGCAATGTCGAGTTCCTTGGGCAACAGGCCGGAGACGCGGAGCAGCGTCGCGACATTGTCGACATCCGAATCGATGCTCTCGCGCACGCCGGGATACTGGACCTTGATCGCCAGTTCGCGCCCGTCCTTTGTCCGCGCCCGGTGGACCTGCCCGATCGACGCCGCGGCGACCGGGGTCGCCTCGAAATGCGCAAACCGCGTCCGCCAGTCGCTGCCCCATTCCGCCGCGAGCACGCGCTGGAGCTGGGCGGGCGGCATATGATGCGCCCGGTCGCGCAGCCGCGCCATGATGTCGGCCAGCTCGGGCGGCAGCATCTCGCCCGAATCCATCGAGATCATCTGCCCGAGCTTCATCGCCGCGCCGCGCAAATTGGACAGCCGATCCGCCACCCGCCCGACATTGCCGGGCGTCAGCAGCATGTCGCGCATCTTGGGTCGCTCGCCATCGGCCAGCCGCCGCGCGCCCTCCGCCAGCATCCCGCCCGCGACGCCGCTCGCCAGCCGCCCGAACTGCCCCAGCCGCGACAACCGCCCGCTGGGGATCGCCCGGCCCTTGGCCCGGCTGCTCTCGTCGGTCACTGCGTCACCATCCTCTGCTTCCGGGCACACCCTTGAACGGCCCCGCCACTGCACTCGTGATCCACCCGCCGTAAAATTCGCCGGGCTGCGGCACCACGGTCTCGCCATCGACCGAGCAGCGGTCGAACGGCGCGGCATAAAAGGCGACATGATCGCGCAGGATCGCGAAGCCCGGCGTCGGGCTGGGATAGCTCCACCCGACGCGGGGCAGGACGACTCCGTCCACCAGCACGTCCCAATAGGCCGCCGCGCCCTTCCACTCACAGAACGAACTGCCCTCGGCGCGGCGCAGCACGCCGGGCGCGATGTCGTCGCGGGGGAGGTAATAGCTGGGCGGGTGGCTGGTCTCCAGCGTGCGGACCGCGCGGCGGGTGTCCGCGATAATCGTGCCACGATGCTCGATCACGATCCGCGCGGCACAGGACTGCGCAATCGCCGGGCGCGGATAGTCCCACACGCTTTCCTGCCCCGGTGCCACGGGTTCGGGCACGGGCCTCATCGCCGGTCCAGCCGCGCGACGAGCCGCTGCATCCGGGGCCGCACGCGCAGAAAGCCGCGGTACAGCCGCTCCAGCAGCGCCAGCGCCACAGGGTTGCGCGCCGCGATCCCGATCGGCCGAAGCACCGGTATCGCCCGCCACATCGCCGCGAACGCCGCCGCACCCGACAGCATCGCGCCGTCCTCACATGCATGGAAGCGCGCCAGCAACGCGCCGCGATCGATCGGGCACGCCGCACCCTCGGTATCCGCGGCATCGACGAAGCGGATCGCGCCTCGCCGGTCCAGCCGCCGCATCGCCGCAATCTCGCGACGGCACAGCGGGCAGCCTCCGTCATACCAGACAATCAGCGACACGATTCCTGCCTCACACCCGACCTCACCCCCGATATGGGGATGCGCGAGCGGAAAAGGGAGTGCGGGTCAGCCCTGAGCCAGTTCGAGCAGCTCGATCAATTCGCCCGCCGGCCCGCGCACCGTCGCGCTGCGCCGCCCCGCATACAGCGCGCCGTCGCGGGCACGGGGTTCCGCGATCCACTCCAACGCCAGCGCGTCCAGCGAGTCCACCGCGATCGTCACCAGCGCATTGCCGGGCGGCAGTGCGCCCGCCGGGCCGGGTCGCGCGATCGCTCCCTCCGGATAGCCGTCAATCTCGACCACCGGCATCCGCCCCTTCTGCATCACCGTGATCGACGTCAGATGATCGGCGGGCAGATCGAAAGCGCGGTTGATCATCGAATAGGGCAGGACATGCGTATCCCCCGCCTCCAGCCGCAACGCGCGCGCATACCAATCGACCGCCGCCGCGCGATCGGGCACCGCCAGGATCGCGATGAACAGGAAATCGATCAGCGATTCCGCACGCGGCAGGTCGCAATTGGGCATGTCCTGCGCGACTTCGTTCAGGTACAAAACCTCGCGCCCGCGCCCCGCGACTTGCATCGGCACGAAAAAAGGCATTCCAGGCAATGCTTTAGGTGGTCCGATCACCTCGAACCCGCTCCCCTCCAGACGCGCGGGCCATCCGAACACGTCCTGCACCGTCAACTCGAACGCCGACCATCCGAAACTGCGCATCGGCAAGAAACTCGGCGGGAGCGGCGCCTCCACCAGCCGGAACACGCACGGCGCCCCGCTTTGCGGCTGGAGCGCGATCATCCGGGCACCGGCACTGTCCGGGCACCCCCAGCTTGCAGCCAGTTCGGCGGACACCGTTCCGCGCTCGACCACCGCCAGCCCCAGCCGCCCGGCATAATCACCCTCCGCCGCGTCGAGATCGGGGACGGTGGTCAGTCCGCCGACGATCCGGCCATGGTTGGCGGGGGCGCTCATCCGAACACCGGCGTGCGGCGGTTCAGGAAAGCATCGACGCCCTCGGCGAAGTCGGGGCCTTCGAATGCGGCGTTGAACGCGGCAATCGTGGCCGAATCATCGTCGCTCTGGCCACGCGCGATGTGGGCGATGATCGCCTTGATCGCCGTGGTGCTGTGCGGCGACGCCTCGGCAATCGTCGCCGCCAGCGCCATCGCCGCCGCCTCGGCATCGTCGGCGCGACTATCGGCCAGCCCGATGCGATAGGCCTCGTCGGCATCGATCAGCCCGCCGGTAAACAGCATCCGCTTGGCATGGGCCGGGCCGATCAGGTCGACCAGCAGCTTGGTATCGTGAAGCGGATAGACCAGCCCCAGCTTGGCGGGCGTAATCCCAAACCGCGCCGCCGGTCCCGCGACGCGCAGGTCGCACGCAATCGCCAGCCCGCATCCGCCGCCGATACAGTCCCCGGCCACGGCGGCGATCGTCGGGCGCGGAAAGCCCGCCAGCGCGACTTGCGCGGCGCGGATCGCCTGCTGATTGCGCACCCGCCATTCGGGATCGCGCGCACCCGTTGCGAACTCGCCAATGTCGGCGCCCGCGCTGAACGCGCCCTCGTTGGCGGCGCCCAGCACCAGCACCCGGACGCCGCGATCCGCATCCGCCTCGGCCAGCAGCGGGGGCAGCGCCTCCCACATCGCCTGGGTCATCGCGTTGCGCTTCGCCGGGCGGTCGATCGACAGCCGGGCGATCGCACCCTCGCGCTCCAGCCGCAGCGTCATGCCGGTTCCACCCGCGCGAAATGCTCGGCAATCTCGCGCCGCGTCGCGATCCAGACCGCCGAATGCGACCGCACATGGCGCAGGAATGCCTCGAACGCCCAGATCCGCCCGGCCCGCCCGATGATGCGCAGGTGCAGCCCCAGCGACATCATCTTCGGATTCCCGCCCTCCCCCTCGCGGTACAGCTGGTCGAAGCATGCCTTGGCATAATCGAGCCACTGCTGCGGCGTCATCGCCGGGTCGGTCCACATCTTCATGTCGTTGGTGTCGATCTGATAGGGCACGATCACGATCGGCTTGCCCGGCACGGTCTCGCGATCCCAGAAGGGAATATCGCCCGAATAATCGTCCATGTGATAGGTAAAGCCCTCCTCGATCAGCAGCCGGCGGGTATTGTCGGTGTGGAGGTATCGGCTCAGCCAGCCATAGGGCCGCACGCCGACGCTCCGCTCGATCGAGGCGACGGCCTTGCGGATGAAGTCGCGCTCCTGCTCCTCGTCCATCTTGAACTGGTGGATCCAGCGCCAGCCATGGCTGACCGGTTCATGCCCCAGATCGGCGATGGCGCGCGCGATCTCGGGATGGTTTTCCAGGCTCATCGCCGCGACCGTCCAGCTCGCCCGCACGCCATAGTCGCGCAGCAGTCGCACGATACGCGGCGCGCCCGCCTTGATCCCGTAGAGATAGTTGGACTCGTTGCCGTAATTGCGGATCGCCGCCTTCAGGTGGATGCCCAGCTCGTCCACCGGCTCGGGCCCCCGGTCGCCGCGCGCCACGGTCGTCTCCGACCCTTCTTCGACATTGACGACGATCGACAGCGCCATCTTGGCGCGGCCCGGCCAGTCGATCCGTTCCTCGCGCATCAGTGCATCTCCTCGCCGCCGGACACGTTGATCGCCTCGCCGGTGACATAGACCGCGTCGTCGGACGCCAGCCACGCACAGGCCCCGGCGGTGTCGCTCGCCAGCCCGGGCCGCCCCAGCGGGTTCCGGCGCTTCATATTCTCGACATAGGCATCGACCGTCGCGAACCCGAGCAGCTTGGAGAAATAGGCATTCTGCTCGGCGCCCAGCCCGGTGGTGACATGGTTGGGGCAGATCGCGTTGACCGTGATCCCATGCGCGCCCAGCTCGATCGCGCTGGCGCGGGTCAGGCCGATCATGCCGTGCTTCGAACTGACATAGGCGGGCAGATGCGGAAAGGCCGATTTCGCCGCCTGGCTGGCGATGTTGACGATCCGCCCGCCCTGCCCACGCGCAATCATCGCCCGCGCCGCCGCCTGGGTACAATAGAACGCGCCCGACAGGTTGACTGCCAGCGCCCGGTCCCAATCGGCGGGGGCGACGTCGAGCAAAGGCTGCATCAGGAAGCCGATGCCCGCATTGTTCACGAACACGTCGACGCCGCCGAACGTCTCGACCGTCGCATCGACCAGCGCCGCGCATTCCTCCGCACGGCTGACATCGCACGCAATCGTCGCGACCTTGGCGCCGCGCCCCCGCAGTTCGTCCGCGACGCCCTCCACCTCGGGCGTGATCGCGCGGTCAGACACGACGCAATTCGCGCCCTCGTCGGCGAAGCGCTGCAGGATCGCCTGCCCCAGCCCCTTCTCGCGCCCCGATCCGGTGACGACGATCGTCTTGCCCGCAAAGCGGCCCATTACAGGTCCTCGGTCAGCATGAATTGCGGGTTGTCGGCAAAGTCGCCGAACGCCGCCGCGACCTTCTGGAATGCCTCGGTCGAAACCTCCGCGACGAACGGCTCGATCCCGGCAATGTCGATGATCTCGACATAGTCGAACGGTGCCGGCGCGTCCGATCCGAACAGCCCGGTCGTCCGGTGGACGGTGAAGCCATGGACCGACGACAGCGCGTTGACGCCGGGAATATCGGTGCCCCGCGCCCATGCCTCATAGGCGGCAGGATCGACTCCGGGCTTCAGATTGAACAGCACGACGATACGCATCTCGGTCCTCCTTCAAAGCAGCATGTCGGGCGGGAAATAGCCCTGGAGCGCGGTGTCGAGCCGGCGTGCCAGCGCGATCAGCCCCCGCTCGCTCCCCGGCGCGCCGATCAGTTGCACCGCCACCGGCATCCCGTCGCGATCCTGCCCGGCGGGCAGCGTCAGCGCAGGCAGCCCGGCGATGTTGGCCAGCGCGGTGAACCCCGCCTGCGTCACCGGCGGGCGCGGGGTGTGGGCAAAGGCGACCTGCGGCGCAGTCGGCGTCAGCAGCACGCCGTCGCTGCCGATCGCCGCGCGCAGCGTCGCGGCGGTGCGCGCCAGCACCGCCTGCGCCGCCTCCGCCTCGGCCTGAGTCCGCGCGGCGGCATAGCCGAGCAGGAAGCGCAGCTCCTTGGAGAATCCCTCGGGCGACAGGCCCGCCAGATGCCCGCCCAGTTCGCGCGCCACCGTGACGAACCCCGCCACCCCGACCGCCGCCGCATCGTCGGCAAGCCGCACCGCCGCGCACGGCATCGGCGCCAGCGCGCGCAGCGCCGCCATCAGCGCCGCATCGATCGCAGGCTCGCACGCCAGCCCGTAAGCGGGCTCCAGCGTCAGCAGTCGCACCGGCGCCGAAGCGCGTGCATCGACGCCGAGCACCGCAGACACCGCCGCCAGATCGTCGAGCGACCGCGCCAGCGGCCCGATCGCGTCGAGCGCACGGCTTGCGGGCACCAGCCCCGCGTCCGAAATCACCCCCGCCCCCGGCTTCAACGTGTACAGCCCGCAATAGGCGGCGGGAATCCGCACCGATCCCATGGTGTCGGTGCCCAGTGAGACGGTGCATAGCCCGGCCGCAACCGCCGCTGCGCTGCCCCCCGACGACCCACCCGGCGTCCGCGCGGGATCGTGCGGATTGGCGACGCGCCCGAAAAAGGGATTGTCAGAGGTCGCGCCCAGTGCCGCCTCGTGCATGTTGAGCGTCCCCAGCACGATCGCACCCGCCCCGCGCAGTGCCGCCACCGCAGTGGCGTCGTCAGGCGCGATCACCCCGCGCCGCGCCCCCATTCCCGCATTCCATTCCAGCCCGGCGACGGCGATATTGGCCTTCACCGCCACCGGCACGCCCTCCAGCGCGCGCGGCGTGCCGCCCTCGAACCGCGCCTGGCTGACCGCCGCCGCACGCAGCGCGCCCGCCGCATCGACCTGGATAAAGCTGTGCAGCACGGGGTCGAGCGCCGCGATCCGGTCCAGATGCTGCATCACCACTTCGGCCACGCCGACGGCGCCGGCGCGATAGGCGTCGGTCAGCCCGGCGATGCTGCTGCGGTGCCACGCACTCACTTGCCGCGCTCGTCGATCAGCCGGATCGGCTTTTGCCGCACATCGACTTGCGTCGCCGCCGCAGTGCCTCCCGGCCCGACCAACTCGACCGCAACTTCGACGCCCAGCGACCGGCGGAGCAACTCGCCAAGCTGGGCGATGTCGCTGCCGCCGCGGCTTTCGATCACCACGCGCATCGCATCGCGCCCGCCGGCATCGCGCGCGACATAGCAGACGAACTCGCCGGTCAGGTCGCTGCGATTCTCGATCACCCCGCCGATCGCGTGCGGGAATACGTTGATCCCGCGCAGCTTGACCATGTTGTCGCTGCGCCCGCGAAACCCGGTGATCCGCTTGAACGCCATGCCGGTCTGGTTGGCGCCGGTGATTTCGTTGGTGATGTCATGCGTGTTGAAGCGGATGCACGGCGCGATGTCGTCCTTGAACAGGCAGGTGACGACCATGTCGCCGGTCTCCCCCGCCGCGACCGGCGCGCCGCTCTCGACGTCGAGCAGTTCCAGATACTGCGCGTCTTCCCAGACATACAGGCCGTCGCGCTCCGGCCCTTCGCCCGCGATCGCGCCGGTATCGCCGACGCCATACCAGTCGAACGCCTTCGCCCCGCCCCACGCCGCCTCGACGCCGCTGCGGTCGTCCATCCCCAGATGGCCGCAGATCATCCGCACGTTCATCCGCTCGCGCAGCCCCTCGGCCTCGGCGACTTCGGCGAGCTTGCGGATATAGTCGATGAAGCCGACCAGCACGCTGACGCCGAAATCGGCCATCAGCCCGACCTGCGCCACCGATCGCGTCTCGATCCCCGTCCCCGCCGACAGGAACAGCGCGTTGGTGAAATGCGTGACGGCCTCGCGGACATAATGCCCGCCATTGATCATGCCATGGCCATAGACCGACTGGACGACGTCGCTATGCGCCATCCCCTGCCAGCGATACATGCGCCCGACGAGCAGGTTGGTGACTTCGCGCCCCTTCGGCCCGAACAGCAAAGGCTGGGGCCGCCCGGTGGTGCCCGACGTGGTGTGGAAGATCACCGGCGAGCGGCCCGCATCCTGCCCCAGCCCCGCGAAATCGCCGAGCGGCGGATGCGCGGCGACCGACGCCATCACGTCGCTCTTGTCATAGACGGGCAGCCTGGTGATGTCCTCCAGCGTGCGGATGTCGCCCGGCTCGATCCCCTGCGCGCCCCATAGCCGCTGGTAGAACGGTATCTCCCACCCGCGCCGCATCAGCGTGCGGAAGCGCGCATCCTGGAGCGCGTGGAGTTCGTCGCGGCTCATGCCGGTGTAGCGGCGAACAAAGGCCTCGCCGACCGGGTAATCGGCCAGCATCTGGCGCGCGTCGAACGCTTCGAAATAGCTGGGGAACGTCATCGGGGCTCCGGGCGGGTCAGGTAAGAAAGCGAGTCGGCGAACAGCCGGGGGTCGGCATCGTCGGGCGCGAGCTGTGCCGCGAGCGTGCGCTTGGCGGCGGTCTGCGCCGCGTCCATCGGCGCGTCGGGATGACCCAGCGTGTTGGGGATCGCGCGCTCGATCGCGCTGCCATCGGCGCGGCGCACGATCAGCCGTTGCGGCGACAGCGCGTTGGGATCGGGATTGGTGTCGGTCGTCAGCGTGAAGCGCGCGGCCAGCGCGACGATCGCCGGATCGGCAAAGGTCTCCGCCGTAAAGCGGCGCGGATCGATCACCCCGTCCGCCAGCATCAGCGCAGTCAGGAACGGCAGGCACAGCCGCGCATAGCCGGGCGTCATGTCCGGCTGCATCGGGCGCCCGACCAGCCGGGCGATCAGCGGCGGCGCGACCAGCTCGACTGCCGCGACCCTCTCCGCCCGCACCTCGCCCGCCCGCAACAGCCCGTCCAGCGCGGCAAGCAGCCCATGGCTGGCCCGGCCCGAGGGATAGGGTTTGATCGAGCATTCGGCGATCCGCCACACGCTGCCGATCGTGTCGGTATAGGTCGCCAGCGCACCCGTATCGATCAGCCGGAAATAGCCGAACGGCCCCTCCAGCGCGTCGTGCGGTCCGCTCAGCCCGTGGCGGACCATGTCGACCGCCGTCACCGCCGCCCGCGCCGCGCCGGCGATTTGCAGCGGCAGCGCGATCGATCCCTCGACATGCGCCTGCATCGTCCCCGCGCATTGCGAATAGGCCAACCCCAGCACGTCGTCGAACCGCTCGACGCGCTCGATCCGCGCCACCGCCAGCGCTGCGCCGATGCACCCGGCGGTGGCGGGGCGGAAGAAGCGCAACGGGCTTGTCGCCGCGATGCCCAGCCCCGACGCCACGTCGATCCCCACCGCCAGCGCCGCCAGCGCCTCGTCGGGATCGCACTCGCCGCGCCGATCGATCGCCGCCATCAGCGCCGCCACGACGGTCGCAAAGCCATGCACCACCGCGCGCTCGTGCAGCGCGTCCCATTCGAGGCAATGAATGCGAAAGCCATTGACGAATGCCGCCGAGGCCGCCGGCATCCGCGCGGCATCGCCCAGCAGCCGGGCATCCTCGCCCGCTCCCCAGCCAGCCGCGAGATTGCGCACCCCCTCGGCCCCCGGCGCCTGCGCGCCCGCCGCCCCCGTCGCCAGCGTATCGGCCAGCATCGCCAGCGCTGCCCCGCGCACCGCATCGGGCAGCCGATGCTCCGCGCGGGCAAAGTCCAGCAGCCGCCGGGTCGCGCTCACAACCACTGCGCCACGATCTCGGTCACGTCGCGCACCGCCCGACCCTGCAGCGCCGCATCGATGGCCTGCCCGGCGGCGACGTCGTCCAGCCCGCCCCACGCCATCAGCGTGCGCGCCTTCTCGACGATCGCATCGCCGTCCATCGGACGCTCGGGATCGCCCAGCGTATCGACCAGCGCCACCACGCCCGCATCGCAGGAAACTCGCGCGCCATAATGCGCCGGATAGGCCGCGGTGATCGCGCTCGACTCAGCGACCGTCACCTGCGCGCGCAGCGGCGCCAGTTCGGCAATCGCCTCGGGTTCGAAATCCGCAAGCTGCGGCACGCCGCGCGCCACGACGATGGCGATGGCATGCTGAAGCGAGAATTTGGCCTCGACCACCGAGGCCGGCGACGGGCGGTCGCAAAAGGTGATCGCGTCGCGATAGGTGCCGACATGGACCGGCAGCACCAATTGCCCCTGCGCCCGCAAGGTCAGCGCGGCGTCGATCGCGGGGTGGGCGTGGCGGCACGCGCCCCAGGGCTTGAAACTGACCTGTTCGAGCTGCCACCCGTCGCCCAGCGCCAGCGGTTTCGCCCGCGCACAGCTCGCCGCGAACAGCCCCTGCGGCCCCTCGAGGATATAGCGCGGCCCGGTGATGCCGTTGGCCGCCTCCACCGCCGCCGCTCGGCCCGTGCGCACCGCATGGGCGAGGTGCCATTGCTTCGCCATCACCGGCTCGTGCCGCATCTGCCACAGCCCGCCCGTGACCGACCCGGCAAGTCCCAGCGCCGACACGCATTGCGCCTCGTCCGCCCCGATCGCCAGCGCCGCCGTCATCGCCGCGCCAAAGGTGCCTGCGGTCGCGGTGGTGTGCCAGTGGCGGTAATGGTTCGCGTCGAACATCGCGCCGACCAGAATCATCGCCTCATAGCCGCCGATCGCGGCGTCCAGCGCGGCGTCGAGCGGCGCATCAGGCACGGCGAGCGCGGTCGGCCAGATCACCGGCCCCGGATGCAGGATCGCGCTGCGATGGATGTCGTCCATCTCCAGCACATTGCCGAGCCAGCCCGCCCGATCGATCGCGCTGCCGCACCCCGCAGCGCGCTGCACCTCCGCCACCGGGCTGCGCAGCGCCCCCGCGACGCAGCCAAGCCAGTCGAGCAAATGCAGCCGCGCCCGCGCGCGCACGGCCTCCGATTTGGGGCGGCGGGCGTGGCGGACGATCCGCTCGGTCAGGCTTTCGTCGTCAGCCATGTTCGCCCAGCGCCGGTGCGGGGGCGGGCGTCCAGTCGTCGCCGCCAAAGCGGATTGCCGGCGCGATATGGTGCGCGCCCTCCGCCACGCGCGTCAGCCCCCGTTCGGCGAAATGGCGCTCGGCAAAGGCTTCGCGGAAGTCGAGCACGGGCGAGAAGGCGACGTCGATCCCCGCCATCCACGCCACCCACTGGTCGCGCGTCCGGCTGGCAAAGGTCTCGCGCAGGAACGCGACCAGCGGCGCCTGTTCCGGTCCGGCAGGCAATGCGGCGACCGGGATCAGGTCCGCGCGCCCCAGCGCCGTCAGCAAATTCGCCGCGAACTTCGGCTCGCGCCCGCCCAGCACGACATGCAGGCCATCGGCGGTCGCATAAACATTGTAGAAAGCCGCCCCGCCCAGCGACCGCTGCGTCGCCGATCGCGGCGGTTCGCCCCCGCCCAGCGCATCGCCCGCGACATGCGCGCACCACGGCAGCAGCGCGTCGAGCATCGCAATATCGATATAATCGCCGCGCCCGCTCTTCTCGCGCGCGATCAGCGCCATCAGCACCGCCGACAGCCCCGTCAGCCCGGCGGCCATGTCGGCAGAGGGCACCCCCGGCACCACCGGCATCGCGTCCGGCCCGTCATTGACCGACAGGAACCCGCTGACCGCCTGCACCGCCATGTCGTGCCCGGCATGGTGCGACCATTCGCCGCTCTGGCCGAAGGCGGAAATCGAGCAATAGACGATGCGCGGATTGCGCGCCGCGACGCTGGCATAGTCGCAGCCCAGCCGCTGCATCACGCCGGGGCGAAACCCTTCGATGAACACGTCGGCGTCGGCGATCAGGTCCCACAACGCCGCCTTGCCTTCGGCGCTTTTCAGGTCGAGCGCGACGCTGCGCTTGCCGCGATTGAGGTTGCGGAACCACACCGATTGCCCCGCCTCGAACGGCGCCATGGCGCGGGCGGGGTCGCCCGTGGCGGGCTCGACCTTGGTCACCGCCGCGCCCTGATCGGCCATCATCAGCGACAGCATCGGCCCCGGCAGGAACTGCGACAGGTCGACGACCTTGATACCGCTCAGCTTGCCCATCAAATCACGCCACGCGCGCGGAAATCGGCGATCTCGTCGGCGCCGAACCCGGCATCGGCCAGCACCGCGTCGCCATCCGCTCCCAGCAGGGGCGCGGCGCGCGCGGGCAGCCGCTCGCCGTCAAGCCGGATCGGATTGGCGAGTACGCGCAGCGCGTCGCGGTCCGGGTGCACGACGGTGTCGATCATCCCCGTCGTCGCCAGGAACGGACTGTCCAGCGCCTGCGCCAGGTCGAGCACCGGCGCGACGGGCAGATGCCCCGCCAGCCGCTCGATCCAATGCGCCACCGGCTGCGTGCCGAACACGGCGTCGAGCACCTGCGTCAGCGTATCGCGGTTCGCCAGCCGCACCGCGGGGGTAGCGAAGCGCGCATCGGTGCCAAGGTCGGGGCGCCCGATCCGCTCGACCAACACGTCCCAGAATTTGGGGAGTTGCGCCATGACGAACACCCACCCGTCCGCCGCGCGAAACATCTGGCTGGGCGTGACCGAGGGGTGGGCCGAGCGGGCGACGCGCGTCGTCACGTCGCCTTCGTTCAGATACCACACCGCCGGATAGGTCGTCTGGTGGACCGCGGCGGATAGCAGATCGACGTCGATGTCGCGCCCCTGCCCCGTGCGCTGCGCATCGAGCAGCGCAGCGAGCAGCCCGACGCTCATCATCGTGCCCGTCATGAAATCGACCATCGACAGCCCGAAGCGCGCAGGCGGCCCGTCGGGCTCGCCGGTCAGCGGCATGAACCCTGCCTCGGCCTGCATCAGATAGTCATAGCCCGGCCAGCGCGCGCGCGCGTTGTCGCGGCCATAGGCGGAAAGGTGCGCGCACACGATCGCGGGATTATGGGCCGCCAGCGCCTGGTAGGTCAGCCCGATCCGCTCGGGCAGGTCGCCGCGCAGATTGTTGACCACCGCATGGCTGGTCCCCACCAGCCGGTGCAGAATCGCCTGCCCGTCGGCGCTGTTCAGGTCGAGCGTCAGCGACTTCTTGTTGAGGTTGAAGCTCTGGAAGAACAGGCTTTCGCCCTCGCGCAGGAAATGCGGGCCGACGTGCCGCGCGGTATCGCCCCCGCGCGGCGTCTCGATCTTGATGACCTCGGCGCCGAGCTGCGCCAGGAACAGCGTGCCATAGGGGCCCGCGCCATATTGCTCGGCGGAAAGGATGCGATAGCCGGCCAGCGGGAGGCGCATCAGGCGGGGTTCCGCTTCAGCCACTGCCGCGCGATGATCATGCGCTGCATCTCGTTGGTGCCTTCGCCGATGCACATCAGCAGCGCATCGCGATAATAGCGCTCGATTTCATATTCCTTGGAGTAGGAATACCCCCCGAAAATGCGCATCGCCTCTTCGGAATTGCGCACCGCGGCCTCGGACGCGAAGTATTTCGCCATCCCCGCCTCCATGTCGCACCGCTCGCCCCGGTCATAGGCCTGCGCCGCCTGCTCGACGAGCAGCCGCGCCGCCTCTGCCCGCGTCACCATCTCGCCCAGCTTGAGCTGGATCGCCTGGTGCTGCGCGATCGGCTTGCCCATCGTCTCGCGGACCTGCGCATATTCGGTCGCCAGCCGCAGCGATCCCAGCGCCAGCCCGACGCCGCGCGCCGCGACGTTGATCCGGCCCAGTTCCAGCCCGCCGGTCGCCTGGAAGAAACCCTCGCCCTCGACACCGCCGATCAGGTTGGCGGCGGGCACGCGGTAATCGATGAAGTTCAGCTCGGCGCTGTCGATCGCCTTATAGCCCAGCTTTTCGAACTTCTTGCCGACTTCGAACCCCGGCCCCTTGGGCACGATGAAGAAGCTCATGCCCTTGTAGCGCGGCTCGGCCTTGGGATCGGTCTTCACGAGCATCGCGAAGCAGCTTCCCTCGACGCCGTTGGTGATCCACGTCTTGGTGCCGTTGATCACATAGTCGTCGCCATCGCGCACCGCGACGCTGCGGATGCTTTGCAGGTCGGTGCCCGCATTGGGCTCGGTCAGCGCCAGGCCGCCACGGATTTCGCCGCTCGCGAACTTGGGCAGCCATTCCTGCTTCTGCGCCTCGGTGCCGAAGCGCTCGACCGCCGCCGCCATGATCAGATGCGAATTGACGATGCCGGTGATCGCCATCCAATAGGACGAGATGCGCGCGATGATCCGGGCATAGGTCGTCGCGGGCAGCCCCAGCCCGCCATAGTCCTGGCCGATCGTCGCGCCGAACAGCCCCATATCCTTCATCTGCTCGACCAAGGCGGCGGGCCAGATGTCGTTGTGGTCGTGGTACATCACCACCGGGCGAACCTCGCGGTCGATCCAGCGGTCGATCGATTCCATCAGTGCGGCTTCGTCGGCGGGGTCGATATGGCGTTGTGCTTGGGTCATGTCGGCGTCCTCAGTCGTCGACGGGGCCACAGCCCCGCTTCCAGATCAGCATGGTGCGGCTGAAGGTGCAGACGATGTCGCCATGCTGGTTCCTGCCCGTGGTGCGCACCGTCACGATCCCCTGTTCGGGGCGCGACTTGGACTCGCGCTTCTCCAGCACTTCGCTTTCGGCATAGAGCGTGTCGCCGGCGAACACGGGGTGGGTCAGCCGGATATTGTCCCAGCCCAGATTGGCCACCGCCTTCTGGCTGACGTCCGAAACGCTCATCCCCACCATCAGCGCGACGGTGAAGGGGGAGCAGACCAAAGGCTTGCCGAACTCGGTCTTCTTCGCGAATTCATAGTCGAAATGCGCGGGATGCGTGTTCATCGTCAGCAGCGTGAACCACACATTGTCGGTGTCGGTGATCGTCCGGCCCGGACGGTGCTCATAGATATGGCCGACGACGAAATCCTCGAAAGACCGGCCAAAGGTCTCGCGAAAACGCCCCGGACTGACTTCGATGACCCCGTCACGCATGGTCAATGTTCCGCATTGTTAAGTATCCTCCGAAAGCGGCGCACGATCGGCGCCTCCAGCATCTGACCGTTGAAGCGGATCGCGCGCCCGCCGCCCGCGTCGAACGCCGCCAGCGCGGCGCGCGCCTCGGCGATCTCGTCGGCGGTGGGGCGCAGGATGGCGTGGATCGGGGCGATCTGCGCGGGGTGGATCGCCGCCTTCGCGGCAAAGCCCAGCGCCTTTGCGGCGCGCGTCTCCGCCGCCAGCCCCTCGACATTGTCCAGCGTGATAAAGGGTACGTCGATCGCGGGCACGCCGCCTTCAGCACAGGCAAGCACGAATGCACTGCGCGCATGGACCAGCGGCCCCCATGCCAGCGCGACGCCCAGCTCGGCGGACAGATCGCCGCCGCCGAACATCATCGCCGCGACGCCGGGCGCCGCCGCGATCGCATGCGCCTCGCGCAGCCCGCGCGCGGTCTCGATCAACGGCACGATGGGCGGGGTCCGATCCTCCAGGATCGCGCGCAGCATCGCGATTTCCGCCGCACTCTCGACCTTCGGCACCAGCAACAGCCGCGGCATCGTTTCCGCCTCGGCCAGCGCCAGCAGGTCCGCGAGCCCAGCGCGCGTGGTCAGCCCGTTGATGCGCAGCGCAAAGTCGGCATCCATCGCGCCGATCACCGCCGCGCGCGCCGCGGCCTTGCCCTCGGCGGGCACCGAATCCTCAAGGTCGATGCACACCGCATCGGCCCCGCTCGCCAATGCCTTGGCGAACCGGTCGGGCCGTGTGCCGGGCACGAATAATAGTGTCGTCAGGCGATCAACGGTTTGCACGGAAACCCCCAAGGAAGGCGCCCCAATTCCGCCGTGCTCCCTTCGAAGTCACCGCGACCTGCCGCCGCTATCCGCCAGCCGGTCATTTCCGCCCGATGATCGCTCGCCGCGCATTTCCGGGCGGGCGGGCGCCCCGCCGAACGTGGCGCGGTCCATGACGGGCCGCGCTTCACCGCCTGCCGATCAAACCGCACACGCGCCCTGCCTGCGCGGGCACCGCCGCATATCGCTGGACAGTGACAAGAGGCGCGAAAGGATTACGATGGGCGGGCCGCGTTCGGAATTCAGGTTGGGCACCAAGCCGCTGGTCGCGGCGGTGCTCGGCGTTGCCTGCGGAGCGTCGCCGCTGCCGTTCAACGTGCTGCCGCTGGTGATGGGGCCGATCCACCGCGAGTTCGGATGGGATTTCGCAGTCATCAGCTCGGGCGTCACCATCTTCGGCGTGATCGCCGCGCTGCTCGCCCCGCTCTATGGCGGCGCGGCCGACCGTTTCGGGGTGCGCCCGGTCGCGCTGCTGTCGCTGCTCGCCTTCGCGCTGGCATTCGGCGCGTTCTACTTCGTGCCCGCATCGACGACCGGCTGGTTCGCCTTCTGGGCGGTGCTCGGGCTGATCGGCATCGGCTCGACTCCGGTGACGTGGAGCCGCGCGATCAGCCTGTGGTTCAGCCGCAATCGCGGGCTGGCGCTCAGCATCATGCTGATGGGCACCAGCCTCGCCGCGCTGGTGGTGCCGCAAATCGCACAGGCGGCGATCGGCGCAGGCGGCTGGCGGCTCGCCTTCCCCGCGGTCGCGCTGCTGCCGCTGCTGGTCGCGCTGCCCGTCGGCCTGCTCTGGTTTCGCGAGCCGCGCGCGCATGAATGCCCGTCCGAGCTTACCGACGCACAGGGCAATGTCGCCGGGCTGACGCTGGGGCAGGCGATGCGCGGCTATCGCTTCTGGGTGTTGCTCGCCTCGATCCTGCTGATCGCCTTCGCCTATGGTGGCGCGCATATCCACATGGCGCAGATCGTGGCGCTGCACGGCTTTCCCCCCGCCGCCGCCGCCAGCGTGATGGGGGTCGTCGCGCTCGGCATCCTGTCGGGCCGGCTGCTGATCGGCTTCCTGTTCGACCGGCTCTGGGCACCCGCCGTCGCCTTCCCCGCGCTGTTGCTCCCCGCGCTCGCCTGCTGGCTGCTGATGGGTAGTTCGACCGGGCTCGGCTGGGTGACGGTCGGCGGGTTCCTGCTCGGCTTTGCAGCGGGGACGGAGGCGGACGTGATCGCCTATCTCGCCGCGCGCTATTTCGGGATGGCGCATTATGGCCGGGTTTATGGCGCACTCTACATGCCGTTCGGCGTCGGCGCCGCGATCTCGCCGATTCTCTATGGCATCGTCCGCGACCGCACCGGCAGCTACGATGCGATGCTGACGGTAGCCGCGGCGCTGTTCGTCATTGGCGGCGCATTGCTGCTCACGCTGGGCCGCTATCCCAGCGCGCCCGCAAAAGGAGCCTGAGGCGATGAAACAGGACGTCCCGCCCCCCTATACCGCCGTCACCCAGCACCCGATATTCCCGGTCCCCTCGCATGACGAGGCGGCGCGCTACAACTTCCTGGCGAACTTCAACAAATACCTGTCGGGCACCGTCGCTGCGGGCAACAAGCTCGCCTACGAAACCCGCGTCCTGCCCGCGTTCCGCGCCGAGCATGGCCGCGAGCCCGCCGACCGGTTCGAAGTGCGCCACGCGATGAACCGCGATCCGTGGCACCGCCTCTGGTCCGCCTGTCGCCGCAATTCGATGGAGATGCGCCAGCAGAACGGGCGCGCGATCGTGCTGCGCCAGATCGACACGCTCGATGCAAAGGCGCGCCAGTTTAATGAGGGCCGCGACACGCTGGAGCTGGACCCGTCGGTCGCGGTGCCCCGCTATCAGGGTGCGGTCGACATCCATTGTATGCCCGGCAGCTATCATGGCGAGGAGCGCCCCGGCGACGTCTCCGCCGGCGCCAATTACGACAGCGGACTGTTCGCCACCACCGGCGGCCAGCTCGGCGCGCTGTCCGATGGCGGCGGGCAGGCGCTGGTGGAATGGATCAAGCGCGAACGCCCCGGCTGGACGCCGCGCCGCATCCTCGATCTGGGCGCCACGATCGGGCACAATATCGTGCCGCTCGCGCTAGCCTTTCCCGATGCCGAGGTCATCGCGATCGACACCGCCGCGCCGGTGCTGCGCTATGGCCATGCCCGCGCGCAGGCGCTGGGCGCGCACACCCTCCGCTTCGTCCAGATGGATGCCGAGGATATGGCGCGCTTCCCCGAAGGGCATTTCGACTGGGTGCAGACGACGATGTACCTGCACGAACTGTCGGGAAAGGCGCTGCCCCGCATCGTCGCGGAGGGCGTGCGCGTGCTCGCCCCCGGCGGGCTGATGTTCCATCTGGAGCAGCCGCAATATACGCCCAAAATGCCGCTGTTCGAACAATTCCTGCGCGACTGGGATGCGTTCAACAACAACGAGCCCTTCTGGTCGGCGATGCACGCGCTCGACCTGAAACAGATCATGGCCGATGCCGGGCTGCCCCGCGAATGCCAGTTCGTGACCGGGGTGCGCGCCGTCGCCGACCGATCGATCTTCCCCGATGCACCCGCGCCCGAGGAAGAGGATTATGGCCGCACCGCGGTCTGGAACGCCTATGGCGCATGGAAGCCCGCAGCATGACCGACGACATCGACTGGATCGCCCGCGCCGGTGCCCGCGCCAAGGGGAAGCGCCCCGATTTCCTGGGCGATCCGACGTCCGAACGGATGCTGTCGATCCTGCTCGCAGTGGCGGGCGAAGTATCGGTGCTGCGCGAGCGGCTGGACACGGTCGAGCGGCTGCTCGACGCGAAGGGCACGATCGACCGCGCCGACATCGACGCCTATCGCCCCGATCCCGACGCCGCGTACCAGCGCAGCGTGCTGACCAAGGACTATATCGCGCGGATCATGCGCGGGGTGCAGCAGGACATGGAGTCGATGCGGATCGACGAAAAGCCGCTCGCCGAGGTCAGCGCGGAGCTGCGCGAGGGCTGAGGGGGCCGCGCGGTCATCTGGGCCGCCAGATTGCGCGGCCCCCGGTCGCTGACCGCAAAAACTATCCGTCCAACGGCCAAACGGGCCAGCTGCCTGGTCGCCCGCCCGCCGCATCGACCAAAGCCCCGCCTCACATATCGCCGCTATTTGGAGAGTTACGCTGTCCCGCCCCCGCACCCTGTTCGACAAGATCTGGGACGCGCACGTCATCGCCCCGCTCGACGCGGGATCGGCGCTGGTCGCGATCGATCGCGTCTTCCTGCACGAACGCACCGGCGCGGCGGCGCTCAACAGCCTTGCCGCCGCCGGACGCCCGATCCTCGATCCGGCGCGAGTGTTCTGCGTCATGGACCATATCGTCGACACCCGCCCGGGCCGCGACGACCGCACGCTGATGCCCGGCGGGCAGGCGTTCATCACGGAGACGCGGGCGGCAGCACGCGCGGCGGGGATCACGCTGTTCGACGTGACCGACGCGGATCAGGGCATCACCCACGTCATCTCGCCCGAACTGGGCGTCGTCCTGCCCGGCTGCACTTTGGTCGCGCCCGACAGCCACACCTGTACCCAGGGCGCATTCGGGGCGCTGGCCTGGGGGATCGGCACGTCGGAGGCCGAACATGCGATGGCCACCGGCACGCTGCGCATCGCCCGCCCGCGCACGATGCGCGTCGCCTTCACCGGCGCGCTTTCGCCGGGCGTGACGCCGAAGGACATGATCCTCGCGCTGATCGCCCGCCACGGTGCGGGAAGCGGCAAGGGCCATGCGATCGAGTTTACGGGCAGCGCCGTCACCGCGCTCGACATGGAAGCGCGGATGACGCTGTGCAACATGGCAACCGAGTTTTCCGCCATGACGGGGATGATCGCGCCCGACGCGCGCACCTTCGACTGGCTGCGGGGCCGCCGCTACGCGCCTGCAGGGAGGGCGTTCGATGCCGCCGTGGCCGCATGGCGGACGCTGGCGAGCGATCCGGGGGCCGTGTTCGATGCCTATATCGCCATCGACGCCGCGACCATCGAGCCGATGGTGAGTTGGGGCACCTCGCCCGAGCATAGCGCCCCGATCTCGGGCACGGTGCCCGAAGCCGCGCCCGACCGCGCGCTCGCCTATATGGACCTTCGCCCCGGCCAGCCGCTGCTGGGCCTCGCCATCGACGCGGCGTTCATCGGAAGCTGCACCAACGGCCGCCTCTCCGACCTGCGCCGCGCCGCCGCGCTGTTGCAGGGCCGCCGGATCGCGCCGGGGCTGAGGGCGCTGTGCGTCCCCGGATCGAGCGCGGTCAAGCGCGCGGCAGAGGCGGAGGGGCTCGACCGCATCTTCCTCGATGCCGGGTTCGAATGGCGGGAAAGCGGCTGTTCGATGTGCTTCTATGCCGGGGGCGAGAGCTTTGCCCCCGGATCGCGCGTCATATCCTCGACCAACCGCAATTTCGAAGGGCGGCAGGGGCCCGGCATCCGCACCCATATCGCCAGCCCCGAGACCGTGGCCGCCAGCGCGCTCGCGGGACACATCGCCGATCCGCGCGCGGTGACGCAATGACGCCCTTCACCACGCTCACCGCTGTCGCCGCGCCGTTGCTGCGCGACAATGTCGATACCGATGCGATCATCCCTTCGCGCGAGATGAAGAGCACCGCGCGCACCGGGCTGGCCGAAGGGCTGTTCGCGGCGTGGCGCTACCGCTCGCCCGACAGCCGCGCGCCCGATCCCGGCTTCGTGCTCAACCAGCCCGATTTCGCCGCTGCGCAGATCCTGGTCGGCGGCGCCAATTTCGGGTGCGGGTCCAGCCGCGAACATGCGGTGTGGGCGCTTGCCGAATATGGCTTTCGCGCCGTGATTGCGCCGGGCTTCGCGCCGATCTTCTTCGGCAACTGCATCCGCAACGGCATCGTCCCCGTGGTGCTGTCCCCTGACGCAGTCACGCAGATCGCCGAAGCCGCCCCCGGCCCGGTGACGGTGGACCTGCGCGCGCTCCGCGTGTCGCTGGCCGACGGCACCGGCTGGGACTTCGCGCTCGAAGCCGAAGCGCGGACAATGCTGCTCGAAGGGGTGGATGCGATCGACCTGACGCTGAAGCAGCACGCCCTGATCTCCGCCTTCCACGACCGCGACCGCATGGCGCGGCCCTGGATTTATCTCGACGAGGCTGCACGATGACGCGCGTACCTATCAGCAAGGTCGCCCTTGTATTCATGCTCGAAGCTATCGGGACGGGTTCGGCATGAGCGTCCCGGCACCGCTCGCGGGCCTGAAGGTCATCGAGTTCACCCATATGGTGATGGGGCCGGCGGCGGGTGCGATCTTCGCCGCGCTGGGCGCCGAAGTCACCCGCGTCGAGCCGCTCGGCGGCGACAAGACGCGCACGCTGCTGGGGTCGGGCGCGGGCTATTTCCCGATGTACAACCGGCACAAGGGCAGCATCGCGCTCGACCTGAAATCGCCCGAGGGCCGCGCGACCGCGCGCGCGCTGGCGGTGAAGGCCGACATATTGGTCGAGAATTTCCGCCCCGGCGCGCTCGACCGGCTGGGGTTGGGCTATGACGCGCTCGAACAGGACAATCCCCGACTGATCTATTGCTCGGCCAAGGGCTTCCTGCCCGGCCCGTACGAGAACCGGACCGCGCTGGACGAAGTCGCGCAGATGATGGGCGGGCTCGCCTATATGACCGGCCCGCCGGGACGCCCGCTGCGCGCAGGCTCGAGCGTGATCGACGTGGCGGGGGGAATGTTCGGCGTGATCGGCGTCCTCGCCGCGCTGGAGGAGCGTCACCGCACCGGCAAGGGGGCGCTGATCCAGACCTCGCTGTTCGAAACCACGGTCTATCTGGTCGGGCAGCATATGGCGCAGCTCGCGGTCACCGGCACCGCCGCCAACCCGATGCCCGCGCGCATTTCGGCCTGGGCGATCTATGACGTGTTCGAAACCCGCGACGATCCGGTGTTCATCGGCGTCGTGACCGATGCGCTGTGGGAGAGCTTCTGCCGGATCTTCGCGCTCGACGATCTCTGGGCGGACGAGAGCCTGCGCCGCAACAACGACCGCGTGCGCCAGCGCGACCGCATCCTGCCGCAGATCCGCGCGCTGATGGCGCAGTTCACCCGCGCCGAAGTGATCGCGCGGCTGGACGGCAGCGGCCTTCCCTTCGCGCCGATCGGGCGGCCCGAAGATATGTTCGACGACCCACACCTTGCCGCGACCGGCGCGCTGGAGTCCGTCACTCTGCCCGACGGCACCGAGACCCGGCTGCCGACGCTGCCGATCGCGTTCGACGGGCAGTTGCTGGCGCGCGCCTCGACGCTACCCGGCGCGGGGTGAGAGCTCGCGCCCTCAGCCCCGCCCGCGCTGCATCAGCGCGATCGCCTCGTCCTCGCTGACGACCTCCGCCATCTTCGCGGCCATGTCGAACAGGTTCTGTTCGTGCGGGCGAGCGTCGCGGTCGCCGCACGCCTCGCGTACCACAAACGGCACGAAGCCGTGGCACAGCGCGTCCAGCGCCGTCGCGCGCACGCAGCCCGAGGTCGAGAAGCCGGTGACAAACAGCGTGTCGAACCCCGCCGCGTGCAGTGTCGAGGCGAGCGAGGTACCGAAAAACGCCGAGGGATATTGCTTCGACACGACCAGTTCGCCCGGCTCGGGCTGGAGCGTGTCCGGGAAGCGCCCGTCGACCGATCCGCGCGCGAATGCCCGCAGCGCCGGCACTTTGCGAAAGAACACGCCGCCGTCGATCCCGCCGGGCTCATACACCACATTGGTGAAGATCACCGGCACCCCCGCCGCCCGCGCCGCCGCCGCGAGCCGCTCGTTCGACGCAAGCGCGCTCTCGACGCCGGCATAGAGCGGCGATTGCGGGTCGAGATACGCCATCACCACATCGACGATCAGCAGCGCCGGCCTGCGCCCCATTTCCAGCCGCCCGCCGAAACCGGCGGCGGCATAGTCGCGGTCCAGGTCCGTCGCCATCAGCCGAGCTGCCCCGGAATATGGCTCTCATGGTTCTGGAGATACCAGTCGGCAATCTCCGCGCGCGTCGCGAACCACACGCCCGGCAGGCTCTGGGCGTGCTGGATGAATTCGCGCAGCGCGCGGACCCGGTGCGCCCGGCCCGAAACGTGCGGGTGCAGCCCGACATTCATGATCCGCCCGGTCACCGCGCCTTCCTCGTACAGCACGTCGAGTTCCTCGATCAGCGCGTCGCGAAACTGGTCGGTGGTGTAGTTCTTGCGCGTGATGAAGGTGAAATCGTTGATTTCGTTCGAATAGGGCGTGGCGACGATCGGGCCGCTGGGGGTGCGGATCAGGAATGGCTGATCGTCGTTCATGATGTCGCAGTAAAAGGTGCAGCCATATTCGGCGAGGATGTCGGCGGTCTGCAACGTGCTGCGCAGCGACGACGACAGCCAGCCCTTTGCCTTGCGCCCGACATGGCGTTCATAGGCGTCGAGGGTGCGCAGCACGATCTCGCGCTCGCGCGCCGGGTCCTTGGCGAAGTCGGTCAGCAGCTCGCCCTGTTCCCAATTGTGCGCGAGCAATTCCCATCCACGCTCCAGCACCGCGTCGGTCATCGCCTTGCGCCGTTCGAACGTCACGGCGTTGGTGGTGCAGCTCGCGCGGACGCCCAGTTTGTCGAACAGCTCGATCAGCCGCCAGATGCCGACCCGCTGGCCATATTCGCGCCAGCTATAGTTGGGGAAATCGGGCGTATCGCCGGGCAGCGTATCGGGCAGGATCGCCGGGCCGCCGGCATAATAGGGCTTGGTCGTATCCTTGGTGAGGTCCCACGTTTCGAGGTTGAACGTCAGGATCAGCGCGACCCGCGCGCCGTTGGGCCACACCAGCGGCCGGCGCGCGGGAAGCGGGACATAATCATATTCCATCGAACGCAGGTTCCTTCAAAACTCGGCGAGCAGGCGACCGAAGCCGTCCTTCTGGTCGGTGATGCCCATGGTGCGCAGCGCGTGCCAATAGGTTGCGGTGTTGATCGCGATGACGGGCTTTTCCAGCCAGAATTCGGCCATCGCGGCGACTTCGGCAAAGGCCAGGTTGGTGCCGCACTGGATCACGGCGTCGACACCTTCGGAGACCTGGATCGCGGCGTTCTTGAGCTTCTGCTTGCCCTCATGCGCGATCCGCATCGGCGAGGGCGATTGCAGGCCGACCAGGTTGACGACCTCATAGCCCTGATCCTCGAAGAACTTGCGCACATTGGCGTCGCCGACGGGCATATAGGGGGTGAGGATGCCGATGCGGCGGATCTCGCCGACGACGCTCGAATAGGCCTTGATCGCCGCGTCGACCGCGGTGGAGCCCATGATCACCGGCACGCCGCCGGTGCGCTCCAGCATCCGCCGGTGCAGCCGCTCGGCCCCCTCGGCGCCGTCCCAGAAGGTTTCCGCCGACATCCCCATGATGACGCAGCCGGGCTCCATCGACATGCTGACATCCACGGCGTCCATGGTCGCCTCGCGGATATTGTTGAGCATCTCCATAAAGCCTTCGTCCGACGTGACGGTCGTGTCGGGGATCGAGATGCGCGAGAAATGGTTGGTGACGCCGCGCGGGCGCATGTCGTCATATTCGGGTTGGACGCTGGTATTGGTCGACGGGGCGACCACCGCGTACTTCATCCGATAGCCCAGCGAGTCGGTCATCTTGCTTCCTGCCCTTGCGTTGCGATGCCGGGGCTCTGGCGCGCCGGGGCGTTCGCGAACAGCGCGGGCGCCGCATTCTTCGACAGGTGGAGAAACTGGCGGAGCCGCACCCTGCTGCGCCCCACTCGGGCTAGAAGACGGGCAAGGAGACATTGCATGGCAGCATATCTGGTCGCGACCGTGACCATCACCGATCCCGCGCCGTTCGCCGAATATGCCCGCGGCATCGCCGGCCTTGCCGAGCGTTTTGGCGGCGAAGCGGTGGTAAAGGGCATCGTCACCGATTTCGTCGAGGGCAGCGGCGACCCGCAGGAGCGCGTGGTGGTAACGCGCTTCCCCGATATGGCATCGGCGCGCGGATATCTCGATTCGCCCGAATATGGCGCGGCAAAGGCGCATCGCGAAGGCGCGGCGACCGCGACCATTCGGCTTATCGACGCGCCCGCCTGACGCTCACGCGGCCTTGTCCAGCCGGGCAAGGTCATCGGATATGGCGCGCGCCGCCGCGCGGAGCGGCTCGACGAACTGCTGGACGGCATTGTCCATCTTGGTCGCCGCAGCGAAGAACGCCAGCGTCAGCGCGCCCGCCACCCGGCCTTCATCGAACAGCGGCACCGCGATCGACGAGGTCTTGCCCGGATTGTGCGTGAACTGGTTGTTGCCGCGCGTGGCATAGCCCTGGCTGCGGATCTGTTCGGCCAGCCCCTCATGCTCCAGCAGGTGGATGATGTGCCGCGAGCGATCGCGGTCCATAAGCTTGAGCGTGTGGAGGATGCTCGCCCTTTCCTCGCCCGGCATGTGCGAGAGATAGACGAGCCCCGACGCGCATTCGAGCACCGGCAGCGCGTAGCCGGGATAATAGTTGCTGAAGGTCAGCGCGGTCAGCGCGTGCGTCGAATCGCGGATCACCATCGAATTGCCGACATGCGTCGAAATCGACACCGGCCACCCCATCGATCGGGTGAGGTCGACCAGATGCGCGCGCGCGGTCTTCACCAGATGCGCGTGCCCCTGGAAACCATGCGCGAGCGTCTGGGTGAGCGCGGTGGGGCGATAGCGTTTGCGCGACGGCTCGCGCTCGATCAGCCCTTCGTGCAACAGCGTCTGCACGATGCGGCACGCGGTCGGGTACGGCACCTCCGACGTGCGCGCGATTTCCATCATCGACAGCGACTGTCCGCGATTGATCGCCTGGAGCACGGCAATGCCCCTGCTCAACGATCGGATAGGAACGCCTTTTTCCATGCCCGGATCATGCCCCTTTTCGACGATCGCCCTCCGTTTTTTGTCGGAATGACCGCCAGGCGATCAAACAGCGAGAGAATGCGACGTTTTACAAGTGCAACGGAAAGCGCCGCGGTTGCGTCGCACGCATGAAGGCGGGGCGAATCAGCTTTGGCTCAGCCAGTCGATCACGACCTGCACCGATTCGACATCGGCATATTTGAGCTGGAGGTCGGTGAGGTTTGCGTAGTGGAAGCTCGCATGGCGATCGGCGCAGGTCTCGATCGGGACGATCGTGCGATAGCCGCGGCTGAGCGAATCGACCGCAGTCGCGCGGATGCAGCCCGAAGTCGAGCCGCCGGTGATGACCACGGTATCGACCTGGTGCCGCACCAGCAGGCTGGGCAGCGGCGTTTCGAAAAAGGCCGAGGGCATGCGCTTGTCGTAGATCACGTCGCTCGACGGATCGATTTCGCACCGCTCGTCGAAATCGTGGCGCCGCGATCCGTAGCGGATGTTCTGCACGCTTTCGGGGGTGGTCGTCCGTTCCTTCCAGATGCCGGCATCGGCGGCGTTGCCCATATAGGCGACGTGCGTCCAGATCACCGGCATCCCCCGATCGCGCGCCAGCCCTGAAATCCGGTTCACATATTCAATCTGGCGCGGGTCCGCCTCGAACGCGGTCGGAAATTCGTCGATGCGGGTATAGGCGTTCTGGAAGTCGATGTTGATGACCGCCAGCTTGTTGCCGAAGCCGAAGCGCGGGCGTGCGGGGTCGGCCATTACCTGTTCGAAAATCTGCCGCGCGGTCAGATCGTTCTCTACCATTTTCGTCCCGATCGTCGCCATAACGCCTGCTACTCCATTCAACCGGTCGGTGATGCGGCGCGGGGCGGGCTTCGCAACGGTGCGGCGCCGTTTGACCGCTCCACGATCACTTTCGAGCACAGTTGCGGTCGTGGCGGTGGGCGCGGCTACGCTTGGAGACCCAATTCGACCGAGGACCGCCATGCCCCTTCCCCGCCGCGGCTATGCCGATGGACCGTTCGGCCAAATCCATTATCGCCGCCTGGGCAGCGGCGCGCCGATCGTGCTGCTCCATCAGGCGCCGATGACGTCGAACCAGTTCGACTTCGTCTATCCCGAACTGGCGGCGCGCGGGTTCGAGGCGATCGGCATCGACATGCCCGGGTTCGGCATGTCCGACGAAGTCGGCGGCGCGCCCACGGTCGAGGATTATGCCGCGGTCGTGCCCGCAGTGCTCGACGCACTGGGCATCGCCACCGCCACGGTCGGCGGGCACCATACCGGCGCGCTGGTCTCGGCGGAGGCGGCGGTGCGCTTTCCGGATCGGGTGCGTGCGGTGGTGCTCAACGGCCCGGCGCTGTTCGACGATGCCGATCGCGCGGGCTTCCAGACCGGGCTGCACCAACGCGAGCTGGGTCTCGTCCCCGCCCCGGGCGCGGCGCACATGGTGGACATCTTCAACACCCGCGATCGGCTCGCGGCGGGCACGGTGTCGGTCGATCGGCTGAGCGAGTATGTCGTGCAGGCGCTGGTCGGCCAGTCGCCCTATTGGCACGGCCACCACGCCGCGTTCCACTATCGGATGGAGCCCACGCTGCTGGCGATCCGCCAGCCCACGCTGATCCTGACCAACACCGGCGACATGATCCACGACCACGCCCACCGCGCCCGCGCGCTCCGGCCTGATTTCGCGTGGCATTCGCTGGAAGGCGGCGGCATCGACATTGTCGACCAGCAGCCGGCCGCCTGGGCCGACGCCGTCGCCGCCTTTCTTGCCAGCGTGCCTTAAAGCTTCACGGTGATCGCCTTGGTTTCCAGATAGAGGTCCAGCCCCTCGCGCCCGAATTCGCGGCCCCATCCCGATTGCTTGAACCCGCCGAACGGGATGTTCGAGCCCACCGCGCCATGGCAGTTGACCGAGACATGCCCCGATCGGATGCGCGACGCCATCCGGTGCGCAGTGGACAGGTCGCGGGTCCAGACGCTGCCCGACAGGCCGAAGACGCTGTCATTCGCCTGGCGCGCGATCGCGTCCAGATCGTCGGTGCCGAAGCGCTGGATCGCCATCACCGGGCCAAAGACTTCTTCCCGCACCACGCGCATCGCCGGGGTCGTGTCGGTGAAGATCGTCGGCGCGACGAAATGCCCCGGCCCCTCGACTCGCGTTCCGCCCGCAACCAGCGTCGCGCCCTCGCCCGGCGCCTCGTCGATGAACGCCTCGACGCGCGCGCGCTGCTTCGCCGAGATCAGCGGGCCGACCTGCGTCGCCGGGTCCATCCCGTGCCCCATCGCCATCCCGCCGACGAAATCGGCGAGCCCGGCGACGAAGCGGTCATGGATGCGCTCGTGTACGAAGATGCGAGTCCCGGCCATGCAGTTCTGACCCTGGAGGAAGAAGGTCGCCATCGCGACGCCGGGGATCGCCAGGTCCATGTCGGCATCGTCGAACACCACTACCGGCGATTTGCCGCCCAGTTCGAGCGACAGCTTCTTCAGCGTGTCCGCCGCCGCGCGGATGATGATCTTGCCCACTTCGGTCGATCCGGTGAAGGCGATCTTGTCGACATCGGGATGCGTGACCAGCGCCGCGCCCGCCACCGCACCATCGCCATTGACGATATTGACCACCCCTTCCGGAAACCCCGCCTCCAGCACCAGCCGCCCGAGCAGCAGCGCGGAGAGCGGCGTTTCCTCCGCAGGCTTCAACACCACCGTACAGCCCGCCGCCAGCGCCGGCGCCAGCTTCAGGCACGCCATCGACAGCGGCACGTTCCACGGCACGATCTGCCCGACCACGCCGATCGCCTCGCGCGTGGTATAGGTCAGCGCCTCGCCCATCGCGCGGACATGCGCGGGCGGCTCGGTGGTGATCCCCTCGATCCGCTCGGCCCAACCGGCATAATAGTCGAACATCTCAACGGCGTTGCGCACGGTCAGGTCGGCGATGAAGCGCGGCATCCCGTTGTCGAGCACGTCGAGTTCGGCCAGCACGACCGCGTTCGCCTCGACCAGCAAGGCCAGCCTGCGCAGCAGCCGCGCGCGCTCGAACCCCGACAGCCGCGACCACGGCCCCTCGAACGCACGCCGCGCCGCCGTAACCGCCAGGTCCACATCCCGCGCCCCGCCCATCGCCACATCCGCCAGCAGCGCGCCGGTCGCGGGATCGTGCGTCGCCAGCGTCGCGCCATCCTCCGCCGCGCGCGCGGTGCCGCCGATCAGCAGGTCGAGCCGCGAATCGAGAAAGGCGCGCGTCTCTGCGCTGACGGGCGGATGGGTGGCTTCGGACATGATGGGCCGCTCCTGTTGGCTGACTATCGCTCGTATCGTCGGCGCCCGCGCGATCCGCCGCCCCGCGCGACACTATCCGCCCTGCGAACAATCGCTCGCCTATTATGGCGTCCGCCGCTTGATTCCAATCTGCTGCACCGCAAAAGGAACCCCTATGCAGCACAGCCCGGCCACCGGCCAACCCGTCCCCTTCGCTACGAAGCTCTTCTACGGCGTCGGCCAGATGGGCGGGCAGGTGTTTCGCGACACCCCCGCCGTGCTGTTGCCGGTGTTCATGATCACGATGCTGGGCATCCCCGCCTGGCTGGCCGGGCTGGTGGTGCTGTTGCCAAAGCTGTGGGTGATCGTGTGCGACCCGCTGATGGGCAATCTGTCCGACCGAGTCGAGCCGCGCCGGGGGCGTGCGCCGTTCCTGCTCGCAGGGGCGCTGGCCGCTTCGCTCGGCTTCGCGCTGTTGTTCGCCTATACCGAATATTCCTCGCCCAATGTCGCGGCGGCGGTGATCTGCCTGGTGTTCCTGCTCGCATCGACCGGGTTCAGCGCGTTTTCCGTCCCCTATCTCGCGCTTGCCGCCGAATTGTCGGAGGATGCGAACGAGCGGACGCGCATCCTGGTCTATCGCATGGTCTTCACGATCGCAGGCGTCCTGCTCGGCGTCGGCGTCGCGCAGCCGCTCGTATTCTGGATGGGCGGGGGCGAGACCGGATGGCGCGGCATGGGGCTGATCCTCGGGGCGATCCTGTGCGTCTCGATGGCCGCCACCGCGCTGGGCTTCTGGCGGTTCCGCGCCAGCACGGTCACCGCTGGCCCGATCAGCCTGCTCGCCCAGATGCGGATCGCCGCGCGCAACCGCCCGTTCCGCCTGCTCACCGGCATGCAATTCGTCCTGACACTGGCGCAGGCATGCGGCTATTCGGTGGTCGGGCTGGTGTTCCTCTATCCGATCGGCAACATCACGCTGCTGCCGGCATTCATCATCGCGATGAGCGTGTCGGGGCTGCTCAGCCAGCCGCTATGGATGAAGACCTCCGCCCGCTACGGCAAGCTGCCGATGTTCGTGGTGGCGACGCTGGGTTGGACCCTGGTCACCTTTAGCTGGTATCTGGTCGGCAGCGCCGGGACCGATACCGTCACGGTGCCGCTGATGGGCGCGATGCCGGTCGAAGAAATGCTGGTGCTGGTGCGCGGGCTGGTGATCGGGGTGTTCAACTCGGGCTTCGTACTGCTCGCCATCTCGATGCTGACCGACACGATCAACCATGGCCGCGAGAATGAGGCGACACCGGCCGACGGTGCGCTGGCGGGTATCTTCACCGCGACCGAGAAGCTGGCCTTCGCGGTCGGCCCGGCGCTGGGCGGCGTGCTGCTCAGCGCGATGGGGCTGCAATCCTCCACGCACGGCGCGATCGTCCAGAGCCCGGAGGCGATCCGCGCGATCCTGCTGCTCTATTCGCTGGTCCCCGGCGGCTTCGCGCTGCTGTCGCTGCTGTTCCTGCGCAACTATCGCCGCAGCTTCGGGCGGTAGCGGGCAGTTCCCCCGCGAAGGCGCAGGGGTGGCATGGGGCAACCATAGACGCTGTCATCCCAGCGCAGGCTGGGATCCATTTATCAGCTCCGCTGGACAGTAAAGCGCAGACGGAGCACCGAATGGATCCTGACTTTCGTCAGGATGACGGTGTTCTCTCATTTGCGATTCCCCTGCATGAAAGCGGGAGCCCAGGGTCGCAGGCACACCGCCCGTAACCCTGGATTCCAGCCTTCGCAGGAAAGCGATTTTCAGACCGGACGCACGCTTACCGCACGTCCAGCCCATCACCTCAGTCGCGCGCCCATTGCTTCTCGAACGCCCAGACATCGTCGAAGCCGATCAGCGAGCAGAACTGCTTGAAATCGAACATCGGGATTCCCTCGGGCTGGGGGTGGCCCTCGGTCTTCATCCGGCGCAGCGCGGTTTCGATCGCGGCGGCGGAGATCAGGCTGGTCATCGACGGGAAGATCGCAAAGGCATAGCCGATCTCCTCCATCTCCGCCGCGCTCAGCATCGGCGTGACGCCGCCATTGGCCATATTGGCCATGCACGGCGCCTCGATCGCCTCGCAGGCAATCCGCATTTCCTCCACGCTGTGCAATGCCTCGGGGAAGATCACATCGGCCCCCGCCGCGCGATAGGCGTGGCAGCGCGCAAGCATCGCGTCGAACCCCTCGCCCGCGCGGGCATCGGTGCGCGCCAGGATCAGCGTGTCGGGCTCGCGCCGCGCGGCGCAGGCGACCTTGATCTTCTCGACCATGTCGTCGGTCGAAATCACTCGCTTGAACGGCGTGTGGCCGCATTTCTTGGGGAATTCCTGATCCTCGATCTGGATCGCGGTGACCCCCGCTTCCTCATAGCCGCGTACGGTGTGGTGGACGTTGAGCAGCCCGCCATAGCCGGTATCGGCGTCCGCGATCACCGCGCCGTCCGAACTGCGCACCAACGTCGCCATCCGGTCCAGCATCTGGGTGAAGGTCGCGATCCCCGCATCGGGCAGGCCATAGGCAGAGGCAGTCATCCAATAGCCGGTGCCATAGACGATATCGACGCCGACATGGTTGGCGATCGCGGCGGTGATCATGTCCTGAATGCCCGGCGCGACGAAGAAGGTGCCGCTTTCCAGCTTCTGGCGGACGATCGGATTAGCCATGGTTCGGTTCCTGTGTGTCGGCGGTCCACAGCCAGGGCTGGACCGCTTGTTGGTGAAGCTGGAACGCGCGGATCGCGTCGGCGTGGCGGGCGCGGATCAAGTCGATCTCATCCCAGCCATTGACCAGCGAGTCGCGCTGGCGCGGGGGGACGTCGAAGCCGATCGCCGCGCCGTCGGCCAGCCGGATCGCGCCGGCGGGCAGATCGACGGTAAGCGCGCGCCCCGCCTCCGCTTCGGCCAGCAACCGCTTATGGGGTTCGCTGCCCAGCGTGATCGGCAACATCCCGTTCTTGAAGCAATTGCCCTGGAATATCTCGCCGAAGCTGGGCGCGATGACGCAGCGTATCCCGAGCGCGTGCAGCGCCCAGGGCGCGTGCTCGCGACTCGATCCGCAGCCGAAATTGGCGCCGGTGACGAGTATCCGCGCCCGGTCCCAGGGCGCGCGCGACAGGACGAAATCCAGCTCGCGCCCCTCGGCATCGAACCGCCAGTCGTGAAAGGCGTATCGCCCCAGCCCATCCTTGCCGGTGATCAACAGGAAGCGCGCGGGGAACAGGATGTCGGTGTCGATATCGGCCACCGGCAGCGGTGCCGCAACCGAGTTCAGCGTGGTGAAGGGTTCCATGCGCTCAGCCCAGCGTCCGCACGTCGACGATGCGCCCGGTCACTGCCGCCGCCGCCGCCATGGCCGGGCTCATCAGGTGGGTGCGCGCCCCCGCGCCCTGCCGCCCTTCGAAATTGCGGTTGGAAGTGGAGGCGCAGCGCGTGCCGCTGGCCAGCCGATCGTCGTTCATCGCGACGCACAGCGAACAGCCCGCATCGCGCCACGAAAAGCCGGCATCGGTGAACACCCGGTCCAGCCCCTCCTCCTCCGCCTGCCGCTTGATCAGCCCCGATCCGGGGACGACCAGCGCCTGCACGCCCGCCGCAACCCGGCGCCCGCGCACCACCGCGGCGGCGGCGCGCAAATCCTCGATCCGGCTGTTGGTACAGCTTCCGATAAACACCGCGTCGATCGGCGTCCCCGCGAGCCTCTGCCCGGCGGTCAGCCCCATATAGTCCAGCGCCTGCCGGTCCTTGACGGTCGCCGGCGCGGGGATTCCGGCGTCGATGGCGATCCCCTGATCGGGGCTGGTGCCCCATGTCACCATCGGTGCGAGCCGCGAGACGTCGAACGTCTCCACGCGGTCGAACGCCGCCCCGGCATCGGTGGAAAGCGTCCGCCAATAGGCGGCGGCGCGCGTCCAGTCCGCCCCCTTGGGCGCGCGTGGGCGCCCCTCGACATAGGCGAGCGTCGTCGCGTCGGGCGCGATCAGCCCGGTGCGCGATCCCGCCTCGATGCTCATGTTGCACAGCGTCATCCGCGCCTCCATCGACATCGCCGCAACCGCCGCGCCGCGATACTCGATCGCGTGCCCCGCAGCGCCCGATGCGCCGATGCGCGCGATCAGCGCCAGGATCACGTCCTTGGCCCCCACCCCATCGCCCAGCCGTCCGCGCAGTTCCACCGCCATCGTCCGCGCCTTGCGCTGCGGCAGCACCCCCGTCGCCAGCACACAGGCGCATTCGCTGGTGCCGATCCCGAACGCCAGCGCGCCGAACGCGCCGTGCGTCGCGGTATGGCTGTCGCCGCAGACCAACGTGATGCCGGGCAGCGTAAAGCCCTGTTCGGGGCCGACGATATGGACGATCCCCTGCCGCGCATCGTCGAGCGACAGATAGTCGATCCCGTGCCGCGCGCAATTCTCGGCATGCAGCGCCACCTGTGCCCGCGCCTTGGGATCGGCGATCGGCCGGTCGCGGTTGCGCGTCGGCACGGCATGGTCGGCCAGCCCCAGATGCGCGGCGGGGCGCGCGACCGCCAGCCCCTTGCCCTCGATCTCGGCAAAGGCCTGCGGGCTGCTCACTTCGTGGAGCAACTGCCGATCGATATGGAGCAGCGCGCTGTCGGCATCGAGCGGGGCGACGACATGCGCATCCCACAATTTCTCGTACAGCGTGCGCGGCGCGGGCTTCGGGGCATCCATTCCGGGGTCTTTATTCGGCGGCTTCGGCAAGCGGCTCCGCCCGCCACACCGGCGCCTTGGGCGGCTCCAGCCCGGTTTCGGCGAGGCAGCGGCTGCGCAGTGCCTCGATCTCCGCGCCGAAATCGAACACCTGGATTTCGCCGCGCGCGCTGCGCAGCTCGGTGCGCAGCGCCTCGGTCGCCGCCGCATCGACGCTGCCATCGTCGGCGATCACCACGCCGTAAGCGCGGGCGCCCTCGCGCGTGACCAGCCCCTGCACGATTTCCTTCGCGACCAGCGCCGGGTCGCGGTCATAGGGATCGCCCCAGCCGCCGCCGCCCCAGGTGATGAAGTGCAACACGTCGTCGCGCTCGACCGCGAGGTCCTCGACCTTGTTGCCCACCACGCTGCGCGTGCCGTCGGCCTTTTCCAGGATCTTGCGCGCGCGGGCGCCGGGCGCGCCGCCGTTGACGCCCCAGGGCGGCACGAACCAGCGATCGTCGTGGATCGCGATCACGCCCGGCTCGAGGAAGCGATACGCCATCAGGATGCCGTTGCCGCCACGGTGCAGCCCCGCGCCACCCGAATCGGGGATCGTCTCGTACCGCTCGATCCGCAGCGGGAAATAGCGTTCTAGGAACTCGTTGGGCACATTGGTAAAGCCCGGCCACAGCGAATGCCCGTCCGGCCCGTCGCCCAGCGGCCGCCCCGGAATCCCGCCAAAGCCGATCTGGAAGAGCTGGAAATACTGGCCGTTCCGGTCGGTGCCCGAGTAGAACAGATGCGGGCTCGACGAGAAACCGGCGGCGTTGAGGAACTCCGGCGTCTTCTGCCCCAGCAGCCCGCCCATGATGTCGAACAACCGCCCCAGCGCGTGCGTCCGCCCCGACAGCGCGGCGGGAAAGCGCGGCTTGAGCAGCGATCCTTCGGGAATCCGCACGTCGATCAGGTCGTAATAGCCGTCGTTGAACAGGATCTGCGGATCGAAGACCATGATCATGTAGATGCCGAAGAACATGCGCATCATGTTCTCGTTCAGCAGGAAGTTGATCGATGCCTTGCTCTGCGGATCGGTGCCGTCAAAATCGAGCACGACGCGGCCATTCTCGCGCCACATCGTGCATTTGATCTTGTACGGGCCATAGCCCATGCCGTCGTCGCAGATATAATCTTCGAAGCTGACCTTATCCTCGCTGATCGCATTGCCGATCAGCGTCTGCATCGCGCGGTGGTTGCGCGCCAGCAGTTCCTCGCACGCCGAGACGAGCACGTCGTCGCCGAAGCGCTCCGCCATCTCGACCACGCGCCGCGCCGCGACCCGGCACGATGCGATCAGCGCGTTCAGATCGGCCTTGCACCAATCGGGCGTCCGCACCTGATGCAGGATCAGCGCGACGAGATCGGCATTATACGCGCCGCGCTTGTAGATTTTCACCGGCGGGATGCGCACGCCTTCCTGAAAGATCGAGGTCGCGTCGATCGGCATCGACCCCGCCACCTTGCCGCCAATATCCGACTGGTGCCCGAACATCGAGGTATAGGCGATCAACCGCCCATCCTTGAACACCGGCAACAGCACCAGCCAGTCGTTGCAATGGCTGATCGCACCCTCCACCGAATAGGGGTCGGACAGCAGGATCATGTCCCCCTCCTCGACCGTGCCTTCATACCCGTCGAGGAACGGGCCGATATAGCTGCCGAACTGGCCGACGATCATCCGCCCCTTGTGATCGGCGATCAGCGGGAAAGCGTCGCCCTGTTCGCGGATGCCGGGCGACATCGCGGTGCGAACCAGCGTGGCGTCCATTTCGACGCGGGCGTTGCGCAGCGCATTCTCGATGATGTCGAGCGTGACGGGATCGATCGCGACGGTGGCGAACGGCGTATCGTTGGTCTGGACGATCTGTGCGGACATGGTGTGGGCCTCAGGCGAGGGTGATCAGGATGTTGCCGACGGCGTCGACGGTGGCGACGCAGCCGCTTTCGATCAGGGTGGTGGAATCCATCTCGATCACGATCGCCGGGCCGGGGATCACGTCCCCCGCCTCCAGCCGATCGCGCGCATAGATCACCGCCGGGCGCATCTGCCCGTCCATCCACAGCTCGTGATCGCGCAGCTTGGCCTGTGCCGGGTCGCCATCGCCCTGCGGCAGGGCTGCGGCGGGCAGATCGGGGGCGACGCCCATCGCCACTGCGCGCAGGTTCACGATCTCATGATCGCTGTCCATGTTGAAGGTGAACAGCCGTTTATGCTCGGTATCGAAGCGCCCGGTCAGCCAGGCGATGCCGTTGGCGCGCAGGTCGTCGAGCGTCACTTCCATCGGCACTTCGAACGCCTGCCCCGCATAGCGGACATCGACTTCGAACGTCACCGTCACTTCGTCCTCGGCCACACCCTCCTCGGCAAGTTCGCGGCGCGTCTGGACCGACATGTCCTCCAATATCGCGATCAGCGCATCGAGCGAGGTCTCCCCCGCCAGCCGCGAGAAGCTGCGCGCCGTCTCGGTCCGCATCCGCGTGGTGGCGTCGCCCAGCGCGCACAGCACGCCGGGGCTGACCGGCGAGACGGCGGGCCAGCTTCCCATCAGGCGGGCGACGGCGTTGACGTGCAGCGGCCCCGCCCCGCCAAAGCCCATCAGCGCGAAGTCGCGCGGGTCATAACCCTGCTGGACCGAGATCATGCGCAGCGCGCCGAACATATTCTCGTTCACAATGTCGATGATCCCGCGCGCGGCGGCGAACAGGTCGATACCCAGCGCGTCGGCGATGGTCTGCACGGCCCTCTTCGCACCCTCACGATCCAGCGTGAACGTACCGCCGAGCAGCGATTCGGGCAGATACCCCAGCACGACATTGGCGTCGGTCACGGTCGGCAGCGTGCCGCCCTTGCCATAGGCGACCGGCCCCGGCACCGCGCCCGCCGATTGCGGGCCGACGCGCAGCGCCTTGGTCAATTCGGGGACATAGGCAATCGATCCGCCGCCCGCACCCACGGTCTTCACGTCGAGCGCGGAGGCGCGGACGGACAGATGCCCCACCTCGGTCGTCCGCACCCGCCGCGCCGCGAGATTCTCGATCAGCGCCACGTCGGTCGAGGTGCCGCCGACGTCGAGCGTCAGGATGTTCTTGAGGCCGGCATTCTTGCCCACCCAGATCGCGCCGGTCACGCCGCCTGCCGGGCCCGACATCAGCAGCGACACCGGATGCTCCTCCGATTTCTCCGACGACATCAACCCGCCATCGGAGCGCAGCAGCGACAGCCGCCCGGCCATCCCCGCGCCGCGCAGCTTGTCGCGCAGGTTGCGGACATAGCGGCCGACGATCGGGCGCACGGCGGCGTTGGCGACGGTGGTCAGCGTCCGCTCATATTCCTGCATCTCGGGCAGCACGACATGGCTCAGCGACACCGGCACGCCGGGCAGGATTTCCGCCGCAAGTTCGGCGACGCGAAGTTCGTGCGCGCCGTTGAGATAGGCGTTCATCAGGCTGATCGTCAGCGCCTCCACGCCCTGCGCCTTCAGCGTTTCCAGCGCGGCGCGGATGTCGGCGTCATCGACGGGGCGGACCTCATTGCCGCGCGCGTCCATCCGCCCGGCGATTTCCACCGTATCCTCCAGCGCGGCGAGCGGCGTCGGCTTGGGCCACACGATCCACCCGGCCAGCCCGCCCGGCACGAAGCTGCGGGCGATCTGCATCATCTGGCGATAGCCCTGCGTCACGACCAGCCCGACGCGCGCGCCCTTGCCCTCCAGCACCGCATTGGTCGCGACCGTCGTGCCGTGGAGGAACAGCCGCACATCGGCGGGCGTGATCCCCGCCGCCGCGCAGATCGCATCGACGCCGGTCAATATGCCTTCCGAACTGTCGTGCGGCGTCGACGGCGTCTTGTGCCGCCAAAACGCGCTCGACTGTTCGTCGAACAACAACAAATCGGTGAAAGTGCCGCCGACATCGACGCCGAGACGATAGCTCATTCGGGTCCCTTTTAAATCTGGGAAGCGCGGCCAATGCCCGCTATTTGCCCCCCGACGGTCCAGCCCGAGGGCCCGAATCGCAATCGCCGCACCCGCCCTGCTCGCACAGCGGATAGATTTGATCGGCGCGGGTCAGCGGTCGAGGAATGCCGTCACCGCCGCCGCAACGGCCTCGGGCGGCGGCATGCTGACGCCCGCGTCGATGCGATGGACCTGCGCATCGGGGAGCAGCGCGGCGGCACGCGCAGTGGCGTCGCCCAGCGGATCGACCTTCGCGGCGACACACAAAGTCGGCTGGCCAAGCTCGGGCAACCGCGCCGCCATGTCGAAGTCGAACACCGCCTGATACCCCAGCCGAAAGGTCTCGATCGCCTTGATGACTTCGACCACCCAGCGATGCAGGTCGCGCGGCGGCGGCAGCCCGGCACCGCGGAGCGCCCCCGCCGATTTGTCGTACCAGGGCCAGAACAATATCTGATCGCGGCAGAAATTATGCGCCCATAACAAATGCGATCCGTTGTGATCGGGCTCGATCACCGGGGCATAGCGCGCCATCATCGCGGCACGCTCGACGGCATCCCATAGCGGCACGCCGTCCAGCACCACGCGCCGCACCAGCCCCGGCGCCAGTGCCGCCAGCGCGACCGCGACGCACGCGCCGGTATGGGATCCGTACAGGTCGACCGGCCCGTCGGTCAGCCGAGCGATCCCCTGCGCCACGTCGGCTGCGAAATCGTCGATGGTCGGCGCGGCGGCGGGGTGCGGATCGCTGTCGCCCAGCCCCGCCATATCGGGCGCGATCACCCGGCGCCCGGCTATCGCGCGGATCAGCGGCACCATCTGCGCTGCCGATCCGGGCAGATGGTGCAGCACCACCAGCGGCGGCGCGCCTGAATCCGCCCCCTCCCGCTCGCGATAATGGATCTGGCGGGTGTCCAGATCGAGGAAATGGCGGCGCACGGTCATGGCTCTTTCTCCCACGGGGCACTGCCACCCTGTTCGAAAGCCAGTCCGCCCCGCGCCGCGAAGCCGCAAATGATCGCAGGGCGAACATTCCGCCCCGCGACCGACGCAGCCGATCGGCACCGCCTTAAAGAAGCGGGATTGTCGAATGTGGCGCGACATGGTCTCGATGGCCGCGAAGGCGCATCCCGGAGGTTCATCATGCTCAACACCTTTCAGCAATCGTGGCACGCGATGCTGCCGACCAATTCGGTGGACGAGGGCGCGCGGCAGGAATTCGCCAAGAGCCTGAAGCAGTTCATCCAGCAGGGCATCCTCCCCGGCCTTGGCCCGGTGTACCAGGCGCGCGCCGCCCGCCGCTTCGAACGCGAACAGGGCCGCCCGCCCGCCGACCGCCACGACATCCGCAAGGCGATGGTCCCCGATCTGTATTTCCAGAGCTATGCCGCGGTGAACCGGATCAGCCAGGAACTGCTGTGGGAAAGCGTGATCGACAGCATCGACCATGATCTCGACCGCCTCCGCGCCGAGGCGGAGGCGCAGTCGGGGCGCAACAAGGGGCAGTTGCTGATCCCCGAGACGTTCGACGTGCCCCGCTATGTCGCCGCGCTCGACATTCATTGCATGCCCGGCGGCTATGCCGGCGACGGACGCACCAGCGATGTCGGGCTGGGCGTGCTCTATGATCGCGGCGTCTATCTCTATTCGATGGGCTATACCGGCCCCAATAACGACGATCTGGGCCGGTCGGTCTGCAATTATATCAAGCGGCGGCTGGACGGCTTCACGCCGAAGCGCATCCTCGACCTGGGCTGCACCGTCGGCCATTCGACGCTGCCCTATAAGGAGCTGTTCCCCGAGGCGGAGGTGTGGGGCGTCGACGTCGCCGCGCCGCAGGTGCGCTATGCCCATGCCCGCGCGGGCGCGCTCGGCTTCGACGTCAATTTCGCGCAGATGAATGCAGAGGCGACCAGCTTCCCCGACGGGCATTTCGATCTGGTCGTCAGCCACATCCTGCTCCACGAAACCTCGGGCAAGGCGATGCCAAGGGTGTTCGCGGAGTGTCACCGGCTGCTCGCGCCCGGCGGATACATGATCCACGCCGATCTGCCGCCCTTCGACCTGATGGACCCGTTCACCCAGTTCATCCTGGACAACGAAACCTATTACAACAACGAGCCTTTCTGGGGCGCGATGCGCGAACGGGATCAGGTCGAGCTGGCAGTGAAGGCCGGGTTCGATCGCGACGCGATCCGGTTCGACACCGCGCCGATGGCGGTGATGGAGTTCGCCGCCGCCGCCGATGGCTATAGCCAGGATGCGGCCGGCGCAGTCGCCGACCGCGAGTTCACCGCAGGCGAGTTCGCCCCCGGCGGCGGCTGGGAAGTGCTGATCGCGCAGAAGCAGAAGGGTTGAGAGCGAGCATGTCCGGCCAGCAAAAGATGCAGCGCAGCGCCAAGGGCAAGCGCCCCGGCTTTTTCGACGAGCCCGCGCTCGACCAGATGATGTCGATGATCCTCGTGCTCACCAGCGAAATGTCGGTGCTGGGCGACCGCGTCGACCTGATGGAACGCGCCTTCGCCGCGCGGGGCATCGATATCGCCACCGAAATGGCGGCGCTCAAGCTCGACCAGCCCGCGCTGGAAGCGCGCGAGAGCCGCCGGCAGGCGCTGCTGGAGCGGCTATTCTACCTGATGCGCAAACAGGCCGACGAGTCGATCGCGCAGGAAACCGCCGACGGATATAAGGCGGTTATCGACGAGATCGCGGTTTCGTGAGCGCCGTGCCGTTGCTCGACACGCTGCGCGGGGCGGTCGGCGACGACCATGTCCTGACCGGCGACGCGGCGCTCCCCTTCGCGACCGATGTGTACGCGCTGCTCGGCGCACCGGTCGCAATGGTCCGCCCCGACAGCGTCGAGGCGTTGCAGGCCGTCGTGCGCGCGTGCGCGGCGGCGGGGCACAGCGTCCAGCTCCGCGGCGGCGGCGCATCCTATACCGATGGCTATCAGTCGCGCGATGCGGGCTATGTGCTGGTCGATCTCGGGCGGCTGAACCGCATCGTGGAGATCGACACCCATGGCGGCTTCGTCACGGTCGAGGCGGGCATGACCTGGGCGGCGCTGTCCGACGCGCTGGCGGCAAAGGGTTTCCGCACGCCGTTTCGCGGGCCCTTTTCGGGGCTGGTGGCGACGATCGGCGGATCGATGTCGCAGAATTCGATCAGCCATGGATCGGGGATGTACGGCATCTCCGCCGAATCGGTGCTGGCGCTCGACATCGTCACGGCGGACGGCGCCCTGCTGCGCACCGGCGCGGGCGCGCTGGGCGGGCTGCCCTTCGCGCGGCATTTCGGTCCCGACCTCACCGGGCTGTTCACCGGCGATTGCGGCGCATTCGGGATCAAGGCGCGGATCACGCTGCCGATCCTGCGCCAGCGCCCGACGCACGGCGTTATCTCCTTCGCCTTCCCCGATTTCGCCGCGACGCACGAAAGCATGCGGCGGATCGCACTGGAGCGAGTCGAGGACACGCATTTCGCGCTCGACGCCGCGCTGTCACAGGGCCAGATCGCGCGGCAGGAGCGCGCGGGCGCGACGCTTTCGATGGCGCTGTCGATCCTGCGCACCTCGCCCTCCACGATGGCGGGCGTCCGTCAGGTGATCGCCGCGGGCCTGCTCGCCCGGCGCCAGATCCGCGCTTCGGCCTATATGACGCATTACATCGTCGAGGGGTTCGACAAGCGCGAAGTCAATGCCCGCCTCCACCGCCTGCGCCAGCTCGTCGCGGGGCTGGGCAGCGAGATCGCGCCGACGGTGGCGTCGGTGGTGCGCGGGATGCCCTTCGCGCCACTGTTCAACACGCTTGGCCCGGCGGGCGAGCGCTGGGTGCCGGTCCACGGCATCCTGCCCCACCGCGCCGTCCCCGGCTTCCATGCCGCGCTGGAATCGTTCTACGCCGCGCAAAAGCCCGAGATGGAGCGGCTGGGGGTGTGGACCGGGGGCATGTTCTCCGCGGTCGGCACCAGCGGGTTCCTGTATGAGATCGCACTCTACTGGCCCGGCGCGATCACCGACTATCACCGCGCAGCAGTGCCCGCCGACTATCTCGCCGCGCTGCCCACCTATCCCGATAGCGCCGAGGTCAACGCCTTCGTCCATGGCTTCAAGGCCGGGCTGATCGCGCTCTATGCCGAACATGGCGCCGGCCAGTTCCAGATCGGCAAGGCCTATCCCTATCTCGACCGCGTCGAGCCGCCGGTGCGCGGCCTGATCGAGGCAATCAAGACCCGGCTCGATCCCCAGCGGCGGATCGCGCCCGGCAATCTCGGGCTCTGACCCCCAACCATCTCCCCGCGCCATCCGGCGGGCACAGGAGCGACACATGCGAAGCGGTTCCATCCTCATCGTCGGCGGCGGCATCGGCGGGCTCACCACCGCGCTCGCGATGCGCCAGCACGGCTTCGACGTCGATGTGTTCGAGGCGGCACCCGCCTTTGCCAATGTCGGCGCGGGCGTGACGCTCGCCCCCAATGCAATGCGCGGCTTCGCGCATCTGGGCGTCGCGGACGCGATCGGCGCCCAGTCGATGGAGCCCGTGCGCCAGGCCGTGCGCCATTGGCAGGACGGCCGCACGCTGATGACGCTCGAGCGCGGCAACCGCATGCGCGAGGAATATGGCGCACCCTATTACTACACCCACCGCGCCGATCTCCACGCGATCCTGGTCGACGCCGTGACGCAGGCGGGCGGGCGCATCCATATGGGCGCGCCGGTGACCGAGGTAGCGGCGCTGGACGATCGCGCGGAGCTGGTCACGGCTGCGGGCACGCGCTTCTCGGGCGATCTGCTGATCGGTGCGGACGGCGTCAAATCGGCGGTCCGCCGCCCGCTCGACACTGCCGCCCCGCATTTCACGGGGCATGTCGCGGTGCGCGCGGTCGTCCCCGTCGACGACGAACTCCGCCCCTTTGTCGAGATGCCGGGCAATTTCATCGGGCCGGGCAAGATCGCCGTCTTCTACCCGTTGCGCGGCGGATCGCTGCTCAACCTCGTGTTTTTCAGCCGCGAGGCGGGCTGGACCGAGGAAGGCTGGACGATCCCCGCCACCCGCGCCGAGCTTCAGGCGTTGTTCGCGGGCTGGTGCGATCCGGTGCAGACGATGATCGCCCATGCCGACGAGACCCAGTTGTTCAAATGGGCGATCAACGCCCGCGCCCCGCTGTCGAGCTGGTCGATCGGCGGGCGCATCACGCTGCTGGGCGACGCCGCCCATGCGATGACGCCATTCCTCGGCCAGGGCGCGTCGAGCGCGATCGAGGATGGCGTGGTGCTCGCCCGCGCGCTGGCCGCTTCGGCGAGCGTGGCGGAGGCGCTGGGGCGCTATGAGGCCGCGCGGATCGATCGCACCACGATGATCCAGAGCGAATCGAACCAGAATGCCGATCGCCTCCAGGGCGACGACGCCGAACTGTTCGGAATGAAGAAGCTCCGCAACGAAGAGACGCTCGGCCTGTTCGCCTATGATTGCGGGACGGTGGCGGTGTGATCGCGACGATCCCGTGCCGGCGCGCGATAGGCGGGCGGCACGGGATCACCCTTGTGGCGGGAGAACACTGGATTGCGGCCAAGGCAATCGCATATTGCGGCGGGCAAACATGAAATGCGGTCATCCCAGCGACGGCTGGGATCCATTCAGTCGCTCCGCTCGACCCAAAAGCCCATACCGAGCACCGAATGGATCCTGACTTTCGTCAGGATGACAATGTGTTGTCATATGCGATGCCCCGGGGACTTAGCCGGGGTGTCGCAATCTCACTCGATCGCCGTCTCGTTGCGCATGCACGTCACCATGCTCTGTTCGAGCAGATACGCCCGCCGCGCGACCGCATCGCTCGTCAGCTTCGCCATGTGCCGCTCGCGATATTCCACGGCACCCTGGTTCTCGAGCGCCTGTTTGTTGGCGATCGTCTGCGACTGGACGAAGCTCGATGCGATCGCCCGGCGCTGCCGGGCATAGCGATCGAGCAGCGGATCGGGCGCGGCCCCGTCCTGCAGGATGCGCAACAGCTTGTCCTTCAGGTTCCACGCATCGTGGATGCCCGAATTCATGCCGAACCCGCCCAGCGGATTGTTCAGGTGCGCCGCATCGCCGATCAGGATCATGCGCCCGCGCCGAAACTCCTTCGCCACGCGCTGGTGGACGCGATAGACGGTGCGGTGGTGCGTCTCGATCGGTACCGCGCTTCCCAGCAGGTCGGCGAACACCCGGTCCTTGAACGCATCGCCGGTGATCTCGGCCACCGGCATCGTCTCGGCCACCGGCACCAGCACGCGCCAGAGTCCCGGCACCTGGAGCAGCACCGACCATTTCGGCGGATTGGCGACGTAATTGACCCCCGACGTCCAGGGCAGATGCGTCTCGATCGGGTAATCCGTCGACAGCGTCAGGAACGATTCGGGATAGGTGAAGCCGTCGAACTCGACGCCGAGCCATTTGCGGATCGTCGAACTCGCGCCATCGGCACCGATGACATAGCGCGCGCGATAGGCGTGGATCGTCATCGGGGTTTCGGCATGGAGCGTCACGCCCTCGGCATCCTCAGCGAAGCTCAGCGCGCGCGTGCTGAAATCGACCCGCGCATTGGGCAGCGCCTTCAACCGGCCCTCGATGAGGCGCGTGAGCTTGAACTGCTCGCACTGCAATCGATACGGGTGCGCGACCTCGTCCGCCAGCTCGCTCATGTCGAGCGCATAGCGTTCGCCATTCTGGAGATTGTAATATTGGAACACCGCGGCGCGCAGCCCACGCGTTTCCAACTCGTCGAGAAGCCCCAGCTCCGCCATCATGTCCAGCGTCGGGGGGTGCATCGTCGATGCGCGCATATCGGCCAGGCACTCGGCCTCGCGCTCCAATACCCGCACTTCGACACCCTCGCGCGCCAGCGCATAGGCCAGCACCATGCCGGCGGGCCCGCCGCCAACGATCAGGACGTCACATTCTTCGGCCTGCATTACCTGTCCCTCGGTACCGCTCAAGCGCGGCCGCCCTGGCGCGCAGCGACCATCCGGGCCGGGGCCGTCATGGTGCCGCGCACGGCGGGCGCGCGCATCTTCAGGATCAAATTGCCGAGCTTCGGCAATAGGATAGCTTGATTTCGCATATACAGGCATGCCCTCCGTCTTATTTGCAGGACGGTAGAAGACAGCGGGTGCGGTTCCGCATGCCGTGCGCAGTTTATCCGCTGCACGGTCAGCACCCGCCGAGCGATGGCGGATCTGCGGTGTTGAGCGTGATGGTTGCAGCGCTAGAAGAACCGAAACCGGGTCCCGCGTCCGGGCCGGGAGGAGCCGTAATGACCCTGACCATCCTTGAGCCCGTCGCCCCGCAATCCGCCCGCGCAAAGGCGGCGTTCGATTCGCCCGCGTCGCTGCGGATGCTGATCGGTGGCGCATGGCGGGACGGCGCCGAGACGATGGAATCGATCGATCCCGCCACGGGCCGCGTCATCGCGCGCTTTCCCGATGCGAGCGAACAGGATGTGGACGACGCCGTCGCGGCGGCACGCGCGGCGTTCCCCGGCTGGGCGGCGACGCTGCCCGCCGAACGCGCCGCGACCCTGCTGCGGATCGCCGACATCCTCGAACGCAATATCGACGAGCTGGCCGAGCTGGAGACGCTCGACCAGGGCAAGCCGCTCTATGTCGGCCGCTGGGCCGAGATCCCCGGCGCGATCGCGCAGTTCCGCTTCTTCGCGGGGCAGGCGATGGCGATCGAGGGGCGCACGATCACGCCGTCGATCAACTATCAGCCTGCGGGCAAGCAGATGGCGGCATGGACGCTGCGCGAGCCCGTCGGCGTCGTCGCCGCGATCGTACCGTGGAACTCGCCGATCGTGCTGACCGCAATGAAGCTGGCCCCCGCACTGGCGGCGGGGTGCACCATCGTCCTGAAACCGGCGGAGGACACGTCGGTCACCGCGCTGCGCATGGCCGAGCTGATCGAGGAAGCCGGGCTGCCCGCGGGCGTGCTCAACGTCGTCACCGGGCGCGGCGCGCGCTGCGGCGCGGTGCTCGCGGCGCATCCGGACGTCGACAAGGTCGCCTTCACCGGATCGACCGCCACCGGCCGCGCGATCCTCGACGCGTCGAAGGGCAATCTGAAGCGCGTGACGCTCGAACTCGGCGGCAAGTCGCCGGTGATCGTGCTCCCCGATGCCGATCTCGACCTCGCGATTCCCGGTGTCGCCAATGCGATCTTCTTCAACGCGGGCCAGGTCTGCGTCGCCGGTTCGCGCGCCTATGTCCATGCGTCGATCTATGACCGCGTGCTCGAAGGGCTGGCCGCACAGGCGGGCGCGATCCAGCTTGGCCACGGGCTGAACCCGGCGACGCATATGGGCCCGCTGGTCTCGGCGCGGCAGGCCGAGCGCGTCGCGTCGTTCGTGTCGGACGCGCAGCAGCAGGGCGCGTCGATCGTCGCCGGAGGGCAGCGGCTCGGCGATGCCGGCACCTATATCCGCCCGACGATCGTCGCCGATGTCGACCCCGACATGACGATCGTGCGCGACGAAGTGTTCGGCCCGGTGCTGGTCGTCCAGCGCTATGACGACATCGACGCCGTCGTCGCATCGGCGAACGACAGCGTCTATGGCCTCGCCGCGAGCATCTGGACCGAATCGCTGAGCCACGCGCACCGCCTGTCGCGCGCGATCCAGGCGGGATCGGTGTGGATCAACTGCCACTCGATGTACGACGCCAGCCTGCCGATCGGCGGGGTCAAGCAATCCGGCTTCGGGCGCGACAGCGGCATCGCGGCGATGGACAATTATCTCGAGTGGAAGACGGTCTGCGCGGTTCTGTAAGGAACTGGTAGAACCGGGCGCAGCACAGGGTGATTCTCACTCAAAGCCACAAAGGCACGAAGAATATGCATTCTTCTTGCTTCGTGACTTTGTGGCTTTGTGGCTTTGTGGCTTTGTGGCTTTGTGGCTTTGTGGCTTTGTGTGAAATAGAAATTTAAGAACCTGAAAACCAGAGCTCAGCGCCCTGGCTTCAAAACCTTGTCGAAATAATCCACCGTCAGCGCCAACGCCTCGCGGCTGGCGGCGCGGATCGCCTCGGGGGTCTTGGCGTACCAGCCATGGTTGGCGCCTTCGATGATCCGCAGTTCCGCCGGCACCCCGGCCGCCTTGAGCGCCGCCGCCATCGTCTCGCTCTGCTTCGGCGGCACCGCCATGTCGGCGCTGCCATGGATCAGCAGCATCGGCGCGTCACCCGCGTCGACATAGGTCACGGGCGAAACCGCGCGCTTCTGGTCGTCGGTGCATTGCGCGACGGTGCAGCCCAGGAACAGCCGCGTCGCGTCCTCCGGCGGCGGCGGCGGACGCTTCACCGGGCCTTCGTCCAGAAAATCATAGATGCCATACCAGCCGACCACCGCCTGGACACAGTCCGAGGGCGGCGGTGCCGAGGGGGCCGGCGCCGGGCCGCGACGCGGCGCCTCCGCCACCGGCTCGAACGCCTTCACGCCGCACGTCGTCCCTGCGAGCCCGACGAGATGCCCACCCGCCGAATCGCCCCAGATGCCGATGCGCTCGGGATCGATGCCATAGGCGTCGGCATTGGCGCGCAGGAACCGGATAGCGGCCTTAACATCCTGAATCTGCGACGGAAATGGGGCTTCGCGCGACAGGCGATAGCTGATCGACGCGACGACATAGCCGCGGACCGCCATCTTCGCGAGCGTCGCCGGCCAGTCCTTATACGCCGCCGCGTCACGCGGATTGCCCAGCAGCCACGCGCCGCCATGGACATAGATCAGCAGCGGGCGCTTCGCCGCGCCCGGCACCTGCGGCGCATAGACGTCCAGCGTGAGCGGGCGATACCCGATCGGCGTCGCATAGGGGATGCCCGGATGCGCGACGATGCCGCCGGGAAAGGCAATCGATGCCGCCCGGATCGAATCCGGGGCGACGGGCGCGCCGGGCGCGCTGATGTCGATCGTCGCGGCCAGATCGGCGCCCGATTGGGCGAGCGCGGGTCCTGCGGCAAGCATCGCCGCCAGCGTGACGAGAAGGTCCCTGGAGGTCATTTGCGGTGCTCCCGAAGATAGGCCGCCGCGCGCGCCGATGCGTTGGCGCGGATGTCGGCGTAGAACAGCCCCATGTCGTGAAAATGCAGGCTCCCGCCGGGCAGCGGCTTGAGGTCGAGCGCGGGGTCGGCATCGACCACGAGGAAACCGTCGCGGCATTCGGCAGCCACCTTGCCCGCAACCGGCGCCGCGACCGGCCCCGCCCCCGGATCGCCCGGCACAGCGCCCAGGCTCGCCGACTTCGCCGCTGCGGGCTTGCTGCGGTCGAACGTCAGCGGATTGACGCAGAACACCGCCTTGCCGGGGCCTTCGCCGTGCAGCTTGACGAAGCGCTGCTGCATCAGCCCGCCCAGCATCGCACGGTCGGCGTCGCCGGTGACGCTGTTCCAACCGACCACGCACCCGGTCTGGGTACCACGGTCGCACGGCTTGATCGTGCGATAGGTCGTGCCGAAATCACCCTCGGACAGGTTGTAGCCGAGCACATAGGCGGCCACCATGCGCTTCGCGAGCGGCGTGCCGTCGATCCGCTTTGCCAGCAGCGTGGCGAGATGCGACCCGCCCTGGCTATGCCCGGCAAGGATAAAGGGCCGGTCGCCGATCGCCTTCAGGAAGGCGTCGAACGCCCGCTCAACGTCGGTATAGGCCAGCGCGAACGCCTTGCCCCCCTCGCCGTCCAGCATCCCCACCGCACGCGCCACTGCCTGGCGATAGCGCGGCGCATAGATCGCGCAGCATCCGTTGAAGATCGACGCCTGCCGCGCAATCACGCTCGCGTCGGTCCATGCGTTGGTGGCCGCGTCGGCAAGATCCTGGTTCCACTGGACCGCGTGGCGGAACGTTGTCGGGTGAACGTAGAATAAGGCGACCTTCGCCACTTTCGCCGCTGGCGTAGCACCCTGCGGCACCGTGGCGGCAGCGCCCGGCGCGCCCGGACGCGAAGCCCATGCGCCCGCCTCTGCATAGTCCGGCGCGGGCGGCGGCGTGGTCGTGTCGAACGACTGCCCCAGCGCGGGCAGTGGCAGGGCGAACAATGCGCCCGCGATCAGCAAGCGCCGCATCACAGCGACAGGATTTCGAGCGCGGCGCGTTCGGACGATTCCAGCGCGCCCTCCAGCCCGCGTGCGCCGACCGCGGTATGCTCGCCGCAAAAGTGCAGCCGCCCGGCTGGCGCGCTCAGCGTCGATCCGAACGCCGCGATCTGGCCGGGGCTGAAATAGGAAATGTCGCCCATGTTGAAGCGCTCCGCGGTCCAGCTATGCATATAGGCCCCCTTGACCTTGCCCTTCGCCGCCGGGCGCAACGTCTCCAGCCGGTTGACGACGAACGCCAGCGCCTCGTCCTTGCCGAGCCGGTCCCAATATTGCGCCAGATGCCCGCGCCCCTGCACCATCAGCCCGGTGACCTGCTTCGGATCGGCGCCGAAGCGCTGCGGCATCACATTGCCCAGCATGTCGTCGGTCCACATCGCCGGCGACACGCCATCGGACTCCCAAAAGGGTTCGGTCACGGTCAGGAAGGCGATCGAGATCGGCTGGTATTTCAGCTCGGCCACCGCCATCGCCTGCGGCCCGCTGAGCCCCGGCCGGATCGCCACATTGCGCAGCGTCGAGAAGGGCAGCGAGCACAGCACATGCGGCGCCGAATAGACCGCGCCGTCTGCGCACCGCACATCGACCTTGCCCGCCAGATTGTCGATCGCGACGACTTCCTTGCCGAGCAGGATGTCGCCCTTCAGCAGCTTCGCCATGCCATTGGGCAACTGGATATTGCCCCCCTTCACTGCCAGCGAGCGCGGGCCGGCCTGGATCTGGCCCTTGATAAAGCCGTCGTTGAATTCGAGCATCAGCGCCGACACGTCATAGGCCGAGGTGCCGTAATAGGGCGAAATGCTGGCGGCGAGCTGGATCGCGGCGTCGTTCAGGCCCTGGGCCTGGAGGAAGCTGTATAGCGAGATGTCGAGCGCCGCGTTCGACGGATCGTTCCACAGGTTGAAATCGGGCAGCCGGGTGTGCTGCGACACCATCTTGCTGACGACTTCCCACGGCATCGATCCCTTGAGCGCCTCCGGGAAGGGATTGAGCGGCGACGTCGCCCATGCCTCGCGGGTGATGCGCTTGCCGTCGAGGTACAGCTCCTGCGGCGGCCCGCCATAGAAGCGGGGGGCGATATTCTCCAGTTCGACGCCCGCGCGCTTGGCCGCGTCGATGCCGCGGCCATAGCCCTCGCCCATCGAATTGAAGCCCATTTCGGGATAGCCCGGCTGGTCCATCAGTGTGAACACGCGCCCGCCGACGCGCTGGCGCGCCTCCAGCACCAGCACTTTCAGCCCCTCGCGCTCCAGCAGCCAGGCGGCGTTGAGCCCCGACACCCCGGCGCCCAGCACGATCACGTCATAACCGCGCGCCTTCGCCGTCTGGCCGCGCGCGCCCGCCGCCATTGTCATCCCCAGGGCGGCGGCCCCCACTCCGAACGCGCGACGAGTCAGTTTCACCGGAAGGTTCCTTTCGTATCAGCGTCCATCATCGATCCCCCGCCCGCCAAGTCGATTGCGCCGCGCCATATGATCGACTGGCGGACACTCGCGGCGCGACCGTTAAAGGGCCGGATTGCCGCCTGTACCACCCGCGCTGTAAATCGCGACCCGTTCAGAAAGCGGACATCCGCCAGGACCGAAGCTTGCCGGGGACTGAAGTGAAGAGGATTGTTCGATGACTCCGCGTTCTTTCCTGACGATCATGGGCCTGTCGGTCGTGATGCTGGCGGCCAGCATCATGGGCCGGCCCGCGCCCGTGGCGGCGACGGCGTCCCCGCCGCTCCAGGCCGCGGCGCCGGTGCGCGGCGATGCCGCAATCGGGGCGCGGCTGTTCATGCAGTGCCGCGCCTGCCACACCGTCGAGCGCGGCGGCGCCAATGGCGTCGGGCCGAACCTTGCCGGGGTGATGGGGGCCAAGGCCGGTTTCCACCCCGGCTATAAATATTCCGAAGCGATGGCAAAGGCGCAGTTGAACTGGACCCCGGCAACGATGGACGCCTGGCTCAAGCGCCCTTCGGCAGTGGTGCCGGGCACCAAGATGTCCTTCCCCGGAATGCCCAACCCGAAAGCGCGTGCCGACATGATCGCCTATCTGGCGACGCTGAAGAAGTGATGCGCGCCGCCCTGCTCTTTGCTGCGGCGACCCTCGCGCTGCCCATGACCGCCTCCGCACAGGAGGCGACCCCGGCGGCGGCAGAGGCGGCCAAACCCTATCTGACGCTCGCCGAACTGCGCGCCCGCTATGGCGACGAGGCGAGCCGCTATGCGACGATCCGCGGGCTGGAGATTCACTATAAGGACGAGGGCAAGGGCCCCGTCCTGCTGATGGTCCACGGATCGCGCAGCTCGCTCAAGCAATGGGACGGCGTCGTCGCCGCGCTCAAGAGCCGCTATCGCATCATCCGCTACGACCTTCCCGCCGCCGGCCTGTCGGGCGCAGTCAGCGACGAAGCAGCCGCCACGGTCCAGCCAACCGACATCGCCGAGGGGCTGCTGGCGCAACTCGGCGTGACCAAGGTCAGCTTTGTCGGGGTCTCCAGCGGTGGCACGCTGGGCCTGTTCCTCGCGGCGAAGCGCCCCGATCTGGTCGAACGGCTGATCGTCGCGAACACGCCATCGGATACCGTGCGCACCGACCACCTCGTCTATCCGCCGGCATTCGCGAAGGCGCTGGCGGACTCGCAGGCGGCGAAGTTCGAGAATCTGGAATTCTGGAACGCCTATCTCTCGTATTTTTCGGGCGACGGCAGCCGGATCAGCGCGGAAACCCGCCGCGCCTATTACGACATGAACCGCCGCGTCCCCGAAAAGAACCCGGTCGCGCTGGTCGCCAAGATCGGCGACGGCGTGGAGGCGCATAAGCGGATGGCGGAGGTGAAGGCCCCGGTGCTGCTGATCTGGGGCGCGGCGGACCCGTTGCTGACGCCCAAGGCGGCGGCGACGCTGGAGGGCTATCTGACCGGCACCCAGGTCTCGACGATCCTGCTCCCCGATGTCGGCCATTACCCGCCGACCGAAACCCCCGCGCGCGTCGCCGCGCTGGTCGCCGCCTATATCGAGGCCGCAACCCCCACAAAATAATCGCAGCGCGGAGCCAGTGACGCTCCGCGCCCTATTGCCGCCCCGCGCTTTGCCGTGATCGCACGGTTTTCATCCGTTGTGCGGATACACTGCACGCCCGGCATGCCTGCACCGCCCCGGCCCGATTATTCGCGGAACACCGTCATCCAGGCGGCGTATCCGGGAAGCGCGCAATGCAATCCTCCATCGATCTCACGGCATCCGACGCCGCAGCCTCCACTCTCAAAAACGCGCTGGCCGCGATCGTCGGCGAGCGCCATGTCCGCGACGACGAAGCCGAGCGGCGGCTGTTCAGCGAAGACATCTGGCAAGCCGGTGCGCATGTCGCGGCACTGATCGTCGCCCCCGCGTCGCTGGACGAACTGGCAGCGGTGGTGCGCACCGCCCATGCCGCCGGCGCCGCCATCGCGCCGCGCGGGGCGGGAATGAGCTATACCGGCGGTTACCTCCCCGCCACCAGCGGCACCGTCTCGCTCGACATGACCCGCATGAACCGCGTGCTGCGGATCAGCGCCGAGGACATGACCGTGACGGTCGAGGCGGGCTGCACCTGGCACGCGCTGAACCAGGCGCTGGCCGCGCAGGGGCTGCGCACGCCGTTCTGGGGGCCGATTTCGGGGCTGTATTCGACGATCGGCGGCGGACTGTCGCAACTCAACGCGATGTTCGGCGCGGGGCGCTATGGTACGACGAGCGAGAGCATGATCGCGCTGACGGTCGTGCTGGGCGACGGGCGCATCCTGCGCACCGGCGCGCGCGGCCCCGATGGCGACACCCCCTTTTACCGGCATTACGGCCCCGATCTTTCCGGGCTGTTCTGCGGCGACGGCGGCACGCTGGGCGTCAAGGCGGAGGTCACGCTGCGGCTGATCCGCGTGCCGCAGCACGAAGGCCATGCCTCCTTCTCGTTCAAGACCGGCGCGGACCTGCTGGCGGCGATGGCGGAGATCGCACGCGCTGGGCTCGCCGCCGAAACCTGCGCCTTCGATCCGGGCCTGACCAAGGTGCGGCTCCAGCGCATGTCGCTGATGAGCGACATGAAGACGCTGGGCGCCGTCATCGGCAAGCAGAAGAATGTGGCCAAGGGGCTCTTCGCTGCCGCCAAGATCGCGCTGGGCGGGCGCAACTTCATCGAGGAAGAGGAATATCCGCTCCACGTCATCGCCGAAGGGCGATCGGCGGAGGGCGTCGCCGCCGACATGGCCGCGATCCGCGCCATCGCTGCGGCGCAGAGCGGCGTCGAGATCGAGAACACCATCGCCAAGGTGATGCGCGCCCAGCCCTTTCCCGAGCCCAATTCGATCCTCGGACCCAAGGGCGAGGCATGGGGTTCGGTCCATGGCCATGTCTCGCTGTCCAACGCGCCAGCGATGTTCGCCGATGTCGAGGCGCTGTTCGCCGATATGGCGGATGCCTTTGCCGAACATGGCGTCCATCACGGCTATCTGTTCACCACGCTGTCGACCAACGCGATCACCATCGAGCCGGTCTTCTATTGGCCCGATGCCTATCGCCCGGTCCACCAATCGATGATCGAGCCCGACCACCTCGCCCGCCTGCCCCGGCTCGCGGCGAACCCGGCGGCGTTCGCGGTCGTCGCCGCCGCGCGCAAGGGGGTGCGCGCGATCGCCGAGCGCTATGGCTGCGCGCATTTCCAGATCGGGCGGACCTATGCCTATCGCGAAAGCCGCGACGCCGCGTCGACGGCGCTGCTCGATGCGATCAAGGCGGCGGTCGATCCGGCGGGGCTGCTCAACCCCGGCGGGCTGGGCTTCCCGCAGTGACCGAAGCGTATCGCGCGATCCAGTTGCAGCGCTTTGCCCAAAGTTTCCGGGCGGGCACCGAGATCGTCACGCTTCCCCTGGCCGAACCGGGGCCGGGCGAGATCCGGGTGCGCAACCGCTTCTGCGGGATCAACGGCATCTTCGATACCCAGATCGCGCGCAACGCCGTCGACTATGTCACGATCCCACTACCCAGCTTCGCCGGCGTCGAGGCGCTCGGCGTGGTCGAGGCAGTCGGCGCGGGGGTGAGCGATTTCGCGGTGGGCGATCCGGTCGCCACCACGCGCTTCGGGCGCGGCTATCGCGACGTCGCGCTGGGGGCGGCGAGCGATTTCATCGCGGTCCCCGCCGCCACAGCGGAGATGCTGGCGCTGGCATCGACCGGGGTATCCGCACTGCTCGCGCTGGAGCAGATCGGCGAAGTCCGCGACGGCAACACCGTGGCGATTTCGGCGGCGGCGGGCGGCCTCGGGCATCTGCTCGTCCAGCTCGCGCTGCTGCGGGGCTGCACCGTGATCGGCGTGGCGGGGGGCGAGCGCAAGGGCGCGTTCCTGCGCGGGCTGGGCGTCCACCGTGTCGTCGATTACCGGCGCGAGGATCTGGGCGACGTGCTGCGCGCCGAATATCCGCGCGGATTGGACGTGGCGATCGACAGCGTCAGTGGGCCGATCTTCGACGCCTTCCTCGCCAACATGGCGCCGCATGGGCGGCTGGTGGTGGCGGGCGCCGCCGCCGATCTCGACGGCAAGCCGGAGATCGTCACCGCCCCCCGGATCGCGCATTCGATCTATTACAAGGGCGTCTCGGTCCGCGGCTTCATGAACGGCCTGCTGACCGAATATTGGCCCGCCGCACGCGCGAAGCTGTTCGCGCTGCACGCCGCCGGGCGCATCGCCGTAACGCGCGACGACCGCGCGTTCGACGGCCTCGATTCCATCCATGACGCCGTCGAGTGGCTGCTGTCCGGCCAGTCGATGGGCAAGGTGATGGTCACCCTCTGATTTCTAGCGTGGGAGCAAGATATGATCGACGAACTGAACAAACCCGGCGTCCGCGAGGCAATGCCGATCCTCGCGAGCAACGAGGGCGTATGGGAAGGCTGGTACCGCTATTATGATGCGACAACGGGCAAGCTGGTCGACGAGCACCGCTCGCGCCTGATCTGCCGGCTGTTCACCAAGGACGGCGTCGACCATTATCACCAGACCAACCATTATTTCTGGGAAGACGGCCGCACCGAGGTCCGCGACTTTCCGGCATGGTATGAAAATGGCCGGATCTGGTGGGATAACGACCTGATCAAGGGTTGGGCCGCCCACATGAAGCCCGATGATTTCGATCGTTCGACCTGCCTCCATTGGGTCCGCAAGAACGAACCCGGCATCTATCTGTACGAGATGATCCAGAACAACGATGCCCGCACGCACCGCGCACGGACGTGGCAGTGGTTCCGCGACGGCCTTTGCTACCAGCGCACGCTGATCGACGAGAAGTTCATCACGGCCGACTGGCAGAACTGGACCGACAACAGCGCGCCCAACAACTGATCGCGCGGAAAGCAGAAGGGCCGGCATCTGGGGAGATGCCGGCCCTTTTCGTTGCTATTCCTTCGCCGCCTTGCGTCGCTGCGCGAGCGGCGAGACATAGCCTGGCGTTTCGGGCGGGACTTCCTCGGCATAGGCTTCCAGCGTGCCGCGCACGCCTTCGTCCGGGCCGTCGGTCGGCTCTTCCAACAGGTCGGGCCGGTCGCGCTCGACGCGCTTCAGCACCACCTTGGGGATGTCGTCGACCGTGCCGGTGATCTTGTAGCTGAACATCCGCCCCATCAGCACGCCCTGCACCCCGCTCTGCCCCATCTTCATCCACGGCCACCACGGCCCCTGGCGCGTGAAGCCCGCATGAAACCGCGCCGAATGCAGCGACCGGTCGTCGATCTCGTCGGCGGGGGTGAAGATCACGAAATGTTCGGACGGGTTCGCGCGCGGGCCGCTCGATGCCTTGGGCCAGCCCTCCGGCGTCACCGGGTTGGTATATTCATGGGCATAGTCCCATCCCAGCAGATACTGGTCGCCGACGCGGTTCCACGGCAGCCGGAACGGTGCGCCCTTGGCCGCGGCGTTGTTGACCGTCTCGCTGTCGCCGACCTTGAACACCTTCTGCTCCAGCCCCAGCGTGCCGCGCCAGCGATCGTTGAGAAACGGGAACACCTCGACGCGCTCGCCGGTCCAGGGATTGTCCCAGTAATCGATGATCTCGCCGGTGCGCAGGTCGGTGAAATAGCCGCATTCCTTGCCCAGCACCTTCACCGATCCGTCGGGCTGGATGATGTTGCGGTTGTTGCCGAAGCCGTAATAGCCGAACACCGGCATCGCGCGCTTCGATCCGACGATCGCGTATTGGATGCCGTAATAGCCCGATTTCACAGCCTTGGGGCCAATCGTGCCCCACAGCTTGGCAAAGCCGTACAGGTTCTCGCGCGGGTCCATCACGTCGAGCGGGCGGATATTGGGATTGCGCGCCGATTGCGCAGCAAAAGCGGGCGCGATTCCCGCCATCGCGCCCAGTCCGCCCAGACCGGCAAGTCCGCCCAGCGCGCCCCGCCGGGAAACGGCGTTCTGCATCGAATCGAATAGCATTTGCGAGTTCCTTCACACAAAAAAGGGGGCCGGTTTCCCGACCCCCCGCCGCACGCGGCTCTTTAGAATTTCGCGCCGACCGTCAGCCCGACCCGGCGCCCTTCGCCCAGGTAGATTTCGGGCACGCTGAACGCGAACGGCACGCCGGCGCGCGGCTGGCCGATGGCGTTTACGGCGTAGGTCACGTCGAAGATGTTGTTGGCCCACAGCGCGACGCTGTACCGGTCGTTCTCGATCGCGATCCGGCCGCTGGTGAGGGTGCGTTCGCCGAAATAGGCGGTGTTCGGCAGGTTGTACGGCGCATCGCCGGTGTACGACACGTCGCCGCGGGCGGCCAGGCGCCAGTCGCCCGACAGCGGCACTTCGACCCCTGCATGGACGTTCCACGACAGCTTCACCGCACGCTGCGGCCGCTTGCCCTCCAGCGAGGTCACGGCGCGAGTGCCCGTCGGGGTCGTCACCAGGATCACGTCGGGACAACCCGGCGCCGCCGTGGCGCTCGCCCCGGTGCCGATCACGCACTGGGTGATGATCGAGCCGTCATAGGCGCCCGCCTGGAACTTGGGGTCCGAATAGACGACGCTGCCGCCGAACTTGAAATAATCGGACAGCGTCACTTCGGCCTGCGCCTCGGCGCCCGTCGTCTTGATGTCCCCCGCATTGCGCACGATCCGCGTCGGATTCACCGCGGTGGGATTGAGCGTGAAGGCCGAGACCTGCGCATTGGTCCAGTCGACATGGAATACCGACGCATTGAACAGCAGCGCCCGGTTGAACAAATGGCTCTTTACGCCGGCTTCGTACGTCCAGTTGGTCTCTTCGTCATAGGCGACCTCGTCGGCCAGAATGCCGGTCGCGCTGACCGGGTTGGCGGTGTTGAACCCGCCCGAACGCACCCCCTTCGCCGCCGTGGCGTAGAAGAATATCTGGTCGGTCGCCTGGAAATCGACGGTGAAGCGCGGCGTGAAGCTTTCGAAGGTCCGCGCAAACGGCGTGCTGGCAACCGGGAAGGCGCCCGCCGCCGGCACGCTGGTTCCGTCGATCGACTGGTTGACGCCCGGCTGGCTCAGCGGATTGGATACCGAATATAGCTGGGCACGCTTGCGATCGATATTGTAGCGACCCTCCGCGGTCACCCGGACGCTACCCAGCCGATATGCCAGCGAGCCGAACACCGACATCGTCTCGGTGCTCGCCGCCGAATAGCTGCTGTAGAGCGAATTGCTCAGGCTGCTCGAAAGGAACGGGTTCGCGGTATAGTCATAGGCGCCGACGCCGGTTGCGGCGGGGGTGGTGATCTGGCTCACCTGCACCAGCCGCTCGTTCGCGGCCAGGCCGGTGCGGTCGGCTGCAATCCCCAGCCCGGCCAGCGGGATGCGCGAGTTGAAATAGCTGCCGCCGAAAATCCACTGGAAGGGCGAGCGCGTGTCCGACTGGAGCCGCAGTTCCTGGCTGAACGTACGCACGCGCTCGCGGTTCGAACTGAGCAGGTTGACGCGGGTCAGCCGGCTATAGGCACCCGATGGCGCGCACGCCGCGCCCAGCGTGCAGACGCCGAACAGCGTGCCGCCGGCAGTCATGTCATAGTCGTTATAGGTGCGGTTCTCGGCTTCGGTGAAGCCGGTGATGCTCGTCACCGATACGCCATTATGCACCCAGTTGAGGTTGAGCGCGATCTGGCGCGCATCCGCCACGGTATTGGGGGCATTGGCAGTGGTCGAGCTGACCTTGTTGGCGTTCAATTCGCCGCAATACATCGTGCGCAGCCCGGTCGCGGCGTTGACCGAACCGCAATTGAACGCGCCCAGCGCGAGCGGCGTCACCGACGAAAGCTCGGTCTCCGAATGCGACACGAAGCCCGAGAGCCGTGCCGTGAATTCGGCGGTGGGGCGGAACACTAGCGATCCGGTGAAGGCGTATTTCTTCGTCCCGTTCAGATTGTCGCCGGGATCGCCGCTATTCTCGCCAAAGCCGTCATAGGTCACATAGCCCCCGGCGACGCGCACCGCGAGCCTATCGGTGATCGGCGCCGACACCGATCCGCGGATGCGGTAATCCTGGTCGACGCCGACGGTCGCCTGGACATTGCCTTCGAGCTGGTCCGACGGGCGGCGAGTCGAGATCGACATCGCGCCGGCAAAGGTCGAACGCCCGAACAACGCGCTCTGCGGCCCCTTGGCGATTTCGATCTGGCCGACGTCGAGCACCGACAACAGGTCGATCGTGTTGCGGCTGGTCTGGTAGATGTCGTCGATGAACACGCCGACATTGGCCTCGACATTGAGATCGTTGGTGGTGTTCGCCGGTGCCTGGCCGCGGATATAGATGTTGGTCAGCGTGCCGCCCGAAATCGTCGTGATCGCCACGCCGGGAGTCGAATTGGTCAGGTCGCTCAGGCTGGTGATATTGCGCTCGGCCAGATCCGCCGCGGTCAGCGCGGTGATCGCGATCGGCACGGTCTGGACGCTTTCCTCGCGGCGGCGCGCGGTCACGACGATTTCGTCGGACGGCGTCGCTTGCTGGGCCTGGGCGGTATCGGGGTCGGTGGGATCGCCCGCGCGCGCCGATGCGGCGCCGGATGACATCCCGGCCACAAGGATCAACCCCGCCAAAGACGCATATTTGAACCTGCTTGCTGCAAACCGCATTGTCTTCCCCTTGAATTGAGCTGATCGCATGTCGCTCGTCCGTGCGCCGCCTCTATCGGTGCGACCGTCAAGCAACTGACATTTTTGGTGACTAGAGGATGGCGCCGTCGCGCCTTGCGCATCGCGCTCCTGCCGGTCACGAGGGGTATCGGACCCCAGATTCGGTCGGGGATGCGCGCCTGTTTCGCCTTTGATCGCGTGGCGGATAGCCGTTTGCGTTGCCCTGTCTTGAAGATGACGGCCAAGCCACAGCTATGCCGACAGGTTTTCCAGGGAGCGCCCGATATGAAGAAAATGCGGAGGCGTCTTTCGCTCTACGCGGGCATGCTCGCCGGATTGGCCGCGCCGATCGCCGCCGCGCCGGCGCGCGCGCAGGAGGCCAAAGCCGACGCGCCGCATCGCAATCCCAGCACCACGCCCGAATGGGAAGCGCTGTACAAGGCGCGCTTCGACGCGCTGATGCGCGACCGCGGCGTGATGACCAGCTATGCGCCGATGGAGCCGATCAAGGGCGCCGCGCCTGCGGCCCCGCTGCCCCTCGCGGCCCCCGCCAAGCGCACCATCGCCGCGGCGGCACTAGACACGGCATCGGCCTATGCCGCCGCGAGCAATGCGCGCGCGTTCCTGGTGTGGCGAAACGGCAGGATCGAGCGCGCCGATTATTTCAAGGGCGGCAACCGCGAGACGCAGATCGTCTCCAAATCGCTGTCCAAGCCGATCACGGCGATTGCGGTCGGGCGCGCGATCGCGCTGGGCAAGATCAAGTCGGTGGATCAGCCGCTGACCGACTTCATCCCCGAATGGCGCGGCACGCCCAAGGCGGCGATGAAGCTGCGCCATCTGCTCGACATGCGTTCGGGCTTTCTGGAACAGAATGTCAGTGCCGATCCGGACCACCCGCTCAACCGCGCCTATATCGATCCCGACCATGGCTGGGAAATCGTCCATAATTATCCGCTGACGCACGCGCCGGGCAGCTATTACGGCTATTCCAACGCCGTCTCGGAACTGGTCGCGCTGGTGATCGAGCGCGCGACCGGCGTCCGCTATGGCGACTTTGTCGGCAAGGAGATTCTCCAGCCGATCGGCGCGATGGGCGGCGAAATCTGGGTCGATCGCCCCGGCGGGCTCGCGCATTCGGGCTGTTGCATGACGCTGCCCGCCGAAAGCTGGCTGCGGCTGGGCGTGCTGTTGCTCAACGACGGCGTGGCGAACGGCAAGCGATTGCTGCCCAAGGGCTATGTCGATGCGATGGCCCGCGGCACCCCGCAGAACCCGCATTACGGCATGGGCGTGTGGGTCGCCGGCCCCTATGCCGAACGGCGCGGATTCGGCGCTCCGGGCAAGCCGGGGCCGCAGGTGCTGCATTCGGCCCCTTATCGCGACAAGGACCTGTTCCTGTTCGACGGCAATTCGAACCAGGTCGTCTATATCTCGCGCGCCGCCAACCTTGTCGCGCTGCGGATCGGCGACAACCCGCCGCAGAGCGCGGAATGGGACAATAGCGTGGTCCCCAACCTGTTGATCGACGGCATCGCGTGGAAGCCCGGCCAAAAGCGCCCGGTGCCGCAGTCGAAGCCGTAACCCGCCACCAAGACTGGAGTGAGATGTGAAAGCCTATAAGATCGGGCCGCAAACCGGCCTCGATTCGCTGCACCTGTCGACCAAGCCCGATCTGGTGGCCGGTCCGGGCGAGGCGATCGTGAAGGTGCGGATGGTGTGCCTTAATCATCGCGACATGCTGGTGCTCAACGGCACCTATGGCGCGCGCCGCCCCGAGGACCGCACCCCGGTATCCGAGGGGATGGGCGAAATCCTGTCGCTGGGCGAAGGCGTCACCGGGCTCGCGCCGGGAACGCGCGTGGTCGCACCGCATTTCGTGACGTGGTTGGACGGCGCGTTTCATCGGGGCGCGTTCCAGCATGATGTGGGAATCACCCATGACGGCTGGCTGGCCGAGCAGGTGCGCGTCCCCGCCGCCGCGCTGATCGCAGTGCCCGACGCGCTGACCGACATGCAGGTCGCGCCACTATCCTCCTCGGCGCTGACCGCGTGGAACGCGGTGGTCGAAGTGGGCAAGGTCAAGGCCGGCGACACGGTGCTGGCGCTGGGCACCGGCGGGGTATCGATCTTCGCGCTCCAGATCGCGAAGATGCACGGCGCGCGCGTGGCGATCACGTCGTCGAGCGACGAGAAGCTGGAATTGGCCCGCTCGCTGGGCGCCGACATCTGCATCAACTATCGCACCCGGCCAGACTGGGAAGCCGCGCTGCTGGAGGCGACGGGGGGCGGAGGCGCGGACATCGTCGTCGATACCGCCGGACAGGCGACGCTGCGCCAGTCGATCGACGCGGCGGCAGTCAATGGCCGCATTGCGCTGATCGGCGCACTGGCGGGGCAGGCGAAGGAAGGGCTGCCCAATTTCGGGGCGATCATCGGCAAGAATTTGGTGATCGCCGGGATCGCCGAGGGCAGCCGCGCGATGCTGGCGCGGCTGGTGCGCGCCATCGAGGTCAATGGTCTCCAGCCGGTGATCGACCGCGTGTTCGGCTTTGACGAGGCGCTGGAGGCGTATCGCTACCTCCATGCGGGCACGCATGTCGGGAAGGTGCTGATCAAGTTCTGAAGGCAGGCCGTGTGCGCGGCCCGCCTCCTCTGAATCACGTCGTCCCGGCGAAAGCCGGGATCGCCGGCCTATAGTAGCCGGGCTCCTGCTGCGAACGGAGTCCCGAATGGATCCTGACTTTCGTCAGGATGACTGTTGCAAGTTACAGAAAAGGGGCCGCCTGGGTGTACCGGGCGGCCCCTTTTGCGTTCGCACGCTCGTATCAGAGCGTCTTCCACACCGGATCGAGCAGCGCGCCAGGATTCTCCAGCACGTTCGGCCATTTCTCCCGCGTCGCCCTGGTCCAGCGATCCGGGAGCAGGTCCATGGTCACGCCGAAACGCCCGCTGCCGATCGCCATCAGATGGCCGGGATGGTCGCCCATCTGCATCCAGGGCCGCCATGCGACGACATTGGTGAAATTGGCCTCGCACGGCACGCGCGGCAGGTCGGGCTTTTCGAGGTCGCTCAGATGCGCGTGCATCGTGATCGCCTCGCTATAGCGGAACGGTTCGCCGCCGCCGGGCGCGGGGAAGGTCACGCGGCTGACTTCGGTGAACCAGACATCGTCGCCGCGCACTTCGGGGGTGCGGATGTCGTGGTCCATCACGGCGCCCGGCATCATCCGCGGCACTTCCATATGCAGCGTCGGCGTCACGATGATGCGGTTGGGCGGCAGGTTGGTGCGCGGATCGGTGACGGTCTTGCCGGTATAGGGGATCAGGAACTGGCCGGGCGCCTCGCCCGTCTTCGGATCGAGGAAATGCGCGATTTCCCCGGTCACTGCGTCGAACCCGCCATCGGCGCGCCGCTTCCACCGCGTGAAGGTGACCCCGATCACGTCCCAGAGCGGGGTGACCTCCGACCCGACGACGCCGAAATAGCTGCCGCTGATATAGCTGACCACCAGCCGCTCATCGAGCGACCCACGCATCCGGATATAGGCGAGGAAGCGATCCTCGGGCGCCGCGAAGTCAAGTTTGCGGCCCTTCCCCACCAGCGCGGCGGCAGGCGCCGCCCCGATGACTGCGCCCGCGCCCAACAGGCCCAATGCCCCGCGTCGTCCGATGTTCGGCATGTCGTTTCCCTTTACTTGGCTGGCAGCGTGATCGGCGCGGGCGGCTGTGGCGGGGCCCAGCCTGCAGGCACCGGCGCCGGGGTCTGCTGGCGGGCATAGTTTTCGAGGCTCGACAGCGACGGGCCGTAATCCTCGGTCGGGGCGTGGAGCCATTTCTCGTCCATCGCACGCGCGGCGGCGACCAGGTCGGGCGCAAGGCCGCGAATGCCCTCCTCCATCGATCCATAGCTGCACACATAGCTGATATGCCCGGGCGCCGCGCCCATCAGCATCCAGGGCAGCCAGGGGGTGATCCGGCTCCATGCGCCGACATGAGGGATGTGCGTGAGCCTGGGATTCTCGATGTCGGCGCGGTCGATATAGTAAGTGAAATATTCCGAGACGCGGTTCATCGCGCCCGAGGATTCGCGCACCCATTTCGCGGGGTTGAGCGCGTTGGGGTAGAACAGGTCGATCGCGGTCTTGAGCAGGATCATGTTGTTGGGCGCGGTATCCCAATCGAGCAGCAGCGGGCGGCGCGGCGGCTTGTCCTTGTTGAGCCCGCCATAAGAGGGGGGCTCGGGCGCGAATTCGCCGATCGTGAAGTTGAACGGATCATTGGCGATCGGCACCACCTTCACGGTTTCGTTGGTGTAGGGATTCTGCCAGCTGTCCATGATCTTGCCGGTCTGGATGTCGCGATAGAACACGATCTCGCGCAGCAGCTTGCGCCAGCTTCCGTCCTCCAGCTGCTTGAGCCGGACGACGCTGAACCCCTCGACGTCGAACAGCGGGCGGACGCGCTCATTCTCGCGGACGCCGACGGCGCGGCCCTTGATCCAGCCGATTTTTTCCTTGGTCGGATCGAGGTCGCCCTCCAGCCGCGCGAAGGTGTCGCGGTTCCATTTGGGGTCCTTGAAGTCGACCTTGGTGAGGAACGGAATTTTCTGGGCCGGCGCGGTCGCGAAGGCTGGCGCGGCGACCGTGCCCGCAGCGGCGGCGGCGAGCCCCAGGCCCTGGCGGCGGGTGATCAGCAGGTCGTTCATTGCTCGGCTCCCGAAAATGTCTCTAGGCATGAATTGGCGTCAGTCGCGGCGGCGCTGCCAGCAGGGTGGCGCGACTGTCCGACTGCCGGATAGTGGCTTGATGCGGCTATTTCGACTGCAAGACGACCACCCCCGCATCGGCGCGCGCGGCGTCGAGTGCGCGCCGTGCCGCCGGATCGCGACGCTGGAACGCATCGAGGAAGCGCAACGAGAGCGCGCTTGCCTGCGCAAGCTGGGCGAGTTGGGGCGGGCCGGGGAGTTCGGGGCGGCAGATCGCGCCGCCGAAATAATGATCGACCCCCTCCAGCACGAGCGCATACCGGTCGCGACCGGCGGGAGCGGCATCAAAGGCGGCAAGGTGGCCGCGCCACGCATCCGGCCCCGGCGGGGCTGCCGGCCACAGGTCCATCGTGCCCGTCTGGATCAGCGCCGGCACCTTGAGCGCGGCATAGCCCTCGGCGCTGATCAGGCCGGGCAGCGGCGGCGGGGGGGAGAAAGCGAGCACCGACCGTGCGCGCGGATCGGCGAGCGGGCCCGCCACCCCCTCCGGCACCACCGCCGCCGCACCGCCCAGCGTCAGCGCGGTCAGCCCGCCATAGCTGTGCCCCGCCGCGACATAGTCGCCGCGCGCCAGCTTCTCGGACAGCAGCCGCATATCCTCGACCCGCGCGGCCCAGCTCTTCAGGCCCGGAAACGCCTTGGTATCGGGGTGATCGGTCGAATCGACGTGGAGCGGCGCAAACACCTCCCAGCCGCGGTCGGCCCAGGGCTGGATCAGTCGTTCATATTTCCAAGGGGCCGAGGCCGCGCCGTGCGAGAACAGGATAATGCCCCGGTGGCGACCCTTTGGCTGCCAGTGCGACACCGACACGGCACGCCCGCCGGCGGTCTTGAGCTCGATGGTCGCCGGTGCGGACCAGGCGAGGTGCGGCAGCACGACTGCCCCCGCCGCCATGGCCCCGATCACCGACCGCCGCGTAACGATGCCGTCCATACCCATCCCCACAAGCGCCAGCGCCCTTTAGACACGCGCGCAGGGGAGTCGCGAGAGCGTTCGCGGGCGGACTATCCGCGTGGCGGATAGATCAGGCGTCCAACCCACCCAGACACAGATATTTCAGCTCCAGATAGTCCTCGATCCCGTATTTCGACCCCTCGCGCCCCAGCCCCGACGCCTTGATCCCACCGAACGGCGCGACTTCGGTCGAGATCAGGCCTTCGTTGATGCCGACGATTCCGTACTCCAGCGCTTCGGACACGCGGACGATCCGGCCGATGTCGCGCGCGTAGAAATAGGAGGCGAGGCCGAACGGGGTGTCGTTCGCCATCGCGATCGCCTCTGCCTCGTCGTGGAAGCGGAACAGCGGGGCGACCGGCGCGAAGGTCTCCTCGCGGAAGATCAGCGCGTCGGTCGGCACGTCGGTCAGGATCGTGGGCTGGAAGAACGTGCCCGCGCGGTCCGCACGGGTGCCGCCGGTCAGCACGGTCGCGCCATGGGCGACCGCATCCGATACATGCGCCTCGGCCTTCGCCACCGCCGCCTCGTCGATCAGCGGGCCGATCGTCACGCCCTCCGCAAAGCCGTCGCCCAGCGTCATCGCCTCGACCGCCACCTTCAGCTTTGCGGCAAAAACGTCATACACGCCGTCCTGCACCAGCAGCCGGTTGGCGCAGACGCAGGTCTGGCCGGCGTTGCGATATTTGGAGGCCAGCGCCCCCTGTACCGCCGCATCCAGATCGGCGTCGTCGAACACGATGAACGGCGCATTGCCGCCCAGTTCCATGCTGGTCTTCTTGATCGTCGGCGCACATTGCGCGAGCAGCAGCGCGCCGACTTCGGTCGATCCGGTGAAGCTCAGCTTGCGCACATCGGGGTTCGAGGTGAGCTCGCCGCCGATCTCGCTGCCCGGCCCGGTGAGGACGTTGCACACCCCCGCCGGGAACCCTGCCCGTTCCGCCAGCACCGCCAGCGCGATCGCGGAGAACGGCGTCTCGCTGGCGGGGCGCAGCACGCCGGTACAGCCCGCCGCCCATCCCGGCGCCGCCTTGCGCGTGATCATCGCCGCCGGGAAATTCCACGGGGTGATCGTCGCGAACACGCCGATAGGCTCCTTGCGCACCATGATCCGCCGGCCCGGCGCATGTTCGGGGATAGTGTCGCCGTACACCCGCTTCCCCTCCTCCGCGAACCATTCGATGTACGATGCGGCATAGGCGATCTCGCCCCGACTTTCGGCCAGCGGCTTGCCCTGTTCGGCAGTCATGATCCGCGCCAGATCCTCCTGATGCGCCATCATCAGATCGAACAGCCGGCGCAGGAGCGTGGCGCGGTCCTTGGCGGTGCGGCGGCGCCATGCGGGCTGCGCGGCCTTGGCGGCAGCGATCGCGGCGCGCGCCGCCTCTGCCCCCAGCGATGGCACCCGCCCGACCAGCGCGCCGGTTGCGGGATTATGGACGGCGATCGACCGGCCCTGCGGATCGACTTCGACCCAGTCGCCGCCGATACGGTTCGCGGCGCGCAGCAGCGATGGGTCCGCCAGCGTGGCGGCGAATTGGGGGTCGATCACGTAATGTCTCCGGGTGCGCAGCGTAGGAAACGCCTAGGGAACAACCCATCGTCATCCTGACGAAAGTCAGGATCCATTCGGGGCTCCGTCGGCGTTCTTTCGTCCAGCGGAGCGGCTAAATGGATCCCAGCCTTCGCTGGGATGACGACGTGTAAGTTTGGCCACCGTCACGTGCGATTGCCTTGGGATGCGAGGTGCATGTTCAGAATTCGACGACCTGGCGCACGGCGCTGCCGTCGTGGAGCCGGTCAAACCCGGCATTAATGTCCTCCAGCCGCAGCCGCCCGGTGAGCAGCTTGTTCACCGGCAGCCGCCCGTCGCGGTACAGCGCGATGTAGCGCGGGATGTCGCGCACGGGGACGCAAGTGCCGATATAGCTGCCCTTCAGCGTGCGCTCCTCGGCGACGAGCTGGACGACATTGACCGGCAGCGCGGCGCCGGGCGGCGGCAGGCCCGCGGTTACCGTCATCCCGCCCCGCCGGGTCATCGCGACGGCATTCTCCAGCGCGCGCACCACGCCCGCAAATTCAAAGGCAGTATCGACGCCGCCGCCGGTAGCCGCACGCACCCGTTCCACCGCATCGGCGTCGCGCGCATCGACGATGTCGGTCGCGCCGACCTCCAGCGCCAGCGCCAGCTTGTCCGGCGACATGTCGATCGCGAATATTCGGCTGGCCCCCGCCGCACGCGCGCCCATCACCGCAGCCAGCCCGACGCCGCCCAGCCCGATCACCGCGACGGTGCTTCCCGCCGCGATCCGGGCGGTGTTCACCACGGCACCGACCCCGGTCAGCACCGCGCATCCGAACAGCGCAGCCTCCGCCAGCGGCAAGTCGCGGTCGATCTTCACCAGCGATTCGCGGGCGACGACGGCGTGATCGGCAAAGGCCGACACCCCCAGATGATGATGGATCGCCCCCGAATCGTCCGACAGCCGCGATCCGCCTCCGGTCAGCACGCCCGCGCCATTGGCAGCGGCGCCGGGTTCGCACAACGCCGGGCGCCCCTCCGCACAGGGAATGCAATGCCCGCAGCTCGGCATGAACACCAGCACGACATGGTCGCCAATCTCCAGATCGCGCACGCCCGCGCCTAGCCCCGCGACCACGCCCGCTGCCTCATGCCCCAGTGCCATCGGCATCGGGCGTGGCCGGTCGCCGTTGATCACCGACAGATCGGAATGGCACAGCCCGGCGGCGGCGATACGCACCAGCACTTCGCCCGGCCCCGGCGGATCGAGCCGGATCGTCGCAATCTCGAGCGGACGGCTTTCCGCATAGGGCGGCTTCGCGCCCATCGTTCGCAATATTGCTGCCGTCACTTGCATCCCGCATCCTCCGCTGGCCGCCTGATGCGCCGGGCAGCGGGAATGGGCCATTCGCGAGCGCGGCTTTTCTCGTCAGACGATCACGCGCCGCCAGCGACAGCCGACAGCGCGTGACCTGTATCGTCCAGACCAGGGTCCGGGACCGTCGCGGCCCCGGACGTGGTATTCACAGGTTCAGAACTTGACCTTCACCTGCACGCCGCCCGTGCGCAGTTCGGGCAATCCGACCAGCAGCGCCGAGTAGTTTGCGGTATAGGCAAAGGTCGGCGTGAACATGAAATTGTCATAGACGCTGACATATTTCTTGTCGTTCAGCAGGTTGGTAACGAACGCCTCCAGCGAGACATTACCCTTGGTCACGCCGACACGGGCGTTGAAAACATGCCGATCCGGCGTCCGCACGATGTTCGCCTGATCGGACCACACGCCCGATTTAAAGTTCCAGTCCAGTCGGCTAAACCAGGAGGTATCTTCGATGCCTTTCACGTCGCCACCCAACTGGATCGCGCCCGAGGCGGAGTATTTCGAACTGTTTGGCTGCTCATTGCCCGAAAAGTCGGAGATCCCGGTCAACGTGGTGAGCGAACGGTTGGTGAACGCCTTGATATCGCTCAGATTGACCGCGCCCGCCAGTTCGAACGTGACCAGATCGCTGGCCCGCAGCGACGTCTGCGCTTCCACACCATATAGATCGACCGCACCCGAATTCGCGCTACCGTAGAAGAAGGCATTGGTCACGGGTACGATGGCGACGATCGAATTGATCTGGTTGCGCCACTTCGCATAATAGCCCGCCAGGCTATAGGTCAGTGCGCCGCCCAGCGTGCGGCCCTTCATGCCGAGTTCGTAGTTGTCGACTTTTTCGGGCGAGACCTTGAGCGTGATGCCCGCCGCATAGGCTACCGCCTGCGTGGTGGCATCGGCGCTGATCAGGCCCGTGCTGAACGTACCTGGGTTCACGCCCTTTGCGAACGACGCGTAGAGCATCGTGTTCGGGTCGACCTGATAGTTGATGATCGCGCGGGGCAGGAAGTTCTTGTACACCGAATCGACGATCAGGCTGCCCAGACCTGCCGCGATCGGCGTACCGCCCTTTGAATTATACGCGTAGGTATGGTCGATCTGGTAACGCCCCTCGAGGCTGACCGACAGCGCCGATGTGAAGTCGTAGGTCAATCCGAAGAACGCGCCGGTCGTCTTGGCGCGATCGGTGCCCCCGCCATTGGCGAACACCGTCGTACCCAGCGCCCCGTTTCCGCCGCCGATCGAACTGCGGTTGCGCCCGTCAAGCAGGCTGACGCCGACGACCCCGCGCAGCGCACCACTGTCATAGGATAGCCTGCCTTCGACCGAGTAATCCTTGGTGATGCGCTCGCCGAGATACGGAAAATCGAAGTAGCTGCGCGATCCCGTTGCCGCATACAGATTGGTCACGCCGGTGGAGTCATAGCCGTCCAGGTCCGAGAACTGGCTCCAGCGCTCATTATTGTAGCCGGCGAGCAGGCTCGCAGTGAGTTGCGGGGTCAGATCGACGTCCAGGGCACCATGGACATGGAAATAGTCGCGCTTCATCCCATAGCCTTGGATGCCATCCTCAGGATCGAGGACACGGCCGTTGGGGCTGGACAGGAACTTGCGAATCAGCGCGTCGTTCGAACGGTTGCTCGACACCGGATTGGCCATCGACGGCAGGACGCCGCAGATGAAGGGATTTCCGTTCAGCGTGCAGTTCGACTGGCCCTTGTAGATGACGTTGCCCGCCGAATCCTTGATGTCCACGGCGGAGATGCGCGTGCTGGCAGAAACCCCGTCGCGGTCCGCCGAATAGGAGGCGTAGACCTTGGCGGTGATCCCCGGGGCAGGCTTCGCGGCAATCAGCAGCGAGCCCGAGGTGCTTTCCTGGTCGCCCAGCGTGCCGCCATCTGCCGCGTTGATCCACGACCCGTCCTTGCCGAACCGGTCATAGGTCGCGCGAAACGTGAGCTGTTCGCCGACGATCGGCCCCTCCAGTTCGATGCGCGAGCGATAATTGTCGCGCGTGCCGACCATCCCGGTGACCGAGCCCGCCCATTCGCCGGTGGGCATCTTGTTCACGACGTTGACTGCGCCGGCAAAGGTGTTGCGACCAAAATAGGCGCTTTGCGGCCCGCGCAGCACTTCGATCCGCTCCGCCGCGCCGACGCTGTTGAGCGCGCTGGGCGACGAGACCGGGACGCCGTCGATAAAGGTCGAGACCGTCGTCGCCACCACCGTCGACGGCGTGAAGCCGCGGATGATCAGTGCCTGGATCGTGCGATCCGCGCGGCCCGACGAATTGTTGTTGATGTTGAAGCCCGGCGTGGCTGCCGCGACGTCGGCCAGCGACACGATCGAGCGCTTCTCGATCTGCTCGGTGGTCAGCACCGACAGCGTGACCGGAGTCTTGAGGATGTCCTCCTCGCGCTTGCGGGCGGTGACGACGATCACGTCATCGCGCGGCGCGACGGTCTCCTCGGCTTCCTGCGCATAGGCACTGCCGGCGGACAGAAACGATATTGCCAGAGCAATCGAAGACAATGATGCTGTAAATTTCATATATACACCCCTTTGTGTATTCTGATTAAGATAAGTCCCTGCCTAGACCGTTGATTTTATTTTCTAATCTCACGATAATATGGCCCGATATTTATTCTTTATTCGACCGGTTTATCCTATGCCGAGATCACAATCTATCCGAGCAGCGAGTATTACCGCGTCATTATTCGGATATTCACCAATGCTCCCCAGCGAACATTTGGAATTGGATCGACTTTCTACTTGAAGATGACCTGCGCATATTCGCGGAGATAATCGCGCCAGTTGGTCCAGGTGTGACCGCCTTCGGTTTCCAGATAGCGATATGCGATGCCGTAGCGATCCATCAGCCCGCGCGTCGGCGCGACGGCGCTGTGCAGGAAATCGGTCTTGCCCATCGCGAACAGCACCGGCCAATGGGCTTGGCCGCGACGGCGGAGCGCCGCGTCGTTCGCCGCGACATATTTCTCTTCCTGGCCGGGCAGGTAGAAGCCCATGCTGAACACGCCGATCGGGCCGAACGTCTCCGGGTTGGGCAGCCCCCAGGCGAGCGTATGCGCGCCGCCCATTGACAGCCCCGCCATCGCGCGGCTGCCGGGCGTCGCGACCGTCCGATAGCTGCGGTCGATCAGCGGCACGAGATCCTTGACCAGATCGTCGCCAAAGGCGCGGTTCATGAACAGGTCGCTGCCCGGCTTGAACACGGTATGCCCCGCCGGCATCACGACGATCATCGGCACCGCCTTGCCCGCGGCGATCAGGTTATCGAGGATGTACTGGGCATGCCCGCGCGAGGTCCAGCTGTCATCGCTGTCACCCGCGCCGTGCACGAGGTACAACACGGGATAGCGCTGGTTTCCGCCGGCCTCATAGCCAGGCGGGGTGTAGACATGCGCGCGGCGGACTTCGCCCAGCGTCGTCGACGGATAGTCGATCACCGCGACCGCGCCGTGGCGGATCGCCGGGTCGAAACTCTGGAACGCGCCCGCCGGCCCCTTGACTTCGAACACCGCATTGGCGCCGCGATAGTTCACCGAAAACTGAGTCGCCTGCGGATCGAGCACCGACGACTGGCCGATGCGGAAGCCATAGGCATAGGTGCCCGCAAGCACCGGCGCGGGCGTCGTCGCGACCCAATAGCCCTTGGCGTCGCGCGTCATTTCCAGCCCGGCGGGCTTGCCGTCATAGCCCGAGGGAATCTGCTCGATGTCCGAACTGACGACGCGCGGCGCCTGTGCATCGGGCGCGCAGAGGCGGAAGGTCAGCCGCGAATCCGCAAGCTGTTCGACCGAGGGAAAGAACAGCGGATTCATGAAATCCGGCTTGTCGGTACACGCGCGCAGCGTGTCGTCCTGCCCCGCCCGTGCCGCGACCGGTTGCGCGAATGCTGCCAGCAGCGCCGAAAGCGCGACCGCCCGTGTGATGTGCCCCAATTTGCCGACCCCATTATGCTGAGCCCGAAACGATAGGGGCAGGGGCGGCGGCGGCGATGCTTTGCTGAAAATTATCCGGTCTGCGGCTTTTCCGACCGGATATTTCGCCCGATCCGCCGCGCGGGACAGGATCGTGTGGCGCTGCTTTGCGCAGACGGGACGCGATTCTGCAACCCCCGAATGCTCGCCGGGTGAACCGACTGACGTGCGCGATCGAACGATGCTATCGACTCGCCATGGCAGACACCCCCATCCTCCACGGATATTACCGCTCGAGCGCCTCGTACCGCGTGCGTGCGGTGCTCAACCTGAAGGGACTCGGCTATGCCGACGCCTTTCACCACCTGCGCAAGGGTGAGCAGCGCGCGCCGGGCTATCTCGCGCTCAATCCGCAGGGGCTGCTCCCCGCGCTGGAGACCGAGGGCGACGTGCTGACGCAGAGCCTCGCGATCTGCGAATATCTGGACGAGGTCTATCCGACTCCGCCCCTGCTCCCCGCCGATCCGGTGGCGCGCGCGAAGGTCCGCGCCTTTGCCCTCGCGATCGCGTGCGACATCCATCCGGTCCAGAATCTGAAAGTGCTGGCGCGGCTCCGGGCTTTGGGGCTCGACGAAGCGCAGGTAAGCTTATGGGCCGCGACGACGATCGAGGACGGGCTGGACGCGTGCGACGCGCTTATCGCCGGGGGGCGCGGGCCGTATTGCTTCGGCGACACGGTGACGCTGGCGGACGTCTTCCTGGTGCCCCAGCTCTATAATGCGCGCCGTTTCGGCGTCGCGCTGCGCTGGCCCAGGCTGGTCGCCGCCGAGGCCGCGTGCCTGGCGATGCCGGCGTTTCGCGCCGCTGCCCCCGATGCCCAGCCCGACGCGGAGTAGCTACGCAGCGCCAGGCAAGCGCGCCTTGGCAAAGCCCGTCCAGCAATCATCATAGTCGAGCTGGCACAGCGGCGTTTCCTGGGCGAAGCGGGTCGGGCGGAACGCGAAGCGGCTTTCGAACATGAACGCCATCGTGTTCTGGATCTTGTGCGGCGCCAGTTCGGCGCGCACCGCGGCGTCATAGCTCGCCTTGTCGGGCCCATGCCCCGCCATGCAATTGTGGAGCGAGGCGCCTCCGGGCGCGAACCCCCCGGCCTTTGCATCATAGGCGCCGTGGATCAGCCCCATGAACTCGCTCATCACGTTGCGGTGGAACCAGGGCGGGCGGAACGTGCCCTCCGCCACCATCCAGCGCGGCGGGAAGATCACGAAGTCGCAATTGGCCGTCCCCGGCGTATCGGTCGGCGCGGTCAGCACGGTGAAGATCGAGGGATCGGGGTGGTCGAAACTGACGGTGTTGATCGTGTTGAACCGGCGCAAATCATAGCGATAGGGCGCCAGATTGCCGTGCCACGCGACGACATCGAACGGCCCGTGCGGCAGTTCGGTGGCCCACAGCGCGCCCCCGAATTTCTGGACCAGTTCGAACGGCGCATCGTCATCCTCGAACCACGCCACCGGCGTTTCGAAATCGCGCGGATTGGCCAACCCATTGGCGCCGATCGGGCCGAGATCGGGGAGCCGGAACGGCGCGCCGTAATTCTCGCAGACATAGCCGCGGGCGTCCGCGCCCGTCAGTTCGACGAGGAAGCGCACGCCGCGTGGGATGACGACGATCTGTTCGGGCGCGGCGGTGATCCGGCCCATTTCGGTGACGACCCGCAGCCCGCCCTGCTGGGGCACGATCAGCAGCTCGCCATCGGCGTTGAAGAAGGCGCGCCGGTGCATCGAGCGGTTCGCGGCATAGAGATGGATTCCGAGCCCGACCCCGGTGGCCGGATCGCCATTGCCGCACAGGCTGACCAGGCCATCGAGAAAGTCGGTAGGCGCGCTCGGGATCGGCATCGGGTCCCAGCGCAACCGGTTGGGCGTCGCCGGCGCCTCATCGAACGGGCCGGTACGCAACAGGCTGGGCGTGTGGAGCGGCGTGAAGGCGGGATGGTTGGCGGCAGGGCGCAGGCGATACAGCCAGCTGCGGCGATTCTCCGCGCGCGGCGCCGTGAACGCAGTCCCGGACAATTGCTCGGCATAGAGCCCGAACGGCGCATGCTGCGGCGAATTGCGCCCGACCGGCAGCGCCCCCGCCACGGCCTCGGTCGAGAAATGATTGCCGAACCCGAGCATCATCGCGGGCGATGCGGCCTCTGGTCCTTCGCTATCCATGCATTCCTCTCCACATCCCGGCGCCGTGTATATGGTTTCATTTGATACTATATCGAACGCGGTCGCGCCAGCCTCAATCGCGCCGCTGCGTGCCATTGCTCCAGGATCGGCGCCAACGGGCCCCCGTCCAGCCCGCCAAGACCCGGCAGCGTGGCGAGGATCCAGTTGCCCGCGCTGTTGCCCTCGAGCAGGATCGGGCCCGACGGCGTGACGATGATGTCCCAATGGACCAGCGCGAGCGGCGGCACCTCGGCCATCGCCCGCAGCGCGAGCGCGACAGCCGCGTCGAAATCCGGAATGCGCCGCCCCGCCAGCCGCGCCCCGTCCGCGCCCAGCCGCTCGACTCGATCGCGTGGGCGGGCGAAGCAGACGCCGTGCGACACGGCCCCGGTGGCGGGGTCCACCGGCGCGAACACCATGCCGTGCAGGAAATCGCGTAGGCTTTGCCCCGGCTGCACCAGCATCAGCAGCGCCGAATGCAGGAAGGGCGCCCCGCCCGGCAGCCACGCGGTCGCGAGCCGCAGCACCGGCGCGCGCCCCTCAACCGCCAGGTCGGCCAGGGCATCGGCGGCGACCAGCTGCGGCTGTACCAACGCATCGTCGCGGGCGAGCACCCGGTCGAGACGCGCGAGCACCCGCGCCGCGGGGACGGGCCTGCCCTCGACGTGCCACGCCGTGCCCGAGCGCGTGACGGCGAAGCCCCCCTCCCCGCCGCGCCCGTGCCGGGGCTTCACGAACACCCCCGCGCCCGTGCCCGCATCGTCCAGCAGATCGAGCGTGGCGGCGCTCCCGCGGGGAATATGCGCATGCAGCGGCGGCAGGGCGATGCCGTGCGCCGAGAGCCGCTCGGCCAGCGCAAGCTTGTCCGCCAGCAGCTTATGGCCCGCCGGGTCACCTAGGCGGGAGAGCAGCCGCGCGGCGGAACGCGCCGGCAGCGGGTGGCGTTCGCCGTGCAATGCGCGCCAGACATGCACCTCGATCGGGCTGCCCCCGCTGGCCAGACAATCGCCATAGAGCCGCAGCGCCGCGCGCGGGCGCATCCGTACCGCACGCGCAAACCGCACAGTCCGGACGAACGCGGCGAGCGACCATCCCAGCCGATCGGCCAGGACGATCAACGGACGCAGCAGCAATGGGAACCCGGCGCGCCATTCCCGCGCGGCCGACAGCCGCAATGCGGGCAGGCCGGGGCCGGATCGCGCGGCCCACCCCATCCCGTCCCAGGGCAGTCCCCGCCACAATCCTTTGCGCATCGCCGCGCCCCTCCTCACGATCCGGGCAGGCCGGTTGCAGTCTCCCATGCACCCTTATCCGCATTTTTCGCGAAACCGCGAAGAAACGCGGCACTATCGGCGCAGAGGGGCGCTTGCCGGTTGCTGCGACTCGCCGATAGCGGCTAGCCCTTGCATATCCCGACCTTCCGGAGCGCCGCGCCATGCCTTCCCTGCCCGCACTCGACGATTTCCAGACGGCGGTCGGCCAGGCCTTCACGCTCGACTATCCCGATCATCGCGACACGCTGACGCTGGTGTCGGCAGTCGCATCGCGCCACGCGCCGCCGGTCGGCCTGCCGCAGGCCTTTGCGCTGACGTTCGAATCCGACAATGCGGCGATCATGCTCGGGCAGGCGATCTACGCGCTCGATAATCAGGCGCTGGGTCCGCTGGAGTTGTTCCTGGCCTGTATCGGCCCGCGCCCGGAGGGAGGGTTCCGGTATGAGGCTGTCATCTGCTGAAACGCGCAGGCGTCAACAGTCGCCGGGCGGTGCGGTCCATTCGAGCAGTTCGTACACGCCGCGCGACGCGACGACGTCGAAGCCCAGGCGACGGTAGAGCCGCTTGGCCGGGTTGTGCGGCTCGACGTGCAGGCTGACCTTGGCGCCGCGCGTGCGTGCGGCATCCTGCACCCAGCCGAGCAGCAGCGCGCCGATCCCGCGGCCGCGAAATGCCGGGAGCAGCCCGATGTCGACGACTCGGGTTTCGCTTTGCATGTCGAACAGGATCAGCTTGCCCGCCGGAACGCCGTCCTGCTCGACGACGAGCCGATCCGCCTCGGCATAATGGGTTGCATAATGCGCGGTCTGGAGCCGGTATTGATCGTGCAGGAACGCGAGCACCGTCTCCTCCGGCCAGCCGGTGACGGCGACTTCGTTCCATCGCCCCGCGACATAGACGTCGCGCAGGAACGCCGCGTCTCCGGGCCCCGCAGGCCGCAGCGTCACACCGCGGCGATCCCACGAGGCCGGCACCGACAGGAGCGAGTCGACGGCCAACCGGCTAGGACCGGACGGGGAAATAGCCTTCGGTCGTGCAGATGCACCATTGCAGGGCCAGCGCAGGCTGGCGGTTCTCGTGCGGAGTCGACGCCCCGGCGACCGGAGACAGCGTGTTGATGTTGAGCGTGGTCTCGCCGCCAACGGCGGGGCTATAGGGATTCGAGGTCGGCGCCGTGCCGGTCGGCGGCCGGTATGATATCCCGGTCAGCAGGTTCCCCGCTGGCGTTGCGGCGCGTTGCGCCTGCGGAATCAGCACTGCGTTCAGCGTGTGCGAGTGCGGGGGTATCGTCGCTGTGGACAAAGCGACGGTCGCGCTTCCGCCATGCGTTGCATAGGCTGGATCGAAAATATCGGTCTGGTTGTCCCCCCAGCCCACGGCAGTCCGGCCCGATAGAAGCGGGAGTTTGAAGTTGGACTTTCCATCTCCCCCGAATTTATTGCCGATCACGGCTGCAAGCGCCTGATAATCCTGGATTGCGAATAGCTGCCCCTGGCACGGCGCCCACCCCAGGGGACAGAAGGTGTAGGGAAACAGGCGAATCTCGCCGATGAAAGCGTCCATCGTCTATCTCCTTAGTTCGGCCGCATCGGGTACATGCCCTCGGCCGCAATGATGTAGGTTAGCGCGAGGTACGGCATCACGTTCGCATGGGCCTGCGAATTCCCGTGAACAGGGGACACGATATTCGCGGGGAACGCTTGCGTGACCCCCGTACCCGGCGTCGCATAGGCATAGATCGCTCCGCTGGCAGGTGCTGCGGGTGTCGCAAGGGCGGCCCCGGGGCTGACGACATTGGTCGAACCTTCAGTTCCGCTCACCGAAAAGCTGTGCATATGCACCGGCATCGTGGCGTCCACGATCTGGACCATGCTGGCGCCGCCTGCCTGGCCCAGAGCGCGCGGAGTCAGGCCGGCGCCTTGTCCCTGGCCGATCGGGAGCCGCCCCCTCAGATCGGGCAGCTTGAAGGTGGTGACCCCGTCCCCCCCATAGGTCGTCCCGATCAGCGAGAATAAAGCCTGATATTGGTTCACGGCTAGCGACTGGCCTGCGCACAATAGCCATCCCTCGGGCGCATAGCCACCGCCGAACAAGCGGATTTCCCCGACCATTGAGTCAACCACGAATCCTTATCCTTTCCAGTTCGATACGGCTAAGCGGGCGTCACCGATGCGCTCAGGGGCGCATCGGGTAGTTTCCGACCGTGCAGATGCAGAAGTTCGTCACGAGGAACGGCTGCATGTTCTGGTGCGGCTGCCCGCCGCCATAGGGCGTGACCGCAGGGGGCGTCCCTGCTGACAGCAGCTGCGGAGACGGGATCGCTGCGTTGCCGTTGGGAAGATAGACGTTGAACGCCTGGGTCGTCGTCGACAGCGACGGGACGACAGTGGCGAAATAGCCGGTCCCTGCCACAAAGGCCTGCGTCCCGTTGGTCACATAGGCCTTCACGCTATGCGTATGCCCCGGCACGTTCGCTGCCTGCAGCGTGACGGTTTCGGCACCGACCATCGCCCCTTGCGCGTAATTCGTGTTGGGGTCCTCGGGGCTTACGCCGGTGCCGATGGGGGCGCGCCCGCGCAAATCCGGCATCTTGAAGTTGACGCCTTGGCTTCCGCCAAACGTGTTTCCCAGCAGCGAATAAAGTGCGGCATTCTGCGCCACCGGCAATGTACTGCCATCGCACAACACCCATCCGTTAGGCGCCCAGTTAAAGGCCCACATCTTGATTTCGCCGATAAATGGGTCGGACACCGCTATCCCCTCCGATGTGCCGCGGCTATTTTGCGCAGCGGCGATTTTCTGCGTCGTCACGGTCGCGGCGCTGAACCGCTTCGTCAATTGCGCAGGATATAGCTTGCGCGAAATGTGGCAAGTACCCAATGCCACTAAATCCGACCCAATTGTTCGGACGGCTGCATCATCTATGGTGGCGGAAAATAATTTCAGCGCTTTATCGAACTTTGCTATACGCATCCTGCGGCATATGGCAGTCGGATCACCGGCTGTGGCGAGGTTGTTTTGGACATATTGTCTCCGACGCGGCGCTGCGGCGTGGGACCGATCCCGAGTAGCGGATATACGCCACCGAAACGGCGCGATCGTTGTGCAATCGCCAATGCGTGGCGCGGGCAAAGGGCAAAGCGGACCCTGCACAAAGCGGGGCGGGAGAGGATTATGGAGCAGTTGTTTCGCCGATCGGGCGACATCTTCGCGGCGCCGCTGGACGAAAGCGTGCTGCTGCTCAACGCCGAAACCGGGCGCTATCACGGGCTGAACGGCGTGGCCGCGCGGATTTGGGAGATGCTCGAGCAGCCGGTGGGTGAGGCCGAGCTGGTCTCCGGGCTGGTCGCGGAGTTCGACGTGACGCCGGAAGAATGCCGCCGCGAGGTCTCGGCGTTCCTGACCCACCTGCGCGACCGCGGCCTCTTAAGCGCCGAATGACCGCGTGCGGCTGATCTGCGGCATCCTGCGGCTCGACGGGGGCGTGGCCTCCGACGCGACGCTCGACAGGATGGCGGCGGCGATGACTGCGCCGGGGCTGACGCCGTCGGTCACACGCCGGAGCGAGGGCGCGCTGGGGATGGCGGTGCTCGATTTCACCGGACGCGGCGAAGGGCTGTCCGAACGCGAAGGCTGGATCGCGGCCACCGACCTGCGGCTCGACCGCGGCGGAGGCGCGCCGGACGCGTGGCTCGTCGACGCGGTGCAGCGCCACGGACCCGACTTCCCCGATCGCATCGACGGCGATTTCGCCGTCGCGCTGTGGCAGCGTGAGGCCGCGACGCTGTGGCTGGGCCGCGACTTTATCGGGGCGCGGCCGCTGGCATGGACGATGCGGCCGGGCCGATGGTTCGCCTTTGCCAGCCTGCCCAAGGGGCTCCATGGCGCGGGGCTGGCCTCCGCGGAGATCGATCCGGTCGCGCTGGGGGTGAAGCTGCGCCAGTCCTTTTTCCGCGGCGCCGACAGCGGTTTTGCCGACATCGCCTATCTGCCCGCGGGGCACAGCCTGTGTGTCGGCGCCGATGCCGCCACCGCCCCCCGCCCGCACCGCGCCTATCGCCCGGATCCCCGCCACGTCGGAAGCTGGCGGGGAAGCCCCGCACAGGCGGCGGACACACTAAGGACGCTGGTCACCGACGCAGTGGCGGCCCGCATGCCGCCCGAGGGTCCGGTCGCGTGCCATCTCAGCGGCGGACTGGACAGTTCGGCGATCACCGTGCTCGCTGCCCGCGAAGCGCGGCGGCGCGGCGGGCGCGTGCTCGCGCTCAGCATGACTACCGCGCAGGCAATCGGCCCCGCCGACCGCGACGAGCGCCCGATGATCGCCGCGGTGCTCGCGCAGGAACCCGATATCGATCACGCGCTGGAACATGACGGCGTCCGCATGCCCGGCCAGCGCGAGGACCCCGACTGGCCCGGCAGCGTGGTCGACGGGTTCGACGACCGCATCATGGACCGCGCCGCCGCGACAGGCGCGGACCGCGTGCTGAGCGGAGTCGGCGGCGACGAAGGCGCGACGTATAACGGCGCGGGCCTCTATGCCCGATTGTTGCGGCAGGGCGCGCTGCGCACGCTGGCGCGCGAAATCCCCGCGCGGGCGCGGCATGACGGAGTGCCGGTGGCGCGGGCGATCGTCGACCGGCTGATCGTCCCGCTCCTGCCCGGTCGTGCCCGGAGGCTGATCCGCCGGCGGCCCTCGGCGATGGACGACACCCACGGCACGCTGCGCTATCTCCACCCTGGCCTCCGCGCCCGCGTGCGTGCGCGCAGCATGGCGCCGATCCTCCAGACCAACACCGCCGCCGAGCGAGTGGCGGCGTTCGCCGACCACCATATCCCATCGCGGTGCACCTATTATGCGATCCTCGCCGCGCGCCACGGGATTGCAGTCAGCTATCCGCTGCTCGACCGCCGAATCGTCGATTTCATGCTGTCGCTGCCCCCCTCGCTGTTCGTGGCGGACGGTGTTGCGCGACAGCCGTTCCGCACCGCGATGCAGGGCATCCTTCCGGACACGGTGCGGCTCGCGCGCCACAAGGTCGGGCTGTTCGACCAGCGTTTCGAGGACTATGCCGCGCGCAAGCCTGCGCTCCTCGGGGCTCTCGCCGCGCTTCGCACCGAGTCTTCGGACGCCGCCGCGCTGTTCGATCTCGATGCGATCGCCGCCGGGCTCGACCAGCTTCCGGAGCCCGGTAGCGCACCGGACGGGGCGGGAAGCCGCCACCGCACGATCGCCCCCTGGGAGCCGATGATAGCCATCGAATGCCTGATCGCCGCCAGCCGCCTCGCCAGTGCTGAAACCGCCGCGGCTGAAACCGGCGGGGAGGCCGGCTGACATCCTGCGTCATAATCACCCTCGCGCCTTCGCCTCGGACAGCGCGCCGATGCCCGAAGCCCCGCCGTCGCCGATCGCCGCGACCGCCCGGCGCTTCCTTGCGCTGATGCGTGCGGCGGCGGGCGGGCGGGGCCTCGCGATTGCGGCGGGGCTGACGCTCGCGGGGTCGCTGGCCGAGGGCGTCGGGCTGTTGCTGCTGGTGCCGGTGCTGCACCTGACCGGCATCGGCGGCGAGGCGGCGCCCGATCCGCGCGCGCTGGTGATCGGACTGGGGCTCTATGTGCTGCTCGTCGCCGCCGGTGCCGGGGTAGTGGCGGCGCGCACCCTCCATGTCGCGATGGAGCGTATCCGGTTCGTCGACCGGTTGCGCGGCGACCTCCACCACGCCTTGCTCCACGTCGCCTGGCCCCAGTTCCAGCGGCTGCGCGGCACCGACCTGATGCACGCCATTCTGGGCGAGACCGGGCGGCTGGGCATGTGCCACACCCATTTTATGACGCTGTTGTCGACGGCAGCGACGGTGCCGCTGCTGCTCGCGCTGGTGCTGTTCCTGTCGCCGACACTGACGCTTGTCACGCTGGGCATCGCGGCGGTCGCGCTGCTGCTGATCCGGCGCATCGGGCGCAGCGGTTTCGGAGTCGGGGTGCAGATCGGCCACGCGTCGATGGCGATGACCGCGGACCTGAGCGACGACCTGGCCGGGCTGCGCACCGTCAAGAGCCTGGGCGCAGAGGCCGCGCGCGAGGCGCGGCTTATCGGGCGGATCGACACGCTGCGCCGGCTCCAGCGCGTGCAGATTCGCACCCAGGCGATCGAGCAGGCGGCGCTGATGCTCGCGGCGGCGCTGGTGGCGTGCGCGGCGATATTGGCGGCGACGCTGTGGCTTCGCCTGCCGCTGCCACGCGCGCTCGTGCTGATCATGGCATTTGCGCGGCTGACCCAGCGCGCGCTGGGCGGGTTGCGCGTGTGGCGCCAGCTGGAGGCGAACCTTCCCGCGATCCATTTATACGATGGCCTGCTGACCCGGCTACAGGCCGGGGTCGAACCCCCATCCGCTGGAGCGCACGCGCTGCCGCAGTTTGCATCGTCGCTGGTGTTCGACAAGGTTACGCTGCGCACTCCGGACGGGCGGGCGGCGCTGGACGAGGTGAGCTTTGCCGTGCCCTATGGCGCGGTGATCGCGGTGACGGGGCCGTCGGGTGCCGGCAAATCGACGCTCGCCGATCTCGCGGCGGGGCTGATGCCGCCGACCGGGGGTACGCTATCGGTCGATGGAGCGGTGCTGACTCCGGAGCGGTTGCCGGACTGGCGGCGGCAGGTGGCGATCGTGCCGCAGGACCCGTTCCTGTTCCACGACACCGTGCGCGCCAATTTGAAGATCGCGGCGCCCGATGCCGATGAGGCGCAATTGTGGGAGGCGCTGGAGGCTGCTGCCATTGCCGGATTCGTCCGCAGCCTGCCCGGCGGGCTCGACTCGGCGGTGGGGGACCGGGGCACCGCGATGTCTGGCGGAGAGCGCCAGCGGCTGGCGATCGCCCGCGCGCTGTTACGCCGCCCGCGCCTGCTCATCCTCGACGAAGCGACGTCGGCGCTCGACTCGGGTTCGGAGACATTGGTACTGCGCGCGCTGGAGCATCTGCGGGGTCGATGCACGGTGCTGGCGATCACGCACCGGGAACAGACGCGGCGCGCCGCGGACATCGTGCTGGAACTGGAAGACGGCAGGATCAGGGCCTTACGCCCCATCAACTAAGCAAGCCCTGGCGTCCGGCGCGCTCGAAAGTTACGGGCTGGCGGGCGTCGAGCTACCGCCATCGGCGACGAGGACGACGATCCCGGCCAGCGCGGCAAGACCCGCCACGACGTACAGCCCGCCGCCCGCGTTCCAGAACTTACCGCGACCCCGCCTGGGCGCATCCTCGGGCTTCGGCTCTGCCTGCGTTCCCGACTGAGTCGCGCGCGCAGTTGCGGCAGGCGCCTTGGGCGCGGCCATGACGGGGGCCGCCATGACGATGGCGAGCGGAGCAAAAAGCACAGCATGGCGAAAACGCACTTCGATTCCCCTCAAGGACCCGGACACAGACCTACACTATATCGCACGAACCAGCACAAATGACAAATGACGTGCGACGCTTTTTCTAGCTGTGCGGCGCATGCCGGGGCGGACGCGCGACTATCGCGCAACAAAGCGCGAAGAATCCCGACAATGCCGCGGTCCGCAGCGGATAATCCACAAGGCTATGCAATAGTATTGCCCCGATCGCGACCGTCGCGCACCGGGGCATGATCTCGCCGCCGGATCGAAGCGCGACAATCCTGCGCACGCTCGCGCCGAACCACCACAGGAACAGGCCGAGCACGATCGCGCCCGCCACCCCGGTCTCGATCAACAGTTCGATAAGATCGTTATGGGCGTGATTGGTGAAGGTCGCGCCGACTCGATCGGCATCCTCATACCAGGGATAGAGCAGCGGAAAGCTGCCCAGCCCCGTGCCCACCGGAAAGCTGTCGCGCAGCATGCGCAGCCCGGTGGCGGCAAACTCGCGCCGGCTGATCCCCGGCACCGCGCCGCCGCCCGTCAGTTCGCTGCCCCCCAGCACCAGCGTCGCCGCTATCCCCAGCCCGGCGACCAGCGGCAGCGCAGCGAACAGGAGCGGGCGGCGCCAGCGCGGCCACAGGATCGCGGACAGCACCGCGATCTCGATCGGCAGCAGCACGATGCACGCCAGCGAGCGATTGATCAGCACGCCGAGGATCAGCAACGCCGCGATGCCGGCGGCAACGAACCTGAGCGGCGCGAATCGCCCGTCGCGCCGGGCCCTCGCGTACAGTCCCGCGCCCAGCGCCAGCGCCATCAGCAGGAACATGCTCTGATGGTTGCTGTTCGCGAAGAACCCCGGGCCGAAGCCATAATTGGTGATCGTGTAGATATAACCGGCGCCCGTCAGCCACTGCACGGTCCCGAGGCAGGCGGAGAGCGCCGCGATCGCGACGACCACGCCTGCAATCGTGCGCGGGCGCGGCGCGAGCGGCCCGCGCATCGCGATGAACAGCGCAAGCGCCGGGATCGCCCATGCCAGCGACGCGAGGCTGCGCAGCGGCGAGAGCGAGACCAGCAGCCAGGGCGGCGCCATGCCGATCAGCGCGAAGCCCTGCGCGACGTCTTCGCGACCGGGCAGTTGCGTCCAGACCGCCGGCGGCAGCGGCAGGAACTGCACCACCACCAGCGCCAGCATCCCGCGGACCAGCCAGACGCCGGCACGTCCGGGCTCGGCAGCGCCGGCGGGCGCCGCAGCCATCCCGCTCCACCCGATCAGCGCTGCGCCAAGCACTTGCAGGAGCAGATTGGCCGCATGGCCCGCGGCACTTGCTCCGCCCAGGATCAGCACCATGCCGAGATAGAGCGCGACGGCGACCTGCCCCGCCCCCCGGCGCCGTCCGGCAGCAGCGGGCGGCGGGCTCATGCTCCCGCTCCTGCGACGGAGAGCCCGGTGATCCGCGCCGATTGCCCGCCGCCGCCGTCCAACGCCTTCGCCTCGACGGTCAGGGTTTGCGCGGCGCAACCCTGCGCGGGCACCGCCACCGCCGCGCCGTCGCGATGCGGGCCGGGGGATGCCGAAAGCGCGAAGCGGGCCAGCGCGGGGCCATCGACGCAGCGGACCGCGACCGCAAGGCCTCCCTCCGCGCCCCGCAGTGATGCGTAGCGCGCGTCGAGCCGATGCGCGCCGGGCGGCAATGTCAGCAATTGCGCCAGCAGGACGCCGTCTGACCGGCCATAGCCGATCACCGAAACCCCGCCTTCGGGCGCGCGCTCGGCCACGCCCGCGGGACTCGCCACCATTTGCCAGCCGAACGGCGGCGGCGCGGAGAGGTCGGCAAAATCGGGGCTGTACACCCCGGCGGCATCGCCCCCGCCGCCCCATAGGCGGCGCGCGCGCGCAAAGGCGCGCTGGCGCACCAGCACCGCGACTGCCCCGGCGCGCAACCCGGGCGCGCGCAGCCGCGCAGGGGACAGCGCGGCGAGCACGCGGTCGGCGGTCGCCGGGTCCATGCCCTCCTGGTCGAGCGCCTTGAGCAGCGCGGCGGCAAGCGCATCGTCGGCGGCGAAGGCGGACAGGATCGACTCGCCCTCACCGCTCTGGATCGCTGCGGCCGCGATCTGGCCGGCGAGCCGGTCTGCCGTCGCGGAATCGAGCCGGTGCAGAATCGCGAGGTGGTGCGCGAGCGTCGCGGCATCCTGCGCGCGCGCGGCCAGGGCGATCGCCGCCAGCCGCGGGGCGAGCGCACGAGGATCGCGGCGGATCGCAGCGGCGATCCGGGCCGGGTCCAGCACCTCTTCGCCGCTGGCCGAGATATAGGCGCCACTCGCCAGCAGCGGCGCCCAGCCGAGCGGCTCGATCCACAGCGCCTGCCGCAACGTCGCCTGGGGCACCGGGCGCCCCAGTTCAGCCGATTGCAGCCGCGCGGGACCCAGCAGCCGCGGCGCGACCGAGGCGAAACACGCGAGGACCACCAGCAGCACCGAGCAGGCAAGCGCACGCACCCGGTGCATCGGCATCACGTCCGCTGCACCCGCGCAACCGCCGGTGCCTTGGTCTCGGACGCATTGGGATCGAAGCGCGCGCTCTCCGATGCGGTGCTGCTTTGATATTCATAATAGCCATAGCCGCCCGAATCGGCGTTGCGCTGGGTGACCTTGGTCAGCACCACGCCGATGACCCGGCCCCCGGCCTCCCGGACGCGGCGCACGGCATTGGCGACGTTCGGGGTACGGATCTTGCCGCTTTCGATGACGATCATCGTCGCGTCGACCACGGAGGCGAGCAGCGGCGCGTCGGTGAGGCCCAATACCGGCGGACCATCCAGCACGATCAGGTCGAACCGATCGCGAACCTCGGCGACGATCGCCGGCAGCCGCGCCGAGCTGAGCAGTTCGGCGGCGGAATCGCTGACCTGCCCGGCGGGCATCAGGCTGAGATTGTCGATCTCCATCGATTCGATGAAGTCGGTCGCCGGCCGCTCGGACGCCAGCAGATTGGCGAGCCCCACGCCCCTGCCCTTGCCATGGAAGGTCGGGCGCCGCAGGTCGGCGTCGATCAGCAGCACCCGCCGCCCCAGTCGCGCGCTCAACGCCGCAATCGCAAAGGCAGTGGTCGATTTGCCCTCGCCGGGGAAGGAGGAGGTGATCGACAGCGTGCCCGGCATCCCTTCCGGCCGCGCGAACTTCAATCCGGTGAGCGTCGAATAATAGGCTTCCGCAATCGCCGACTTGCGATTGGCCAGCGCGACGTCGAGCTCCAGGCTGTTGCGGTCCAGCGGCACTGCCCCCAGCAGGCGCAGGCCCAGCTTGCGCCGCACGTCGGCGCCCACGACGATAGTGTCGAACAACAGGTTCGCGGTGAACGCCGCGACCACCCCGATCGCCAGTCCCGCGAACAACCCGAGCATCAGGTTGACCGGCCAGTTCGGGCGATAGGGCCGCTGGGGAACGCGCGGCGGATCGGCGAGCGAGATATTGCTCTGGCCGATGCCCCCGGCGACGGTCACGTCCTTGTAGCGCTGGAGCAGCGCTTCATATTGCGAGCGATTGGTGTCGGCCTCGCGCTGAAGGATGTTGTACTGGATCGACCGGCTGCGCTCACCGCGCATTTCGACCTTCGCCGCGTCGAAGCGCACGTCGAGCACCTGTTCGGCCCGCAGCGCCGCCTGATACGCCGCGCGCAGCGCGCGTCCGGTCTCGCCGGTGCCCTCCGCACGCTCCCGGGCGATCTGGTCGTCCAGCTTGGCGATCTGCGCCTGGATTTCGCGCATCGCCGGATAGTCGGGTTTGAACAGCTTGAGGTTGAGCGCATATTGCGCCTGCAATTGCGCGCGCTGCTGGATCAGCGGGGAGATCGCGGCTTCGTTGCTCGCCGGGCGCTCGCTGGCGCCCGCGCGCCATGCGGTTTCCGCCGCCACCCGCCGCACCCGCGCCTGGTTCAGCGCATCCTGCAGCGCCGCCAGGTCGACCGCGGACAGCGTCACGCCCTCGTCGCTGACCTTGCCGTCCGCCGCCTGCCCCGGACGGCGGAACAGCCGTGCCTGGATGGCATAGTCGTTGACGTTGCGCTCCGACTGTTCGAGCGCGAGCTTGGTCTTGGCGAGCTGGTCCGACAGGAATTTGCGGGCATAGGAGGACGAGCTGTAGCGCCGCTCCAGGCTGCTCGCGATGAACTCTTCGGCCAGCGCGTTGGTCAACTGGGTCGAAAGCTCGGCATTGCCGGCCGAGACGCTGACGCGCAGCAACAGGCTGCTCTTGATCGCCTCGACCTGGATCGCGCCCTTCAGCCGCGACGCGGCGCGTTGCAGCCGGTCCTCGCGCGAACCGATCGTGCCGCCATAGCCTGGCTGTCCCGCCAGGTTCAGCCGCTCGGCGACGCGCATCGCCAGCGCGTCGCTGCGCAACAGGCCGACCTGGGTCGCCACCATCTCCTGGTTCATCACCGCAGAACGGAGCATCATCGTCCGCGATTGCTCGATCGGTTCGGTCGCGCTCGGATCATATTGCAACAGCGCGCTCGACCGGTACAGCGGCGCCGACAGCAGCGACAGCGCCCCCGTGACCAGCAGCCCGCCGGCGATGCACGCCAGGATCGTGCGATACTGCTCGCGCAGGATCCGCAATATCTCCTGGATTTCCAGCGACGCCGCTTCGGTCTCGACGCCCGTTTCCTGGGGCTGGTTGCTCGTGGCGGCGTGGATCAAGCGCGTTGCCCCGTCTGGTCGGACACGATCACAGCGTCCTGAAGATGGTGAAGGCCGGAAGGCTCTGGACGAGGTCGCGATAGACTTTGCGCAGGTCGTTCGACTCGACGATCACGGTGTCGCCGGGATAGACCAGCGGGTCCGCCATCTCGCCGCGCTGGATCGCGATCAGGTCGAACGCCGCGGCGACGGTCTTGCCCTCCTGCTTGCGGAAGATCGCCGATCGCCGGGGATTGGCCGCATCCTCGTTCAAGCCCTTGGCCAGCGCGATCGCGCCGAGCAGCGTGGTGCGTCCCGGTAGCGGATAGACCCCCGATTGCGTCACGCCGCCTTCGATCGTGACGTTCATCGCATTGGTGCTGACCACGCGCACGCTGATGTCGGGATCGTTGAGATAGCGCGCGGCGTAGAGCCGTTGCAATTCACTGGCGAAGGCATCGGGCCGCATGTCGCGCACGCTGACCGGGCCGAGCAGCGGCATCGCAACGATCCCCTTTGCATCGACCTGATAGTCGCCGCTGAGATCGGGGACCCGGAACACGCGGACGTTCACCACATCCAGCGGCCCCAGCGGGATGTCATAGCCCGGCTCTTCGGGCGCGCGCAGATCGGGGGTCCCAAGCAGAGCCCCGTCATAGGGCAATGCGCCGCCGCGAGTCGAACACCCCGACACCGATGCCGACAGCGCCATCGCAGCAACGGTCGAGACAAGCCAATGATCAGAACGGCGGATTCCGGGCAGGAATAGTCCAAATCCTCTCAAGGGTCCCCGTCCTGTTCCGGCCGGCATCTCAGAATTCTGGCGCCGACTCATCTATGATCCTTCTCGAATATAGCAGTGACCGGGGAATGGGAAGCGCCGGTAACCGCCGCTGCTGCTGCCGCGACTACTGCGCGATAGGCGTCGATCACCGTCGCCACCGAAAATCGGCGCTCGGCGATCGCGCGGCTGGACCGCGCCATTGCCTGCCACTGCGCCGGATCGACTGTGCCGGCACGACGCAGCGCCGCCGTGAGCGAAGCCACGTCGCGGCATTCCGCGAGAAAGCCATTCTCCCCCTCGTCCACGACGTCGCGGCAGCCGGGGACGTTGGTCGTGACGATCGGCCGCCCCATCGCGAGCGCTTCGAGCAGCACCCGCGACATGCCCTCGCGGTAGGACGGCAGCACGATCCAGTCCGCCGCCGCCATCGCCGGGCGGACATCGGGCTCCGGCGCGCGCCATTCGATCGCGCCCTCGCCTTCCCAGCCGCGCACTTCATCGAGCGGGATCGCGGTACGGTTTTCGACGTCCGCCGCGCCCATCAGGATGAAGCGCGCATCCGGCCATTCGCTGCGCAGATCGCGCGCCGCCGCGACGAATTCGCGCACGCCCTTGTCCGCCAGCAACCGGGCGACCAGCAGGAAGCGACGCCCCGGCACGTGCACGGGCGGCGGCTGGAACCGGACCAAGTCGATGCCCGATCCCGCAAGCACCTGCGTCTGTTCCGCCCGGACGAGGCGCATCCGGACGAACAGCGCGCAATCGTCGCCATTCTGGAAGAACACGCGCGGACAGCGCAGGAAGGCGAGCCGGTAGAGCGTGCAGGCGAGCCGCGTCAGGATCGTCCGCCGGATGAACAGCGTGCCCAGCCCCGACACGTTGGGAAAGGCAGCGACTCCCGCCAGCCGCGCGGCGATCGCGCCATAGATGTTCGGCTTGATCGTCCAGCTCAGCCACGCCACCGGACGCTCGGCGCGCAGGATTCGGCGGAGCGCGAGGAAGGTCGCGAGATCGCGCAGCGGATGCGCACCCGCAGAGTCGAGAGCGACGGGGAAGAACACGCAGCCCATCGCGCGCAATGCCGCGCTCGACTCCCCGTCCTCGGGCGCCACCGCACCGACGCGATAGCCGTCAGCGAGCAGCGCCTCGACGAGCTCGCGCCGGAAATGCGCGAGATTCCACGCCGTGTTCGCCGAGACGAGCACCAGCGGCCGGGCGCGATCGTCGGGCTCAGAGCGCATCGAGCACCGAATGATAGGGGACCCAGGCAAAGGCATTGTCGGCGAGCAGCAGCCACGCCGTCTGGACGAGCGCAGCCGCGGCGATGACTGCCATGCGGATCGGATACGCCGCTGCCCTGCGCATCGGCAGGAGATCGCGGATCGTGCCGCAGGCGACGATCTGGATCGGCGCGAAATACAGCGATAGCCGGTCGACCGCGCTGGATGACGGGCTGAGCCAAAGCGCGATCAACGCCGCGATGTTGGCGAGCGCGAGCGCCAGCCACACGATGCGCGCCGGCCCCGTGATCGGGAATCGGCGCCAGCACGCCAGCAGCAGGATCGACGGCGCCACGTTCATCGCGACGCGCACCAGCGCGCCGCTCGAATCATATTCGCTCTGCAGATAGCCCGCCTGGAACTCCTCGATCCGCCACGACAGCACATAGGAGAACAACACCAGCCCCGCGCACCCCAGGATCAGCGCCACGACCCGCCTTCGCCCCGCCATCGCGAAGCCGAAGACGGGGAAGACGATTGCGCTGGTCGAGTGCAGCCCCGCCGCGAAGAGCAGCCGCACGGCGGTGGCGGCGATGCGGCGCCGGTCGAGCGACGCAATCGCCAGCATCAGGAACCCGATCGCCCCGGCCTGGCGGACATATCCCATGCCGACGACGATCAGCAGATAGGGCACGGCCATGACGATCGCCAGCCACGGATCGCGCGTCGTCAGCGCCACGCGGAGCACGCCCATGCCGATCAGCGCCGCGCAGATGCCGTTTACGGGATAGATGCCAAGCCGCAGCAGCGACGATAGCCACAGGATGAAGCCAAATATGGGGTCGGTCGTCTGGAGCGCGGAAACGAGGCTTTCGCCCCGCACTGCCTCATACATGCCCTTATACGCCTCCCAATCGCCCCCGATCTCGTTCCGGAATGTCGCCAGAAGGACATAGGCCGACAGGAACAGCAACATCGCCGCACCTTGGGTCGCGCCCAGTTTGGCATACCGCTCGACAGGGAATACCAGAGCCATTGCCGCGGCATAACAAAACAGTACCCAATATACCGCCATAGCTGCGGCCACCCCCTTTTTTCGGGCCGCGATAGCTACGATAGTCTCGGATAATGCCAGGCTGCAATGGCTATGATTGTCGACGATACGAAGAAATTTGTTATCCAGATAATCGGGAATAATAACTCTCGACTCTCGGAATTCCGACGTAATACTATCGCTTGTCGACCGACCTTAGCGGTACGACGGACGGACAAGGGATCCCGGGCGGCGCGGCGGACAAGGGCTGGCAGGATGACGGCGCGTGCGGCGCCCTCCCTGCAACCGTTGTGGCGATGACCGAACCGGGGCGGACCGGCGGAGGATTGGATGGGGCAGCGCGATATCGTGATCGCCGGGCAGCCGCTGCTGCCGAGCAGGGGCGGTGCAGTTCGGCCCCGGCGCGCGCGGTAGGGCGCCCCGGCGGATGCGAATCGCACTCGAACGGAAATCCTCCGCCGCCGGTGCGTTGTGGCGCGATCCGCTGTTTCAGCTTTGCGGGGCGGCGCTGCTCGCATGCGTCCTGCCGATCGGCCTCGCGATCGTGCTCGAGCCGTTGCTCGCGACGGACCCCGTGACCTTGATGTCGCTGCTCGGCAGCGTCGTGGCACTCTTCATCGGGACCTGGCTGTTTCGCAACATGATGGCGTTTCCCGGCATCAGAGCGGAAAACTACATCCTGCCGACCTTCATGATGACGTTCGGGCTGGTGTTCGTCGGCATGTTCCTGCTGCGGCTGCAATATAGCCGACCGCTGCTGCTTGCCGGGTTCGTGCTCGCAGTGGGCTGGTTCCAGTTCGTCTACTGGATGCTCCAGCGATACCAGCGTCCGTCGATTGCGATCGTGCCGTTCGGCGACGCGCATCGGCTGTGCCGACTCACGGATGTCGACTGGCAAAGAATGGAGCCGAACGCCCCCACGCTCCCCGAACATTGCACGACGCTCGCCGCCGATTTCGGGCACGACCTTCCCGACGAATGGCAGAAGTTCATCGTCGAATGCACGCTCTCCGGAGTCACGGTGCTCCACCATCGCCACCTGATGCAGTCGCTCACCGGGCGGATCACGATGGAGCACCTGTCCGAAAATCCTTCAGGGACGCTAAACCCCCAGCCGCCCTATCAGGCGACAAAGCGCGTTCTCGACCTTATCGCCGCGCTCATCGCGCTGCCCGCCGCGTTATGCATCATGCTGGTCCTCGCGGTGCTGATCCGGCTCGATTCGCCGGGGCCCGCGCTGCTCCGCCAGGAACGGATCGGGCTGCGCGGCAAGCCGTTCCGGATGTGGAAATTCCGCACGATGTGGGTTTCCGAACAGCCTCAGCATCCCGACACCGCGCTGGACTTCGCAATGACTCGCCCCAACGATCCGCGCGTGACGCGGCTGGGGCGCACGCTGCGCCGCACGCGGCTCGACGAACTGCCGCAGATATTCAACATCCTCGCCGGTCAGATGAGCTGGATCGGCCCGCGCCCCGAGGCTGCGCATCTGTCGCAATGGTACGAGGAGAAGATCCCCTTCTACCGCTATCGCCACGTCGTGCGCCCCGGCGTGTCGGGCTGGGCGCAGGTCAATCAGGGGCATGTGACCTCGGTCGAGGACGTGATGACCAAGCTGAGCTATGATTTCTACTACATCAACCGGTTCAACATCTGGATCGACGCGCTGATCGTCATTCGGACGATCCGGACCGTGCTGACGGGCTTCGGCTCGCAGTAGGTCCGCCGAAACGGCGCGACAGCGCGATCCAATAGACGGCTAGGATCACCACATACCATGCCGTCGACGCGAACGGGATCGCGTTGAGCGCCAGCGGGCGGAGGAGGGCGGCCATGACGCTGTATTTGACGACGAACGCCAGCGCCGCCGCCGCGAACAGCACGCGATAGCGCGACGCGGCGTTGGCAAGCTGGAGCAGCACCAGCGCGGCCAGGCACGGCGCGAACAGCCCCGCCGCGTGCCGCAGGATGTCCGCCACCGCCTGCGCATCCGCGGCGGAGAAGCTCGCGCGGAAGAAGACGAGCGCGGTGATGCGGTCGGCCAGCGTCGCGACCACGACTCCCACCGCCAGCCCCACGGCTGCGCCGAGCACCATGAACTGGCGCGCGAGCCGCCATGCCACGCGATCCTCGCCATCGGCCAGAAGCAGCGCGAAGCGGGCAAAGAGGACCCGCGCGATCACCGTCAGCGCCAGCGTGATTCCCATGTTCACGATGCGATAGCCATAAGCGAACCGCGACACCGCGCCTTCGCCGAACAGCGTGGCGATATAGGGATCGAGCACCAGTTGCAGCGACACGATCCCCTGCCCGAGCAACAGCCAGCCCAGCCCGGGCGGAAATGCGCGCAGCCGGATCGGCGCCCACGCCAGGCGCAGCCCCGCGCGCTCGCCCCGCGCGCGCAGCAGCGCGACGAGCACCGCGACCTGCCCGCAAGTGCCGAGCAGGATCGCGATGCAAAAGGCGTCGAGCCGGAACGCGGGCAGCGCGTAGAGCACGGCAATCGCCGTCGCGGCGGGCACGATCTCGGCCAGCACATAACGCGTGTCGCCCGCAAGCTGGAGCCGCGCCATGAACGCGCCGGACACGAGCAGCGCGGGGATCGTCAGGCACATCGCCGCGGCGGCGACCAGCGGCACCGTCATCGCCGCGCCGGGCGGGACCTGTCCGAACACCCGCGTCGCCGCCGCCGCCATCCAGAGCGCGACGCAGATCGCCAGCCCCCCCAGCGCCAGCGCGCCCTCCGCCCGCGCCGCGATCCGCGCGCGCGGCCCGGGCGCCAGTCCCGCGAGCAACGGCACCAGCAGCATCCCCGCCACCGACCCCAGTCCGGCATGGACAAAGGCGGTGACCGCGAACAGCAGCTGGAACAGGTCCACCGCCGGCGCCACGCCCGCAACCTGCGCCAGCGCGATGTCGCGCAGCGCCAATGCCAGCTTGGCAACGATCACCAGCATCGCAATGACCCAGGTCGTGCGCAATGTGATGCCGAGCAGCGAGGGCGGCGGTCTATCCGCCATCCGCACCTTCTCGCCACGACTGGAACATCAGTACCGCCCACAGCGCAGGGGCAAGGTTCCGGCGCCCGGACAAATGCCGGGCCCAGGCCGCCTGGACATGCCCGACGTCCCACAGCCCCTCGCGCCGCAGCCGGTCGGGCGCCAGCAAATCCTCCGCCCAGCCGCGCAACGGGCCGCGAAGCCATGCCGCCACCGGGACGCCGAACCCCATTTTGGGCCGATCGATCAACGCGCGCGGCACATAGCGGTCCAATATCTGGCGCAGCGGCCATTTCGACACGCCCTGGCGGAGCTTGAAGTCGAGCGGGAGCGACCAGGCAAAGGCGACCAGGTCCGGATCGAGCATCGGCACGCGCGCTTCCAGTCCGACCGACATGCCCGCGCGATCGACCTTCACCAATATGTCGTCGGGCAGATAGGTCTGGCCGTCGATCGCCATCATCCGCGCGATCGGATCGAGATCGCCCAGCGCGCCCGCCAGCGCGGACACGCGCGACGGCGCCTCGCGCCCGTCACGCACCCAGGCGGCGGGATCGGGATCGGCGGAGATCATCCGCCAGTAGAGATCGTCGACAGAACGCGCATCCAGCAGCGCCGCTGCCTTGTGCGCGCGGTCGCCCACGCCGTCGCGGCGCCCGACCAGCCGCCCGGCCGCGTCCAGCACGCCGGTGGGCACCGCGCCCCCAACCGCGCCCATCGCCGCGCGGACGCCGACCGGCAGCCGCGACAAATGCCGCCACACCCGATCGGTCGCGACATAGCGCCGATACCCAGCGAACACTTCGTCGCCGCCATCGCCGCTCAGCGCCACCGTCACGCTCTGGCGCGCCATCCGGTTGACCAACAATGTCGGCAATTGCGAGCTGTCGGCGAACGGCTCGCACCAGATGCGCGCCAGCTCGGGGAGCACGCCCAGCGCAGTCTCGCCGGTGACGCGCAATTCGTGATGCTCGGTCCCCAGATGCGCGGCGACCGCGCGCGCGTGCGGCGATTCGTCGAAGCCGACGTCCTCGAAACCGATGGTGAAGGTCTTGACCGGGCGGCTGCTCGACGCCTGGAGCAGCGCGACGATCGTCGAGGAATCGACGCCGCCCGACAGGAACGCGCCAAGCGGCACGTCGCTCACCGCCTGGCGCCGGACCGCCTGGTGCAGCAAGCGGTGGGTTTCCTCGACTGCCTCCGTCGCAGAGCCGGCAAAGGGCGTTGCCTGCCCGTCCGCCACGACGTCGTTGAGCTGCCAATAGGCTTGGATGCGCGGCTCGGGCTGTGCCGCCGATACGGTCAGCACATGCCCCGGCAACAGCTTGCTGATGCCGGGATGGATGCTGTTCGGCGCGGGGACATAGCCGTGGCGCACGAATTGCGTCAGCGCGCCGCGATCGACTCCGCCTTCGAAGCTGGGGTTGCACCGCAACGCCTTGAGTTCGGACCCGAACAGGAACGCCGGGCGGCCCTGCGCGCCCTGCCAGCCATAATAGAGCGGCTTCTCGCCAAAGCGGTCTCGGGCGAGGTGCAGCGACCGTTCGGCACGGTCCCACAGCGCCAGCGCGAACATCCCCCTGGCCCGCCGCAGCGCGTCGACCAGCCCCCAGCGAACGATCGCGGCGAGCAGCACTTCGGTATCGCTCCGCCCGCGCCATGCGCCTTGCCCGGCAGCCTCGAGTTCGCTGCGCATCGCGACGAAATTGTAGATCTCGCCATTATAGGCGAGCACGAACCGCCCGCATGCCGACACCATCGGCTGATGCCCCGCCGGCGACAGGTCGATGATCGCGAGCCGCCGATGCCCGACGGCATAGCCCGCCGTCGCATCGGCCCATTCGCCGCGATCGTCGGGGCCGCGATGGCGGATCGCATCGCCCATCGCCCGCGCCACTGCCACGCAGTCCTCCTGCGACCGGTCCGGTTGCCGTTCAAGGAATCCTGCCAGTCCGCACATGCCTCAACGCCCCCCGTCGCGCAGCAGCGCATCGTAGAAGCCGGCATAGCGCTCCGCCACCGCCCCGATTTCGAAATGCGCCACGATCCGCTGCCGCGCCGCAGCCGCCATCGCGGCGCGATCGCGCGCGACGTCGCGCGACAGCGCCAGCATCGCCTCGGCAAAGGTCGCCGCCCCGGCTTCGCGCACGATCCGCCCGGTGTCTCCAACGATCAGCGCCGAATCGCCCGCATCGGTCGCGACGCAGGGTACCCCCATCAGCATCGCCTCGCACAGCACGTTGGGGAACCCCTCATGCCGCGACGTCGAGCAAAAGATGTCCGCCTCCGCCAGCGGCTGCCGCACATCGTCGACCTGATCGCCCAGCGTGAACCGATCGACGAGGCCCAGCGCCGCGATCCGCCGCCGATAGTCCGGATTGTCCGCCACTCCGCGCCCCAGCAGCACGAAGCGCGCCGCCGGATCGCGCGCCGCCACGATACCCGCCGCCTCAACGAACAGCGCAAAATTCTTGAGCGGATCGTCGCGACCGATCGCGACGAAGCGGTGCCCGCCCGAATGCCGTCCGCTGACCGGCTGGAAATGGCCGACTTCGAAGCCGTTGGGCAACACCGTCATGCGGCGCGGATCATAGCCGAGCGCGACATGCGCCCGCCGCGCCTCCTCGCCGCAGCACAGGATCGCGTCGGGCAGCGCGCGGCTCAGCACGGCGTTGACGCGCACCAGCGCGCGCGTCCGGGGGTTCGCCCCCGGATCGGAGCAGCGCAGGTTCCACACGAGCTTCCCCCTGCCCGACAGCCGCGCGGCGATCCCGCCGATCAGGTCGGCGTGGTAGAGCCAGGTCTGGACGATGTCGGGCCGCAGCCGCCGGAGCAGCGGCACCAGCCGCGCCAGCGCGACCAGCGCTGCCGCCGGGCCCTCCGCGCCCAGTGCATGCGTCTCGATCCCCTGCGCCCGCAACCGTACGCCGATCGGCCCCGCATCGGTTAGCGACACGACGCACGGGTCGCTCCGTCCGTCCTGGCGATGCCGCACGCACAGCCGCTCGAGCATCCGCTCCGCCCCGCCCACGCCCAGGCTGCCGATGACATGGACGACGCGCACCGTTCGTCAGCCCTCCCGGCGCCGGCCGAGCGCGACCCAATAGGGCACGGCATCGGAAAAGACGATGTCCTCCAGCCCGGCATCGGCCATCATCCGCCCGATCTGCGCGCGGGTGAAGCGCTGTTCGAGCCGCGTGCCGAACCGGTCGAGCGCGTCGGTGCGCATCGTGTAGAAGCTGAGGTGGCGATAGGAGGCCAGCGGAAGCTGGTCGACGCGCAGCCCTGCGCGTTCCAGCGCCGCGCACCCGCGCGCAAGCGGCCAGTAGATCGCCACCGCCAGCCCGTCGGTCACGCCTTTGCGCAGGCGGAACGGCAATCGGCTGACTCCGCGCCGCACGGCGTCGGTCCCGCGCCACAACAGCCGATACCAGGCCGGGCGATTGTCGAACGCATAATAGAGATAGAGCAGGAACGGCGCGCCCGGCTTGAGCTTCGCGACGCAATCGCGCAGCGCGGCGCGGGTGTCGGGGACATGGTGGAGCACGCCCAGCGAATAGCCGAAATCCTGGCTGGCATCGGCGAGCGGAATGGCGTCGACGCTCGCCGCATGGAAGCGGACATTGTCGCGCCCGCGCAGCCGCCGCCGCGCGACGTCCAGCGCGGCATCGGCAGGATCGATGCAATGGAGCAGCCCCACGCGCGCCACCGCCCCCGCCGCCCAGCGCCCCGATCCGCACCCCAGGTCGAAACCCTCGGCATCCGGCGGCAATCCGTCCCAGGGAAAGATCGCGAAATAGCGGTCGAACATCGCGCGCCATTCGTCGGGGGCGAGCGACGCCTGGTCGAACGCCGCCCATTCGTCCCCGAACCCCGCGACCGTGTTTGCGTCGGCATTTGCGGACGCCATGGCGCCGGAGGGTGCGGGAGATTCATGCATAGCCGGCGCTCCCCCAAAACAATCTCCGAGTCGTCGATAATAGCCCGCCCGACGCGCGTAAAGGACGCGCCGAAATCGGCGACGATCTCCCCTAGCAAATCCGATCGCTTTGCGCGCTCTTCAAGAAACCGCTCGCTTCCGGTATCGTATCGACGCGGCATCTGGTCGCCGGAGATCGCGGGCATGTCGACAGCGCTGAAGCTCGCCTTGCTCGGTCTGCTTTGGCCGCACACTTCGGCTTCGGGCGACCGGCCCTCGGATTTCTCGGATGACGACTGGGCCATATTGGACGCGATGGCGCGCCAGCACCGGCTGCAGCCGCTGCTGCACGCGGCGGAGGCCGCGGCCGGCGGCGCATGGCGCGCGCCGGGGGCGCTGCGGGCGCGGTGGCAGGCGGTGCACCGCAACGCCGCGATGGCAAGCCTGCGCCAGGCCGCGACGCTGGTGGAGATCGAGGGCGTGCTCGCTCGGCACGCGATTCGCGCCACGCTGTTGAAAGGGGGCGCCTTTTTGTGGCGCGGTTGGGACGGCCCGGCGCTGCGCCCGATGCGCGACATCGACCTGTTGGTGGACGAGGCCGACGCGCACCGCGTGCAGGCGATGCTGCGCGAAGCGGGGCTGGTCCCGGCGGTGCTGCCCGTGGCGGACCATGGCAAGCACCTTCCCCCGCTCGTCAGCCGCTCGGGGACCTGTATCGAATTGCATCTGCACGTGCTCGACATGGGCGATGCCGACCAGCGTGGTCGCGAACAACGGTTTCGCGCGGCGCTGGTCGCCGGGGCGGAACCGGCGGGCCTTCCTTTCCTTAAGGCGGACGCGATCGACGCGACGGCGCCCACCGACACGCTGCTGCACATCGTGGCGCACAGCGTGCTCGACCATCAGTTCAACAACGGCCCGCTGCTCCTCTACGACATTGCGCTGCTCGTTCGAAACGGAGCGATCGACTGGGCACGCTTCTGGCACGTCGCCGGGGCGTGCGACATGCTGCGCGCCGCGCAACTGGGGCTGGCATTGGCGCAATATTGGAGTCCCGACCTGGACATTGAATGGGACGCCGCAGCGCCGGAGTCGCTTGCCGATCCGCTGCTTCGGGGCGCATCGCTGATGATGCTGGTCGATAGCGAACGGCGCTCCGAACTGGGCTGGCTGGGGCGCGCGATCCGCCCATCGCTGGCCAAGACGCTGGTGCAGGTCCGCAGGGCATTTGCGCGGGGGCAGGCGCACGATCCTGCGGCCCCGCCCCGAACGGGGGCGCCCACCGCGGCGTGGAGCAAGGTCCTCCGCCATCTGGCGGTAGCGACGCGCGCCGAGGACCGCGCCCATGTCGCCCATTGCGTCCGCGTCGGCGCATGGCTGCAAACCCCGATGCACCGCAACGCCCCCGGAAAGGACCGAGATGCCGAGTGACTCGCTGACCCTGTTCGCCACCGACCTGTTCGTCCCGCGCTATCGCCCGATGCGCTCGGGCGACTGGGAATTGCGGTGCGGCGCCAATGTGCTGTGTCCCGGCTATTGGGGCGACGTCAGCCTCGTCCTCGACATTGCGGCGCTGACCCGCGGGCACGAGACCTGGATGTCGATGACGCCGATGGAGATCGAAAGCCAGGAGATCGGCTGCCGGCTGGCGCGGGGCTATACGGTCGTGATGGGGATGGGCATGGGGTGGGCGGCGGCGAACGCCGCGCTGATGCCCGAGGTCAGCCGCGTCACCGTGGTCGAATATGATCCCGACGTTCTCGCGTTTCACGCCGAATGCGATGTCTTCGCGCAATTGCCGCCTGAGGCCGCGGCAAAGGTCGAGATTATGCAGGGCGACGCGCTGCACTGGCTGCCCGACGCGCCCGTCGATACGCTGCTCGCGGACATCTGGCTTCCGCTGAACGGCGATGACCGCGTCGACGAGGTGCGGCGGATGCAGGCCAATACGGGCGCCGACCACGTCTATTTCTGGGGCCAGGAGATGGTCATCGCCCGCCGTGCGCGTGCGCTGGGCGGGGCGCTGGATGCGGATACCGTCGCGGCGATCGTGCGCGAGCTGGAGTTACCGCTGCTCGGCCCGTCGCTGCCCGACTATCCGAACCGCATCGCCCGCGCCGCCGCCGCCCATCTGCGCGACTGACGGCCCGGTCGCGGGGTGTGCCGTTGCCTTGCGCATCCGCCACCCGTCGCATAGCAAATGGCGGGGAGCCTGCATCCGGTGAAGCGCGCGCAGTCGATCATTGGCCGCAAGATGCGGACGCTGCGCCGCATCCCGCCGCGCACTCTGGCGCTATTGCCCTGCGCGTGGGTCCTGCTCGGCCTCGCCCGGATCGCGATATTGACGGTGCAGTTTCGGCGGATCGCCCCGCTGCTCGGCACGCGCGCGGACCTCGACTATCGTCCCCCCCGCCTCGCCGACGCGCTCGACCAACGCGCGCTGCGCATCGGACAGGTCGTCCGGCTGGCGGCGCGCTATAGTGTGTGGAACGCGAACTGCTTCCCACAGGCTTTGTGCGCCGCGCTGCTCCTTCGATGCGCGCGCGTTCCGCACATCGTCTATTTCGGAGTGCGCAAGGGGAGCGAGGGGCAGATCGAAGCGCATGCCTGGGTCGTCGCAGGGCTGCGCGCGGTCACCGGCGGCGGCGGCCATGCGCGCTTCGCCGTGGTCGGGGCCTTTGCGCGGCCATGACCGAGGCGGCATCCACGGAGACCGGCACAGGCGCTCGATTGCGCGTGTTGTTCGTCATCGGGCAGGGCCAGTTGGGCGGGATCGAAACCTATTGCCTGCGCATGTGCCGCGAACTGCACCGGCGCGGGCACATGCTCGAAATCTGGTTCGTCAAATCGCACGCCGACGCAGCGATAGTGCGCGAGTTTCGCAGCGTCGCGCGGGTCCGCTTCCTGTCGCGCCTCGCCGCGGTGCCGCTGCTGCCGATCGCGCCGCGCGTGCCGCCGGGGTGCGATCTGGTGTTCACCACCGGGCGGCTCTCGCTGATCTTCGGCGCCTTCGCGCTGCGTCGGGGCGCCTGTCCGCCGCTGGTGGCGGGGGTGTTCTCGCAGTGGGAATATGCGCGCCGCCCGTCGGACTATAAATCGCGGATCAGCCACGCGGTGCTCGACAAGATCGGCTGGCGCAACCTCGTCTTCTGCACCGAAGGGTGCCGCACCGCGCATCTGGAGGCGCGGGGCGAGGAAATCGGCGCGGCATATATTTCGCCGCTATTGGTGCGGCTGCCCGAACGCGCCGGGGCACGCGAGCAAGCACCCGGCGCTCCGCTAAAGATCGTGTCGGTCGGCAGTTTCACGCCGTTCAAAACCTATAATTTCACGCTGCCTGCGGTGATCGCCGCGCTGCGGGCGTCCGGGCTCGCCGTGGAGTGGACGATCTTCGGCGACGGAAGCGAACGCCCCAGGGTCGAGGAGGCGATCGAAAGCGCCGGAGTCGGCGACATCGTGCGGCTCGCGGGCAGGCTCGACTATGCCGACTTCCCAAACATCGTGGGCGCCGCGGACCTTTATATCGGCGCCGGGACGACGCTCATCGAAGCATCGGCGCTCGGCGTGCCGGCGCTTGTCGCGCTGGACGACAATCCGGACGCGACCACCCCAGGCTACTTCTGCGATCGCGCGGGCACCTATACCTCGGACGTTTCCGACGGCGAGGCTTTGACCGATTTCGCGCAGACCATCGCCGCCTTCGCCGCATTGTCCGCCGCCGAGCGCGCGGCATTGCGCGCGCGTTCCATCGCCCGCGCGCAGGATTATTCGATCGCCCGCGCCGAGTCTGAAATCCACGCGATCCTGTCGCAGGCGCGCCCGGTGCTGCCCCGGCTCGGGCTGCCGGCGCGGCTGGCCTATATGATCGGGGTGGTGCAGGAGGCGGTGCGCGTGGCGCTGGGCAAGGGCGCCTATCGTGTCCGCTGATCCTGCGTTGCGCATCGCGCCGCTGGACTGGGACACGCGCTTCTTCGGCTTCGCGATCGGCGCGCTCACGCTGGAGGGCGTGCCCCCTGCCCCCGCAATCCGCGCCGCAGCGGACGCGGCACGCGCGCGCGCGTTCCGCCTGCTCGTCGTCAGCGACGCCGCCGATGGATCAGGCGCGGTGCTGGCGTCGCTGGGCGCGCGGCGCGTCGATACCAAGGTCGATTTCGCCGCCGCGGTGCGCCCCGCGACGCTTCCCCGGGGAATCAAGGCGATACCCGCAGCCCCTGCGCCGGCGGATCGCGAAGCTCTGGATGCACTGGCGCTGGCGAGCGGGGCGCATTCGCGGTTCCGCACCGATCCTCGCTTCGGCGAGGCGGCATGGACGCGGCTCTACCGCGCGTGGATGGACAACAGCGTGTCTGGCACAGTCGCGGACGCGGTTCTGGTCCATCGCGACGCGGGCCGGATCACCGGGCTCGCGACGATCCGGGCGTGCGGGAATCGCGAGGCGCGGATCGGCCTTCTCGCGGTTGCGGCGGACCGGCGCGGTCGGGGAATCGGCGCTGCGTTGATCGACGCGGTCCATCGCTGGGCGTCCGACCGCGACCTGCGCACGATCCTGGTCGCCACCCAGCAGGATAATGCAGGCGCCTGCCGCTTTTATCAGGGCACAGGTTTCGAAGTCTCCGCAAGACTCGCGATCCACCACCTCTGGCTTGATTGAAGCAGGCGCCCGATCCCCCGGCACTGATGGCCAAAAGGATAGTTGCGCGATTGGCTGCGCAAGCCTAGCCTCCAACGATATTCGCGGCGTTCGCAGGAGCACAATGCTACCCTTTAATCGTCCTTACGCTACGGGTAACGAAATTACCTATATCGGCCAGGCGATTGCCGAGCGAAAACTATCAGGCGACGGGCGCTTTACCATGGCGTGCCACGGTCTGCTGGAGCAATTGCTCGGCTCTGGGCGCGCCTTGCTGACCACGTCTTGCACCGATGCGCTGGAGGCGGCAGCGATATTGTGCGATATCCAGCCGGGCGACGAAGTCATCGTCCCCAGCTTTACCTTCGTATCGTCGGCGAACGCCTTCGCGCTGCGCGGTGCGCAACTCCGCTTCGCCGACAGCCTGGCAAGCCATCCCAACCTCGACCATCATTCGGTGGAGGCGCTGGTCACGCCGCGGACGCGGGCGATCGTCGCGGTCCATTATGCCGGAGTCGCGTGCGAGATGGACCCGCTGCGCGACATTGCAACGCGCCACGGGCTGATGATCGTCGAGGATGCGGCGCAGGCGATCGGCGCCAGCTATCGCGGGCGCCCCCTCGGCACGCTCGGCGACCTTGCCGCTTTCTCGTTCCACGAGACCAAGAATGTGATTTCGGGCGAGGGCGGATCGCTCCACGTCAACCGCCCCGATCTGTTCGCGCGCGCGGAGGTCATCCGCGAGAAAGGCACCAACCGATCGGCCTTTTTCCGCGGCGAGATCGACAAATATGGCTGGATCGACATCGGCTCGTCGTTCCTGCCCTCCGAACTGGTCGCGGCGTATCTGCTCGCGCAGCTCGAGGCGATCGAGGACATCCAGGCGCGGCGCGTGGCGGTGTCGCGCCGCTATGATGCGCGGCTAGGCGCGTTGGGGGCCGGGTGCGGCGTGCAGATGCCGTTCCTGCCCGATTACGCGAGCGAAAACGGCCATATGTATTACATGGTCCTGCCCGATGCCGACGCCCGCGCACGCCTGCTCGCGCACATGACCCGCAACGATATCCTCGCGACGTTCCATTATCAGGCGCTCCACCGCAGCCGGTATTTCCACGCGCAGCATGACGGCCGCGCGCTGCCGCAGGCGGATCGCTACACCGAATGCCTGGTGCGGCTGCCGCTCTATGCCGACATGACCGCGGACGAGACCGACTGGGTCGCCGATCGCGTCGAGACCTTCCTGCACACGATGCTGTGACGGGGCAGAGCCAACGCCCTGCCCCGCCCCGCAATCAGAACCGCGATTCAGAACCGATAGCGCAAGGTGCCGAAGACGTTGCGCTCCGCACCCATGAAGCAGTCGCCCCGCGCCAGGCACGACGCATAATATTCCTTGCCCAACAGGTTGGTGGCATTGACCGCAAAGCTCCACCGCCCCCAGCGCACTTCGGCAAAACCGTCGACTAAAGTATAATCGGGCGTCACGATCGTCCCCGACTGGTTCTCACCCGAATAGCGGACGCCCGCGCCCACCCTGAGACTCACCGCGTCGGTCAGCGTGAACCGCCGTGCGGCCCATAGCGAGGCATTGTGCTTGGGGACGTTTTCGAGCTGCTCGTTGCTGCCGTCGATCTCCGCCTCGTTATAGCTGTAGTTCGCGATCACCTGGAGCTGGCCCGGCAACACCGTCCGCGCCTCGACTTCGACGCCCTTCGACGTCAGCGAGCCCGCCTGGATCTGGTCGAACGGATCAACCGTGCTGTTGTCGGAAATCGGGCGATTGGTCTCCTTGATGCGATAGCCGGTCAGCGTGATCATGCTCGCCGCGTTCGGCTGGTACTTGATACCCGCCTCATATTGGTTGCCCTGCTTGGGCACATAGGGCTTGCCGTTGCTGGCCGATCCCGCGATCGGCTCGAAGCTCTCGGTATAGCTGAAAAAGGGCGACACGCCCGACACAATCTCGCCGATCACCCCGGCGCGGAACGTCGTCGCGGTCTGCGCCACGCGGTCGGCGCCGAAACTGTTGCTCGTCACCCGATCGCGCCGCGCGCCGAGCACGACCGACACCCGGTCCCACAGCCTGATCTGGTCCTGCACATAAACGCCGAGCTGCGTCTGCTCGACATCGGTCGTGGGCGCCGCCCCCGCCGGGAGCCCGCCGCCATGATCCGAAATCGCTGAGTAATCGATATTGTAGATATCGATGACCTCATAGCCATAGGCTTCGGTCTTGCGGACTCGGTTCCAGCTATAATCGACGCCCGCGAGCAGGACATGTTCGATCGATGCGCCGGTATCGAAGCTGAGCTGGACAGTGTTGTCGGTCGAGAAAATCTCCATCTGCGCAACGCTGCCCGACGAATACAGCCCTATCGTACGCTGTTCGGCATCCAGATAGGGATTGGACGGGTTCGAATAGCTGTTCGGATAGTGCGTGAAATAGGTCAGGTCGCTGTCGATATAGCGCGCCTTCACGCTGATTTTCGCGGCATCGCTGAAACGGTGGGTGAGCAATGCAGTGCCCTGGAGCAGGCGGCCGTCATACCGGTCCCAGCCGGGCTTGCCGATAAAGGTATCGCTGGCGAGCTTGCCGTTCGGATTGGGCAGGATCGTGCCGACCAGCGGCAGGAACTGCGACGTCGAGCCGCCATCGTCCTCCTGATACAGCCCCAGCAGGGTCAGCGACGTATCCGCGCTGAGCGACCAGGTGAGCGAGGGCGAGATCATCACGCGATCGTCGGGGACATAGTCGGTCTGCGTGCCCGAATCGCGGACGCGCGCAACGATCCGCGCCGCCAGCCCGTCGGTGATCGGCCCGGTGAGATCGGCCATCACTTCCTTGCGCTCGAACGAGCCATAGCGCACCGCCACTTCGCCGCCCGCCACGCTCGACGGCAGCTTCGAGTTCATGTTGACCAGTCCGCCCAGCGACCCCTGGCCGAACAGCATCGACGACGGACCGCGCAACACCTGGACGCTGTCGAAATTATACGGATCGGCGCGGATGCTGGCATAATAGCTGAAGATGTCGCGCATTCCGTCGCGGAACTGGAGCGCATCGAGCCCGCGGATCGTCGCGCTGTCGACGCGGCTGTCGGGGCCATAGGGATTGGACTGGACGCCGGCGACATAGTTGAGCGTGTCCGAGATGGAGAGAGCGCCCTGCGCCTCGTACAGCGCGGCGGGGATGATGGTGACCGGCTGCGGCACTTCCACTGCGGGCGTATCGGTCTTGGTCGTCGCGCCGCCGCTGCGGATCTGGCCGCTCACGACGATTTCCGAGTCTTGGTCCGCCGTCTGGGCGAAGGCAGGCGCGCCCGCGAGCGCGGTTACCGACAATAGCAGTGCTTTAAGTAGTTTCATTCTCGACCCCTTTCGTCGCGGCGGCTGATAATGCGAGTGCATCGCAATAGCAAGCCTGAGCCGATGACGGAGATCCTTGCACCCAGCGCAGCGGAGCGCGCCAAAGCCGAAGCCAAGGTCGCTCGCGGGATATGACAGTCAGTGAGAATAAACTATTTTTTATCAGTCATTTACGCCGCATAATGGCGTAGTTCTGGCGTCCGCTGAGGGGCCCGAATCATTCCCACTCGATCGTGCCGGGCGGCTTGCTCGTATAGTCATAGGTCACGCGGTTGATCCCGCGGACTTCGTTGACCAGGCGGGTCGCCACGCGCGGCAGGAAGTCGCCGGGGAACTGGAACGCCACTGCGGTCATCCCATCCGTCGAGGTCACGGCGCGGAGCGCGAGGACCGAATCATAGGTGCGGCCATCGCCCATCACGCCGACGCTGCGCACCGGCAGCAACACCGCGAATGCCTGCCAAATCGTGTCGTACAGGCCGGCCGCGCGGATTTCCTCGAGGTAGATCGCGTCGGCCTTGCGCAATATGTCGCAGCGTTCCTTGGTCACTTCGCCGGGGATGCGGATCGCGAGGCCGGGTCCGGGGAACGGATGGCGGCCGACGAACGCCTCGGGCAGCCCCAGCTCGCGGCCCAGCACGCGGACCTCGTCCTTGAACAGCTCGCGCAGCGGTTCGACGAGCTTCATGTTCATCCGCTCGGGCAGGCCGCCGACATTGTGGTGGCTCTTGATCGTCACCGAGGGGCCGCCGGTGAAGCTGACGCTCTCGATCACGTCGGGGTAGAGCGTGCCCTGCGCCAGGAACTCGGCGCCGCCGATCTTCTTCGCCTCGGCCTCGAACAGGTCGATGAACGCGCCGCCGATGAACTTGCGCTTCTTCTCCGGGTCGGTGACGCCCGCCAGCCCTTCGAGGAACATCGCCTCGGCGTTCACATGGACGAGCGGGATGTTGTAGCTGTTGCGGAACAGGCTGACGACCTGATCGGCCTCGCCGCTGCGCATCAGGCCGTGATCGACGAACACGCAGGTCAGCTGGTCGCCGATCGCCTCATGGATCAGCACCGCCGCCACCGCGCTGTCGACACCGCCCGACAGGCCGCAGATCACGCGGCCCGTGCCGACCTGCCTGCGGATCTCGGCGACCTTGGCGGCGCGGAATTCGGCCATCGTCCAGTCGCCGTGGAGCCCGCAGACATGGCGGACGAAATTGGCGAGCAGCTTCGCACCGTCAGGGGTGTGAACCACCTCCATGTGGAACTGGGTGGCGTAATAGCGGCGCGCGTCGTCCGCGACGACCGCGAAGGGCGAGCCGGGGCTGACCGCGACGGGGCGGAAGCCGGGGGCAAGCTCCGTCACCTTGTCGCCATGGCTCATCCACACCTGGTGGCTGTCGCCCGGCTGCCAGAGGCCGTCGAACAGCACGCAACGGTCCTGGATATCGATAAAGGCGAGCCCGAACTCGCCCGAGTCGCCAAGCTGCACGGTGCCGCCCAGCTGGTGCATCATCACCTGCTGGCCATAGCAGATGCCGAGAATCGGAAGCCCCGAGTCGAAAATCGCCTGGGGCACGCGCGGCGACCCTTCTTCCAGCACCGAGGCGGGTGAGCCCGACAGGATGATGCCCTTGGGCTTCATCCGCTCAAAGGCCTCTGCGGCAGTGGTGAAGGGGGCGATCTCGCTATAAACGCCCGCTTCGCGGACGCGGCGCGCGATGAGCTGGGTCACCTGGCTGCCAAAGTCGATGATCAGGATGGATTCGTTGTGCTCAGCCGTCATGGGCGGGCGATAGTTAGCCCGCCCATCGCTGTAAAGATCATGCGTCGGGGCCAAGGCCCGCAATCGTCACGACCGGCTCGCTCCCAGCCTTCAGCGCGCAGCGGAAGGCGTAGGTCGGGCGGGCGGTGTCGGCATAGCTGTCGGCCAGCTCGACCTTGCCCTTCACGACCCAGCTCTTGCCGTTCCAGCGATGCTCGCTGATCCCCGTCACCCGCGCCAGCCGGGCATAGTTCTGCGCCTGGCTCTCGGCGGCGACGGCGCAGCGGTCCTGCGCGGCTTCCTCGTCGTACAGACCGTCATATTCGGCGGCGTTGGGCGCGGGGATGTCGGCGACGGGCGAGCCGGGCGGATAGGCGGGCGCGGCGTCGCGGCCATCGACCGGGGCGACATAATCGGCGTGATACATCGCCTGGCGCTCGCGGCGCTTCTTCTCGCCCGACACAAGTGCGACGAGCCCGCCGACCACCAGCGCCCCCAGGATCAGCCCGCCGGTATCGGCGTCCTTGTCCCGATGGTGGCGACCGCCATGATGGCCGCGATCGGGGCCATGACCGCCACGGCCATGATCCTGCGCCTGTGCCGGCATTGCGAGTGCCAGCGACGCGAGCATCGCCGCGCCACCGCCGATCCTGTTTAGAAAGTGCATTCGAGTTCCTCCCATTACCCTAGCGAAACGAGTTTTAGGAGGCGCAGCCTGTCGCGCGGCTGAACCTGATCGTCAGCGTTGCTTCACCTCCAGCCCGGTCCACTTCGCGGCAAAGGCCCAGAGGTCGGCGGCTTCTTCGATGATCTTGTCGGTCGGCTTGCCCGAACCATGGCCGGCGCGGGTCTCAATCCGCACCAGATGCGGCTTGTCGCCAATCTCCGCCGCCTGGATCGCGGCGGTGTATTTGAAGGTGTGGCCGGGAACGACGCGATCGTCGGTGTCCGCGGTGCTCGCCAGGATCGCCGGATAGGCCACGCCGGAGCGGACATTGTGATAGGGCGAATAGGCATAGAGCCGCCGGAAATCAGCCTCTTCCGATGGCTTGCCATAGTCATCGACCCAATAGCGCCCCGCGGTCCAGCGATCGAAGCGCAGCATGTCCATCACGCCCACCGCAGGCAGCGCCGCCGCGAACAGCTCCGGGCGCTGGTTGACCACCGCGCCGATCAGCAGCCCGCCATTCGATCCGCCCTGGATCGCGAGCTGGCCCTTGCCGGTGATCCCGTCAGCGATCAGATACTCGCCCGCCGCGATGAAATCGTCGAAGCTGTTCTGCTTGTTCGCCAGGCGCCCGCCGTCGTGCCACGCCTTGCCATATTCGCCACCGCCGCGGATGTTCGCCACCGCGAGCACCCCGCCCTGTTCGATCCACGCAAGCCGCGACGCCGAAAAGCCTGGGGTGAGCGAAATGCCGAACCCGCCATAGGCATAGAGCAAGGTCGGCGCAGGGCCGCTCGTCCCCTTCTTGCGGACGACGAACATCGGCACGCGCGTCCCGTCCTTCGAGGCATAGAAACGCTGCTCGACGGCGAACCCCGCCGGATCGAACAACAGCTTGGGGCGCGCCCAGGGCGTCGTCTCGCCGGTCGCGACATTGTAGCGATAGATCGTCGTCGGTTCGTTGAAGCTGGTATAAGCGAAGAAGGTCTCGGGATCGTCGGGATCGCCGCCAAAGCCCGATGCGGTGCCGATCCCCGGCAAGGGCAGCGCGCCCAGCGGCGTGCCGTCGAGCGCGAAGCGGCGGATTTCGGTGCGGGCATCGACCAGATAGCTGGCGATCAGCGCACCGCCGATGATCCCGGCGCCCTCCAGCGTGGCGGCATCCTCGGCGATCAGCTCGTGCGGCTGGGGGTTCGGCGCGGCGACGTCCATCGTCACGACCTTCACCCGGGGCGCGCCCTTGTTGGTCGTCCAGTAGAATTTGGTGCCCTGATTGCCCGCCAGGCTCCAGCTATTCTCCAGCCCGGCGATCAGCGTGCGCGGCGTCCATTTGGGGTCGTGGAGGTCGATCAGCGTGATCTGGTAGCGATCGTCGGTGCCCTCGCTGGTGGTGATGACCAGCCAGCGGCCATCATCGGTGACCTGCGGATAATGGCTGCGCTTGGGCTCGGCGGGGGTTTCGTAGACGAGGCGGTCAGCGCTCTCCGCCGTGCCGATCCGGTGGAAATAGATTTTGTGGTTCTCGTTGAGCGCCTGATATTTCGCGTCCGCGGCGACATCGGGATAGCGCGCGTAGAAGAAGCCGCTGCCGTCCTTCGCCCAAGCGGCGCTCAGCGCGAATTTCATGCCGTGGACGGTGTCGCCGGTGTCCTTGCCGGTCGCGACGTCGAGCAGCTTCGCGGTGCGCCAGTCGGTGCCGCCGTCCTGGATGGCGTAGAGCAGGTAGCGGCCATCCTCCGACGGCGCCCATTCGGACAGCGCGGTCGCGCCGTCCGCCGACCAGCCATTGGGATCGATCAGCACGCGGCCCTGCCCCTCGGCGCTGTCGCGGACGAACAGTACCGCCTGGTTCTGGAGCCCCGAATTGTGCATGTAGAAATAGGCGCCGCCCTTTTTCTGCGGCACGCCGAAACGCTCATAATCGAAGAGCTGCTTGATCCGGGCGCGGAACGCCGCGCGGCCCGGCAGCGTCGCGAGATAGGCGTCGGTGACCCTATTCTCCGCCGCCACCCACGCCGCGACTTCGGAGTCGTTGCGGACGTCGTTTTCCAGCCAGCGATACGGATCGGCGACCTTCACGCCGAATTGCTCCTCGACCACATCGACGCGGCGCGTTTCGGGATAGGCGGGCTTGGTCATCGGTGAAGGGGTGTCCGTCTGGGTCTGGGAATGGGCGGAGGTGGCGAGCAGGACCGCCAGGATCAAGGCACGGCGCATGGAAAAGCGAACTCCGGTTGGCCGCCGAGCTTAGGGAGCGGCGGGCCAAACGAAAAGGGCGGCCGCACCGTGGTGCGACCGCCCTTTTCCTGTCCCGAGGGACCGATCGATCAGGCCGCGTCGGCGAAATCGTCGTCGTTATAGACCGGACCCGAATCCTGGCCCTTGGCCGAGACGTCGCGGTCGACGAACTCGATGATCGCCATCGGCGAGGCGTCCGACTTGCGGATGCCGGCCTTGATGATGCGGGTATAGCCGCCGTTGCGATCGGCATAGCGCGCCGCCAGAACGTCGAACAGCTTCACCAGCTGGGCGTCGTCGAGCAGGCGGGCGTGCGCCAGGCGGCGGTTGGACAGGCCACCCTTCTTCGCCAGCGTGATGAGCTTCTCCACATAGGGACGCAGCTCCTTCGCCTTGGCGACGGTCGTGGTGATCTGCTCGTGCTTGATGAGCGCGGCGCTCATGTTGCGGAACAGGGCAAGGCGGTGGGCCGAGGTCCGCTGAAGCTTACGGCCGCCTACGCGATGGCGCATGATAACATCCTTCGTTCGTTAAGGGGCCGTTTGACGGAACCCCAGACCAGGCGGTGCGAAACGGGCCACCGCCCAAAACCCGGTACTAAGTTTACGAAGTTTAGGGTTTTGAGGCCCTGCTTCGCCATGGTTCGACCCTTGCCGCCTGAGGCCCCGGCTTTCGCCGGGGTGACGGCAGTCCGATCAGCCCATGATTTCCTGTTCGAGCTTCTTCGCCATCTCTTCGATGTTCTCGGGCGGCCAGCCCGGGATTTCCATGCCGAGGCGCAGACCCATCGACGAGAGGACTTCCTTGATCTCGTTGAGCGACTTGCGGCCGAAGTTCGGCGTGCGCAGCATCTCGGCTTCGGTCTTCTGGACCAGGTCGCCGATATAGATGATGTTGTCGTTCTTGAGGCAATTGGCCGAACGCACCGACAGCTCCAGCTCGTCGACCTTCTTGAGAAGGTAACGGTTGATCTGCGCGGTATCGCCCACGGCGCCGCCGTCCGACGGAGCCGCCGGAGCAGCCATGCCGACCGGAGCCGCACGGGTCATCGCGCTGTCGTCGAAGTGGACGAACAGGGCCAGCTGGTCCTGCAGGATGCGCGCGGCATAAGCGAGCGCGTCCTCGGGCGTGATCGTGCCGTCGGTCTCGAGGCTCAGCGTGAGCTTGTCGTAATCCAGTTCCTGGCCGACGCGGGTATTCTCGACCTTGTACGACACCTGGCGGACCGGGCTGTACAGCGCATCGACCGGGATCAGGCCGATCGGGGCATCCGCCGGACGGTTCGACGCGGCGGGGACATAGCCCTTACCGGTGTCGGCGGTCAGCTCCATGTTGAGCGTCGCGCCATCGTCGAGGTGGCAGAGGACCAGTTCGGGGTTCATCACTTCGATGTCGCCCGAGACGGCGATGTCGCCGGCCTTGACTTCCGTCGGGCCGGTTGCCGAAAGCTGGAGCCGCTTCGGGCCTTCGCCCTGCATGCGGATCGCGATCTGCTTCACGTTGAGGACGATATCGGTCACGTCCTCGCGCACGCCGGCGAGCGACGAGAATTCGTGCAGCACATTCTCGATCTTGATCGAGGTCACGGCGGCACCCTGGAGCGACGACAACAGCACGCGGCGCAGCGCGTTGCCGAGCGTCAGGCCGAAACCGCGCTCCAGCGGCTCTGCAACGAAGGTCGACTTGCGCTTGGGATCGCCGCCGGGCTTCTTCTCGAGGCCGTTGGGCTTCTTGAGTTCCTGCCAATTCTTAGCGTTGACGGACACGGGCTTCCCCTGAGTTGGGCAGGAGGGGGGCTATCCTGCCGATATAGCCAGTCCGGCCGCACCCCTGCTTCCACAGGGGCGCAACCGGACCGATAGGTAAAATCAGACGCGGCGACGCTTGGACGGGCGAACGCCGTTATGGGGGATCGAGGTCACGTCGCGGATCGACGTGATCTGGAACCCGACCGCCTGCAGCGCGCGAAGCGCCGATTCGCGGCCCGAACCGGGACCCTTGACTTCGACTTCGAGGGTGCGGACGCCGTGCTCGGCAGCCTTGCGGCCCGCATCCTCGGCAGCGACCTGCGCTGCATAGGGCGTCGACTTGCGCGAGCCCTTGAAGCCCATCATGCCGGCCGACGACCACGAAATCGCGTTGCCCTGGGCATCGGTGATCGTGATCATGGTGTTGTTGAAGCTGGCGTTCACATGGGCGACGCCTGCGGTGATGTTCTTGCGTTCGCGACGGCGAATGCGCTGCGGTTCACGTGCCATTGGTCAGCGCCCCCTTACTTCTTCTTGCCGGCGATAGGCTTGGCCTTGCCCTTGCGGGTGCGCGCATTGGTATGCGTGCGCTGGCCACGGACGGGCAGGCCCTTACGGTGGCGCAGGCCACGATAGCAGGCGAGATCCATCAGACGCTTGATGTTCATCGAGGTCTGGCGGCGAAGATCGCCCTCGACCGTGTACGACGCATCGATCGCTTCGCGAATCTGCAGCACTTCCTGATCGCTCAGGTCCTGGACGCGGCGCTCGGGCGCGATTTCCAGCTTGGCGGTGATTTCCTTGGCCTTGGCCGCGCCAATGCCGTGGATATACTGAAGCGCGATGACGACGCGCTTGTTAGTCGGGATGTTTACACCCGCGATACGTGCCATGTAATTGTTTCTCCCAGCTCCACGAGGCACCGCATGGCAGCGCGCCCCATCTCTTCGCGTTGATTCCGAAATGCGGCGACCCGACGTGCGCATGAGCGCCGCCGTTACGACCGTTGGTTCGGAAGAAGCGCGACATATGCAGCCCCGCGCGCAGAGTCAAGCGCCGCGGGGGCAATTTCGCCGGGAACGGATACATACACCATCCTGGAGGCCGCGCCAAGCTGGCGCATGTCGGCATGGGGCGGAGCGGCGCTGCCGCACGCCGGATCGGCGCAGCCCCGCTCACGCCGACGGCAGGACGATCGTCGCGACCAGCCCCGGCGCATTGTCCGACAGCAACAGCCGCCCGCCGTGCAGCCGCGCCACCGCCTCGACCAGCGCGAGCCCCAGCCCTGCGCCGGGCAGGCTGCGCGCCCGGTCGAGCCGCCCGAACCGGCTGAGCGCCTGGGCATGATCGGCGGGGGCAATGCCCGGCCCGCGATCGGCCAGCGCTATACGCACCTCGCCCGGCGCGGTGACGAGCGACAGCGCAATCTCGCCCCCGCTACCGGCATGGCGCAGCGCATTGTCGATCAGGTTCGCCAGCGCCTGCGACAACAGCTCGCGGTGCATCGGCAAGGGCGGCGGGGGGAGCGGCGGGAGCGTGAGGACGAAAGCGAGGCCCGCCTCCTCCACCACCGGCGCGTACAGCTCGGCGATCTCGTCGATCAGCTCGGCGGGGGAAAAGGGCTGGAGCGTGTCGCGGGTCATCGCCTGCGACCGGCTGATCTCGAGCAGCACCGCGAGCATCCGCATCACCAGATCGGTCTCGACGATCAGCCCGGCCAGCGCCGAGTCGCGCTGGGCCGGCTCGGCGGCGGTCAGCGCGGCATCGGCGCGGGCGCGCAGCCGCGCGATCGGCGAGCGCAAATCATGCGCGATCGAATCGGTGACGATGCGCAGCTCGGCCATCAGCGAATCGATCCGGTCGAGCATCTGGTCGATACGCCCCGCGAGGCGATCGAACGCATCGCCGCCGCCCGCCACCGCGCCGACCCGCCGGGTCAGGTCGCCCGCCGCGACGGCATCGACGGCACCCGCAATCCGGTTCAGCCGGCGACTGACATAGCGCGTCAGCACCAGCCCGCCCGCCGCACCGAGCACCAGCGACAACAGCACCGCGAGCAGCAGCGCGTGCTCGAGCGTGCGCTGGGCACGCTCCCAATCGTCGAGCAGCCGCCCGTTGACCAGCCAATCACGCCCCAGCGGGCGCACCGCGAACCCGGCCTCCTGCCCATCCCACCCCGCCCCACGGGCCAGCGCGCCGATCCGGAAGCGTTCGGCGGCGGGGGCGAAGGCGAGCTGGTCCGGCGCCGTACCGAACAGACGGCGGCCGCGCGCATCGACCACCGTCATCACCAGCGACTCGTCGCCGGGCTGCTGCGCGTTGGCGATGGCCTGTTCCAGCGCGCGCGACCCGCCCGAGCGCCAGAGCGCGGCGAGCGTATCCGATTGCTCGATCGTATCCCGGCGCAGCACGCCGATCGCGTCGTCATGCGTCTGGTGCCAGACGAACCCCGCCAGCGTCAGGCTCGACACCAGCGACAGCCCCACCGCGAGCAGCGCGAGCCGCGCGGTAATCGAAAGCCGCGTCACGTATCGAGCGCGAGCCGATAGCCGGCGCCGCGCACGGTGTGGAGGATCGGCGACGCGAACCCCTCCTCCAGCTTGCGGCGCAGGCGGCCGATATGGACGTCGACGACGTTCGAACCCGGATCGAAATGATAGTTCCAGATCTTTTCGAGCATCATCGTGCGCGTGACGACCTGCCCCGCATGCCGCGCGAGGAATTCGAGCAGGTTGAATTCGCGCGCGCCGAGCAGGATCGCGCGGCCCTGGCGCGTGACGCTGCGCGCGAGCAAGTCGATCTCGAGGTCGCCGACGGTGAGGCGCGTCGTCTGGACTTCGGCGGCATTGCCCTCCGCGCGGCGCAACAGCGCCTCGACTCGGGCGAGCAGCTCGGCGAAGGAAAAGGGCTTGGTGAGATAATCATCGGCGCCGGCGCGCAGCCCCTTGACGCGATCATCGACGGTGCCGAGCGCCGAGAGGATCAGCGCCGGCGTGCGGATATTGGCGGCGCGCAACGCGCCCAGCATCGCGAGCCCGTCGAGCCCGGGGAGCATCCGATCGACGATCAGCGCGTCGAATATCCCCTCTGACGCGAGGAACAGCCCGTCGCGCCCGTCGGCGCTCTCCTGCACCGAGAAGCCCGCCTCCCCCAGCCCCTTGGCCAGATAGGCGGCGGTCGCCGCGTCGTCTTCGACGATGAGGATCTTGCGAGTCATTCCGGGGTGAAGCCTAGGACGCAGGGGGGCCGGCGGGAAGGGGGGACTTCCCGCCGGCCCTGGGCCGACACCGATGCAGGAAAGCCTCGGCCCAACGGGGGTTATGCCCTGGCCCCCGCCGCGCAGGGCGTCGCGGCGGTGGGGACCGGGGGTCGGATCTGGGGAAGCGTCATCGGCCGGGCCTTCAGCGAAGAAACGGGCCGGCGACGCCGCCAGTCCTGATGCGCTTCTAGGCCCCGCCGCTGCGCGATGTGGTGACGCGAAGATGAAGAGTTTTTCATGCGGGGGGCGCCGGCCCCGAAACGCAGACGCCCTCCCGGCACGGGCCGGGAGGGCGTCAAATGCGCGCCAAGGCGGCGGTGTCAGTCGGTGCCGTCGAGGATCGCGGCGATCTCTGCGCCGACCACGTCCATATCGGCCATGCCGTCCACGCGCCGGACGAGCCCGCGGACTTCGTACAGCGGCAGAATCGGCGCGGTCTTGGCGCGATATTCGGCCATCCGCGTCCGCACCGTCTCCGCATTATCGTCGGGGCGGCGCTTGAACTCCTGGCTGCCGCACACATCGCAGGTGCCGGCGACCTGCGGCAGCTTGTAGCGATCATGATAGCCCGCACCGCATTTGGCGCAGGTGAAGCGCCCGGTGATCCGGTCGACCAGCGCGTCCTCGTCGACGACCAGCTCGATCACATAATCGAGCTTGCGCCCGCGCTCGGCCAGCAGCGAGTCGAGCGACTCGGCCTGCGGCGCGGTGCGCGGATAGCCGTCGAAGATCGCGCCCTTCTCGGTATCCGGCATGTCGAGCCGTTCGCCGATGATGCCCGACACGATCTCGTCCGAAACCAGCGCCCCCGCTTCCATCACGGCCTTGGCCTTGACGCCGGTGGGCGTCCCCGCCTTCACCGCCGCGCGCAGCATGTCGCCCGTCGAGAGCTGGACCATGCCCCGCTCCGCCTCGAGCCGGCTCGCCTGGGTGCCCTTACCAGCGCCCGGTGGGCCCAACAGGATGATGTTCACTCGCACTCCCCATTCAGCGCTGCGCCGTTAGCGCATGCGCCCCTTCAGCTTGGCCTTCTTGATCAGGTCGCCATACTGGTGTGCCAGCAAATGCGACTGAATCTGCGTCACCGTGTCCATCGTTACGTTCACCACGATCAGAAGGCTAGTGCCGCCCATCAGGAACGGAACGCCCATCGACAATATCAGATATTCGGGCACCAGGCAGATGATCGTGAGATACGCGGCGCCCACCACGGTGATGCGGGTCAGCACATAATCGAAATAATTCTCGGTGTTCTTGCCCGGGCGGATGCCGGGGATGAACCCGCCATAGCGCTTCAGATTGTCCGCGGTCTCCTCGGGATTGAAGACGATCGCGGTGTAGAAGAACGAGAAGAAAATGATCCCGAGCCCGTACAGCGCCATGTAGAGCGGCGAGCCGTGGCGCAGCCAGGTGTTGAGGTTGATCACGAGATCGCCCCACCAGCTCTCGCCCGAGGTCGCGGCGCCCGCGAACTGGGTGATCGTCAGCGGCAGCAGCAGCAGCGACGACGCGAAGATCGGCGGGATCACGCCGGCGGTGTTGAGCTTGAGCGGCAGATGGCTGCGCTCGGCCTGCACCCCGCGCGCGGTCTGGCGCTTGGGATATTGGATCAGGATGCGGCGCTGGGCGCGCTCCATGAAGCAGATGAACAGCACTAGCGCGGCGATGCCGACCAGGATGAGCACGAGGCGCAGCGGGTCGATCGTGCCGGTACGGCCGCTCTCGAACAGCTGGACGAGCGTGGTGGGCAGGCGCGCGACGATGCCGGCCATGATGATCAGCGAAATGCCGTTGCCGATGCCGCGGCTGGTGATCTGCTCGCCGATCCACATCAGGAACAGCGTGCCGCCGACCAGGCTGATCACCGCGCCGACGCGGAACAACAGCCCCGGCTCGATCACCGCCTGAAGCCCCTCCGAGGCGCCGAACGCCTCGAGCCCGACCGCGATGAAATAGCCCTGGATCGCCGTGAGGCCGACGGTGCCGTAGCGGGTATATTGGTTCAGCCGCTTGCGACCGCTCTCGCCTTCCTTCTTGATGGCGTTGAGCGTCGGGCTGAGCGAGGTCGCGAGCTGCACCACGATCGATGCGGTGATGTAGGGCATCACACCCAGCGCGACGATCGACATGCGCTGGAGCGCGCCGCCGGTGAAATTGTTGAAGAAATCGAGCACCCCGCCCTGCGTCTGCTGCGCGAGCAGGTTCAGCTGGGTCGGATCGACACCGGGAAGCGGAACGTAGCTGAGCAGACGGAACACGATCAGCGCCCCGAGCGTAAACCACAGGCGCTTCTTGAGTTCGGTGGCCTTGGAAAATTTCGCAAGGCTGATGCTGGAGGCGAGTTGGTCGGCTGCGCTAGCCATCGATTACCCTGTCCCGAAATTGAAAAGGCGGCGGGACCTATCCCTAGCCCCCGCCGCCCATATAGGTACATCCGCGGGCTTGTCTAAGCCCCAACGGAAATTCAGCCCTTTGCGGCTGCAACCTTCTCGGCCTTGTCGGCCTTGCGCGCATTCTGGGCGACACGATGCTTCGCCTTGTGCTTGTCGCGCGCGGCGACCAGTTCGGGGATGGTCACGGTGCCGCCAGCCTTTTCGACGGCTTCCTTGGCGGTCTTCGACGCACCGGCGACGGTGATCGTGATCGCCGAGGTGATCGCACCCTTGGCGAGGAGGCGGACGCCGTCCTTGCCGCCACGGGTCAGGCCCGCCGCGTTGAGCGCCGCCTGGTCGAGCGCTGCCGAGGCATCGAGCGTGCCCGCGTCGATCGCCTTCTGGATCGCGCCGAGGTTCACTTCGGCATAATCCTTGGCGAAGATGTTGTTGAAGCCGCGCTTCGGGATACGCATGTGGAGCGGCATCTGACCGCCCTCGAAGCCGTTGATCGACACACCCTCGCGGCTGTTCTGACCCTTGACGCCGCGGCCTGCGGTCTTGCCCTTGCCCGAGCCGATGCCGCGTCCGACGCGCATGCGGCGGTGGCGGGCGCCCTGGTTGTCGTTGAGTTCGTTCAGCTTCATGATGTGCACTCGCTTTCGCTATGTTCGCGCGTTGATAGGAAGCGGCGGGCCATAGCGGCGAGCGGGGGGATTGTCGACTCTTGTTTGGCGTCCCAAATCGGCTTCTGCGGACCGACAGGCTTCAGGTACACCGTGCTCACCCCCTATAGACTTGCGCGCATGTGGCGTAGATATTAGCGATGCCCTAATGAAAGGGTACTCAGAGACAGTTCGCGAACTCCCTCCGGCGAGCCTCTATAAATACAGGACACCTTTTCGCCCCCAACTTGAGCGCGATCGCGACATCATCGTTGGTTCCCGACTCTGGGCGGCGTCGCCTCTCGCCTTTAACGATCCTTTCGATTGCTTTCCGTTCGTTGATCTCTCCGGAAGCGAACGTGAGAAACGCCAATGGGTGAAGCGCTACGGCATGCGGCACTTCGCACCCGCTCCAAGGCACAAGCGGCGCCGAATGGTCCAGCAAATTGAACAGGGGTTACGTGTCAGCTTCAGGCAAGGAGTCCCAAATGCAGATGCTGGAGCGCAGGATGCCTGGCGTGACGTCCTCGCAAGAACGGGTGTGGTGAGCCTCGCTGAGCGAGCGGATGACATGTTGATGTGGGGCTACTATGCGGACAGCCATCAAGGTTACTGCCTGGAGTTTACCACCAATAAAGAGCCATTCATGCTTGCAAATCGAGTAAAATACGCGGATGAGCGCCCCGTTTTTCGCCTATTTGATCCCGACCGATCAGATCTAATGGAACGATTATTGCTTCAAAAGGCGAGTTTTTGGCGACACGAACGTGAATGGCGGATCGCTCGCATGCAAGGAATTGGAGCGATCGAGTTCCCTCCGGAGTGTCTCACAGCGATAATTCTCGGCGCCAACATATCGCGTGACGATGAAGCGGCATTACGGCAAATGGCCTCAGATGGACAACACGCTATCGCGATCAGGCGAGCCAGACTTGATGCAAAATCATTCAAGTTAACAATCGTCGACGCCTGAACCAGTTTCGAGCCGGGGACGGGCGTCCTCAAGCGGAAAGCAGGTCGGACGTAGCCCCGACTACTGACCCCGCCACTACGTGACAGCCCGCCCAAACTTACCTCCCGCCGACGAAACTAGCTCAAAAACGAAAAAAGGCGGTGGTCACCCACCGCCCTCTTCCAATTTCGCCCGTTCAAGCGTCCAAAGGCCTCAGCCCTCGAGCACCTTCACCATGTGCGGCAGCTTGCGGATCATGCCGCGGACTTCGGGGCTGTCTTCCAGCTCCGAGACCTTGTGCATCTTGTTCAGGCCGAGCCCGATCAGCGTTGCGCGCTGATCCTTGGTGCGGCGGATCGGCGAGCCGATCTGCTGGATCTTGATCTTCGCCATGTCGATTACTCCACAACCGCGGCTGCATCCGCCTCGGCGGTCTGCGAACCACCGCGGCCGAGCAGGTCGGCGATCTTCTTGCCACGACGCTGTGCGACCGACTTCGGCGAAGTCTGTTCGTTCAGCGCTTCGAAGGTGGCGCGGATCATGTTGTAGGGGTTGGACGTGCCGACCGACTTGGTCACGACGTCCGCCACACCCAGCGATTCGAAGATGGCGCGCATCGGGCCACCCGCGATGATCCCGGTGCCCTGCGGCGCCGAGCGGAGCGTGACGCGACCGGCACCGAAATGCCCGTTGCCGTCATGATGCAGCGTGCGGCCTTCCTTGAGCGGAACGCGGACCATTGCCTTCTTGGCAGCAGCCGTCGCCTTCGAAATGGCTTCCGGCACTTCGCGTGCCTTGCCATGGCCGAAGCCGACACGGCCCTTGCCGTCGCCCACGACGACCAGCGCCGCGAAGCCGAAGCGCTTGCCGCCCTTAACCGTCTTCGAAACGCGGTTGATGTGGACCAGCTTCTCGATCAGCTCTTCGCCGCCATCGTCGCTGCCCGGGCCACCCCGGCCACGATTGTCGCGACCGCCGCCGCGATTGTCGCGACCGCCACGGTTCTGACCGCCGCCGGGGCCGCCACGACCACGGCCGCCACGCGGACCGCGGTTCTGCTGCTCGGTCGCCTGGCCGGCGTCCTGCGCCTCGACCGGAGCGTCGGTCGTGTTGATTTCATCGGCCATTCTTAGAACTCCAATCCGCTCTCACGCGCGGCATCCGCCAGCGCCTTGACGCGACCGTGATAGAGGAAGCCACCGCGATCGAAGACGACCTGCGTCACGCCGGCTGCCTTGGCAGCTTCGGCCACGCGCTTGCCGACTTCCTGTGCCGCCGCGATGTTCGCGCCGGTCACGCCGCGCACGTCCTTTTCGAGCGTCGAGGCCGAAGCGATCGTCTTGCCCTGGGCATCGTCGATCACCTGGGCATAGATATGCTTGCCCGAGCGATGGATCGAAAGCCGCGGACGGGCGCCAGCCCGCGCACGAAGCGCAGTGCGGTTGCGACGGCGACGCTTTGCAAAAAGCGAAAGACCCTTGGTGCTGATCACTTCTTCTTCCCTTCCTTACGGAAGATGAATTCGCCGTCGTACTTGATGCCCTTGCCCTTGTACGGCTCGGGCTTGCGCCAGCGACGAATCTCTGCGGCCACCTGGCCGACCTTCTGCTTGTCGATGCCCGAAATCTCGACCGTGGTCTGATCGGGCGTCTTGATCTCGATACCCTCGGGGATGTCGAAATTGACGTCGTGCGAATAGCCGAGCTGGAGCTTGAGCACCTTGCCCTGCGATGCCGCGCGATAGCCGACGCCGGTGATCAGCAGCTTCTTCGAAAAGCCGTCGGTCACGCCGGTGATCAGGTTCTGCACCATCGTGCGCTGCATGCCCCAAAAGGCACGCGCCGCCTTGGTCCCGTTGGCCGGCTGCACCGAAATGCTGCCGTCTTCCAGCGTGTAGCTGATCTCTTCGCGCATGGTGAGCGAAAGGACGCCCTTGGGGCCCTTCACGTTCAGCACGCCGCCGTCGATCGTCGCGGTGACACCGCTCGGAATCGCAACGGGCTTTTTGCCAATGCGGCTCATATCAGAAGACCTCCGCGAGCACTTCGCCGCCGACATTCTGTTCGCGCGCTTCGGCGTCGGACAGAACGCCGCGAGGCGTCGAGACGATCGTGATACCAAGGCCGTTGCGGACGCGCGGCAGTTCCTGCGAACCGCTGTACACCCGGCGACCCGGCTTCGAGATGCGCGCGACGTGCTTGATCGCCGGCTGGCCCTCGAAATATTTCAGCTCGATGCGGATGCCGGCGGCAGGGCCCATCTGCTCCTCGCTATAGCCACGGATGTAGCCTTCGCGCTGGAGGACATCGAGAACGCGTGCACGCAACTTCGAAGCGGGCGTGAGGACGGAGTCCTTGCGCGCGCGCTGGCCGTTGCGGATGCGGGTGAGCATATCACCCAGGGGATCGGTCAAAGCCATCTCGTAGTCCTTACCAGCTCGACTTCGTGACGCCGGGGATCAGGCCCTTGTTGGCCAGATCGCGCAGCATGACGCGTGCGAGACGGAACTTGCGGTAATAGCCGCGCGGGCGGCCGGTCAGCTCGCAACGATTGCGAATCCGGGTCGGATTGCCGTTGCGGGGGATCTCAGCCATCTTGAGCCGCGCGATCAGGCGCTCGGTTTCATCCAAGCTCTCATCGTTCGCGATCGTCTTGAGCTTCGCGTACTTGCCGGCGTACTTCTTCACCAGCAGCTTGCGACGCTCGTTCTTGTTGACCGAACTCAGTTTCGCCATGACTTAAGTTCTCTCTCTTTTACGCGGCCTGCTTCTGCTCGCCGTCCGCCTTCGGGAACGGGAAGCCGAAGAGACGGAGGAGCTCGCGAGCCTCTTCGTCGGTCTTAGCGGTGGTGGTAACGATCACGTCCATGCCGCGCACCTTGTCGATGCGGTCATAGTTGATCTCGGGGAACACGATCTGCTCCTTGATGCCGCAGGCATAATTGCCGCGACCATCGAAGGACTTCGGGTTCAGCCCACGGAAATCGCGAACGCGGGGAAGCGCGATCGTGATGAAACGGTCGAGGAACTCGTACATCCGCTCCCGGCGCAGGGTGACCTTGCAGCCGATCGGCATGCCTTCGCGCAGCTTGAACTGTGCGATCGACTTCTTCGCCTTGGTGACGACGGGCTTCTGGCCCGCGATCAGTTCCATTTCCTGAGCGGCCTGTTCGACGCGCTTCTTGTCCTGGGTGGCTTCGCCAACGCCCATGTTCAGCACGATCTTCTCGAGCCGCGGGATTTCCATGACGTTCTTGTAGCCGAACTTCTCGGTCATCGCCTTGACGATGGTCTCGTCGTACATCTGCCGCATGCGCGGCGTATAGGAATCAGCCATTGATGACCTCCCCGGTCTTGACGGCGACGCGAACCTTCTTGCCGTCACGCTCTTCGAAGCGGACGCGCGTCGGCTTGCCATCGGCGGTCACGTGCGCGACCTTCGAGACGTGCATCGGCGCTTCCGAACGCTCGAGACCGCCCTGCGGGCTGCCCTGAGTCGGCTTCTTGTGGCGCACCGCGACGTTCAGGCCCGAGACGACGACCTTGCCGTCCTTGGGCAGCGACTTGACGACTTCGCCGGTCCGTCCCTTGTCCTTGCCGGACAGGACGATGACCTGGTCGCCCTTCTTGATCTTGGCAGTTGCCATCACAGCACCTCAGGCGCGAGCGAGATGATCTTCATATAGCCCTTCGAGCGCAGCTCGCGGACAACCGGCCCGAAGATACGGGTGCCGATCGGCTCCTCGTTCTTGTTGACCAGCACGGCGGCATTGCCGTCGAAGCGAATCACCGAGCCATCGGCGCGGCGGATGTCCTTGGCGGTGCGAACGATGACCGCGCGATGCACGTCACCCTTCTTCACCTTGCCGCGGGGCTGTGCTTCCTTGACGCTGACGACGATCACGTCGCCAACGCCGGCCACGCGACGCTTAGAGCCGCCCAGCACCTTGATGCACTGCACCCGCTTCGCGCCGCTATTGTCAGCGACGTCGAGATTGGACTGCATCTGGATCATCGATCCGGTTCCTTCTCGTTCGGCCTTCCGGGACCTGCCCGGTGGTTCCAGTTAAAATCCGGTCCTGGCGGACCTTTAGGCGGCGTCGACCGTGGTCGGGGTCGCATGGGTGTTAACCCGGTCGATCACCTTCCACGTCTTGAGCTTGGAGATCGGTGCGGTCTCTTCGATCCGCACGGTCTCGCCCGCCTTATACTCGTTGCCCTCGTCATGGGCATGATACTTCTTCGAGCGACGGATGATCTTGCCGTAGAGCGGGTGCTTAACCTTCCGCTCCACGAGCACGACGACCGTCTTGTCGCCCTTGTCCGAGACAATGTTCCCGGTCAGCACGCGCTTCGGCATGGTCTCGTTCCTTACTTCGCAGCCGAGCGCGAGCGCTCGTTCTGCAGCGTCTTGATGCGGGCGATGTCGCGACGGACTTCCTTGACCCGCGACGGCTTCTCAAGCTGGCTGGTCGCCGCCTGGAAACGCAGGTTGAAAGCTTCGCGCTTGAGGTTGCCCAGGTCTTCGCTGAGCTGGTCCTCGGTCTTCGCCCGAAAATCGGTAGCCTTGGTCATTCTATCAACCCTCCAGGTGCGAGGTGTCGCCGAGGCGGGCCACGACCTTGACCTTGATCGGCAGCTTCATGGCAGCGCGGCTGAACGCCTCTGCCGCGAGCGGGCCGGGAACGCCGTCCAGTTCGAACAGGATGCGGCCGGGCTTGACCCGGGCTGCCCAATATTCCGGCGCACCCTTGCCCGAGCCCATGCGGACTTCGGCGGGCTTGCCGGTGACGGGCAGATCCGGGAAGATGCGGATCCACAAACGCCCCTGGCGCTTGATGTGGCGCGTGATCGCGCGGCGAGCCGCCTCGATCTGGCGTGCGGTGAGCCGCTCGGGCTCCATCGCCTTCAGGCCATAGGACCCGAAGTTCAGCGTCGTGCCGCCCTTGGCATCGCCATGGATGCGGCCCTTGAACTGCTTGCGATGCGCAAATTTCTTTGGTTGCAGCATGGTGTCTGGTCCTTAGCGGCGGTCGTCGCGCGACGGGCGCACGCCGGAGGTCTGAGCCTCCATGTTGAGACGGTCCTGCGACATCGGATCATGGCCGAGAATCTCGCCCTTGAAGATCCAGACCTTCACGCCGCAAACGCCATAGGCGGTGTGCGCTTCAGCCGTCGCATGATCGATGTTCGCGCGCAGCGTGTGCAGCGGAACGCGACCTTCGCGATACCATTCGGACCGGGCGATCTCGGCGCCGCCAAGACGGCCACCGCAGTTGATCCGGATACCCTCTGCGCCAAGGCGCATCGCCGACTGCACCGCGCGCTTCATGGCGCGGCGGAACGCGATGCGGCGCTCGAGCTGGTCGGCAATGCCCTGGGCGACGAGCTTGGCATCGACTTCCGGCTTGCGGATTTCGACGATGTTCAGGCTCACGTCCGACGAGGTCATCGCGCCGAGCGTCTTGCGCAGCTTCTCGATGTCCGTGCCCTTCTTGCCGATGATGACACCGGGGCGGGCAGCGTAGATCGAGATGCGGCACAGCTTGGCCGGACGCTCGATCACCACCTTCGAGATCGCGGCCTGGGGCAGCGTCTTGATGATGAACTGGCGGATCTTGAGGTCTTCCAGCAGGAGCCGGCCATAGTCGGCGCCTTCGGCGAACCAGCGGCTGTCCCAGGTGCGGTTGATCTGCAGCCGAAGCCCGATCGCGTTGCTCTTGTGACCCATTATGCTTCTTCCTGCTCGCGGACGACGATGCGAAGACGGCTGAACGGCTTCAGGATGCGGGTGGACTTGCCACGGCCGCGAGTCGCGAAACGCTTCATCGTGATCGACTTGCCGACCGACGCCTCGGCGACGACGAGTGCGTCGACGTCGAGGTTATGGTTGTTCTCGGCGTTCGCAATCGCAGAGGCCAGGACCTTGCGTGCTTCCTCCGCCATGCCCTTCTTCGAGAAGGCGAGGATGTTGAGCGCGTCGCCGGCCTTCTTGCCGCGGATCAGGCCCGCAACCAGATTGAGCTTCTGCGCCGAACCGCGAATCTGCGTGCCGACCGAGAGAGCCTCGTTATCGGCGACGCGACGGGGTGCCTTGGGCTTCGACATCAGCGCTTACCCTTCTTGTCGGCTGCGTGGCCGGGGAAGAAGCGCGTCGGCGCGAACTCGCCGAGCTTCATGCCGACCATGTCTTCGTTGACCGACACCGGCACGAACTTGCGGCCGTTGTAGACGCTGAAGGTCAGGCCCACGAAATCGGGCAGGATCGTCGAGCGGCGCGACCAGGTCTTGATCGGCGCGCGCGCGTTGGTTTCCTGCGCGGTCTGCGCCTTCTTCAGCAAATGGAGGTCCACGAACGGACCCTTCCAGACGGAACGAGCCATGAGCGGTTAGCCCTTCTTCTTGGCGTGACGCGAACGGATGATCATCTTGTCCGTCGCCTTGTTGTGGCGGGTGCGCGCACCCTTGGTCGGCTTGCCCCAGGGGGTGACCGGATGGCGGCCGCCCGAGGTACGGCCTTCGCCGCCGCCGTGCGGATGGTCGACCGGGTTCTTGGCGACGCCGCGGGTCAGCGGGCGGATGCCCAGCCAACGGTTGCGACCGGCCTTGCCCAGGTTGGTGTTCTGGTTGTCCGGGTTGGACACCGCACCGACCGTCGCCATGCAGTTCGCATGGATGTAGCGCTGCTCGCCCGAATTGAGGCGGACGATGACCATGCCCTTGTCACGACCCACGACCTGCACATAGGTGCCGGCCGAACGCGAGATCTGGCCGCCCTTGCCGGGCTTCATCTCGACATTGTGGACGATCGTGCCGACCGGGACCGAACCCAGTTCCATGGCATTGCCCGGCTTCACGTCGGTCTTCTTGCCCGCGATCACCTTGTCGCCAACGGCCAGACGCTGCGGCGCGATGATATAGGCGACGTGCGCCTTGCCCTCGATCTCGCCATAGTTGACCAGCGCGATGAACGCAGTGCGATTGGGATCATATTCGATCCGCTCGACCGTGCCCTCGACGTCCCACAGGCGGCGCTTGAAATCGACGATGCGATAGCGCTGCTTGTGGCCGCCGGCGATGCCGCGCGACGTGACGTGACCCTTGTTGTTGCGGCCACCCGTCTTGGTCTTGCCCTCGGTGAGAGACTTGACCGGACGCCCCTTGTACAGCCCCGAGCGGTCGATAAGGACCAGCCCGCGCTGCGACGGCGTCGTCGGATTATAATTCTTGAGTGCCATCGCCTCAGATCCCCGTCGTCACGTCGATCTGGTCGCCGTCGGCGAGCGTCACGATCGCTTTCTTCATGTCGGAGCGCTTGTAGGGGGCGCCCTTCCACTTCTTGGTCTTGCCCTTCTGGACGATCGTGTTCACGCCGGTCACCTTGACGTTGAACAGCGCCTCGACGGCGGCCTTGATCTCGGGCTTGGTCGCATCGCCGGCCACCTTGAACACAACCGCGTTGTGCTCGGAGACGAGCGTCGACTTTTCGGTGATGTGCGGCGCGACGATCACGTCATAATGACGGTTGTCGACCACGTTCTGCTTCTTAGCCATTGAAGCGCGCCTCCAGCTTTTCGACGGCAGCGCGGGTCAGGACCAGCGTGTCGCTCTTCAGGATGTCATAGACGTTGGCGCCGATCGCGGGGAGCACGTTGATCTGGTGCAGATTGCCTGCCGCCAGCGCGAAGCTCGTCTCGACGGTGTCGCCGTCGATCACCAGCGTGCGGCCAAAGCCCAGCTTCTCGAAGCTGCCCTTGAGCGCGCTCGTCTTGGCGTCGATCGTCAGATTGTCCATGACAACCAGCGAACCCGCCTTGGCGTGCGTGCTGAGCGCCATCTTCAGGCCCAGTGCGCGGATCTTCTTGTTCAGCGACGGATTGAAGTCGCGGACGCGGGCGCCGTGTGCCTTACCGCCGCCGATGAACACCGGAGCGCGGCGATCGCCGTGACGGGCGGTACCGCCGCCCTTCTGGCGACCGAACTTCTTGCCGGTGCGGGCGACGTCGGAACGCTCGCGGGTGCCACGCGCAGTCGCGCGGCGCTTTTCGAGCTGCCAGGTGACGACGCGATGCAGCACGTCGGCGCGCGGCTCAACCGCGAAGACCGCGTCGTTGAGCTCGATGTCGCCGTTGCCGGTCGCGTCGAGGGTTTGAACCTTGATCTTCACGCTCAGCCCTCCTGGCCTTCGGTCGCCTCGGGAGCCTCGGTCACAGCCGGGGTTTCCGCGGGGGCGTCGTTGTTGTTCGCGACCTGCTTCAGGCCTGCGGGGAACGGAGCGTCGGCATGGCGTGCAACCTTGACCGAGTCCTTGACGAGCAGCCAGCCACCCTTCGAGCCGGGCACGGAGCCCTTCACGAAGATCAGGCCGCGCTCGACATCGGTACCGACGATTTCCAGATTCTGCTGGGTGCGGTTCTTGTCGCCCATGTGCCCGGCCATCTTCTTGTTCTTGAAGACCTTGCCCGGATCCTGGCGCTGACCGGTCGAACCGAGCGAACGGTGCGAGACCGAGACGCCGTGGGTGGCGCGCAGACCGCCGAAGCCCCAGCGCTTCATGCCGCCCTGGAAGCCCTTGCCCTGGGTCTTGCCCTGGATGTCGACGAACTGGCCCGCGACATAATGGTCGGCCGAGATTTCGGCGCCCACGTCGAGGAGGCCGTCCGCATCGACGCGGAATTCGGCGAGAACCGCCTTGGGCTCGACTTCGGCCTTGCCGAAATGGCCACGCTGCGGCTTGGCGACATTCTTGCTCTTCGCCGTGCCGGCGCCGAGCTGGACGGCGGTGTAGCCGTCACGACCTTCTTCGCGAACCGAGACGACCTGAACACCTTCGAGGGCCAGAACGGTGACCGGCACGTGGCGGCCGTCGTCCTGGAAAAGGCGGGTCATCCCCAGTTTCTTCGCGATCACGCCAGTGCGCATGATCCAATGCTCCTATACAGAGGCACCCTCAGGACCATTCCCTCGGGTGCGTGCCTCAGCCCAAAAATTTATGCGAGCCCCCGTCCGGGCTGAACCCCGCCCGAAGGCGGAGACGACGGGGGACGCAGACCCGATGCCAACCCAAAGGCCGGCACCGGCGGTATCCCTATATGGTTTCCGAGTGCGCGATGGGCGCCCTCTTGGTCCTTGCGTTGGATCGGGGAACGATCCGGTCGAGGAACCTGCGACTCTCAATCGAGGGTCGCGAATCTCTTGAAGGCGGGCCTTTACGTCAGCACCGCTTCCTTGTCCACCCCTCCCCACCCGGCTTGCGACGGATGGGGCGAATGGACCCGCGGGCGTTACGCCAGCTTGATCTCGACGTCGACGCCGGCAGCCAGGTCCAGCTTCATCAGCGCATCGACGGTCTGCGGAGTCGGCTGCACGATGTCCAGCATACGCTTGTAGGTGCGGACTTCGAACTGCTCGCGCGACTTCTTGTCGATATGGGGACCACGGTTGACCGTGAACTTCTCGATCTTGGTCGGAAGGGGGATCGGGCCACGGATGAGAGCGCCGGTGCGTCGGGCGGTGTCGGCGATGTCGCCGGTCGCCTGATCGAGCACGCGGTGATCGAACGCCTTCAGGCGAATGCGGATATTCTGCGTTTCCATGGTCATTCCTACCGATGCGAAAGAGCGGACCCCGTAACCGGGGTTCTTGCTGGTTCAAACTCAAACTGGAGGCGGGCCATTACCGGCGGAGGGGGTGCGGGTCAAGGGGGTGTGGAGGAGTCCCTTTGCGAAGATCGTAATCACCCGGTGGCGTTGTCCATCTCTGCGGATCTGAGTCAGGGCGTGGAGCGTCGCCTTCTCCTTCCCACCGCAACCGAATTTCTGCGGGCTCCTCTTCAGGATACTGGCTTAGAAACGTCCAGCCGAGACGAACAAGTTCCGCGGCGTGCCGGGACGATCCCGTCCTCAGCATTCCGCGTACTTCGTCGTAAGGATCGCGCTTGGGCATCAATTTACGAATAGCATGAAAGCGGTCGGCAGCGACTCGGGCATTTAGCGGACAACCCGACACTCTCGTCAGCCCGGGCTTGACCCGGGGTCCCGCTTCTCGCGTCCTTCAGACCAGCGTATCGGACAGACCCCGCCACTCTTCTAGCCCCTCCCGCCTTCGCGGGAGGGGTTGGGGAGGGTCTTCTTCTTCTACCCGTCTCTCAGCGCCCCGCGCACGACCGCAACTACCCCATCCAGATTGCTCAGGACATCATTGTTCCAGAAGCGCAAAACACAGAAGCCGCGCCCTTCCAAGAACGCCGTCCGCCGCGCGTCGCCAGTCTCTGTGTGCTGACCGCCGTCAATCTCGACGATCAGCATCGCCTCCAGGCAGGCAAAATCCGCAACATATGGTCCCAGCGAATGCTGGAAGCGAAACTTGAAGCCATCGATCTGACGGTTGCGCGCCGCCTGCCAGAAGCGATCCTCAGCCTCTGTCCGCTCGCGGCGAAGCCTTGCGGCGTGCGGGCTGATCTGGCGGCGGACAGGGTGCATCGCGGTGAGACTATAAGAAAGAAGACCCTCACCCAACCCTCTCCCGCGAAGGCGGGAGAGGGCTAGAAGAAAATCAGAGCCGCCCCATCCCACAACGAAAAAGCCCGGCTCCCTCGCGGGAACCGGGCCTTCTATCACTCAGCCCTTGCGGGAAAAGCTTACTTGTCGATCGCGCTGACGACGCCTGCACCGACGGTGCGGCCGCCTTCACGGATCGTGAAGCGCTGGCCCACGTCCATGGCGATCGGTGCGATCAGCTTGATGCCGAGGGCAACTTCGTCGCCCGGCATCACCATTTCGGTGCCCTCGGGCAGGTCGATCGTGCCGGTGACGTCGGTGGTGCGGAAGTAGAACTGCGGGCGATAGTTGCCGAAGAACGGCGTGTGACGACCGCCTTCGTCCTTCGACAGCACGTACACGCTCGACTGGAAGTCGGTGTGCGGCTTGATCGAGCCGGGCTTGGCCAGAACCTGGCCGCGCTCGACTTCCTCACGGCCCACGCCGCGGATCAGCGCGCCGATGTTGTCGCCGGCCTGGCCCTGGTCGAGCAGCTTGCGGAACATTTCGACGCCGGTCACGACGGTCTTGCGGACCGACTCGTGGATGCCGACGATTTCGACTTCTTCACCAACCTTGATGATGCCGGTCTCGACGCGGCCCGTGACGACCGTACCGCGACCCGAGATCGAGAACACGTCTTCGATCGGCATCATGAACGGCTTGTCGAGCGGACGCTCCGGCTGCGGGATCGACTCGTCGACCGCCTTCATCAGGTCGAGAATCGCCTGCTTGCCGAGCTTTTCGTCCGAACCCGAGAGCGCGCACGTTGCCGAACCACGGATGATCGGAATGTTGTCGCCGTCGAATTCGCGCTTGCTCAGCTCTTCGCGGATTTCCATTTCGACGAGCTCGAGGATTTCCTCGTCGTCGACCAGATCGACCTTGTTCAGGAAGACGACCATGGTGGGAACGCCGACCTGACGTGCGAGCAGGATGTGCTCCTTGGTCTGCGGCATCGGGCCGTCGGTGGCCGCCACGACCAGGATCGCGCCGTCCATCTGCGCCGCGCCGGTGATCATGTTCTTCACATAGTCGGCGTGGCCCGGGCAATCGACGTGCGCATAGTGGCGCGCTTCGGTCTCATACTCGACGTGCGCAGTCGAGATGGTGATGCCGCGCTCGCGCTCTTCCGGCGCCTTGTCGATGTTGGCGAAGTCGACGGCGGTGCCGCCGGTCGTCTCGGCCAGAACCTTCGTGATGGCTGCCGTCAGCGACGTCTTGCCATGGTCGACGTGGCCGATGGTGCCGATGTTGAGATGCGGCTTGTTCCGCTCAAACTTTGCCTTCGCCATTGTTTTCCTACCTTCTGATTCTCAATTCCGCGCCGCTATGGGAATCGCCGGACGCGGCCCCATAGCGGCTGATTTTCGTTTGCGCCAGCGTTACGCCAGCTTCGCCTTCACTTCGTCAGCCACGTTTGCAGGCACTTCGTCGTAATGCGAGAACTGCATGCTGTACTGCGCGCGACCCTGGGTGAACGAACGGAGTGCGTTCACATAGCCAAACATGTTGGCCAGCGGCACCATCGCATCGACCGTCTGCGCGTTGCCGCGCGTATCGGTACCCTGGATCTGGCCACGACGGCTGTTCATGTCGCCGATGACGTCGCCCAGATAATCCTCCGGGGTCACGACTTCGACCTTCATGATCGGCTCGAGCAGCTTGATGCCCGACTTCTGCGCGGCTTCGCGCATTGCACCGCGCGCGCAGATTTCGAACGCCAGCGCCGACGAGTCGACGTCATGGTACGCACCGTCATACAGCAGGATCTCGAAATCGATGATCGGGAAGCCGACCAGCGAGCCCGTGGCAGCCGTTTCGCGGAAGCCCTTCTCGATCGCGGGGATATATTCCTTGGGAATATTACCGCCCTTGATCTCATCCTTGAAGATGATGCCCGACCCGCGCTCGCCCGGCGTCAGCTTCACCTTCACGCGACCGAACTGGCCGGTACCGCCCGACTGCTTCTTGTGCGTGTAGTCGATGTCGACCGGCTTGCCGAGATATTCGCGATACGCAACCTGCGGCGCGCCGACATTGGCCTCGACCTTGAACTCGCGCTTCATGCGATCGACCAGGATCTCGAGATGGAGCTCGCCCATGCCCTTGATGATGGTCTGGCCCGACTCGGGGTCCGACGAGACGCGGAACGACGGATCTTCGCGCGCCAGGCGATTGAGCGCGACGCCCATCTTTTCCTGGTCGGCCTTGGTCTTGGGCTCGACCGACAGCTCGATCACGGGCTCGGGGAATTCCATCCGCTCGAGGATGATCGGGGCGTTCTGCGCGCAGAGCGTGTCACCGGTCGTCGTGTCCTTCAGCCCCGCCAGCGCGACGATGTCGCCTGCGAACGCTTCCTGGATGTCCTCGCGGCTGTTGGCATGCATCAGCAGCATGCGGCCAACCTTTTCCTTCTTGTCCTTGACCGAGTTGATCACGACCGAGGCCGCTTCGAGCTTGCCCGAATAGATGCGGGCGAAGGTCAGCGTGCCGACGAACGGATCGTTCATGATCTTGAACGCCAGCGCCGAGAAGGGCGCTTCGTCCGACGAAGGACGCTCGTCCGGGGTCACGCCGTCGAGCTTGAGGCCCTGGATGGCGGGGACGTCGAGCGGCGACGGCAGATAGTCGACCACGGCGTCGAGCAGGGGCTGCACGCCCTTGTTCTTGAACGCCGAGCCGCACACCACGGGGACGAACGCCATGCTCAGCGTGCCCTTGCGGATCAGCTTCTTGAGGTCGGCGGTGCTCGGCTCGTTGCCCTCGAGATACGCTTCCATCAGCGCATCGTCGAGTTCGACGGCCATTTCGATCAGCTCGCTGCGATACTTCGCGGCCTTCTCGACCAGATCGTCGGGAATTTCGGCATATTCGAACTTCGCGCCCAGGCTCTCCTCGAGCCAGATGATCGCGCGGTTCTCGACCAGGTCGACCAGGCCCTTGAAGCCGCCTTCGATGCCGATCGGGAGATACAGCACCGCCGGACGCGCGCCAAGGCGATCAATGATCGAATTGACGCAGAAATAGAAATCGGCGCCGGTGCGGTCGAGCTTGTTGATGAAGCACATGCGCGGCACGCCGTACTTGTCGGCCTGGCGCCACACGGTTTCGGACTGCGGCTCGACACCGGCAACGCCGTCGAAGCACGCGACCGCGCCGTCGAGCACGCGCAGCGAACGCTCGACTTCGATCGTGAAGTCGACGTGGCCGGGCGTATCGATGATGTTGATCAGATGCTCTTCGCCCTTGCCCTCGGCGGCGCGCCACTTGCACGTCGTCGCAGCGGACGTGATCGTGATCCCGCGCTCCTGCTCCTGCTCCATCCAGTCCATCGTCGCGGTGCCTTCATGCACTTCGCCGATCTTGTAGGACTTGCCGGTGTAATAGAGGATGCGCTCGGTCGTCGTCGTCTTGCCGGCGTCGATATGCGCCATGATGCCGATATTGCGATAACGTTCGAGCGGATGGCTGCGGGCCATGATCGTAAGTCCTTACGGTTTAGAAGTGTGACTGAACGCCGAAACGCTCAGGGAAAGAACAGTTTGGCGATCGCCGCCCCCGCGCCCAACAGCGCAGCGACGGCGATAAACCCTTGGAAGACGGTTGCGAACGATACGATCTTGGTATCGATCCGCGTCTTCTGCATCTCGGCGATGGCCTTGTCGGTGTTGACGCCCATCTGACGAATCCGCGCAAGCTGCTCCTGTAGGTCCAGCTCGTTTCGATCCATCTGCGTCGCCATCGCCGTGCCTCCGCTGCCTATATAATGCCTTACCAGCGATAATGCGAGAAGGCGCGGTTGGCTTCCGCCATCCGGTGCGTGTCTTCACGCTTCTTGACCGCGTTGCCGCGGTTGTTGGCGGCATCCATCAGCTCGCCCGAGAGGCGCGCCGACATAGTGTGCTCGCTGCGGTTGCGCGCCGAGGTGATCAGCCAGCGGATCGCGAGTGCCTGTGCACGTTCCGGGCGGACTTCGACCGGGACCTGGTACGTGGCACCACCAACGCGGCGGCTGCGGACTTCGATGCCCGGCTTGATGTTGTTCAGCGCATCGTGGAACACGCCGATCGGCTCGCGCTTGGCGCGCTGCTCGACGGTTTCGAGTGCCGTGTACACGATGCCCTCGGCCACGGACTTCTTGCCGTCCAGCATGACCGAATTCATGAACTTGGTGAGAACCTCATCCCCATAAACGGGATCAGGCAGGATTTCCCGCTTTTCGGGGCGACGACGACGAGCCATTTCAAATTCCTTTGGTACTTCAGCTTATCCGGAACCTGTCCGGGGCTTACTGTGCCTTGCTTAGTCGGGGACCTGGATCCCCGATAAGATCGCCTGAAGCGATCTTTCGAGGATGATCATGCCCCCGGCATGATCACTTCGGACGCTTGGCGCCGTACTTCGAACGCGACTGCTTGCGATCCTTGACGCCCTGCGTATCGAGCACGCCGCGCAGGACGTGGTAGCGAACGCCGGGAAGATCGCGCACACGGCCACCGCGGATCAGGACCACCGAGTGCTCCTGGAGGTTGTGGCCTTCGCCCGGAATGTAGCTGATGACTTCGCGCTGGTTGGTCAGGCGGACCTTGGCCACCTTGCGCAGCGCCGAGTTCGGCTTCTTCGGGGTCGTCGTGTAGACGCGCGTGCAAACGCCGCGCTTCTGCGGGTTCTGTTCCATCGCAGGGACCTTCGACTTGGCCTTCTGCGGTTCGCGGCCCTTGCGGACCAGCTGGTTAATCGTTGGCATGAAGCCCTTCACCTTATGTTACCGGAACGATCCGGCGGTTACTTTGCTGGAGCCCAGACTCTTTGAAATCCAATCTCTACAGAATACGAAAAGGCCCCGGGTGTCCTTGACCCCCCGGGCCATTGCGTCTCCAGCAACGTTCAGCTCTTTGTTCCGCGAGGGCAAACGGTCATACGACCCCCTTGTGGAACGGAGGCGCCTATAGCGTCGGCGACCATGGCGGTCAATGGGCGCCACGCCGCCGCGCGGCGGGGCGATCCGGGGGCGGGCCAGGGGCGGGCGACGTAACCGCGTGCTAACGCCTGCGCGCTACACCCATACCGATGTTGCTACACCTGAAATACGGATCGATCACGCTGATTCTCGCAGCCCGGCGCTGGCCCGCGCTCCCCGCAAGCTGCGCCGCGGTCGCCGCCGTGCTCGCCGCGGGAGGATTCGGGGCGTCGTTTCCAGGGTGGTGGGAAATGCTGTCGCCGGGTTCGGCGGTGGGGCTGGTCGGGCTGGTGCTGGCGGGGGGCGCGGGGCTGCTCGCCTTCCACCTTGCCGGAGTCGCGGGCAATAGCAGCCGCGCGACCGCACGCGGATGGCGCGCGCCGCTGGTGGCGGCGCTGGTGCCGGTTGCGACGATCCCCGCGATCGGAGTCGCCGCGCTGGTCGTGCCGCTGGTCGCCGCGATCGGGCTGCGCCCCGAGACGCGCGGCGAGCGCACCGCCGCGATCGCCGCAGTGCTGGCCTGCGCCGCAGCGTTCGTCGCCGCCAATCTCTCCAGCCCGGAGACTGGGTGCCTCGCGTCGCTCACGATGCTCGCCGCCGCCTGGTTCCTCAGCACGCGCCCGGCGATTCAGGCGGCGAACGACAATCCCTCGTTGGAACGCATGCGTTACGATTGGATGCTGCCCGACCCGCGCGCTTATGCTAGGCAGCGCGCCGGGACTCGCGATACCGGGAATGGGGAATAAGCCTATGTTCAACAGCAACAATCGCAACAATCGCGACGAGCGGCAGTCGATTCCGCCCGCACCGCCGGCGCAGAGCGGGGGCCGCGGGCGCGGAATGTTCTCCGTGATCGGGCCGGACATCATCGTCACCGGCAACCTGACCGCCACCGCCGACCTGCACATCGATGGCCGAGTCGAGGGCGACGTCCATTGCGGCACGCTGGCGCAGGGCGCCGAAAGCCAGATCTTCGGGAGCGTCTCCGCCGAAGTCGCACGGCTCGCCGGATCGGTCGAGGGCAGCGTCCGCGTCAAGACGCTCACCGTCGAACGCTCGGCGAAGATCACCGGCGACGTCGAATATGAGACGATCACGATCGAGAATGGCGGCCATATCGACGGCCGCCTGAAGCATATGAGCAGCATCGACACGAGCGCGATCCCCGCGCCGCGAATCGTGTCCTCGCCCTTCGCCGTGGCGAACGAGGAAGCCGCCTGAGCCAGGCTCGGCAGGCACCGGAAAGAGGCGCGACCTGGGGGGGGGCGCGCCTCTTTTTGAAACCGGGAAAGGGAACGGGCGGCGCGGCGCCGCCCGTGCGGATCACATCTTCGAGATGCGATCCAGATGCGTCTGGACCACCGACTCGGTCTGAGTCGCGAACGCCGTCAGCGGGCGGACATCGCCGTTCGCGGCATAATCCTTCAGCGTCGCAAGCGCCTTTTCGTGCGCGGCGACCTGCTGAGTCTTGTACAGCGTGTCGAACGCCACACCCTCGGCATTGCGCAGCGCCTCGAGATTGGCCTCCTGCTCGGCGTTCAGCTCCGGATTGGGGACGATCGCCGGAGTAGCGGTTGCGGCGGCGGCCTTCAGCTTCTCGGTCGACGCGGTGTGTTGCTCGACCATCATCGCGCCGAAATCCTTCAGCCCCTGCGAGGTCGCCTTGGACTGGGCGAGCTTGCCCGCCTCGACTTCGTAATAATCGCTCGCGCCCACGGTGTTGACGAAGCGCTGGTCCGGCGACGCGTTGGCGTCGGCCATCATCGCATTGTCGCCCATCATGGCGTTGTCGGCCATCGCGCCGCCCATCATGCTGCCATCGGTCATCGTGTCGTTGGTCGCCATCACGCCATTGTCGACTCCGGTGTCGGCGGTCCCGCCACAGGCGCCGAGCGCGAGCATGGGGGCCAGGCCCAGGATCAGAAACTTCTTCGTCATATTGGCATCTCCTCTGCCGCCCCCAACGCCCTCTGGACGGTGGCGTTCCACCGTTCGCCGCAATTATGCCGTAATTACACAGGCTTGCCCTGTATTACCGTGCCAGTTGCGGCGCGCGGCGGCAGTGCCTAAAGCCTGTCGGGTGACGGGTGTCCCCCGCACGGCAGGGCCATCGCATATGGAAGGACTTGCGCTTTTACGTGCCGTCACCCTGAACTCGTTTCAGGGTCCAACGCGCCACAGGCGAATGCAGTGCTTGTGGCACCGTGGATGCTGAAACAAGTTCAGCATGACGACGCAAAATTTAGCGCTGGCGTCCATATGCGCCAATCCAGCCGGTCAAGGGGGATGAAAAGGGAACTCGGTTTGAACCCGAGGCTGCTCCCGCAACTGTAACCGGCGAGCCAAGGCGCCACACTGCCACTGGGAACACCCGGGAAGGCGGCGCCAAGGCAGCGACCCGGGAGCCAGGAGACCTGCCCGCCACAGTCGATTCCTTCGCGCGGGCGGGATGCACCGGGCGGACGGGGGGACTCCCCTGCGCGAGCGACAGGTTGCTGCGTCGTCGCGCCCGGTTTCGGGACGGCGATCCGGCCATGGGTGTCGTGTCCGATGAAATTTGCGTGGCTGTTCCTGCTCTTCGCCCTCCCCGCGCTGGCGGGGTGCGCGGCGGCGTCCGCGCCTGAGCCGCCCGTGCCGAACGGCATCGTGTCGACCAACCCCTGTGCCGACGCGATGCTGGTCGAGCTGGTGCCGGCCGGGCGGATCACGGCGATCAGCCATTATTCGCACGACCCGATGGCGACTTCGATCCCGCTGGAACAGGCGCGCCAATTTCGCGCGACTCGCGGCACCGCCGAGGAGATGATCGCGCTGCGCCCCGCGCTGGTGATCGCGAGCAGCTTCACGCCCCCCGCGACGCGCGAAGCCTATGCCCGCGCCGGGCTGCGCACGCTGTATCTCGATTCGCCGACCACGATCGAGGCGAGCAAGGACCAGGTGCGTGCGCTGGCCGAGGCCGTGGGCGCACAGGCCGAGGGCGCGAAGATGATCGCGCGGATCGACGCCGCCGTCATGCGCGCGTCACGCCGCGATGCTCCGGTCCCCGCTTTGCTGTGGATCGGCGGCAATCTGGTTTCCGGGGGTGGGACGTTGCTCGATGAAATGATGGTGCGTGCCGGGTTCGTCGACCAGGCGGCGCATTACGGGCTCCAGCATACCGGCACGCTGCCCGCCGAGCATGTCGTCGCCGATCCGCCCCGGCTGATGCTGGTCCCGGATGAGGCCGGGCGCGATTCGGCATCGCGCGCGGCGCAGACCCGGCGCTGGGCACTGGCGCACAGCGGCGTGCGGCAGGCGCGGTTCCCGCGCAACCTGATGAATTGCGGCGGCCCGGTGATTGCGAAGGCGATGGACCGGCTGGCCGAAGTGCGGCAGGCGATCGCGCGATGAACCGCCCGCTGCTCCTGACCGGCCTCGCATTGCTCGTCGCGCTCCTGTTCGCGGGATCGCTGATCGCGGGCAAAGTGTGGGTGCCGCCGGGCGCCTGGTTCTCGGGCGATCCGCGCTGGTGGATCGTTATCGGGCTGCGGCTGCCGCGCGCGATACTGGGGCTGGGGGTCGGCGCGACGCTGGGGCTGACCGGGGCAGTGCTCCAGGGCTATCTGCGCAATCCGCTCGCCGACCCAGCAGTGGTCGGGGTTTCGTCGAGCGCGGCGTTGGGCGCGGTCGCGGCGATCGTGCTGCTGGGGGCGAGCGCGCCCTTGATGCTGTTCGGCTGCGCGATGGCGGCGGCGTGCGGATCGATGCTGCTGCTCGCCGGGCTGGCGTGGCGCGCGGACAGCGCAGTGGCGTTCATCCTGGCGGGGACGGTGCTCGCGAGCCTGGGCGGCGCGCTGATGGCGTTCCTGATCTCGATCGCGCCCAATCCCTATGCGACGGCGGAGATCATCGACTGGATCATGGGGTCGCTCACCGATCGCAGCTTTGCCGAGGTGCAGCTTGCCCTGCCCTTCATGGCCGCGGGGTGCGCGGTGTTGTTGTTCACCGGGCGCGCGCTCGATGCGCTGACGCTGGGCGAGAGCGCGGCACGGTCGCTGGGGGTGCGGCTGGCGCGAGTGCAGTTGCTGGTGGTGCTCGGCACCGGGCTCGGCGTCGGCGCCAGCGTCGCGGCGACGGGGGTGGTCGGGTTCGTCGGGCTGATCGTGCCGCATCTGCTGCGCCCGCTGGTCGGCGCGCGCCCCTCCGCGCTGCTGCTGCCGAGTGCGCTGGGCGGCGCGGCGTTGGTGCTGGCGGCGGACAGCCTGGTGCGGCTTGCGCCGGGCGCCGCCGAGATCCGGCTGGGGGTGGCGATGGCGCTGCTCGGCACGCCCTTCTTCCTGCTCCTTCTCCTCAAGCTGCGGGGGCGGGCATGGAACTGAGCTTCGAGAACCTCTCGGTCAGCCTGGGCGAGCGCACCGTGCTGCACGGCGTCGGCGCGGTGTTCCGCCCGGGGCGCGTCACCGCGATCCTGGGGCCGAACGGATCGGGCAAGAGTACGCTGGTCAAGGCGCTGGCGGGGCTGATCGATGCCGATACCGGGCATGTCCGGCTGGGCAACCGCCAGATCGGGCGCATCCCGCCGCGCGAGCGGGCACAGGCGATCGGCTATCTGCCGCAGGACCCGGTGGTGCATTGGAACCTGGCCGTGCGCGATCTGGTCGCACTCGGGCGGCTGCCGCATCGCAGCCCCTTTGCGGGGGCTTCGGACGATGATCGCGCGGCGGTGGAGGCGGCGCTGGCGGCGACGGGCACCGTGCATCTGGCGGAGCGCGGCGCCGATGCGCTGTCGGGGGGCGAGCGCGCGCGGGTGCTGCTGGCGCGGGTGATCGCGGGGGCGCCGCGCTGGCTGCTCGCGGACGAGCCGCTCGCCAGCCTCGACCCCGTCCACCAGCTCGACATGCTGGAGCAGCTCCGCACGCTGGCGGCGCAGGGGACCGGGGTGGTGATCGTCCTCCACGACCTGATCCAGGCCGCGCGCGCCGCCGACGACGTGCTGCTGCTCAATCAAGGCCGCGTCGTCCGCTTCGGCACCGCCGCCGAGGCGCTGGGCCACCAGCCGCTGCGCGAGGCGTTCGGCGTGGAGGTGATGGTGATCGCCGACGAACAGGGCCGCCTCCTCCCCGTACCGATTGGCCGCACCAAGGGCTGACAGCCGGAGCGCGCTGTGGCATTGCGCAATAAAATTACAGCAGGCGAGTCGAGTATCGGGCCGCCGCGGGAGAGCTTTGGATGCGCAGGATCGACCGTCTCATCATTGGCCAATCGGACGACGCCTTCCTCTGGACGATCGGGTGAGGCGCATGCGCCGGCTGATTCTCCTGCTGGTCGCGGCGCTGGCGCTTGCGGTGCCCGCGCAGGCGCAGAAGCGCATCGCGCTGACCTTTGACGATGTGCCGCGCAGCCGGGGCGCGTTCCTGACGCCCGAGGAACGGACGCGGCGGCTGATCGCGACGTTCCGCAAGGCGCGGGTGAAGGTCGCGCTGTTCGTCAATCCGGGCCAGATCGGCGTCGACGACGGCGTCGGCGGGGCCGAGCGGATCGCGCGCTATGTCCGCGCGGGGCATGTCATCGCCAATCACGGCTATAGCCATTTGTCGCTGTCGGCGACGCCGGTGGACGCCTATCTCGCCGATCTCGACCGGGCGGAGGCATGGCTCAAGCCGCAGCCGGGTTATCGCCCCTGGTATCGCTTCCCCTATCTGGACGAGGGCCGGGGCGACAAGGTCAAGCGCGACGCGCTGCGGGCGGCGCTGAAGGCACGGGGCCTGCAGAACGGCTATGTGACGGTCGACGGGTCGGACTGGAACCTGGAGGCGAACACGATCGCCGCGGTGAAGGCCGGCAAGGCGATCGACCGCAAGGCGCTGCGCGACCTCTATGTCGAGACGATGGTCGAGGCCGCCGAATATGGCGACGGGCTCGCGATCAAGGCACTGGGCCGCCAGCCCGCGCAGGTCTTCCTGATGCACGAGACCGATCTGGCGGCGCTCTATATCGGCGACGTGATCCGTGAGCTGCGGCGGCGGGGGTGGCAGGTCGTGTCGCCCGACGAAGCCTATGCCGATCCGCTCCGCGAGGCGATGCCCGACGTGCCCTCGGCACAGGGCACGCTGCTGGAGTCGATCGCGTGGGAAAAGGGGTTACCGGCGCCGCGCTGGTACGCGCGGAATAACGTGAAACTCGCGAATGCGCTGTTTGCGCAGCGCGTGTTGCACGAGGTGGCGGAGTGATGGCCGCCCACCTTCGTCATCCCAGCGAAAGCTGGGATCCATTCGCCTCTCCGGTTGCGAAGGAACCGCAGCGGAGGCCCCAATGGATCCTGACTTTCGTCAGGATGACGGGATTTGGGGGTGTCGCCTCCTACCCCAGCGGCGGGAAACCGAGTCCGATCGCCAAATCCTCCCAGCATGGGTTGTCCTGCTCGATCAGCGCCACCTTCCAGTCGCGACGCCACGCCTTGAGCTGCTTCTCGCGCAGGATCGCCCCGGCCATGTCGCCGCCGGTTTGGTACCAGACGAGTCGCTTCACGCCATGCCGCTTGGTAAACCCGCCCAGCGAGCCGCTGCGATGCTGATGCACACGCGCCATCAGGTCCGCCGTTACGCCGACATACAGTGTGCCGTGGCGCCCGCTCGCGAACATGTACACGCAGGGCAGCTTGTCCATCGTCCCCACACCCCCTCGTCGTTCCAGCGAGAGCTGGGATCCGTTCGCCACTCCGTTTGCGAAAGAACCGCAGCGGAGACCCCAATGGATCCTGACTTTCGTCAGGATGACGGCTTGAGATCAGGCCCGCAATGACCCAGCAATTCGACCTCACCGACGACCAGCGTGCGATCCAGGACATGGCGCGCAAGTTCACCGCCGATGCGATCACGCCGTTTGCCGGCGAATGGGACGAGAAGCATATCTTCCCCCGCGACGCGATCCGGGCGGCGGCGGCGCAGGGGTTTGCGGCGATCTATGTGTCCGAGGAGAGCGGCGGCATCGGGCTTGGACGGCTCGAATCGGCGCTGATCATGGAGGCGATGGCCTATGGCTGTCCGTCGACCAGCGCGTTCATCTCGATCCACAACATGGCCGCGTGGATGATCGACCGGTTCGGGTCGCAGGACCTGAAGGACCGGTATCTGCCCGATCTCGTCGCGATGGACCGCATCGCCAGCTATTGCCTGACCGAGCCGGGCTCGGGCTCCGACGCCGCCGCGCTCAAGACGCGGGCGGTAAGGGACGGCGATCACTATGTGGTGACCGGCACCAAGCAGTTCATCTCCGGCGCGGGCGCGAACGACGTGTACCTCGTCATGGTCCGCACCGGCGAGGAGGGGCCGAAGGGCATTTCGTGCCTGCTCATCGAAAAGGACATGCCCGGCGTCAGCTTCGGCGCGAACGAGCGCAAGCTGGGATGGCATTCGCAGCCGACCGCGCAGGTGATCCTGGAGGAGGTCCGCGTCCCCGTCGCCAATCTGGTCGGCGCCGAGGGCGAGGGATTCCGGATCGCGATGATGGGGCTCGACGGCGGGCGGCTCAATATCGGCGCCTGCTCGCTGGGGGGGGCGCAGCGCTGCCTCGACGAGGCGGTTCGCTACACGCGCGAGCGCAAGCAGTTCGGCAAGGCGATCGCCGATTTCCAGAACACCCAGTTCATGCTGGCCGACATGGCGACCGAGCTGGAGGCGGCGCGCGCATTGCTCTATCTCGCCGCCGCCAAGGTGACCGCGAACGCCCCCGACAAGACCAAATTCGCGGCAATGGCCAAGCGCTTCGCCACCGACACCGGCAGCAGCGTCGTCGACCGCGCGCTCCAGCTCCATGGCGGCTATGGCTATCTGATGGACTATCCGATCGAACGCTTCTGGCGCGATTTGCGGGTGCATTCGATCCTGGAGGGGACGAACCAGGTGATGCGGATGATCATCGGGCGCGAGCTGGTGCGCGAGTGAGCTGGCTTCCTGATCCTCCCCGGCACGGGGAGGGGGACCGCGCCCGCAGGGCGTGGTGGAGGGGGCCATCCACGCGCGGCCCGCTTGCGGCCCTCCCCCTCCACCAGCCTGCGGCTGGTCCCCCTCCCCGTGCCGGGGAGGATCTGATGTCGCGTTTTTGCACACGAAGCCACGAAGCCGCGAAGAAGAAGGGGTGTCTTTCGCCACGCACGCACTGCGGCGAAGCCGCTTTCCTCGCGCTTCGCGCCTTTGTGCCTTTGTGCCTTTGTGTGAGACCCCCTTCTTCTCTGCGCCTCCGCGCCTCTGCGCGAACCCCTAATTTCTGTTTCCCCTCCGCGCCTTTGCGCCTTCGCGTGAGACCCAAATGACCGACGTCCGCATCTCCACCGAAGGCCGGCTCGGCCGCATCCGGCTCAACCGGCCCAGGGCGCTCCACGCGCTCAACACCGCGATGTGCGCGGCGATGCTCGATGCGCTGGAGGCGTGGCGCGCCGATCCGGCGATCGAGGGCGTGATCCTCGACCATGCCGAGGGCCGCGGCTTTTGCGCCGGGGGCGACATTCGCATGATAGGCGAAAGCGGCGCGGGCGACGGGGCGGCGGCGCGCGACTTCTTCCGCATCGAGTACCAGCTCAACCATCGCCTGTTCACCTATGCCAAGCCGATCGTCGCGTTCATGGACGGGGTGACGATGGGCGGCGGCGTCGGCATTTCGCAGCCCGCGCAGCTCCGCATCGCGACCGAGAACACCAAATTCGCGATGCCGGAAACGGGCATCGGGCTGTTCCCCGATGTCGGCGGCGGCTGGTATCTGTCGCGGCTGCCCGGGCATATCGGCGAATATCTCGCGCTGACCGGCGCGCGGCTCGACGGCGGCGAATGCCTCGCGGTGGGGCTGGCGACGCATTTCCTCCCCGCCGAGCGGCTGGACCATGCCAAGATCGCGATCCAGGCCGATCCGGTGTTTGCCGAGGACGCATTGGAGGCCTTTTCCGCCCCCGCGCCCGAGGCCCGCATCCTAAGTCACCGTGCGGAGATCGACCGGCTGTTCGCGGGCGACACGGTGGAGGACATCGTCGCGGCGCTGGCGGCCGATGGCGGCGACTGGGCGATCGCGCAGGCGGCGACGCTCGCGACCAAATCGCCCCAGGCGCTCAAGGTCTCGCTCAAGCTGGTCCGCGACGGGCGCTATATGCCCACCTTCGAGGACGAGATGCGCCAGGAATATGCCGTGGCGACGCGCGTCGTGCAGCGCCCGGACTTCGCAGAGGGCGTGCGGGCGGCTATCGTCGACAAGGACAATGCCCCCCGCTGGCACCCCGCCACGCTGGACGGCGTCACCGATCATGTGATCGACCAGATTTTCGCCCCCCTGCCCGAGGCCGAAGCCTGGGCACCGGCCTGAGGAACTTTAGATGGTGTACGAAACCCTGCTCGTCGAACAACGCGGCGCCGTGACGCTGATCACGCTCAACCGCCCCCAGGCGCTCAATGCGCTCAATTCGCAGGTGCTGGCCGAGCTGATCGCCGCGCTCGAGGCGTATGACGCCGATGAGTCGCAAGGCTGCGCAGTGCTGACCGGCAGCGAAAAGGCCTTTGCGGCGGGGGCGGACATCAAGGAGATGGCGTCGAAGGGCTTTGCCGACATGTATGGCGGCAATTTCTTCGCGGGCTATGACCGGGTGACAGCGACGCGCAAGCCGGTGATCGCCGCGGTATCGGGCTATGCGCTGGGCGGCGGGTGCGAGCTGGCGATGATGTGCGACTTCATCCTGGCGTCGGACACCGCCAAGTTCGGCCAGCCCGAGATCAAGCTCGCGGTCTCCCCCGGCATGGGCGGGTCGCAGCGGCTGGCACGCGCAGTGGGCAAGGCCAAGGCGATGGAAATGTGCCTGACGGGCCGGATGATGGACGCCGACGAGGCCGAACGCGCGGGCCTTGTCAGCCGCATCCTCCCCGCCGCCGAGCTGGTCGACGAAGCGGTGAAGACCGCAGCGCTGATCGCGGGCATGGCGCCGCTCGCGATCAAGGCGAACAAGGAAATGGTCAACGCGGCGTATGAAACGACGCTGGCCCAGGGCGTCCAGTTCGAGCGCCGCCTGTTCCACGCGCTGTTCGGCACCGCGGACCAGAAGGAAGGCATGGCGGCGTTTGTGGAGAAGCGCCCGGGGAACTGGACGGGGAAGTAGGGGGCTTCTGACTCCCCCGCCCGCTTGCGGGAGGGGGCTGGGGGGTGGGCCCCCGCCATCCGCATATGCACCGCTTGCCGGGAGCGAGGGCCCACCCCCGCCCCTCCCGCAAGCGGGAGGGGAGAAGCTAAATGGCACGCATCGCATTCATCGGACTGGGCAATATGGGCGGCGGGATGGCCGCGAACCTGGCGAAGGCGGGGCATGACGTCCGCGCGTTCGACCTGTCGCCCGAAGCGCTCGATCGCGCGAAAAAGGCCGGGTGCCTGCCAATGGCGAGCGCCGCGGAGACCGTCGACGGCGCCGAGGCCATCGTCACCATGCTGCCCGCAGGGAGCCATGTCGAAAGCGTCTATGCCGAGACGGTGTTCGATGCCGCGGAGCCGGGCGCGATCCTGATCGATTGCTCGACGATCGACGTCGATACCGCCCGGCGCGTGGCGGAGGCGGCGCAGGCGCGCGGGCTGAGCGCGGTCGACGCCCCCGTATCGGGCGGGATCGCGGCGGCCACTGCGGGGACGCTCACCTTCATGGTCGGCGGCAGCCAGACCGCGTTCGACCGCGCCGAGCCCTATCTGTCCGACATGGGCAAGACCGTGATCCATGCCGGGGGAAGCGGCGCGGGCCAGGCGGCGAAGATCTGCAACAACATGCTGCTCGGCGCCGAGATGGTCGCGACGTGCGAGGCATTCGTGCTGGCGGAAAAGCTGGGGCTCGACCTCCAGCGCTTCTACGACATCGCCTCGGTCAGCTCGGGCCAGAGCTGGTCGATGACCAGCTATTGCCCGGTCCCCGGCGTCGGGCCCGAGACGCCGGCGGATCGCGACTATCAAGGGGGTTTCGCCGCCCCGCTGATGCTCAAGGACCTGCGGCTGGCGATGGCGGCGGCGGCAAGCGTCGGCGCGAACACCCCGATGGGCGCGCGGGCGGCGGAGCTCTACGAGGCGTTCGTCGCGGGCGAGGGTGCGGGGCTGGACTTTTCGGGCATTATCAAGACGCTGCGGTAAAGCGCTGATCCTCCCCCGGAGGGCAGGGCAATTGCATATACATTGTCGTCACCCTCACCCTTCCGCGCCTCCGGCGCTCCCTCCCTCTCCCAGCGGGAGAGGAGTACCGGGTCGGCCATGCCCCCGGCATGGCCTGAACAGCGCGGGGCGCTGTTCACCCGATACTGGGCCCGCCGCCGAAGGCGGTGGGAAGGGTGAGGGTGACGCGATTCCAGATGCGATTACCCTGCCCTCCGGGGGAGGATTGTACTCCGTTAACGCACTGTTTTCCCTCCCCTGCGCACACTCCCGCCCATGCGCCCCCTGATCCTGCTCCTCGCCCTCGCCACCCCCGCCGCCGCGCAGCAGCAGCGCGCGCCCTTCACGATCGCCGAGACCGGCCAGGGCTTCCAGCATCTCGACGCCGCGGTGACCGCGGTACGCGACGGCACTGCGACCATCCTGATCGCCCCCGGCACCTATCGCGAATGCACCGTCCAGACCGGCGGCAAGATCACCTTTAGGGCAGTGAAACCCGGCACCGCGATCTTCGAGCGCGAAGTGTGCGAGGACAAGGCGGCGTTCGTGCTGCGCGGGCGCGGGTCGGTGGTCGATGGGATCGTGTTCCGGGGCTATGCGGTGCCCGACGGCAATGGCGCGGGCATCCGCATCGAGATGGGCGACCTGACCGTCACCAACGCGATGTTCCTCGACAGCCAGGAAGGCATATTGGGTGGCGGGCACGCGACCGTGCGCCACATCACGATCGACCGCTCGACCTTTTCCGGGCTCGGCCAGTGCGAGACCGAGAATTGCAGCCATGCGCTCTATCTCGCGGTCGACGGGCTGGTCACGATCACCCGCTCGCGCTTCGAACGCGGCACCGGGGGGCATTATGTCAAGCTGCGCGCGCGGCAGGTGGCGATCACCGGCAACAGCTTCGATGACAGCCAGGGGCAGAAGACCAATTACATGATCGACCTGTCCGAAGGCGGCACGGGGATCATCGCCGGAAACACCTTTGTCCAGGGGCGCGGCAAGGAGAACAGCTCGGCGCTGATCGCCGTCGCCGCGGAGGGGCGGACCTATCCCGCGGCGGGGTTGCGGATCGAGGGCAACCGCGCGACGCTGGCCCCCGGCGCACCGGGCAACCCGGCCTTTGTCGCAGACCTGAGCGGCGAGCGGCTGGCACTGGGGGAGAACCAGCTTGGGCCGGGCATCCGCGCGTTCGAGCGGCGGCGGTAGGGCGGTTCTCCTGAAAGCACTGTTCCCCTGCGCAAGCAGGGGTCCAGGATCGCGGGCGGTTCGCTTGAGGCTCTGGACCCCTGCTTTCGCAGGGGAACCGTTTTACTTACACGTCGTCCCCGGCCCCGCGTCCAGATCGAGGCAACGCCCGTCGATCGTCCCCTGCACCGGCACCCCGATCAGCGCCGCCAGCGTCGGGGCGATGTCGACCGTTTCGACCGACAGCGGCTGTTCGAAGCCCGTCATCCCCTTGCGCCAGAACAGCATCGGCACGCGGCGGTCATAGTCCCAGAAGCTGCCATGCGTCGCCACGCTGCCCTTCGGCACCGCGATCGGCGTGATCCGCGGCTGGAGCGCGACTACGAAATCGCCCGACCGGCCCTTGCTGTACGAGGCGTGCGCGCGTTCGAGCATCGTCCAGGTCTCGGGCGGCCCCTTGGGCGCGGGCGCTGCCGCGATCTCGGCGGCGGTGTAGACGCCGTACACCTGCGGGTGCGCGCGATAGAGGCGGATCGCCTCGGCCTGCACCGCGGCGCGCTTGGCCGCAGGCACTGACGGATCGATATAGACGTCGCCGAACGAACCGCCGACCAGCACCGGCCCGGCAATGCCGAGCTTCGCAGCCACCTGCTTGCCGATCGCCGTCGCGTTGAGCGCCGGATCGACGCGCGCGGCCATCGGCGCGGCATGGTCCTGGTTGCGCTCGGGCAAATCGTGCCCGCCATGATCGGCGGTGAGCGCGACGGCGTAATCGACGCCGAACGTGTCGAGCACCGCGAACAGCTTGCCCAGGCTCTGGTCGAGCGACAGCATCTGGAGGCACATCTCGCTGCCCTCGGTACCCAGCGTGTGTCCGACATAGTCGGTGGCGGAGGCGCCGACGATTAGCAGGTCGGTATGCCCGCCCTGCCCCAGTTTCATGTCGCGCGCGAGCCCGGCGCCGAGCGCGAGGATCGCCTCGTCGAACTCGGGCGAGGCGCGGAAGGCGGCGACATTGCCTGCGTCGCGCGCAAAGCGCCCGTCGCCCACGGTGCGCCCGCCGGGGAGCGGGATCGCGCGGGCACGCGCCTTGCAAAAGGCGGGAAGGTCGAGCGGCGGCTGCGCCTCAGCGATGCGTTCGGTGACGCCGGCGTTCATCCGCGTCACCACCGGCGGCGGGGTGCGCCCGGCATAGGAGACGAAGCCCTTGCCGTCCCACCACCAAAGCTCGTCGACCTGATGCCCGCCCATCATCACCGCGGCGCGATCCTTGCCCGCGACCGATACGACGCGCGATGCGGGGTCGGCGGCCTTCATCCATTCGCCGAGCGTCGGCACCTTCAGATGCTTGTCCGACACGGTGTAGCTGCTGGACGTGCTGCCGGGGACGCTCTCGTCCTCGGCGCAATAGACGGTCTTGTCGGCGCGCGGCGCGCTGAAATCGGTCCAGTCGTTCGCGACGATGCCGGTGCGCGCGGGATGGGCGCCGGTGAGGATCGTCGAATGGCCGGGACAGGTCTCGGTCGCGGCGTGGCTCTGGTATCCCGCCGGGAACACCGCCCCCGACATCAGCCGCGCGAACCCGCCGGTGAATTGCGCGCGATATTCGGCAAAGAGATCGGCGGAGAACTGGTCGACCGAGACGACGACGAGCAGCTTGGGCAGCGTGGCCGGCGCGGGCGCGGCGGGGGCCGGCGCTGGGGCATCCTGCGCGACAAGCGGAGCGGCGGCGAACAGCCCCAGCGCGAGGGCGGCGGAACGTAGGACCTTCATGGCGGGCAAGCTCCAGTAGCGACTCCGGGACCCGCCGCAGCGAGCGCGCGCACCTAGCCGCTGCGGCAGGGCGGACGCAATCGGGTATCGGACACACTTCGTCACCCCGGCCTTGTGCCGGGGCCCACCGGGCGGCAGCGGAGACGCTCTAAGCCGCTTGCTTTCACCGTTGCTGCACGGTGGGCCCCGGCACAAGGCCGGGGTGACGGCAAGGGGGTGCGAAACAACGATCCGAGGGAGTGACCTTCCCAACCTACCGTCACCCCGGACTTGTTCCGGGGCCCACCGGGCTGCGGGGGCTGACGCAAGAGCGAGAGGGGATTCCCGTGCGGCTGGGTGGGCCCCGGCACAGGGCCGGGGTGACGAGCAGTGGTAGCGCCGGGAACCCCCTCCGGGATTGCCAACCCGCCGCCACGGTCGCAAGGAACGGGCATGATCCGCTGGCTCGCTGCGCTCCCGATGCTCCTGGTGGCACTCGCCGCCCCCGCCGCCGCGCAGCCGGTGCGCGAGCAGCATGTCCGCATGGCGCTGGTCGCCGAAACCGCCACCCCCGCCCCCGGCGGCGAGGTCACGCTGGCGATCGACGCCACCCCCCAGCCCGGCTGGCACGCTTATTGGGAGAATCCGGGCGATGCGGGCCTCCCCGCCCGCGCCGACTGGACGCTGCCGCCGGGCGTCACCGCCGGGCCGCTACGCTATCCGGTGCCGCAGCGGCTGACGATCGCGGGGCTGATGAACTATGTGTTCGAGGGTCCCTATGCGCTGCTGGTGACGCTCAAGCTGCCCGATGCCGCACCCGGCACCCGGCTGCCGATCGCGCTGACGCTCGATTACCTTGTCTGCACCGATTCGCTGTGCGTCCCCGAAAAGGCGAATCTGACGACCGAGCTGCGCATCGGCACCCCCGGCGCAGAGCGCCGCGCGGACTTTGATCGCTGGCGCACCGCGCTGCCCCGCCCGCTCGATGCCGCGGCGGCGTTCCAGGTCGAGGGCGGGCGCGTGCGGATCGCGGTGCCCTATCCCGCCGACGCGCCGCTCGCCGACGCCTATTTCTACCCCCGCACGCAGGGCGCGATCGACTATGCCGCGCCGCAGAGCGTGAGCCGCGACGGCGACCGGATCGTGATCGAGACCGCCGCCAAGGACAATCCCGCCGCGATCGAGGGGATGCTCGCGATCGGCAAGCAGGGCCTCGACCTGCGCGCAGTCCCCGGCGCCGTCCCCCCGCCCGCCGCGCCGCAATCGTTGTGGCTGGCGACGCTGGTCGCGTTCCTCGGCGCGGTGCTGGGCGGGCTGATCCTCAACATCATGCCGTGCGTCTTCCCGATCCTGAGCCTCAAGGCGCTGAGCCTTGCCAAGGCCAATCACGCCGAGGGCAATCCGCGCGGCGAGGCGCTGGCCTATACCGCGGGCGTGGTGCTGGTGTGCCTCGCGCTCGGCGCGATCTTGCTCGCGGTGCGCGCGGGCGGGGCCAGCGTCGGCTGGGCGTTCCAGCTCCAGGACCCGCGCGTGATTCTGATCCTGTTGCTGCTGGTCGTGGCGATCGCCTTCAACCTGGCCGGGCTGTTCGAAGTCGGCGCGCCGCGCTTCGTCAATCGCGCGGCGGCGAAGGGCGCCGGCGGGGCCTTCGCCACCGGCGCGCTGGCGGCGTTCGTCGCGACGCCGTGCGCGGGGCCGTTCATGGCATCGGCGCTGGGCGCGGCGCTGATCCTGCCCTGGGGCGCGGCGATGGCGGTGTTCGGCGGGCTGGGGCTCGGCATCGCGCTGCCCTTCCTGCTGCTCGGCTTCGTCCCCGCATTTCGCCGCGTGCTGCCCAAGCCCGGCGCGTGGATGGCGACGCTGCGCCGGATCCTGTCGATCCCGATGTTCCTGACCGCGCTCGCGCTCGCCTGGGTGCTGGGCAAGCAGGCCGGAGTCGATGGCATGGCGATCGGGCTGGGCGCGGCGCTGCTCGCGACGCTGGGGCTGTGGTGGGCCGGGCGGCGCCAGTTGCGCGGGGTCAGCCATGCATGGCTGCCCGCGCTGCCGCTGTTCCTCGCCGCGATCGCCGCCGCCGCCTGGGTCCACCCCGCCCCCGCCGGCGCCGCATCGGCGAGCGTAGCGGGCGCCGAACCCTTCAGCGAGGCGCGGCTGGCCGAACTCACCGCGCAGGGCCGCCCGGTCTTCGCCTATTTCACCGCCGACTGGTGCCTGACGTGCAAGGTCAACGAGAAGGGCGCGATCGAGACCGCCCCCGTCACCCGCGCGCTGGCGCAGGGCAAGGTCGCGGTGCTGGTCGGCGACTGGACCAAGGGCGATCCCGCGCTGGGCCGCTTCATCGAACGCCACAACCGCGCGGGCGTGCCGCTGTATCTGTGGTACAAGCCGGGCGAGGCGGCGCCGCGCGTGCTGCCGCAGATACTGACGCAGCAGGCGCTGATCGATCTGGCGAAGGGCGGGTAGCAGTCCATCCTTCTTTCCCGTCATGCTGAACTTGGTTTAGCATCCATGGTGCCACAAGCTGCGGAGACGCAAACTGAGGGTTGGATGCTGAAACAAGTTCAGCGACTGTCTTTGGCGTCAAGCGGCGAGCCATGGGGATTTGCTCCTCAGGATGGCGTTTGCGAAGGTGAGCAGGCGGCGGGCGAGGGCGATCAGGGCGACCTTTTTGGGTTTTCCGCTGGCGATGAGGCGCTGATAGAGCGCCTGGAGCACGGGATTGTAGCGACTGGCGACGAGTGCGGCCATGAAGAGGGCCGAGCGGACGGTGGGGCGTCCTCCGCCGATCATGGCCTTTCCGCGCCATTGGCCGGACTGGCGGGTCCAGGGCGCGACGCCGGCGAGCGCGCTGATCTGGCGGCGTCCGAGCTGGCCGAGTTCGGGCAGTTCGGCAAGCAGCGTGCGGGCGGTGGTCGGGCCGACGCCTGGGATCGAGGTCAGCAGCGCCTCCTGATCGCGCCACAAGGGCGAGCCCCGCACGGCCTCGTCGATCGTCCGTTCAAGGTCGGACAGTTCCTTTTGCAGCGCAGCCAGCAGGCGCTCGATGCTTTTGCGCAGCGGCAGAAGCGTTGCGCGCCGCAGCCGCTGGCGCTCGCTCACCATCATCGCGATGATCTGCCGGCGCCGCGCCACCAGGTCGGCCAGCGCGCGCGTCTCGGTATCCGCCAGTGCGCGCGGCGGCGGGCGCGTTGCCTCGACAAAGCGCGCAATCACCGCGGCATCGATCGGGTCGGTCTTGGCGCGCTTGCCCAATGCGCGCGCAAAATGGCGGATCTGCGCGGGATTGATCACCGCCACCGGCAAGCCTGCTGCCCCCAGCGCGGCAGCCACCACCGTCTCATAGCCCCCGGTCGCCTCCAGCCCGATGCACAACGGGGCCGATACGCCCAGTCGCGCGACCAGCGCCTCCAGACCCTCGGCATCGCGCCCGACCGTCCAGGCCTCGCCCGCGGGCGAGACATGGACGTCCAGGCGATCCTTCGAAACATCGATACCCACATACGTCATGGTCATCGTCTCCCGGGCTTGCGCAATCGGGCTTGCCTTGCAGAGGCCCAAGCGACTGTTCGGGTTCAATGACCTTACAGCGGGCTGTTCACGCTGAACTACGGGCTCTGCAACCCTTGCATGATTCGAACTTCCCGCCGAAGCCGCACCGCATTCTTCATGCAATGCTGCAGTTGGCAAGTTACAAGCATGACGGCCAAGAATAGGGGGCCAGCCGCCCATTAGCCAGGAGGCTGCCAACAAAATCCCCCCCTTGTGCGCCGCAATAAAGCGTTGCAGCATGGAACCCGCCGGGTCCTCCGGCGCTTGGGAGCCTTGATGGGATCTGACGGGGCGTTCGACGAAATCTGGGGAGAAGGCGGGCCGGATGCGCCGCGCTCCGAATTCGCGGCTTTGGCGCAATGGGTCGCCGATACGCCGGCATCCGAGCTGCAACGCCGCCAGCAATCGGCCGAGGCCGCGTTCCGGCAATTGGGCATCACCTTCGCGGTCTATGGCGACAGCGACGCGGCGGAGCGGATCATTCCGTTCGACATCGTGCCCCGCGTCTTCCTGCAACGCGAATGGGAAAAGCTGAGCGAGGGGTTGGTCCAGCGAGTCGAGGCGATCAACGCCTTTCTCGAGGACATTTATGGCGAACGCCGCATCCTTGCCGAAGGGATCATCCCGCCCGAGCTGATCTACAACAACGAACAATTCCGCCCCGAAGTCGCCGGCATCCGCCCGCCGCACGGGGTGTGGGCGCATATCTGCGGGATCGACCTGGTCCGCACCGGCCCCGACGAATTCTTCGTGCTCGAGGACAATGCCCGCACCCCCTCCGGCGTTTCGTACATGCTGGAGAATCGCGAGGCGATGATCCGGCTATGCCCCGAGCTGTTCCGCGATTTCCACGTCGCGCCGGTCGACAGCTATCCCGACATGCTGCTCGCGACGATGCGGTCGGTGGCGCCGGGCAATAATCCCAAGCCGATGTGCGTCGTGCTGACGCCGGGGCATTTCAATTCGGCCTATTACGAGCATAGCTTCCTCGCCGATTCGATGGGCGTCGAGCTGGTCGAGGCGGCGGACCTTGTGGTCGATGACGACATCGTCTGGGTCCAGACGATCGCGGGCCGCGTTAAGGTCGACGTGATCTATCGCCGGATCGACGACGAGTATCTCGACCCCCTCACCTTCCGCCCCGATTCGCTGCTCGGCGTGCCGGGCCTGATCGCCGCCTATCGCGCGGGCAATGTCGCGCTGATCAACGCGCCGGGCAACGGCATCGCCGACGACAAGGCGATCTATAGCTATATGCCCGAAATCGTCCGCTTCTATTCGGGCGGCGAGGCGAAGCTGCCCAATGTCGAGACCTTCCGCTGCCGCGAGCCCGACGCGCTTCGCTATGTGCTCGATCATTTGCCCGAGCTGGTGGTCAAGCTGGTCGATGGGTCGGGGGGCTACGGGATGCTGGTCGGCCCGACCGCGAGCAAGGGCCAGATCGAGGATTTCCGCGCCGCGCTGATCGCCGAGCCGCATCGCTATATCGCGCAGCCGACGCTGGCGCTGTCGACCGTGCCGACGCTCACCGACAATGGCCTCGCGCCGCGCCATGTCGATTTCCGCCCGTTCGTGCTGACCGGCAGCGACGGGGTGCGCGTGGTGCCCGGCGGGCTGACGCGCGTCGCGCTGCGCGAGGGGTCGCTGGTGGTCAATTCCAGCCAGGGCGGCGGGACCAAGGACAGTTTCGTGCTGATGGACGCCAATGGCGGGGCGATGCAGTCTCAGTTTGCGGCACAGTTCCAGTCGCAGCGGCAGGGGGGCTGATCCGATGCTGATGCTCTCACGCACCGCCTCTGCGCTCTACTGGCTTGGCCGCTATCTGGAACGCGCCGATTTTATCGCGCGGCTGGTCGAGGCGACAGTGCGGCTCGATGCGCTGTCGGCGCGGCCTGCGGGCGAGGCGGCGTGGGTCAGCGCGCTCACCGTCAGCTATACCGATGAGGGGTTCGCCGCGACCGGGCTGGCCACCAACCAGGCCAATGTCGCGCGCTATCTGACGCTCGACGCGACCAATCCCGGCTCGATCGTCTCGTGCCTCGAAAAGGCGCGCAACAACGCCCGCGCCGTCCGCACCGCGCTGACCCGCGAATCCTGGACCGCGATCAACCGGGCGTGGTGGCTCTTCCAGAACCGCGCCTCGACCGGCGGCGCGACCCAGACGCTGAGCCTCGTCGAGCAGGTCAAGGGCGAGACGCGCGGCTTCGAAGGCGCGATTCACCGGATGATGCGCAACGAGGCGACCTTGCTCATCCAACTCGGCGCCGCGGTGGAGCGTGCCGACAACACCGCGCGGCTGGTCGATGTGAAATACCATCTGCTGCTGCCCGCGGGCGAGAGCGTCGGCGGCGTGGTCGATCGCGACCAGTGGACGACGATCCTCCAGACCGTCTCCGCGGTCACCGCCTATCGCTGGCTCTACAGCGAGGGGCTCCAGCCCGCGAACGTCATCGACCTGCTGATCAGCCGCTTCGAACTGCCGCGCAGCCTGGCGGCGTGTGTCGAGGAGACGGTGGGGCTGCTCAGCCAGCTTGCCAAGCGCACCGGGTTGCAGGGCGAGGCCGATCGCATGGCGCGCACCCGGATGGCGCGGATGCAGAAGACCAAGACGCAGGACGTGATCGTCAGCGGGCTGCACGAATATCTGGAGGCGTTCATCGAGGAGAATGCCATGCTCGACGCGGCCATCGCCCGGCAGTTCCGGTTCATCTGATGCGGATCGCGATCGACCACCGCACCCGCTATCGCTTCACCGAGCCACAGGCGCGGATCGTCCAGCTTATGCGGCTGACCCCCAACGACACGCAGGACCAGACCGTGGTGAGCTGGATGGTCGGGGTGGATTGCGACGCGCGGCTGCGCGACGGCGTCGACGGGTTCGGCAATGCGATCACGATGCTGTATGCCGAGGGGCCGATCGACGCGATCGACGTGACGGTGACCGGCGAAGTGCTGACCAACGACAGCAGCGGGATCGTGCGCGGCGCGCCCGAGCCGCTGCCGCCGATGCTGTACCTGCGCCCGACACCGCGCACGATGCCGGGCGCGGCGCTGATCGCCTTCGCGGCGGACAGCGCCGGGGCGACCGACGATATGCTGGAGCGTGTCCACCGGCTCAACGCGGCGCTGCACGCCCGCTTCCCCTGCCTGCCCGATGCGCCCGATACGGGCACGTCGGCGGCCGAGGCCTTTGCCGGCGAGGCGGCGACGTCGCGCGACGTGGCGCAGATGTTCATCGCCGGTGCGCGCAGCCTGTCGGTCCCCGCCCGCTATGTCTCGGGCTATCAGATCGACGACGGCGCGCACATCGCGCCGCATGCCTGGGCCGAGGCCTATGTCGATCGGATCGGCTGGATCGGGTTCGATCCGGTCACCGGCCTGTCCCCCGATGCGGGCTATGTCCGCGTCGCGGTGGGGCTCGATGCGGCGGGCGCGGCGTCGATCGCGGGGACGCGGATCGGCTATGGCGAGGAGGAACTCGACGTCGACCTGCATGTCGACCGGCTGGGCGGCGAGGAATAGCCTCCGCTCAGCGGCACACGCATTTGCAGCAAGCGGGCTTCGGCCGCGGCTTGTGGCGCACCGGCGCGCGGCGGATCACCCGGCGGGGGCGGCGCGGACATAGGAGGTGGTCGTCACTTCCTCGACGATTTCCTCGGTCACGACCGTCGTGGTGACGACCGGCGCCGGGGTGATGATCACCGTGGTCGCGGCGCCGGCGGCATAGCCATAGCCGCCGCCATAATAGCTGCCGCCCTGCACCTGATACCCGCCGCCCTGATAGCCGCCGCACGCCTGGACGCACGGCGCGGGATAGACCTGCTGCACCACGCGGAGCGCAGGCGCCACCGGCGGGGCATATGTGTCCGGATACGGCGCGGGATAGGGGATCGGCGCGTCATAGCCATCGGACTGCGCGTAATAGGCATTGGGATCGACCGGCTGGATCGGCTGCGGCTGCACATAGCCGGCCCCGGCATAGCTCTCGGAACTGCTCTGCGCCGACGCATAGCCCCCGCTCCAGCCGATGCCGCCGATCGTGTCCCACACCTGCCCGCGTCCGTCGACGAGGACGGCATCGTCATAATAGCGCACCCAGAAATAGCCCTGGGGCGGCGCGCCCAGCCCATAGCGCAGATAATCGGGCACGCGGAAATCGGGGCGCATCCAATAGCCGGGCAGCGCCGCGCCGCGCCCCAGCCGGCGATAGGCGTTCCACCCGCCCGGTGCGCGCGTGCCGCCGTCCCAGCGCCCGTTGACCGGCGTCCCCCAACGCTGCGGATCGGGGCGCAGGTCGCGCGGCGCGGTCCGATGCGGCATCACGACCCAGCGCCCGTCCTGCCACACGCGCTGCGCCGCAGCCGGCGTCGCGGCGGCAGTGCCTGCCAGCGCTGCGGCTGCGATCAAAAACATCCGGTTCATAGGCTCGCTCCCTCGCGCCGGGTTGCCCCGGCACGCTCTCCACGATGCGGTACCGTTTCCGCCGCGCGCCGGAAATCGCGAGAACTGCTTAATATTGTCCCGATCCGGGTCAGCCGTTCATTGCTGGACAAGCCGCGGCGCGAGGATGCGCATCAGCACCTCGCACCCCGCCGCATCCCCCGCGTCGAAGCGCGCAGGGACCGGGCTGTCGAGATCGAGCACCCCGAGCAGCGCACCCTGATGGACGATCGGCACCACCAGTTCAGAGCGGCTGGCCGCGTCGCAGGCGATGTGGCCCGCAAAGGCGTGGACGTCCTCGACGAGCTGCGTCTCGCGCGTCGCCGCCGCCGCGCCACACACGCCCTTGCCGAACGGAATGCGGATGCACGCCGCCTTGCCCTGGAACGGGCCGAGCACCAGCTCCTCGTTCACGTTGCGATAGAAGCCCGACCAGTTGAGATCGGGCAGATATTGCCCGATCAGCGCGGAGACGTTCGCCATATTGGCAATGGCATCGGGTTCGTCGCGAGTCAGCGAATCGAGCGCGGCGGCGAGGTCGCGATAGAGTTCGGTCTTGGACTCGGCGGTGATGGTGAAATCATACATGGGCGCGATGTAGGGGGTCGGGGGGTGAATGGGGAGAGGGAGCGCGCCTTCCGCTATCCGTCACCCCGGGCTTGACCCGGGGCCCCGCTTCTTCTCGCCCGGCAGAAAAGAAGCGGGGCCCCGGGTCAAGCCCGGGGTGACGAGTGGGTAGTCAATCCACCGAAACCTTCCCCCGCCCCGCCTTCACGACGCTGCGCCCCTTTTTCTCGTCCACCCGGCGCGCCTTGGCGCCCTTGCTCACCTTGGTCTTCACCCGCCGCGCCTGGCGTTCCAGCGCCTTTTCGATCAGCTCAACCACGCGCTCGCGCGCATCGCTGCGGTTCGCGTCCTGGGTGCGGAATTTGCGCGCGGTGATGACCAGCTCGCCGCCCGCAGTCAGCTTGGTCCCCGCCAGCACCTTGAGCTGCGCATAGGCATAGGGCGGGAGCCCCAGCCGGAACACGTCGACGCGAAGCTGCACCGCGGTCGCGACCTTGTTGACATTCTGCCCGCCCGGCCCGGATGCGGCGAGGAACTTCTCCTCGACGATCGCATCCTCGGGCAGCTCAGCCACGCCCGAACCCCAGATTGTGGAAGCGCACCGGCAACGGCGCCTCGCCGTGCACGTCGTCCTTGCCCTCGCGCGGGATGGTCAGTTCGGCGGCGTGGAGCATCACCGCGGGGCCGCCGCTGCCGTATACCGGGTCACCGACGATCGGCAGCCCCAGTCCCTCGGCGGCATGGACGCGGATCTGGTGGGTGCGCCCCGTCTCGGGGAAAAAGGCGATCAGCGCGCGATCGCGCTGCGTCTCGACCAGCTCCCACCGGGTGCGGGCGGGCTTGCCTTTGGGGTCGCCGACCATCCGCCAGCCCGCTTCCTCGGTCGAAACCTTGCTCAGCGGCAAGTCGATCATGCCGCCCTGCTCCGCCGGAATCCCGTCCAGCACTGCGACATAGCGCTTGAACACGGTCCCCGCCTCGAACGCCTGGCCGAAGCGCTTATGCGCCTTGGGATTGCGCGCGAGCAACAGGCAGCCGCTGGTGTCGCGGTCCAGCCGGTGGACCGGCTGGGGCAGCCGCTGGAAGCCGAAGGTGAGCTGGTCGAGCAAATCCTCCAGGCTTTGCGAGCGGTCGCGCGGGCGATCGACGGGCAGCCCGGCGGGCTTGTCGATCACGATCGCTTCGCCGTCGATGAAGAGGATACGGTCCTTGAACATTGCCGCCCTATACAGCCCATCGCCCCAAACGCGATACGGCGCCGCCGTCCGGGGACGACGACGCCGTATCGGGCAAAGGGGGGCGCCGCCGCCCGGGAGGGGACAAAGGCAGCGGCGCCGCGGGGCGGTCCATGGGGGAGCGGACGGCCCCGGTTCGATCAGCCGACCAGCTTATTCGCCAGATCGGCGACGCGGCGACCCTGGTAGCGCGCGCCGTCCAGCTCGACGGCGCTCGGCATCCGGCTGCCGTCGCCATCGGCGATGGTGGTCGCGCCATAGGGCGATCCGCCCTTGACCTCGTCGACGCCCATCTGGCCCGCATAGCCATAATCGAGCCCGACGATCGTCATGCCGAAATGGAGCAGGTTGGTCAGGATCGAGAACAAGGTCGTCTCCTGCCCGCCATGCTGCGAGGCAGTGGAAGTGAACGCCGCGCCGACTTTGCCGGTCAGCTTGCCCTGGAACCACAGACCGCCGGCCTTGTCCCAGAACGCCGCCATCTGGCTCGGCATCCGCCCGAAGCGGGTGGGGGCGCCGACGATGATGCCGTCGTAATTGGCGAGTTCGTTGACGTCGTCGAGCAGCGCATGGCTCTCATCGGCGACGAAGCCTGCGGCGGCGGCGACTTCGGCGGGCGCGGTCTCGGCGACGCGGCGCACATCGACGGTCGCGCCGGTGCTGCGTGCGCCTTCGGCAACGGCATCGGCCATCTTCGCGAGGTGGCCATAGGACGAGTAATAGAGGACGAGGATCTTGGACATCGGTGGTTCCTTCTGAAAAGCTAGCGGGAAGAAAACGGGGAGGAAGCCCGTCGACTCCCCCCGTTCGTGGATCAGTCGGCGTCGACCAGGACGATCTCGGCGTCTTCCAGCGCAGTGATCGTGTAGGTTTCGCCACCCGACAATGCTGCGCCGTCACGGGCGTCGACGCGATCACCATTGAGTGTGATCGAACCAGCCGCAGGGACTAGATAGGCATGCCGTCCGGCGCCCACGCTGTGCTCGACGCTCTCGCCGGCCTTGAGCGTCGCGCCCAGTACGCGGGCATCGGCGCGGATCGGCAATGCCTCGCTATCCTCGGCAAAGCCCGATGCCAGCGTGACGAAGCGGCCCGAACGATCGCCCTTGGGAAACGGCTTGGCGCCCCAGCTCGGCTGGCCGCCGCGTTCGCGCGGGAGGATCCAGATCTGGAAGATCCGAGTCATTTCCGGCTCCAGATTATATTCCGAATGGCGCACGCCATTGCCTGCGCTCATCACCTGGACGTCGCCCGCCACGGTGCGGCCCTTGTTGCCCATCGAATCCTGGTGCGTGATCGCGCCCTGGCGGACATAGGTGATGATCTCCATGTCCTGATGCGGGTGCGGCGGGAAGCCGCTGTTCGCGGCGATCTCGTCGTCGTTCCACACGCGGATCGCGCCCCAGCCCATCCGGGCGGGATCGTAATAATTGGCGAAGCTGAAATGATGCTTCGCGTTGAGCCAGCCATGGTTGGCACCGCCCAGGCTTTCGAAACTGCGTTTGTCGATCATGTCTGATCTCCTGTTTGTCTGTTGGGGCCAAGATAGGCGCTGCGATTGCTGCGTAAATGGAAACGTTGGAAACCGATCGTTTCCATGTTAGGCAGCAGCCGGGCCATTGGAGATGGACATGAAGCTCCCCGATTTCGAAGCCTGGGCGATCTTCGCCAGCGTGGTCGAACATCGCTCGTTCAGCGGCGCTGCGGCTGCGCTCGCGGTATCCAAGGCGACGGTGTCGAAGGCGATCACCCGGCTGGAAACCAAGCTCGGCACCTCGCTGTTCCACCGCACCTCGCGCCGGCTGACGCTCACCGACAGCGGGCGCGCGCTGGCCGAACACGCCCAGCGCATCCTGTCCGAAGGCGAGGCGGCGGAGGAGGCGGCGTTCGAATCCGCGACCGCGCCGGTCGGGCTCGTGCGGCTGGCGGCGCCGCTGACCTTCGGCATCCGCCACCTCGCCCCGACGCTCGCCGAGTTCCTGGTCGCGCATCCGGGCATCCGCATCGACCTGCGGCTGTCCGATGCCTTTGTCGACATTGTCGGCGAGGGCATCGACGTCGCGATCCGCATCGCCGAACTGCCCGACAGTTCGCTGCGCGCGCGCCGGCTGGGGCCGGTGACCGGGCATGTCGTCGGCGCGCCGGGCTATTTCGATCGGGCGGGCCGCCCGCGCCACCCCGCCGACCTCGCCCGCCATGCCTGCTTCGTCTATACCAACACCGCGACACCGGACCTGTGGCGCTTTCGCCGCGCGGGGGGCGAAGAGGCGGCGGTGCGGATCGATGGGCCGATGCGCACCGACAATGGCGACGCGATGATCCCCGCGCTGCTCGCCGGGCTGGGGGTGGCGCGGCTCCCCGGCTTTCTGGTCGATGATCTCGTCGCCGCCGGACGGCTCGAAATCGTGCTCGGCGAATGGTCGGGCGGGTCGATCGGGCTGCATTTGCTGACCCCGCCGGGAACGCTGCGGCCCGCGCGGGTCGAGGCGCTGATCGATTTTCTGTCCGATCGTTTGAAGCGGATGTGCGACGCTCCCGGATAATCGTCTATAAAAGGATTGAACTTGGTAACCAGTCCCGTTTTCGGTCCGGTAATTGCGTCGGCGACTCGTGGACTTGGGCCGGTTAGGAACAAATTAACCTTTTGCCTTCAGACGTGCTTAGGTTAATAAATCGCTCAGGGCACGCCCATCGCACGGACGGCGCCATCGCAGGGGCAAGGGGAATACACGATGCGCGTGCTGCTGATCGAGGACGAGCCGAGCACTGCCAAGGCAATCGATCTGATGCTCTCGGCAGAGGGCTTCAACGTCTATACGACCGACCTCGGCGAAGAGGGCTTGGACCTTGCCAAGCTGTACGATTACGACATCATCCTGCTCGACCTGAACCTGCCCGACATGCACGGCTATGACGTGCTGAAAAAGGTCCGCGTCGCCCGCGTGCAGACGCCGGTGCTGATCCTGTCGGGCATCAACGAAATGGATTCGAAGGTGCGCAGCTTCGGCTTCGGCGCCGACGACTATGTGACCAAGCCGTTCCACCGCGAGGAACTGATCGCGCGCATCCACGCCGTCGTCCGCCGGTCGAAGGGCCATTCGCAGTCGGTGATCCGCACCGGCAAGCTGGCGGTGAACCTCGACGCCAAGACCGTCGAAGTCGATGGCGCGCGCGTCCACCTGACCGGCAAGGAATATGCGATGCTGGAGCTGTTGTCGCTCCGCAAGGGCACGACGCTGACCAAGGAAATGTTCCTCAACCACCTCTATGGCGGGATGGACGAGCCCGAACTGAAGATCATCGACGTCTTCATCTGCAAGCTGCGCAAGAAGCTCAGCATGGCGACCGATGGCGAGAATTATATCGAGACCGTCTGGGGCCGCGGCTATGTGCTGCGCGAGCTGGAAGGCGTCGAAGAGGTGATTACGCAGGTCGCGTAACGGAATTGCCAGCGGGGGCTGCGAAAAAGGCCGCGGTATCCGGAAGGGATGCCGCGGCCTTTTTCGTGCGTGTCCTCGCGTGGACGGTTACTGGTAGCCGCCTTCTTCCTCGCGATGCTCGGCGGCGTCTTCCTGCGCCTCCTCCAGCGCCTGCGTGTCCTCGGTCGGGGCTTCGTCTTCGGGGGTCGGATCGTGGATCATCGTCGCTCTCCTCTACCCGGCATCAACGAAGCGCGTGCGCCAAGGCTCCCGCTATTTCCGCTGCCACGCCCGGTTGCCGCCGACCCAGGTCTCCAGCACCTTGGTCGCGCGCAGGTCGCTGGGCGTGGCGAGCAGCGGGTCGCGGTCGAGGATCAGGAAATCGGCCTGGAGCCCCGGTGCCAGCCGCCCGATCTTGCCCTCGGCGAACGCGGCATAGGCGGCGCCGGTGGTGAACGCGGCCCAGCCCTGTTCGCGCGTCAGCACCTCTTCGGGGCGCCACCCGCCGAACGGCTGGCCCTCGGCATCCATCCGCGTGAACGAAGTCGCCCAGCCCGCCCAGGGATCGGGGCTCTCGACCGGATAGTCCGATCCGAACGCCAGCTTCGCGCCGTTCTGGAGCATCGATCGCCAGGCATAGGCGCCCTTCAGCCGATCCGGCCCCAGCCGCGCCTCGGCCATCATGCGGTCGCTGGTCTGGTGGACCGGCTGCATCGACGCGATCGTCCCGAACTTGCCAAAGCGCGGCAGGTCCTTGGGATCGACGATCTGGGCATGTTCGATCCGCCAGCGGCGATCGTCCTTATACGTGTCCGACAGCACTTCGATCGCGTCGAGCACCTGTTGGTTCGCGCGGTCGCCGATCGCGTGGACCGCGATCTGGAACCCGTCCATCGACCCGCGGATCATCAGGTTGAGCAGTTGGTCGTCGCTCAGGAAGCCCAGCCCCTTCTGCCCCGGCGCATCGGCATAATCGGCCTTGAGCCACGCCCCGCGCGATCCCAGCGCGCCGTCGGCGTACAGCTTGATCCCGCCCAGCTTCAGCCTGTCGCCGTACAGCCACGGCGTCGGCCCCTGCCCGGCGATCGTCAGCGCGGCATCGACGCCGCCGGCATAGCCGAGGATGCGCACCTTGAGCAGGTCGAGATCGCCCATCCGGCGATAGGTCAGCCAATCCTCGACGCTGGTCCCCATATCGGCAGTCGCGGTGATGCCCAGCGACAACAGCCGCTCCTGCGCCGCGAGGAACGCCGAGTTGCGCTCGCGCGGAGTGGCGTGCGGGATGACCTTGGTCAGCAGCGCCATCGCGCCGTCGACGAGCACGCCGGTCGGCTTGCCGGCCTTGTCGCGCTCGATCCGCCCGCCCGCCGGGTCCTTGGTCGCCGCGGTAATCCCCGCCAGCGCCAGCGCGCGGCTGTTCGCCCAGCCGGCATGGCCATCGACGCGCTCGAGCCACACCGGGCGCTCGCCCTCGGCGCCGTCCAATTCGGCTGCGGTGGGAAAGCGGCCCAGCTGCCACTTCTCCTGGTTCCATCCGCCGCCCAGCACCCACTTTGTCGGGTTGCTCGCGGCATAGTCGCGGATCTTGCCCAGCGCCGCATCGAGCGAGGTCGTCGCGGACAGATCGAGCATCAGCAATTGCTGCCCCAGCCCCATGAAATGGCCATGGCCGTCGATCATCCCGGGCACGAGCGTCTTGCCGCCCATGTCCATCTTCCACTCGACCTTCTTCGGCCGCTTCTGCCCGCTGTTGAGCAGCGCGGTGATCCGCCCGTCGCGCGCGAACAGGATGCCGGTGAAGCGCACCACCTGCCCGTTTTCGTCGAGCGTCATGCCGTTGACGTTATCGACCAGCCCGTCCGCCAGCGCGGGCGGAGTCAGCAAAAGCGCGGCCAGCGCGAAGAACGGGGCCAGCAGGCGGGCGAAGCGGTGCAATATGGGCATAGCCCCATGCGATAGGGCCTGTTCCCCCGCGACGCCAGATAGTCTAGGCGGGGGCGCATCATGGCCACCAAAGCAGTTCCGGCGCAGACGCCGCTTCCCGTATCGATCGACGACATCCGGACCGCGCACGGACGCATCGCGGACTCGATCGTGCGGACGCCGACCCTGCTCAGCCGGACGCTGTCGAACCTCACCGGCGCGACGGTGTATCTGAAGTTCGAGAATCTCCAGTTCACCGCAGCGTATAAGGAACGCGGCGCACTCAACACGCTGCTCCAGCTCGACGATGCGGCGCGCGCCAAGGGCGTGATCGCGGCCTCCGCCGGCAATCATGCCCAGGGGCTCGCCTATCACGCGACGCGGCTCGGCATCCCCAGCACGATCGTGATGCCCAAGAGCACCCCCACGATCAAGATCACCCAGACCGAGGGCCACGGCGCCACCGTGATCCTGCACGGCGAGACCTATGACGCCGCCTATGCCCATTCGCGCGAGCTGGAGGCGGAGAAGGGCTATACTTTCGTCCATCCGTTCGACGATGTCCGCGTGATCGCGGGCCAGGGCACCGCCGCGCTGGAAATGCTCGAGGATGTGCCCGCGATCGATACGTTGGTCATCCCGATCGGCGGCGGCGGGCTGATCTCGGGCAGCGGCGTGGTCGCGCGCTCCGAAGGGCGCACTGTCGATGTGATCGGCGTCCAGGCCGAGCTTTACCCGTCGATGTATAATCGCATCCACCACACCGACATGCCGTGCGCCGGCGACACGCTGGCCGAGGGGATCGCCGTAAAGCAGCCCGGCGGCATCACGTCGAAGATGGTCGAGGCGCTGGTCGACGACATCGTGCTGGTCAGCGAACGGCGGCTGGAGGAATCGGTCAGCCTGCTGCTCCAGATCGAAAAGACCGTAGTCGAGGGTGCCGGCGCCGCCGGCCTCGCCGCGCTGCTGACCGAGCCCGAGCGCTTCCGCGGCAAGACCGTCGGCACGATCCTGTGCGGCGGCAATATCGACACGCGGCTGCTCGCCAATGTGCTACTGCGCGACCTTGCGCGCGGGGGGCGGCTCGCGCGGCTGCGCATCCGGTTGCAGGACCGGCCCGGCGCGCTGTTCAACGTCGCCAAGATCTTCCAGGAACAGGGCGTCAACATCCTGGAGCTGTACCACCAGCGGATCTTCACGACGCTCCCCGCCAAGGGGCTGACGCTGGACGTGGAGTGCGAGACGCGCGGCCGCGACCATCTCGACCGGCTGATGACTGCGCTGCGCCGCGCGCAATATGAAGTGAGCCCCGTCGAACTGGCGTGAGCGCGTGTTTGGAAATGCGCTGAGGCGCATTTCGCGGCGCCGGCCCGCTCCCCCGCCCGGCCACCCAACGGCAGTATTCTAAGGGTGGCCGGGCGGGGGAGCGGGCCGGCACCGCCTTGAAATTCGCTCTTTCGCGAATTTTCAAACAGACTCTGAACCGCGCCCCGCGCGGTTATCGGGACGAAGCGAATCGCACGTGCGGCGAAACGAGTCGCCGCAGGATTCACACGAGTCATCGCCTCCGGTATAGCCCTTAGGATAACTGGGACATCCCGCATCCGCCACGTCGCGACGGGTGTGCGCCTATGGTTAATTTCGCGCGCTCGCGTCTCATCGCGACACGGCGAAACCCGCGGTTTTCCGCACCTCTGGCGCTACTGAAATCGTTAACTCTCTTTCATGGTAAAGCCGCTTTTCATCACGAAGTATCGGCTTCATAGTCATTGCCGAAGGCCCGTTGGCAGGGCCTGAGCAAGGGGCACATCCGCGGTGACTGCACTATCCCGTTTTCCACGGTTTTTCGTGACGAGCCCGAACCCCTGCCCCTATCTCCCGGGGCGCCAGGAGCGGAAGATCTTCACCGAGCTGTCGGGGCAGCATGCCGGTGAGTTGAACGACGCGCTGGGCCGCATCGGGTTCCGCCGCAGCCAGTCGGTCGCCTATCGCCCCAGCTGCGCGGGGTGCAATGCCTGCGTCTCGGTGCGCGTCGTCGCCGGCCAGTTCCGCCCCAATGCGTCGCAGCGCAAGCTGATGAAGCGGCATGCCGATCTCGAAGTCACCGCCTGCAAGCCCTGGGCGACCGAGGAGCAGTTTTCGCTGCTCCACCGCTATCTGAAGGCGCGGCACCCCGGCGGCGGCATGGCGGCGATGGACGAGGGCGATTATGCCGACATGGTCGAGCAATCGCCGGTCGATTCCTTCGTCATCGAATATCGCGAGCCGTCGGTGGACGGGCGTCGCGGGCGGCTGGTCGGTGCATGCATCACCGATCAACAGGGCGACGGGCTCTCGATGATCTACAGCTTCTTCCTCGCCGACGACGAAAGCCGTCCGGGGCTCGGCACCTACATCATCCTCGATCACCTCGCGCGCGCGCATGCCGCCGGGCTGCCCTATGTCTATCTCGGCTATTGGGTGAAGGGGTCGGAGCGGATGGCGTACAAGACCCGCTACCGCCCGATGGAAATGCTGGGGCCGAACGGATGGTCGGTGCTGGAGGACGAGAACGAGGCGGTCGCGATGCCCGCCGCGGTCCAGCACGCGCTGGCTTGAGTGTGGTTTTCAGCGCCGCGGGTGGCAATGGCCCAGTTGACCTTTAGGTGGTCGGACATGCGCTCGATCCGATTGCGCTGCTTGTAGAGCGCAGCACGTTGTGCGGGTTCGATTGCCCACGATCCTATCCGATGCCAAAACACCATCATGAAGAATATCCAGATCATCGACGGTGCTGTGAACGCCACCTTCAGCGTGTTTCAGGCGACCAATGAGGAGTTTGCCGCCGTCTTTCCAGATGGGCGCGACATCGAGTTGATCGAAGACCTGATCGAGCGGCTTGGAGAACAAGTCGCAGGCTCCGTGCTTACGCCCCTCTGGGAACGCCCAATCCTGAAGCGCGACGCGCTCGGCATTCACGGCACGCTGTTCTACGACAATGAGGATCGACGCGACCACATCCCGTCGTCAAAGCGCGAAGTCGATTGGGACAGCAGAGCAGTCAACCAAGCTCAGCGAGATATGTTCGCCAAGCATCGATAATTGTCCAACGGCCTGGACCAGATTCGGGTGAGATCAGCTTGATCCTACCCCTTTACCGTTCGCCCTGAGCTTGTCGAAGCCTGTCCAGAGCGACGCCGCAGGCGGCGTCGAGGGGGGGGGGCAATGAGACTCACCGTGCTTCGACAAGCTCAGCACGAACGGTTCTATTTATCGTCATCATGTTCTAGCCGCGGCTGCGGAAAGATATTACTCAACTCAGCCGATCAATCGCCGCAATATCCAGCGATCCCGGAATGATCATCACCGGCACCCGCAACGTCCCCGCATCGGCGCCGGTGAAATGCGTGACCAGCGCCCCCGGCGGGCCGCTCGCCGCCGCGCCCAGCACCAGCGCCGCGATCTCGTCATTCGCGGCGATCATCGTGCGGACCACTTTCGCGCCGTCGCCCTGCTGGACGGTGATCGACGGGCTGATCCCCGATTCGGTGAACAACGTCCCCGCCGCGCGGGTCACCAGCGCCTCGGCCCGCTCGCGCGCTTCTTCCTCCAGCGTCGCCATCACCCCGCCCCATTGGACGAACTCCATCTGGGGGACCAGCGCGAGGATCTCGACATTGCCGCCGGTCTTTACAGCGCGCCGCGCCGCGAAACGCAGTGCGATTTCCGCCTCGGGACTTTCGTCGATCACGACCAGATAGGTACGCATGGTTGCTTTCCTCGCCTGACGCACTGGTGCCGCGCGATTGCACCAGACGCAAGCCCAAGGGGTTGACCCTAGGGAAAGGCACGGCAATGGAGAACCATCCTCTCTTTCCCGGACCAGCGACAGGAATTTGCATGTCGATCGAAATCAAAATGCCCGCGCTTTCCCCCACGATGGAAGAGGGCACCCTCGCCAAGTGGCTGGTAAAGGAGGGCGACGTCGTGAAGTCCGGCGACCTGCTCGCCGAGATCGAGACCGACAAGGCGACGATGGAATTCGAAGCCGTCGATGAAGGCACGGTCGGCAAGATCCTGGTCGCCGAGGGCACCGACAATGTGAAGGTCGGCACCGTCATCGCCACCATCCTGGGCGAAGGCGAGGACGCATCGTCCCCCGCCCCGGCTGCGCCGGAAGCGAAGGCCGAGGCTGCCCCCACCCCCGCTCCCGCCGCGAAGGCAGAGCCCGCGCCCGCACCGGCACCCACGCCTGCCCCCGCCCCGGCTGCCGCCAGCGGCGACCGCGTAAAGGCCAGCCCGCTCGCCAAGCGCATCGCCGCCGAGAAGGGCGTCGACCTGTCGAGCGTCAGCGGCTCCGGCCCCAATGGCCGCATCGTCAAGGCCGATCTGGAGGGCGCGAAGGCCGCTGCCCCCGCCCCGGCGGCAACGCCCGCGCCTGCGGCATCCGCCCCGCCCCCGCCGCATCGGCACCCGAGCACAAGGCCGTCTGGTTCGACGACAGCATCCCGCACGAGTCGGAAAAGCTGTCCAACATCCGCAAGACGATCGCGCGCCGCCTGACCGAGTCGAAGCAGACCGTCCCGCACATCTACCTGACGGTCGATATCCGCCTCGATGCGCTGCTCAAGCTGCGCGGCGACCTCAACAAGGCGCTCGAATCGCGCGGCGTGAAGCTCTCGGTCAACGATCTGCTGATCAAGGCGCTGGGCGTCGCGCTGATCCAGACGCCGAAGTGCAACGTCACCTACACCGGCGACAATCTGATCAAATATAGCCGCGCTGACGTGTCGGTCGCGGTCTCGACCCCCACCGGGCTGATCACCCCGATCGTCCGCGATGCCGCGAACAAGAGCCCCTCGGCGATCTCCGCCGAGATGAAGGACCTTGCGGGCCGCGCGCGCGACGGCAAGCTCCAGCCGGTCGAATATCAGGGCGGCACCGCCAGCCTGTCGAACATGGGCATGTACGGGATCAAGCAGTTCGAAGCGGTAATCAATCCGCCCCAGGGCATGATCATGGCGATCGGCGCGGGCGAGAAGCGTCCGTACATCGTCGACGACGCGCTCGGCGTGGCGACGGTGATGAGCGCCACCGGCAGCTTCGATCACCGTGCGATCGACGGCGCGGACGGTGCCGAGTTGATGAAGCTGTTCAAGCAGCTGATCGAATCGCCGATGGGCATGATCGCTTGAGCGGGCGGGTCTGATGCGCGTGCTGATCGAGACGCTGCATGTGGCCGCCGGGCTGATCGCGGCGGCTATCGTCGCGTCGCTCGCGGCATGGTCCTATCCGCGGGCGATGGACGATATCTGGCTGGTGGCGGTGGTGGCGATGGTCGCGGTGGTGGCGATGGGCGTCGGGCCGCTGCGCCGCGCCTATGCGATCGACCGCGCGCGGCTGGAGCGCGGCAATCATGGCTGATACCCCTCCCAGCGGCCAGCCCGCGATCCGCGTGACGACGATGCCCGCCGACGCCAACCCCTATGGCGACATTTTCGGCGGCTGGCTGATGAGCCAGATGGACATGGCCGCGGGGCTGACGGCAGCACGCTATGCCAAGGGCCGCGCCGTGACGATCGCAGTCGAGGGCATGAAGTTCCACGCCCCCGTCGCGGTCGGCGACGAAGTCACCGTCTATGCCGACATGGTCAAGGTCGGCCGCACGTCGATGACGATCGACGTCCAGGCCTGGCGCCGCGGCCGCCACACCGAGGAAAGCTGCCTCGTCACGCAAGCGCAGTTCGTGTTCGTCGCGATCGACAAGGACCGCAAGCCGCGGGCGGTGGTAGAGTCTTGAACGATGCCCCTTCTTCCCCCTCCCCCATTTCGGGGGAGGGAGGGACCCGCCGCGCAGCGGTGGGAGGGAGAGGGCGCGCGCTCGCCAGAGCGCGCGAAATGCGAACCAACCCGACCGAAGCCGAACGCGCTTTGTGGCAGGCACTGCGCAGCAAACGACTGTCCGGCTCGAAATGGAAGCGCCAGCAACCGCTCGGCAACTACATCGTCGATTTTGTGTGCTTCGATGCCCGCCTGATCGTCGAAGCCGATGGCTCACAGCACATCGGAAGTGCCTATGACAGCGAACGGGATGCGTGGCTGAAAGCCAATGATTTCCAGGTGCTGCGTTTTTACAACAACGACGTCCTTGCCAATATCGAAAGCGTACTCACTTCCATCCTGAACGCGGTCAATGGAAGCGATACCGGCATCGAGCCGGCATCGCTTCCGACCCCTCTCCCCAGCCCTCCCCCGCAAGGGGGGAGGGAGCAGAAGGCTGTGTAATTCAATGGCTGAATCCTACGACCTCATCGTCCTCGGCTCCGGCCCCGGCGGCTATGTCGCCGCGATCCGCGCGAGCCAGCTTGGGCTGAAGACCGCGATTGTCGAGCGCGAGCTGCTGGGCGGCATCTGCCTCAACTGGGGCTGCATCCCGACCAAGGCGCTGCTGCGCTCGGCGGAGATCTTCCACTATATGCAGCACGCCAAGGATTATGGCCTGGCCGCGGAGAAGATCAGCGCCGACATCGACGCGGTGGTCAAGCGCTCGCGCGGCGTCGCGAAGCAGCTCAACCAGGGCGTCACGCACCTGATGAAGAAGAACAAGATCGCGGTCCATATGGGCACCGGCGTCCTGACCGGCAAAGGCGCGCTGACCGTGACCGCGGCGGACGGCAAGAAGACCGAGCTGACCGCGAAGAACATCATCGTCGCGACCGGCGCGCGCGCGCGCGATCTTCCCGGCCTCCCCGCGGACGGCAAGCGCGTCTGGACCTATCGCCACGCAATGACCCCGCCCGAACTGCCGGGCAAGCTGCTGGTGATCGGATCGGGCGCGATCGGCATCGAATTTGCCAGCTTCTACAATGACATGGGCTCCGAGGTCACCGTCGTTGAGATGATGGACCGCATCGTCCCGGTCGAGGACGCCGACATCTCCGCCCACCTCGAAAAGGCGCTGAAGAAGCAGGGCATGTCCATCCTCACAAGCGCGAAGATCGACAAGATCGCCGCGACCGACACGGGCGTGACCGCGACGATCGTGGACAAGGCGGGCAAGGCGACGACCAGCGCGTTCAGCCACGTCATCGTCGCGATCGGCATCGTCCCCAACACCGCCGACATCGGGCTCAAAGAGCTTGGCGTCGCGATGGACGATCGTGGCTTCCTCAAGACCGACGGCGCGTGCAAGACCAATGTCGAGGGCCTCTGGGCGATCGGCGACATCACCGCCCCGCCCTGGCTCGCGCACAAGGCCAGCCATGAAGGCGTGATCGCCGCCGAGGCGATTGCGGGCGGCCATCCGCACGCAATGGACCCACGCAACATCCCCGGCTGCACCTATTGCCACCCCCAAATCGCCAGCGTCGGCCTGACCGAGGCGAAGGCGCGCGAAGCGGGCTATGAGCTGAAGGTCGGCACCTTCCCCTTCATCGGCAACGGCAAGGCAATCGCGCTGGGCGAGGCCGACGGCTTCGTGAAGACGGTGTTCGACGCCAAGACCGGCGAGCTGCTCGGCGCGCACATGATCGGCGCCGAAGTGACCGAGCTGATCCAGGGCTATACTGTCGGCAAGACGCTGGAGACGACCGAGGCCGAGCTGATGGAAACGGTGTTCCCGCACCCGACGATCAGCGAAACGATGCACGAAGCGGTCCTCGCCGCCTACGGCCGCGCGCTCCACATCTGAGCGCGCGTCAGGGCCGCGTAAGCACCGCCGCAACCACTGCAATCCGATCGACCCCGGCATAGGCCGGGCGCTCCAGCTCCTCGCCAAACACGTCGGGGTCGATCTCGCGATAGCGCAGCGACAGCCCCTGCGCCTCCGCCAGCGCCTCTAGCGCGCCGCGCAGCCGGTCCTCGCCGCCCACAATCGCGCTGCCGGTGTACAGGATCACCCGCCCACCCGGCGCCAGCCGCGCCGCCGCCATCCGGGCCATGTCGAGCGACACCTGCCCGCCCAGCATCCCGCCACCGCTGCGATAGGTCCGGTCGGCGTCGTCGATGATGTAGGGCGGGTTGGCGAGCGCGACGTCGATCGGCTCTTCGATCGCGGACAGGTCGGCGCCCTCTACGCCGCGAATCGCCACCCCCGCCGCCCGCGCATTGATTCGCGCCAGCCGCAGCGCCTGCGGGTTCACATCGGTCATCGCGACTCGCGCCCCCTCTGCCATTCCCGCCGCGACGATCGCCCCGACGCCGGAGCCGGTGCCGATATCGACGATCGCCGCGCCAGACCGCGGCATCATGCACGCCAGCTCGGCTTCGATCAGGTCGGCGAAGCGATAGCTGTCGGGCCCGAAGAACACCGAATCCTCGGCATCGGTCGGATAGGCCGAGTGGAGGTACAGCCGCCCCTTCAGCGACGACACGCGAAACCGGCTGCGCACCAGCCCGCCGGCTGCGGGCTCGAGTGCGTCGGCGGCGGCAAGCGTGTCGAGCAGCGCGGGCTCCAGTATCGCGGGATCGAATGCCCGGCTCCACCCCAGCACGTCCTCGATGGTCCGCGCGCTCTCCCGACCCGCTTGGCCCAGCACGCGCGCATGCGTCGCGGGGGTCGGCGTGACGAACGCATAACCCCGCGCACGGAGCATCTCGATCAGGCGGAGCAGCGTATCGTCAGGGTTGGGCATGGCGCGGGCAAAGCGACAAAATTCCAACAAAGTCAAAGGACTTCACGCCATCAACGCGCGCGCCGCGGACATTAAAAACCCCGCCGGTCCAATGGACCGGCGGGGTTTGTGGTGGGCGTGGCAAGGATTGAACTTGCGACCCCTGCGATGTCAACGAAGCAGGTAGTTCGGTTTTCTGCCGTTTTCCCGCCCACGGTCAAGAAGCCGGTGGCGCAATAAACGTCAGAAAACCGTCGCTGCTTTTGGCCTGCACCGGAGCCACACCGGACAGTCCTGAGCGCCCCCGCCCTGCGCTGAATAGCGCCTTCAACCTGCACCAGCCGCCGCCTGAGCATGCGATTCAGGCGACGGCTTCGTGCGTCCAGAATTCTCCCAGGGCGGGGAACACAAAGTGTCGCATACGGAAAACCAGAAACCGCGCTCAACGCGGTCCTTCGCAGAGATCGCAAGCGGGATCGTCGACAAGGTCAGCAAGCGGAAGTCACGTGCCGATGGCACGGGCGATCCCGTCCGCGCGCTCAGCTACGATGTCGACGATCGCCGCGCCCAACCCTGGGTGCGCTTGGGCGACGGCACGCGCCGGCAGAAGCATGTCTACGTCGATAGCCTGCGCCTGGCGCTCAAGGAGCTGCGGGCGAAACAGCGCGAGGAAGGGTATCGGGGCTGGGACCGGCTGCAGGGCAACGACCTGCTCGTGTACGACGCGCTGCTCGATCGGATGAACGCCGCCACCGGCAAGCTGTACCCGGAACTCGCGACGATTGCCGAAGACGCGGGCCTCTCAAAGCAAACCGTGATCGACGCGCTCAAGCGCATCCGCGCGCACGGGTTCATCGCCTGGGTTCGACGCAGCAGGCGGAAGCCCGAATGCGAGGGCCAGGCGGGCCCCCAGCGCGCGCAGACGTCAAACGCCTATTACGTCGATTTCGCGGCGCTCAGGCGCAAGGCGAAGCGCGCCTGGCTGCGCGTCCGCGCCTTGATCGGACGCCGCCTGAAGGGGCTGGCAAAGGCCGTCACGACGATCGGCGAAGATGTCCTGCTCCCCAAGGACGCAGAACTGGCCGACGCAATCGCCTCGCTCGGAAAAGCCGTGGAGCGCGAGTCAAGAAATCCGGCTCTACCCCAGAGAAGGGGTTAAAGAGATGAGGAATTCGCTGCGCGAATGCGCTGATTAGATTCTTCCCCGCCATCCGATCGGCAGAATAGCCCAGGAAGTCCTCCCCCACGACTTCCCGGACGGGGCGGCTGTGGCCGCCCCGGGTGCTCTCCAGTGGGGAAGGGAGCAAGGTCCGGGCCAGATCGCGGGCGGCATCGCCCGCTGCAACTGTCGACTTGGACGCCGCCACGCGGCATGGTCCGCGCATGTGCAACGAGCACCGCAGCCTGATCTCGATCGACGAGATCGACAACGTCTTCCGGGAAGTCCGCATTCCGCTGCGGTTTCCCGAGGGCCGGCCCAACCTTCCCGCGCGCGAAAGCATCAAGATCACCGATCGCCACGCGATCGTCCGCGCCGCCGCCGGAGGCGATCCTGCCGCCGAGCTGGTGGTGCGCCGCTGGAGCTGGCCCGGCCCGACCGGCAAGCCGGTCTATAATTTCCGGTCAGAAGGACGCGCGCTCGATTCCGGGCGCTGCCTGATCATTGCCGACGGCTTCTACGAATTCACCGACCCGCCACCGGTCGAAGGCGCGCCGAAGCGCCGCCCCAAGAGCAAATGGCTGTTCACGATGCGCGCCGAGCCCTGGTTCGCGATCGCCGGCATCTGGCGGGCGCACCCGGAGGTGGGCGAGGCGTACACGATGCTGACGATGGCGCCTGGTCCGGACGTCGCGCCCTATCACAGCCGCCAGATCGTGGTGCTCGGCCGCGCGGACTGGGGCCGTTGGCTCGATCCGGCGACCCCCAGCACCGACGTGCTTCAGCCCGCGCCGGCGGGCACGCTCGATGTCGTGCAGATCCGCTAGGCCGCGATAACCAGCTCGGCCCAGCGCTCGAAGATCCAGCGCCGGCGCTGCAACTGCTGCGCGCGGTTGTACGCCGCCTCCACCTTGTTGCGCGGCGCGTGGCCGAGCGCCTGGTCGATCACATCGCGCTCGACCGGGAAGTGCTCGTTCAGGATGGTCGAGAACGACGCCCGCCAACCGTGCGGCACGTGCTGGCCGCTAAATCCCGCGCGGTCGATCAGATCGCCGATCGCCGATTCGCCGATCGGGAGTTGCCCGCTGCGGCCGGTGAAGATGAGGCCCTGGCACGGCATCCCCTGCCCCGCGCCCGGAAATCCCGCCGCGGCGCGCAGCAGCGTGATCGCCGCCGGCACCAGCGGCACCAGGTGGTCGAACGCAGCCTCGCCCTTCTTCGCCCGGGTGAGCTTCATCCGCGCCGCTGGCACCCGCCACACCGGCGCGTCGCCATCGATGTCCTCGATCTCCTCCCAGCGCGCACCGCGCAGCGCCTCAAGGCGAACCGCGGTAAGCGCCAGGAACAGGTGCGCGGTCTTGATCAACGGGCCGGCCCGCGCTCCCGAGCAGGCCGCGATCAGCGCGTGCAGCTGCTCGAGCTCGAGCAGCGCCGGCTGCCGGCGCGGCGGCGGCCGCAGCGCGAGGTCGTCGGCCAGGTCGGCGGCGGGATTCTCGGCCACCATTTTCTTCCGCCGGGCATAGGCGAATATCCCGGCAGCGCGCTGGCGCAGACGGCGCGCGGTCTCGATCGCGCCGCGCGCCTCGACGCGCTGGATGAGCTCGAGGAGCTGCTGCGCGTCGATCGCGCCGATCGGCGTCGCGCCGATCGCGGGGAACAGGTCGCGCTCCAGGCTGGCGAGCACGTCGGCGGCATGGACGGTCGACCAACGCGGCGCGCGCAGCGCATGCCAGTCGCGGGCCACCGATTCGAACGTCGCCGGCGCCGCGACTGGCGCGGAGGCGCCCGCGCGCGGATCCTCGCCGCGATCGAGCCGCATCCGCGCCGCGTCGCACCGCGTCCGCGCCTCGGCGAGCGACAGCTCCGGCCAGGTGCCGAAGCTCAGCAACTGCTCGCGCCCGTCCAGGCGGAACTTCATACGCCACGATTTTCGCCCGTTGGGCGCGACGAACAGGTGCAGCCCGCGCTCGTCGAAGATCTTGTAGGCGCGCGACCGCGCACCGGCGGCTTTCACCGCGGCGTTGGTGAGCATAGAACCTCTGTCACAGAGAAGGAGAATGCGAGCGATGTCGAAGCTGGACGAAGCGGTCGCAGCAGCGATCGACGAGCTGCACCGGCAGGCTGAAGTCACCGGATGCACCACCGAGGACAATGGTGAGCTCGCGCAGGTAGACGGCAGCTTCAAGGTTCGGCCGCTGGTGCGGGCCATCCTCGCCTCGGTCCGAGATCCGAGCGAGGATATGCGTTACATGGGCTGCTTAAATCACCCGCCCGCCGATGCTGCCGGGATATGGCGGGCGATGATCGACCAGTTGCTTAACGAAGATCGGGTATGAGACCCGAACTCAGCGGCGCGATTCCACTGTCACCCCGGCGGACAACCCCTCCGCCTTGCTCGCAGCGGAAACGGCAGAATATCGCGGTTCCGGCGCGCGCGCTTCGCGCGCCGTACCCCTACCGATACCCCCAGAGTTTCAGCCCTGGATGACCAACTCCGACACGCGCTTTCCCCCGCAGGTTGCGGCGGTCGCCACGGAGTACGTCGTCTCGACATCGTCGATCGAAAAGCGTGCGAAGGCGGCGCGGATTTCCGGCGTATCGTTGATCGACAGGATGAACCTCCCGCGGATGCCCGCCAGCTGGTCGGCCAGGCGGGCGAAGTCCTCCGGTCCGAACACACCAGCGCCGTAGTCGCTCTCGCACCCGGCATAGGGCGGATCGAGATAGAACAGCGTCCCGGGCCCGTCATAGCGGCGAATGAAGTCGGCATAGGGCAGCTGCTCGATCGTCACCCCGCTAATGCGCTCGTGGATTTCCGCGAGGACCGGCTCCAGCTTGGTGACGTCGAACCGCGCCGGCGATCGGGCGCCCACGCCGAAGGTTCGACCGGAGACTTTGCCGCCGAACGCGAGGCGCTGGAGATAGAGGAAGCGGGCCGCGCGCTGCAGGTCCGTCAGCCGCTCACTCGGGATCGCGAGCAGCCGCTGGAACTCCGCACGGCTCGCCACGCGCCACCGCAGCATGTCGATGAAATAGGCATAGTGCTCCTGGAGCACGCGGAAGAAGGTGGTGACGTCGCCGTTGATGTCGTTGATCGCCTCGGCCGCCGCCGCCGATCGCCGGCGCAGGAAAACCCCGCCCATGCCCACGAACGGCTCGGCATAGGTGCGATGGGGGATCGTCTCGATCAGGCTGACGAGGCGCGACGCCAAATTGCGCTTGCCGCCCAGATAGCCGGCTGCGGGTCGAACCGCGATGGATACTGCCATATTGTGCTCTGTCCTTGTGGAAAGGCACGTCGGCTACGCCGTGCGGGATTGCCGCTGATCGATGCGATCGACGGGTTCTGCTCCCGGGGCGGGAACACAGAATTTAATGTGGGTCAGGAGAGCTCACGCGCGGCCAAGCGCCCGAGAGCCGGGCGGTTAGCCGCGCGTGAACCCCAGGGGAAACGCGCCCTGCGTATTTCCCGAAGGTCTTACATTCCGCAGGCCACCCGACATAAGTCGGCGCCCTGGGAGTTCGATACCGCGGCCGCGGGCCAACCTTACGGCTAAGTCGGGTCGGCGGCGCGACTATGCCACGCCCCGGCGCCCACCGTCCACAGCTTCGGCATTTATCCGGGTTGCCCGAATCGTTCTCATTGTGTTCTCACTGCCCGCATGGGCGCGAACGCGAAATATGAGACGCTGAGCGACATTGTTCGCAAAGGGTTGAACCTCGGCGTCCAGTGCGGGTGCGGCAACGTCGCTGTGATCGACGCCGCGCGCATGGAGCGCTGGTACATGTGCCACATGTGGGACAAGCGCCTGCACATGCTGCGCGACCACCTGTATTGCCTGCGCTGCGGCGGTCGACCGCGCGAGATCCGGCTGCGGCCTTCCGGCCAGGTGCCGACCGCACCCAATCGCTTCCCCGTGACCGAGGAGCAATGGGTGCGCGTTATCCGGGGACTGCGGAGCTAGGCCTTGCGCTTGCCGATCGCGGCGATCGCCGCGTTGAGCAATGCGACGCCGGCGGCCTTCAACGCGTCTTTCAGCAGCGCGCCGAGCGGGAGCTTGATCTTCATGGGCCTTTTCCTTTCGTGGTGAAATTCAGGCGCGCCCGGTGCGCATCATCGCCTCCAGGCGCCGCGCGCGATCGCCGACCTGGCGGTGCCAGGCGCTGGCCTCCATGCCGAGCGCGGCATCCTCGAAACGACGCGACGCGATCGCGGCGAGCGTGTTCATGAACGCCCGCAGACCTTCGCCCTTGGCGCCGGGCTTCGGCGGGAATCCGATGCCCAGGTTGAAGCACATGTTGAGCAGCACCCGCTGGCGAACATCGTCCAGCCCGCGCCACCAGGGCAGCTTCGCGTCCAGGTCGCGCTCGCACGCATCGATGTCGGAATCGAGCAGCACCATCGCCTGGTCGCGGGTGATGCCCTTCGCGATCGCGCTGGCGGTGGTGATGCCCAATGCCTTCGACTCGGACGGGCGGATCTTGACGTCGTCCAGGTTGCGGCCGACGCCGATCGTGCGCTTGCCGGCGCTGCAACGATAGACGCGGAGCTTCAGCCCCTCGTCGCGGATCAACTCCTGGCGAAGCTTCGCGCGGTCATAGGTCATGGCTTGCTCCTCGGCTTGCGGCGTGGTGCCGATTTGCGCGGGGCCCGACGCACCAGGCCGAGCGCGGCGGCGCATGCCCGCTCGAGCTCGCACGCCGCGGCGCCGAGCAGTTCCGCGCCATCGATCGGTCGTGCGGTCATGGGACCAGCTTCTCGATGATGGTCTTGAGCGCGGCGAGCGACGCGGCCAGCGCCTTGTCCGCCTCGAGCCGGGCAAGGTCGAAGGTCATCCGCTCCTTGCCGGTCGTGCGTCGGTCCCAGATGAGATAGCCGATGATCAGCCCGGTCGCGCCGAACTGGCCGGCCAGCTGGGCGATGATGTTGGTTTCCATGGTTGTCCTTCCGGGCACAAAAAAGCCCGCTCGAGGCGGGTCGGATCGGCAAAAAAATGGAGAACGATAAGCTGAACGCCATCCGGGCGCGTCTAACAGGATGGTTTCCCTACCGGCGCGTCCGGTCCGGCATGGCTATCAAATGCTCAGCCCCTTGGTAGCCACCAGAGCTTTTGCCCATGCGTAAGCCTGCGTCCGCTCGGAAACCGACAACACCCGCGACCAGGCGGCGGCCAGCGCTATATCCCCAGGGCCCGTCTGGTTCGCGCCCCAGTGGCCGATCGTAAAGGCGGCCCCAGTGGGGGCGCGGGCGTAGGGTGTATTGTAGTTAGCGGTACCCGATGTGCCTGCCCCCATGTCGTACAACGTAGGATCGTCGGCAGTGCTAGAAGAAACCCCCGTCTGGAACGCCGTGCCGATCAGGCAAGCCCATCCATTGGGGTTCGCTACAAGAGACGCGGTAGATGTCCCCGTCGCGCCCCCGTCCTGCGTCGCGCGCATGGTCAGGCGCGTTTGACTGCTCGACGATGTGAGAATGCCAAGGAGGTTGTTCGACCCGACATAGCAGAATCGAGCGCTGTCGGCACTCTTGTCTCCGGTGTCGCGGCCCACAACGAGCATCGTGACGTCCCCCGCCACGTCGATCACGCCCGTTTGCAGATAACTCGTGCCCGACCGCAACGACAGGTACCCGCTGGCGGCAGTGGGGGAGCCGATCGAGATTGCGCTGGGTTTTCCCTCCGCCCAGTTCCGCAGCGCGGTATCGACGCCATCGGTTAGGAGATGCAGAAATTCCAGGTCCGACCCGAGCGTGCCGGGCATGACGAGCTTTGCCGCATTGGGCAGAATCACCGCGGCGCCGGTTGTGATTTCGAGTCCAGGTGTTGGCATTTGTAGGTCTCCTATCAGGCGATACAGGCGATTGCGGTGGCGAGCGCTTCTGCATGCTGTTCGCGCGCAGCTGCGCCAGGATGGGTGATGTCGGAGATTGTGGTGGTGGTGACGCCGTCCGCGCCCGTAGTGCCAGATGTCAAAGACCAGCCAGCCTCACCGCTCTGATGCGCCCAGGTCGAACAAAGGTGTAGGTTAGCATCACCCGCCGCGCGACGTGTGGTCACGATATCGACAATGGCCGACAGGATCGGCTGCCATTCGAGCCACTCGGTATCGCCCGCCGACGACGCGGGATGGTTGGTCGCCCACAGAATAATACTCGCCGCAGGCAGCACGCGGCGAATTTCGTCGAGCAAATAGCCATATCCCGACTTCACCTGCGCGAGACTCGCCGCCGCTCCCAACTCGGTCTTGTCGTTCATGGCGATGTTGACGACCACCAGATCCGGGTCTGTCAGGCTGAAGCGATCCAGGTAGAAGCGAAGATCAAATCGGTAATTGACGCCCGAAATCGTTACGATCGGCGTCTGAGCACCAGCGGAGGTGTTCGGGTTGAGGAACGGCTGATAGCCTCGTTTGTCCGTCTTGTTGGCGGCCTGATAGGTGGCCTCCTGACCGACCGCCAGCACACCCAGGGGCACATCGTTGTCCAATGACGTGCCCAAATAGTCGGAAAACGCCCAGCCCTCGCGCCCCTCGCCCAGGGGGCCGCCAGTAGCGCTGGAACTGTTGGAGTTCGACCCAACTATCGTGCCGATCCACTGGGGCGCAAAACCCCATGCCGTCAGTAGCGCATTGATGTTGTAGCCGGTCTGGCGGTTGGTAATGCTATCGCCGATCAAGAGTATTTTTGGCGCTGGCGATCCGGACACCGGCACAGCCTTGACCGAAACGGTGAGAGTCTTTGTCAGACGTGGGTTACGGTCGCCCAACTTGCGGACCGACAACGTGGCACTCGTGCCGAGCCGGGCGGGATCAAGCATGATTGCTCCATCCCGGGCCGAGGCCGCAAAGGGCTGCGCGGGTGCCCCTTTCGACGACGCGATCGTGACCTTGGCGGTCTCGACATCAGTGCGGGTCGTAAGAATATTCTCGACGTAGAGCGGTGTGGGGCGATCGCTCACCAGGTACAATTGCGTCCCGATGACCGGTGTGACGGACGGGGCTGTGTAGACGGGCTCATTGGCTGCCGCATTGATGGCCACATTGCCATCCAGACCGATTTGCAGCGCCACGAAGCCGAGCGGGTTCACGACGCGGAAAAGAGCGTCGTCAATGGCCTTCACTGGTGCTCCGACCAGCCCCAATGCGCCACCTTCATACGACAAGATCGATCTGCCCAAGGTGGAAAGATCAAATCCCCCATTGGTCGTTCCACGCCACGTACCGCCGGGAAGCACCAGCGCGCCGTCTGCTGCTACTTCGAACCCGACGAAGCCCAGCGCATTGCGTATCGACAGCATCGCGTCCGACTGGCCGGGGGCATTGAGAGATACGCCGCCCGCCCGAAACCCTCTCGCATATAGTTCCGCGAACACAAAACCGAGCGCCGTCTTGAACAAGACAAGTGGTTCTTCAGACGTTGCCGTGACGTTGGTCTTATGGACCACATCGGCCACTGCCGCCGCCGTTGTCTCCACCTCGACCGCCTTGACTTCCGTAAACATCCGATGCTCTTCAGCTTCGCTTGCCTTCGTTGAGGCAATATCCGCCGCACGGGTGGCAGCCGCGACCAGCGGCGCGACAAGTTCGGCTCCCTCCGCCTCGACGGTCGGGCGCACATTTTGCGAATAGACGGTTGCGCCATTGCCTGGCTTGATGATGACTGCGGGCATTACAGGGTGACGCCCGCGCTGACGATCGCACGGCCCCGCAGGCGTCGGCGCTTGGCGTCCGCAACCTTGGTAACATGCATATCGTAGAACATCGGGACGTCGCCCCCCGGCTCGGCTGCAAACGGAAGCGCCTCGATCGTCTCCTCGTCGATCTGGAGTTGGACGTGGGAGGTCGGAACACCCTCGCTCCAGGTGACGGTGCAGGAGATTCCCTCGTTCCCCGCCGCTGCGTTCTCGAGGGAAATGGGCGCCGGCCCGGTCGAGTCCTTCTGGAAGCGAAGCTGCATCTTGAAGGCCGCTCCGGTAAAATCCTCGGCGTAGAAATCGATCGTATCGGGGACAAAGGGCGTCCCGCGCTCGATCGGCGGCAGGTCCCAGACGGCTGCGGTCATGTGCGACTCCCGGCTTTGTTTCAGAGTTGCGCGGCGGCAAGCACCGCGCGCTTGGCGGCGGCGGTCTCTGCGGCCCGTATTTGCGTGGTCACGACCTGGAGCGCGGCCTCGATCGCGGCAATCGCCGCGTCCGCCGCCGCAACCCCGGATGCGAAGCGCGTGATCGCGTCATCGATGACGCCCTCCCCGCGCGCGCTGGCTTCGGCCCAGGCGAAGGGAAACGCGCTCGCGATATCCTCCGCCGACATCGCGGCGGCCTCCCCCAGGCGCCATGCTGCGACCTCGCCGCGCTTGGCTGCATAGATCTCGGCCTTGCCCTGCGTCAGATAGGCCGCGACCGCCGCAGCGGCGCGCTGACGCACCGCATCGAGCAGCAGCGCCTCGACCTTCTCTGGATCGTCCACCCAACGCCGCGCCGCAGCGTCCCAGCTCTGCACCGCCGGATCGCCGCGCGCGGCGAGCGCAGTCGCAGTATGGACCCCGCTTTCCCAGGCGAAGCCGTGGAAGCGCGGATGCGTCGGGCTATCGAACTGGCGGACCAACTCGCCCGTCTCGGCGATGGTGATTGCCCAGACGGTCATGGCTGCCGCACCGTGATCGTGCCGGCGATGGTCTCGCCGGTCGAAGTGCCCGCATACTTCCGCAGAAGAAAACCAACCTCATAAGCCGCGCCTGCAGTCAGGCCGGTGGCAGTGCGATCGAGCGAAATCGAACCATAGCCCGGCGAACTGAAGAGGCCGGTGGCAGTCGGGCCGAGGGCCTCCGTGCCAAGGTCGCTCCAAGCGCCGCCCGAACCTGCCGAACGAAACGCGGCCTTCGCAGCGGGGCGGAAGCTGCGCGGGCCGCTGGTCGCCTCGACATAATACTCGCCGAACAGAAGCGCTCGAATCTCCCCCGACGCGCTTGCAGCGACAGTCAGGACCGGCGTATCGGGCGATGATCCGTAGCTGCTCCCCGTGACGAAGGCGTCGTAGTCGGTCGAAAGCGCACTGCTTGTAGCGGGCGGCGTCGCATCCCGAGGTCGCACGATCTGGATACGTAGCGGCGCCAGGTCGGCACCCCCGACGGACACCAGCACATCCACGAAACCCTCGGTATCGGCGACGCTGATCGTGATCGCACCGGAGGCATAGCTGGCGGTGATCGCGTCCGACGAGGGCGTGAGCGTCACCGACGCCGAGCCCGTGACGGTGGCGGGGCCTTGCGTCACGCTCAGCCCGACCAGGCGGGGCAGCGCCCCGGCCTTGGTCACGCCGGCCGAGTCCGCCGACACCGAAACCACGCTGGTGGTCAGCGCCGCGACGATCGCGTCGGCACCCTTGATCAGCGACCAGCTATAGTCCGCGGGGTTGGTCGAGTCCGCGAGAGTGTTGTCGCTGTAGACGCCGATATAGGTCCGCCCGGTCGGGTCGGAGAGGTGAAATCCAACCGACCCGTCGACGGCGTTGGAATAGGCGAAGTGGACGAAGCCATCGGCACCGGGAATGCCGTTTGCACCGTCCGCGCCCTTGATCAGCGACCAGGTGTAATCACCGGGAGTCGTGCTGTCGGCGACGACATTATCGACGAGCACACCGATATGCGTTCGCCCGCCGGGCGCGCCGATGGTGAAATCGACGCTGCCGTCTGCCGCATTCGCATAGGCCACGTGGAAGTATTGGCTGACGCCGTCCGCGCCCGGCGGTCCCGGCAGCCCGTCCGTGCCGTCCAGCCCGTCTGATCCGCGGATCAGCGACCAGCTATAGTCCGCAGGATTGGTCGAATCCGCGAGAATATTATCGCTGTAAACGCCGATATAGCCCCGCCCCACCGGATCGGAGAGGTGGAAGTCCGCCGAGCCGTCTGCTGCGTTGGAATAGGCGAAATGGACATAGCCGTTCGCGCCTGGTGTCCCGTTCGCGCCATCCGCGCCCTTGATCAGCGACCAGGTGTAATCGCCGGGGATGGTGCTGTCGGCGACGACATTGTCGACGAGCACTCCGATATACGTTCGCGATCCGGCCCCGCCGATCGTGAAATCGACGCTGCCGTCTGCCGCATTCGAATAGGCGACGTGGAAATAAGGGCTGACGCCATCCGCGCCCGGCGGTCCCGGAAGCCCGTTGGTGCCGTCCAGCCCGTCGCGCCCGGGTCGCCCGGTGATCGCGGCGCGATAGTCGGCGATCGCGCCGTTCGCATCGACCCAGGCGGTGCGGTACGCCGCTGGATCGATGCCGCTGTGATGCTCGGTATCGTCCCAAGCCGGATCGAGCGTTGCGAGATAGGCAGTCAGCGCCGCGACCTTCGTCGCCGCCACGCCGCGCGCCGGCGTGATGTCGGATGGCGAGCCCAGCGCGACATAGCGCGCATCGAGCGCCATGCGCTCTGCGAGCAACGCCTGATAGGCGATGATGACCTGTGGCTTTTCGCCCCGGCTGAGCACGCCGTCGGACGCGACCAGCTCGATCGCATCGTCGATGTCGCCGATCGCGCGGATCAGCGGGTTGTTGCGGTTGTCATAGACGGTCGGCGGCGCCGCCTGGACCGTGGCCACGTCGCCGCTGTCCCATTGATAGATCAGCGCGCTCTCTTCGCGCAGCACCACCTGGCACGGGTTGGAGCGCGGATCGATCTCGACCACGCGGAACAGCTTCCGCACGAAACTGAGCGGTGCGAAGGTGAACGGGACGACGTCGCCGACGCGATACTTCCACGCCGTCATGTCGAATGGCGCCGAGAACAGTCCGCCGAACTGCTTCCTCTGCAGGGTCTGGCTGGCGCAGCGATAAGCCTGGCTCGGGCTTTCGACGAAGCCCAGGTCGAACGGCAGCGGTCGGTCGATCCCGTCCACGCTGGCGATCGCCGGCGTCGGATAGTCGATCAGCTGGTACAGCGAGGCGTCCGAGGGATCGACATATTTGCCGCGCACCGTGTTCGGCACCTGGTCGGGCGCCGGATACGGGTCCCAGGTGAACGCCCCCACGACATCGTCGTCGTTGAGCCCGTCGTCGGTCGCGGCCGACGCCAGGTCGTTGTGCGCGATCGCAATCCCGATCTTCCCGCCATCGTCGGTCAACCGCGCGCAACAACCCGCGCACATCATGTCCAGGCGGGTGCGCGGATTGTCGCCTTCAGAAAGCACCCCGGCGCCGCGAAAGCGCGGCTCGGTGCCGCCCGCCGATCGCGCGACCGCCTCGTCCGCAAGATTGGCGGCGACGAGGAACGACGGCAGGTCGATCTTGCGCACCGGCAGGCCCGACCCGACCGCCAGCTTCCACTGCCCCGTCACCGGGTTCTGCATTCGCCAGCCGAGCAGTTCGCGCAGGATCTGGAGCGGCAAATTCTCGCCGATCTCGGCGCCGTCATCGGTGACATAGCGCCAGGTCGACTGGTCGTCGGCGCGCATCGGCCCGGAGCCGCCAGGCACGGTGCTGTCCCGGCGCGGATCGTAGAGCGGGCTGCCCTTGCCCACGATCGTGACCCGGCTCGGCAGGCCGCTGGAAAACGGGCTTTCCGCCTTCTTCGAATTGCCCGTGACCTTGAATTCGAGATGCGCATAGGCGCACCCAGTCAGGCGGTGCGCGCTGTTCCATGTCCCCGCGGGGGAGACGCTGACAATGGTGCCCGGCGCCCCTTCGGTGACGATCTGGCGGACCCAGAAATAGCCTGCATATTTGCCCTGCGTCCCGCCGGTCGCGGTCCAGGCGAGCTCGTCGTTGAACCAGATTGCATCGACGCTGGTGATGCGGTGGCTGGCCAGCGCCACGATCCAGGCGCAGCGCTCCTGGTCGGTGCCGAACCATTCCTCATATCGGATGTCGACGGGCATCGCCGTCGATCCCATCACCGACTTGCGGTACGCCCGCGGATCGATGCTGGCGGTCAGACGATCCGTCTGCGACGCCGGAACCTGCGGCGACTTTTCGAGCAGGCTGCCCGCGGCGATCAGCGCGGTCGAAGCAAGGAACAGCGTGCTGGCTGAGACACCGAGGAAGCCGGTGACCATCGTCGCAGCGCCCGCCAGCCCGACGCCGGCGGTGCCGATCGCGATCGCGGCACCCACGCCCGTCGCGATCAGCGCCGCCCCGGCGACGACCAGGCCAACGGTTTTGAGTGCCTTTGCCATCGATCAGCCCGCGAACGGCACGCGCCAGGCGATGGGATCGACCCAGCGCGCACGATCGATCCGGACCAGCCCCTCGCGCGCGCCCTCGCTGCCCACCGCGACCAGGAACCGGCCCAGGCAGATACCGAGCAGCCCCGACGACATCACGATGTCGCCGCGCTGCGCCAGCCCCGCCCCGATCCGCGCGAACTTGGCATCGACCGACGCTTCCAGCGTGCCGGCACCGATGCGGCGCAGCGCGCGCACGGAGCCCCGCGCGGTCCGGTAGCGGCCCCGATATTCGGCCATCGCGTCGACGCCGGTCATCGCCTCGACGGCGCCGAAGGTGAAAGCGCAGCAATCATGGCGCCCCCATTCGAAAGGGCGCGCGCGAAGGGGTTCGAGATACGCGGCAAGCCGCGCCTCCCAGTCGGGCAGTCGTTGCATGGGGGTCAGCTCCGCTGGGAGGCGCCGTTGGCGATGGCGATCGCCAGCTCCGCGCTGAGATCGCCCGGGTCGAAGCTCGCCTGGTCGAGATAGGTTCGGCCGGAAGCCTGCGTGAAAAAGCCGAGATAGGTTTCGACCTCGAGCCGGACGATCTGGCCATCCTGGTCGCCGCTGATCTTCGGCACGCTCATGTATCCGGTGTAGTAGCTCCAGGCGGCGCCGATCGGCGCCAGCGTGGCGGGATCGCGCATCATCTTCCACAGCCGCGCGTCGCGGCCCTGGAAGTTCGCGCGATCGCCGAGTTCGGTCATCGTCAAATCGTCGATGCCGGCAAGTCCCGACAGGGTCAGCGTGACGGTGTCCGTGCCCGTTTCCTTCGCCTTCACCGGGCCGACATCGACGATACGGGAGTCGACCGCGCTGAAGGTGTGGCCGTCCAAGTCCGGGTCGCCCGTCCCGGCAAAGGTGACCGGATAGGGGGAATCGGTGACGCGGATCGGCCCCTCGAGCAGATCGAGGAACACGAAATTGCATTCGCGGCGCACGTCGGCGCCGATCGCCGCCCGCGCCGCGCTATCGGGACGCGAGGCCATCAGAACGACTCCTCACAGGCGAAGGAAATCGAGTAGCGCTGGTTCTTGCCGGCGATCCATTTCCCGTCGTCGGTCGCCAGCGACATCACGCCGAACGGGCGCCGCGTCTCGATCGCGGCGCCATCGATCGACGGCACCCGCAGATACGCGACAAAATTAAGCACCGCGCGTCCGGTGGCGTCGGCAATCGCGGGCTCGGTGAGCTCGAGCAGCTGGTCGGCGACGGTGACCAGGCACCCCTCGCCGAGGCGGAGCCGGGGATACCAGCCCCGCGTGGCCAAGCTGAAGCCCTGCTGCCCCGATCCGTCAACGACCACCGACTGCGCGATCGCGTGCTGGTCGTTCTCGACCGCGATCAGGCGAAAGCTGTTCGCACGCCCGTTCAGCTTCCCGAAAAAGGCGCGCCAGGGCCGCACATTGGCCTCGCCGCGGATCTCGGGCAGTTCCACCGAGGCGGTCCAGCGCGGCGCCTTCGACAGGATTGTCACGCGCCGGCGGCTCGTGATCTCCGATCGATTGACCTGGGTCGGCTGCGGCAAATTCCATTCGACCTTCGCCGGGATCGGCGCCGCGGGCATCGTGATCATCGTCATCCGAAGCCCCCCGGCAGTTCGGGCCGGTTCAACGCGCGCGTCGTCCGCGCCTGCGCGCCGGCCATGATCGGCTCGGCGGCGGCATAGACGGTACGCGCGCTGACCTGTTCCATCGTCGTTTCGAACAGCGGCGACGGATTGACGGTCAGGTTCGCATCCACGGCGATCCGCTCATTGCGCGGGCGCAGATCGTTCGCGGCGCTGCGCCAGTCGGCGATGCGCGGGACAAAGCCCGCCGGCGCGACGAGCCCACCGGTGGCGAGGCCGGGGATGCGCCCCTTGTTCATGGCATCGATCAGCGGCCAGTACCGCCGCGTCGCCTCCGCCGTGACGATCGATTCGCCGTTGGAGACGAACAGCGGATCGCGCCCGTCGATCAGCGCGAAGATGCTGTCCGACGTGCCCGTGCCCGGGCCGGTGATCCGGCCACCGCCCGCCTTGCGCTCAACCCGACCGCCGCCCGCGAGACCGAGCCCGCTAAGCCCCAGCGCGTCGCTGCTCCCGGTGACACCCGACAGCCATCCGCTGCCGCTCGCCCCGGAGAACAGTCCGATCGCCCACAGGATGCCCTTCTTCAGCTCGATCTTGGCTAGATCGGCCAGCACGCTCGAGGCAAACTCGCCGAACGCACCCTTCAGCTTGAGCAGGTTCTGGATCTCGCGCGCGCCCGCTTCCTCCAGCGCCCCGAACCCGCGCACCGCCACGCCCTCAAGCGCTTCGTTCATGTCGGCGGTGTCGGCCACGAGGCGGCGTCGATAGGCGTCGAGCGGGCCTTCGGTGCTCTGGATCACCTGTTCGCGCCGATACGGTGCCTCGGCATCAATCTGCTTCAGGTCGCGCCGCCCCTCGCGACGGACATAGGGGTCGTCGCTGGCGATCTTGCGCCGCGCCGCGTCGCGCGCCTGCTGTTCCTCGATCGCGAGCAGCTGCAGCGCGACCCGCTGCCGTTCCTCCTGCGTCGTGGCCAGGCTGCCCTGCAAGTCGAGAAGTCGCGCCTGGTTGTCGAGCTCGGCACGATCGCGGGCAAGTCGGCGATCGAGCAACGCCTGCTGTTCGCGCACGAGCCGCTGTTCCTCGGCGCGCTCGATCGCGGTTTGCTGCAGCACCAGCGTATCCGCGGCGATCGTCTTCAGCTTCGTCGCCTCGGCGCCGGTCAGCTTGTTCGCGGCGACTTGCTGCTCGATATCCCGGTCGCGCTGTTCCTTCGCCGACCGCACGCGCTCGAGCTGGACATCGGCCTGCTCCTCGACGCCCTCGGTCAGCGCAAGCTGGGCCCGATATTGCGCATCCTGCGCCTGCTGGAGCTGTCCTTCATACGCCCGCTGGCGATTGGCCTCGGCCTCAGCTGCTTGTTCGCGGCGCTGGTCAATCGATTCCTGACTGCGCGGCTGCTTGGCGAAGGCGACATGAAAATGGTCGCTGTGATCCTTGTCGCCGGGCCCGAGCAGTTCCTTGATCGAAACGCCCTGGCTTTCGAGATAGGCGCGGATCTCCTGCTTGGTGGTCGACGCCATCCCGCCCGCGGGCACGAAGTCCAGCGCCTGGTTTCGGTAATGGTATGAATTCTTGGCGTGCTTTCCGCCGGTGGTCGAGGTGACGGTTCCGCCGAACTCGTCCTTCAGCAGCGTACCGACTGCGGCGGGCGTGAGGTTGCCGGCGCGCTGGGCGCGTTCGTCCGCGCGCGCCGCCGCCTGCTTCTTCTGCTCCCCCTCGATCGCCGCCTTCTCTGCGATCTCATATGCGGCGAGCGTCGCGCCCAAGCTGGCGCGCAGCTTCGCGTCCGATGTCGCAGCGTGCTCTGCCTGCTCCCGTAGGAGCTTGTAGCGCTGGCGGATTGCCTCGAGCGGATCTGCGGCGGCCTTGGCGAAATCCTTGGCGGCATCGATCTCCAGATTGGCGATCGACGTGTTCAGCGTCGCGATCGACGCATCCTGCTCCTTCAGCTTCGGAGTCAGGTAATCCTGCTGGCCACGGGCGTACAGAGATTCCGGATCGCTGGAGCCCGACGCTGCGCGCGCGCGGTCGAGGTCCGCCTTGATCTGTTCGCGGGTCGCAAGCGCGTCCTTCAACCGCGCGCGGGCACTCTCCAGCGCCAATTTGGTCGACAACTCGTCCTTTTTGCGGGCGTCGTCCTTGGTCTGGTTGAACTCCTTCAGCGCCTTGTTCGCCGCCTCGGTTCCGAACTTCTCCTTTGACAGGGCATCGATCAGGCTGAGCGTGCGCCCCTCGAGCGCCTTGCTGGCCTCGTCCCCTTCCCACAGCTTGCTGACGAACGGGGTGAGCACTACGAGCGCGGCTGTCACCAGCTGGCCCCACGGACCGCCGATGACTCCCAGGACGCCCTTCGCGCCCCCCGCCATCATCCCCAGCGCCTGCGTCACCTGCGAAATCTGTTGCGCGAAAATGACTTGGACCGGCGTGCCGGCGGCGATGCCGACGGCGAAGTCGTTTGCCTGGAACGTCAGCTGTTGCAGGCCGGCCCGGGCCTGTCCGCTCAACTCGCGGGTGCGGCGCAGCGCCGTGCCGTTCGCCCCCAGCTTGCTCTCGACCAGCTCAAGCGTGGTGGCCTGCTGGCGCATCGCGATCGCGATGTCCTCGGCTTCCTTGGCGGCGACCGTCGCGGCGGCGGCATATTGGACCAGCGCGGCATTCTCGCCGCCCTGGGCGATCGCCGCCGCCTTCGCCGCGTCCGCGACCTGGCGGATCGCTGCGGCCGAGATCTCGGCAGCCTGTGCCGTCTCGCGCGCCGAATTGGCGTTGAGCACGGCTAGGGCCCCCTGACCGCTGCCGGCGCTGAGCACGTCCTGCGCGTTGCGGCGGATCTCGCGAAACGCGCCGTCATAGCTGGCGGTGAGCGCCCTCGCGCTTTGCGCAGCACCAGCGCCGCCCAGATCGGCCAGTGCCTTTTCGACCGCCTCGAGCTGCTGCACCGCGTCGCCGCGAAATTCGGTGAGCGCTGATCGCCCGGCCTTCATCACCGCCTTCAGCGGTTCGACCGTGCCCGATACCTGCAGGAACAGATCGCGGCGGTTACTGCCCCCGGCCATCGGCACCTCCACGCAAAAAGGCCCGCCAGGTCAGCGCTTGTTCGCTTCCTGACGGGCCTCGATCATCGCCCACAGTTCATGCGGCGTTGCCGCCCAGAACTGGGCAGCGGACCAGCCAAAGGCATCCATCGCGATGCCCATCAATCGCCGGTAGGGGAAAGTCAGCTCTCCGCCGTCTCCGCTACCGGCTTCCGTTCCCCCGACGCGGTGCGGCCCCCGGACGCGGCATCGATCAGGAGCAACGTCAACCGCGCCATGACGTGCGGTATGCCGGCCTCATAGATCAGCTCGGCGACACGATCGGGATGCACCCGCGCGGCGACCGCATCGCCCTCGGCTGCGCCGGCGCGGATGAAATGCGCCGCGATCGTGCCGAGCTGGTCCATGTTGAGCTGGCCGAGGTTGCCCATGCGGCTCATTTCGACCAGCGAAAGCCCCAGCGTCTTCTCGATCGCCTTGACCGCGTGAAAACCGGGCCGGAGGACATAGGTCTTCCGTCCCAGCTTGAGCGTGTCCTCGCCGACCACCTCATTCGCCTCGACGAGCGGATCGTCGAGATCGTCGTCGCCGTTCATGCGCTCGCCGCCAGATTATCGACGATCGGCGTCGCACAGGCGACCATGTCGAACGACCAGGTCACCGGGCCGTCCTTCGAGCCGGTCATCTTGACGTTGCCCACGCCGACCTGCCCGTGGAAGCGCACGATCGCGCCCTTCATCAGCTTCACCATGCCCTTCCGGGTCGTCGATTTCGAGATCTCGAGCACGCGCTCGAGCCCGTCGTCGGGAAGCTTGGTGATGCCGTTCGCGCTGATCGTGATCTTGCGCGGGCCATAGCTCATCGCGGCGATGTCCGCGTCGTCCTTCGAGCTTTCGTCCTGCTCGCTCGACGAGGCCGAATAGTCCCAGCTCTGCTCGCCCGCGATCGGGAGGAAATCCTCGACCGTCTCGCCGTCGCCGACGTGGATCCGCGACTCCTTGCCATATTCCGTTGCCATGTTCGCTCCTTTTCCGGCTCAGGCCGGTTCTGCGGTGACTTCAAATTCCAGGATGCCGGCATGCGTGACGCCGTCGCGCGCCGGCGGGCTCGACGATGCGCCGGCGAAGTCGATCGAGCCGAAGTCGACGCCGGCAATCGCCGGCCGCGCGCCCTCCAGCGCCTCGCGCGCAAGGTGCATCAGCGCGTGCAGCTCCGATCGCTGGCGCCCGCGATAGACCACGACGATCTGCACCGTGATCCGCTCGAGCTGCTCGTCCTTCCCGCCCAGGCTTTCGCTATCGATGTCGCCGAGCAGCACGAAGCGGCGTTCGGCGGTGTCGGTCGGCTCGATCTGCCGGGGATTGGTGGCGACCTCTGCAATCGCCGGGTCGATCGCGGCATCGAGCAGGGCAAACACCCCGTCCGACGCGGCGGAAATCAGGTCGATCGTCACTGGCCGCCTCCCGTGCGGGTAAGCACCTGGGCCCAGAATTCGGAGAGATGCTGCTCCGCGACGTCCTGGAGCATCGGCTGCTCGACGAACGGACGTCCGGCCATGGCCGGGACCCTCATCTTGTAGGGCGTGCCCATGAAGGTCCCCGCGTTCGGGCTCGATGCCGGCCGGCGGCGCTTCTGCGCACCCTGAAACACCGTGCGACGGGTATCGCCGTTCTTGTTGTTGCCCTTGATCTTGCGGTTCGGCTTCTTGATGCGCCGGGTGACGTTCACGGTCTGCGCAGCACGGCCCTTTTCGACGATGACCCCGTAAAACGGGCCGCCGGCACGCGCCTTCCGGGCGCGCCCGTTTGATTTCGACGCCGAGTTTCCGCCCCGCATAAGGCCTATGCGCACTTTCAGCCGCTCGAGCAGGACCTGCAGCGACAGCGCGGCATCCAGCGCACCGGTGTCCTTCGCGACGTCCCGGTGCTGCGCCGCCAGTATCTCGCGCCCGATAATGCCGAGTTCGACGGCCATTTCATCGCGAGCGGCGGCGGGGACGGAGTCGAAATACGAAAGAGCGCCATCGAGCCCATCGACCCGCGATTGCCGCCCCGCCATCAACCCGCCTTCAGCGCCGCGGCGGTGCTGGCCATGATGACGAGCTGCTCGCGCTTCCCATCCGGGTCGACGGCCGAGGTGATATTGAGCGTCACCGCGCCATGCCGCACCTGGTCCTTGACCAGAATGCCGGCCCGCCACCGAATACGGATGCGATAGACCGAGACGCCCTCCAGCACCTGATCCATCACGGACTCGCGCCCGTCGAGCCCGATGACCTCCGCCCAGGGCAAGGCGATCACCGGCCAGCTGGTCGTCCAGCCACCCTTGCCATCCTTCGTTTCGGTCGGGCGACGGATCTCGATCCGGTGGCGGAGATCCTCGGCGCGAAGCGGTGTCATGCGATGATCAGCCGCTCCAGCTCGAGCAGATCGGCGGCGACCTTGAGAGCAGACTCCGAAGCGCCGTCGAACCAGGCGCCAATCATTAGCCGGGCGGCGTGGACCAGAGCGGCGGGCATGGTGTCCGGAAAATCGAATCCCGCTTCCGCGTCGACGCGCACCGCTCCTTGAGCAGAGGCCACCTGCGGCCAGCTTTTGCCGATCGCCGGCACCAGTCTTGTAACGCCTTCGAACGGCACGACGCGGAAGTCCGCCGGCGACACGGTCTGCTCGTCGCCGACGGCATCGAGGAAGCGGATCGCCACCGTTTCGGCGGCGATCGGCGCCAGCGAGAGCACCAGCTCGGGCGCGAACGACGCGAAGGCAAACGATACCGCGCGGCGGGTAGGTACCAAACGGGTCGTCCGCTCGATCGCGCGCTCTGCGGCGGCGATCAGCCGGACGATCTCGTCGTCGCGGTCGTCGGTATCGACCTTCAGATGCTGCTTCGCATCTTCGAGCGTGAGTATAGCCACCGCGCTCTCCCGAAAAGAGGGCCGACCGGGCTGTGGCCCGGTCGGGATAGGCTCAGACGATGCCTTCGATCGTGGCGCCGCTGCGGACTACGCTCGCCGCGATCGCGGTGCCGGTTCCATGCGTACCGCTGAAGTCGGCTTGCAGCTTCGCGAAGGGCTTGCCGCCGATATAGCCGAGCTTCTGAATCGTGGCCGCGGCATGCGCCGCAGTAAGTGCGCGAACGATGCCGTTGGTAACGGTCGCCGGCGCCAGCGCATCCTTCAGCACGTCGGAATCGGTGACGGGCGTGAAAGTGGTGCCGTCATCGCTGTGCGTCAGCACGAACTCGATCTTGTTCGCCGTGCTGAAGGTGATTCCGCCTGCTCCGAGGTGCAGCAACAGCGTCGCGGAACGGAAATCGCGCAAATCGATGATGGCGGGCGTGGTGTCGGCCGCGTACACCGCCGGCGGGATCGCCTCGACGGGGAACAGGCGCGACGCGGAATCGCGTTCGGGGGTCATGGTCTATCTCCTGGAATAGGGGGAGCGCAGCGACGGCGCTCCCCGAAAGAAGGATCCGGCGCGGATCAGCCGAACTTGAGGGCCTTCAGCGCTTCGAAGTTGACGGCACCGCCGCCCACGCGCCGACGCATGTGATATTTGACGAAGCCGGGCTGGGTGATGTTGTCGCGCACCACCGAGGTCCCAAGTCGATCGACGATGATGTACGCCTCGGCGAAGTCGCCAAACAGGACCGAGAGGCTGTCGGCACCGATCGCCGGCATGTCCTCGCCATCCGCAACCGGAAAGCCGAAAATCGATTCGACCAGCGCTCCGTCGCGCAGGCGAAGGTCAACCAGATAGTTGCCCTGCCCATCCTTGAGCTTGCGGACGGCGCCGACGGTGCGGCGTGCCATCAGGAAATTGGCGTTCTGGCGATAACCGGACTTCAGCTCGAAGATCAGATCGAGAAGCTTGTCCGAACCGTTGGTGCCGGTGCCGAACCCGCCCGAAGTGCCGGTGGCAATCGCCTGGAAGACGCCCCAGGCGCGGGTCTCGTCGGCGGTGGTGGCGAAGCTGTACTGCAGCAGCCCCTTGGGCTTCTGGTTGCCGTCACCGTTGATATAGGCTGCGTTCTCCTTACGGGCGAACTTGCCGTTCGACTTGTCGGAGATCCACGCTTCCACGTCGATCTTGGAGTCCTCGAGCAGCTTCTGCGTCACCTTCGGGTAAGCATAGAGCTCGTTGACCGGGATGCGCCACATCCCCAACTGGCCAGTGTCGGTCTGGCCCCGGGTGCCGGTCTCGCCAACCCAGGCGGCGTCGCCGTCGCCATTGTCGATCGGGCCTTCCAGCGCGTCGGTGCCGATCGCCACGACGTTTGCGAGCTGACGCATCGGCGTCGACTCGTAAATCTTCTTGACCATCCGGCCCGAGACGTCGGGGGTGACCCAGTATCCGCCGCTGGGGTCCGACGCGACCTGCATCGTGGTCGCCTTAAACTCGTTACGGCGCAGATAGCCGCCCAGGTCGGACTTATATTCGGTCAGACGGGCAGGATCGAAATCCTTCACCCCGATCAGCTCGCCGAAATCGCGCGCCGCCTTTACCTCGGAAGCGGCATCGCCGCCGGAAAGCGCGATACGGTTGGCCTTCGCCTCCATTTCGTCGAGACGCTTCTTCAGCTCAGCCTGGCCGTCGTCGATCGCCTTGTTCAGCTTCTCGACCTGGTCCTTGGTGACAGCGTCCTCGCCCTTCTTTTCCGCCTGCTTCAGGCGTGCGTCGTTCTGACTCTTGAACTCCTCGAACGTGCGGCCAAGGGTATCGACCGCCGCCTTCACTTCGGCGGTGAGATTGTCATCCTTGGTCTCGGGCGCGCGGGCAAGGGCGTGGGGTTGCGCCAGGGCGAGCGCCGCCGTAGCAGCCAGAAACTGGCTGCGATTACCGATGTACATGGTGGGTTTCCGCTTCTTAGCGCAGCGACTGGGCCGACTTGCGCAGGGCCATGAGCACGTCTTTCATCCCGTCACGGGATGCTGGCTCGGGACGCCCTTCGTCGCGGAGGGCCTGTTGTTTGCGGACGACGCTGACAGCCAGCTTCGCCTCGCGGTGGGAGAGCCCTTCGTCACGAAAGGCATGCTCCAATGCGCGATCGTCGATCGATTTGGCGCCGGTGATCAACGTCAGCTCGTTCATCGGAAAGGTAACGAGGCTGATCTCCCAGAGATCGGCCTTCAGAATGCGGCGGAGGCCGGTGGTGCGGTCGATTTCGTCCTTCGTCGTGCGGTAGCCGATCGAAAGGCCTTTTACCGCACCGGCGACGATCAGGGCACGCGCCGCAGCGGCCTGCGGGACTTCGAGCACCAGCTGCCCAGCCACCTTCAACCCGCGTTCGTCCTCGGCGATGTCGGTCCAGACGCCAACCGGCGTCCCGGCATCGTGCTGCCACAGCATCGGCGGATGCGCATTTTTCTTGCGCCACGCCGCGAGCGACTCCTTGAACGCACCCGGCATCACGATGTCGCCGCCACGATCGATCACGTTGTAGACCGAGCCGTAACCCGAAACGCTGCCCGTCGCGCCGTCGCCGTCGCCGGCGAGCTTCAGCTCCAGATCGAAAGACGCGCGCTCCATCAGGCGACCGCCAGCCGCTTTAGCTCGGCTTCAGCGCGAAACTTCACACGGTCGGCCAACTCTTCAAGGTTCAGCACCTCGGCGAGGCTGGAAATCCCACGAGCCGAGAACATTTTCCCCGCATAGGCTGTTCGTTCGCCGACCTTCCGCGACAGCACGAAATGGTACACGCCGCGCTCGATGCGACGATATCGAAAGCCGCGCGAGCGCATGGCTCGCGCGAGCTGCAGTATCACTTTCATGCTGCCTCCTATTACGCGATGACAGTCTTGATCGGCACTAGGTCGCGTCCGTCCTGCACCGCCATGTTGCCCTCGACGATGAACTGTTCGCCGCCTTCGTCCTCGCGCGGGTCCATATCCTCGAGCGAGAGCCAGCCATTCGCGTTGATCACGCCGTTGCGGCGCATGATCTGCAACCCTTCCTGGCGCGATTTGAAGTCGCCGCGCATCATGGCGGCCAGGTTGACCTTCACTTCCAGCCCTTGGGCCTGATCACGCTCGCTCAGCAAATTGACCTCGGCCGATTGCTCCATCCGCCCGCCCCACGGGGCCAGCGTGTGCATCGTGTGTGCGATGAACATGGTTTCGCCATTGTCATAGGCACCGGCGGCGCCAGGCACGCCGAGCATGATCGGCATCACCCGCGCAGCACGGCAGATTTCCTCGACTTGGAATCTCCGTGTCTCAATATGCTGGGCGTCCGCCCCGGTCATGCGCTGGGTGAACCACTTCGCCCCCCGGTCGAGAACCAGCGGATCCGCGTTTCCGGCCGCGGCATGGTTTTTCAGCCACTTCGTCATCAGCTTGTGCTGATCTTCGTTGAGGGGGCCGTCGATCGAGTACATTCCGGGGATCTTCAGCCCATCACGGTGCTGCCGCGCGTGCGATTCCTCCAGCGCGATCGCTAGCCCGAGCGCCTCCTGGGCGAGCTTGACCGTCTCCATGCCCATCCAGCCGTTCCAGCTTGGGCCGCGCAGGTGCCAGATGTCGCGCGCTTGAATCCGCCGGACGCGGTCATCGCTGCCTGTCACTTCGTAGGTCAGCGAAAGATCGGTGCCCTGCTTCACCGTTACGCGGCGAGGCTCAAGGGGGATCAACTCCAGCACCCGCCCATCGCCCGACCAACTGATGTAAACGAAGGCGTTCCCCACCAGCATCAGATGGAAAACGAGCATTTCCCAGAACTCGAACGCCGTCTGCCAGCTGTTGGGGCGTCGATGCAGGATCCGATAGAGCGGGTGATCGGTCGCGGCCTCGCTCCCGCGCCCGTTCTTCTTCGGTCGGCGCAGCTTGAATCCGCACTGCGCGATTCCTTCAGCCACAACCCGGGCGCAGGCAAACATCGCGGTCACCTGCAGCGCCGTCGACCAGGTGACGGCTACGCCCGACTTGCTTTCCTGCCCGATTAGGAAGCCGGGAAGGAACTCCAGGGCCGACTTCCGCTCAAGGCGCGCGCCGATCGAGCCGAAAATCCCGGCCATCAGTGGCGCAGGGCCGTATTGAGGATCGCGCCGGTCACGAGCAAAAGCCCGGCGACAATTACGCCCAGCGGTATCCAGATCATGCCGCACCCGGCGGCAATCGCCGCGGCGCCGGCGATGCCGGCAGCTTCCGCGATCCACTCGCTTCGCTTCATGCTGCCTCGCTTTCCCAGAATGACCTCGGCTCCGCGTTGCCGTTCATCGCCACCCCCAGCGCCGCCATCAGCGCGACCGGATTGTCGATTTTCGCCTCTTCGCGGGGCTTGTTCGGGTAGACATTGTCTTTCTTGTCGGGCTTCCCGACGACGTTATTCATCTGCCATTCCATGACGGGGCAGCCTCCATGGCGGATCAGCCCCGCCTTGGTGAGCGCGTCGAGCTGCTTCATCGGCTCGGAGAAGTTGAGCACGATCGGCCGGTACTCGATGACCGGCACGCCTTTCTTCTGCAGCCGGGTGACCAGCATCGTCGCCTGGTGCGGGTCGTATGCGACGGACTCGACCTGAAACGCGCTGACCGCCTCGTCGATCGCGAGCTCGATCTCCTCGTAATCGACGATGTTGCCGTCGGTGACGTCGATCAGTGCCTGAGCGTCCCATCCTGCATAGGATGGGGTATTCGCGACCGTCTCGGAGGGCAGGAAGTACCGGCCGAGCCGGATATACGGATCTTCCTTCGTCGCCTTGTCGCCGATCGGCGGGAATAGATACTCCAGCGCCGCGATGTCGACCTTCGAAGCGAGGTCGAGGCTCAATATGCAGCGCCGGCCCCGCAGCATCTCCAACGCCGCCGCTTCGGCGAACCGCATCGGAATCGCCTCGTCGCGGCATTGCCGCCACTTCTCGACGTCGAAATAGGCGGCCTTCGCCGCCACCCACAGGTTGAGATGCTTAGTCTTGAAGATGCCGCGTTTGCGCGGCGTCGAAATCGCGTCCCGCAACCGAGCGATCAGAAAGTCGGCGCGAACCGAAATCCCGAAATTCGGGTTCGCTTTGCGAAGCGTGGCCTCCGCCTTCCAGTCGTCCTCCGGGTCGGCCGCATATTCGGCGAAGAACGTGTCGTGATCGAGCGGCGGACCACCATTATGGCCGATCCCGGCCAGCTTCTCTCGCTCCTCCTGGATCAGCGCATAACACGGCCCGGCAAGGTTCTCACCGGCGGTGGTGATGAGGATCTGCAGCGGCTGATCGCGGGCACCCATGCCCGTGATCATCGTATCGACCTGAGCATCGTCGGCGTGCTCGTGATATTCGTCGTGGATCGAGCAGCTCGGGCTCTGCCCGTCGCCCGGATCGCCGACGATCGTCTCGAACTTCGACCCGTCCTCTTCGCGGACGATCGCCTTGGCGGGTACCTCCAGCCCGAAACGCCGCTTCAGCCCCGGCGTGCGCTGCACCATCAGCCGCGCGGGACGGAAGACCTCCCATGCCTGCTTTTCGTTGGTCGCGCCTGAATAAACCTCGGCGCCGAACTCCCCGTCGTAGCAGAGCATATACAGCGCGAGGCCTGCGGCGATCGCCGACTTGCCGTTCTTGCGCGGCACCACCAGGAACAGCCGCCGGAACCGGCGGAGCCCCTTCTGCTCACCGCCCCTATGAAGCCACCCGAAGGTCGCGCAGATTACCCAGACCTGCCACGGCTGCAGGATCAGCCGCTCTTTCTTCTTCGCCCATTGCCCCTTTGAGTGCGGCAGCATCTCGATGAAACGGCACGGTCGCGACGCTTTTTCGTCGTCAAACCGAAATGGAAACTCAGCCGATCGGCTGCGCTTCAGCTCGTCCAGGAACCGCAGGCACTGCGCGCGGATCTGCTTGCCCGCGGGGATCTTCCCCGTGATGACGTCGGTCGCGTACTGGCGGGCGATCGCCGGGTAATTGCGATCCGCCATACATCAGAGGCTGCCCCACCCGTCGTCATCCGGCTTTTCGCCCGTGGCGATGCGGAGGGCGGCGGATGGATTGAGCATCAGCTCCCCCAGCAGCGACTGCGCCTGGCGCATGGCGTCGGAAAGCATCGCCACCTCGGGCCGCGCGCGCACCATCTTGGTGACGACGGCAACCTTGCCGGCGGAGCGCAGCGTCTCGCTCGTGAAGGTATCCCCCTCGACCTCCAGCACCGCCTTCAACCGCTGCACCTGGCCGAGCCGCACCGCGAGCAGCGCGACATGCTCGGAATAATGCTGGCTCGCGCGCTTCTGCTCCTCGAGCAGCGCCGCGATGGAACCGAAGATCAATTGCTCGAGGTCGCCGAGGTGAATCGGCGGAATCATCGTGCCGATCGGCGCGGGCTCGCCCTGGGCAAGCTCGCGATCGGGCCGGCTATTGCCTGTCAGCGCCTTAAGCGCAGGCTCCTTCCGCCGCCGCCCGGAGCCGGGCCGAGGTCCACCACTGGCCATCCGCCCTCACTTTTTACCCTTTGAAATCGCCCGCGCAAAAATTTGTCTGAACGTCGGTGTCCGGTAGGGGGGACCCCAGACATCCGACCCACCCCCCACCCTCGCGGCTACCGGCGGGCCTCGGCGCGGTCCGCCGCGGCCGCCGCGCGCTCCGCCGCCGACTTCGCGTCGTGGCAGGGCACGCAGAGGCCCTGCTTGTTCGACCGCTCGTCGCTGCCGCCCTCGCTCAGCGGCGTGATGTGATCGACGCGTTCGCTTGGGGTGGTGCGGCCGTTCGCCAGGCACGACCTGCACAGCGGTTCCTCGTCGAGCACTTGGCGGCGATCGCGCTGCCCAGCACGACCGCGCTTGCGTCGGTCGTGGGCGCCTGGCTGCAGCTGCCAGGGCTTGCGCTCGCGATACCCGGGTGGCCGGAACGCCGGCGGCTGCATCGGCACGCTAGAACGCGCCGCAGCGCCCGCGCGCATGGTTGCCGCTCAGCCGGCGCCATAGCTTGGGCGCCCGCTTCTCGCGCTTCGCCCGCGCGATGGGGCGCTGCTCCGGGTTGGCTGCCAGGTCCAACCCCAGCCACACCGGATCAGCGCCCATGGCGGGGCGCACTGCGGCGGTGAAATACTCGTCGGCGATCATAAGCACGCGCATCCCGGTCTCCTAAAGCTCGGCCACGGTCAGGGCCTCGAGCGTGGCGTCGGTGCGCCCGCCGGCGCTGCTGACCGCGCTCACCACCAGGTCGGCGACCAGGTGGCCCGGGATTCGCAGCTCGGTATCGCCCAGCCCGCCCAGCCAGGCGTCCATCGCCGGGCCATACGCGCCGTGCAGCTCCACCACGTGGCGCCCGCCCTCGAACGTGCCGGACGACCAGCGCGCGACCCGGTCGGCGCCCACGGCGATCGGCGCCCCGGCCAGCTCGGCCGAGCGCGCCAGCGCACGCCGCAGGCCGCAATGGGCGCGGGCAGGATCGCCCATCAGCGCTTGGCCGCGGGGCGGGCGCCGTCCTGGGCGACCCGCTCCAGGAAGAACTCGTCGGCGCCGGCCGCGACGCTGAAGCCGCGCCGCTTCAGCTTGGCGGCATCGGGCCCGGCCAGCCCCTTGCGCACCGCAGCTTTGTCGATCGACACGGTCACCCGGACATAGGGCTTGCCCCACTCCAGCTTGCGCATCGCCTCGGCCTGCTGATCGAAACTGGCCTTGGCGCTGATCAGGCTCGAGGCTCCGAGCTTCGATCCGATCATGCACCCGCCCAGCTCGATCGACTTGCGCTTGCCCTCGGTCAGCGCGGCGGCGTTCGCCTTCCACCACGGCTCGATCAGCGCGGCGATCGCCGCCATCTCGTCGATCAGCGGGGTCGCTGCCCCATCGGCGGCGGCATTGGCACGCGCCAGAATCTTGGTGCGGCGCTCGGCGATCGTCGTCATCGCACCGGCCAGCACGGCATAGCGCTCGAGCAGCGCGGCGGCTTCCTCGATCGAAGTCGGCGCCTGCAGCGCGGGGGTGTCGGTCGCCGTCATGCGACCACACCCTTCAGCGCGGCGAGCTCGACGACGGCGCGCTGCCCCGTCTCGATCGCGTCGGCCACCTGGACCAAAAAGCCGGGGCTCACCGCGACTCCGTTGCCCAGTATGGCGGGATACGCAGGCGGCGCCGACGCGACGCGGCGGATCAAGCTGACGTCCAGCATTCGGCACTCCTTCGATAAACGGGGCTGGAGGCCCGGCCGGGTCAGACCCAGACGCCGCCGTTGCGCCCCGGCGTGACCTTTATGGTCGCCGGTCGCGCGGCCGATCCGCGAAAGGGGGTGACGATGCCGGTGGCGATCGCCTGCGCGCTCGCTTCGAACGCATCATATTCCCGCGCGGTATAGGTCCGCAGCCGCATGTCGTGGATCAGCTTGTCGAGATCTGCGCTCGCGCGCTCCAGCTGATCGACGATGGGCTCGGCCATTCGGAGCCTCCAGAAACGCATCGAGCCCGCGCTGGTGGGGGACCAGCCGGGCTCGGGGCGCAATTGTTGCGGGGTCGTTTTTGGCCGTTCCGTGTACGTTTTGGGAGCCTCTTTTTCGGCAACCCCCTAAATTATTCCCGCCTGCGCCGCAGCCAGCGCCGCCGGATCGATCTCCTTGCGCACCGCCGCACGGATGCGAGGCCACAGGTCCAGCGCGTCGATCAACAGCCTGCGGGCGCGATCATGGTGCATCCGGTGCCGCCGGGCGGCGCTGGCCAGGCCGACGTCGCCGACGATCATGTCCAGGATCGCGCCGACCGGCCCCTGCACCGCCGCGCGCCAACGGGTATAGGCGACCTCGCTGCGCACCGCGCCCAGCGCCTCGTAAAACGTCCCGTCGCCCTTGCGACCGCCATCGACCCGCGTCTCCAGGCTGGCAGTCTTGATCAGCACCTCGGCAGTACAGCGATGCGCCGCCTCGCGGATCGCGACGCCGGACGCCAGCTGGTCCGCGTCGATTGCCCCCGACTGGTATAGCCGCGCCAGCGCGCCCTGCCGCACCTTGCTGGCATGCTCCAGCGTCTGCGGCGTTCCCTGCTTGTGCGACCAGCGTTCGCGCAGCGCCACCTCCTCCTCGATGCCGGGCGCGAGGGTCTGGACGACCGGTTTGATCTTGCGACTGGTGCGCTTGCCCGCCGGCGGCTTGGGGCGCGGGCGCCCCAGCACCAGATGCTCGAACCGCTGCCGCTCGATCGCGTGCGCGTCACCCGTGCCGTCTGTTCCCGCCATGCCCCACCCCGATCTCGACATCGGGGATATGGTCGAGCTGCGGCGGCAGCGGCAGACTCGGAATCGGCAACGGTGGCGTCAGCTCGAGCTCGCCGACATTGACCCGCCAGCCATTGTCCTGGAGCTGCAAGAGCGCATCGACCTGGCTGAAGCGCTTGGCCCTCCCGATCAGCATGATGCCCCGGCGCTTGCCATACACCCGCCGCACCAGCCCCTCGCTGTCGAGCTGGCGCACCAGAGCCTGAATGCGCTGCTTGCTCAGCCGCATTCCACCGGCGATCTCGCCCTGGGTAGGGCTCACGCCATGCTCCAAATAGAACATCTTGATAAACGCGAGCACCTGGTACTTGCGGCTGATCGCCGCGCTCAGCGATCCGGCACCTTGCAACATACGCGGGCTACCCTCCCGCGCGGAACATAGCAGGAATATGCGCGTCCGCTAGTGCGCCATCTCGATCTCGTTCTTGGTCGCCTCCGCGATGAACGCGCTGCGGGTCAGCTTGCGCGCGCTCGCCGCCGCGTCGATCGCGTTGAGGATGCCGCGATCGAGCGAAATGTTGATGCGCACCGGCGCCCCCGTCCGGGCCACGCGGGGAACCGCGATGAGGAAAGCGCCCTTCGCCAGATCCTCCGCATATTCGGCGGCAATCTCTTCCGCCTCGCGCGGTTCGATCACCGCGTCGGCATCGAACCACAGATCCATCGCCTCGCACGCATTGGGAACGACGTCGGCCAACCTGTCGGCAGCCGAGAAGCACCCGGGCAGATCCGGGAAGGTCACGCCATAGGCGCTATCCGGATCCTTGTGCACGATCGCAAAATACGTCTTCATTCTCACCTCCATGGGGCTGGCTCAGAGCCAGCCCGCCATTTTCGCTATCGACCGCGCCGTGCCGAGCGGCAGGTCTTTCTTCGGGTGCGGGATGATCACACGCTGCGTGCCCTTCGCCATCTTGTGGTGCGAGCCCTTGACCGAAACCAGCGCCCATCCCTCGGCTTCGAGGCGCTTGATGATCTTTTTGCTATCCCGTTCCATACACACAGATATACACATCGACGCCGAACCGGTCAATAGCTAATGTGTAATTTAATACACACAAAATGGGGTTGCCTGTAATGTTGATTGCCGCCGTCCTTGCTTGCGCCCCCGTCGCGATCGACGGGGACACCCTGCGCTGCGGGCGTGAGCGCATCCGCCTGATCGGCATCGACGCGCCCGAGCTACCCGGCCATTGCCGTCGGGGCCGCAAATGCGTGCCGGGAGACGCCCAGGCATCGAAGCGCAGCCTGCAGGCCGCGCTGCGCGGTCGCGCGACGATCCGCCGCTTCGGCTTCGATCGCTATGGCCGCACGCTGGCATCGGTGGCGATCGGCGGGAACGACTTGAGCTGCCACCAGCTCCGCGCTGGCGCTGCGGCCTATGTGGCGCGCTGGGACACGGGTGGCACGGTCCGGCGGGAGTGCGGGCGCTAGGGATGCGCGGGCGGAATAAACCTTATCAGGAGAGCGACCAGCACCCCGATTGCGGTGAGCAGTCCAGCCAGGCAGACGAAGATATAAGGCTTGGTTGGTAGGTGCTTGGTCCGCTCTTCGAGCACGGCGGACTGGACGAGCAATGAGCGCACATCTGCGTTGAGCTGCCCGAGCTGGCGATCGACGCCTTGTTTCCAGTCATCGCTCATGCCGCCGTCATTACCACCGCCGCCAGTGCGTTTCCATTGCTCCTGCGCGATCCGCTGCTGCTCTTCCGAAGAATGAAGTTGGACAATCGAAGTGCGCGGAATGTCGGTCACCGTGCCCCCCATTGGTCGATCATGCGGTTGAGCGCGTCGAGTATCTCGCCGGTCGCCGAGACGGCACGACTGCCAAGTTGCGCTTGCTGATCTGGGCTCCCAGCGAACAGCGATGCCTCGAAAGCGGAGTGGGCGAGCAGAGCGTTGTGAATCGCGAAGGTAATATCGACCAGTTCGCCTCGCGTGACGGGCTCGGCCATGGAGCGGCTCCACATATCTTCGAGGTGCGGATCGTCCGTCATCAATCCAATGCCTCCATCTGGCGCCGACTTTCTCGAAATCCGCGTCCCGTGCTCTCAATATCCCGGAAACTTGGCTGAAATCTCCTCGCTCGACCATCCTCGCTCCCGGCACGCTTCAAGGCCGTCGCCGCCAGTGGCGCAGTTAAGCACGACTCCGAGGCTCGGCCTGTCCGGCGTCCCGCCCGTGATGTGCTCGATCAATGCAAATACCGGCTTTTCCTCGTCTATGATCAGACGGGTAAGGAAACCGTCTCTCGGCAAATATCCAATTGTCTCGTCGGCTTGGCTCACCACGCGAATCGCGCGCCGATCGAAGCGGTTGCCCGGCTCCGGACGGAGGTCAACGAGTTCTCCGGCCTCGCACCGTTCAATCTCATCCTGATAATGCGACTCGCCAACGATATTGACGGTGTAAATTCCCATGCCCTTGCCCCCTTTAGGCCGAAAAGATGCTCCGCGATCAGGATGGGACCCGCGCCAAAATGTCGCGATGCATCGCGACGCATCGATCTAGCTTTTGCCGAAGCGGCCCCGGGGGCAGCTGCTCATTCATCGTGGCGAAAGTATTTAGAAAGGCGGTGATTGCTTGCGAGTTGCCACCTACTGGAAGCAGGGCAACCGTTAGCGCTGAAACCAGATTACTGATCGCCATTCCTGTCAGTTCTGCATCTGTATGATCGCTCATATACCCTCCTATTTCGTTTGATCGCCCGTCGTCTCCGGACGAAATCCCACCGGCGGCGCTTGGACGCGAGCCGGGGGAGATGCATGGCCAGCCATCGAGCGCGCGATCTGAAGGAGTGCCTGCTGATCCGCTCGGCTAAGGCGGTCAAAGCAATCGATCAGCTCGAGCTGCTCGTAATTCAACGTTCGCGCAGCGGCGGTGACCGCGTCGGGATCATCGCTTTCTCCCGTGAGATATTCAGCCGTCGTGCCGAGGGCTCGGGCGATCTTCAGGAGATGAGGAGAGGATCTGCGCGGCCGGCGAATCAGGCTGTTTATGGTCGTTTGTGAAACCTCGACGCGGCGCGCCAGCTCAGACTGAGTAATACCCAGCTCTCTGATTCTGGCTTCAATGCGCGGGCCGACCTCCATACGCATATCCTACCGGAAAGCCGGTAGCATCATATTCCGCAGTTGCGGTTGACCATGTACCGCATTTGCGGTAGGCAACCGGCATGGCGGTAGAACATCATTCCGACTCGTCGTTGGCACGAGCTGTCCGAGTGGCAGGTTCTCAGAGCAAGTACGCGCGCCTCATTGGGGTTGCCCAGCAAACGGTCCACGACTGGCTCAAGAAGAAGCGCCCCCTTCCCGCCGAGCACGTCCTCAAGACCGAAGCCGAAACCGGCGTCTCGCGCCACGATCTCCGCCCCGATCTCTACCCGCGCGAGTCGGCGACTGATCATGCCGGGGAGCTCGATCGATGAGCCCGATCACCGAGCTTGCGATGCTCGCCGGGATATTTGCGGGCCAGTGCCTCACCATGGCGGCGAATCGGCAGCTTAGCCGACAAGTCGCTGACTTCGAGCGGACCGAACGAGCGCGCCTGCATCGCGTCGTCGTTCACGATCCGAACAGGGGGCATCGATAATGCGCCCCTCACCCATCCGAACCGACGTTTCCGGCTCGATTGCGTCGGCTCCGGCCAAGGGGAGCGCGCCTTTAGCCATGCGCGCTCCCTGCGGTCCCAATCCATCATCCCCACTCGGCCCCTGGCAGGCGGGCCGAGACCGCCGCGCGTACCCCTGTGTCTTCCGCGCGCGGCCGCCCCACTGCCTGCCCTGTCTGCGTATCCGGCGGGGTGCCGGGTGTAATCTTCAATCGGCACCCCGTTTCGCAGGCACCGTTGAGTCGGCGCGCGCGCATTCCGGTTCGCGTGACGCGCCGCCCCTCGGGACGCACCGGCGCCGGCCTCCCCTAGAGGGCCGGCGCCGGATTTATTTCGGAGCCGTCGCATGACCAAGCTCCGCGCCCCCGCCTCGATCGAGGAAGCGCTCCAGCGCATCGCCGTCCAGATCCCCGGCGGCCTCGCCACCATGGCACAGCGCATCGATCGCCAGCCCGGCACGCTGCGCGCCTGGGCCGATCCCGACCGCGTCGAGCAACTGCCCCTTCCCTGTGCGATCGAGCTCGATCTGCTGTTCCAGGAACATGGCGGCGCCGGTGCGCCCTGCTTCGAAACCTATGGCTTTCAGCTCGATCAAGGCCGCGCCACCCGCTTCGCCAGCGAGATCGAGCTCGCCCGCTGCACGATCGCCGTCGTGAAGGAAGCGGGCGAGGCCGGGGCCGCACTGATCGTCGCTGGCCTGCCCGGCGCCACGCACGCCGACAGAGCTGCCGCCTTCAAGGAAATCGCCGAGCTGGACGGTGCGATCAAGCGCGTCCTGCCGCACATCACCCCGGATCGGGAGGCGCCCCCCTAAGCACCGGCCAGGCGCCAGCCAGCCGACGGCCCGTCGGCACACCCCGTCAATCGCCCCCGCCGTCCCGCAGCAAACGCGCTGCCGGGAACGGCTTTCTGCTGCCCGAAGGAGTCACCCCGATGCACGTTCAGAATTGGAGCCTTTGCCGATCCGGCGCCGCAATGATGCTGCGCGGCACGCTGCCAGATGGCTCGCCCGTGCGCATTGCGGTCTCCAAGGTCGAGGGCCGCGACGGCACGACCATTGCGATCGATCGCTTCGGCGGCACACGCACGTCCTCGACTCGGGCGAAAAGGCCGGTGCGCTGTGACTCCCGGCACCTATCTGCGCAAACGCCGCACCGCCGCCGGTCTGTCGATCGAAGATGTCGCCGCCCTGCTGCCCACCGAGCCGCACGTCGATCTCCGCGCCCGCGTCGAATGGCTGCGCGGCATCGAGGAGGGCGCCTATCCGGCGATGACGCCAAATACCGTGCTGGCGATGCGCGAGGCATTCCCGTTCGATCCCGACATCGTCTGCTGGTTGTTTGCGCTCCAGAACTCGCCCGATCTTCCGGCGCCGCGCCTCTGCCGCATCTGTGCGTGCAGCGAGGAGGACGCCTGCGTCCCAGTCTGCTCCTGGGTCGCCCCCGATCTCTGCTCATCCTGCTCCGACGAACCCGGCGATGTCCTCGCCTGCAGCTGCCAGGGCGGGCCCGAGCAGACGGGCTGCGCCCTGCGCGCCGACGACTGCCCGATCCACGGCATCGAGGACGCGGCAGCGTGAGCGCCGAACGCGCCCGCCGGCACAAATCGCCGCGCTATCACCCCGCCGCCCCGGGGCGCGCCGATCGGCTGATCCTCGCGCGCCTGGATCGCACGCACCCGAGCTGGTGCCGCTGCACCCGCTGCACGCCCCCCGGCCCGGCCGATCGCGGCCCCCTGCGCGGCTGCGCCCCTGCGCTCGGCCTCGTCGCCGGCGTCCTGTTCGTCGCCCTGCGCGGCACGCCCGCGCTCGCCCTCATTTTCCGGAGCTTTTGATGACCGAACCCGTAGCTGCTGACGAACTTCGCCTCCTGATCGAGCGCGCCGAGCGCCTCGAGGACGAGAAGAAGGGCCTCGCAGACGACCTCAAGGACGTGATGGCCGAGGCCAAGGGCCGGGGGTTCGACGTCAAGATGATCCGCCAGGTGATGCGTCTCCGCAAAATGGAGAAGCACCACCGCGACGAAGCCGAGGCGATCCTCGAAACATACCTCATCGCGCTGGGTATGAAATGAACCCCGGGCTCATCACCAGGCGGCAGAAGCTCCAGGCGGCATACGACTATGTCGTCGAGCAGCAGCGCGCCGACACCCCCGCCGACGCGATCATCGCGCACCTCGTCGCCGCACACGGGGCGAGGCACCGGCCAAACTGGGAAACCAATCGCCTGACGGTCGCCGGCGTTACGTCGACCTGCACCTCCGATGCGGGCGTGCAGCTCCTGCGCAACTGGGCGCGCAACGCCAGCCTCCGCCTGATCATGGCGAATTACCAGTGATCGAACCCGAGAAACTGGCCCCGCCAACCCGCCGCCCGCCGATGCCCGGCCCGCTCGTCGTCCTGACCAACGGAATGGCCCTGATCCTTCAACCCGACGGAAGCCACGCAATGCAGCGGCTCGAGGCCGGGCTCACGCTCGGGTGGATGGACACGCCCGAGCTGGGCGGCATCATCCTCTCGATCCGCGACGCGCACTGTCACGCAGAGGGACTGGTGACGACCCTGTCGCGCCCCGGCCTGCGGGGCTTGATCGAGGACCTGCAGGACATCGACGCGCAACTGGGCGAGCGGCGATGAAGCCCAACCCGGGCCATCTCCCCGCCGAGGCCATGGGCAAGCGCGTCAACGTGCGCCTGGCCAACGGCTCGCTGCGCACGGGCTGGCCCGCCGACGGCCGCGGCGCGTGCCGCTGGACGATCGAGCACAGCCCCTTCGACATCGCGGAATATGAGGTGGCCGCATGAGCGCGCTGCCGGAGATCCCGGACTCGGTGACGACGCTCGATGAGCTCGGCCGCTGGATCGACAGCGCGTGCGCAGGCGGTCTGGCCGAGTCGCTCGCAGACCGGATGCGCCTCACCGTCGCGGTGATGGATCGCGCGGTCCTGATCGGAGAGCGCCTGCGCGCGGAAACCGCAACCGACACGCCGGCGGCACCACCCGCCGGCGCGTCATCTTCCCCCAGCTTTGCCCAGCCGGAGAACGACGATGCCGTATAGAGCGCTGACCATCGACCAACTAGACCTGTCGCCCTTCAACGCGCGCACCGACAAGCGCGCCCTCACGCCATCCGCGATCGAGGCAATGGCAACATCGCTGGCCGCCAAGGGCCAGATCATGCCGATCGTCGTCCACCCGATGAAGGGCCGGAAGGACAAGTTCGGCGTCTTCGCGGGCCAGCGCCGCTATCGCGCGTTCAAGGCACTGATCGAGGCGGGCAGGCTGCCCCGCGACCATCCGATCGACGCGATGGTCCGCGAGGCGGAGACCGAAGGCGACCTGATCGCCCTGTCGACCGCGGAGAACGCGATCCGCTGGGACCTCTACCCCTACGAAACCTATGCGGCGCTTGCCCGGTCGCGAAAGCGGGGATCCTCGATCGAGGAGATCGCCGGCATCATGGGCCAGGACATCGACTGGGTCCGCCGCGGCGTTCGCCTCGGGATGCTGCCCGAGCCGATCTTCCGCGCCTATGCCGAGGACGAGATCACGCTGGAATGCGCCAAGGCCTTCGCCGCCACTGAGGATGCGCAGCTCCAGCTCCACGTCTTCCTGAAGTTCAAGGAACAGCCGCGCCACCTGCGCACCGCGACCACCGTGCGCCAGATGCTCAAGGTCGGCGATCGCGAGCTGACACGCCTGCTCCATTTCGTCGGCGAGGAGACATATCGTGCCGAGGGCGGGCGCTTCGAACTCGACATGTTCGCGGACGAGGAGGAGCATCGCGGCATCGTCACTGACGAAGGGCTGCTGCGCGACCTCGCCTCGGCCAAGCTCGACGATCTGCGCCGCAGGATCCGCGCGCGCGTCGGCCGCGAACTGCGTTTCGGCGCCGAGCCGCCGATGAACGACTTCAACATGATCGACCGGTCGCTCCAGATCGTGCCGCCATTGTCGCCGCTGTCAGCCGAAGACGTGGCCCGGCACGAGCAGCTGCTCGCCGAACAGGCAAAGCTAGAGGATTGCGCCCGCGATCTGCTCGGCGACGATGGCGAGCCGCTGCCCGGATCGGAGCCCGCATTCGCGGAGATCGACGCGCGCTACGGCCCCAACGAAGCGGAGATCGCACGCATCGAGGACAGCCGCCCGATCGCGTTGCCCGCCGGCGATATCTTCGCGACGATCGACATCGATGACGACGGCGCGACCGAGATCCGTTACTGGTGGAAAGACCACAAGGCGCGCGCCGCAGCGGACAAGTCGGCGTCGAAGCCCCCTGCACGTCGCCAGCCGCACAACAGCTTCTCGATCGATCGCATCTTGTCCGATGGTGAGGCGATCGCCGCGCCGATCGGCGAGCCCTGGCACGCCCGCACGATCGCCGAGCACCGCGCGAAAGACAGCTATGGCCTCACCCAGGACGGCGTCCAGTCGCTGCGCTCGCTCCGCCGCGCGATCCTGCGCGGGCAGTTGCTCGAGGATGGCGACGCCGCTGGCACCGTCGCCCGCGACTATTTCGTGTGGGGGCAGCTCCGGATGGTTCTCACCCGCACCGCCAGCGCCGCGATAGGCATGAAGTCCCTGATCGCGCCCGATCGCGACACGCCCGAGGCGCGCGAGCTGATCGAGGCGACGACGATGTGCCGGTACGAAAACGCGCTGCTCGAGCTCGCCGAGTGGGACTGCTTTACCGAGGGCGACCTGGCGACGGCATTCCGCGCCTATCGCGCGCTGGACGAAGCGCAGAAGGACGAAGCGCTGACCTTGCTCGCCTGCATCCCGCTCGAGCGCTCGCTTAACGCTGACGGCTATCGCATCCCGTTGCACGACGCGGTGGCCGCCGAGACCAGCATCCACGGCCCTTCCTCGCTCCGCGAATTCGAGGCGTTCACGCCGACCGCTCCCTTTTTCGCGTTGTTCTCGAAGGATCACCGACTCGAGCTCGCCCTCCCCTTCGTCGATCGGGCCACCGTCGCGACCTGGGCAAAGCGCAAAAGCGCCGAGCAAACCCAGTTCCTCGCCCGCGTCTTCGTCGACCAGACCGCCGACCTCCTCGACGGCACCGATCGCGACGCCGGCAACTGGGTGCATCCGATCCTGCAATTCGGGCCGCAGGACCCGGCCCGGAGTGGCGGGGCAGCCGCAATGCAGGAAGCTGCAGAGTGAGCGACCCAAAAATTTCCCTCGAGCGCGCGGGCGAACTCGCCAAGGTAATGTGCGAAGAAATGGACCAGGTGCTCCGGCGCCGCTTGGCGATCGCCCAGCATGTCTACTCGCCTGCGGAACAGGTAACCGCGCTCGGCATAGCGACCGAGAAGATGATTGGCCTGACGATCTTCGCCCACGCCGGGGTACTGGCCGGTGGCAATCCGCGGCTCGCCGGGATGTCAGCGGCAATGCTCAGGAAAGCCTGCGATCGCGCCGAGATCGAAGCGCCCACGCTCATCGCCCAATTCGACGATGCCATGTTGGCGGTGCTGCGCGGAGCGACCTCATGACCCCGATCGATCTCCCCGCCGCCTATCACGATCTGCTCACCAGCACGATCGAGCCCGAGGGGTTCGAGATACCGCACGCGATCGGCGTCGATGCGGACGGGGCGTTGACGATGTTCGCGCTCGCGCTCCCGGTACCCGATGCCTACCAGCGGATGGTGTCCGAATGGGCATCGGGGAAATTCTCCGAGCTGATCTTCGCGTTCGACCGCTACGCCCTTCCCGACCAGGGCACGACGCTGGGCGACCTAATGGCAGGCTGGCACTTCACCTTGAACCGGCCGCGTCCCTTCATCATCGAGTGCCGTTTCGGCCCGCGCGAAATGCGCCCGATCGACTGGTCCAATGCGCACTGGAATGCCGCGCTGACACGCGAACTGCGCGCCCATATTCGCGCGTCTTTCGGAAAGCGCGGATGACGCAATTCGCCGCCAGCACCACGGTCAGCGCCAGCGCCTCCCGCGATGAGATCGAGCGCACCCTGGTCCGCTACGGCGCCGACCAGTTCCTGTACGGATGGCAGGATGAAGCGGCAGTCGTCGGCTTCCGGATGAACGGCCGGAAGGTCCAGTTCACCCTCGCGATGCCCGACAGGAAAGATCGCCGCTTTACCCATCATTCGCGCGGCGAGCGGACCGCCGAGGCGGCGAGCAAGGAATGGGACCAGGCCGTCCGCCAACGCTGGCGCGCGCTGGCGCTCGTCATCAAGGCCAAGCTCGAGGCGATCGAAAGCGGCATCAGCCTGTTCGAGGACGAGTTCCTCGCCAACATCGTCCTGCCCACCGGCGAGACCGCCGGAAGCTGGATGCGACCGCAGATCGCGGAGGCGTACCGCATCGGCACTATGCCGGACATGCTCCCCATGCTCCCGGCGCCGCCGAAGGGAACGGCATGATGGCGTGCCAGCACCTCGCTCTCCCCGATGGAAGCCACGCGATCGTGTGTTCGTCGCGCCGCGCCCTGCGCTGCACGTGCGGACGGAAGGCGCCCCTCCTGTGCGACTGGAAGGTGCCGGGAAAGAGGAGCGGCACCTGCGACGCGCCGATCTGCGCCGAATGCAGCACCAGCCCGGCCCCGGGCAAGGATCTGTGCCGCGAACACGCCGATGCGTGGAATGCCCGGAAAGCGACGCGATGAGCCGCGGGCAACCGCCTTCCCCGGAAAGGAGCGCCCTCGTCGGCAGGATCGAGGATCTCGAACACCTCGCCTTGCGCGAGGTGGTTCGCCGCTTCCCGACCTGCGGCAACCAGCTCGAGGCAGCCGCCCGCACCGCTTACCGCCTCGGCATCCGCGATGCCGTGCGCCTGCTCACCGCGCCCAGCGCCAAGGGGAAGTCATGAACGCGCCGTCGATCGTCCGCCTCGACCAGAAACTCAGCCGCGCAGCCCAGGACGGCAAGGGGGTGCGCCTCGAAGGCCCCGACCTCGACCTGCTTGTCAGCCTCGGGCTGATCGACATCATCCATCGCGCCAAGACCAGCTATCTGAAGGAACAATCACGATGTCGCGACGCGAGGCTCCGCTCTATCGACGGGGGAAATACTGGCTCGCCTGGGACCGCAAGGCCGACGGATCGCTCCGCAGCCCGTTCCTCGCCATCTTCTGGTACGACCCCGCCGCCCGACGCACCCGCAGCGCTTCGACGGGCACAGCGGAAGTTGAAGCGGGGGTGACGGCGCTTGATCGCCGATACCTTGCCGATCGCGACGAGGCGCCCGCCTATTGCCACGCGTGTGGCCAGCCCTTCGCGCGCGCCGACGCCTATCTGCTGTCCGACGCGATCAGCGACTATCGCCTCGAAAAGGGCGATGAGCGCAGCTCGGCCGACAGCATCGTTGCGCGGCTGAAGCACGTGCTCGACTTTCTCGAGGCCGAATCGGCGAAGGGCGCGGAGGCACGCTTCGGCATCGACACGAGCTGCGCGATCGCGGTGGCCACACCCTTCGCGGAGGCGTTCCGCGCCTGGTCGCGCGCGCAACCGGTCGTCTGGCGGAACGGCGAAGGCGTCATCACGACGTCGCGCCCCCGCGCGCCGGCGACGACCGAGGAATCGATTATCCAGCTCGCGGCCGTCCTCAACCACGCGGCGGATACGAGGCGATCGAACGCACGCCCGGAGTTCAAGCCGCTCCCCCGTCGGCGGGTATCGCGGCCCCGGCGAATCCGCGCCGGAGTCGACGTGCTGGCACGTTTCGCCGCTTATGCAGCCGAGGAAGGCGACAAGCGCTCGTCGCTGCGCCCGTTCCTGGTCGCGTCGATCTGCACGCTCGCCCGGCCCGACGCGATCGTCGATATCTCAATCGCGCCCCACCGAAAGCAATGGTGGCCGGGATCCACCACGCTCGACCTCAATCCCCTCGGTCGATCCCAGACCAAGAAGTTTCGCCCCGTCGTCCCGGTGATGCCGCTCCTGGAGAAGTGGTTGTCGGTGGAGCTGACCGCCTATGAGGCCCTGGAGCCCGCCGAGCGCGCCGGGCGGGGATGGCTGGTCAGCTATTTCGGGCGCCCGGTGAAGGACGTCCATCGCACCTGGTCTTCGATGCTCGAGTCGCTGGGCATGCCAGCCGATCGCGAGTGGATGCCCTACGTGCTGCGGCACAGCCTCGCGACCCTCGTCCGCAACCGCGGCGTCGGTCAGTGGGAGCTCGCAGGCTATATGGGCCACCGCGCTCCCGGACAGACCGAGACCTATGCGGTCGGCGAATATCCGAACGTGATCGCCGCTCTCGGCGACATCCTCGAAGAGATCGATTTGCTGGCTCCGGGAGCACTGCACCGGAGTAGCACCGGAACCGGGTCATCCGTCATTGAGCTAAGGAGAAGCAAAATGACCGGATAGCCCGGCTCATAAGGTGGTGGGCGTGGCAAGGATTGAACTTGCGACCCCTGCGATGTCAACACAGTGCTCTACCACTGAGCTACACGCCCCCAAGGAGGGCGGGCTTTAGCGGGGGTTCGCGCGCTACGCAAGCACCCGAATCCGCAAAATCAATTGAGCCCGACATTCTCCGCTTCGAACAGCCGATCCACCTCAAGCACCAGGTCGCGCAGGTGGAAGGGCTTGGACAGGATTCGCGCCTGCGGCATCTGCTTTCCGGCCTTCAGCGTCACCGCCGCGAACCCGGTGATGAACATCACGCGCATGTCCGGCGCGATTTCGCTCGCGCGCTGCGCCAGTTCGATTCCGTCCATCTCGGGCATCACGATATCGGTCAGCAGCAAGTCGAAGCGCTCGGCCTGGAGCAGCGGGATCGCCGCCGTGCCGCGATCGACGGCGCTGACCGCATAGCCCGACCGCTCAAGCGCGCGCGTCAGATATTCGCGCATCACGCGATCATCCTCGGCGAGCAAAATCCGGATCATCCACCACCCCAAAAGCCATCTGACGGCGCCCATCTTATGCGCGAAGCCCTTAAGATTTTCCAGCCAGGGCGGGGGCGGCATTGCCCAGCATGGGACAGCTGTCCTAGGCTCCACTCCGTGTCGACGCCTCCCTCCTTCGAACGCCACGGCCCGCTGGCGCCGCTGAGCCCGGTGGTGCTGTCGGTGCCGCATGCCGGGCGCGACTATCCGCTGGCGCTGCAGGCGGCGCTGCGGGTGCCGCTGGCGGCGCTCCGGGGGCTGGAGGACCGGCATGCCGATGCGCTGGGCCAGGGCGCCCGGCGGACCGAGACGCTGTTCGTCGCGACCCGCGCCCGCGCCTGGATCGATCTCAACCGCGCCGAGCATGAGCGCGACCCCCGGCTCGACGATGGCGCGACGGCGACCGGGGCGCCGCTGTCGGCGAAGCTGCGCAGCGGGCTGGGACTCGTCCCGCGCCGCGTCGGCAATTCGGGCGACCTGTGGCAGCGGCGGCTGAGCGCCGACGAAGTCGCGCTGCGGATCGTCGAGGACCACCGCCCCTATCACGCCGCGCTGGCGGCGGCGCTCGCGGCGGCGCGGGCGCGTTTCGGGATTGCGGTGCTGCTCGACGTCCATTCGATGCCCCCGCTCGGCCATCCCCGCTCCGCGCCGCGGATCGTGCTGGGGGATCGTTTCGGCAAGGCGGCGGCCAGCCGCTTCTCGGGCAGGATCGAGGGCGTGGTGCGCGCGCACGGCGTCGCAATGGCGACCAACGCCCCCTATGCCGGCGCGCATATATTGGAGCGGCACGGCGATCCGGCCGCGGGCATCCACGCGCTCCAGCTCGAATTCGATCGCGCGCTGTATCTGGACGAGCGGCTGGACGCGGTCGGCACCGGCCTTGCCCCGACGATCCGCCTGCTCCGCGCGATCGTCGATGCCGTCGCCGACGAAGCCGTTCCCACCGCCATCGCTGCCGAATAGGCAAGAAAAAACCACCTCGTGCACGGGGCACGAGGTGGCCAAGGTTCAGGGAGGAGGCACACCCGAAGGCGTGCCGCACAGCTCCGCGAAAGGGGGGAACACGAAGCCGTACAAGACAAATATAGGCGAGCCGCGAAGGAGTTCAAGGCAAAGAAAGCGCTTTCTGAAAACCGTGCATCGATCGCGATAAAATCGAGCCCCGCCCGCCTGCGCAAAACGAAAAGGGCGCGGCGCGCGGCCCGTTTCGGGGACCGCGCGCCGCGCCCTTTCGGACGCCGAAGCGAGTGGCTTAGACGAGCTGCGGCTGCGGCTGCGGCACCTTGCCCAGGCGCATCTGGCGCCCGAAGATGTCGCGCATCAGCGCCAGCGAGAACAGGTGGGCGTAGATCAGCGGCAGCATCCCGTTCTGCGTGATCTTGCGCAGCTGGTCGCCGCGCAGCTCGTTGAGCTTGGCTTCGTCCACCATCAGGAAGCCGCGATAGATGAAGGGCTGTTCCGCGCCATCGGGCTGGATCGAGACTTCGCCGTCGATCAGCAGGCCCAGATCCTTCAGGTCCTTCATGAACGCGCCGGTGCGCGCGCCCGCCTGTTCGAACGATTCGTTGAACTGGAGGATGTTCTTGGTCAGCTCGCTCGGCTGGCCATTGTCGAACAGCGGCTCGCCGTCTTCGAACGCACCGATCACGTTCGACGTCGGATCGAAGCACAGCGACAGCTCGTCGCTGTCCGGACGCAGCCGCGCCAGCAGATACGGATAGCGGCGGACATAGGCGGGGACGTAGAAATTGGGCTCGGTCAGCGTGCCTTCCGAATCGAAGAACACGTTGACGCCCTCGTTCAGCCCCATCAGCGCCAGCGGCACCGGCTCGTCGCCCACCGAGAAGACGATCGGCATGAAGCGCTGCACCATCGGGAATTCCTCGACGGTGACCGGCACGGCGTGCTGGTCGACCAGGAACGATGCCTTGTCGAAGGTGCGGGCGCGATAATCGCCATGCACCTGGCTCGAAAGCGGCTCGATCTGGTTATAGAATAACGGAAGTCCCTGCTGTGGCGCGCTGGCCATCCTACTCTCCTGAATAAATGCGGCTGGGTGGAAATCTGGTCGCGGGTCTATGGCGTGCGCGGCCCCGGCGCAAGGCTGACGAGCTTGCCCGGATTGAGGATGTTGTGCGGATCGAATGCGCCCTTGATCGCGCGCAGCGCGGCGATGCGCGACGGCGCGCTCAGCCGCTCCAGCTCATCGCGCTTCATCTGGCCGATGCCGTGTTCGGCGGAGATCGATCCCCCCGCCGCGACCACCATGTCATAGACGAAGCTGCTGATCGCATGGCCTTCGCCGGCATACCAGCTTTCGGCATCGGCGCCGTCGGGCGCGCGGACGTGGAAATGGACATTGCCATCGCCGAGATGGCCGAAGCCGCTGGCATGGGTGCCGGGAAAGGCGCGTTCGGTCGCCGCAGCACCTTCGATCAGGAAGCGCGGCATGTCGTCCACCGGCACCGAAATATCATGCTGCATCGCCGGCCCCAGCGCGCGTTCGGCGCCGGAGATCGAATCGCGCAGGTTCCAGAACGCCTCGACCTGCGCCTCGCTCGCCGAAATCACCGCATCCTCGGCGAGGCCAGCCTCGAACGCAGGCATCAGCAGCCGTTCGAGCAACGCCCCCGGCGCCTCCGCCGCCGGATCGGTCGCGACCGATTCGATCAGCACATGCCACGCATGCGCCCCGTCCAGCGGCGACCTTGTCCCCGGCACATGCGCCAGGACATGCCCCAATGTCTCCGCCGGGATGACTTCGAAGCTCTCGATCGTGTCGGTCTGTGCCTCCAGCATCCGCAGCAACTCCAGCGCGCGGTGCGGGCTTTCGACGCCCACCCAGGCGGCGGCACGCTGGACGATCGCCGGGTAGAGCCGCAGCGTCGCCGCGGTGACGATCCCGAGCGTCCCCTCGGCCCCGATCAGTAACTGGGTAAGGTCATAGCCGCGATTGTCCTTCTTGAGCGGCACCAGTCCGTCATGCACCGATCCATCGGGCAGCACCGCCTCGACCCCCGCCACCAGGCTGCGCATCGTCCCGAAGCGGAGCACCTGCACGCCCCCGGCGTTGGTCGACACCAGCCCGCCGATCGTCGCGCTTCCCTTGGCGCCCAGGCTCAGCGGGAAGCGACGCCCCACCTCGCCCGCAGCGGCATGCAAATTGGACAGGATCACCCCGGCCTCCGCGACCGCCAGATTGCTTTGCGGCAGCATCGACCGGATGCGGTTCATCCGCCGAGTCGACAGCAGCAGCGCGGAACCGTCGATCGGCGGCGTCGCACCGCCGACCATCCCGGTATTGCCCCCCTGCGGCACGATCGGCACCCCCGCCGCCGCCGCCAGCGCGACGATCGCCGCAACCTCCTCGGTGGACCCCGGCGAGAGCAAAGCCGGCGCCGCGCCGCGATAGCGCCCGCGCCAATCGGTCAGCCAGGGGGCGATATCCTCGGCATCGGTCGTGACGACCTTGGGTCCGAAGCGTTGGCGCAGCGTGTCGACGAGGTTGGTCTGGGCAGGGGTCATGGCCGGAATCGACTAGCACGCAGCCGGGCAGTTCATCCACTGTTCAAAACTATGCCGTAAAACCGTCGCCCGACATGTCGAATCCGATGCTTGCCGCCCCCGGCCTCCTGCTGTTGCTCGCCGCGCCCGCCACCGCGCCCCAGCCGCGCGCCTGGGCCGATGCCGGCGATGGCGTCCAGCAACACGCCTCGATCCACGTCCCCCGGCTCACCGTCACGACCACCACGGTCATCCTGCGCGAGGCGCGGCGCCCCGCGCTGGTCGAGAAAAAGGCCGATGACTGCGTCAAGATGGACAAGCTCGCCGGGTTCTCGGTCAACCGTTTCGACAGCGTCGACCTCGTCCTCAAGGACGGCTCGCTGCTCCGGGCCAAGCTGGGATCGGACTGTCCGTCGCTCGGATTCTATTCGGGATTCTATGTGAAGCCCAATCGCGACAAGAAAATCTGCGCCAAACGCGACGCGCTCCGGACGCGGTCGGGGCGAGTCTGCTCGGTGCTCAAATTTGCCGCTTTGGTCCCCCAGCGTTGAAATCGCGCATATTTTTGCCGCGACATGTACGAATCCTGCCCGTCACCACCTCCAATAGCTTGACAATTGGAGCCAAATCCGCAAGCGCGTGAAGGCTTTGGCGGCGTGGGCACTCACGCCCAATTCCGGACATTTGCATGAACTTTGCCGATCTCGGCCTTTCTGACGAACTTCTGCGCGCGGTCACCGACGCCGGCTATACCGAGCCGACTCCGATCCAGCAGCAGGCGATCCCCTCCGTCCTGATGGGGAAGGACCTGGTCGGCATCGCCCAGACCGGCACGGGCAAGACCGCCGCGTTCGTCCTCCCCATGATCGACATTCTCGGCGAAGGGCGCACCCGCGCGCTGATGCCGCGCAGCCTGATCCTCGAGCCGACGCGCGAACTCGCCGCGCAGGTGGCGGAGAATTTCGAGAAATACGGCACGCACCACAAGCTGAGCATGGCCCTGCTCATCGGCGGCGTGCAGATGGGCGATCAGGTCAAGGCGCTCGAAAAGGGCGTCGACGTGCTGATCGCCACGCCGGGCCGGCTGATGGATTTGTTCGGGCGCGGCAAGATTTTGCTCACCGGCTGTTCGCTGCTGGTGATCGACGAGGCCGACCGGATGCTCGACATGGGGTTCATCCCCGATATCGAGGAAATCTGCACCAAGCTGCCCAAGCAGCGCCAGACTCTGCTCTTCTCCGCGACGATGCCGCCGGTGATCAAGAAGCTCGCCGACAAATTCCTGGATAATCCCAAGCGCATCGAAGTGGCCCGCCCGGCAAGCGCGAACGTCAACATCCGCCAGTTCGTCGTCCAGTGCGCGGCGTCGGACAAGCGTTCGGTGCTGCGCGAGTTGCTCCGCGCCGAGGAAGTGACCACCGCGATCGTCTTCAGCAACCGCAAGACGACGGTCCGCGACCTCAACAAGAGCCTCCAGAAATCGGGCTTCCGCTCGACCGAGATTCACGGCGACATGGAACAGTCGCAGCGGATCGCCGAGCTGGAGCGCTTCAAGCGCGGCGACGTCAACATCCTGGTGGCGTCCGATGTCGCGGCCCGCGGGCTGGACGTGAAGGGCGTGAGCCACGTCTATAATTTCGACGCGCCCTGGCACCCCGACGATTATGTCCACCGCATCGGCCGCACCGGGCGCGGCGGCGCGACGGGGATCGCCTATACGCTGGTGACGCCCGAGGATGCCGAGAACATCTCCGAGATCGAGAAGCTGACCGGGCACAAGATCGAGCGCGTCAAGCTGGCCGGCGCCAAGCCCGCCGCGACGCCGGACGAAGTCGAGGCCGAAGAGGCGCCCAAGCGCAGCCGCGGTCGGCGCGGTGCCAAGCCGGCGCCCGAGCAAAGCGCGCCCGCCGAGGGTGTCGAGACAACGCAGCCCGAGCGCGAGCCCGCCCCGCGCGAGGAACGTCCCCGCCAGGACCGCACCCGCGATCGCGCACCGCGCCGCGACACGCCACGCGAAGAGCGCCCGCGCGACGCCCGTGCGGAACGTCCCCGCGACGAACGCCCCCGCGAGGAGCAGCCGCGCGCGCCGCAGCGCGAGGAACGTGCCCGCTCGGAGCCGCGCCACGAGCCCCGCCGGCGCGCCGAATCGAACGACGGTCCGGACGATGGCTGGAACGGGCCGGTTCCCGACTTCCTGAAATACACGCTGGGTGCATGACCCGAGCGCGGCGGGTTTCCGCCGCGTTCGCGGCCCGCGCGGCCCGGTGCTGGCCATAGCGCCTGATCGGCGACAGTGAAGCGATGCCCAAGATACCGAGCCCCTGCGTCAATCACTGCGTGCTGGAACCGGTGACCGGCTGGTGCGCCGGCTGCGGGCGCTCGATCGACGAAATCGTCCGCTGGGGCACCACCACCCCCGCCGATCGCGCGGCGGTGGTGGCGGCCTTGCCCGCGCGGATGGCGCGGCTCGCATCGAGAACGCCGCCCGCCGCCGAATAACCGCCCCGCGCTATGCTGGCACGGGCATCGCCGCATCGTCGAGCGCGCCCGCACGAACATAGGCATCCCGCCCGCTCACCCGCGCGAAATAATCCACAAAGACGTCGCGCTTGGGCAACCAGTCGAACATCACCCCCCAGCCGACCGAGGATCCGACATAGACATCGGCGGCGGTAAAGCGGTCCCCGGCGATATAGGGGTGCGCCGACACTGCCTTTTCGAGCACGTCGACGGCCAGCGCATAATTGCCATAACCGAACATCCGGCCCTGTTCAGGCGACGGTTCGAACTTGGCAAATTGGTTCGTCGTCGCCTGTTCCAACGGCCCGGCGGCGAAGAACAGCCAGCGATAATAATCCGCGCGCTCATGCGGCAGCGGCGCGAGCCCCGCCTCGGGAAACGCCTCCGCCAGATAGGCGCAGATCGCCGCGCATTCGGTCACCACCTTGCCGCCATGGACGATCGCCGGGACCTTCCCCATCGGGTTGATCTCGAGATAGTCTTGGCCCTTCATCGTCGTGCCATAGTCGACGATCTCGGTGCGATAGGCGGCGCCCGTCTCTTCGAGCATCCAGCGCGCGATCCGCCCGCGCGACTGGGGGTTGGTGTAAAGTATCAGCTCATCCGACATGGCATTCACTCCCGCTCGCTATAGAACATATAGTGAACACGTCATCCCTAAGTCGTCAAGCGCTATAGCGACGCCTCGAACAAATGGAGCAGCCGCGCCCACGCACGCTCGGCCTGCGCAGGATTATAGGCGCGGCTGTCGGGCGGGCACCATCCGTGGAGCGTGCCCGGATAGACCTCGATCTCGGCGGGCAGCTTCGCCGCCGCGAACGCCGCGCGCAATTTGGTCTTGTCGTCGGGCGCGCGGGCATCGTCATTCTCGGCGATGGCGAACAGATACTGCCCCTTGAGCCGCGGCACGAGCAGCAACGGGCTGTCGGCATCGTCGGTCGCCAGCCCGCCGCCGTGGAACGACGCGCCCGCACGCACCCGGTCGGGCGCCACTGCCGCGGTGCGCAGCGTCATCGGCCCGCCCATGCAATAGCCGGTGCTGCCGATCCCACGCTTCGTATCGACCTCGGGCTGCGCATCGAGAAAGGCGACGAATGCCTTGCCATCGCTCGTCGTCCCCGCCGCCGTCAGCGCCGCGCGCCACGGCGCGATCTTCTGCCGCACCTCGGGCTGGTCGAACGATTCACCCGGCTTGAGGAACGGCGCCTTGGTCGAGCGATAGAATTGGTTGACGGTGAGCACCGCATAGCCCGATTCGGCGAGCCGATCGGCCATCTGGCGGAAGGCGGGGCGCAGCCCCATGATGTCGGGCCACACCAGCACGCCGGGGTGCTTGCCGGTCGCGGGCGCGACGAAATAGGCGTCGGCGGTGCCGTCGGGCGTCGTGATCGTCACGTCGCGGCCCTTGATCGCCAGTGCATTGGCGGGGCTCGGCAGCAATATGCCGATGCCGGCGACGGCAGCGACGGCACCGAACCCCCGCCGCGTGATCGGCTCCGCCAGAAACCGTTCGTTATCCGCCGCCGTGAATTCGTCGCACATACCAGCCTCCTGCCCTCGCCGCTCGAAATCCCCCCGAGTCGGCAAGGCGCAGGCTACACAAGCGATCGCCCCGCGTCATGCACGCAGGAACAAGCGCTTACGTTTGAAAATTCGCGAAAGAGCGAATTTCAAGCGGCACCGGCCCGCTCCCCCGCCCGGCCACCCAACGGCAGTATTCTATGGGTGGCCGGGCGGGGGAGCGGGCCGGTGCCGCGAAATGCGCCAAAGCGCATTTTCAAACGGTGGCTTAGTGGCGGAACAGCGTTTCGGCAGTGTGCTCGACCGGGCCGGTCGGCGCATCGCCCTGCTCGGCCTCGCGGGCATGCGCGTCGCGCTCGGCACGGAGCTGCTCGATCAGCGCCTCGCGGTCACCCTCCAGCCTTGTGTCGGTCGGCGCCTCGATCCCAGCCGCCTTGGCCGCGCGCGCGACCAGCGCGTCCAGCTCGCGCTGCGTCGTCAGGCCCAGCGTCACCGGGTCCTTCGGGGTGATGTTGGTGATGTTCCAATGGCTGCGGTCGCGGATCGCGGCGATCGTGGTGCGGGTGGTGCCGATCAGCTTGCCGATCGCGCCGTCCGAAATCTCCGGGTGATGGCGCAGGATCCAGGCGATGCCGTCGGGCTTGTCCTGGCGCTTCGAAACCGGGGTATAGCGCGGCCCCTTGGTGCGGCGGACCTGCTCGGGGCCCTTCTGCATCTTCAGCCGATAGTCGGCATTGGCCTGGCCCTTGTCGATCTCGTCCTGCGTCAGCTCGTGCGCGCGCACCGGATCGCGACCGGTCAGCTTGGTCGTGGCGGTGTCGTCGGCGATCGCCTGCACCTCGAGGATGTGCAGCCCGCAGAACTCCGCGATCTGCTCGAACGAGAGCGACGTGTTGTCGACCAGCCAGGAAGCGGTCGCATGCGGCATCAGCGGCTGGGCCACGGAAAGTCTCCAGAAATAGAAAGGGCCGCCCATCACGGGCGGCCGGTCATGGTCGTGACTTAATGCGCCACGGGCCTAAGGGCAAGCTGTTCCGGTATTTACCGGGGGCCGAGGGGGATTGGGGTGGGGCCGAGAAGAATTTATGGGGGCGCAAGTGCGCCCGAGGCGCGGAGGCGCAGAGAGCAGAAGAAAGAAAGACGAAGTTCACCGTTCTCATCTGCTGCGGCGCAGCCAATCCAGCTTCTTTTCCTCCGCGCCTCCGCGCCTCGGGCGCACTTGCGCCCCCAAAAAAACCGCCGCCAGAGCCCTTACGCCGCCTCGTCCTCCTCCTCGCGCGCCACCAGCGCGTTGAGGAACTGGCGCGCGCTCGCTTCCCAGGTGAAGGTGCGGCCATAAGCGGCGCACGCCCGGCGATCCTTGGTCAGCGCCCGGCCGATCGCCACGGTCAGGTCTTCGTCGGTCGCCCCGGTGGCGTCGGTCAGCACATCGATCGGCCCCGTCACCGGATAGCCCGCCACGGGCACCCCGCACGCCAGCGCCTCGATCATCACCAGCCCGAAGGTATCGGTGCGGCTGGGGAAGACGAACACATCGGCACCGGCATAGGCCGATGCCAGCTCGGCGCCGAACATCGGCCCCAGGAAATGCGCATCGGGAAAGCGCGCCTCCAGCGACGCGCGCGCCGGGCCGTCGCCGACCACGACCTTGGTCCCGGGATGCGTCGTCTGCAGGAACGCCTCGATATTCTTCTCGACCGCCACCCGCCCGACATAGAGCTGCACCGGCCCGGCCAGCCCCGCCATCGCCGGGTGCGGCGCCAGTCGAGGGTGGAAATTGGCGAGGTCAACGCCCCGCCCCCAATGGCGGACATGCTTCAGCCCGTGCGCGGCGAGCGACTCGCGGATCGAGGGAGTCGAGGCGAGGATCGCCGACGACGGCGCATGGAACCAGCGGATATAGTGCCAGATCCATTCCGCAGGCACGCCCGACCGCGCCGAGACATAATCGGGGAACTGGGTGTGATAGGCCGTGGTGAAGGCCCGGTGGTTGCGCAGGCACCAGCGCCGAGCGGCGACGCATAGCGGCCCCTCGGTCGCCAGATGGATCGCGCTGGGCCGGAATTGCTCCAGCATCGCGCCCACGCTGGCGGTCCGCGTGATCGCCAGCCGGATTTCGGGATAGGTCGGGCAGGGCAGCGAATAGAACAGGTCGGGCGATATGACCTTCACGACATGCCCCTGCCCCACCAGCACGTCGCGCACCGATTGGAGCGTGCGAACGACGCCGTTGACCTGGGGCTCCCAGGCATCGGTCACGATTGCGATACGCACGGTCTCGGCCTCCGCCGCTGCCGTCACGCCGCCGCCAGTCTGACCCCGGAAGGCTGCGCGTCGCGCGCGGCAATTTCCTCGGCCCAATGGAGAATTTCCATAGTGCCGTCGTAATGCTCGACGAGCGCGGTGCAACCCTCCACCCAGTCGCCGTCGTTATAATATTCGATTCCGGCGATGGTGCGCATCTCCGCCTTGTGGATATGCCCCGCAATCACCCCGTCGATCCCGCGATGCGCCGCCTCGTGCGCAACGATCTCCTCGAACTTGGAAATGAACGACACCGCGTTCTTGACCTTCTGCTTGGCGTATTTGCTCAGCGACCAATAGGGCAGGTTGAACGCGCGGCGGACCAGATTGACCCAGCGATTGAGCCCCATCATCATTTCATAGGCAGCGTCGCCCAGGTGCGCGAGCCAGCGGTGCGACAGCGTGATCGCGTCGAATTCGTCGCCATGGAGCACCAGCAGGCGGCGGCCATCGACGGTGGTGTGGATCGCCTGGCGCCTGATTTCGACGCCGCCGAAGTCGAGCCCGGAGAACTGGCGGAACATCTCGTCATGGTTGCCGGGGATGTACACGATCCGCGTGTTGCGCTTGGCGCGCTTCAGCACGCGCCACACAATGTCGTTATGCGCGGCGGGCCAGTAGAAGCGCTTCTTCATCGCCCAGCCGTCGATGATGTCGCCGACCAGGTACATCGTGTCGCTGTCGACGTGATCCAGAAAGTCGATGAGCATCGCGGCGTTGCATCCGCGCGTGCCGAGATGGACGTCGGATATCCACACCGTGCGATACTGGCGCCGCCCGGCGACGATGCGTTCGGGGATCGACGGGGTGATCGAATGAAAATCGGCGATCTGCGCCGCGTCGAACGGAAGCCTGCTGATCGTGGCCATCGCCCCTGTCCCCGCACTTGCCTTGCCTGGGGCGGCTAATGCCTCGGCAATGTTACAAGTCGGGCGACGGCGATTTCACCGGCCTGTCACAATCTCACGCATCGATCGCGACATGCCCCGGCTGCGCCGCAACGCGCGCGATCCACACGCGGACATTCGGATAGGGCTGGAGATCGAAGCCGCCCTCCCCCGCGACATGGGTATAGGCATAGAGCGCGATGTCGGCGAGCGTCAGGCCGCTGCCTACGAGGAACTCGGTCCGCCCCAGATGCGCGTCCATCAGCGCCAGCGCGGCATGGCCCGCCGCGATCTTGCCCGGCAGCATCGCCCGCTGAAGCTCGCTCAGCGCCGCCTCCCCCACCCAGCGCCGCCAGAAGCGCACCGTCGCGATATTGGGTTCGTGGCTATATTGCTCCCAGAACATCCAGCGCAGCATGTCGGCATGGGCGAACCGATCGACCGGGATCAGCGGCGTGCCATGCGCCAGATAGACGCAGGCGGCGTTGCTTTCGGGCAGGAAATCGTCGCCAAGCTGGAGCACGGGGATGCGCCCGTCGGCGTTGACCTCGCCCAGGAACTCCGCCGTCCGCGTCTCGCCCTTCAGGATATCATACTGCCGCCGCTCGAGCGGAATTCCGACATGCGCCGCGGTCAGCCGGATCTTGTAGCAATTGCCCGAGGGCGCGAATTCGTGGAGCAGCAGCGCGGACATAGCGGACCCTTTCCGTTCGACCCGCGCGCCCTCGACAAAATCGCGCCGCTTGGCAAGCGCGGCGCGAGTGCCTTCACCCCGCTGTTACCCCATCGTCAGCACGATCTTGCCGACATGGTCGCCCGCCTCCATCCGGCGATGCGCCTCGGCGGCGCGATCGAGCGGGAAGCTGGTGTCGATCACCGGCTTGAGCTTGCCCTCCGCGACCAGCGGCCACACCATCCGCGCGATCTCGTCGGCGACCAGCGTCTTGAACTCGACGCTGCGCGGACGGAGCGTCGATCCGGTCAGCGTCAGCCGCTTGCGCATCACCTGCCACAGCGGGATCGTCGCCTCCGCCCCGCGCTGGACCGCGATCGAGACATGGCGGCCATCCTCGGCCAGGCACTGGATATTGCGGGGCACATAGTCGCCCCCGACCATGTCGAGCACGATATCGACTCCGCGCTTGGCCGTGATCTCCGCCACCCGCGCCACGAAATCCTCGGTCTTGTAGTTGATCGCATGATCGGCGCCGATGCCGCGCGCCGCGGCGCATTTTGCGTCCGATCCCGCGGTCACGATGCTCGTCAGCCCGAACAGCTTCGCCAGCGCGATCGCCATCGTCCCGATGCCGCTGGTGCCGCCATGGACCAGGATCGTCTCGCCCTCGGTCGCATAGGCGCGCTCGAACACGTTGGTCCACACGGTGAACAGCGTCTCGGGCATCGCCGCCGCCTCGATCATCGTCAGCACGGGCGGCACCGGCAGGCACTGCCCCGCGGGCGCCACCGCATATTCGGCATAGGCGCCGCCGCTGATCAGCGCACAGACCTTCTGCCCCAGCATCTCGTCGGGCACATCCTCGCCCAGCGCAACGATCGTCCCCGACACTTCCATGCCCAGGATCGACGGCGCGCCCGGCGGGGGCGGGTACAGCCCCATGCGCTGCATCACTTCGGGACGATTGACCCCTGCCGCCGCGACTCGAACCAGCACCTCGCCCGCCCCGGGGATCGGGACCGCCCGGCGAACCGGCATCAAGACTTCGGGACCTCCAGGCAATTCAGGGTCGATCGCGACCATCCACTCCGGCACGATCATCGGCTTGTTGTTTCCGTTCTCAATGCAACCCTCGCGTCTTATTGACATCGCTTCGCCGCCGGTCAACGTTCGGCGGGTAATGGACCTCGACGAGAATCTCCCGCGTCGCAAGGACGATTTGGCTGCCCAATTGGGCAGGCAGGATCTCGATCCGTTCTCGGTCGAGGAGCTTCAGGAACGCATCGTCCTGCTCGAAGCAGAGATCGAACGGACCCGGACGCGAATGCATCGCGCCGTTAACCACCGCGCAAGCGCCGACGCCCTATTCAAGCGATGAACTCTACCGCACCCGCCAGGCGCAACGCCTATAATGAAGGGTGCGGGACCGCGACGCTTGATGCCAGGCACAACACTCCCGACATATCGGTAGTTCGGGCTTGGTATCCCTCTGGCCCGACTGGAGTTGTCTAATGCCTAGTTTCGCCTCCGCCCTCGAATCCACGCTGCACAAGGCACTCGAAGCCGCGTCTTCGCGCCGCCACGAATATGCGACGCTCGAGCATCTGCTGCTGGCGCTCGTCGACGACGAACACGCCTCGAAGGTGATGAGCGCGTGCGGCGTCGAGCTGGGCGAGCTCAAAGCCACCGTGGCGCAGTATCTCGACACCGAGCTGGAAGCGCTCAAGGTCGAGAATGCGACCGATCCCTCCCCCACCAGCGGGTTCCAGCGCGTCGTCCAGCGCGCGATCCTGCATGTCCAGTCCTCGGGCCGCGACGAAGTGACCGGCGCGAACGTGCTCGTCGCCTTGTTCAGCGAGCGCGAGAGCTATGCGGTCTATTTCCTGCAACAGCAGGACATGAGCCGCCTCGACGCGGTCAGCTTCATCAGCCACGGCGTCGGCAAGGGCTCGACGCCCCCCGAAGCCACGACGCCCAAGGGGGTCGACGAGGACAAGACGCCCAAGCAGGAGACCAAGAGCGGCAAGGGCGAGAGCGCGCTCAAGCAGTTCACCGTCGACCTCAATGAAAAGGCCCGCAACGGCAAGGTCGACCCGCTGATCGGCCGCGCCGCCGAGGTGGATCGCACGATCCAGATCCTGTGCCGCCGCAGCAAGAACAACCCGCTCTATGTCGGCGATCCCGGCGTCGGCAAGACCGCCATCGCCGAGGGGCTGGCGCGCAAGATCGTCGAGGGCCAGGTTCCCGACGTGCTGCTCGAAGCGGTGATCTATTCGCTCGACATGGGCGCGCTGCTCGCCGGCACCCGCTATCGCGGCGATTTCGAGGAGCGGCTGAAACAGGTCGTCAACGAGCTCGAAAAGCTGCCCCACGCCGTGCTGTTCATCGACGAGATCCACACCGTCATCGGCGCGGGCGCGACCAGCGGCGGGGCGATGGACGCCTCCAACCTGCTCAAGCCGGCGCTGTCGGGCGGCGCGATCCGCTGCATCGGGTCGACCACCTACAAGGAATTCCGCAACCATTTCGAGAAGGACCGGGCGCTGCTCCGGCGCTTCCAGAAGATCGACGTCAACGAACCGTCGATCGAGGATACGGTCAAGATCCTCGCCGGGCTGCGGTCTGCGTTCGAACAGCATCATTCGGTGAAATACACCCCCGACGCGATCAAGTCGGCGGTGGAGCTGAGCGCGCGCTACATCAATGACCGCAAGCTGCCGGACAAGGCGATCGACGTGATCGACGAAGTCGGCGCGATGCAGATGCTCGTGCCCCCCAGCCGCCGGAAAAAGGTGATCACGCCCAAGGAGATCGAGCAGGTCATCGCCACGATGGCGCGCATCCCGCCAAAGAGCGTGTCGACCGACGACACCCGCACCCTCGCCAATCTCGAAACCGACCTGAAGCGGGTCGTGTTCGGGCAGGACAAGGCGATCGAAGTGCTGTCCTCGGCGATCAAGCTCAGCCGCGCGGGGCTTCGCGATCCCGACAAGCCGATCGGCAATTATCTGTTCAGCGGCCCCACCGGCGTCGGCAAGACCGAAGTCGCCAAGCAGCTGTCCGAGCTGCTCGGCATCCCGCTCCAGCGGTTCGACATGTCCGAATATATGGAGCGGCATTCGGTCAGCCGGCTGATCGGTGCGCCCCCGGGCTATGTCGGTTTCGACCAGGGCGGCCTGCTGACCGATGCCGTCGATCAGCAGCCGCATTCGGTGCTGCTGCTCGACGAGATCGAGAAGGCGCACCCGGACCTGTTCAACATCCTGTTGCAGGTGATGGACAATGGCCGGCTCACCGATCAGCACGGCAAATCGGTCGATTTCCGCAATGTTATCCTGATCATGACCACCAATGCCGGTGCGTCGGACATGGCGAAGGAATCGGTCGGCTTCGGCGACATGGGCGGCCGCGAGGACGTTCAGGAAGAGGCGGTGAAGAAGCTCTTCACCCCCGAATTCCGCAACCGCCTCGATGCGATCGTGCCGTTCGACTATCTGCCGACCGAAGTGGTCGGGCGCGTCGTCGACAAGTTCATCCTCCAGCTCGAACTCCAGCTGGCGGACCGCGGCGTCCATATCCAGCTCGACGACGAGTCGAAGGCGTGGCTGACCGCGCGCGGCTATGACAAATTGTACGGCGCGCGCCCGATGGGCCGGCTGATCCAGGAGAAGATCAAGCAACCGCTCGCCGAGGAACTGCTGTTCGGCAAGCTGATCCATGGCGGCGAGGTCAATGTGAAGCTCAAGGACGGCGCACTCGCCTTCGAGATCGTCCCCGCCGCGCCCAAAAAGCCCAAGGGCAAGGGCGGCAAGAAGGCGGAGGCCGTGAAGGCGAAGTAACGCTCTCCACAGTGGATATCGGACGGGCCGGGATGCGAATCCCGGCCCGTTTCGTTTTGAAGCGCGAAAGCATGCCCGCGCTGGGCGCGCCGGGCGCGTCTTCGGCACCTGCCTGTCCCAAATATGGACATGTGCAATATTCGGTTCGTCGCAAATCTGCGCGGACCGAAGTGCGATTGGCGCGCGGACAGCGCCCTGACGCCCGAAGTTTACCGGTTGTTCGTCATGTTACCCGTAGCAGGGATCATGTTCGTCCGTTTTTGGCCCCGGTTCCTGCGCCTGATGGTCGCCAGCCTCGCCCTGTACGCAGCGGCGCGCCCGGCGATTGCCGAGGCCAGCGCCGCTGGGTCCCCCCTCGACCTGTGCATCCTGCGCGATACGGGCGGGATGCGCCCCGCGGCGCTGTTCCATCAGCCGCAGCGCTTCGATTGCACCACGCCGCAGCATAAGTTGGGAACGGGCGATTTCTGGGTGCTATCCTCGCCGATCGACCGGCAGTCGCTGGAATCCGATCCGCTGCGCGTGCGGCTGGCGAGCGTCTGGCAGGAGCGGCTGACGCTCCACATCCTCTATGCGGACGGCGAAATCCTGTCGATGGCGACCGGGCGCACCGGCGTCGCCCCCTTCATCCAGCTTGGAGCGGTCGTCGAACAGCCGCTGCCCGCGCGCCCGGCCAAGGTCGTGCGCCTGCTGTGGCATGTCGAGAAATCGCCGAACATGCGCGGCATCCTGTTCGGCGCGCGGCTCGCCACCGCCGACCAGAGCCGCGCCATCAATCTGCGCATGGCCGCGCTCTATGCCGGATTTGCCGGGCTGTGCCTCGCACTGGTGATGTACAATCTGGCGCTATGGGGCGCGCTTCGGCACCGGTTCCAGCTCGACTATTGCGTGATGGTCGCGGCGCTGATGCTCTACACCTTCACCTCGTCGGGGGCGATGTCCTGGGCGTTCCCCGGCCTGGCGAACAATGATCGCCTGCGGTTCAATTATCTCCTGCTCGGTCTCGCCTCCGCCGCCGCGATCATGTTCGCCCGCAATTTCTTCGAGCCGCGGATTTTCGCCGGGTGGCTGAAACGCTATTCGACCGGGGTGGCGCTGGCCACCTCGGGCGCAGGGCTGTCCTTCTTCCTCCTGGCACCCGTGGCGCCGCGCGTGCCCGACATCGTGTTCACGCTGGCGTTCCTGGGACTCGCCACTGTCGTCGGCCCGATCCTGTGGCGGGGCTGGCGGCAGCGGAGCAGCTATGTGTGGCTGTTTGCGGTCGGGTGGGGATTGCCGATCCTGATGGCGCTGCTGCGCACGCTGTCGAACCTGCATGTGCTGCCCTGGAGCTTCTGGATCGACAATTCGACGATCGTCTCGGCGACGAGCGAGGCGCTGATGTCCGCCATCGCGATCGCCTATCGCATCCGCCTGTTGCGTGACGAGCGCGACGACGCGATCGCCGCCGAAGTGATGGCGCGCCGGCTGGCGGATACCGATCCGCTGACCGGGCTGCTCAATCGCCGCGCCTTCCTGAACAAGGCCATTGCCCGCGAGGGCGACCAGCAATTGCTCGTGGTCGACATCGATCACTTCAAGCGCGTCAACGAGACCCTCGGGCATGACGGCGGCGACGAAGTGCTGCGCGTCTTTGCCCGGGTGATGCGCACTACGCTTCCCGCCCAGACGCTGGTCGCGCGGATGGGGGGCGAGGAATTTGCGATCCTGACCCCCGCGGAATCGGCGATCGAGCCCGATGCGCTGCTGGCCCGCCTCCGCAACGCGCGGATGCCGTTCGACCTGCGCGTGACGGCCAGCATCGGCGCCTGTGTCGGGCCGCTGGTCACCGATCGCGACTGGAAGGCGCTGTATCGCGGCGCCGACGCGGCACTTTTCGAAGCAAAGTCGGCGGGTCGCGACCGTTTCCGCACCGCCGTCCGCCGCGCCGCCTGAAACCCCGCCGCTTGCGGCTCCCGCCCGCTTGCGGCTCCCAGCGCATGCGCGTAGATGTGCGACCATGACGCGACGCAATCGGATCATCCTCGCAGGAGCAGCGGCGTTGGCGCTGGTCGCCTTCGCGTCGCCGCAGCACCGCGCATCGATCCAGATCCTCGCCCATGATCAGGGCGACGTTTCCCCGCGCCGGATTCAGGCGGTCGTCGACCTGGGGCTTGTCGGGGTTTCGGTGCTGGTCACCTGGAGCCGACGCCTCGCCTATTGACGCTCGCCCGGCGCTGCTTACACTCGTGTAAATGAGCGATTTCGAGAGTATCTGGCGCACCGCCTATCGCCACCCCGGGGCATGGGACGATTCCTTTCCTCCCCTGTCGATGGCCGAGCTGTTCGACGCGAGCGCGACCGCGCATCCAGAGGCGCCGCTGCTCGATTTCATGGGCCGCAAATACAGCTATGCCGAAACGCTGGACGGCGCCAATCGCGTCGCCTGCGGGCTGCGCGCGCTGGGCTATGGCCCCGGCGACCGGATCGGCTTGTTCCTGCCCAACGTGCCCCATTATGTCGCCGCCTATTATGGCATCCTCAAGCTCGGCGCGGTCGTCGTCAATTTCTCGCCGTTGTACAGCGTCGAGGAACTGGCGGCGCAGGTTGCCGATTCGGGGACGCGGCTGTTGTTCACGCTCTCCGCGACCGCCCTGCTCCCGACCGCGCTCAGGGTGCTCGAGCAGAGCGCGGTCGAGCGGCTGGTGGTCGGATCGATCGCCGGGGCGCTGCCTCCGGCCAAGTCGCTGTTCTACCGGCTGTTCCGCACCGCCGAAGTCACGCCACGCCCCGCCGATCCGCGCGTCCTGGCGTTCTCGGCGCTGATCGCCAACGAAGGATCGTGCGTCACCCCGGCGATCGACCCCGAACGCGATCTGGCGCTGATCCAATATACCGGCGGCACCACCGGCATCCCGAAGGGCGCGATGCTGACGCACCAGAATCTGTCGGCCAATGCGCGGCAGGTCGCGCGGCTCGACCCCGATCTGGGCAAGGTCGCCGATCGCATCCTGGGCGTCCTCCCCTTCTTCCACGTCTTCGCCAATACCTGCGTGCTCAATCGCACCGTGCTGACCGGCGGCGAGATCGTGATGCTGCCGCGCTTCAACGCGCAGCAGGCGCTGGCCGAGCTGCGCCGCACCCGCCCCGGCGCGCTGCCGGGGGTGCCGACCATGTACCAGGCGCTGCTCGACGCGCCGGGGATGAAGCCCGATGATTTCAGCAGCCTGCGCTTCTGCATCTCGGGCGGCGCGCCGCTGTCGCAACAGCTCAAGGAGAGCTGGGAATCGATCACGCACGCGCATGTGATCGAAGGCTATGGCCTGTCCGAAAGCGCGGGCGTGGTCTCGGCCAATCCCTATGTCGGGCTCAACAAGCCGGGCACGATCGGCCAGCCGCTGGCCGCCACCCGCGTCCGGCTGGTCGACAAGGAGGACCCGACCCGGCCTCCGCCAGAGGGCGAACCGGGCGAGATCGTCGTGGCAGGCCCCCAGATCATGCAGGGCTATTGGAACCGCCCCGATACCGATGCGACCGTGTTCGCCACCGTCGATGGCGAGTCGCACTGGCTGCGCACCGGCGATGTCGGGACGATCGACGAAGACGGCTATATCCGCATCGTCGACCGGCTGAAGGACATGATCGCGGTGGGCGGCTTCAAGGTGTTCCCCAGCCAGATCGAGGCGGTGCTCTATCGCCACCCCGCGGTGAAGGAAGCGCTCGTGATCGGCCTCCCCGACGCCTATCACGGCGAGCTGCCCCACGCCTATGTCACTCTAAACGAAGGCGAAAGCGTCGAGGGGCCGGGGCTGTGCCTGTGGCTCAACGGCCAGCTTGGCAAGCATGAGCGGGTCAGCGAATGCGTAGTGCGCGCGACCATGCCCAAGACGATGATCGGCAAGCTCAGCCGCAAGGACCTGGTGGCGGAGGTTATGGGCGCTTGAAAGGCATGCGCCCAACCGTGACCGGCGCTATACACGCCCTCCGCTCACCGAAACACCGCGCTGCCGACAATTTAAATCATCGGGCACCCTGGTGCGCCAAACACCGATTCATCGCCATCATAGTATATGTTATAATAATAAACGTAGTTCGGATCCCAGACGTAAGTCGTACCCGAATGCTGCCGGGCGAACCGCCGAGCGGCGTTGTCGCATTCGGGTGAGGTCTCCCAAGGAGCAGGCGGATGATCCTCGTATGCGGGAACCGGAGTAGTAATTGCCAAAGCCATTGATGAAGATGACACTAACGCCACGGACGCAAGCGAAACCAAAATCAGTTTTACCATTGCGCTTCCTTTCCCGTCACAGGGTGTGACGCCGCAATGCTACATAAATATCAAGCAGAATCAATAAATAAGTCGCAAATTACGCTAGGACGAATGCGGTCAGCACCCTCTCCCTTTGTGGGAGATTGAAGGGGTAGGGAGACCTGATCTCGAATGGCACTCCCCCGACCTCGCAGCGAGGTGGACAGGGACTGCCACCAGCCCCCCCCCTTACAGCCCCAGCTTCTCCAGCGCCTCCGCCAGCTCCGCATTCACCCCCGCATCGTCCCGCGGCGCCAGCCGGTTCAACGCCGTCTGCACCCGGCTCTGCGCCACCTGGAGCGCCTTGTGCCGCACCTGCCGGACCAAATTGGTCCGCCCCGATCGGCTCTCCCCGAGCAGCGCCGCCCATTTCGCCTCCTCCGCCGCGAGGATCGCCAGCGCGAGGCGAAGGCCGTCGCGGCGGCCATGCGCATAGTCTTCGGACATCTTCCCCTTATCCTCGTTCGCGCCTCAATCGCCCGGCTTCGCCCCCGCGCCATACATCACGGCCTTCAGGTTCATGAACTCGTGCATCCCCCATGGCCCCAGCTCGCGGCCATGGCCCGACAGCTTGACCCCGCCAAACGGCGCCTCGGGCGTCGAGGCGAGCAGCGCATTGACCGCCGTCATCCCGCTCTCGATGTCGCGGGCGAACTGCTCGATCTCCGCCGCGTCCTGCGTCCAAACCGACGAGCCCAGCCCATAGGGCACATCGTTCGCCAGATCGATCGCCTGGGCGATGTTCGCCACTTTATACACCGCGGCGACGGGGCCGAATATCTCCTCCTTGGCCACGTCGCTCTCCGGGTCGATGCCGGTCAGCACCCCCGGCGTCATCCATGCGCCGGGCCGGTCGATCCGCTCGCCCCCCAGCCGCAGCGTCGCGCCTTCGGCCTGGGCGCGCGCGACCTGTTCCAGCACGGTGTCGCGCTGCGCCTCGCTCGACAGCGGGCCCATCACCGTCTCGGGGTCCATCGGGTCGCCGATCTTGACCGCGCGCATCCCCGCCTCGAACCGTTCGAGGAACGCGTCATACACCTCGGCATGGACGATCATCCGCTTGGCGCAGATGCAGCTCTGCCCCGCATTCTGGACGCGCGCAGTCACCGCGGTCTTCGCCGCGAGGTCAATATCGGCGGAGGGCATCACGATCAGCGGGTCCGACCCGCCCAGCTCCAGCACCACTTTCTTGAGCGCCCGCCCCGCCGCAGTCGCCACCTTGGCCCCCGCGCCTTCGCTCCCGGTCAGCGTGACCGCGACGACGCGCTTGTCGGCGATGATATCGGCCACCTTGTCCGATTTGATCGCGAGGTTCTGGAACAGCCCGTCGGGCGCGCCCGCGGCGCTGGCCAATTGCTGCATCAGCGCAGCGCAGCCCTGGACGCTGGAGGCGTGCTTGAGCAGCGCGACATTGCCCGCCATGATCGTCGGGGCGAGGAAGCGCACCACCTGCCAATAGGGAAAATTCCACGGCATCACCGCCAGCACCGGCCCCATCGGCAGCCACCGCGCCTGCGCGCGGCCGGTCGGGGTCTTGACCGTCCTCCCCTCCAGATAGCCGGGGCCCTGCTCGGCATAGTGGCGGAAGCCGGCGATGCACTTGTCCACTTCGGCTAGCGCGCCGGTAATCGGCTTGCCCATTTCGCGCACCGCGGTCTCGGCCAGATGCTGCTTGTTCGCCGCCCACTGGTCGGCAATCGCCGACAGCAGCGCGGTCCGCTGCTCGATCGTCGCGTTGCGCCATGCGCGATAGGCCGTCTGCGCGCGCGTCAGCGCCAGTTCGATGCCGTCCTCGTCCAGTTCCTCGAAACTGCTGCCCGCCTCGCCGGTCGCCGGGTTGATGCTCGTGAACATGGCAATCTCCTGTCTGGTCGCGCCTCAACGCGGGGCTAGGCCGGCAAGTGCCATCGCCGCAATTCTACGCTGGTATGTTGCCTTCCCTGCCCGCCGTGCCGCATAGCGTGTCCATGGCAGACCAAGCGGACATCGCAGAGCTTTCGTTCGAGGAAGCACTGAAGGAACTGGAGCGGATCGTGGGCCGGCTGGAAAGCGGCGATGCCGCGCTCCAGGAGGCGATCGACCTGTATGAGCGCGGCGACCGGCTGCGGCGACAATGCGCGGCGCGGCTCGATTCGGCGCAGGCCCGGATCGAGGCGATCCGCACCGATGCGGAAGGGCGCCCGACGGGCACCACGCCCTTCGCCGCCGCCTGAGCGTGGCGAGCATGGCCGACGCCTCGCTCCCCCTCCAGGCTGCGCTCCGCGACGTCGCGGGCGAGATGGACCGGATGTTCGACTCGCTGCTCGCGGTGCCGGGCGATCCGCGACAGGGGCTGTACCGCGCGATGCGCCACGCCGCGATCGGCGGGGGCAAGCGGTTGCGCCCGCTGCTGGTGTTCGCCACGTCGCGGCTGTTCGCGGTCGACCGCAGCCGCGCCGCGCGCGTCGCCGCCGCGCTGGAGGCGATCCATGTCTATTCGCTCGTCCATGACGATCTCCCCGCGATGGACGACGACGATATGCGCCGCGGCAAGCCCACGGTGCACAAGGCGTTCGACGAAGCCACCGCGATCCTGGCGGGCGATTGCCTCCACGCGCTGGCGTTCGAGATACTGGCCGACGAGGCGACGCACCCCGATCCGTTCGTGCGGATCGAGCTGGTCGGCGCGCTGGCGCATGCCGCCGGCCCTTCGGGCATGGCGGGCGGCCAGATGATGGACCTGGAGGCGGAGAAGGCCAGCTTCGACCTCAACACCGTGACGCGGCTCCAGGCGATGAAGACCGGCGCGCTGATCAGCTGCGCGGTCGAATGCGGCGCGATCCTGGGCAAGGTGCCGGTCGAGGGCCGCACCGGGCTGCGCGGCTATGCGCGCGACGTCGGCCTCGCCTTCCAGATCGCCGACGACATCCTCGATGCCGAGGGCGACGAGGCGCTGGCGGGCAAGAAGCTGCGCAAGGACGATGCCCAGGGCAAGGAAACCTTCCTCACCCTGCTCGGCCTCGATCGCGCGCGGGCACAGGCGCGGCTGCTGGTCGAACAGGCGGTGGAGCATCTCCATTCCTATGGCCCGGAGGCCGACCTGCTGCGCGACATCGCCCGCTTCACGCTGGACCGGGATCGCTGAGGAGCGCCGACATGACCATCCGCACCGGCGTCTATCCCGGCACCTTCGATCCGATCACCCGCGGCCATATGGACATCATCCGGCGCGGCGCGAAGCTCGTCGACCGGCTCGTCATCGGCGTGACCACCAATCCGTCGAAGAACCCGATGTTCACCATCGAGGAACGCATGGAGATGGTGAAGCGCGAGACCGCGGATCTCGTCGACGGCGACATCCAGGTCGTGAGCTTCGATTCGCTGCTGATGGACTTTGCCGAGCGCGAGCACGCCAGCGTCATCATCCGCGGGCTGCGCGCGGTCGCCGACTTCGAATATGAATATCAGATGGCCGGCATGAACCAGCAGCTCAACGACCGGATCGAGACGGTCTTCCTGATGGCCGACGTCTCGCTCCAGCCGATCGCCAGCCGGCTGGTCAAGGAGATCGCGCTATACGGCGGCGCGATCCGCAAGTTCGTGCCGCCCCGCGTCGAGGCCGAAGTCGCCGCGCGCGTGGTGCGGATCGGCCGCAAGGGCAGTTGAGTCGCGGGCTTCCCGCAACGCGGCGATTGCTTTAGACCCCGGTTCCAAATCCAGTACCTGCTCCGATCGGGGATATTGATGCGTTTCGTTGCTGCCCTGGCCAGTCTGGCCGCCCTGTTTACCGCCGTCCCCGCTTTTGCCCAGAAGCCACCCGCAAAGGTCGAGGTCGAGCCGCTCAAGGGCGTCGCCTCCGACGGCGCGAACGTGCCGGTCAAGGTTGCCGCCGATCCCGAAAACACCTGGGTCCTCGATCTGTCGACCGGGGGTCGCGTCACGATCCGGCTGCGACCCGACGTCGCGCCAAAGATGGTCGAGCGAATCAAGACGCTCACGCGCCGCAAATTCTATGACGGCATCATCTTCCACCGCGTCATCGACGGCGGCGAGAACATGGCGCAAGGCGGCGACCCCAAGGGCAACGGCACCGGCGGCTCCGACCTGCCCAACGTGCCCGCCGAGTTCAACAACCTGCCGCATGTCCGCGGCGCGGTGTCCGCCGCGCGCGCGACCGATCCGAACAGCGCGAACAGCCAGTTCTTCATCATGTTCGGCCCGCGGCTGGGCTTCGACCATGATTACACCGTGTTCGGTCGCGTCACCGATGGCATCCAGTGGGTCGACAAGATCGAGCGCGGCGAGCCGCCCGCCAACCCCACGCGCATCCTCCGCGCCTATGTCGCCGCCGACAATCCCCCGCCCTATCAGGCGCCCGCCCCGGTCGCGAACGCGCTGCCCGAAGGCGAGACGAAGGTGACGCTGCCCCAATAAGGCAGCGTCGACCGATCCCGTGAACGTCGACCTTTTCGATTTCGAGCTGCCCCCGGAACGCATCGCGCTCCGGCCGGCGGAACCGCGCGATGCCGCGCGGCTGCTGGTGCTCGATGGCGACACCACAAGCGACGCCCATATGCGCGACCTGCCCGCGATGCTCCGCGCGGGCGATCTGCTGGTGTTCAACGATACCCGCGTGATCCCCGCCCAGCTCGAGGGGCACCGCGCCCCCCGCCCCGGCGCCGAGGATGCGGCGGGCGCACGGATCGGCGCGACGCTGCACAAGCGCGAAGGGCCACGCCGCTGGCGCGCCTTCATCCGCAACGCCAAAAGGCTGGCCGAGGGTGACGCAGTCGATTTCGGCCAGGGCGTCAATGCCCGCGCGCTCGACCGCGCCGACGATGGCAGCTTCGCCCTTGAGTTCGCAGGCGACGAGCCCATCGAGCTGCTCCTCGAACGCTGCGGGCGGATGCCGCTCCCACCCTATATCGCCTCCAAGCGCCCCACCGACGCGCGCGACGCCGACGATTACCAGACGATGTTCGCGACCGAACCCGGCGCCGTCGCGGCCCCCACGGCGGCGCTCCACTTCACCCCGGGACTGATGGCGGCGCTGGCGGCGGCGGGAGTGGGTCACACGACGCTGACGCTCCATGTCGGCGCCGGGACCTTCCTGCCGGTCAAGGCGACCGACACGACCGAGCACCGGATGCACGCCGAATGGGGCCGCATCGACACCGCCACCGCCGATCGCCTCAACGCCGTCCGCGCCGCCGGCGGCCGCGTGATCGCCGTCGGCACCACCAGCCTGCGCCTGATCGAAAGCGCCGCGGGCGAGGACGGCATCGTCCGCCCCTTCGAAGGCGACACCGCGATCTTCATCACCCCCGGCTATCGCTTCCGGGGGATCGACGGGCTGGTCACCAACTTCCATCTGCCGCGCTCGACGCTGTTCATGCTGGTATCGGCGCTGATGGGGCTGGATCGGATGAAAGCGGGCTATGCCCATGCGATCGCGCAGGGCTATCGCTTCTACAGCTATGGCGACGGGTCGCTGCTGCTGCCGTAGCGCGCCTCGGTTTGCCGCTTCAGGCCACCGCGATCACGCCAGCGCAGAGCAGCGCCGCGATCGACAGGCGAAAGGCGATGCGCGGGCGCCAGGACAGCAGCAGGACGAAGGCGACGCCCGCGACCGATATCTGCGCGACCCAGCCAACGATGCCGATCGCGCTGCCCCATCCCGCTATCGCAAGCAGCAGCGACAGGCCCAGCAGTACGCTGCCCGCCACCCGCACCGTGGCGGGCGGGAGTAAGCGGAGCGCGGGATCGTCGCGGCGATGTTTGGCGACCGACGCCGCCAGCCCCGCCAGCCCGGTATAGGCGATCAGCCCGGCCTCAAACGCCATGCGACACCCCCTCCCCGATCGACGCGGGGCGCATCCGGGGCTGCCGGACGCGCGGGCTCGGCTGCCGCCGGGCGCGCCATGCCGCAAAGCCGAGCAGGCCGGCGCACGACAGGAACACCAGGTCGAACGCCACGAACAGCCCGTCGCCCGCCGCGATGCTATGCACGATCCCCCGACCGGTGGTCAGCGCGTTGACCACCGGCAGCGCGGCGAACAGCGCGGCTGCGACTGCCAGCGTCTCGGACCAGGCGCGCGCCGCAGGGCGGAGCAGCGACAGCGCGGCGAGGCCGAACCAGAGCTGGAACATCGCCGACACTTCCATGTCCGCCCGTCCGGCCAGATCCGCGGGCAACAGCCGGTTGGCGAGCAGATACGCCGCCATCCCTGCGGGCAGGCACGCGATCGCCCCGATATTGAGCCGCTCGACCAGCCGCAGCCCGAGGAACGGCGCTGCGCCGGGCCTGCGCCGCTTGGCGGTCCACAGCACCAGCCCGGTGCCGACCATCGCAGTGCCGGTCAGCCCGAGCAGGAAGGCGGTCCAGCGCAGCACCGGCCCCGCAAACGACGCCAGATGCAGCCCCAGCAGCACCCCCGCCGTGCGGATCGCCGGCCCCGGCTCAGGCGACATCGACAGCCGCTGGCCGCTCGCACCGGAATAGACGATCGACCCGCCCCGCGCGTTCAGCCGGTCATTGCCGCTGCGCGCCAGCGTCACCGTCGCCGCGGCATCGCCGGGGTTGCGCACGACGATGCTGTCGGGACGCCCACCCTGCCATGCCCGCGCGGCATCGGCGATCATCGGCGCGACCGGGGCCAGCGGCGCCGGACGCCCCGCTGCCGGGACCTCCGGGGCCGTGCCATAGGCTTCGGCGGCAAAGGCGGCGGGCTTGGGGTAATTGGCCAGGATCGGCCACGGCATGTACATGACGACCAGCGTGATCAGCCCGGTATAGGTGATCATCGCATGGAACGGCAGCGCGAGCACCGCCGTCACATTATGCGCGTCGAGCCAACTCCGCTGACCCTTGCCCCAGCGCAGCAGGAAGAAATCGACGAAGATCCGCTTGTGCGTGATCACGCCCGAAATAATCGCCGCGAGCATGAACATCGCGCACAGGCCCGCCAGCCAGCGGCCCCAGGGGTGCGGCAATTGCAGCTGGAAGTGGAAGCGATAGAAATGCTCGCCGCCCCGCGTCTCGCGCGCAGCGAGCGGCGTGCCGGTCTGCGGATCGAGCTTGATCTCGCCCGCGCGTTTGGGGCGCGGCGCGTTGGGGTCCGGATTGGGCCGCGGCATCGCGAAGATCCGGGTCTCGCGTCTCCGGGCATCGGGGAGATAGATATACCATTGCAGCGCGTCGGGCGCCGTCGCCTGCATATGCGCGAACGCAGTCTGTGCCGCCTGCACCGGCGACGTCTCGGGCAGGTTCAGCTCGGGCTGCATCCAGCGTGTGATCTCGGGCCGGAAATAGCTTGCGGTGCCGGTCAGGAACATCGCGAACAATATCCATCCGGCGAGCAGCCCCAGCCAGCCATGGATCCACGCCATCGACTGGCGCACGCCCTTTGCCGCAGCGCCGCTCATGGCCGCACCCCCAGCGCCAGCGCGAGCCCGATCGACGCCGCCGCAATCCCCCAGATCACCGCCGCCACGCGCCCGAGCCGCGGTTCGTGAAACGCCCATAGCCCGAAGGCCGCGAACACCGCGAATGAGGCGATCATCGCCCACAGAGTCGCTTCGACGCGGGCGATCGGCGCGAGCCGGGCGAACAGCGCGGCGAGCCCCGATGCGGCGGCATAGCTTCCGACCAGCGCGATCAGGCTGCGCGCGCACAGCCGCGCCGTCACCCGCCGATGTCCCGCGATCTGCGGCATAGCCCCCTCCCTTCGAAAATCCCGGGTTGCCCCTAGCCAAAGCCTTGCCTAGTAGCAATTGCGAATCGTTAGCATTAATAAAACGGGGACCGCATGATCTACTTTACCGCACGTCCGATGGGCGCGCCGCGCCGCGCGCTGGCGCTGGCCTTGCTCAGCTGCGTCGCCGCGCCGATGGCGAATGCGCAGACCGCCGCCGACGCGCGCGACGAGCCCGAATCGATCGTCGTGACGGGCATGCGCGACAAGCAGACCGGATCGGGGACCAAGACCGACACCCCGCTGATGGCAACGCCGCAGAGCATCACCGTCATCGACAATGACGAACTGATCCGCCGCAACGCGCTGTCGATCAACCAGGCGCTCGGCTATGTCGCGGGCGTCTCCCCCAACCAGCGCGGGGCGATGGTCACGCGCTATGACCAGCTGATCCTGCGCGGCTTCACGCCGGGCGTGTATCTGGACGGGATGCGGCTGCTCGCCGGGCCCTATTCGATGCCGCAGATCGATTTCAACCGCATCGACCATCTCGACGTGGTCAAGGGTCCAGCCTCGGTGCTCTATGGCAATTCCACGCCCGGCGGGCTCGTCAACCTGACCAGCAAGATGCCCGAGGCCACCGCTTTTGGCCGGATCGAGGGGCAGGTCGGCAATTATGAGTCGCTGCGCGGCGCCGTCGACATCAACCAGCCGCTCGACAGCGAAGGGCGGTTGCTCGCGCGCGTCGTCGGCGGCTGGCAGAAGAGCGACGGGCTGACCGACGGCACGTTCAGCGAACGCTATCACATCAGCCCGATGGTCAGCTTTGTGCCCACGCCGGACACCAGCTTCACGCTGGTCGCCGCCTATCAGCATTCGCCCAGCGGCGCCGGCTACTCGGGGGTTCCGGCCTATGGCACCGTGCTCGCCAACCCGCTGGGGACGCTGCCGCGCGACCTCAACACCGGCGATCCCGCCTATGAACGCTACAACCACAAGGCCAAGTCGATCGCGGCGTTCTTCCGCCACGACTTCAACGATGCGCTGACCTATCGCTCCAGCGCACGATTCCAGAACAACAGCTTGTCCTATCGCCAGCTCTACGTCGCGGGCTTTGCGACGACGGGCACGGGGTCCGCGCGCAACACCGATTTCTCGACGATCATTCGCGGCGGCGGCGGCGCCGACGAGGATTTCGACACGCTGACGATGGACAACAGCCTCAATGCGAAATTCGCGACCGCGGGCATTCGCCACAATGTGCTGGTCGGGCTCGACTATCAGCGCATCACCGGCGAGAACTTCCAGCAGTTCAACAGCGGCCAGACCAGCAACCCGCTGACCAGCGTCCCCAATCTGAGCCTGTTCTCCCCCAGCTATGGCGGGACGATGCCCAGCTTCGACCTCACCAAGCTGTCGAGTGCCTATGCCAACACCTATACCAAGCGCGACCAGACCGGCGTCTATCTCCAGGACCAGATGAGCATCGGGCGGCTCCAGCTGATCGCCAGCGGACGCTATGACTGGTACGACCAGCACACGCTGAACAAGAAGACCAACGGCGTGTCGCTATTGTCGCAGAACGCCTTCACGATGCGGCTGGGCGCGCTGTACGAGCTGCCGTTCGGCGTCTCGCCCTATTTCAGCTATTCCGAATCGTTCGAGCCGCAGTCGGGGACGACCTATCTCGGCGAGGCGTTCGATCCGGTGACCGGGCGGCAATATGAAGCCGGCGTGAAGTTCCAGCCGCGCGGCACCAACGCGATCTTCACGCTGTCGGCCTATGACCTGCGCCGCCAGAAGGTCCCCGTCGGCGATCCCGCCGCGGGCACCAACGGCATCCCGAGCACTGCCCAGATCCAGATCGGCGAAGTGCGCGTGCGCGGCGTCGAGCTGGAAGGGCGCGGCAAAGTGGCGCCCGGCTTCGACGTCGTCGCCGCGGCAAGCTATACCGATGCGATCATCACCCAGGGCACCCCGGCGATCGCGGCCACCGCCACCAACAGCGGCACGCCGACCACCACCGGCACCCGCCAGCTCGGCACCCCCGAATGGGCGGCGTCGACCTTCCTGTCCTATGATCTCGGCAAGAGCGGCAAGGTGCGCGGGCCGCTCGCCGGGCTGAGCTTCGGCGGCGGGGTGCGCTATGTCGGCGGATCGGATGGCACGACGAGCTATCTCGTCGTCAACAATGTCACGACGTTTCAGCGGTTCACGACCGACAGCTTCGTGCTGGTCGATGCGCTGATCGGCTATCAGCTCGGGCAGGCGAGCGCCGCGCTGGAGGGATGGAGCGTCGCGGTCAACGCCGCCAACCTGTTCGACAAGACCCACATCACCGCCTGCCCGTTCAACAACAGCTGCTATTACGGGGCGCCACGCACGGTGATCGGATCGCTGCGGTTTAACTGGTAGGCCCCACGCTACTCCGCGGCGCCCGTGCCGCGCTCGGCGGCGGGGACGATCCCGTCGTCGAGGAGGCGGCGCAGCGCCGCGATATGCCCGGTATCGCGCGCGCCGCCGGCGTCGGAGGTCATGACGACGGTCAGCTTCAGGTCGGGCACGATGAACAGCATCTGCCCGCCATAGCCCCAGGCGAAGCGCAGCGGGTGGCCGTTGCTCGTTCCGACGAACCAGCCATAGCCATATTGCCCGCCGCTCCACGGCGACACGGTGCGCGGCGTCCAGCTCTCCGCGATCCACGCCGCGGGGACGATGCGGCGGCCGTCGAGCTCGCCGCCCAGCCGATACAGCTCGCCGAACCGGGCCAGCGCGCGCGGCGACATCAGCATGTCGTTGCCGCCGAAATAAATGCCCTGCGGATCGCGCGGCCATGCCGGCATCGCGATGCCGAGCGGCGTGGCCAGCCAGTCGCGCATCAGCGCATGCGTGTCGCGACCCGAGGCGCGGGTGAGCATCGCGGACAGGAGATGCGTGTTGCCGGTCGAATAGAGCATGCCGCCGCCCGGCTCGTCGACGAACGGCCGCGACAGCGCGAAGCGGACCCAATTGGGGCTCGACACCCATCGCCCATAATTCTCGCCCGACGTCCGCTCGAGCCCGGCACGCATCGTCAACAAGTCGCCGACGCTGAGCCGCGCCAGCCGCGGATCGGGCCGCGCGGGCGCATCGGCGCCGAGCACCGACACCACGCGCTGGTCGACGCCGGTCAGCACGCCGCGCGCGATTCCGATCCCGACGAGCGCGGACAGGACCGATTTCGACGCCGACTTGATGTTGACCGGGCGATCGAGCGGCGGGCCGCCGTTGATGCGGTGCTCCGCCAGCGTCTGCCCGTCGCGCAGGACCAGCAACGAGCGTATCCGGGGCAATTGCTCCGCCGCGGCAACGGTGCGGGCGAGCCCGGCGGAGTCGAGCCCCTGCGTCTCGACCGGCGCCGCCGTCGTTGGCGTCGGCTCCCCGGCGGGGGCATCGTTGCAGCCGAGGAGCAGCAACGCGAGCGCACAGGCCGCGACCCTCATGCGCCGATCGCCGTGCGCAAGGCGCGGAGGAACGCCTCGGGCGCCTCGACCTGCGGCGCATGGCCCAGCGTATCGAACCGGATCAGCCGCGCATTCGGGATACGCCCGACCGCCGCCTCCGCCGCCTGTGGCACGGTCCGCACGCTGCCGCGCCGATCGGGCGGCGCGCTGGTCGCGCGGAACGCCGTCAGGTCGCGCTGGCCGATCAGCAGCCGCACCGGCATTTGCAGCCGCGGCAGTTCGGCGGCGACCGGCTGGGTCTGGATCATGTCGGACAGCCGCGCCTGCGCATCGCGGACGAGATCGCCATCTGCACCGGCATATTGCCCCGCCAGCATCGCGACCCATCGGTCATAGGCCGGGCGCCACTGGCCGTGATAGTAGTTGCGCAGCTGATACGCCTTGATCGAGGCGGCGTCGGTGCGCGCCTCCTCAGCGCGCAGCGTCCCGAGATCGGCATAGGGCACCCCCTCGGCGAGCGTGTCGTTCAGCCCGAGCGGATTGACCAGCACGAGCGTCGAGACGCGTTCGGGATGCAGCAACGCAAAGCGCGCCGCGAGGATGCCGCCGGTGGAATGGCCGACGAGCACGACCTTCCCGGCTCCCGCCTCGTCCAACAGCGCGCCGGTGAGCGCCGCCATCGCGTGGAAGCTGTACTGATAGCCCGGTGGCTTCGACGATTTGCAGAAGCCGATCTGGTCGAGCGCGATCACCCGATACCCGCTCGCCGCCAGCCCGCGCGCGGTCTCGCCCCAGGTCGCGGCGCAGAAATTCTTGCCATGGAGCAGGACGATGGTCGTGCCGTTGGGCGCCGCGGTCGGCGGCCAGTCGAGATAGGCCATGCGAACCGAATGCCCCTGCGACGTCGCGGCGAACCAGCGGACGGGCGCGGGATAGTCGAACCGCTCGAGGTTGGCGCCGAGCGGCACCGACTGCGCAATGCTCGGGACGGGCGACAAGGCGATCCCGCAAAGCGCGGCGGCGAGGGTCCAGCGTGGCATAAGGCGGGAACGGTCGAAGCGGCTTGCCGTATCCCGGCCCGTCCGAATCACCGCGCAGCCGGTCAGCGGAAACGCAGGAATTCAGGCAGTGGTGGAGTTGAGGGGAGTCGAACCCCTTCTTGCCCCCGCATTTCACACTTCGATGCCCTCTCGGGCTTAGCAAAGCTGTCCACTGAACGAGGGACCATCAGACATCGGACACTGGCCGCGTCGATCGGTCCAGCGTCCGATCAGAACGGCAGTTCAGCGCGCTCGATCGCCCGGCTACCCGAGCCCGACGCGCGCGGACGTGGGATCCGAATGATGTCCCCGCGGCTAGGCATCAGCCCCGGCGTGACGCGCCGCGCGACCGAGAAGTTCGGGGTCACTTCCTCGACCTCGAAATCGCCGATCGGAGTCTCGGTTTGGCCAAGATGCTGGTTGGTTGTGGGATCGATCAAGGGCTCGCCCAGCGACATTACCCGGACGCGCTGGCCCGGCGAAAGGAAGCCGCTGCCATAGTTGACGAACATCCGCTCGCCATCGACCTTGATCACGCGCATCGGATAGCCGGCGAACACCAACTCGGCAGCGATCGCGTCGGCCACGCGGCGTTCGATCTGGCCATAGACCTGCCCGGCGTCCATCCCCGAAGCGGACCCGCCGCTTCGAGTCAGCAAGCCACCCGAGGTCTGGAGTTCTTCACGGACGCTGTTCGCCGACACAATCTGTCCGGTGCGGACGTTGACGATCTTCAGGTCGAGCGCCATCGCCGCAGTGTTGACCTCGACTGCGTAGCGTGGGTCGGTGACATTGGACGACGCGGTACCGAACTCGGTGATCTTGCCGTAGATCAGGAAGTCGACGCCCTTCAACTTGGCGCGATGCGCCGTGCCGTCGGTCAGCCCGATCGCCGAAAGCGCGCGTTCGTCAAGCAGCGTCGACAGGCGGCTGCGCTCGAACACCGAGAATTTGTTCGTCTTGACGATCGCGGTCTCGATCATTTCGCGCAGGGCGTGGAAACGATTGCGGCATTCGACCACAAGCAGCTGGCCGCCGAAGCTCGCCCAATAGGAACAGTCCCGCTCGCTATCGATGTCGACGATCGCGACGCTTTGACATCCGACGCACTGCGCCTGGGCCACCGGAACCGCGGCAGCGGAGAACAGCGCGACCGCAGCCGCCAGCACTGAAAAACCAGGAACGCCAAGGCGCATGGGAAAAGTCTCCGGTTTGCCGCGATACAAGGCGATGGGCGGGGGTCAGGACCTGGTCTTGCGGGCCTTGGCCTGGCGCTTGTTCTCGTTCTGGATCCAGGAAAGCGTCTTTTTCCTCTCCGCATCGGGGACAACATAGGCCACGATGCCCTGGGCCACTGCCTCGCCATCCGCCGTGTAGGACATGCGCGCGAGCGACATTTTCGCGAGCACTTCGGAGACGGTTGCGTAGCCGACGTCGCTTTCCTGGGAACCGAGCACCTCGCCGTTATACACGACGGCCTTGCCGCTCCGCTTCAGCTTGAGCAGATCGCCGACCTGGAGCGCGCCCTCGCCATAATTGAGGATCAGCTGACCATCGGGCTGCACCATGGCGACTACGATCGGATAAATCGCGGTGACGAGGCCGCCGGCGATATTGTCTGCCGCCGAGCGAAGCAGGCGCGGCGTGTCGACGCTCGCGGCGCCGCCGTCGCAGCGGGCCGCGGATTTTTGCTGTTCGTCGATCCGCTTCACCAGCTTGATCTCACCGGTCTTCATGTCGGTGATCTGGATGTCCACCGACAGCGTGGCGACCATGTTCGAACAAGGAGGGGCGTCCTTGGAAAGCAGGCCGAGGAGGTTGATCGACTTCTCCTCCTTCACCCCCACCGAGGTGATCGTGCCGTAGATCAGATAGTCGACCTCCTGGAGGCCGCCGATCCGCTTAGGCGCGGTGGTGATGGTGCCGCCGAGCCCCTGCTCCCGCAACACGCGATCGAGGCGCTGGCGCTCCATCACGCGAAACTTCGACGTCGACGCCACCGCGGTGGAGATCATCTGCGAAAAGCTATCGCCCTGACCTGTCTTGGCAATGTCCTCGATCGGCATCACCGCAATGACCGGCTTTATGTTCGCCTGAGTCTGGCCTTGCGCCAAAGCACCCGTCAGCGGAAAAATAGTACAGGCAATAGAAAGGATTACCGCGAGAGCTTTATTCATGGCTTCCCCCCTGGAAACGCGCAAAACCCCGAATCGATGGCCCACTTAACCTTCTCCGACCCGGTTTGGGTAGTCAAAATGTGATGCGTCGCCACATAGCGATCTCTAGCTGTCTTAATCTTGTCATGCTTGGTCAATTGCCGTGCAGACATCGCCGGCTAACGAGCCGCTAATGTGTTGCAGCTGCTCCGAATCTGTTTAGACAGGCTGTAGAACCAGGTGTCGGGTGCCGGGGGGCGCTGATGGTAGAGATTTCCAAGCTTCCGCTTTCGAAGTCTATGGTATTGTTATTCAAGGATAATATTTCATATATTGCAGGAGGATTACTTGTAGTCTTCGGCGGGGGGCTGCTCTATTGGGCGCAGACGATCCTGCCAGATGGTGGCCAGATCCGCTCTGACGCGGATCAGCCAGTGTCCGCGGGAAACAGCGCCGTCGTTGCCGCAACCGACCCTGCGACCCGCTCCGACGGGCATGTCGGCGAGGAGGTTGTGCTCTCCAATGCAACGATCGATGCGCTGCTGAACCAGTCCGACGCCGCCGCCACCGATGCTGCTGCCGATCCCCCACCGCTGCTTCAGGGCACGGACACCAGAGCCGACCCCGCATTTCGCCAAACCGCGCCGCCCGCAAGGATCGCCGACGTCACGGCCACACCGAGTTCCCGGGGGCGTCCCGATCCGGTCGCGCGATCGGCAAAGTCCCCGCCCGATGCCGGCACTAGACTTGCTGCCCCCCAGTTGCGGCTCGCGTCAGACAAGAAGGGGGCCGTGCCGGGGCGATCGCCGGGTCCCGGTGCAGCCACGACACTTCCGCGCAATGGTCTGGTGTCACACGGTCATGGTCTGGCGGTCGCAAGCGGCGCCATCCGAGGCTTGTACCGCGGCGACCTCATCATGCGGCGCTGCGGGAATAGTTCGGCCGAGCGGCGCGAGGCGCTCCTGGTGCTCCTGCAGCAAGCCCGCGACAGCGGCTATCCCGTCTGTGTCGATGTCGTGCGCAACAACGAGATCGTCGAGCGCGTAAGTGTTCGCGTCGATCCCGACGCTCGCCTCTGACCGCCGAGCGAGACAGCCATGCCGGCGACCCCGCCCCGTTCCGGAAACCTCGGCCGCTCGGCACCGCGAGGCCCGTCCTCGGGCCGCGCGCACGGATCGAAGGTCAAGCCAGCCGGGTCGGCCAGCTGGTCGATGCCGGCGCGTTTCGCGTTCGCGCCAAGCATCCCCGGCGGAAGCGCAGGCGCACCACGGCCTCCGAGCGGGGGGCGCCTGCCCGGCAATACCCGCCGCAATCCGGCAGCGCCGACCGACTGGGCATCGCGCATCTTCTTTGCCGCCGGGGCATTCATCCTGCTGACCGTTGCGGCGGCGATGGCGGGGCTTTTTTACCTGGGCCTCCACCCGCTCGATCCCGCTCCAGTGATCGCATTGGAGCGCCAGCCCACGATCGTCTTCCTCGACGCCGACGGCAGGAAGCTCGCAAGCGAACTTGCCCCCGGCCCGCACGTCCGCGACCTGATGCGCCGGGCCGAGAACGGCCAGCCGAATGCCCGCCATGTTCTGGATGCTGTGGTGGCGATCGAGGACCAGGATTTCTGGGAACGCGACGGCGTCGCGCTGCTGCCGCTGGCCAAAGCGATGCTGCTCGAAGGACGGGGCGGATCGACGCTGACGATGCAGCTTATCAAGAACGTCTACTGGCGCCCGGACCGCCAGCTCCGCAACACGGACGATGGCGAAGCGCGCGTGCGGGCAGAACGCTGGCCCGACCGCTTCATCCGCAAGTTCCAGGAGATATTCGGCGCCCCCACGATAGAAAGGCAGCTCGACAAACCGGCCATCCTTGGCGCCTATCTCCGCCGCGCTCCCGACTATGATTCGCAAGGGCGCGGGATCGAGCCGGTCGCGCAGCTCTTCTACGGCAAATATCCGGAGGAGCTGACGGCGGCGGAGGCCGCGACGCTCGCGGCCACGCTGAAGGGGCCGTCCGGCTATGATCCTCGCAACGTGGGAATCCCGGGTCGGCAGCCGCCCCGGACGAAGGGCCGGGACGGCCGGCAGATCTATGCCCCCAACACGCCGCTATCGTCCCCGGACGGCTGCGATTCCGGCGGTCGGCGGCTGCTCAACAATCGCTGCCGCGCCTTGTTGGTGCTGGCCAAGATGCGCACGCGCCACCTTCCCGGTAGCCAGTCGCCGATGCTGTCCGAGGCCGACTATGCGGCGGCCCGGCAAGAGGTGCTGACGCTGGGCACCTGCGACGATTCGCCCCGCATGGCGAAGCAGCGCGCATTGGGGCTGCGGACTCCCGACGAGCAGCGATGTCGACGCACGCCCAACGGGTTTCTGGCGATAGCAATGGAGGAACTCGACGGGCTCGGGATCAAGGCGTCAGAGGGCGAGACGCTGGAGGTCGCGACGAGCTTCGAGCGGGCGTCGCACACGCGCGCGGTCAGCGTGATCGAAGCATTGAAGCAATGTGCGTTTCCCCCGACCGAGATGGGGGTTGCAGACCTGCGCTTCGACGGCGGCGTCCGCAGCATCATCGAATTGCCGCCGCAGGGCGCCGACTTCTCGCGCGATCCGGAGGCAACCAAAAGCTATTTCGGCATCCCGCCGGGATCGACGCTGAAGCCGTTCATCTATGCCGCCTATCTGGCCGCGGACCCGACGCGCACGGAAGCGACGCCGATCGCGGATGACAACGCGCTTCCCGAGCGCGCGCGCGATCGGGCGCAATGGCCAGTCCAGCAAAACATGCCCTGGTGGACCAATCGCGACGCCCCCGCCGCGACGATGTCGCTCGCAGAGGCATTTGCGCGATCGCGCAATCGGCCCGTGCTGCGCATGGCGGCAGAGATGGGGCCGGAGCCGATCCGTGCGATGATGGACCGGGCCGGCATGCGCTTCTACGGCGTGCGCGATTCGCTGGAGGCTGGCCCGGCACACGGCTTCCCCACGACGCTGGCGCAGAAATGGCCGATGGCGCTGCTGGGCGAAGGCGGCGCCGCCCGCGTCCGGCCGGTGGAGCTTGCCGCAGCCTATGCTGCCTTCGCCAACGCGGGACATGTCGTGCGCGCGCATGCCATAATCGAGGTGGTGGCGATCGGCAGCGACGGGCGGCGGCGCGTGCTCTATCGCCGCCCGCCGCCCACCGGTGCGGCGGCGATCGATCCCGGGATTGCGCAGAAAGTCGACACGCTGCTGGCCGGCGTGGTCCGGTCCGGGACTGCCGCCGATACCGCGATGGCCGCGCTCGGCACGCGCGGCAAGACCGGCACGATCAGCGGCAGCCGCTATGGCTGGTTCATCGGTTACGTGCCGGGCACCGACCGGATCGTCGGTGTGTGGATCCATTCGCCGGTGGTACGCACGCGCGACGAATCCTCCCACGAGGGCAATCGCCAGCTCGAGGTGAACGGCGCCGATGCCGCAAAGATCGCCTATGCGGTGCTCGGTGCCGCCACCGGCGACACAGCGGGCGGCCCGATCCCCGAAGTCTGTCCCAAGGCATCACGCGTGCTGGGCGAAGGGCTGAAACGCCTTTCTGCGCGTCGCGCGGAGGCCGAGGGAGCCTAGCCGGTGACACACCGAACCCCCTGTCGGACTTGCGACACCGTGCCCGGGCGGGGCGACCGGTTCTGCGGCCAATGTGGCGCGGCCATGGACTTTCCGGTGCCCTGCGTCCCGGCAATCGGGACCGAGGATGCGGCGCGCTGGCGCAACCCCTTCCCGGCGCCCGAGGGACCGTTCATCCTCAATGTGTCCGCGATACCGCTGGCCTGGGCGTGTACCGCCGCGTCGGTGGTGATCGCGAGCGAGGCCTCTGCGCCGGGTGCCACTGCATATTCCCGGGCAAGCATCGACGACCCGGCCCGGGTCGAGCGGCTCGGCATTGCGAAGGGTGCCTCACCCGACCTCGCGATCGCGCCCCTGATTGGTGGGCCACTCGCCGCCTTTGCCGTATATCCCGGTCACGTCGATGTGCTCGCAGATGGCGCGCCCATGGCGCGCTGGATTCCGCCGGACGGCTTGCGCATCCATGGTGCAACCCTGTCCGCCACCGGCGAGCTATGGCTGGCCGCGAGCGATGGAGCCTCGCTCCGGCTGCTGGCGGGAAGCGGCCGGCCAATAGCCTTCGAGGAGCGAGCCAGCTTTGCCCAGTTCGCCCAGGTGGGGAAGAGTTGGCTGGCGCTGGCCGTCGATGCGCCCGCCGAGGGGCCGGTCACGGTGCTGATATGGGGCGCAGGGCGATTCGCGGCCTGCCGGGATGGCGCCTGGATCGCGCATCGCGCTGCGCCGGAGGCACCGTACCTGCCCCTCGAGCACGAGGCACGCCATGCGCACTGGCGCGAGGACCCGCGGGTGGGGGCCTGTGCGCCGCTATTCCAGCCATGCTGGACGGCGATCGCACCGTTCGTCGTCCATTGCGTGGGAGGACTGGCTTCGCTTTCGGTCGCGTCGGCACCGGAAGAGGCAACGCCACGGATCGAGTGGACGATGCTGGAGCAGGCGCATGACGCGAGGCTCGTCGCGGTATCCGGACGCGGGCATCTCTTCGCGCAAGGACCGCGCCAAGGCTTCTGGCTACCGCTGGCGACGCCAGCAGGCATGCGGCACATCGAGCCTCCGGAGGACGGCCCCAACTGTATCAGCGCGATCGCACTCGCCGACGGCGCAGCCTTCCTCTGGTCCGGCCGGAGCGCCATGATCGAGCTATTCCCGGCCGGAGAGTTCGGCGGCGTGCCCGAGGCCCAGCGCATCGTGCAGCAGCCCGGCGCGGACGACGGCTATTTCCTGTCCTCCCGGTTTCCACCGCAGCTTTGCGACGGACACCTCTGGATCGCGGGGGTGGCGGGCGCGCGGATGAAGCTTTGGCGGTTCCCGGTGCGCGCAGAATGAGCGCCTCGCCCTTCCCTCGTGCGCGGGCATTGCTTGCGATGTGCTTGGCCGCGGGGGCGATCCGGGCGGCGGCGACGCCGCGCGCGGATTGCTCGGTAATGCTCGACGCCTCGGGATCGATGAAAGGCTTTGCGACCGCGCAGGATCCGGCGTTCGTCGCCATGCTGGAAGCGCTGGACCGGAAATGCGCCGAGCGCTTCGCCTTTTCGGGAGCCGATCTGCGCGACCTGCCCTCGCTCGCGCGCTATCAGCGCTTCGCAGGCGACACGGCGATCGCCGCAGCGATGCGCGCGTGGCTGCGCCGATCGAAGGCCGACCGCCTGGTGATCGTCACCGACAATGTCGCGGACGAGCGCACGCGCAGCGATGGCCAGGCGGCCTTCTATCGCCTCCTTGCCGCTTCGCCACGCGCCTTCGATCGGATCGGGCTGATCCTTCGCCGGTTTGACTTCGACGGCAGTGTATATGCGCGCGGGCCCGACGGGCGCGAAATCGGCAATCGCTATTCCGGCGCGCGGGCGCTCGCCCTCTATGTGCTCCAGCGGCACAGCGGCGCTGCCGCGCCGACCGACAATCCCTGGCTCGCCCGAGTGGCGGAGATGACGGGCGCTGCCGGCAGCGGTCAGGCCGCGGTCCTCTCCGTGGTTCCCTTCCTGCCGGAGGGGCTGCTCGTCCACGTGCCCGAGGAAGGCGGCAAGGGCGCCGGCGTGGCGTTCCATGACAATCGCTACGAAATCGATCTGGCGGGCAGCAGTGGGCGGATGATCGAGTTCCGCGAGAGCCTGCGCATCCGTCCGCCACGGGACTGGTCGTTCGGGCGCGGCGGCCTCGCCTCTGCCGTTTCGGTGCAACTCGTCCTCGCCCCGGACGAGATCGTGCGCGCCGGTGAGCGATCGCCCTGCCCGGTCACGCCGACGGACCGGCAGCCCGAGCCGGGGGAATTGCGAGTGGATATCCGTTGCAGCATCCCGGAGCATTGGTCGACGCTGACCGAAGCGCAGCGCGTGGCAATGTCCCGCCAGCAGCGCACGCAGCGCTCGGGCATGTTGGTCGTCACCCTTCGCGCCGAGCGCGATCACCTCGCCACCGCGGGCACCCTGCGGCGCGACTGGGACTGGTCCGGCAGCGACGCCGCGCGCCGGCTCGCCGAGCCGGACCCGAAAATCCAGGGCCGCATCTACGCGCTTGATCAACTGGTCCGAGGCCTCATCGCTCCGGGCGCGGGCGGCGCTGGCATAACGATGGAGCAGCGGTTTCCGGTAACCTTGCGGCTGGATCACTGGGGATTGCCCTATCTCCTCGCCTGGATGCGCGAGCATCAATCCGAGCTCGGCCTGCTGGGCGCGATGCTGGCGATCGGCAGCGTGTTCGGCTGGTGGGCGGTATCTCGGCTGGTCTACCGGGTCCAGGGCGGGGCGGGCGGAACGCGCACGACCGAGTTCAGGTTGTTGCGCCCCGTCCACATCCGGCATGCGGACAATCGGGCCGAGATCGTCGTCACCTCGCTGGGCGCGGTGCTGCGCGTAAGCGGACGGGGCGCAAGGACGAACCGGAGCTTTCTGCCATTGTCGGGCGGCATCGTCTTGCTAGTGTTCGGCGAGGGCGGGCGAACCCCCTCCAGTTTCCGATTCGAGCGGGTCGCGGGCGTAAGGCAGAAGCAGCGACAACCAGGAGGCGCGGCGCCATCGTCGCGCCGCCGCTGAAATGCTGAAGGGGAGCCAAGGACTATGGGGGGCATTCTAAGCCTGCTGGTGCAGAGCCCATCGACGACGGCGAACGGCCTCGTCGTGCTGGGAGCGGCGCTGCTCGCCAGCGTGGGAGCCTATATGATCTACTTCCGCGCTCGGCTGAAGCCGGACATGCGCGAAGGTGCCGACCCATGGGACATTCGCCGCACGGCGCTGGCAGTGGCGATCATGGTCTTCTCGGTGATCTCGGCCTCCCAGGGCGGGCTACAGCCGCTCCTCGCCTTCTTCCTGGCGCTGTTCCTGCTCCTCGTCAGCCATCGTAAGCCCTGGGTGTTCGGGATGATCGTGGCGCTGCTGGCCTTCGGGCTGGTCCTCCAACAAATCATTTCGTGAGGGAATTTCGCCATCATGCCTGATCCCATTCTCTTCATTGGCCTCGGCGGTACCGGCAAGCAGACCCTGCTCTCGCTGCGTCGGCAGATGCTCGATCACTACGGCACGGCCACGCTTCCGCACATGTCGTTCCTGTGTGTCGATACCGACAAGAACATGGTCGATCTCGATGGCGAGGCATTCGACGAATTCATGATGGAGGCACAGTTCAGCAACACCGAGTGGGTGAACGCGCCCGTCGACAATGGCAGGCTCGCGGAATTCTACCGCCAGCCCACGCAATATCCGCACTACACTGCCTGGTTCGACATGGCACTCGAGCGGCACGGTTTCATCGTCGATGGCGCGGCTCAGGTCCGCAGCTTTGGCCGCATGGCCTTCTTTCAGAACTATGAGACCATTCGATCGAGCGTACTCGCGCGGCTTCAGGCGTTCCGCGATCCGCGGCTCGTCGCGCGCGCGCATGAGCTTTATGGCGAGCCGCTTGGCGCGTTGCCGCTCGTCTATGTCATCTTCTCGGTGGCCGGGGGTACCGGATCCGGCATGTTCCTCGACATGGCGTTCCTGCTGAAGGACATTGCCGAGCGCGACCAGCTGCCGAGCCGATCGAGCGGCGTCTGCGTCCTGCCATCGGTCTTCTCGACCGACCTTCGCTCGCGCGCCTATGCCAACGGCTATGCCGCGATGCTCGAGCTGGAATATTATAATTACGAGCGGCGCAAGGAACAGGATCTCAACGCGCCGCCCGCAAGCCGCGACGAAGCGCTGTTCCGAGTGATGTGGACGCGTGAGGATATCGCCGCGAAGCCGATCCGCACGCTTCGCGGACCGGTGTTCAACGAGACTTGGCTGATCGACTCGCGACCGCGACCGCTCAAGGCCGATCCCCCCGCCTTCCAGATCGGCGCGGCGCAGCGCTGGGCACTGACCGAGATGATCGCGGAGTGGCTGTTCGTCCGGCACGGCCGGCGGGCGCCGGCGCTGGCAGGCATGATCAGCCAGGAGGGGTCGAACCTGCTCGCGCCGCTTCAAAACACCGTCGACCTGCCGGTGACCGGGCGCGATAATCGGCGTCTGTCGCAGACGCTGAGCTGCCGCTACGGGTCGTTCGGCCTCTCCAAGATCTATGTCCCGGTCGCGGCTATGGCCAAGGCCGCCTCGCACCAGCTCGCCGCCGACATCGTCGCCCGCTGGCTGCGCAAGCTCGACATGGCGCCCCAGTCGCGCGCCGAATACCGGACGCTCACCTATCCTCGCCTGCTTCTCCAGGACGACGAGCCTGCGTCGGCCGTCGTCCCGCTTTATGAGCGGCTGCAGCGATTCGACGAGACCAGTTCGGTGTTCGACCGCATCTCCTCGATCGTCACGCAACGCTGCCAAGAGGCGCTTGCCTCCGGCGCGACGCACGACTTCATCGCCGCGACCGAAGCCTGGCGCAGCGATGCCGAGCGCAAACAGCTCTCGCCGGAGAATGGCGGCGCCCTGGTTCAGGTCATCCGCTACAACGCCAGCGAGGCACAGGAGGAAATACGCGCGGCGCTGGACATCATCTTGCAGGAATCGCTGGCCGACGAGCGGCGGCGGTTCCCCTTCGCGCGCGCGCTGCTGGAAGACCTGTCGGACACCTTCCGTCAGCTGGCCGCCTATGCCCGCGATCAGATCGAATCTTTCCGCAGCGAGGCGCAGAAGCTCAACCGCGAGAAGGATCGCGTGGCGAGCTATACCAATGCGAGGATGCCTGCAGTGCGCATTGCGGCGACCGAGGTGGCGTTCGAATTCATCGACAGTTCGTTCCGGGCGTCCCTCGACCGAACCATCTATTCGGCCATGGCGGACGTCTATGGGGCGATGGCGGCGCACATCGGCGAAGGCACCACGATCCGCCGGGCCGACGGCAGCGAGGAGCGAGTCACCAGCGGCGAGCTCAAGCGCATCGACGGGCTGCAATACGGGCTGGAGCGAATCCACCGCCGGCTGGGCGAACGCCGCGATTCGATCGTCGCGCGTCGAACCTCGCTGCTCAATTTTCGGGTCGGGCACGAAGCAGTCGGCGACTTCTACAAGACCGCCGACGGGCTTCCCTTTGACGATACCGCCGTCGCTGAGGTGGAGAAGCAGGTCTACGATTCCGGGCTGTTCGACGGACGTAAGCGGTCGCCTTGGGGCCTGGTCGAGGCGCTCGCCTCGTCCGGCGAAGATGATTCGCTCAAAAAGCTGCTGCTCTTTACCGACCACAAAACCGCGCATGTCCGCGATCAGAATGTAAACGCGATCCAGCAGTTCGACCGCACGTTCGGAGGAGGCGAGGGCGAGGTCCGATATCGCGCGCAGGTTTTGCACCAGGCGCAGATGGGCTCGCCCTGGCTCGCGGAGGGCAGCACCGCCTTCAGCCACTTGTGGAGCCGCGAGCAGCGGCTCGCCCGCCGCGTGGCCCGCAACGCCAATCCAGGGGAGGGCAGCGCGCGCGCGACCTTCGACCGGGCAGCGCTCAACCGCTTCGACGACATGCTTTCGAACGAGATCGACCATCTGTCGCGAAGCGACGGGCAGCCGCACGTTGTCTATTTCGAGGCGGAGATGGCCGGGTTCCCGCTCGCCGCGGTGCCCCATATCGAGCAATATCGGAACCTCGCCTATCTGCCCCATCTGCGCGGCGACGACACCACCGAACGCGCCCCGGCGAAACGCGTGCTGCACACCGAGCTCGACATCGAGAAATATACCGATGTGGCTCCCTTCAGCGAGGAGGAAGTCTATCGCCGCCTCACCGCAGTGGAGTTGCTCGCCAAAACGCTGGTGCTTGGCATCGTCACGCCGCGAGCCACCCCGGACGGGCTCGGCTATGAGTTCAGCTACGTGCATGTGGAGCGTTTCGAACAACAGGAACGCCAGCTCGGTCGGTTCAATCGCGCGATCACCACTCTGGCGGGCGGGGGGCCGATCGTCGCTCAGCTTCAGGACCGCACCTCCCAGCGCCTGACCGAGCAGCCCGGCACCGGCGACCTGGCGCGCATAGCGCTACTGCTCGAGTTGATGGCGCGAGAGTCGAGCAGCCCGATTCGCGGCAGCAACTGGCGGGCAACGCTTCGCTCGCTGGTCGCGGGCTGGGAAGACAAGGACCCCGGGCTCGCCGCGGCGATGCAGGACGCCCATGCGACGCTCTCCGAATGGACGGAAGAAATGCCGGCGGGTAGCGGCTTCTTCCGGCTGCGCGGCTAGCGGTAGGAGCCATGGCGCCCTGCCATCATTGCGGGTGGAGCGATAGCCCGGCCGGACTGTACTGCACGGCCTGCGGCACGCCGTTTCGACCGCGCCACGTGACGCTGGAACGAGACGGCGACGGGCGGTTCCTGCTGCGGGTGCCGCCTGGGGACCCGGATGCCGACGTCGTCGGAGCGGTGCTCGCATTGCGGGACGGCGACGACAGCCTGCTCGATGCGCTGCCGCTGGCCGGCCTGCTCGACTGCAACGCGCTTTCCGAGCTCGACATGCGGGACGCGTTAGGTGCGCCGACCGCCGTCGCGGTTACCGTCGAACCGCCTGGGTTGCGGCACGGGTCCGGCGCGGCCGCTCTGGCCCGCCAGCATTTTCATCAGCCGCCCCCGCTACTGTCCGTGCTCGATCCTTTGTTGGCCGACGCGATGGAAATCAGGGGCGACGCGGCATGGGTGCGCCTGCGGCTGCGCAACGACGGCGGCGCATTGTGGATCGATCACGCGCAGCTGGCGCCGCCGCGCGTGACGCGGGAGCGCACCGTGATGTTCGCAGGGGGGCGCCAGAGCGCAGCAGCCACCCAGGCCGCGCAGTTCGTTCCCGCGCGCGCCACCGTCACCGTGGAGGCACGCGCCACTCAGACGCATCATGCCGAATGGTTGCAGCTGAACGGCTTTCATCCGGCAGCGCTCGAACTTGGTGGCAGGAATGGAGCGATCGACAGCGTCCCCTGCCGGGTCGGGCGGGTGAGCCCACCCGATCTCACGCTCGAGTTCGCGCGCCCGTTGAAGGGCATGGCCGGTCGCCGCTCGCGCATCGGCATGGCGCTGCGCAACGCGGGCAGCACGACGCTTCGAATAAAGGCGCTGCGCGCGAGACCGACCCGGCACGCGGAATGGATGGAACTGCCCGTGCCTCGCGGCTGGGCGGACCCGCTGCCCCCCGGCCCGACCGCCATGGCGGGCGAGTTGCGGATATGGCTTACCGACACTGGCGTCGCCACCGGCGTAGCGTTGAGCCCGGGTCCGTTGACGCTCGAGGTTGAAGTGGTCGCATCGGCCGAAGGAACCCCGGTGCGCCGTAGCTTCTCAGCCAACGTGACGGTGGTAGCCGAAGAGCCGTTCCGCGGCCGGATTTGCGTCGATGTCGGGACGACGGAAACCGCTGCGTCGGCAGGTGACTATGGGGTCGAAGTCCGCCGCGAACTGAAGCTGGTGCCGGCCGTGATCGAATTGCGCACGATCGGGCTGGCCAGCGCTGCGAGCGCATCGAGCACCGGCGCTCCCTTTCTGGCGACGGCGCTCGTACTGGATCGTGCGGGCTGCTGGCATGTGGGCGACGACGCCGATGCGGTCCTGGCCGCGGGCGACGCCCTTTGCTTCGATGATTTCAAATGGGTCAGTCGCGACGAGCAGGACTATCCTTTGGCGAGCCGGGAGGCGATTCTGGAGGCTTGGCACCGCACCGGCGCGGTACGTGCGGAAGACGTCGATCCGCGCCTGCTACAGCGCGTCTTCCTGTCGCAGGTCCGCCTGCTGATCGAAGAACACCCGGTCGTCTGCGCAAAGATCGGACCGCGTACCGAGCTGCGCGCAACACGCCCGGTGCATTTTTCCGATTCCTCCGTCCGCGCGCTCACCGCAGCCTTTGAGGCAGCCGGCTTCCCCGAGCCGAAGTCGAGCGTCCGGGCTAGCGGCGGCACGGCGGGATTGCGGCGTGACTTCGTGCGGGAGAGCTGGCCCCCCGTGCTGTTCGTCATCGAGAAATCGAACAGCGTGTTCCGGGGCTTGCCCGGCGCGAGCGCAGACAGGGTGGACGCCGAGCCCTATACGCTCAGCGCGCGCTTCGCGGGGAGCGGCGAGCCGGTGCACGTGCTGATCTATGACGTGGGCGGCGGCAGCGCCGACCTGTCCCTCATCCGCGTTGATTCTGTCGAGTTCGGCAAGGAGATCGTCGAGGTTGCGTCCGACATATCGCGGGATTTCGCGGGCCGGCCCTTTGCCAGGATGATCGCGGACGTGCTGCGCGAGGAGATCCAGCGCGATACCCGCCAGACCCCGCAGGAGGATCATCGCTTCTCCGCCTGGATCCGCGCCTTTCAATATGACGACGGACTGCTCTACCCGATCCTGCCCCAGCTCGTCCGCGAGTTCGAACGCGACGCCCCCACGCGCGCCGCGGTGGAGCAGCGGCTCCGCCAGGCGTTCGGAGAGGCTGAACTGGCTGTGAAAACACGCATTCCGCCGGCGGTTGGGCTCGCCAAGGGCGGGGAGTATCCGCTGGACCTGACAGCGATCGGCGTGATCGCGGCGGCGCTGGTTTGCCGCATGTACGCCGAACACCGCAGCGCCATCCGCGCCAAGACCGAGGAGATGTTGGCCCGCGAGCCTGGTGGCCCGGTGGCGCACCCGGTCGTGATCCTTTCGGGCCGCGGCGCGGCGTTCCCACTCGCCGAAGCGCTGCTGCGCAGCCGCTGGGACGATCTGTCCGAACCTGCCGTCCAGATATTGGCGCCGCCCGACTCGAAGTCGATCACCAGTTGGGGCGGGCTGCGGCTGAGCGACCTCGCCGAAAGCAAAAGTGGCATCCACTTCCGCTCCGCCCCGCCCCGCTATGCCGTGCGAGTGACCGCAGAACATTCGGTCGAGATGCTGGTGCCGGACCTGGCGGGACCAACCTGTGCCTACCTAAAGGCCGATCGACTTCCCGCTGAGGTGTGGGAGGACCCGCTTGAAATCTACACCGGCCCGAGCGCTTGGGAGGATCACGACTATGTCCCTGGTGAGCCAAGGCTGATCGAGGGCGTGGACTGGCGCGAGCAATGGCTGGTCGTTCGTGACGATGGCGAGGGCGGTGTCGTCGCCTCGGTGGTCAGGGCGACGAGCGCCGAAGGCGCGCTGGGGCTCCCTGCGCAGGGAGGGGGGGAGTGACTCGCCCGTCGTTCGGCGCCGCGATCAGCGTCATCTTGGCCGGAGCGACTGCGGCCCAGGCCGAGCCGGCATGCGTCGCGGGCGAGCATTTCGATCGAAACGCCGCATCGACGCGCGTCTCCTGCACGCGGATCCGGTCGCCCGCTGAGCGGCTGGGCACGACGGCGAGGCGTGCCGGGTCGATCGCGCGCACGTGCGTGCGCCGCGGGACAATGGCGCCTGCGTGCCGCACGGCGATCCGGCGGTCAATGCCGGTCTGGAGGGTAAATCGAACATGACACCGACCCAGATTGCAGCCGCAATCGCAGTGATAGGGGCGCTGCTTGGCGCGGCGTTGGCGTGGATTCTGTGGGACAGGCGACGTCGCCGCCGTGCCGCGCCGGCCGTTGCCATGCCAGACGCAGGCCATGCCTCGACCGAGGCAATAGAGCGGCTCGCCATGGAAGTGCGCGGGTTGCGTGCGGAACTCGACGGACTGCGAAACGCGGTTCTTTGCGAGGCGCAGCGCCCGCCCCCGCCCCGCGCCGAGCCAGCCTACACGAAGCCTGAGCCGCCATCGCCCAGCGCAGCATCCGCCCCGCCGCGGCAACCGCCCGAATCGGAAGCCCGATTGCTCGCCGCGTTGAACGTGACGCCAGCACAATCGGCCTTGCTCGACCAGCGTCGCGAAGAGCGGCTTGCGCACGGGTTTCTGGCCGAGGAGACCGAGGCGACTCGCCGTGTCGGCGCGCTATTCGTCGAAATCTCACGGATAGATGCCCACCCCGAGCAGCCCGCCGAAGTAATCCGCGGGTATTTTGATGACGTACTGCGCGCGAGCGCCACGGACGCGACCGTGATCTGGGCCGAGCCGGGCGGTGTCGCCACAGGCGCCCGCTATGCCTATGTGCTGAGCGGCGGGCGAGCGACGGGGGGCGGGCGGCGAATTGCCGGTCTGGTTCATCCGGGGATCGAGGTACAGGGCCGTGTGGTCCTGCCTGCATCGGTGGTGGTGGAAGACTGAGGGGCTCCGGAAAGAGCATGGGAAGTGCCATTCTATATGCGCTCGGCGTGCTCACCATCGTCGCGGGTCTGACACTCATCCTGCGCGGCAGGAACGCGGCGGAACGCAAGCGCGCGGAGCCAGCGCTTCCGATCGAAGCGCTGCGCGCCGGATTCCAGCCAACTGCCGCGCCCGTCGTCGAAGCCCCCCGGTCACGCCGGAGCCGAGCGGGGCCCGCTTGGCGCCGGAGCGCGTTGATCCCATCGTTCCGCCGACCGCCCCTGAGCCCTCGCAAGCCCCCCCGCCAGCGCCGACTATGCCCCCCGTCGTCGCCGAGAACCCGCCACCGCTTCCCACGGTCGAGGCGCGGCTTGCGGCGTTGCTGGCCGACATGGAGGTCCCCGCAGGGCGGGCAGCGGAAGTCGTTCGGCAAAGCCGAGCGCAGCTTGGCAGCAGCAGGCTTGCCCATCTTGCCGACCCTGAGCTGCGCTTGCTGGCCGGCGCGCTCGATCTTGGTTGGCGGGATTGCTTCGGGGGAGAGGCGCCGGCAGCGGCCGCCACCCTGCTTGGGGAAGCGATGGAGCGCCACGGATGGGGTCGCGCGACTCCGGTGTTTCCAGAGCCGAACGCGCCCTTCGACGCACGCCGTCATCGCGCACCTTTCTCTGTTCCCCCCGGGGCACCGATCGAGATTTGGCGACCGGGCTTCGTCTGCGGCGACGCTATTTTCCCGGCGATCGTCCGCCCGCCAGCAAGCAGTCGCGCATCTCGCGGCGGTGATGGTCCCCCGTTTTCGCGGACAGGGGTTTAGGCCATGCCGTTCGGCCTGTTCCGGGGTCCTGTATCCGAGGGCGTGGCGGACGAACGCGCCGCGGCGGCCGATTTCTGGTGTATCCGTGCCTGCCTCACTGCTTTCCCGCCGCGGGAACGGGGCCGCAGCCATGATCGCTTGGGCAGACTTCGGATCCGATCGTCCACTTGAAGTTCAGGCTTTCATCCCTGAGCGTCGAATCATCGCTCTCGGGCGCGGTGTCGGCGGCAAAGCCGTCGCGTGCGACACTGCTGCCGAGACCGGACGGCGGCGCAACCTGCGGGGTGGGCGGCGTACTGCCACCGACGTCGGGCACCGCCGCGGTTAGGGCGAACGTGCCCGGCGTATAGTCGATCGCATAATTGGGCGACGCGGCGAGGGTCCCCTGCACGATCGCATAGAGCCCGGGAGCGCTGGTCGAAGTAGCGCTCGTCGCGAGCGCGCCGGTTAGCGAATCGCCGTTGACCAGCCCGCGCGCGCCGATCCGGTAGGTCAGGGCCGGATCGGTGGCACCGAATGGTCGCGTCTTATCGTCCGCGACGATCGCGAGCGCGCGCGGCGTGATCGTGAGTATCGCGCCGACATAGCGCACGGCATAATTGTCCGATGCGGCGACGCTACCCTGCCCGATCGCATAGCCTCCGATGCCGCTCGCGACCGTCGCGCCGGTGGCGAGCGCTCCGGTGAGCATGTCGCCATTGACCAGGCCGTCGATCGCATAGGTCAGCGCCGGGTTGGCATCGCCATAGAGGCGCGACAGGGCGTCGGCGGTCACCGTCACCGGCCGCTGCCCCACGCTCAGGTCGGCACCGACATAGGTCAGCGCATAATTGGCATTGGCGGCATCGCTCAGCGTGCCGCGGGTGATCGCATAGCTGCCGACATTGCTGGTCGCGACCGCGTTCGTAGCAAGGCTGCCGCTCAGCGCGATGCCAGCGCCGAGCGAAGTGCTGGCGTAGCTCAGCGCCGGGTTGGCGTCGCCATAGAGGCGCGACAGGGCGTCGGCGGTCACCGTCACCGGGCGCTGCGCCACGCTCAGGTCGGCGCCGACATAGGTCAGCGCATAATTGGCATTGGCGGCATCGCTCAGCGTGCCGCGGGTGATCGCATAGCCGCCGACATTGCTGGTCGCGACCGCCACCGTGCCGAGGCTGCCGCTCAGCGCGATGCCGGCGCCGAGCGAAGTGCTGGCGTAGCTCAGCGCCGGGTTGGCGTCGCCATAGAGGCGCGACAGGGCGTCGGCGGTCACCGTCACCGGGCGCTGCCCCACGCTCAGGTCGGCGCCGACATAGGTCAGCGCATAATTGCCATTGGCGGCATCGCTCAGCGTACCGCGGGTGATCGCATAGCCACCGACATTGCTGGTCGCGACTGCCGCCGTGCCGAGGCTGCCGCTCAGCGCGATGCCGGCGCCGAGCGAAGTGCTGGCGTAGCTCAGCGCCGGGTTGGCGTCGCCATAGAGGCGCGACAGGGCGTCGGCGGTCACCGTCACCGGGCGCTGCGCTACGGTCATATCGGCACCGACATAGGTCAGCGCATAATTGCCATTGGCGGCATCGCTCAGCGTACCGCGGGTGATCGCATAGCCGCCGACATTGCTGGTCGCGACCGCGTTCGTAGCAAGGCTGCCGCTCAGCGCGATGCCGGCGCCGAGCGCCGTGCTGGCATAGCTCAGCGCCGGGTTGGCGTCGCCATAGAGGCGCGACAGGGCATCGGCAGTGACCGTCACCGGGCGCTGCGCCACGCTCAGATCAGCACCGACATAGGTCAGCGCATAATTGCCATTGGCGGCATCGCTCAGCGTGCCGCGGGTGATCGCATAGCCGCCGACATTGCTTGTCGCGACCGCGTTCGTAGCAAGGCTGCCGCTCAGCGCGATGCCGGCGCCGAGCGAAGTGCTGGCATAGCTCAGCGCCGGGTTGGCGTCGCCATAGAGGCGCGACAGGGCGTCGGCAGTCACCGTCACCGGGCGCTGCCCCACGCTCAGATCAGCGCCGACATAGGTCAGCGCATAATTGGCATTGGCGGCATCGCTCAGCGTGCCGCGGGTGATCGCATAGCCGCCGACATTGCTGGTCGCGACCGCCGCCGTGCCAAGGCTGCCGCTCAGCGCGATGCCAGCGCCGAGCGCAGTGCTGGCATAGGTCAGCGCCGGGTTGGCGTCGCCATAGAGGCGCGACAGGGCGTCGGCAGTCACCGTCACCGGGCGCTGCGCCACGCTCAGGTCGGCGCCGACATAGGTCAGCGCATAGTTGGTATTGGCGGCATCGCTCAGCGTGCGGCGGGTGATCGCATAGCCGCCGACATTGCTGGTTGCGACTGCCGCCGTGCCAAGGCTGCCGCTCAGCGCGATGCCGGCGCCGAGCGAAGTGCTGGCGTAGGTCAGCGCCGGGTTGGCGTCGCCATAGAGGCGCGACAGGGCATCGGCGGTCACCGTCACCGGGCGCTGCGCCACGCTCAGGTCGGCGCCGACATAGGTCAGCGCATAATTGCCATTGGCGGCATCGCTCAGCGTGCCGCGAGTGATCGCATAGCCGCCGACATTGCTGGTCGCGACCGCGTTCGTAGCAAGGCTGCCGCTCAGCGCGATGCCAGCGCCGAGCGCAGTGCTGGCGTAGCTCAGCGCCGGGTTGGCGTCGCCATAGAGGCGCGACAGGGCGTCGGCAGTCACCGTCACCGGGCGCTGCGCCACGCTCAGGTCGGCGCCGACATAGGTCAGCGCATAGTTGGTATTGGCGGCATCGCTCAGCGTGCGGCGGGTGATCGCATAGCCGCCGACATTGCTGGTTGCGACTGCCGCCGTGCCAAGGCTGCCGCTCAGCGCGATGCCGGCGCCGAGCGAAGTGCTGGCATAGGTCAGCGCCGGGTTGGCGTCGCCATAGAGGCGCGACAGGGCATCGGCGGTCACCGTCACCGGGCGCTGCGCCACGCTCAGGTCGGCGCCGACATAGGTCAGCGCATAATTGCCATTGGCGGCATCGCTCAGCGTGCCGCGGGTGATCGCATAGCCGCCGACATTGCTGGTCGCGACCGCCGCCGTGCCAAGGCTGCCGCTCAGCGCGATGCCGGCGCCGAGCGAAGTGCTGGCGTAGGTCAGCGCCGGGTTGGCGTCGCCATAGAGGCGCGACAGGGCATCGGCGGTCACCGTCACCGGGCGCTGCGCCACGCTCAGGTCGGCGCCGACATAGGTCAGCGCATAATTGGCATTGGCGGCATCGCTCAGCGTGCCGCGGGTGATCGCATAGCCGCCGACATTGCTGGTCGCGACCGCCGCCGTGCCGAGGCTGCCGCTCAGCGCGATGCCGGCGCCGAGCGAAGTGCTGGCATAGGTCAGCGCCGGGTTGGCGTCGCCATAGAGGCGCGACAGGGCATCGGCAGTCACCGTCACCGGGCGCTGCGCCACGCTCAGATCGGCGCCGACATAGGTCAGCGCATAATTGCCATTGGCGGCATCGCTCAGCGTGCCGCGGGTGATCGCATAGCCGCCGACATTGCTGGTCGCGACCGCCGCCGTGCCGAGGCTGCCGCTCAGCGCGATGCCGGCGCCGAGCGCAGTGCTGGCATAGCTCAGCGCCGGGTTGGCGTCGCCATAGAGGCGCGACAGGGCATCGGCAGTGACCGTCACCGGGCGCTGCGCCACGCTCAGATCAGCACCGACATAGGTCAGCGCATAATTGCCATTGGCGGCATCGCTCAGCGTGCCGCGGGTGATCGCATAGCCGCCGACATTGCTGGTCGCGACCGCGTTGGTAGCAAGGCTGCCGCTCAGCGCGATGCCGGCGCCGAGCGCAGTGCTGGCGTAGCTCAGCGCCGGGTTGGCGTCGCCATAGAGGCGCGACAGGGCGTCGGCAGTGACCGTCACCGGGCGCTGCGCCACGCTCAGGTCGGCGCCGACATAGGTCAGCGCATAATTGCCATTGGCGGCATCGCTCAGCGTGCCGCGGGTGATCGCATAGCCGCCGACATTGCTGGTCGCGACTGCCGCCGTGCCAAGGCTGCCGCTCAGCGCGATGCCGGCGCCGAGCGCAGTGCTGGCATAGCTCAGCGCCGGGTTGGCGTCGCCATAGAGGCGCGACAGGGCATCGGCGGTCACCGTCACCGGGCGCTGCGCCACGCTCAGATCAGCACCGACATAGGTCAGCGCATAATTGCCATTGGCGGCATCGCTCAGCGTACCGCGGGTGATCGCATAGCCGCCGACATTGCTGGTCGCGACCGCGTTGGTAGCAAGGCTGCCGCTCAGCGCGATGCCGGCGCCGAGCGCCGTGCTGGCATAGCTCAGCGCCGGGTTGGCGTCGCCATAGAGGCGCGACAGGGCATCGGCAGTGACCGTCACCGGGCGCTGCGCCACGCTCAGATCAGCACCGACATAGGTCAGCGCATAATTGCCATTGGCGGCATCGCTCAGCGTACCGCGGGTGATCGCATAGCCGCCGACATTGCTGGTCGCGACCGCGTTGGTAGCAAGGCTGCCGCTCAGCGCGATGCCGGCGCCGAGCGCCGTGCTGGCATAGCTCAGCGCCGGGTTGGCGTCGCCATAGAGGCGCGACAGGGCATCGGCAGTGACCGTCACCGGGCGCTGCGCCACGCTCAGATCAGCACCGACATAGGTCAGCGCATAATTGCCATTGGCGGCATCGCTCAGCGTACCGCGGGTGATCGCATAGCCGCCGACATTGCTGGTCGCGACCGCGTTGGTAGCAAGGCTGCCGCTCAGCGCGATGCCGGCGCCGAGCGCCGTGCTGGCATAGCTCAGCGCCGGGTTGGCGTCGCCATAGAGGCGCGACAGGGCATCGGCGGTCACCGTCACGGGCCGCTGGTCGATTGTCAGTACGCCGGTGGCCGAAGCATCGACGGTGTAGCCGTTGATCCCGCTCACGCCCGACAGGGTGATGGCATAGCCGCCCGGCTTGACGACCGCAGCTGCCGCGCTGCCGGTCGAGGCCAGCACCGGCGTGCCACTCCACGCGCTGGCGGCGCTGTCGGCGCGATAGGCGCCCGCCACGCCCGGCCGGTAGCCGGCAACGGTGAAATTCGCCCCTTCGACCGTTCCGATCGTCAGGGCATTGCCGTAGGTCTTGTTCGTCGCGCTCGGGGTAAAGGTCAGCGCGCCCGCCGCTTCGGCGAAGACATAGCGGTTGCCCGACGCGCTGAGCGTTGCACCCGCGGCGGTGCCCCAGATCGCAAGGTTGCCGCTGTCGAGCGCGCCGAACATGTTGCCGCCGGAGGTCGCCGAGTAGATCGTCCATTGCGACGCGGCAATCGCGTCCGAGCCGCGCGTGTTCACGAACGCGTCGGTCGTCGCCAGCGTGACCGCACCTTGCGCGGTGATCACGCCGCTGAGCGTCAGCGCGACGCTGTCGGTCAGCGCAAAGCTTCCGGCCGCGGTAAAGCCGTCGAGCGTGGCAATCGCGTTGCCCGCATTGGTCAGCGCGACGCTCCCGGCACTGCCCGTCAGCGTACCGGCGGTGATCGCGGTTCCGGCCGCCTGCGTGATGGCGCCGCTGCCCGTGGTGAGCGACAAGGCATTCGCGCCGAGGTCGATCGATGCATCCAGCGTCAGCGCCCCATTGCTGGCAATCGCCAGGTCCACGAGCGACGCTATCGCCCGATCGATCGCGAACCCGCCGCCAGCGGTGATCGTCGTCGGCGTGGACGCGAGCGTGCTGGCGAGGTTGGCATAGGACGCGCCGAAGGGCGCCGCCGCGCTGGCCGACAGGGCCGTCAGCGTCGTGAGACCGGTGGTGAAGCTCTGGCGGCCCCCGACCACGGAAAGCCCGGAGAGATTGCCGTTGGCGTCGCGCGTCAGCCCGTCGGCATAGGCGATTCCACTCGCGGTCGACGTACCCGCCAGCGTCAGCGTCGTGCCGAGGACGGTGGTGGCGCCGGTGAGGGTGCCGGTGGGCACGATCGTGTAATAATAGCCGTTGGCGCCGGTCGAGATTGTGCCGCTCCCCAGCGCCGCGCCGGCCGCATAGAGCCCAACCTGCGCGGCGGACGCGGCCGCGCCGCTGGCGGTGGTCGCGGTGCCGGAGATCGCCTGCACCCCGTTGGGGAAGAAGCTGCTGAGGTACGGATAGAGCCCAGCCGACCCGCCGGAAAACGCGCCACCCAGCGCGGACGCGTCGCCGTTCTGGAATTGTTGCGTGGTGAGCGACGTGACCGCTTGGCTGTTCGAATCGCGGCCGATTCCGGCGGTTTGTCCGGTCGTCTGGCTGTCCCAATAGCCATTGGCAATCCTGGCCGAATTGGCGCCCAGGATCCCGCCGATCTGGTTGTTCGTGCCGCTGACCGCGCCGGTTGCGTAAACGTTGCTCAAAAGGCCGTACGCCTCGCCCGCGACACCGCCGACGCGGCCGCCGGTGCCGCGCACCGCGCCGGTGGCGTAGACATTGCTCAGCGTGCCATAGACATAGCCCGCCAGGCCGCCGACATGATTGACGCCGCTGGCCGCACCGGTGGCATACGCGTTGCTCACCGTGCCGGCGTTGAATCCGACCAGGCCGCCAACGTAATTCGCCGTGCTGGTGACCGCGCCGACGGCATAGACGTTGGACACGGTGCCAAAGTTGTTGTCGCCCAACAGCCCACCGATCCTGTCACCACCGCCGCTGACCGCGCCCGTTGCATGGGAATTGCTGATCGTTCCGCCGGCATCATTCATTCCGACGAGACCGCCGGTCGCACCGCCCGAGCCGCTGACCGCACCAGTCGCATAGGCGTTGTTGACGCTTCCACGGTAATTGAGTCCGACGAGCCCACCGACATATATCGGGCCGGAGACAGTGCCGGTCGCGTAAGCGTCGCCCACCGTGCCGGAATTGTTATAGCCGACCAGACCACCGGCATAGGTCGCGCCGGAGACGGTGCCGGTTGCGTAGGCGTCGCGCACCGTGCCGGAATTGTTGTAGCCGACCAGGCCACCGAGATATCCAAGTGCGCTGACCGCCCCGGTGGCGTGGACACTGCTTACCGTGCCGCTTGAGTTGAACCCCACCAGCCCGCCGACATAAAAGGTGCCGCCGACCGTTCCGGTGGCATAGGCGTTGCGCACCGTCCCGGAGCGATTGTACCCGACCAGCCCGCCGACCTGGTATCGGCCGCTGACAGTGCCGCCGACCATGCCGATGTCGCGCACCGTGCCGCTGAGCGCCCCGATCAACCCTGCAAAGTCCCCGGTCGATGCAATCGTGAGGTTGGAAAGGGTGTGACCAAGTCCCTCCAGCGTGCCGGTAAACGGGCTCGTGTCCGCGGTTGCGACCAGCGCCTGGGTGTAGCTCGTCCCGCTCGCGTCGAGATCCCGCGCCAGCGCATAGTTGCCGGCCAGACCGGTCGTGTCGATCGCATCGACCTCGGCCATGCTGTAGAGCAACGTATACGCGCTGCCGTTGACGCTCAGGCTCCCCCCGCTGCCGGTAAAGCTCAGGCTCGCGCCCTGCGCGAAGGTGAGATCGCCGCTGGCGGTGTTCCAATTGAGCATGACGCCGCCCGCACCACCTGCCGTGATATCAGCGTTGACCGCGATCGAGTTCGCCGCGCTGAGCGTCAGCGTGCTGCCGCTGCTCCAGCTGATCGGCGCCGCCACGGTGATGGTGCCGTCCTGGGTGCCGCTGCTGCCGGTGGAGACGGTGACGTTTGCGGTGGCGAGCGCGGTCGACAGCGTTGTGGCGTTGAGGATGCTGTCATTGCCATTGGCGGTAAAACCGCCGCCGGTCGTGCTCGTACCGTTCGAGATCGTAAGGTTGTACGGATCGAGCAGCAGCGTGCCGAACGTCGCGCCGGTGAGATCGGTGGTGCCGGTGTAATCGAGCCGGCCCTTCGATGAGACCTCGGCATCGCCGCCGGTGCGGCCGGTCGCCGAGATCGTGCCGGCGAACGCGGTGTGGCTATCGGACCACAGCACGATCGTGCCGCCATCGCCGCCGGCGGTGGCGTCGGCGCGGATCGTGCTGGCGGCATCGACACGCAGCGTATCGGCATGCGCGAGCGTGCCGCCGCCTGTCGCATCGCCGCCGATCCGGACGCTGCCGCCGCCGGCGGTGCCCGAGACGTCGATCGATGCCCCGGCGAGCGTGATATCGCCGCCGGTGAGCACCACCGTGCCGCCGACCGTGCCGACCCCGGTCGCCGCGATGCTGCCGCTGAGGTTGACGATGCTGCGCGCCGCATCCACCGCCTGCGCCGCGCTCAGCACGATCGCGCCGCCATC